>DUBZ01000124.1 GCA_012960035.1 Myxococcales bacterium | reverse complement strand
GCCTACAAGCGCCCCAAGCGGATCCTTTTTTTCAGCGCCGAGGAACTCAGCTTCACCGCGAACCAAAAGATTCAAGTCGAACCCCTGCGCGAATTGGCATTGGGGCGACTCCGGGCCGAGAACGCCGAAATCGCGGGCGTCCGCTACGGGGCTTGAGGGGACGGGGCCTGAGGGTTCGGGCCCGACCCTCAGGTTCGAAGAAGAATCCGAACCCGAGGAGTGTCCGCTGATCCTGTCCGGCGCAGCGACTTGATACAGGAATCGTCTCCGGTGTGACGCGGCGTCGCCGGGTCGGGGCGGTATTCTAGATCTGTGCGCGGCGGGGGGCCGCAGGCCCGGGGTGGGCAGCAACTTCACGCCCCAGAGGCACGAGAAAGGCAGGCCCGGGTCCGCCGCTCCCCCTTTTTAGTCACCAGCAACATGCTTCAGGGGCTAGGCTGGTTTGACCACAATTTTGACCACAACTTTGACCACAACAGGGGTGGATGGCCCCGGACGCCTGCGGACGTAAGTTGCTGATCTCTATACAACCCCGGACGTAGGCGAACGCAGTGGCGCAGCTTCCCAAGCTGAGGGTCGCCGGTTCGCGGCGACGCAGTCGCGAGCGCTTGGCCAGCTTGGCTGGCCATTCATCGCGCAGTCCGGCAAGGTCGCACAGCGCACGCGAGACCGGTCTTGCGCTGCATCTTTTCCCAATGCCCTCGCTCGTTTGGGCTGGGGGCGTTTTTGTTGGAGGCGTCGCGGGTGACTCGGCAATGCCGTTTGCTGCCGTTGAAGGCCGGGCGAGTAGTCGCGTGCGAAAGAATCGGCACCCTGATCGCCTCAGAGACTAAACACATGGCGCAGTTTTTCTCTCCATATTGGTGTGGGCTCGAGTGGCCGGAGTGGATCGCGCTGGATGCGCCCCTCGCCGAATACAATGATGCGCCACTCGAGATTCGGGTTTCTATCGCATTCGGATCGAGGGGAGGGACGCGCTGGCTTACGTGGGGCAGACGGGTCGCTCAGTTCCCCATCCGGGCGCAGGTCGCGTAGGCGGTGAAAGGAGCGCTCGCAGCCGTCGCGAAGCTCTGGCAGCGAAAGCTCGAGTCGCCCGAGGGGTAACCGTGGCAGGTCTGGTTGTAGCCGCCGCCCGGCGTCTGACCGTTGCAGGAGCAGCCGCCGCCCAGGACGACCTTCCCCGCTCCGCAGATCGCGGTGGCCGAACCGATATAACAACTGAACGACGAGCCTCCGAAGGAGCAGGTGTTCGGGACCGAGGAGTGCGTCGTACCCGCGGCGCTGATCCGCTCCCAGCCGGCCAGAACGGAACCCCCGACGTCGACGTTTCCCGAGACATCCAGATTGCTCGGCGCGCCCGCCGGGACGGCCCCGATCGACACGTCTCCACCCTCGCGGTTGAGATGGAGGACAGAGCTGCTCGATCCGTCCCGGGCCATGATCTCGTTGCTGTCGACACCGAGGCTCAAACCGGCCTCGTTCCCGATGTTGAGGGGTCCGCTCCCCGCGGTCGGGTCGACATCGGCTTCACTGGGGATCGCCAGCGAACCGGATGCAGATGCCCCGATCGTGATGTTGCCTTGTAGGGTGTAGTTGCCGCTGACAACGCCGTCCTCGCTCCGCACCGCGACGAGGGTCTGCACGTCCTCGGGAAGCACCGCGTGGGAAAGGGCGAACCCTTCGAAGTAGATGCGGCCGCGAGTGGCCTGCACGCGAACGCGCACGTCCTGCCCTTGAGGGAGGTTGGATGCCAACGTGCGGATGGAGGAGACGTAGGGGTCGGTGTAGCTCGGCCGATAGGTTTCGATGCGGTTGTGAAAGGTGTAGTTGGCTCCACCGTCGAAGGAGATGAAGACATCGAAGTAGTGATTTCGATGCCAGTCCAGTGTGGAGACGAGTACCGTCCGCCAGGCGTTGTTGTCCAGGGCCAGGGTGATCGTGTGCGAGGAACAGTCTGTATCGCCCTCACAGCTGCTATATCGGGACACGCTGGAAAAGCGATTGGCACCCCAGGTGCCCGCTTGTGACGTCCAGGTCTGCAATCAAGTCGTTGATCGCGAACGCATTCGAATCTTCTGCAGTGATGGCGCGGCTCGTTTCCGCTGCGATCGCAGCGTCGTGTGCCGCATCGGCCGCCGTTCGCGCCGCGGTCTCGTCGGCAATAGCTGTGGCGTTGGTCGAAATCGCCGAGTCGTGTACTGCATCGGCCGCCGTTCGCGTCGTGGCCTCGTTGGTAATGTCGGTGTCGTTGCTCGCGATTGCCGAGTTGTTTGCCCCTTCGGCGGCGAGTGCACGGATCGCCTCGGCACTGACCGCCGCCGCATTGGCGGCAATGTCGGTGTCGTTGCTTGCGATTGCCGAGTTGTTCGCCCCTTCGGCGGCCAGCGCCCGGTCGCGCTCGGTGACGACCGCTGCGGCGTTGGAAGCGATGTCCGAGTCGTTACCCAAGATCGCGATCTCGTTGGCCGCGATCGCCGGTTGCAGAGTTGTGTACACAGCCGCCTCGATCCCCGCGATGACATGGCCTACGCAGTTGGAACTGGGATTGGTACTCGCTGTTGTTCCATCGGGGCAGATGATGTTCGGCGCAAGGGTTGTCAGGTCGATACCCTCTAGATTCGCGCCGGTAAAATCGATCTGTTCTGTATCCGCCTGAGCCAGCCCCAAGGCATTGGCAAGAGAGGCGCCGGTGAAGTTGGCACCCACCAGGGATGCGGCATCGATTGTGGGGACTGTGACCGGCGCCAGATCCGCGCCGGTCAGGTTGGCGTTCCGGAAATCGGCCGCGGTAAAGAGGCCCCCCAAGAAGGTTCCGACCAGGCTCGCCCCGGAGAAATTCGTGGGTTCCAGCGTTCCGTTCTCGATGGAGGTCAGGTTGGCGCCATCGAGCGTGGCGCCGCTGAAATCCGTCCCGGCCAAGGTGGCGCCCGACAGGCTCGCCCCGGTCAGATCTGCATTGGCCAGCACAGCGCCCGTGAGGTCCGCGCCCGCCAGGTTGATGCCGCTCAGCCGGGCCCCTGTCAGGTTGGCCCCAGACAGGTTGGTGCCAGTCAGAATGGCCTCGCGCAGGTCTGCATTGGCAAAGTTTCTGCCCGAAAGGTCGTGGCCGCTCAGGTTCGTATAGGCGAGGCTGGTAGGCAGCAGCGCCCCCGCGAGCGATCCCACCCGCCCCGAGAAGTCGGCTCCCTGGCCCGCCTCGAAATCCCCCAAGATGGCGCTGCTCAGGTCAGCGTTCGACAAGCTGTCAGGCAACTGCGAACTGCTGTGGCGACTAAGGTTGACGCCGGCCAAGCTCGCCCCACTCAGGTTGAGCACTTCGAATGTGCTTGCCACGAACTCTTGCCCTCCTCCGCCGCAAGCGGGTAGCAACGAGCCCAACGGACAAAGGGCGATGAGGTTCGTCAGGTCGGCGGAAACCAGGCTTCCGCCACTGGAATCGCTAGTGATTAGAGCCCCGGTGAGATTCGCTCCATCGAGGACCGCGGTCCCGACGCGCAACGCTGAACCCGAGAGATTTGAACCAGATAGATCCCCATTGACCGCGCCTCCGCGCGCCAAATCGGAGTTCTTGAAACTGGAGTTCCGGTGGGTGCCGTCCAAGGGGCCGGCAATAATATTATTCGCCACCAGCCCATTGGCGACGCAACTCGGCGCCGAGCTGAAAAATCCGCTCACCGTGCTCTGGCTGAAGTCGGAATTGTGCTCACACCCGATTTCGCCGAAGGTGGCGCCGATCGCCTCGACACCCGAACCAAGCGTCACCTGAAGTGCCCCCGAAAAATTCGAGCCATTGGCCACCAGGCAGGTTCCCGGGGCAGGACAACCCGATCCACTGGAGTCGAGGCGAACCAGGGCATTCGAGAAATTCACGCCGCTCATCCGCGTAGGGGAATCCGGCCCCAGGTTACCGATGATCGTCTGCTCGAGTACGGAGGAAGTGAGGTCGGCTTCGTCGAGGTTGGCGCCTCTCAGGTCGGCGATGGTGAGATTTGCTCCGGACAGGTTGGCCCCGAAGAGGTTGGCGCCGGACAGGTCGGTCCCGATCAAGATGGCGCCGGCCAGATTCGAGGAGGAGAGATCTGCGCCAGAAAGGTTCTGGTTGGACAAATTCGCCCCGGATAGATTCGAGTGTGAAAGGTCCAATCCCTGGAGTTCATCGGTTGGGCTCCCCCCGAAGTCCTGGCCCGAGAGGTTCAGGAACCCCGGGAGCACCGCCTGAAGAGCTGTCAACTCGGTGTCGGTGGCGTCCGCAGTAGCCTGGGCGGCCGCGGCTGCAGTGGTGTTCGCTGAAATCGCAGTGTCGTGCGCTGCATCGGCCGCCGCACGCGCCGTGGTCTCGTCCGCGATGGCGGTGGTGGCGGCGTCGGCGGTGGTCTGCACCGCCGTGGCAGTGCCCTCGACCGCGGTGATGCGCGCATCGTTGTCGTTCACCGCCGTTTCAACCGAGTCGAAATTCGCGTTGACCTCGTCCGCGTCGGCGACCGTGCTATTCACGAACGTGTTCGGAACGCTGACCGTGCCTGCGACCACGACGAGCGGAATCGCAAGCAGCACCAGCAACACCGGCAAGCCGAGTGCGGTTCGTCGCTTGCGCAACACCCACGCCGCCGTCGCTGATAGCGCGATCGCGAGCACGATCATGCCCATGCCCGGCAACGTCGGCACCGAAACCGGAACGCCCCAGACCATCTCGCCCCAGCTCTCACCCCAGGCCGCGAGTGCGGTCTGCGGGAGCACCAGAAGCACAAAGATCCAAAGCAACGCTGTCCGGTTCTTCATCATCGACTCCCTAACGGCTCGCAGTAGATACCCTTCGTTATTGCGCATTCTACATCGAATCATCTGCGGATTGAAGGGGTTAGGTTCGTCGCCGATCGGGCTGCACCTGGGCACGGAGTCGGTTCCAGACTGACGATGCGAGTTTACGCTGGCTTCTGCGCATTCCGCGTCGCGACATCAACGGCACCCCCGCCCCCGAACCCACGTCCGTCCTCCTCCAACTCACCGCGCTATTCACGCTCGCGGGTTTGAGGCGCACCCCACTCAACTGAACGTCTCTCAGCGTTGCGTGGTAAAACCACAAATTCCCGACCGTCACCCGGACGCCAGAACTCCTGGGTCACCGCAAAGCCTTGGCGACTCCAGACCCGGATGGCACGTGCGTTGAACCCGGCGATAGTGACGCGGCGAAGCCCAGGACGGCTCCAACGATACGGCGGCAGAAGCCACGACCGGTCCTCTTCGGGTCGATCCCCATCCCGATATCCACGGCCTCCGACGCTCCAACTTCATTCGGCGCGAATGGCGACCGCTACTTGAGGCTGCTGAGCTGCCGACGGTAGGGTTCAACACGTTCAGGCACACGATGGCGACGGACGGTCTGCGAATGGGTCTTCATGCGAAGGTGGTTCAGACTCGGTTGGGTCATGCGCAGATTGGCACCACGCTGGACGTGTACACCGACGCACTTCCTGAACTCGACACGGAAGCGGCGAACCGCCTAGACGCAGCGTCGACGGTGGGTTCCAAATAGATGGCGATGGCTGCTGACAACTGCGCGCACGCCGCGTTGCTGTAGTAGTTGCTGTAGTTGGCGGTTCGGCCCAGCAATAGAGAGGCCGCCGGTCACAGAAAGCGCTTTCAGTACCGAGGGTTGCAATGGCACGCCGGGAGGGATTCGAACCCCCGACCCTCAGGTTCGAAGCCTGATGCTCTATCCAGCTGAGCTACCGGCGCGCATTCTGCTGAAGTGTTGATCTTTTGGGATCAAACCCGTTCAGCCAAGGCCGCGGCGGGGACGCCGGGCCCAGAACCTGGGACGCACGGTGTGTACCCGAGGCGCGGGCCCCGTGCCAGAGGGAAGGGGCACGCGGGCGTGATGCGCTCGGCCTCATGTGCGATCCCGTCGTCGCGACCGGGTCGCATACTCGCAGTGGCTTGACCGTTTCTGGGAAGAACAGCGACCGCAAGGCCGGCGAATGCCAGCCGTTTTCCTAGTTGGCCTCGGCTCATCATCTGCCCGGCAGTCGGTGGCCTGTATTCACATTTCGGCCACTCAGATGGCCGAGACTTACCGCGTCATGGGTCATTCGCCGTGGTGGTTTTTTTTTGGGGGGGGAGCACGGGGTGAACGAGCACGGCCTCGTGATTGGAAACCAGGCCGTGTTTTCCAATGAAATAGTAGAACGAAGAGCCGGGCTTATTGTGATGGATTTGCTGCGGCTCGCCCTCGAGCATACGCGCAATCGCAACGAAGCGATCGTTTGCATCGCGTCAAGACTCGATGCGCATGGGCAAGGTGGAGCGAGCTTTGGACCGGACGTTGCGCAGGATCACAACAGTTTCAATATTGCAGACCCGCACGGTGCTGGGTTCATGAAAACATTGGATCGTCATTGGGTTGTGCGCGAAGTGGAACGCGACAGTCTGTCGAATCACATCGGTACCGGCACCGATTGGGACAAGTGCTCTTCAGGGCTCGAATCGTTTTCACGTAGCGAAGGCTACTGAAAAGAAGGGGCCCCGTTCACGTTGAATCTGCATTGCGACAACCGCAGATCCCTGCGCGTCATTCTGATGGCCGCTTGCGAAGGTCGCGGGGACTCCTTGCCCAGACGGGTAACGCACTAGACACTGCCGACGTTCAACGTTTGCTTCGTGACCACGGCGACGTCAATGAAGTCCCCCTGCCGACGCGAGCTTAGAAGACGATCACTTCTTTACTTTGTGCGTCCACAACGACCCGCCGGGCCCGACCCCTGCAAGCATGGTGACCGCGATTCCCAAAGCCCCAGCGCTAGCATGGCCGGTATGGGTGTCGTTCGCGGCCCCATGTCGCGCGTCGTTGCTGAAAAAAGCAGTGGCGCTGAATCGAGCAGGCAACGTACACGCCGTCTGCGTGCGTTTGGCGGTACTTATGGACGAAGCGGCTTCCACCTGCCTTTCCGAAACACTGGACACACAGTGTCGAAGCGTCACGTCCCGACGGCGCGCTCGTCAATCAATCGCTTCCGTCGACACTCCAAATTCCAGAACCGTGAGCGGAAATAAACAAAAACACGAAGCAATAAAGCGCCGCGAGTTCCCCGTGATTTTGAATCGGCAAGATTCCATTCGCTTGATGCGCCATGAAGTACGCAGCAGCCATCAAGCCGGAGCATAAGAACGCAACAAGTCGCGTCTGAAATCCCGCCATCAAGAGCGCACCCCCTACGAACTCCAAACCACCGGCAACGTAGATCACCATCGCGGGTGCATCCGGTACGGGGGTTGGAAAACCAAACAACTTCGAAGCGCCGTGCCAAAAGAACAAGAAGCCGACAACAATTCGCATCACGGCGTAGATCTTGGGTTCATGGGGTGTCAAAAATGAAGGCATGGTTTATCTACTTTCGAAGTTGGGTGCGTCGTCGATTGAAGTGACCGACGATCGCACAAAAAAAAGCGCCCCGCGTGAGCGAAGCGCCAAAGTCTTGACGGTCGGTGGGTTCGAAACCTACGCCGACTTTTGTATTTGTTCTTCGTGGATGCGAACGCTTCGCACCATCGGGCCGAAGTATTCGTTGCGCAGTTCCCACGGCACACTGAGCGCGTTCAAGATCAAGCGCTTGGTTGCTTGACGACACGTCATGCCTTTTTCAACTGCGTGAATTGTTCGTGTGGATATGCCCGCCTTACGAGCGAGTTGATTTTGCGTCCATCCAAGCGCTTGTCTTGCCGCGCGTATTCTGTTCATGCCGAGCCTCTGAGGGGTGTTCTTGCAAACGATGGTTTGCCGCCGGTCATCCCGGCCGATATGTCAATGTTAGCGTCCATCGGGGCGATGTCGCAGGGGTAAAACCGTCGGGCGGCATTTGGCATTTGGTTCCGTTAATTATGGAATTTCTTTGTGAATTCAATAGATTAGAGATAAAGCGCGAACAGAGTTGCAGATCAATGAAGGGCGGAGCCCCGGAAAGCGAGCGTAGGGTCGCCACATTTTTTTCCACCCGCTCACCGCGAGCAATTCGCCGAGGTTGGGCCCATTGACGCTCAGATTCCGGGTCGAACACCGGCCGATCAGGTCGGTCCGAGGGGGCGAATCAGGTGCCGGCTGGCCTGGGACGCTGTGGATCGAGATCTCCGATCAAAGCCAGAAATGACTTTCCCGTTGAGCACGACAATTCATCGGCGGACCCCGGCGCCCCGCCCAAGGGCCCGGATTCAGCAGCTTCGGCAAGCCGCATCTCGGGGCACGGACTTCGCAACGGTCGAGGGCAGGGCAACGAAGAATCGAAAGCCGCCCGTCCACCAAACATCGAGTCGAAAACATCGAAACCGAATTCAAGGACGGGCATTCTTGGGGTGGATGACGGGAATTGAACCCGCGACCTCCGGAATCACAATCCGGCGCTCTAACCAACTGAGCTACACCCACCACAGGAAGGAGCGTGAACTTAGGGAGCAGCCTTGAGAGTGTCAACGCGCGCGGGCACTTATCGCGACTCCGCCGCACTCGATCCCGCCATTTCCGCGCCCGGACCCGACAGAGCGGCTACTCTTGACGCGATTTCAGCCCCGGTAGCTCAGCTGGATAGAGCAGTCGCCTTCTAAGCGACGGGTCACAGGTTCAAGTCCTGTTCGGGGTGCCACTTTAAACGCCAAGTCGGGATGGGTGCGGTGAAACGCCTTTGCGCCCGGGGTTGACGCTATTCCACCCAACCCCGTACCCAATAGAAGCCGGCGTAAACGAAGAGTGAAAGCGCGCTCAATGTCCCGACTAGCACGCGCACCCAGCGTGCCTGGGTGCGACGCCAAATGATGGAAGACGCTCCAAGCACGCACAAGAGTTCGAGACCCGCGCCATACATGCCGGCATGCGCCGGGTCCCAGTAAGAGATCGGGCTTTCGAATCGCCATTCGCTGAGCGGCAGAAAATGCCGGTGACCATCGTCGTGGTGGAGTGGCAAGTCGACCATAATGTGGAGCAGCATCGCGCCGAAAAAAACTTGCAGGCCCTGCCGAACGCTGGGGTTTGCAAGGCTCGTCAATGCAAACCCCAACAGCACAAGCGGCGCGGAATTGAACGTGTCGAAGAACAGTTGCCAGTCGGGCTTGAAGTAGGTCTCATTCCAGATCTGGTTTTCGGAAAGGCCGACATAGCCGCGTTGCCACAAATAGAAGCCGAACATCGGGATGTCGGGTAGCAAAGCGCCCGCCACCGCATGCCGCGCAAACGGACGCCTCGACCCCCCTGCGAGGCTTGCAACGGCAATCAGTGCATGGGCGGGGGTGTTCACCGGGTTTGAGCTCGCTTCTCGTGTGGCGCGCGGGTTCGCTTGCGCTTTATGATACGCGGCTTCGCCGGGCGCGTGACGCAAAGTGCTGCGCGAGCGAAAACCCCGCGCGTCAGAAAGGGAAGTCGATGTACCACAAGACAGACGATCTGCGGATCGCGAGCCTCCACCCACTACTGCCTCCTGGCATTTTGATGGAGGAACTGCCGCTCACGGAGACCATCTCATCAACCGTTTCTGCCGGACGTGCGGCGTGCGAAAACGTCCTTCGCGGGACCGATGACCGCTTGATGGTTGTGGTCGGGCCGTGCTCGATCCACGACCCGGTTGCTGCGATCGAATACGCCAACCATCTCGCGAGCACCGCGGAGCAGTTCCGCGAAGACCTCTTGATCGTGATGCGCGTTTATTTCGAAAAGCCGCGCACCACGGTGGGTTGGAAGGGGCTCATCAACGACCCCAACCTCGACGACAGCTTCGCGATCAACGACGGCTTGCGCGCTGCACGCCGCTTCTTGCTCAACGTTCTAGATCTCGGGCTTCCGACAGGCACCGAGTTTCTCGACCCGATCACGCCGCAGTTCATCGCCGACCTCGTGTGCTGGGGCGCCATTGGCGCGCGCACTTCGGAGAGCCAGGTGCATCGCGAACTCGCTTCTGGTCTTTCGATGCCGGTCGGGTTCAAGAACGGCACCGACGGCACCGTGCAAGTTGCGATCGACGCCATTGGCTCGAGTTTGCATCCGCATCGCTTTCTATCGGTTACCAAGCAAAGTGTCGCGGCGATCATTGAAACTCGGGGCAACGACGCCTGCCATGTGATCTTGCGCGGCGGCTCCGCGGGGCCCAACTACGGTGCGAGCGATGTTGCGGCTTCGGTCGCGGCCCTTGAAAAGGCTTCGTTGCCGACGCGTGTGATGGTCGACTGCAGCCACGCGAACAGCGGCAAAGACCACACGAAGCAACCCGACGTGATCGCCGACGTGTCGAACCAGATCGCCGGCGGCGACAACAACTTGTTCGGCGTGATGATCGAAAGTTTCCTGAAGGATGGAAACCAGCCTCTCAACGCCGGCAAAGACTTGAGCTACGGCGTGAGCGTCACAGATAAATGCATGAGTTGGGAACGCACCCAACCGCTCTTTGAAGTGATGGCTCAGGCGGTTCGCGATCGTCGGAAGCAGGCGAAGTAGTCGCGCCGAATTTTCACCGCACAGCCTCATTTCACGAAGCCTTCTACCGGAGACCCCATGCCCGAATACTGCACAGCTGAAGCCGACGGACGCATTCTTACCGTCACCATCAACCGTCCCGAGGTGATGAATTCACTGCATCCCATGGCCAACGTTGAACTCGGCAAGATCTTTGACGATTTCGATGCGGACCCGGATCTCTGGGTGGCCATCATCACCGGCGCTGGCGACCGCGCGTTTTCGGCGGGCAACGATCTTAAGTTTCAGGCGAGCGGCGGGATGTCGGGAGACCTCGAGATCCCGGTGAACGGCTTCGGCGGCTTGACCTCACGTTACGACATGAACAAACCCGTCATTGCAGCGGTGAACGGCGTGGCGATGGGCGGGGGGTTCGAAATCGCGCTGGCCTGCGACCTCATCGTGGCGAGCGAAAAGGCGATCTTTGCCCTGCCTGAGCCACGGGTTGGACTCGCCGCCCTCGCGGGGGGCATGCACCGGCTTCCGCGACAAATCGGTTTGAAGCACGCGATGGGGATGATGCTCACCGGTCGTCGCGTGAGCGCTGAAGAAGGCATGAGCCTGGGCTTTGTGAATGAAGTCGTTCCCCACGACGAGTTGTTGTCCGCGGCGCGACGCTGGGCGGAACAGATCGCAGAGTGCGCGCCGTTGTCTGTCCGTGCATCGAAGCAGTCGGCGATGGAGGGGCTTCAGTACGGCAGCATCAAGGAAGCCACCGAAGCTCACTACGAGTCGGTGCACACGATGTTCAAGAGCAAGGACTTCATCGAAGGACCCATGGCGTTCGCCCAGAAGCGCAAGCCAAACTGGTCGGGCGAATAGATCTCTAGGCGATTACGCGCGCGATCACGTCTTCGAGCACGGTGACGCCGCGTTCGATCTCGGCCTCGCTGATCGTGAGCGGTGGCGCGAGGCGTACGACGTTCGCGCCTGCTGAAATGACGAGTACGCCGGCTTCTCTGCAACCCGTGACGACATCGTCGGCTGGCTTCGTGAGTTCGATGCCGCGCAGCATGCCAACGCCCCGTGCTTCGACGACCCGAGCTGCACCGAGGCGTGTTGCCATTGCGTCGAGGCGTTCGCCGAGTTGTATTCCCGTTTGTTCGGCTTGCGCGAGTACGCCACCTTCGGTGAGTTCGCTCATCACCGCTGCTCCGCAAGCGGTCGCGAGTGGGTTGCCACCAAAGGTCGAGCCGTGCGTTCCGGGCACGAGCGCTGCTGCAATTTCGTTGCGGGTCAACATGGCGCCAATCGGGATCCCGTTTCCAAGCGCCTTTGCGAGGGTCATGATGTCGGGAACGACCCCGTACTTTTCATAGGCGAATAGCGCGCCGGTGCGTCCCATACCGGTTTGGATCTCATCGAAGATGAGCAAGCAGCCACGTTCGTCTGCAAGCGCGCGAAGTCCACTCAAGAACTCTTGCGTTGCGGGGCGAACGCCGCCTTCACCCTTGATGGGCTCCACCAAAATCGCAGCGGTGCGGTCGCCGACCCACTTCTTGGTTGCTTCGAGGTCGTTGTACGGCGCGTGATGAATCCCGGGTACGACAGGCTCGAAGCCTTCTCGATACCCGGGCTGGCCCGTTGCGGTCAGGGTGAGGAGTGTTCGCCCGTGAAAACTCCCGTCGAACGCGACGATCTCGGTTCGGTCTTGCTTGCCAACGTAGAAGTGTCGCCGCGCAAGTTTGAGGGCGACTTCATTGGCTTCGGCACCTGAGTTGGCAAAGAACACACGGTCGGCAAACGAGTGCTCGATCAGGCGCGTGGCCAAGTCGAGTTGCGGCGTGGTCGTGTACAAGTTTGACACGTGCCACAACTGGCCAGCTTGGTGCGCCAACGCTTCGGCGACCTTCGGGTTGCAGTGGCCGAGGGCCGCGGTCGCAATGCCGCCCATCATGTCGAGGTATTCGTTCCCCTCGGCGTCCCAGAGCTTGCACCCCTCGCCGCGCACCAGCGTCATGGGCTGCGGGAGGTAGGTGGGAACAAGAATTCGTTCCGACAACGCTTGGTCGGCTGCACTGTTCGACTTGGCTCTACTCACCGGCGCTTACTCCTCGACAACGCGACGCTGGGTCGCTGTCGGTGTCGATCTAGATGGCCGGCCATCCTAGCAAGTTGAAAGCGCGCGCACGCCAATGTTGTGCGACGGGTGCGCGCTAGCGCGTCGACGCGGGGTCGTCTTGGCGACCGAGCACCAGGTACGGCTTCACGGTGCGAATGCGGCCTTTGAGGCGCACAGCCTCGAGTTCTTGGCAGTTGAAGAGTGATGCCGTCTGCCGATAGGTGCGAGGCCCAATCACAACCTGGCCCGGCTGCGCCACGGATGACTCGAGCCGGCTTGCAATGTTGACCACGTCGCCGATGACCGTGTAGTCCTTGCGCTGGGGCGAGCCAATATCGCCAACGACGACCGGCCCTGAGTTGATGCCGATGCGCATCGAGATGAAGCGACCCTTGTGCGCGTTGGCGTTGACGTCGGCGAGGAGCGCCTGCATTCGTAACGCCGCGCGAACGGCGCGTTCTGCGTGGTCGGGCTGTGCGAGGGGTGCGCCGAAGAACGCCATCATGCCGTCACCGCTAAACTTATCAAGGGTGCCTTCGTAGTCGAAGACTGCGCCACACAAGCGTTCGAAAATTTGGTTAAGGACGCGGATGACGTCTCGGGGTCGAAGGTTTTCTGCCATCGAAGTGAAGTCGGTGAGGTCTGCAAAGAGCACGCTCACTTCCCCTTCGTGGGATTCCATGCCGGGATGCACGGCGCCGTTGCTGTTCGTAATGCGATCGACCACTGCGGGTGCGCAGTAGCGCGCGAGTTTGGCCCGCATGTCTTTTTCGCGCGCGATGTTGTCGCGCAACGTTCCCTGCTCGACCGCGACCGCAGAAATGATCGCCAGTGCGCTCAACGCTTGAAGGTGATGAGTGTCGAAGTGTTCGCTCGGAGACGTGCGGTCGACGTAGACCACGCCGATGACCCGGCCATCCCGATATAACGGCGCACACATGGCCGAACGAATGTCGAGCATGATGACGCTTTGGGCGCCTCCGAACTGTCGGTCCGCGAGTGCGTCCTGAACCAAGATCGCGCGTTTTTCGTTGATGCAGCATTGCGCGATCTGGTTGCTGATCGTAATTCGATCGTCCGGGTGGCCTTCGAGGTTGCGCATCACCTTGGGCACGATCTGGTCGTTGCGTTCGTCGTACAAGCAAATCACGCCGCGTTCGACGGGCAAGCTGTTGAATACGAGGCCCAGGATGCGGTCGAGTGTCTCGTCCAAGGACTCACAACTCAGCAGCGTTTCCGCTGCGTCGCTCACGAGCCGCAAGAGCTTGCCTGCATCGCTGGCGCTTACGTTGGCGCCCGGTTCGTCCTTGGGCCAACTCGCTTTCGAGTTCCAATCCGAAAGCGAATTGAGGTCAACCTTCGAATTGAGGAGCAAGTCCATGTGATCGACAGCAATGACGCCCGTGCGTTGCATGGGGCGCTCATCGGCTTCAGCGAACACCACGTTTGCCGGGTTCGACTTGGGTCGGTCGATCAGTTCGATGAAGATTCGCGCTGCGCCAATGTCGATCCGATCGCCGTGACGCAACAACTGGCGCTCGACCCGGTACGTGTTGAGCTTGACGTGGTTCTTACTGTTGAGATCGACGATCTCATAGCCCTGGGGTCCACGGACAAACTTCGCGTGATGCCGCGACACGCTTTCGTCGACGATCTGCAGGTCGGTGTCACCCGCCCGCCCGACGGTCATTTCGCTGGCCTCGGTTTCGACGACGCGTTCATTTCCGCGAACCTGGTACGTCAGTCGCAAGATCTTCTTGTGGAGGCGGTCATTTTGCTCCTGGGTTGTCGGATCACTCATAGGATCGATCCGCCGTTGCCAGCTTGGTCGGGGATCTCTTGTTGTTCGAAAATTTCGGCCTTGCGTTGAGGCCATGTGGGATTGTCGGGTTCGTGTACTTCAAGCTCACAATCAGTCGCAAGCGCGTCTTCGAAGTCGCAGGTGCGCATCGCCATCGACGCCTGGGCGCGAAGGTTCTTTAGTGTCGGAGCCGGCATGTATTCCTTATCGCGCCAAAAGGCCTCCGGCTTGACCGAACCTCGTCGCCCGGCGGTGAGTCGCTCGACGAGGTGGTAACATCGCCCCCGTGCCGAATTTTCCTCCGAAAGCGGACTCGCTTGCCTCCGGCGCCGTGGGGGGTGGCGACGAATCTTGTGCTTCCGCGCAAATCCTCGATCTCGGCAGCGAACTCGAACAGACAGCGTCGGGGACCCTCGCGTTCGCGTTGCGCGACAATCCGATCAATCGGGCCGTGATTCGCGGGAATCGAGCCCATCGATTGATGGTAAATACCTACGGAATGACTGCGTCTCTGGTCGCGAGCAGACGGTTCTCGTTCCGGAAGGTGCTGTGCGAAGCGCCGGCTCATGCTCCTGAAGTGGCCGACGGTGGAATTTCCGGAGGCTTGATTGCCCTTCACCCCGGGGGGTATCCCGCGGCCCTCCCGCCGGTCTCCGTACAGCTGCGCTGCTTGTGGGGGCAGGGCTTCCGCATCATGCACCGCTGGGGACAGCTCTACCGCCAGCTCGACGAATGGCATCCAACCGAACCCCACTGTTATTTGAGCCTGCTCGCCGTCCACCCGGCGCGTCAGCGACGCGGGTTCGGTCGGCGGCTACTCGACACCTGGCTTGCAGATGTCGACGCGCGCAAGATGCCGGGCTACTTGGAGACGGACCGCAAAGAACTCGTGGCTTTCTATCAGTCGGCGGGCTTCGAAGTTGAGCGCGCGCTCGAAGCGTTCGGCACGACCGTCTGGTGTATGTCCCGCGCGGCGAGAGTTTGATAAACACCGCGTACCGGGCACCATACATCCTGAGCGTAACGCACAGCTCGCAGTGCCGATGAACTTCAACCACTTCGCAACATCATCGTCCCCACAGCGCAAGAACAGCCCAACCGGAGAAAAGCATGTTTGGAAAGCGACCCGACGGACATAAGATCGAGAACCTGTCTCGCATGCGCGCATTCATGCCCTTTGTTTCGCCGCGGCGAAACGACGCGTTGGTGCTCTACACGACCGAAATCGAAGTTGACGAAGCGATCGCATTCGTCGAGCGTTACAACGAAGGGCGCGAAGAAAACCGTCGCATGACGCTCTTTCACCTTTACCTTCGTGCGCTCGCGATGGCGTATCACGCGCGCCCAAACGTCAATCGCTTTGTTGCCGGCGGACGTCTGTGGCAGCGCAATCATGTCGCCATCACGTTTACTGCCAAACAGTCGCTCGAAGACGGTGCACCTATGCATACCGTGAAGCGAGTTTTTCCCGAAGACGAGACGCTCGAAGAAATGGTCGATTCCATCATGGGTCGCATTCGCAAGCGGCGCAGCGGCGAAGTGACGACCAGTGACAAAGAGATCAATCTCGCGATGATGATGCCGGTGTTCGTCACGCGGGCCGCGGTGTGGCTCCTCCACAAAGCGAATATGCTGCACTTGCTCCCCAAGAAGATGATCGACGACGATCCGCTCTTTACATCGGTCTTCATCGCGAACCTGGGGTCAGTGGGACTCGACGCCGGCTACCACCACCTGTGGGAATACGGCACGTGCTCGGCGTTTGGCGTGATTGGCAAGGTCCACGAGCGCGCCGACGGCAAGCGCGTGATGAACGTCCAATACAGCTACGACGAGCGAGTCGAAGACGGGCTGTACGCCGCGACCACCATGGGCCAGATCAAAGACAAGCTCGAAAAGCCCGGCGAGTTGCGCTAAAAATCTCTGTGATTTCAAGGAGTTGCTTATTTTTGGCTCGATAACGCGCATTGAAGATCTGCACAGATACGCCCCGATGATGTTTTGTCTGTTGTCTCGTCCAAGCTAGATATGCGATTCTGTTCGCCTTCACGAGGATTCCATTGGCCCATCCGTCTACACCTTCAACCCGCCGTGAGAGCGGCGCGACAAATCGAGCCGCGGCGCCCAATCCCCGCAGCCGTGTCCCGCTACGCGACGACGATGGGCGTCTTGTAAGAGGGCGAAAGAGTCGTGCGCGCATTCGCGCAGCCGCGCTGTCGTTGTTCCGCGAAAAAGGCTTTGATGGAGCGACGCTGCGTGCGATCGCGGCCGAAGCCGGCATGGGGGCGAGTTCGATCTATCGCCACGTGAAGAGCAAAGAAGAACTCTTGATCGAAGAACTCGCCGATTTGCAAGAAGATGCTTGGGCGCAGTTCCGCAAGACCGACGATCGCGATCGTTCAACCCGCGACCGCGTCGCACACTTTATCGACGTGCAACACGAACTCCTGACCCGAGACCGCGATCTCACCTTGATCGCATTGCGGTCGACGACGCGACCTGAAGCCCGTGTCTCGCGCAGGGTGCTCGCCCTTTACGATCGAACCGTCGGGCTGCTCGCCGAAATTTTGCAGATGGGTAGGAAGAACAAAGACCTATCGTCGAGTGCAAACGTGTTGCAAGCCGCTCAGGCGTTGTTTCACATTACACTTGGCGCCCGCATCGCATGGTCGAACGGTCAGGTGTCCGACGCTGGCTGCCGCGAGTCGATCCAAGCCGGCGTCAACTTGATGTTCGACGGGTTGGAGTCGTAGCGCGCACGTCGTCGCGGGGTTCTACGGCTCGAGCACTTTCAAGTCTTCGTCAGTGCTGATCGCGTGCTTGATCTCCTTGCGCCAACGGATGAAGTCTTCGCCTTCCCACGCGCGGTGGTCCCCCACCTTGTACGCCTGCGCGTTTCGGTGGTAGAGCCAGGCATTGAGTCGGTTCGCGCGGTGGTTGTCACGCTCTTTAACGGCCTTCGCGGGGGTTCCCACGACAATGGAGCCAGGCGGGTATTCCTTCCCTTCGGGCACTACCGCTCCTCCGCCGACGATCGAACCGGCGCCGATCACCGCGCCGTCCATCACGGTGGCGTCGATCCCGATCAGGCATCCGTCTCCAATGGTTGCCCCGTGGATCGTCGCGCGATGGGTGATCGAACAGAAATCTCCAATCACGGTCGGGTGGTTGTAGCCGACGTGCAGCATCGCGAAGTCTTGCACGTTGCTATAGCGACCAATGCGGACTTCGTGGCTTTCGCATCGGATTACGGTGTTAAACCACACGCTCGACCCTTCGCCAATCATGACGTTACCGAAGATGGCAGCAGTGTCTGCGATGAAAACGCTGGGATCGATGTTCCGCAAGAAATCTCCGAGTGATGTGATTGTGGTGGCGGCGTATTAGCGCGACGCGGGCGTGTCGAGTAGGCGCTTCACCGTGTAGCCGTGGCGCTTCAGACAGGCGGGGATCCCGCGTTCGCCCGTGATGTGGTAAGTGCCAACAACACCAAAGCGTGTCCCGCCCTTGGCGAGGTGTTCGCGAAAGCTTTTGCACATGGTTTCGTTTCTCCCGTAGATCGCATGCTCATAAAAGGGTGCAAGCTTGGGAGTCCGTTCGAGTTCGTCAAAGAGCACCGCTTCGAGTCGAGCTTCGTCACCGGTGCGCCAAGCTTCTTTTAGCTCTTCGAAGTAGGTCTCGATTTCGTCGATCTGAAGCAACATGTCTTTGAGCATTAATTCTTGGTTCTCTTTCGACATCGAACTCAGCATCGAGAGCTGCTCTTCCATCGTTTCAAGGCCAACGACACTTTGGTCTTCGCGCGCCCGAGCGATCATGTCCAAGTCGACTCCGGCCTCGCTCGGGTACCCAAGTCGCTCGAGTTCGGCCGTGAGCAATAGGGTTGCGATCATCCAGGCTTGCGACGGGTTTAGGTTGGCGAGCGAACGCCCTCGCTTGTCGGCGTAGCTCGTAAGTGCTGCGTACGTGGCTTCGGACACGTGGTTCTTGATCGACTCGCCGGCGGGCAAGAGGCCGTGGGCCAGCACGAGGTTTTCGTGGGACTCCGCCGCGCTGCGGTCGCTCATGTCGACTTCGACGATCAGGGCTTCTGACGCTTCGAACCGTTCAATGATCGAAGCGGGAAGCTGCCAGCCTCCCTTCGGTCCGACGTGGATTGAGCCCAACAAGTACAGGCGTGCGGCATTGGTTTGCCCGGCAACCCCAGGCGCATCAACCTGCCAAAAGATGGGACGCGCGGTTGTGTTGGCAACGCTCGGGGCCGCGGGTGCTTCTTCGCATCCAAAAAAGATCGCGATGAGCAGCGCGGCGATCGTTCGTCCCGGGGTAACGCCAGCGGCGAACCGCTTAGCGCGATTCGCTGTGCTCGAAAACATTCTGGGTTCTTCCTTGAAGCGCGTCGCTGTACAGATAGTCGAGGGTCGTCATGGCAAGGGACTTTGCGCCATCAAGCGCTGCGAGGTCTCCCATTTCGCCGCCGGCGTAGTCCGCGAACGCGCGATTGTGGATGCTCACGTTCATCGGCGCGGCGGCGATCATGGGGTGGATCGACGGGAACTCGTGGCTCACGTTTCCCATGTCGGTACTGCCCGCCATCATCGGTGCCATAGATTCGGGCGGGATGAAGTCACGCCCAAGGCTTTCTGCATTTGCCTGGAAGGCTTCTTCGAGAGGTTGGTTGCTGCGCAGGTCGAGGTAGTCGACTTCACTCCATGCGAACTCGAGCTCTGCGCCGGTTGCTTGTGCCCCCGCTTCAAAGCAAGCCTGGACCCGCTTGCGCAAACGTTCGAGTCCTTTGCGGTAAGGGCTTCGCACGAAGAACACGCCGGACGCAACTTCGGGCACGATGTTCGCGGCTTGACCGCCGTCGGTGATGATGCCGTGGATGCGCTCGTCTCCGCGGATGTGTTGGCGTAGCGCGGCAACCGATTGATACGCATTCACAAGGGCGTCGAGTGCGTTGATGCCGCGTTCGGGCGCGGCCGAGGCATGCGATGCGCGGCCTCGGTAGGTGACGATGATGTCGGTTTTGCAAATGCACGGCATGGCGCCGATGTTGAACCCGGCCGGGTGAACCATCAGCGCGCACGACACCCCCTCGAAGCAACCCGCGCGCATCATGATTTCTTTGCCGCCCCCTGCTTCTTCTGCGGGGGTTCCCATGACCCGAACCTGGCCCGGGAGTTCGTCGGCAAGACTTGCGAGCGCGAGCCCCGCACCGACCGACGCGGTGGCGATCAGGTTGTGCCCGCATGCGTGGCCAATGTCGGGCAATGCGTCGTACTCCGCGAGCAGTGCGACGCACGGACCGCTCTTGGCTCCAAACGTCGTCGAAAAAGCGGTGTCGAGGCCGCCAGCGGGGGTCGTCACATCGAGGCCGGCATCACTGAGCGCGTCGACCAACAACTTGCAAGCGCCGGTTTCTTTGAACGCGAGTTCAGGGTTTGCGTGGATGCCGTGGGACAGGCCGAGAAGCAGGTCGCGTTGCGAATCGATCCAGTCACAAACCTGTTTTTTGATGGCATCGGGGGCGGTGGTGCTTTGCGGGTTCTTCAAATGCGTCTCCTTCGCGGACGAAGTCTAACGACCTGCGGGCCAAGTCACATCGGGGCGGGTTCTGCTTGCCGGCCCCTCTCGTTTCCCTCGTCGCGGTGCGCGGTGAGCGCACGTCTCGATGGGATTTATGGTAATTTACGACCCTCTGCGTAGCGATATCTGTGCGGCTGCGCATCGACGTCGCAAACCCAATCCAGGGAGTCACCCTATGCGCGTCTTTCAGTTTCTAACGGTTCTGATGGTCTTGATCGGGACCGCAGACGTTGCGCTCGCGGCGCTAGCAACCGCGACAGATGTGCCGGCACGCCTCGCATATCTCGACCCGGGTTCGGGCAGCTTTGTGGTTCAGGCGCTGATTGCAATGTTCGTGGGGATCGCCGTGACGAGCCGGATTTACTGGTCAAAGATCAAGAGCGTCCTCGGGTTCTCGAGTTCTTCCGACCTTGACGACGATGAAGACGAGGACGATGTCTGATCGAGCCATGGGTGCTTCGTTTCGCGATCCGAGTGGTTTTATTTACGAACGCGACGGGCAAATCTACCGCGAAGTAAAGCGCAGCTATGCGGCTGACTACGACCAGCTGATGTCGTCCGGTCTCTACGAGGTGCTGACGTCGAAGCAGCTGCTCGTTTCGCACGAAGAAGTTGAGCCCGTTGGTGCCGCAGACGCGGATCATTACAAAACCCTGCGCCCTGAACAGGTCCCCTTCATCTCGTATCCGTACGAGTGGTGCTTCAGCGAACTTCGCGACGCGGCACTTCTGACGCTGCGTTTGCAGAAACTCGCGCTTGCCCACGACATGACGTTGAAGGATGCGAGCGCGTACAACATCCAGTTTTTGAACGGCCGCCCCGTCATGATCGATACGCTTTCCTTCGCACGTTACGAAGAAGGCATGGCCTGGGTTGGCTACCGGCAATTTTGCCAGCACTTCCTGGCTCCCCTTGCATTGATGAGTCGACGAGACGTTCGGCTGCTCGATCTGCTTCGCCTGCACCTCGATGGCGTGCCCCTTGATCTCGCGGTTTCAATGCTGCCGATGAAGACGTGGCTTTCGCGCGGGTTGTTCATGCACTTGCGGGTTCATGCCCGTTACCAGCGCAACTACGAAGGGAAGGGCGACCCCGCTGCGGAAAGCAGCAAGGGTTCGGGGAGCCAGGCACAAGTATTGTCTCGCGCGGCCTTGGGAAACTTGGTTGAAGATCTCCGCGGCGTCGTGCGGAATCTTGACTGGAAACCGGCCGGTACCGAGTGGGCGGAGTACTACTGCGGCGACTCTTACGAAGAAGACTCACTCGCGCACAAGCAAGAACTCGTTCGCGCGAATCTCGAACGCTTGCAGCCTGGCGTCGTGTGGGACTTGGGTGCAAATACCGGCGTGTACAGCCGCATCGCCGCCGAAGTCGGAGCGCAGGTCCTTTCGTTCGATGTCGACCCGGCTTGTGTTGAGCGCAATTACCGCAACGTGCGCAAAGAAAAACTGCAGACCCTGCTGCCGCTACGTCTCGACCTTGTGAACCCGTCCCCCTCTCAAGGTTGGGCCCACGAAGAGCGGTCGAGCCTCGCCGCGCGTGCCAACGCCGACTGCGTGCTCGCGCTTGCCTTGATTCATCACATCGCGATCTCGAACAACGTGCCGCTCGGCAAGATTGCCGAATACTTTGCAAGGCTCGCCAAGAACCTCGTGATCGAGTTCGTTCCGAAAAGCGACGCGAAGGTGAAGACACTCTTGGCAACCCGGGAAGATGTTTTTCCCCGATACACACGCGAAGGCTTCGATGCGGCGTTTGGTGTCTACTACAAAACCCTCGAAGCGGTTCCGATTCGTGGATCGGAGCGGGTGTTGTACCTACTCGAACGAGTCGCCGACCCCGGCTAAGCGGTTCGCTCACTCGGGTCGAAGCTTCGGCGTACGAAACAATAAGGCCGACAGCGCATTCGCTGCCGGCCTTTCTTGTTCGTCTCGCGGAACACTTTTTGTGACGTTGTAGGAAGGCGCGGCTCTACTGAACCGCCGAATTCCCCGTTTCGCCGGTGCGGATCCGAATGGCCTGATCCACATTGGAGACGAAGATCTTTCCGTCACCGATCCGCCCGGTCGCGCATGCATCAACTAGGGCACTCGTCGCTTTTTCGACGATGTCGTCTGCGACCACGATTTCAAGTCGAACCTTGGGCAGGAAGTCCACCACATATTCGGCGCCTCGATAAAGCTCCGTGTGGCCCTTTTGTCGTCCGAATCCCTTCACTTCGGTCACCGTAATTCCGGTTACCCCAACGTCGGCCAACGCCAGCTTGGCGTCATCGAGCTTGAAGGGTTTGATGATGGCGTCAATTTTTTTCATGGGTTGTTGCTCCAGTCACTTGCTCGCGCAAGCGAGCATATAGAAGAAAATCTCTAGCTCTCGGTTGCAAGGGTGCCGGCGGAAACGTGTTCTTTTGCCGAGGTCCCATAGGAGGGCGCGTCGAACTGGTTGCCACCCACATGGACGTCCCATGCGTGCATGCCGTGTTCGCCGAGATCGAGACCTTCAATCTCTTCTTCTTCGCTGACGCGCAAGCCCATCGTTGCCTTGATGGCCATGAACAGGCCCGTTGCGCAGATTACGGTGAAGATGCCGTAGCACGCGACGCCAGCCAGTTGAGTCAGGAAGACATGTTCGGGGTTGGTCGAAAAAAGCCCGACTGCAAGCGTTCCCCAAATGCCGCACACCAAGTGCACGCTAATCGCGCCGACCGGATCGTCGATCTTGATCTTGTCGAAGGCCATCACTGAGAAGACCACGATCCCACCTGCAACGAGGCCGATCAAGACGGCGGTGTTTGGCGTCATGACGTCGGCGCCTGCCGTGATTCCTACGAGACCTGCAAGGATGCCGTTGAGTGCCATCGAAAGGTCCGGTTTCGAAGAGACGAACGCGTACGCGAGCATGGCGCCTAGGCCGCCGGCTGCAGCCGCGAGGCAAGTCGTCACCAACACAAGCGACGTGAGTTCGGGGTTTGCGGAAAGCACCGAGCCGCCGTTGAAGCCGAACCATCCAAGCCACAGCAAGAACGCGCCCATGGTTGCGCTCGGAAGCGAGCTGCCCGGGAGCGGGTTGATACGGTCATCTTTGCCGTACTTACCAAGGCGTGGCCCGAGGATGATCGCGCCGACCAATGCGGCCCAGCCGCCAACGCTGTGTACGAGGGTAGAACCTGCGAAGTCGTAGAAGCCGAGGCTGTCAAGGAACCCGCCGCCCCATTTCCAAGAGCCCGCGATGGTGTAGACGAGGCCTACGAAGAAGACGCTGAACACCATGAACGACGGCAATTTGATGCGCTCAGCAACCGCGCCAGAAACGATCGTTGCGGCGGTAGCGGCGAACATCGCCTGGAAGATGAAGTCCGTCCAGTAGGTATAACCGCCGTCTGCGTAGCCGGCGGTCTGGGACCCTGCGTCGAAGCCCGCTCCGAGTCCGAAGCCGGCAAAGCCGAGGAAGCCATTGAACTCTCCCGGGTACATCAGGTTGAAGCCCATGATGTAGTACGTGATCAGGCCGGCGCAGACGATGAATACATTCTTAAAAAGGATGTTGGTGGTGTTCTTCGCGCGGGCGAGGCCCGTTTCGAGCATGGCGAAGCCCAGGTGCATGATGAAGACGAGGCCTGTGCACACCATCATCCATACGTTGTTTGCAACGAAGGTTCCGGCGCTTACCGTTTCGTCGGCGAGGGCAACACTTGGGAGTAACGCGGCAGTGGCTGCGACTCCCAGGGCTAGAGTGATCCGCTTCATTTCTTTTCGTTCTCCGTATTCAATGTGATAGACGAGTTGGTGATCGAGTTGATTGACGAGTCCGTCGTCGCGGGTTTGCGCTTTGAGGGGTGCCTCGTTTCTCGCAACACTTCGCGCCATTTCGTTTTGCAAACCCGCTTTCAATGGCTCACATAGCAACGGTTGTGCCAACTTTGATTCGGGCTCGAAAAAGAATTGAACGGCTACCTATGGGCGGACAGCCGTGTTTCGCATTGATCAACACTTGGGCGGACACGCATCGCTGCCCAGCTTTTGTGCACACGTGATGTGCGCTGCGGCAGGCGGTTCCTGCATGATTCTGCCCGTCTGAGTCAAGACCTGTACGGTTCCGCCCCCGTACTCGGCACATCACGCCTTGGGGTTTCACGCGATCCAGCCATGTCTCGATATGACGAATGAGAACGGAGCAGGAGAGAGCCCGTGAGTGCCAGAGCCCCCGAAAACTCGGCGCTCCCTCAAAGTCTTCAAGTTGCCGCGCCGCGATCGAGCGCTTGAAAGACGGACATCCAGACCTCACGAAGATTGGGGACGCATCCCGGACTGAATTCCCGAAATGGGGATCGAAGCCAAGTTGCCGGTTGGTGGCGGGCAGAGAACCGGCGACGGTACGGGCTTCAGGCAGACGCGTAAACTTGCGTGAGACGCGAATGATCGTGTGAGTTTACAATTCGCGACCAATCGGCAGCGCCACGGCGCATTCCGTTAAGGCTCGATTCGGGGCAGGCGATAAAGAGGCATAGGAGTTCCTCTTCGACTATGCCGCCCTACGTCCTGATCTCCCTTCTCGCCTGTATCGGTGCGTGCGTGATTTCGAGCGCCGTGATCGCGCGAGATCCGATGGCGCGGCGACGTCAGTTCGCTGGCGCGATCGTGGCCTGCGCTGGTGTCTGGGCTTTGTGCGACCTACTTGCGCAGGTTTTGAACAGAGAAGCGATCGCGCTGTCTCTCGCCCGTGGTTCAACCTTGCCCGTCCTGGCGATCGCTCCGCTCGCCGTTCAGTTGTTACTCGAACAGAGTCGGGAACTCCGCAATCGATACGCGCGAGTGCTTCCTCCGCTGTGGCTCGGGGTCGGCGCACTCATGACGCTCAGCGTATTTACACCGGCCTTCGTCTCCGGGGTGACATTCACAAAATGGGGGTGGATGACAAAGCTCGGCCCCTTTTACTACGTGGGGTTCGCGCCGGTCGTCGTTTGCATGGTGATCGCTTTCGCGTCGTACCGTACGCACGGTCGACTCAAGCAATACGCGGCGTCTCCCGTGCGGCACGTGCTGGCACTGATGACAATGCTGATGCTTTCAGTGGTCTCCGTAACCGAAGTCATGGCGCCTCTTCTTGAAATCGCAGCGCCTCGCCTGGGTGCTCTTAGTGTGACGGTGCTTGGCGGGATCTTGTGGGTACTCACCGGGAGCATGGGCGAATACATCCCGCTCCCGAGTGACTTTTCGCGCAGGATGCTCGACAACATTTCCGACGGCGTGGCGCTCGTTAATCGAGAAGGACGCATTCGAACGGTGAACGCTTCCTTTGCACGCCTTGTGCAATCGGAGCCGAACAAACTCAAGGACGTGTCGATCGAAGAACGATTTGGCCTTCCCGTCGGCGCGATTCCCGAGCACGGCGAAGAATTCGAAACAAGCTTCTGGTGCGAAGATGGAACCACGATCCCGGTTTCGGCGACGCGATCGGATCTACGCAACGAACAGGGGACCCGACTTGGCGCGGTGCTCATCGTCCGTGACCTGGGCGAGGTGGCAAAGCTTCGCCGCAGGCTATTGGCTGCGGGTCGTCTGGCCGCGGTTGGCGAACTCGCCGCGGGGATCGTCCACGAAGTCAATAACCCGGTTTCGTATATCCGCAGCAACCTGAACAGCCTTCATAAGAACGATGCCGAAACCATGGAGATCCTCGCGCGCGAACTCCCCGCGAACACGGTCCCCGCAACACTTAACGACGTTCAACATCTGGTTGGGCAATCGCTGCAAAGCTGTGACCGAGTCGCGCGTATCGTGAAGGACGTTCGGGGCTTCTCACACATGGGGCCGACCGGACAGCACACCACCGACTTGAACAACCTTCTCGAAGAAGTGGTGCGGATCGCAACGCCGCAACTTCGTGCTCGGGCGACGGTGGTTCGAAAATTTGGTGAGATCCCGCTCGTTGAATGTTCGGGACAGGAAATTCGACAGGTCTTTCTTGACTTGATTCTCGGTGCGGCGCGCTCCCTCGAAGGACGCGGCACGATTCGCATTGAAACGTCTGCTGCGGACGACCAGGTCACGATTATTGTCGAAGACAATGGTTGCGGGTACACGCCAACTGAAATCGAAGCGGTCTTCGAGCCCGTGTCTTGCCGCACGGACACAGAAGGGGCGCGCGATCATTGCGTCGCATATCAAATCGTCCGCCAGCACAAGGGCTTCATTCAGATGGAATCTGAGCTCGGTGAAGGTGCGAAGGTTTCAGTCATTCTCCCCATTAACCAAACGAACCCGGTTGATTTGAAAAGGAGAAAGGCGAACGGCGGTTCAAGCGATTTTGATGCGGTGACCGACGCATGATCGAATTTGTCGTCGTCATGAAGGTTTTGACCTGCCTCGCTGCAGTGATTCTTTCCTGCTCCATCGTAAGCCGCGACCCAGGGCTCCGAATCAACCGGCTTATGGCGCTCGTTCCAGCCCTGATCGCTTTGTGGGCGGGCGGCGAGTTGGTTTCGAATATGCAGCCAAGTGCCGCGCAGGCCGAGCTATGGGTGCGCGCCACAGGCGGTGCCTTGCTTTTGCTGGGGCCCGCATGTCTTCATGTCCTTGCAGAGTTAGCCGGTTCAAGGCGACCGATGGCGGCACGCTTGCTTCCGATCTCCTACGCGGCAAGTTCGCTGGCGGTCGGGCTTCACGTGACCATTGGCTGGGGCCTTGGCGCGGTTGAGCCAGTCGCTTGGGGATACGCATTCGGACTCGAACCCAAGTTCGCAGTGTTGTTTGCGACGTTGATCGCACCGATCGCTTACGTGCTTGTTTGCAGCGGTTCGATCTTGCCTCAGTCGCAATCCGAGACCGAGCGAAAGGGTTGGCGGAAGTTGTACGCAGCCATCGTTGCCGTGGTCGCCGTTGCAACAACCATCGACGTCGTTCTTCCGGCATTGGGCATCCGTATGCCCCCAATGGGGAGCAGTTGCGTCATCGTCGTCGCATACGGAAGCGTGATTCAGTTTCGCCGGTACGGCTACGCGCTCATGTCGCCAGGTACGTTTGCGAAACAAATTCTAGACACGCTGAATGATGGCGTTGTGATGCTACGACTCAACGGCGAAATCCGCTCTGCGAATGCCGCATTTCAACGTCTCGTCGACACCGACATTGGCGCGATTCTAAACAGTCAATTTTCACGATTCGTTCCAGAACTCGAGAAAGATCTGAGCACGCTCGAAAGCAATTTTGAATGCGAACTTCATGGGTGCAGCGGTGCCGTGACTCCAATTCAAATTTCACTGACCCAACTATTCAACCCGTCGGGTGCCTTCTGTGGTGTGGCGCTATTGATTCGCGACTTGCGTGAAGTGTCGGAACTGCGAGGAAGTCTCGTGGCTTCCGATCGCCTTGCGACCGTCGGCGGCTTGTCAGCCGGGATCAGTGACGAGATTCGCGAACCGATCCATGAAATGCGAAGTCACCTCGAAGGCATTCGGATGCGTCTTGGAGCCCTCAATGACGCGGTTGGTGAATGTGCGTCCCAGGAAAAACTTTCGATGCTGGTCAATGATCGCGAGGAGTTGCTCGACGAATGCCTCGAAGGGATCGACCGGATCGATGCCATCGTCCGCGACGTGCGAGGCTTTGCTTCAGGCACAACCGGCCCAGTCGAATCGGCCGATCTCAATACCTTGATCGGCGACGCATTGAGGATCGTGCGTGCTCGGGTTGGTGATGACATCCGTGTGGAAAAACAGTTCGACGAACTGATCCCGGTTCCATGTGTGCCCGGGGAAATTGTACAGGTGTTGGTGAACTTGCTTGTGAATGCCATCCACGCCACAGGTGACACGGGACGGGTTCAAGTTTCGTCCTGGCAACACGAACACGAAATCTGGATCTGCATCGAAGACAATGGTTACGGAGTGCCTCGCGACGTCATCACCCGAATCTTCGACCCCTTCTTTACCACGAAGGTGGTGGGAGACGGCACGGGGCTGGGGCTTGCGATCTCGCATCACATCGTGCGCAACCACGGCGGCGATTTGCGCGTTGAGTCGGAGGAGGGCCGGGGTGCTCGGTTTACCTTGCTGCTTCCGGTCGACCCCGAGTTGCCCTGCACCGAAAGTGCTGTGTCGATGCTCTTGAGCAGGTAGAGTCCGGCCGCGTTTCGCGGCGCAGGCCCCATGAAGGTCCGACGTCGCAACGGAGGCCCTGAGCTCATGACCGCACCCGACGAAGATTCATCCACTCTCTCACGCGCCCAAGTCCTTCGCGGCTTACTCGAAGAGCCTGGGATCCATGTGATGCCTTGTTGCTTTGACGGCCTCTCTGCAAAGTTGATCGAGCAAGCCGGTTTTCCAATGACGTTCATGAGCGGCTTTGCCGTAGCCGCTGCGCGATTGGGCGCGCCGGATACGGGTCTGATCTCATACGGAGAAATGCTCGACCAGGGTCGCAACATCTGCGATGCCGTCACGATCCCAGTCATCGGTGACGCCGACACGGGCTACGGCAATGCGATGAACGTCAAACGAACGGTCGCGGGCTACGCGCGCGCGGGGTTTGCCTGCGCGATGATCGAAGATCAACTCGCACCGAAGCGCTGTGGTCATACCCGTGGCAAGCAGGTGGTGTCCCGGGACGAAGCCGCCAGTCGCATACGTGCCGCCGTTGCTGCGCGGGAAGAAGAAGGACACGACATCTTGGTGATGGCGCGCACCGACGCTCGCCACGACCACGGGCTCGCCGAAGCGATCGATCGCTGTCGCGAATTTTCAGACCTCGGCGCGGACATCTTATTTCTCGAAGCCCCTCAGTCTGAAGCCGAGATGAAAGAGCTTTGTCGCGCGCTCCCCGGGCCCAAAATGGCGAACATGGTGGAGCAGGGGGACACCCCGGTACTGCCGCCTGAACGGCTCGAAGCCCTGGGCTTCAAGATCGCAGCCTACCCGCTGACCCTGTTGTCTGCCGCGGTTGCCGCGATGCATGACGCGCTCGCTTCACTGGGGCAGGGCACGCCCCCCGGACGCCTGACCTCGTTCGAGGCGTTGCGTGAAGTCGTTGGCTTTGATGCGTACGATGCTGCGCTCACCGAACTCGACAAGAAGAACGGCGCGTAGCGACCCGTGTCAAACCGCTATGTACCGATGCGACGCAAACGAAGCAGGGGCGCATCTGAAAGCGGACTCTCGACATGGACGACCGCTTCGACGAAGTAGATGTTGTCGCCGGCGTCGTCGCTGAGCACCTGTCGCGCTTCGTAGCGGTTTGGTTCGATCTCTTTCACCTGCGCGAGATGGGCTTGGCGCGCACTCGGTTGAAACAAGATTGCTTCATACTCTTC
Source organism: Myxococcales bacterium (assembly GCA_012960035.1). Lineage (GTDB taxonomy): Bacteria > Myxococcota_A > UBA9160 > UBA9160 > UBA4427 > DUBZ01. The sequence goes on along the minus strand of DUBZ01000124.1, from coordinate 179,346 downwards.
ATAGAAGGGGGTGAGCTCTGTTTCGAATCGCGCAGCGTCCCAAGGGTCGTCTCGGTCTTCATGAATGCACTGCATCGCGTCTGCGTAGTTCTTCGTGGCCAGGCACCGCATCAAATGATGCAACTCAGCACGCACTCGCGCTTCGAAGGCTTTCGTGTCGAAGCGGGGTTCGGAGCCGTCCATCGCATCGCTCATGACCGGCTTCTCTCGCCCCGGCTCCATCCGGTCTTGCCATTCTTCGAGCAGGCTCGCATCGACGCGGGCGAGTAGGGTTCGGAAATAGGCGATCATGTCCAGGACGTCATCGGTTTTGAATGCATCCGGGATCGTGCGCACCAGGGTGTTGTGGACCTGGCTCAAGTACCGGAGCAACACGCCTTCAATGCGAGCCATCTGATTGCGACCGACAAAATCGTTGAAAGCCGAATAACTTTCGAACATCTCCCGGGCAATCGCTTTGGGCCGAATGTTTTCTTCTCCAACCCACGGGTGCTTGTCCGCAAAGCGGTTGAACGTCGCGTAGATGAATTCGGCGTTCGGCTTCGGCCAGCTCACTTGGTCAAGTTTTTCGATGCGTTCTTCGAAGGGCAAGCCGTCGGCCTTGAGCTGGGCCATGAGTTCGCCCTTCACCCGACGTTCCTGGGCGATCAGCAGGGCACGCGGGTTTTCGAGGATTGATTCAACGAGGCCAAGGACATCGAGGGCATGTTCGGTTCCTTCACTGTGCAAAGCGTCAAGCGCTTCGACGAGATACAAGGAGAGCGTATGATGGAGCGAGAAGTTTTCCTGCAGCTCATCACTGACGTGAACTCGCTTGCCAGCACGACGCGGGTCGGCTGCAAGCTCGATGATCTCGGCGTCGCGAAGGGCGCGAAACAATACGGCGGTCTCACGCTTGAGCTTCCGCTTGGTCCCCTGGTCCTCAAGACACGCATCGATCAATTCGATGAGCCGTCCGTATCCCGGCCTTGCGCTGCGCCCGTGGGCCTCGCTCTGCAGGCAACCGACGAGTAACCCCGCGCTCATGTGAAACCGTGGGACAAGTGGCTCGGGCATACTCGTCGATAGGCGACCAAGCGTCTCCTCATTCCACGGGACATAGCCTTTGGTGGGCGGCTTCTTTTTGACGACCTTCTTTTTCTTTCCGCCCGCAGCTGTCGCGGCCTTTGCTTCGAGCCGTTTGTTTTCGATGACATGTTCGGGGGCCTGGCATACGACGCTCCCCGCAATGTCGTAGCCGCGTCGTCCGGCGCGACCGGACACTTGCAGGAATTCGCGCACCGTTAGGACGCGGACTTTCTCTCCGTCGAACTTGCAGAGCTTGCTCAGGAGTACGGTTCGAATGGGAATGTTGACGCCCACGCCCAAGGTGTCGGTTCCACAGATCACTTTGAGCAGCCCGCGCTGTGCAAGCCGCTCGACCAGTAGCCTGTACTTGGGCAGGAGCCCCGCGTGGTGAATCCCGATCCCATGGCGCAAGAAGCGCTGAATGTCTTTTCCGTAGGGCGTGTCAAAGCGAAAGCCAACCAACGCTTCTGCGATCCGTTTTTTTTCTTCTTTGTCACTGATGTTTGCGCTGGTGAGCGCTTGGGCCTGCTCTGCGGCTTCGCGTTGCGTGAAGTGGACCATGTAGACGGGCGACATGTCCTTCGAAAGCAGCTTCTCGATCGTTTCGTGCACCGGGGTTTCGCGATACGAATAGTCGAGAGGAACTGGCCGTTCGTCTCCGTGGACCCGCACTGTCCCATGAGCGCTGGTGCGCGCGATGAGTTCCTCGATCGTTTGCGTTTCCCCCAGCGTGGCCGACATCAACAGGAATTGGCAGTCGTGGAGTTGAAGCAGTGGAAGCTGCCAAGCCATGCCGCGGTCTCGATCGCCGAAGTAGTGGAACTCATCCATGACCACATAGGGGGCGTCGAGGTCGCCGCCTTCAGAGATGGCCATGCTCGACAAGACTTCGGCGGTGCAACAGATGATTTCCGCGTCGCGATTGATGCTGGCATCTCCGGTCAACATGCCGACGTTTTCCGGCCCGAACTGATCGCACCAATCGAAAAACTTCTCGCTGACGAGCGCCTTGGTGGGCGCTGTATAAAAGGAACGCTTGCCCTCGCAGCGGGCCTTGAAGTGCAAGCCGAGTGCAACCAGCGATTTGCCCGACCCCGTCGGCGTGCTGAGAATGACATGTTGTCCGGTTGAGAGCTCAAGCAGCGCCTCTTCTTGGGCGGGATAGAGATCGAGCGAAACGTCGGCCGTCCATTTCAAGAACCGGTCGAGGATCACCTCGGGGTCGTAGAGGCGACCGTCCGGCACGCGATCGGCGAGGCGCGGAGCTTCGGACGCATCCGCTTCCGGTCGATTTGCCGGGGAATTCGTCGTGGCTTCCGCGGCCAAGGACTCCCCGGAACCGTCTCCGGGTGGCTGGGCAATCATAGTTGAACCGAATTCGCTGCACCGACGGGCTCCGGTGAGCGCTCACAATCTGCAATTACCCGAATTTTTGCAAAACAAGGCACGAGCGTGAATGGACGCGGCAACAGGCGCATCAAAGCGAAGTCCGATCGATTGAAGATCCGTGGCGCGCAAGACTCTGCCACAGAGGAAGAATTTCGAATCCATAGTCGGTAGCATTGACCAACCCTGAGCGGCACCCCGGACCGCATTCGCCGGCGACAGCGAACGACCAGAACGAAGCAGAAGCATGAGGAAGCCTCGATATGAAGAAGCAGACCAACTTTTTGGCTCGGAACGGAATGCGAAGCGTCGGTCGACTCGTTCTGGGTCTCGCCGCCCTGATGTTCGGCGTCGCAGCAGTCGCCTTGCCTGTGGCCGCTGATGGCCCTTCGGTGACCGATCTAAGTGACGTCGAAGTCAACGTGATCGAATCGGGCGACATCGTCGAAGCCCTCGCCGTGACTCGGGGCATTAGGGTGCGCGCAAGCGCCCGACCGCGGGTGCGGTTGCCGGTCGACTTTGAATTTAATTCCGCGGAGCTCAAGCCTGAAGCGAAGGCCTTGTTGGAGAAGGTCGGCAGAGCACTCACCGCGCCCGACCTCGAAACCTTTCGGTTTTCCATCGAAGGACATACGGACAGCATCGGCGGCGAGGATTTCAACACAAACCTTTCAAAGCGTCGTGCAGAAGTGGTGCAGGACTACCTTACAAACACCGGCGTCGATCAAATGCGGCTCGAGTCGATCGGCCTTGGAGAGGCGAGCCCGGTGGATACCAACGTCACCGACGAGGGGCGCCAGCACAACCGCCGCGTTGAAATCATCAACTTGGGAACCGAATCGTAAGCGAAGCGATGGGTCCTCCGCGCCGAGCGCCTGCGGACTGCACAGCTCAAGCGTGTCAAGAACAAAGCCGGACTCAACCTGCGTAAGCACGGCACGTGGACGGACTTCGTTTTCTCTGGGCTGTATTCGTCGCAGCGGGGTAACGCCGCGGTTGTATCGTCGTCTGGTTCTGCAAAACTTCAGCTCCTCGCAGCAAGCGGCGAGTCTCGATGCAGAAGGACGATCATGAGTTTTCAGTTGCGGGCGCACAAACAGTTCCCCGGTGTCGAAGGGCCGGTGGTGGTTTGTGTGATGGACGGTGTCGGGATCGGTCGGCGAGACGATTCAGACGCGGTGTGGCTTGCACGCACGCCGAACCTTGACCATTTGCTCGCCACCACGCCGTCGACCCACTTGGTCGCCCACGGCCGTGGGGTTGGGATGCCGGACGACACCGACATGGGCAACAGCGAAGTAGGGCACAACGCTCTCGGTGCCGGTCGAATTTTTGACCAGGGCGCGAAGCTTGTCGGCAATGCGATTGATTCGGGGAGCCTGTTTGCGGGTGATGTGTGGAACGCCGTGACGGAGCGAGTGCGTGCGGCCGAGAAACCGCTGCACTTCATGGGACTGCTTTCGGACGGGAATGTTCACAGCCACATCGATCATCTCTTTACGTTGCTACGCCGCTGCGATGAAGACGGGGTCCGCTGCGTTCGCATTCATGCGCTACTCGACGGCCGCGACGTACCCGCGACAAGCGCGCTCGAATACGTCGACGCCTTGGAAGAGTTGCTCACGGCAATCAGCGCCAAACCGGAGCGCGACTACCGCATCGCTTCGGGCGGTGGTCGCATGAAGATCACCATGGACCGATACGGCGCCGAATGGCCCATGGTCGAGGCCGGTTGGAACACCCATGTTCATGGCCAGGCCCGTCACTTCGAAACGGCGCGCCGTGCGATCGAAACGTTTCGCGACGAAGAGAAAGGCATTGGGGATCAAAACCTGCCGCCGTTCGTCATTGTGGGCGAAGACGCCGAACCCGTAGGTCCTATTCGTGACGGCTCGGCTGTGGTGTTCTTCAACTTCCGAGGCGATCGAGCGCTTGAAATGACTGAAGCCTTCGAAGCCGATGCCTTCGAATACTTCGATCGAGGCGAAGTTCCCGACGTGCTCTATGCGGGCATGATGCAGTACGACGGCGATCGACACCTTCCGAAATACTTCCTCGTGGACCCACCCGTCATCGAGCGGACCTTGGGCGAGTACCTCGTCCAAAATGATGTGCCACTTCTCGCGATCAGCGAAACCCAAAAGTTTGGTCACGTCACTTATTTTTGGAACGGCAACCGCAGCGGCCGCTTCGACGATGCCCGGGAAACCTATGTCGAGATCCCGAGTGACGTGGTGCCCTTCGAAGAGCATCCGTGGATGAAGGCCGCGGAGATCACCGATACCCTGCTCGCCGAGCTTGCAACCGGGCGCTACAAGCATGCGCGGCTCAACTACGCGAACGGCGACATGGTGGGCCATACCGGCGATCGCGACGCAGCGGTAAAGGCGGTGGAAGTCGTCGACCAGCAGATCGGTCGTCTGCTTCCCGTGATCGAACAAATGAAAGGCGCGCTCGTGGTGACAGCCGACCACGGCAACGCCGACTGCATGTACGAGTTCAACACGAAGACGGGCGAAGTGAAGCGCGATGCCAACGGCCAGATCGCGGCGAAGACGAGCCACACCCTGAATCGGGTGCCGCTTTCGATTTACGCGCCCGGGTACAGCCTGACGCTGAAACCCGAGCTAGGGGGTGCGGGTCTTGGCAACATTGCCGCGACCTTGCTCCAGCTACACGGGTTTGAGTCGCCCGAGGAATATCAGGCGTCGCTCCTCAGATAGGGCCGGAGCCGGTCTTGGTTGAACGCTGGCGGACGACGGTCATTTCGTTGCCGTCACCGCCACGGTTACGAGCGTTGCTCCCATTCCCGAGCCGTCCACAGCCCTGCTGTTGGGCACGGGGCTTTGCTTGCTCGGACTCCGGAAACGCGCTTAGCGCAGGGCCACGAGGCCAAAGAAAGATCCGAGGATAGGAACGTCCTCTGCCTTATCCGGTTTGCTCCGCTCGCCTGTCTTGCATACCGCAATCGCCGCGGATTCATTCCCCTATTGACATCTTCCCGCCGGCCTTGCCCGGTGATTGCGAACGCACCGAATTCGCCCGGGGCTATTAGGGTTTGCGTCCAGTTCTTCGCTTTTACGAGCCTTGTCATCGGACTGCACGGCGAATTCCAGTTCCTCACCGATCCGGTTTTGGGTCCCAACGAAGGCATATCAATCCTGGCGGTCAGCCTTCACGAGCAGGGCTATGACTCGCACATGGATGTGGAAAATGAGGTGGAAGCCGATGGCTCGGGTGCGGTCTACGACGAGATCGTGAGCGCGGTTCAGAACCGGGGGGGCAGATCAATTGGGCTCTACGGATTCAGCCATGGAGGCGGCTCGGTCTACGATCTTTCTGAGCGACTGGATGCCAACAAGGCGAGCATTGAGGCATTTGACATCGTTTTACCGGCGATCTCGACAGCATCGAGAACAATTCGAATACGGACCTAGCCCCCGAGGTGCGGCTCCCCGTAGGCTCCGGGTATCACGTCAATTGCTACCAGTCCTTTGGCTTTATTCCTCCCTGGGGAAGCTCGGTTTCCGGCGCCAGCGGGGCTCGAGCCAACGCGGCCCCGACGACGCGATCCGGACGGGGAGCTTCCAGCAGGCGCGGCGCAGCCCCTCGAGCCCGTGTACGCGTTACTGCGCGTCCCGAATTCGGCTCCAGCGCAGCGGCGATAGGATCTGGGCCCACCACGTCATGGGGAAGTTCGGTAGATCCGGAATGCCGATGTCTTCGGGAGGCTCGCGGTCGTTCGGTAGGTAGCGTGTGCCGAAGAGGGTGTCCCACACGCTCACCGTCTGGCCGTAGTTGTGGTTCGCTTCGAAGACGGTCTTCGAGTGGTGCCACCGATGAAGCTCGGCCATGCTGAAGAAGTAGTTGAGTGGTCCGAGGCGCAGCTGGAGATTCGCGTGCTGAAAGATTCCGTGGATCGCGGTCACCAACGTGAACAGCGCGAGCACCGGCTCACTGGACCCCAGGAACGCGAGTAGCCCGTACGATGGGATGAAGGTCATCAGGCTGTCGATCGGGTGGAAGCGGCCCGCGTTGAGCCAGTACAGCCTTGGCGCGCTGTGGTGCGTGGCATGGAATCGCCAGAGCCACTCCCAGTGGTGCTGCCAGCGATGGATCCAGTAGCCCGGCAGCTCGCCGATCACGAGAGCGAGCGCGGCCTGCGCGAGCAGCGGCCAATGGCTCGGCCACAGTCCGGTTCCGAACTCGCGAGACACGAAGCCCGAAAGCCCAATCGCGCCCGCGAGGACGATCGGCGATGCGATACCAACCAGGACTGCGATGGTCACTCCGTGCACGGCATCGACGTGGACGTCCCGACGATTGCGGTTCCAGCTGCGGTGGAGCGGGTAGACGTGCTCGAGGATCGCGACAATCGCAAATGCTGTGATCTGGGGCAGGAGGAACGCGACGGACGGAGGCTGGCCTGCCGCCATGCGGGCCATCGTCCACGCCACCGTTGCGCCCATGACGATCGGAAAGACCGTCCACCGGAAGGCGGTTGGGGCCATTCGGACGCTCGGGATGGTGTCAGCAACCATTCGGCGAAGGTAGCTTGCCCGTGCGACCCGTCGCCATCGCGGCGGCCGCTACCCCATGGAGGGCGGCGAGATCGAGGTGCAGTCCATCCGCGGAATCGAGCTTCCCGCTCGGCGTGTGCAACTTCAACACCCGCTACGCTCGCGCGTCCATGACCCGAGCCGAAAAAACAGAACGCATCCGAAAGCAGCTCGACGAGTTCTATCCGAACCCGCCCATCCCGCTCGACCACACCGACTCCTATTCGCTCTTGATCGCGGTCTTACTGTCGGCGCAATGTACGGATGTGCGCGTCAATCTGGTGACCCCTGAACTTTTCGCATTGGCGGACTCGCCACAAAAGATGGTGAAGCTAACCGTCGCGAAGATTCGTTCGATCATTCGGCCGTGCGGTCTTTCGCCGCAGAAGTCGAAGGCGATCCATACGCTTTCACACATGTTGCTCGACCTGCACGGTGGCGAGGTGCCGGGCAACTTCGAAGATCTTGAGGCGCTCCCGGGCGTGGGGCATAAGACTGCAAGCGTCGTGATGAGTCAGGCGTTTGGTCATCCTGCGTTTGCCGTCGATACCCACATCCATCGTCTCGCCGTGCGTTGGGGGCTTTCCGATGGCCACTCGGTCGAAAGAACCGAACGAGACTTAAAACGGCTGTTCCCGAGAGAGACCTGGAGCAAGGCGCATTTGCAGATCATTTTCTTTGGACGGGAATACTGCCCCGCGCGATCTCACGATCTAAGTACCTGCCCCATCTGTGGCTGGGCTGCGACGAAGAAGCGGGTCCGCGAGGAAGCGTATCGGCCGGCGAAAAAAGCCACGAAGAAGAGCACCGCGAAAAAGCGATAGGACCCTACGCGCAGCCGCGCTTCTCATCAGTGTGCGTCTTCGCTTGTGCGTCGGATCAAAATCACACGACCTATTTGGCGCGGGTCAGGCGCGGGTTCTGCGTCGTTCCATTCGATCCGTCGTCCGACGAGTTGAATGAGTCGGCACCCGTTTTCCGTCACGACGAACCCCTTGGCGCGGAGCAGGCTCGGGTCGTCGAGTTCGGCTTCGATCTGCGCTTCCGGCATACCCTCTGGTACATCCCAGACCGTGGTGCTGAAGGCTTCGTGGGTGTGGGGCAGGGATGTAGGGGCCGTTCCGCTGCGGTCGACCGTCATGGCGTCCGGCGGGAACAACAAGTTGGGTTCGACTTGCCCGCGCACGCTCCGCACGAGCGGCGCTTCGGGTTCGATCTCTCGCAGTCTTGCTTCGACCTCTTTCAACTTCGACTCGTCTATCAAGTCGATCTTGTTGAGCACCAGTAAATCCGCCGAAGAAACTTGATCTTGGAAAGTCCCCTCGAGATCGCGACCTTCGAGGAGTTGTTCGGCGTTTACGACCACCACCGCCATGTCGTCTCCGATCCAAGCAGAAACAGGTTCGCGCCAGAAGTTCAGTTGGGTGTCGAACGGAAGCGCGACGCCCGAAGTCTCGATCACGATTCGGTCTGGGTTGACCTGATCGTGCAAGGTTTGCAGCGTGTTGATCAAGTCATCGGAAAGTTCGCAGCAAACACAACCGCCTTCAATCTCGATAAACGCTTCACCGCCGCCCCCGAGGAGTGCCCGGTCGACGCCGAGTTCGCCGAGTTCGTTCGAAACCACCGCGATGCGCAACCCGAGCCGCTGGGCTTCTGTAAGGAGATGCGAGACCAGGCTGGTCTTGCCCGAGCCGAGGAATCCCGAAACGACGAGTGCGGGGATACGTGCTTGCTTTGTCGATATGGCTGCCATGGCGGCACAAGAGATAGAGGATCCCCGACCCGGGTGCTGCGTTTTTTGTGTCGCGGTGCAAGAGACGGCTATGGTGCGGCTCCCAGGTTCGCAACGGGCCTGTGTCAAAGCGAGCGCAGAGCCGGCTCGCGACTCGACCTCGTAAGACAACCAGGAGAGCCAAGTGGCGGAACGTGATTTCGATCTTTTTGTAATCGGTGCAGGTTCTGGAGGCGTACGCGCTGCCCGTTTTTCGGGAAACTTTGGAGCGCGAGTTGGAGTCGCCGAAGAACGATACCTAGGCGGCACCTGTGTAAACGTTGGGTGCATCCCGAAAAAGCTTCTCGTCTATGCGTCGCACTACGCGGAAGACTTCCGCGACGCCGCAAAAGGTTTTGGCTGGAAGGTCGCTGTCGAGGAGTTTGACTGGTCGGCATTGATCGAAAACAAGAACCGCGAAATTGAACGCTTGAATGGTGTCTACGATGGCCTTCTTTCTGGGGCGGGCGCCGCTCACATTGAAGGTCACGGGAAGATCATCGATCCCCATACGGTCGAAGTCGCGGGCAAGCAGTACACCGCAGATACGATTTTGCTCGCGACCGGTGGATGGCCAAAGCTTCCCGAGTTGCCCGGCATTGAGCACGCAATTTCTTCCAACGAAGTCTTCTTTCTAGAAGAGCAACCGCGCCGCGTCTTGATCGTCGGCGGCGGCTACATCGCAGTGGAATTCGCGGGGATCTTCAACGGGCTCGGGAGTGACGTGGTGCAGGTCTACCGAGGGCCGTTGTTCTTGCGCGGCTTCGATGACGATGTGCGCGCTCACCTCGCGGGCGAAATTCGCAAGCACGGCGTCGATCTTCGCTTCGACACCAATGTGACGGAAATCGAAAAGACGGCGGACGGTCTGCGCGCGACGTTGACCGACGGGTCGACCTTGGACGTTGACCAAGTGCTCTACGCCACCGGTCGCGCTCCACTTACCGACAATCTAGGTCTCGAAAACGTGGGCATCGAAACGAACGCCAAGGGCGCGGTTCCGGTCGACGAATATTCGCGCACCAAGGTGCCGAGCATTTACGCGATCGGCGACTTGACTGACCGCATCAATTTGACGCCCGTGGCACTGCACGAGGGCAGTTGCTTCGCGAACACCCTTTACAACGACACGCCGATGAAGCCCGTTCATCGCGACGTGCCCGCGGCGGTTTTCAGTCAGCCTCCGGTGGCTTCGGTGGGTTTGACCGAAGCCGAGGCCCGAGAGACCTACGCCGAGATCGATGTCTACGACTCAACGTTTCGTGCGCTCAAGCACACGCTGACCAATGGAGAAGAGCGTACGTACATGAAGCTCATCGTGGATCGCAAAACCGATCGCGTCGTGGGGTTACACATGGTTGGGCCGGACGCTGGCGAAATGGTTCAGGGCTTCGCGGTTGCGATGAAGTGCGGGGCGACCAAGGCGCAATTCGATTCGACGATCGGCATCCACCCGACGTCGGCTGAAGAGTTCGTCACCATGCGAGAGCCGCGCAAGTCGTGAGCGCTTACGTGGTCGGCTGCCAAATTCATATCCCCATCACTTCGAGATAGACGCTGCGTATGCTCTCGGTGACTTCGCCGTAGTCTTTCTGCAGAGCGCGGCTCGTCGTTCCTTCGCCGTCGTCGTTGTAACCGAGATGACGTGCGAGGGTGTCGAGGTCGCCCTTGTCGACGTCGAGGCTCGAGATCGAGCGATTTTCGACAATGCGTAAGCGGCTGCCGAGTTCTTGCAAGAAACTCCATCCGTCTTTCAATATGCGTGCGCAGTCTGCATTGATGAGTCCGAGTTCCGCGAGTTTGATGCGCTGGCTGTCGATCGGCGCGGACTCGAGGATTTCTGTGTGCTCGCTTCCGTGTAAGAGCTGCAAGTACTGCACCGCGCATTCGACGTCGAGCACACCTCCGCGACCCGTCTTGTAGTCGAAATGGCGCGCTGTTTCTTTGGCCAGTTCCTCTTCCATCCGCGAACGAACATGATGAATTTCCCCAGCAAGGCTTTCGGGGTTTGGCGCAGTTAGAATTTCTAGTCGCAGGGTTTCGAATTCGTCGGCGAGAGACGCATCGCCCGCAACCGGACGCGAGCGCAGCAACGCTTGTCGTTCCCACGTTGCCGCGGTGTCGGCGTGGTAGCGGCGATAGGACGCCATTGAACACACCAGCACGCCTTGGTTGCCACTCGGGCGAAGTCGCGCGTCTACTTCGTAACAAAAGCCCAATCGGGTGGGTGTCTGCAGCGCCGAAATGAAACGCTGGGCCAGTCTTACAAAGTAATCTTGCGCCATCGCTTCGCCGCCTTTCTCGCTGGCGGGGTTGTAGATGAAGATTAAATCGACATCGCTGCCGTAAGTGAGTTCTCGACTCGCAAGCTTTCCCATCCCCACAACAAGAAATTTTCCGGGCGGCGCGGTCGCCGATCCCTCGGTCTTGCGCGCGGCGAGTTCATCACGGCTGATTTCGAGGGCGTTTTCGATGCAAATTTCTGCGATGTTGGTCAGCGCGCCTTCGCTCTCGGCACGGGATGACTTCTTTGCGAGGTCGAGCAAGCCAACGTTCAACACATGCAAGTGGTGGAAGGAACGGAGAGCATCGAGGCGTAATTCAAGGTCAGGCGCCTCGCCGTCGTCTGAGCGTTCTGCGAGGACCCGGTCGTGATCCGCGCGCAGCTGGGCGTCGCTGTAGAGAAGCGTGTTGGGGTCGCGGAATAGCGATTCGATCAAGCGCGGATAGCGAGCCAGGTAGTCCGAGAGAAAGTTTGAAGCCGAGTATAGAGCGGCGAGTCGCGGCACGATCTCGGGACGATCGAGCAGGAGCTCAAAGTAGTTGCGGCGATTTCCGGCCCCTCGAATCGAACGGTCGAGGTTGTTGAGTGCGCGGTCCGCGTCGCCGCAGTCGTCGAACGCCTGAGCGAAACGCTCGATGAGTTGATGGAGCAGCGTGTTCGTCATCCCAAACTGAAACAACTTGGGCACCGCACGTTCGACGATTTCCTTGATGCGCTCTTGATTGCCCTTGCCGAGTGAATCGGTCGCGAGGCTGCCCAAGAATTTCCGTCTGCTCGCAATATCGGCTTGAAGTCGCGTGGCGCCGTCTTCCTCGAGGTAGCCCATGGCCCGTGCCAACCGCGCGAGCCCGTCGGCAGACTTCGGAAGCCGGTGAATCTGACGCTCTCCTTCCATCTGCAGCCGGTTTTCGATGCGGCGCAAGAACAAGTAGGTCTCGTGAAGTTCGGCCGCGGTCTCAGATTCGAGTAGGCCGACAGCTTCGAGGTTTCGCAGCGCGCCTTGGGTCGATCGGTCGCGCAGCTGCGGGATCCGCCCGGCGTGGAGAAGCTGGAGTGCTTGGGCAATGAACTCGACGTCGCGAATGCCGCCGGCGTCGATCTTCACGTCGAAGCTGTCGGCGTCGCCCCCGCGTGCGCTGCGGATCTTTTCTTTGAGGGAGTGAATGCCGTCTGCCATGCGGTAGTTCATCGTGGCGTTGTAGATCGCGGGTGCTGCCGCGACGATCGCATGCCAGCCAAGGTCGAGGCTCCCCGCCACCGGTCGGGCTTTCATGAACGCGGCCTTTTCCCACGTGAGCGCCCACGATTCGTAATACGAAATTAATGCGGACTCGGTGACGACCAGCGCACCCTGTGTGCCGTTGGGCCGCAGGTCGAGGTCGACGCGGTAGAGAAACCCTTCTTGAAGGCTCGCGGCGACAATGCTCCCGAACTCTTGCGCGAGCTTGTCGAAGTAGATCATGGGCGAGGAACCACGCGCGTCGGCGCCGGTCGGCAGGGCGTCGCAGACATAAACGAGGTCGACGTCGGAAGAATAGTTGAGTTCGCCGGCGCCAAGCTTCCCGAGACCGAGGACGCAGAAGCGCAGCGGCCGGGTTGTTCCTTCGTCATCGACGTAGGCGGGCGGCTCGAGTTGGGTTGCGATGCGTGCTTCGGCGAGCAGAAGGGCGCGTTCGAGGAGGACGTCGGCGAGCTCGCTCAGCTCGCGAAGGGTTTCGGCGCTGCGAGGCAGGGGGACGAGATGGTCTGAACAGTCTCGCACCGTGATGCGCGCGAGTTCTCGGTACTTGAAAACGCGAAGCCTCTCGGCGTCGTCGGACTCGCGCACGTCTCCCATCGATTGTTCGAGTTGGCTGCGAAGATCTTCCGGGGAACGAGGGACAGTGAGGTCGTCGTCGAGCAGCGCGATGAGATGCTCGGGGTGGCGGGCAAGGATGTTTGCGAAGAAGGGCGCCACGCCGCAAAGCGCATAAAGAACGGTGCTCAGCTTTGCAGGGTCCGCGGCTGCGCGAGGAATCAACTGGTTTGGCAGCGCTTCGTCGAGCACCTTGCCCGCGAGCCTGCGCGCGTTGGCGGGAAGTGGGGCGGAATCGAGTTTCGCCGTGAGCTGTGCGAGCCACCCGCTGCTCGGATCAACAGAGGTGTCCTGAGCTTCGAGCTGCACGGCGTACGTTCGTGAGTCGGTCACACCCTCATCCACGAGCGCACGCTAGCAGGCTGCGGAAGAACCCACTCCCGTCCCCATGCGCATGGCTCGGTCCGGACTTCTTCCGCAGCCTGCTGGCAGAGCGGAATTGCGACAAGTGAGCATTTCACCGGGGCGTTTCGTAGAGTGGCCGTCATGCATCGCGATCCTCTGCGCAAACTTCTCGAAGGGTATCGTGAACACCATCCAGACGAGATCGATTGTGTGGATCGCATTCGCGGCTTGGTCGATGGACATGCAAATTGCTTCGAGCGGGATTGTCTGCCGGGACACATCACCGCGTCGAGTTGGATCGTGTCCCACGACCATTCCCAAGTCTTGCTTACCCATCATCGAAAGCTTGGTCTGTGGCTTCAACTCGGCGGTCATGCCGACGGCGAGACAAAGGTTTTGGACGTCTCTTTGCGCGAAGCCCGGGAAGAGTCGGGGATGCAGAACTTTCGCGTTGTGAAATCGAATGCCAGCGAGCTTCCTTTCGATGTCGACGTCCACGAGATCCCACCGCACAGAAATGATCCCGCACACGAGCACCACGACATTCGATACTTACTCGTCGCAGAACCGGGCCAGCCTCTGGTCATGAGTTCGGAATCAAATGATCTCCGCTGGTTTCCCGTCGAAGAGATTCCTTCGATCGCAGCAGACGAGAGCATCGTGCGAATGCACCGCAAAGCCCGAGCGCTGCTGACGCAAAGCTAGGTGTCTGCACGGCAGGGGGTGCGCGCCTTCTGCCGCGCAGACACCTAGGCGGAAGTTCGAGCCCGAGTCGCGTACGTGTTGCCGGCTCGCACCCACCGCAGCGTGGGTAGTTTGCTTCCTGTCGAGCGGAATTTTGTGTCCATGATGGGCAATTGAATTCTCTTGGGGCCACCACAACCCTTCTAAATCGACCAGGCAGCCGTTCATGGGCCAATCGGTACACGGTCCAATTGTTGCATTGAATTGGTCCGGAACGTTGCCCAGACAATGTTGTGCTGGGGGGTGGGATGGGAAAATCGGAGCTGCTCATCATGAGTACCCGCACGAAACATTCGAAATTTGGAGCCACCTTTTTTGCGACGACTGCAGTCGCGCTCGGCTTGGGGTTCGCCTTGAGTGCCGCTGCGGATGCGCCCAAGAAATTGCCTGCGGAACTCATCTCTCTTACGTCCTACGAAAATTCAAATGCGAAAGATGCTGTTACGCGCGACGCTGGCCAACGGATGGTTGCGGACGAGCAAACGGGGCTCGGCCTCACACCCCTTCGTGCCCGCTATCACAACATTAAGTTACTGAGTTTTCGACACGAGGTTGAAGTCATGAAGGAAGACATGATCGTGAAGGTGCAGAGCCCTGGCAAACGTCGATCGTTCATGATGTTGGAGCTGAAGTTCTAAGCGCGACTCGAACGCGCTTTGCCCAGCCCGCTTAACCGACGAGTGCCGCGCTTAGCTTCGCGTCGATCGCAGTCGCATGGGGCAGGCGAAGCGGCGTGATCGAAACCTTTCCGTCGTGCAAGACTTCGTGATCTGTCGGGACGCGAATGGGCTGGCGTTCCTTGAGCCCCTCGTATTTGAAGACATAGCGTTCGCCGTCTTGCGACGAAAACAAGCCGTCGTATCCAACCCGCGCAACTTCGGTGACGAGTCGCGGCGTGTCGAGGGTTACGTCCGCCGGGAAATTCACGTTCAGTAGGTCGATGTCTCCCGGGAGTCCGTGCGCGAGCACCGTCGACACGATGTCGGCCGCGACGGTTGCCGCGTTTTTCCAAATATCCGCGCCTGCATCCGAAAGCGCGTGCTCGACCCAAGTTCCGTGGCCACCTTGAACACCCACAGAAAACGCGACCGCGGGCAGGCCGGCAACCACGCCTTCCAACGCGGCGCCGACCGTGCCGCTGCTCATCAAAAATGCGAGACCGTGGTTGAGACCGATGTTGATCCCCGAAACGACGAGGTCCGGTTTTTGATCGAACACCCGGTGCACACCGAGGTTGGTGCAGTCGGCGGGTGTCCCGGATGCCGTCATGATCTTGGGGGCGCCCGTTTCGGCGACACGCTCGGCAATGGTGATGTCTTCAAACCGACTTATGGATTTTGAAATCCAACTGCGCTCGCGGTCGGGGACGAGAGCGTTTACGCGAGAAACTTCGGGCAGTGCGCTCAGTGCGTCGATCAGGGGGACCAGTGCGGGGGAAGTGACTCCGTCGTCGTTTGTGACCAGAAGTGTCGTCATGGGCGCGAGCGTAGCGCCCGAAGATTGCCCAAGCGCGCGCAGCTTGAATCAAGCCTAGGAGTCTGCGCGGTGGAAGGTGTGCGTGACCCGATGTGGAGACAATGTCGATGGCAAGGCGCGAAAGCACCGCTCTAGCTGGCTACAGCTAGCTTTCGCAACGCAGCCAGCGGCATTGGATCCGCGTTTGGGCGCGTGCGCCTTCTGCCGCGCAGACTCCTAGCTATGCTACCTGCATGAAAGATCTCGTAGCCGATTTGCTTGCGTTTATTGACCGATCCCCGTCGCCCTACCACGCGGTGAGCGAAGCGGAGCGAAGACTTCGCGCCGCCGACTACACCCGCATCAACGAAGTGGACGTTTGGGAACTCGCGCCGGGAAGCAAGGCGTACATCGTGCGCGGCGAAGGCAGCGTCATTGCCTTTCACGTCGGCGAGGCGATGCCGGCCAAGGGTGGTTACCGGATCATTGGCGCGCACACCGACTCGCCGAACCTGCGGGTGAAGCCGGTGTCCGACGTGACGGCTCACGGTTACAACCAGCTTGCCGTTGAAGTTTATGGCGGCGTGCTTCTCCCGACCTGGCTTGACCGCGACCTTTCGCTCGCGGGGCGCATCACGATTCCCGGTCCGGACGGCCCTCGCGTTGTTCTTCTCGATTTCGCGCGTCCCCTGCTGCGCGTCCCCAATCTTGCGATTCACTTGCAGCCCGAAGTTCGAAGCGAAGGCATGAAGCTCAACGAGCAACGTCACCTCGTGCCGGTGTCCGGCCTCGAAGGGGGTCCGAAATTGCGCGAACTCGTGGCGACCGAACTCCGCGCGCAGGAAATTGCCGATGTGGGCTCAGACGAGATTTTCGCGTTCGAACTCATGGCCTACGACACCCAACCCGCGAGTGTGAGCGGTGCGCGCGGCGAATTCATTCACGCGGCGCGTCTCGACAACCTCGCGTCGTGTCACGCTGCGGTCGAGGCATTGATTTTGAGCGACGACGACAACCTCCCGCAATTTACTCGGGTCGTGGCTTTGTACGATCATGAAGAAGTGGGGAGCCGCAGCGCGACGGGGGCCGCGGGTTCGATTTTGGCCGACACCCTCGAACGCGTTTCCGCGAGCGTGAACGTCGGCGAGCCCCAAGGACACAAGCGCGCGCTCGCGAACTCGATCTTGGTTTCTGCCGACATGGCCCACGCGGTTCACCCGAACTATGCCGAGAAGCACGAGGCCAGTCACCGCCCGGTGATTGGGAAAGGGCCGGTGATCAAGGTCAACAGCAATCAGTCTTACGCGACGGATGCCGTGACGTCGGGCATGTTCGTTTCGCTGTGTCAGGAAAAGGGGATCGAGCCGCAGTACTTCGTGAGTCGCAGCGACATCAGATGCGGTTCAACCATCGGTCCCATTATGGCTGCGCGCCTTGGCGTGCGGGCGATCGACGTCGGCAATCCCATGCTCTCGATGCATTCATGCAGAGAGATGGCGGGCGCAAGCGACGTCCAGCCGATGGTCGACGTGCTCTGCGCGTTTTTGAGCTAACGCGCGGGTTCGAAGTACCGAGCCGAAGCCGGACGCGAAGCGCCGGCGTCCGGCTTCGGGTTTGGTTCTCTTATCCCGCGAGAATCGCGCGCCCAATCACCTTGAGTTCGAGGATTGGCTTCACGCCCTCGAAGATTGGGAGCACGGTCGCGTCGACCGTGTAGCGGCTGATCGGGTATTCCTCGGCGTAACCCCAACCGCCGTGAAGCACCTGGCCTTCGCGAGTCACGTCGACGGCCACGTCGCAAGCCAGAAGCTTCGCCTGGGAAGCCAAGGTCGACGCACCGCGCGGATCTACGTCATAAGCGCGAGCTGCCGCGTACGTGATAGCCCGTGCCCCTGCGATCTTCGCCGCCATGCGGCCCAAGTTGAACTGGGTCAGCTGAAACTCGGAGATGGGTTGATTGAACTGACTGCGGTCGACGACGTACTTCGCGGTTTCCTCAAGCGCGCCTTGTCCGACTCCGCATGCGCGGCCCGCGGTCTGCAAGCGACCTGCTGCGAAGCCAGCCATCTGCAGGTAGAAGCCGCGTCCGAGACCCTCTTCGCCCCCCACGATGTTTTCAATGGGAACGAAGTAGTTCTCGAGCATCACCGTGTAGGAGTGCATGCCGCGGTAGCCGGGTGTCGCGTCGGCCTTGCCGGAAAGGCGCCCACCGCCGGGCTGCACGAAGTCGAATTCGTGGTCGCGGCTCGACTCCTTGGGCACGATAAACAGTGACAGCCCCTTCTGGCCCTTCGAAATGTCCGGATCCGTTCGGGCGAGGAGTGCCAAAACGTTCGCGCGGCCGGCGAACGTGCACCATGCCTTTGCGCCGTTGATGAGCCAGCCCTCTACGCCGTCGACCGTGCCCTTGTCTGCGCGGCACTTGATCGAGGCCACGTCGCTGCCGTAGTCGGGCTCGGTGACCGAGATGCCGACCATCGTCTCCCCCGACGCGAGCTGGGGAAGCCAGTGGCTCTTCTGTTCGGCGGTCCCGCCGCCGAGCAACGCCTTGGCGAGAATCTCCGGGCGGGTGATTAGCGAACCGGCGCCCGCCAATGAGGCACGGGAGAGTTCTTCGGTGGTCAGGATCATCGCGAGATTGCCCATCTCGATGCCGCCGTATTCTTCGGGGATCGAAAGACCAAAGAAGCCGAGTTCCGCCATGCCGTCGATCAATTCCTCGGGCACGAGATCGTCGGTGCGGTGGATGTGCTCTGCGCGCGGCATCACTTCGTTCGCCGCAAACTCACGCACCTGGCCTCGCACTTGTTCGTGAAGTTCGTCGATGGGCAGGTCGTTTGAGCCCTTGGTTTCGCAAACCGTTCGGCCAATGTTGCGCATCACCGACTGGCTCGAAGCCCGGCGTGCGATAGCACGGGCGCTAACGGGATAGAGCGCATCAAGCGCAGCGTCGTCGAGACCGAGGTCAACCGCAGCAGCACCGAGGCGTGCGTAAAAGGGATTCGCGAGTTCTCCGACTGCGGCAACCGCGAGGCGTTCGTACTCGGGTGTTGCCTTGCCCGCCGCAGCGAGTTCGTCGAAGTCCACAAGAACCTGGTGCGCGGCAATCGTCTCGGTCGATGCATACGAGATGCGGGACGTCAGCACCTGGTTGTCGTCGATCGTCTTGCCGCGCTCGGTGATTTCACGGGCGCGGCCGACGGCTTCTTCGAGCAGGGTCGTCATGGCGGCGACCAGCTGCTTGGCTTCGTCGAGGGTGGGTTGAGCGGTAGCGGAGATTTCGGTCATTTTTTCAGGTAGTCCGTTAGTTGGTCGACGAGCGCTGGGCTGCCGAATACCAGGTCGATTTTGTCGCCTGGTCGTTCGCGGGTGACACAGCGTCCGCCCGCTTCAGGAATGAGTATTTGAGTGGCGGCCACGTCCCAAGGGTTGCAGTCCATGTCCACCATGGCGTCGACGCCCCCGGCGAGAACCTGGGCGTGGCCGAAGGCATCTGTATAACCCCGGAGCATCGGAATTTCCCGCGCCATTCGCGAAAAAGCGTCCCGTTCTCCGGCGTTGTCAAAGCAGTATGGGTCGCCGTGCGAGATCACGGCGCGCTCAAGCTTGCTTTCGCTCGAAACCTGGATCGGTTTGTCGTTGCGCCTGCAGCCTCCGCCTTTCCAGCCGAGGATTCGCTCGTCCAGGGCGGGCAGGTCGATCAGACCGAGGACGGGCTCACCGTCTTCTACCAAGGCGATGATGGTTGAGTAGAGGGGGATGCCTCGGGAAAAGGCGATCGTCCCATCAATGGGGTCGATGATCCACTGCACGCTCCCCGAGCCTTCCACGCCGAACTCTTCCCCCAAGATTCCGAACTCCGGAAAATCCGTGCGCAGGACTTCGCGCATCGCCTTTTCGGCGGCGAGGTCGGCTTCGGTCACTGGCGAACCGTCGGCCTTGTGCTCAACGGAGACGCTCCGGAAGCGAGGCAAGATTTCTTTGCGCGCAGCGTCACTCGCGCGGCAGGCCGTGAGGGCCGCTTTCTGGAGGGTTTGGGGGTTCACGCGGCGTAGTCTAACACGAGCCGGCAGTCGTGCCTCGGAACCCGGTTCTGCGGGGTCGACGAAATACGAGTGTCGCGGTGGCAGCAAGCGCGCAACGAGCAAGCTAGTCTGCGCGCCCATGACTGAACAAAACGACGCAATCGCAATTTTGGGTGGGACCGGGGACCAAGGCCTCGGCCTCGCATTCCGTTTCGCCAAGGCGGGTCGCACCGTCATCATCGGCTCGCGCAAAGCCGAGCGCGCGGTGACCGCCGCCGAGGAAGTCGCCGCAACGGTGCCCGGGGCAAGGGTTTCGGGCTGCGGCAACGAAGAGGCCACCGCCCAGGCGGGTGTCGTGATCATTTCCGTCCCGTTCGAACACACCGCGGGCACGGTGAAGGGCATCAAGACGTCACTCCGCGAGGGACAGATCCTGGTGTCGATGGCGGTTCCACTCGCGACCGCGGTCGGAGACGGCGCGGTGCGCACGCTGGGCATTTGGCAGGGGTCGTGTGCTGAGATGGTGGCATCGCTCGTGCCCGACGGCGTCGAAGTTGTGAGCGCTTTTCAGAACGTTTCGGCCCACCGCCTGCGGGACCTCGAAAACGAAGTGGACTGCGACATCGTGGTGTCCGGCAAGAAAAAAGCACGCGAGACGGTGATGGGGCTTTGCGGCTTGATCCCCGGGCTGCGCGGCATCAACGGCGGCTTGTTGTCCAACGCCAAGATCGTCGAAGAAATGACGGCCCTCATGATCGGGATCAATATCCGACACAAGCTGCCCGAGGGTGTTGGGGTGCGGTTCACGGGTCTGCCCGAGTAAGCGCAGGCAGCCGAGTTCTCCCCACTTACATGCACAGGCTCGCCGTCGCTCGCGCGAGGGCTCAATTGTCTGGCGCGGAGATCGCTCGGATCCTCTGCCCTCCGTGGTGATCCACGATCGCCAGCGGGAATCGCTCGCACGGCTGCATCGAAGGGCACCCGTCTGCGCACACATGTGCTCGGGTTCTAGACGAATTCTGTTTTGAAATCGACCCTCTCTGGATGCTAGTTGCGAGTACGCTGCTGAGTCGCGGAGAGAGGCAAAATTTCTTGTCGCGCCAAAGCATTGAAACTCAACACGTTGTGGTTTAATCGCGATGCGACCCCCACATTTTGTGGTTTTTTTTGTTGACGCCCAGCGGTCATAGCCTTACAAATCTAAGACGGGGATGTGAGGTCTCTCCTGTAGCCTGGGGGGGTCGCAACCGAGTGGTTGCGGGGAGGGACTCGAGCTTGAGATAGGGACGGAGGACTCTGCTCTTTCTCGGGGACGTCAGGGCAACCTTAATGGGTAGAGCTGGCGTCCTTCTCATCACCGTAAACTTTCACGCGGCGGTCCAAGGAGCGTCGCGATCAAGATCAAGGCTAAGCGCCAGACCATGACCAAGACCCCGAGGCGGTCCAAAGCCCGGATGTTCAAGCTGGATCGATGCCCCCGTTTAATGGACAGAGATGGACTCACCGCCGCGCGCCAAGTCGCAACTGTGCGCGTCGGTCCCAACACGAACAACTTGCAAGCGCGTCATCCGCACTTCATCAAATCGCCGCCGACCCACCAGTCAAAAGGAAGTATTCAAATAGAGTGAGACGTCCGTCGATTCCGATGCTGGGGTCGGCGATTGGTTTTTGCGCCGCCGAATTCGGCGAGAAAATCAGTAACAACGTTTTGATTCGTGCTCGCAGCTGGCCTCGAAGCCGAACGGAGAGAGTCGGCGAATGACCGAGTGACGCAATGAATGTTGAACCAACAACCGAGTCGGACCGAAGGATCGCATCGCAAAAATGCAAAGCGATCAAAGACTAGGAATCGGAAACTCGAAAGTAGAACCGAGGTTCAATCACATCGCGAAAACAAGTTCGAAAAAGAACGCAATGCCATGAGATTCGGAACGACACCGCGTTACTCTCAACTGTCCGGACAAGAGGAACGGATACGACAAATTTTTTGAGCAACGAAGTCAGCGTCGTTGCGCGTACGAAAACGAAAGCACAAAACCAATCGACCTAACTCTGGGGGTAGGGAATATGAGTAACACCGTGGGCGAACGACGTGGCAAGCGCGCAAGCACGAAGGCCAAGGGCCAAGCCGATCACAAAGCCGATCACAAAGCCAATCACAAAGCCGATCACAAAGCCGATCACAAAGCCAATCACAAAGCCAAGAAGAAAACATCGAGCAAGGGCAAAGGCGGCTTGAGCGTAGTCGAATCGAAACAAGTGGTTCGCGCGGGTGCAAAGCATGGCATCACCGTGACACGTCACTTCACACGTCTAGGTGAAGATCCTTTCGACTCCGTCGACTGGGAAATTCGTTCCGCCAAGATCTCGAACGAAAGCGGCGAGTCCGTCTTTGAGCAGAACGACGTCGAGATCCCCGCGACATGGTCACAGCTCGCAACCAACGTCGTGGTGTCGAAGTACTTCCGCGGCCATCTCAATACCGCGGAACGTGAAACCAGCGTCAAACAATTGATCGGCCGGGTTGTCGGCAAGATTCGCGAATGGGGCAGCAAGTACGACTACTTCGAAACCCAGGACGACGCCCAGGCCTTTGCGGACGAGCTGACCTATCTGCTCGTGAATCAGAAGGTCGCGTTCAACAGCCCCGTTTGGTTCAACCTCGGCGTTGACGGAACGCCCCAGCAGGCGAGCGCGTGCTTCATTAATTCGGTTGACGACACCATGGAATCGATCATGGATCTCGCCAAAACCGAAGCGATGCTCTTCAAGGGTGGCTCTGGCGCAGGCAGCAACCTCTCCAAGATCCGTTCTTCACGAGAAACGCTCAAGGGCGGCGGTGTGGCCTCGGGCCCGGTTTCGTTCATGCGGGGCTTCGATTCCTTCGCAGGCGTGATCAAGAGCGGCGGCAAAACCCGTCGTGCGGCGAAGATGGTGATCCTCAACGTCGATCATCCCGACATTCTCGACTTCATCCATTCGAAGTCTTCTGAAGAACAGAAGGCGTGGTCGTTGATCGACGCGGGCTACGAAGGCGGCTTCAACGTCCCCGGCGGCGCTTACGACTCGGTGTTCTTTCAGAATGCGAACCACTCGGTTCGCGTGACCGACAGCTTCATGCAGGCCGCCGAGCGAGATGGCCGCTACGAAACCAAGGCGGTGAAGACGGGCGACCCGGTCGAAGACCACAGGGCGATGGACATCCTCAACGCCATGGGCGAAGCCACTCACATCTGTGGCGACCCGGGCGTGCAGTACGACACCACGATCAACAAGTGGAATCCGGTCAAGGTGTCGGGGCGCATCAACTCGAGCAACCCGTGCTCCGAGTACATGTTCCTCGACGACACGGCTTGCAACCTCGCGAGTCTGAACCTCATGGCCTTCATCGATGACGACGGCAACTTTGAGGTCGAGGATTTCCGCGCAGGCGTGTCGACGACGATCACGGCGATGGAAATCATCGTCGATCCCGCCGACTACCCGACGTCGTTGATCGAAAAGAACAGCCACCTCTATCGTCCCCTCGGCTTGGGGTACGCGAACCTGGGCGCGCTCTTGATGTCTTCGGGGCTGCCCTACGACAGCGACCAGGGCCGCAACGTCGCCGCAGCGATTACTTCTCTTATGAGTGGGCAGGCGTATACGACAAGCGCCGAGATCGCGGCCGCGATTGGCCCCTTCGAGCACTACCCGGAAAACAAGGTGCCGTTCCTTGAAGTGATCGGAATGCACAAGGACGCTTCGACTGAAATTCCGAAGGCGGGAATCTCAGACGATCTCTATCAGGCATCGGTCGAGAGCTGGAGCGAAGCGCTCGCACGTGGCGAAGAAGCGGGCTACCGCAACGGCCAGATCAGCGTCCTCGCACCGACGGGCACCATTGCCTTCATGATGGATTGCGACACGACGGGCGTTGAACCCGACATCGCACTGGTGAAGTACAAGAAGCTGGTGGGGGGTGGTTTCCTCAAGATCGTGAATCACACGGTGTCCATGGCGTTGATCGGCCTTGGCTACTCGGCGGAAGATGTCGAATCGATCCTGGCGCACATCGACGAGCATGAGACGATCGAAGGGGCGGATGCGCTCAAGGATGAGCATCTGCCGGTCTTCGACTGTGCGTTCCGGGCACAGAAGGGCACCCGCTCGATCGACTGGATGGGACACCTCAGGATGATGGGGGCGGTGCAGCCCTTCCTCTCAGGTGCAATCAGTAAGACGGTCAACTTGCCAGAGGATGCAACCGCCGATGATGTGGTGGCGGCATATGTTGAGGGTTGGAAGCTTGGTTTGAAGGCGCTCGCGGTATACCGCGACGGCAGCAAGCGAACGCAGCCCCTCAATACGAGTCGTGACGAAAAAGACAACGTTACGCCGATTACGTCCGCGATTGGTGCGACGATGGTGGCCTCAGGGCCGCACCGCAACAAGTTACCCGACGAGCGAGCGGCGGTGACCCACAAGTTCTCGATCGCGGGTCACGAGGGCTACCTCACCGTCGGCATGTATGAAGACGGGATGCCGGGTGAGATCTTCCTCCGCATGGCGAAGGAAGGCAGCACGGTTTCGGGCTTGATGGACACGATCGCCACCATGACGTCCATGGCGCTTCAATATGGCGTTCCTCTCCGGACCCTGGTCGACAAGTTCAGCCACACGCGGTTCGAGCCTTCGGGCTTTACCAACAACCGAGACATCCCGATCGCCAAGTCGATTACCGACTATGTGTTCCGGTATCTCGGCAATCGGTACCTGTCTAGCGAGCTCGAAAAAACGGATGCCGACGCGACTGAAGGCGCCGTGGCGATCGCGCCGCAGGCGGCCGAAGCGTCGCGGGGCGCAATTGCCGGGGGCTCCGAAGGGATCTCGGCGTTGGCCTCCGCGACAAGTTTTGTGAACCAAAGTGACGCGCCGTCCTGCATGGACTGTGGGTCGATCATGATTCGCAACGGCGCTTGCTACAAGTGTCCAAACTGCGGCAGTACGAGCGGCTGCAGCTAGGAGTCCGCCGCGCGGACTGCTAGGCCGCACGCCCGGCGCGAGCCGCCGGGCAAGCGAGCGAGAATTGCCAAACCGTCGCGATCCGAGAAAATTCAGGTTTACTGGGGGTGAGGCAAAAGGAGCGCGGAATTCCGAAGCGAGATCAGGTATAGAGATCGCCATAGGGTTTTCGCGCTCCTGCCTTATTCGTCGTTGACGAGAGCGCCATTGCTGGAGTCCTTAGGTGCGCGAACAACATGTCGACTGAGTTGGCCGACGGGCATTGGGTGGATCGGTTTGTCGAGGCGATGCGTCCCGCGGTCGCGTCCGCTGGCGCGTTAGCGCGCAGTCTCGAAGGTCGCGTCCAGAACGCTCCGAAGCTCGAAGAGTCGACGGCCGTCAAGCAAGCCATGACGATCGCGGACGCCGACACCCAAGAGATCGTGTTGAAGGCGTTGCTCGAGCAGTTCCCGGACGTCTGCCTCGCGGCTGAGGAAGACACCGAGACAGTCGCCGCGTTCCCGAAGGGTTCGCGTGCACAAGTCGTGATCGACCCGATCGACGGCACACTTCACTCTTACCTTGAAGCGAGCGGCCCGTACGCGGTGATCGTCGGGCTCGCGGTGAGCGAGATCTACCGGGCTTCGCTGGTCGCACTTCCGCGCGAAGGGGTGACGTTTGACGCCACATCGGGACAAGGCGCTTACGCGACGGTCGCGGGCCGATCGCGCCGAGCCGTTCAAGCGACCCCGGACGGCAATCGCATCTTGGTCTCTCACGGGATGCCCGAAGAAGTTTCTGAGGCCTTACGGCAGCGTGACTACGAAGTCATTCCTGCCTGCGGTGGCGCGGTGAGCGTGGCGCCGCTCCTAAACGGTGTGTGCGCCGGCGTGCGCAAAGCACCGGGGCCGCTCGGCATTAGCATTCGCGGCCGGGTTGGCGTCTTGATCTCGCGAGAAGGCGGGGCGTGGGTGCAAGCGGCCGGCGGGGCGGAATTCCCGGTCGACATGCAGGGGCCATCCGAAACGCTGCTCGTCGCGAGTGCGCCTGTCCATCTCGAACACCTCAACGAGGCACTGGGCTAGCTGGCGCTAGGATGCTGTGCGGTGCTCGCGCAGTTCATCCACGGGTCGCGACAAGAGGAGGCGAAGCCGTTGAGATCTCGACATTCGATCGGACTGCTTTGCGTCGTCATGCTGAGTGTCACCGCCACGATCGTCGCGTGTGAGTCGAAAGTCGACGATCGGCCCAATATCGTTTTCGTTCTCGCCGACGACCTCGGCTACGGAGACTTGGGATCTTATGGCCACCCCTACGCGCTGACACCCAACCTGGATCGGTTGGCAGAAGAGGGCACGCGCTTTCAGCATTTTTACGCGGCGAGTCCGCTTTGCATTCCGAGCCGAGCTGGCTTTATGACCGGAGTGTTTCCCGCACGTTTTGCAAATTACACGGGGGACTTTGGTCTCGGCGATGTCCCAACCGTCACAGCGCTTCTGCACGACGCCGGTTACCGGACGGGGCACTTCGGCAAGTGGCATCTCGGCGCCGACACAAGCTCGGGAACCTACGGCATCGGGACGATCCAAAGGGCCAAGGGGCAGACGTCCAAGGCGCTCGAGGGAAAACGCAGCCGCGATTCGCACGCGTACGATCAAGCGATTCGCTTTATTGAGAAGAATCGTGATGGCCCTTTCTATGTACAGATTTGGGGGACCGTGCCCCACTACCCGATCAACCCCGCTCCATCGTTTCTCGCGCCATTCGCCGCAACCACGGTCGCGATGGCTGACTTTTCACCATTTATGCTGAAGAAGTTCGCACGAGTTCATTCGTACGGTGGCGACATCAACGAGGGAATGCGGCGCTATCTGGGAGACGTGCATTCCGTGGACTTCGAGATAGGCCGCATCCTAGAGAAGCTCGACGAACTCGGGCTGAGCGAAAATACCCTCGTGGTATTCGCCAGCGACAATGGCCCCGGGCCTTCTGGTCAGGTGGGTCGCGACCGTGGCCTTGTCGACCAATACGGCAAGGACTTGCTTGGGAGTCCTGGACCCTTTCGCGGTGGGAAGGGGTCGCTGTATGAGGGCGGCGCGCGGGTGCCTTTCATTGTCCGATGGCCCGGGCGCGTTCCCGCTGGTCGGGTCGACGACACCTCGATTACGAGCGCGGTCGATTGGCTTCCGACCCTATGTGGTCTTGCAAAGATCTCATGCGCGAGCCCGCATCTCGACGGTGAAGATGTGGTGTCGGCTTGGATGGGCGGGGCCCATTCGCGGACTCGACCGTTGTTCTGGAAGGACAGCTGGACGAACGCACCGATCGCAATCCGATGGGAGCGTTGGAAGCTTCGCGAAGGCGGGCCGCCGAATCGAGACGCGGAACTCTACGACGTCGTTTCGGATCCTGGCGAAACGGAGAACCTTGCGGCAATCCACCCAGCGGTGGTCGCCGATTTGCAAAATCGTATACGCGAGTGGGATGAAACCCTTCCGTCGCGATACGCCAGAAAACCGAGACGCTAGAGCGATCCTGCGAGCGTCGGGTGGCGGTCGGATCCATCGTGAAGTGGGCTCGTGCGATGCGGCGTCGATGTGATTCCACTTCAGGAGCCAGATTTCTTCGAAGTAGGGCGAGATCAACGGTTGAATGTTTTCAAAGAACGAGTCGTGTAGCACCACGAGTCGCCCGGTCATCATGAATGACAGCAACGGCACGATCGTCAGGAAGAACAGCAAGAAAATGGGAGAAGTGAAGAGCATGGTCGTTGCTGGGCTCAACACTCGGCGAGCAAAGACCTAGCCCGGCAGATTTAGAATGCTCGGAACACCGCGAGAGGTCTGCCGATCGTCAGAGCCAGAGAAAAGTCGAAATTGCGATGATTCGAAGTGTCCTAACTTGAGCCGGTGCGGAGTCTCAATTTTCGGAAACAGCCGACGGCGCGCGATTTCGCAAAGACGGGCATGGGTCGGGGCGCTACCTGGCTAGAAGTAGAAAAGGCTCCGTGCATTGCGCGCGGAGCCTTTCTTGTTCGTCGCCGCCTGTCGGGACAAACGCGTTACATCTGCGAGTAGTCCGGCCCTTCGCCGCCTTCCGGCGTTGTCCAGGTGATGATCTGGTACGGGTCCGCGATGTCGCACGTCTTGCAATGCACGCAGTTCTCGTGATGGATGAAGAGCTCCTTTCGGCCGCTCTCCTTGTTCTCCACCATTTCGTAGACCGCGGCGGGGCAGAACTTTTCGCACGGGTTTCCGTAGTCGCGGGCGCACTCGTTCGCGCAGACTTCCGTGTCGGCCACCTTCAAGTGGTGCGGTTGGTCCGCTTCGTGGGCGGTGCCGCTGTAGCCAACCAAGTGCTCCTTGCTGAAGGTAAGCACGCCGTCGAACTCGAAGGGTTCCGGGTTGCGGTCTTTTTCGGGGAGTTCCCACAGCTTCTTCATGCCGGCGTGGCTCGGGTGCGTCTTGATCGGATCGATGAGTCCTCGACCGCCCGTCAGGAGCGATATAGGAATGTTGATCCCCATGCCGAACAGCGGGTGGATCTCCAGTGAACCGGTGAAGTTGCGACACTCGAGCTGCTCTTCGTATGCCCAGCTGTCTCGGTAGCGTTCGGTATAGCCACCCAGGGTCATGGCAGAAAAATCGTCGGCTGCAATGGCATCGACGATCGTGTCGGCGGCCAACATGCCGGTCTTCATCGCCATGTGGACGCCCGAAAGCTTCAAGATGTTGAGCATCGCCGCACCATCGCCCAGGATCATGGCGCCGTTGGTGTAGAGCTTCGGCTGAGAGTAAAGGGCGCCCGTCGGGATGCACTTGGCGCCGTATCGAATCAGCTCTGCGCCGTCGAGCAGGTCGCGCATGAACTTCGTCGTCTTGAACTTCTGGGCCATCAGGTGCGGGTCGTTGTTCGGGTCTTCGCTGCTGAGGTTCGTCACGAAGCCGTACGAGACCAGGTTGTCCTTCATGTCATAGAGCCACATCCCGTTCATCTGGGACAACCCGTCGGGGAACAACGAACCGTGGATCACGCGGCCGGGCTTGTGGTTTTCAGGCTTGACCCGCCAAATCTCTTTGATGCCGGTTTCGAACGTCTGCGGGTTCTGGCCGTGCATGTCGAAGCGATCGAGAAGCTGCTTGGTGCAGCTGCCGCGCACGCCTTCACCGAGCACCGTGACCCGGGCCAAGATGTCCATGCCGGGCTGGTAGGTCGGTTTGTGACTGCCGTCGGCCGCGATGCCCATATCGCCAGTGCGGATGCCGAGGACGCGGTCGCCTTCGGTCAAGATCTCGGAGGCGGCAAAGCCCGGGTAGATCTCAACGCCGATCTCTTCGCACTTCGCGCCGAGCCACTTCACGACATTGCTCAGTGAGGCAATGTGGTAGCCGTTCTTGTAAAACGGGGGCGGGCAGATCGGGCTCTTGATGTCACTGTCTTGGAAAAAAGCGCGGAACTGAGAGTCGTCGCAGATGTACTCGGTCGGAAAGCCCTGCTCGACGAAGTCGGGCATGAGTTCTGCGATTGCGCGGGGGTTGATCACGGCGCCGGAGAGCTGGTGATCGCCAAGCTCAGCTGCCTTTTCGATGACCAAGACCGTGGGCGGCTCAATGGGGCTGACCCCGTTAGCCTCAGCGTTCTCGTTGTAGGCCTCGACCTGCTTGGTAAGGTGGTAGGCAGAGGCCAAATTGCCGGGCCCCGCGCCAACAAACAAAACGTCGACTTCCATGCTCTCGCGTTCGACTTCACTCATCGCCTGATACTTCCCCTCATGAAACTCGGAATTTGCAGTCGCCCAGCTCGCGCGCGTTCGTCGCCAGCGGAGTCCGACCGGGTAGCCGTCCCGCAGAGGGGGCGGCGCATACTGTTCTTGGGATCTTGCACCGCGAACCTGGAACGATCGGTCTAAGAACTTCGATCAAATTACGTGGTTTCGGGCGCGTATTCTAGCGCCGCGCAGGGTAGGGAAGACCGCCATCTGGCGCAAAGACGAAAGGCGCGCGCAGGCCCCCCCGCGTTGACCCTTGGAAGCTGTTTTTCTAATCTGACCAGCGGCCCTTGTGTCGAGTCCAATTCACTTGCCATTTGCCGGCGCCAATCCCATCCATCCAGACGGCCGGGGCAGAATTACACCGCGAGGCTGCGTGCTGTTCAGGGTAAACACGATGCGAACCGAACGTCCTACTCGGTGCAACCGAAATGCGTCTTCGTGCGCGATGGAGCTCGCCTGTGCGTGACTGGGATTTTGTCGAGCTACTCCGGGAGTACATCCTGGTCAACCAGACACTGAACTCCTTGTTCGATCGCTTGCGCGATGGTGAGCCGTGTTTTGCGGAGATGGCCGAGTTGGTCGGAGACTCGGAGCGCAGTATTTTGTTCCGCCTAAAGGAACGGTGTCACGCTCAGTTCCGAAAGGATTCGGCGGAAGCGCGAGACATGCACCGAGAAGTGCTGTTCGATCTCACCGTAGGCTCGCTGTTTCACGAAGCGATGAAGCTGCGCGAAAACTTGTATCAGCAGGAAGTCTATGTGCCGAAGGTCGAGCGGCTGCTCGAAGAGCACGGTCCGGACGACAGCGCGTTCTTCAAGGAATTTGAAACCGTGCAGTCGATGGGGGCCGACCGGACCCAGACCGCGATGCAAGAGACCGAGGCGCTGCTCAGCCAAACGCGAAACCAGCTACGCGCGTTACTAGCGACACACTCTGACGATTCGCTGATGACACGAAACCTGTTTGAAAACCGTGGTGCCGTGGAGTCCGTTTTTAACGTGAGCCTGTCCGAACTGTTTCAAGAAATTCATAAGACCGCGGCGGCGGGTTATGCGAAGGCGGCAGAGTCCTTTTTGGAAAGCGCGTTCTTTGACGAAGCGAATGCGTGCCTCGATGCGGCGTTGGCGGAAAAGGCCACTCAGACGGATGGCAACGACGAATGGGTGCGTCTGCGCCACTACGCCGAGGGCATGGCGCATTTTTCGACTGGTGCCTTCGAGCGAAGTCTCGACTCACTTGAGATTTGGCTCGGGGGGACCGCGAACAATGACGACCCGCGCTTCTTGCGCTTCGCAGATTCTGCGCTGTCGCGCTTTGGCAAGATCGTGAGCGATGACGCCCACGGGACGACACTGCTTGCTCGCGCAGAAGCAGTCACACGTCTGATCGAAACACGGCTTCCGGCGAAAGACGAAGTCTAGAAGCGCTGGAAAAAACCTTCAGCGCAGCCCTTAGGCTGTCGCGAGTGCCTGCTCGTCCTTGCGACGGAAGTAAATCAAACTTCCGATTCCGGCGATGACGAGGCCGATCCCGATCCACTGAGGTTCGGTGAGCCCTAAGGCGACTGCGGGATTGACGCGCAGGTGTTCGATCGCGATACGTCCCGCCCCGTTGGCGATCATATATTCGCCGAACAAGAACGAACTCTTCTTACGTCGCGAATACAAGAGGAATGCAATGGGGATCAACCAAGCGACTTCATAGAGCTGAGTCGGATGGACGGGGTAGTGGACGGGCGGCGCACCGATCGGGAACGCCACGGCCCAAGGCAAGTCGCTCGCTTTGCCGTAGTCGTCGCCGACAAGGAAACATCCGATGCGGCCGAATGATTGGCCCACTGCGGTTGCAACCGCGCCGGCTTCAAACAGGCTGCGCATGTTGAGCTTGAAGATGCGGCAAGAGATCGCCGCCGCCGCCATGCCCCCAAGCAGTCCGCCGTACCAAGTAATGCCGTCGCGCCTGAAGAAGTAGCTAGACCAATCGCCGCCCTCGCGAAACGTCATGTCCGTGGCGAAGTAGAGTTTTGCGCCAAGGACGCCGCCGATCATCACGAACAACAGCAAGTTCGAGCTGAGTTCGGGATCGATCCCCTTGCCGGGGAGTTCGCGGGCGGTCAGCCAGAATGCGGCGAGAAAGCCAATGGCCATCATCACGCCAAAACTGCTGATCTGATAATCGATGCCTGGAATGGTGAAAAGAATCGGGTACATGGTTCGCTCCGGCGCGCAGCCTACGCAACCCAACCCGGCTGAGCAAGGTAGCGGGCGTTCGCAGCGAGATTCAGTTCAAGTGTGGACTCGCGAAGGCAAAGCGCGGCGATGCAGAGCGCGGCGATGCAAAGCGCGGCGATGCAAAGCGCGGCGATGCAAAGCGCGGCGATGCAAAGCGCGGCCGCAGTGAAGAGAACAAGTCAGTCAGCTAGACGTGGGTGAGGCTCACAAAGAACGTGGCACCCTCACCTAGTTCACTTTCAACCCACACCTGTCCACCGTGGTCTTGGGCGATTTTTTTCACGATCGACAGACCGACGCCGGTCGAACGCGATGCGCTGGGTCGCGAATTGGAATGAAAGGCTTCGAAGATTCGCTGATGTTCGCAGCGGTCGATCCCGACGCCGTTGTCTTGCACCACGATCACGTGTTCATCGTCGTGTTCTTCGATATCGATCTCGATGCGCGGCGCGGCGTGCGGACCCATGTGGGTCAGGGCATTGCCAATCAGATTCGAAAAGATTTGATACAGCTGGGTGCGATCGCATTGAATCATCGGCGGGAGCGACGGGAGGATGAGGTCGACTCCCTGCTCCTGGAGGCGTGGTTTCACTTCGGCTTGAATCTGCAGCAGGATGTTCCGTGGGTCGACGGGCTCCGGCGTCGCGTCGCGCTGGTCGCGGGTCGAAAGCTCAAGTAGGTCCTGCGTCATGGTGTTCATGTTGGTGCCGGCTTGCTCGATGCGGTCGAGAAACTTGCGGCCCGTCTCATCGAGGAACTTGCCGTAGTCCTGCTTGATGATCCGCGTAAAGCCCAGCATCGAAACGAGTGGGGAACGAAGGTCGTGGGACACGGTGTGAACGTAGGCTTCGAGAGAAGAGATTTTTTGCTTGAAACGCTCGACAGTGCGGCGTTGGTTCGACGTGTCCCGCAGTTGAATAATGCGCCCGGCGTACGTCCCGTCCGGCAAGTTGAGCGGGCGGCTTGCGACTTCGACGTAGACGGCGTCTCCCTTGGGGCGGACCAATTCGGCGACCGTGCGAGTCGAAGAAGGGCTGTCCATGTTCTCGGGGTCCGACGCGTCGGGTCCGCTTGGGTTCAGCGGCAGGATCGCAGAGCCGGGGAAAAATAAAGACACGGGCGAATCAATGAGTTCGAATGCGCTCTTTCCGAGGAGCGTCACGGTTCGTGAGTTGGCGTACGTGATGAAGCCCAATTGGTCGATCGTGAGTGTGGCCTCGGGAAGCTGATCGAGGACACTGCGAAAGTAGTCATGAGGGGCGGTGTCGACGCGCGCGAGGGGATCTGCTTTTTCCGATTGACGCAGGATCGTGACATATAGAAGCTCGTCGGAGTTTGGCTCCGCTTCAGCGCTGCGGCGACGAACCGAAAACGCGCTGAGTTCAAGCTCGCGATCGGGGTACGACTCGGGCGCCAGGGAATGCGCATCCGAAAGAATCGTGCGATGACAAACCCACTGCCGCCGTTCGAGCTGAGCGAAGACATCCGAGATTTGAACTGGAAGTCGCGGCTGTTCGCTTGATGTTTGTCGCAGGTCAGACGCGCCCGGATCGCTGCCGGCCCGGGCGTCTATGTATCGGTGGCACAGCTGCGTAAGCGACGCGCCAACCGGATCGCGTTCCCCTGTCAATTCACTCAGAAGAGAGCGGCTTACCCATTCAACCGTGCCGTCTGTGCGCGTGACGGCGACAGACTGGTGGAGGTTGCCAAGCCCTTCCAACAGCTCATGCGCTGGAATTCCATCGATGGTTTCGAGGGTGGGCGTTGGGGGAGGGGGCATTAAGACTCGATCTGTTTTTCACGGGGTATGAACCCGGGAACTAGGCACGCGTGTTAGACACGGGAGCTCGAAGTCGGCTGCATCTTATCAGAGCGATGGAAGAAAGGTCAATCAAAGTCGCTCGCGAAATTACATGACTCGATTTCAATATGGGTCTGACGGTTCATGCTTGATCGTGGCGATCCGAAGCGCGAACCCAAGGAGCTCCCAATGCCCGATATCCGCGTGCTTTTGTCCCGCTTTCAAGCCCGCGTGCGCTGTATCGCGGGGCGGCGAGCGTGGGTGGAAACCTCGCACGAGTTGTAAACTGAGGGCAATCGCGCAGAAGTCGCACTACGACCCCGAGGAGCAAGTTCGGCTCACGCAAAAAGGGTTGGTATGCTGCCGCTCAACGCGGAAACGCGAGCAAGGTGGTGGGGGGACGCTGCCGGACCGTTTCGCGAAATGATGATTGAGGGCTCAAGGTGGATTCTTTCGCGGCGAACGCGCCCGAGCCAAAAGACGAGGCTCCCTTGCGCCGGGTCGAGTCCCACTTCAACGGACACGCGGGGATTCCACTTTTTTATCGGTCGTGGGTGCCGCGCGCGCCGGTTCGATCTCTGGCAATTGTTCATGGCTTTGGCGAACACAGTGGTCGATATGAGCACGTCGCAACTTGGTTCTCGCGTCGGGGCACCGCGGTCTACAGCTTCGACCTTCGCGGCCACGGTCGTTCGGCAGGCAAGCGCGGGCATGTCGAAAGCTTCGCGGACTATTTGAATGACCTGGACTTCTTTTTGGGGCGCGTCGAGCGCGAGTCAGGTTCCCTGCCCATCACACTTCTCGGGCATAGCATGGGGGGGTTGATCACGACCGCCTACGCGGTCGAACGAAGTCCTTCAGTCCAGAGCTTGATTACGTCGGGCGCCGCCTTGGCGCTGAGCTCTGAGTTGTCTGGTTTCAAGATCACGCTCGCGCGTCTGTTTAATAAAATTGCGCCGCGTCTTTCAATGAACGCCGGGCTCGACGCGAGTGCGATCAGCTCGGAGTCAGAAGAAGTGAAACGCTATGTTGAAGATCCGTTGGTCCATGGGCTATCCACTGCTTCCCATGCTGCCGCGCTGATCGACCAGATCGAACGGGTGCGGGGTCGGGGAGCCGAGGTCGAAATTCCCATGTTCGTGACCCACGGTGCGCTCGATCGCTTATGCCCACCGACCGGAAGCATGGCGTTTCATCAAAGCCTGCCAGGGACGATCCCGGGTTCGTCTGCTCCACACGCAGCGTTTCGAATGTACGAGCGGAGCTGCCACGAAATTTTGAACGATGTAGAGCGCGAACAAGTGATGACCGACATGCTCGATTGGATCGAGTGCCGAGAAAAGACGTCACGCCTTTACGCAATGAGGAGACATTGAATGTCGGATGAACGTGCGGACCTCAAGTCAGAGGCCGCAACACAGAACGATTCAACAGAACTCACCCACGTCGACTCGAAGGGTCACGTGAGGATGGTGAACATTGGCGAGAAGGTCATTTCGCATCGGGTTTCGGTTGCCCGAGCGGAGGTCCACATGGCGGCGGCGACCCTCGCCAAGATCGCCGACGGCCAGATCCCAAAAGGCGACGTACTCGCAACGGCGCGGCTCGCCGGCATTCAAGCGGCGAAACGCACAGACGAATGGATCCCGTTGGCGCATCCGCTTCCACTGGACGCGGTCGAGGTCACGCTCACGCCCGACCCCGATATCCCGGCGATCCTCATTGAAGCCCGAGCCGAAACCCATTGGCGCACCGGGGTCGAAATGGAAGCCATGGTCGCCGC
Organism: Myxococcales bacterium; assembly: GCA_012960035.1. Taxonomy (GTDB): domain Bacteria; phylum Myxococcota_A; class UBA9160; order UBA9160; family UBA4427; genus DUBZ01. The sequence continues at coordinate 144,282 of DUBZ01000124.1, read as the reverse complement.
AAGTGCTGCCGGGCTCACGGTTTATGACATGTGCAAGGCGATCGACCGCAGCATCCGGGTGGAGCACACGAGGCTGATCCACAAACGAGGCGGCAATAGCGGTACTTGGACCCGGCCCGGCGAGCTAAGTCCTGGAAAAATCAAGTGAATTCTGAGAAGCCCCCATCCGACGACCTCCCTCTGGAACCAGGCGAGCCCCCGCGGCGTCTCTCTGAAGAAGGGCGGAACATGAGTTACGAAGTTGTCGAGAGAGGCCCCGCCGTGCAGGCGAGCATGGGACTAGCATCTGCGTCTGGAGCGCGACCGGTGATCGACGATCCGGATCGCGAGTTGGTCGTGCGTTGGCAGGGCGGAGACGATAGTGCCTTCGAGGTGTTGGTCGAGCGCCATCAGCGCCGGGTTTTTCGTCTTTTGATGCGCATGATGGGCACCCGCGAAGAAGCGGAAGACGTGTCTCAGGAAACGTTTTTGAGCTTGCATCGCCACGGCAAGCGGTTTCGCGCCGAGGCGCGGTTTTCAACGTTCGTTTACAGAGTCGCCGCAAATGCGGCGCTCAATCGCCGCCGTTCCCTTGGACGTGCGCGAACTCGGAGTAATCGCTTCGCGGTTACTCAAGCAGCTGGAGACAACCTTCCTTACGCACCCCGCGATCCCGAAGATGCGACGCTAGGCAACGAACTGTCTCAAAAGGTGCGCGACGCTTTGCAAGATCTGCAGCCTTCCCTTCGCATGCCGGTCGTCTTGTACGACATCGAAGGCCTCGCCTACGGAGAGATCGCCGAAATCCTTGGCGTCGCCGAAGGCACGATTAAATCGAGAATTCATCGCGCTCGCAAGGCGCTCCGAGAGCAACTTCAAAGTTCGCTCGGCAAAAGCGGCGAGGGCCATACATTTTGACTCATTCAGACATCCAATCCCGAATGGCCCGGTATCTCGACGGCGATCTTACCCTCGATGTTCGAGCGCTATTTGATGCTCATTTGGATCAGTGTGTCGATTGCAGCCAGGAGCTGTCCGAGATGCGCGACACGATCCGTCTATTAAGAGGGCTTCCCAGCGAAGAGCCGCCCGCCAATTTTGTGAGTGACGTGATGGCGCGCATTACCGAGGGCGAAGGGCAGCCGAGTCTTTGGAACCGGGTTGTCGATCAACTCTCGGAGGTGCTGACCCCTCGCTTCGCAGTGCCGATCAGTGCTGTTGCGGCCGGGTTGACCCTCGCCGTAATGTCCGGGGACTTGAGCCTTGAGTCTTTGAACTTTGAACCGCGATCGGGGGGGCCTGAAGTTGCGGGTGTCACGTTTGATACGCGGACCGAAACCGCCAATCCCGCTGGACCTTCAATATTTAGGGCGCCTGCCTCGGGATCGACTCGGGTGGCAACGGTGACCGCCGAAACGCGTGCACGACAAGTAGAGCGAGCCCGAGCGGCAAACGAACTCCGCAACAGCCTCGTCGCCGGTGCGAACTCTCAGGGCACCGCGGCATCTTACTTGGCACGCGTGGCAAGGGAACGTCCCAACGCGGGTTCTTTGGGTCCCATTCGACGCATGCCGAGTGAGCGCGACGTTGCGAGCCGCATCTTGTTCGTAAGTGGCGGGCCTTCCTCGCGCCCCGGCCCCTACTTGGGCCCCTATTTGGGCGCCTCCGCGGCGCCGACGATCGCATTGGGCTCCGCCAACTTTCTCGTGTCGTCGTCAGCAGGGGGGCGCGGAACGCAGCTGGATCGCGGAGTGACGCCCGTTGCCGTGTCGCGACTGAATCCGAATGCGGTTCAAGGTGACATCGAATTGTCTCCTGACGAACTTCGCAATCGCGAACTCGATGCTCGACTTCGCTTCCTCGAAGTAGACCCGCCCGGGTTTGCCGAGCAACACGCCCAGGCGGCGCTCGCAGAGCAAGAGCTGTGGATGCGCGAAATGGCGATCCGTGCTGAAGAGTTGGGCGACGTCGATCGTGTGTTGAGCGCCCTCCAAGGCAGTGGTGACGATGAAGCGCTAGGGCTCGCGCAGGCGTTCGAGTCGGCCGTGAAGCGCAACCGCGATACATGGGCGGCCAATGAGGCGCCACAAGCGTCTGAGTAGATCCGTACAAAACAGGTTTGGCGCGGTCCTCGATCGATCTGCACCCCACCGATCACTCGCGCAATGATGCATTGGTTCCGAAAGCTCGAATCGTTACGCTCGGTCGTCGACTTCGCATGCCCGTCCAAAACACCCAGGGCACGTCGCGACGGGAACCCATGACTCGCTCCAGAAAAAGCGCCCGCTCCACCTTGGCATCCATCTCGACATCCGCTCCGACATCCGCTCCGACAATGCTTGAGCGTCTAGTGCTCGCAGGCCTCGCTGTGTTGGTCTCGATGTCACTCCTCGCGGTCGCTCAGGCGGATGAGGAAGACACAGGTGTTGACGATGACTTCGAAGCCGAAGTCATCGACATGACGCCCGACGATGCGGTCGGTTTTAGTATGCGCAACGTGGCGGCGCCGGTGCGTTCCATCTTTCAAGGTGGCTTAGGCTATTGGTATTCGGAGCGAGCGATCGAGATCGACACCACGCCTTCCGGTGGCTTTGTCGACTTGTTCTATGTGCGGCGCAATTTCCAAAAGCGCTTCGAGCAGGCGCAGGCGCCCGTCACGGTCATTTTGCCACCGCGGGTGAAAACGGGGCCGCGCGATGCGCTAGTCGTCCGCGCGTTTCAAGAGGGGTACCGACAGCAGACGGTGACCGTGCCGGTTGCGTCGCGCGAATCGGAGCTGGTGATCAACTTAGAACCCTTGCCCAACACCTTGTCGGCGGTCTCACACCGTTACTTCGGCGGGCGCTCCACGTTGGTGTTTTTGACCACGGAATCGCCGACGTTCCGCGTTCAAGAGAAAGGCAGCGGTTTCAATCTCATTCTGAGTGAAACCGCGCTGACGTCCGAAGCGGCCGGAGCGATCGCCGGGATCTCGAGCCCGATGATCGAGCAGGCGACGTCCCGGCAGGTTGGTGAAGACTTCATGGTGAGTGTTTCGTTTGTCGACGACCTTGAAGTGGATCTCCGCTCGCGCCTTGACCGCGATGCCGCGCGCGACCTTTTTGCGTTCAGTCTTGACGTCCTGCCGAGCCAGGGGCGAGGCGAGAGCGTGGCCGCCGCGCAGGCGGCACTTGCGCGCATCACATCAGATGACGTTTCGGGATGTCGCCTCGCATTCGACACGGCCTTGCGTGAGAGCCTCGATCGCGGCGCCTTGTCTCGGGCACTCACGCCAAAGGGTGCATTCACAGATCCGTACATGCGGGCCGCCATGCGTCGCTTAGGCGAAGTTTCTGCGAACGATGGGCAGGTGGAGTTCGATGGGGGCTTGGTGTATCGCCCGACGGTTCCGATTGAGCTTGAAGTGTCGTTGAGCCAAGCCGCTGAAGCGCGTGGCTACCTCGCGTTGCTGCGCGCTTTCGTTCGGGAGCTTGAGGCGTCTGAATATCGCCGTGAAACGCTTCGCAGCTTGATCGCTCCCGAGCTCGATTCGCTTCGCTTTGGCGAGGTGGTGGACAAGGCCTTCGCAAAAGAGCGTGAATGCGCGGCGTCGCGCTGAACCGAGTCATGGGCGATTTCTTGTTTTGTTCGGCGAGTTGAGGTCGAGAGCAGCGCATCCCGTTAAGATGAAAGTCGCCTCCGGTCCCACGGAGCTTCAACAATGACCGTGTCCGCAGCGAACAAGATCGCGGCAAGCAATGGTTCGTCCTTTCCAGCTCATCTGCCCGAGGACATTCCGCCCGGGACCCATGACCGAGACCTGCCACGCGAGCGCATGCACGCGCTTGGCACGGAAGCGCTTTCGGATGCCGAACTTGTTGCGCTGCTGCTTCGCACCGGAGGCGGGGGACGCGATGCGGTGTCGGTTGCGCGCGTGGTTCTCGATCAGGCGCACGGCTTGCTAGGACTCGCGCGCTTTATAAAAAGCGAAGGTGCCACCGTGCGCGGCGTCGGGCCGGCGAAGCGCGCAAGTCTTGCCGCCGCGATCGAACTCGGTCGTCGCCTTCATGGCAGAAGGCTTCTCGCGGGCGAACGCATGAGCGGTCCCGAACAGATTTATCACCATTTTCATCCTCGTCTTCGCGACTGCGAACGCGAACGCTTTCTGGTGATCCTGCTCGACAGTCGCCATCGTGTATTGCGAGAAGTCACGATTTCGCAGGGCACACTCACTGCGAGCCTCGTGCACCCGCGCGAAGTGTTCCGGTCGGCGGTTCGAGCATCGGCTGCAGCGGTGGTGCTCGTCCACAACCATCCGAGTGGGGACCCCGCGCCAAGCGGCGAAGACCGACAGGTGACCCAGCGCCTCGTCGAGGCCGGGAAAATTGTCGGCATTCGCGTGGTGGATCACGTGGTGGTCGCCGAACGTGGCTATTTCAGCTTCTGCGAGGCGGGGGAACTCGAAGGGCCGGTTTAAGATCAGGTCCGGTGTCGAGGTCGCTTGAGATCGATTTGAGCGGGACCAGCCCCTCCTCCTTCCCGGAGGGGAGATTGGCTGCGAGAAATATATGCGGAGAAAACTAATGACCTCAGCGCAATGCGTCGAAGTACTGAAGCAAGGCTAAACTGGTCCAACTCGAAAGCGCTTCGAGAGGGACCTCCGCCTTGATCGCGATTGAACCGCAGAGGATCGAAGTCCATGTCCAAAGTGAGCATCGTGGATGCCCAGACGGATGAAGCTGAACCGCAAGGCATCGAACGCCGGCGCTTCAATCGCACCGACTTGTTGGTGCGGATCGAATATTCGACGATCGACGAAATCTTCTCTGAGTTTACGCGCGACATCAATGAAGGCGGCTTGTTTATCGAAACGGAAACGCCGCGCGCTGCCGGGACCGAAGTCGCAATGCGATTCAACTTGCCCGGCAGCAACGACCCACTTCAGACCGTCGGGCGCGTGGCCTGGGTGCGAAGCGCGACCACGGACGCACCGGCGGGCATGGGGATCGAGTTCGACGAACTGTCGGAAGACGATCGCACCCGCATCAACGCGATGATTCGCTCATTGCGCAACGGCCCGAGCGAAATGAACGGCGACGGAAACTAACTCGCCACCGCGCGTAGCCGCTCGGATGCTGTGATCGAGATGTCGTGCGATCCAACATCGATCTAACATGGATCTAACGTGGATGAAGCATCAATGAACCGAGATGCTCTCGCTTAGAACGGGATGTCCGTGTCCGGCGGCGGAGGCTCACTTCCACCGCCTCCACCCATCGAACCCCCCCCACCGCCGTCCACGGCGCCGCCACCACCGGAGCCACCGCCAGCACTGGAGCCACCGGAGCCCCCTGAACCCCCGGTCGGGCCCGAGTAGCCACCCGAACTGTCGCCGTCACCACGCGGCCCGCCGAGGAACTGCACGGTCGTCGCGTTGATCTCTGTCGTTTGGCGCTTCATGCCTTCTTTGTCTTCCCAGTCTCGCGTCTGAATGCGCCCTTCGATGTAGACCGTACGCCCCTTCGACAAGTACTGCGCGCAAAGTTCGCCGGTCTTGCCCCATGCGACAATGCGATGCCACTCGGTTCGTTCCTGGCGCTCGCCGCCTTTGTCCATCCAGTTTTCGCTGGTGGCGAGAGAAAAGTTGACGACGGCTTGACCGTTTTGTGTGTAGCGAAGCTCTGGATCGCGTCCGAGATTGCCGATCAAGATCGCTTTGTTGATACCTGCCATGTTGTTACTCCGTAGGGACGCTCAGGGGGATTGAAGGCAAAAAAACTGCTCTCGTCATGATTCCCTTCGTCCGATCGCGAGTCAAGAGATTTGGGGGATTCAAGGCCGCCGCACGACGTTCTGAGCCGATTTGGTTTTTGCGGCGAACAGTGGTTTGAAGTTAACGACGCCACAAAGTGAACTTCCGTTCGACTGCGATTTCGAACCCGAATCCGTGACGAGCCCGATGCAACGCAGCTCACAACGAGCAGTCGTCGGCACCCGGTGATTCATGAGACGTGGCACTCCTGAAGTCGGGGCGCAGCCTATGCGTGTTTCTCAAATGTGCGTGGGGAAGTCCGACGGTTCGATTACAAACTTCCGGTACAGGGGACCTCAGATGGCAGTCGAGGCGGGTGTTCCCGTTGGGGACGTCGCCATCGTGTCCAGCGGAAGCCTCGTGCCTGGAACCGCCTGGGCGATTGCGAGCGGCGTGGTTGCAGTGAGTGACCCGTCGGAGATCGAAATCACGGGGCCGAGACTCTCGATCGCGCGGATCTCAGAAATGCCGTCCGCGCTGCGATCGCCTCGTCGGCTTCCGCCCGCGAAGGTTCGTGCTGAGGGAAGGGCTCGTTCTCGGCCCTGATTTCGAACGTAGGTTGACGGCCGGGGCACGGGCCGATTACCTTCTCGACGCGTTTTCCTTTCCGGGGGGTGAAGGAGCATGGCCTTTCGGCTTGGGTCTAGAATGCCAAATTATGGGTTGGCGCCACGGCGCGGTCGATGTAAGAAACACACGCACCAAGACGTGCGCAAGGGCGCCTACGCTGGGTCACCGCGGGTCGATCATTCACTGATCGCAATACGCACGTTCGGTGTCTATGACGCAAGTTCGAAAAAGCGCACGAATTCCCCCCGACCGACAAACCGGACAAAACTCGTCGGCTGGCTGACAAAACGTCGCCTGCTGATGGCGAGAGACGTCGCTGGGCAGATCTGGGTGGGGAATCATGGCTAAATCGAAATCCGCTAATCGTCGCAAGGGCAAGGGCGATTCGTTCGCGGCGCGCGTCACCAATGAAGCAGTAGGCCTCGTACTGGTCGGCTTCGGCCTGCTAGCCGCCATTGCGTTGACGACGTATTCGCCCGCGGATGAAATTTTTGTGCTGACCGATGTGCACAACCGCATCGGGCCTGTGGGTGCGACCCTCGCCGGGTCCCTGCTGGGGCTACTCGGCTACGGGGCGATCGTATTCGTGGCGGTGGCGACTTGGGTCGGCGGCACGATGTTGCTCGGGCGCGAGATTCCCGACGCGCGTTCGCGCTTCTGGCCCAGTGGCGTTTTGCTCTTGGCGGGCGTTGCGACGCTTCCTCTGGTTCTTGATCACCTTGCACCCGGACGTCTCGGCGACCCACTCGACAGTCGTTTGGGAGGCTTCCTGGTCAGGGGTGAGGAAATGTTGCTCGGCGAATGGGGCGCGCTCCTGATCAGTTCTGCGGGCCTTGTGATCGGCGTGCTGGGCTTGCTCGGCATCCCGACCGGTCGGGCGCTTGTAGCGATGTCCGAAGGTTCAGCGATCACAGGTCGCTATGCGGCAGACGGGCTCGTCGCGGTTGCTGCGGTATCGCGCGGCGTTCTTGAATCACTCGCGAAGGCAGTGCGAAGTGTCGCGGGTTCGGTCGGCGAGAGCTTTGGCCGCATTGCCAAGCGCAACCCGCTTACGAACCGCCGACGGAAAGATGTCTTAGAAGTCGTCGAAGCGGAAGATTCGCTGCAATGGTCGGCGAACGCAAAAGCAGCCGAAGGCGAACAGGAGTACGAAGAGGGCGAAGAAGAGGAAGGCGGCGAAGAAGAGGAAGAGTACGAATACGAAGAGGGCGAAGAAGCTGAGGAAGAGTACGAATACGAGGAAGAGGAAGACGATTCCGAAGCCGAGGGGAAGTCAAAGAAGCAGAGCGGAGACGCGCCGCACATCGTCGACCACGACCGGGATCGGGCCGCCAAGCGCAAGCCGAGCCAAGAAACCTTCGAGTTCAATGACGAAGGTCCGATGGGCCCGTACCGGCTACCCGACATTTCGATCTTCCACCGGCCGAACAAAATTGAGCTGCAGTTCGATCGCGACAGCTTGATCATGAATTCGCGCATCCTCGAAAAGAAGCTGCTCGACTTCGGTGTCGAGGGACGCGTGGTTCGGGTGCACCCTGGGCCCGTCATTACAATGTATGAGTACGAGCCTGGAGCGGGGGTCAAAGTCAACCGCATTGTGAACTTGACCGACGATCTCGCAATGGCATTGCGCGCGATCTCGATTCGAATCATTGCGCCCTTGCCAGGCAAGTCCGTCGTCGGCATCGAGATCCCGAATCCCAGCCGAGAGACGGTGTACCTGCACCTCCTGCTCGAATCCGAACCGTTCCGCAACAGCAAGTCGCCTCTCGAAGTCGCGATGGGGCATGACATCTTCGGCAACGCGGTGTCTTCGGACTTGGCCCGGATGCCGCACTTGCTCGTCGCTGGCGCCACGGGTACGGGCAAGAGTGTGTTTCTCAACGCATTCCTGTGTTCGCTGCTTTGTCGCGCCCGTCCAGACGAATTGAAACTTTTGCTAATCGACCCCAAACTGCTCGAATTGTCCGTCTATGAGGGCATTCCGCATTTGATCGCCGACGTGGTGACCAACCCGAAGCGGGCGGCGGCGGCACTTCAGGCCATCGTGCGAAAGATGGAAGACCGCTATCAGCGCATGAGCGCGCTGCGCGTTCGCAACATCGACCAGTACAACGCCAAGGTCGATACCGAACTCGAGGCGGGGAAGACCACCTATCGCCTCCGCGCGAAGTCCGGTGAAGCGGAGGGAGTGGAAGTCGAATACGAGCGTATTCCGTACATCGTCGTGGTGATCGACGAACTCGCGGACCTGATGGTGATGAGCGCGAAAGATGTCGAAGAGTCGTTACAGCGACTTGCCCAGATGGCGCGCGCGGCTGGCATTCACCTGGTGTTGGCGACACAGCGCCCGAGCGTCGACGTCCTGACCGGTGTCATCAAGGCAAACTTTCCGTCCCGTGTTTCGTTCCAGGTTTCGTCGGGTATCGACTCCCGCACCGTGCTTGACCAGAAAGGCGCCGAGAACTTGCTCGGCAACGGCGACATGCTCTTCTTGCCGCCAGGCACGTCGGTCGTGCAGCGCCTGCACGGCGCGTACGTGACGGAAAAGGAAGTGAACGAACTTGTCGCGCACCTTCGCGAGCAGGGGAAACCGGTCTTTGACGAAGATCTCCTCAAGGTCCAAATTCAAGCCGACGCCCTCGAAGCGCTGCCGGAAGGAGCCGAAGATGTCGACGAGATGTTCGACCAGGCTGTGGCGATCGTCGCCGAGACCCGGAACGCGTCGATTTCCTACATCCAGAGACGTCTCAAAATTGGCTACAACCGCGCCGCACGCATCATCGAAGAAATGGAGAACCAGTCGATGATCGGGCCGCAGGTGGGCACCAAGTCTCGGGACGTTTTCATGCCGAGTGCGGATGCCGGCGAATTCGAATAGACACCCTCGCGGGGTCGTCTGACCTGGACGGATGCCAATCTTGATGAAATCATCGTTGCTTCGCCCGATCGCGCTCTGGGTCTGCCTCGGAATCACGTGCGCGCCGAGTGCCTGGGGTGCTGAGCCCGAAAGCGCCCTCGTGACCTGCGCCGAGCGTTACGCGCAGGCCGTTCAATCCCACTACGAAACCGTGAACGACTTCGCGGCAAACTTCGAACAGAAGACCCAGGCGGTGACCCTCGGCAATGCAAGCCTGGGTGCCGATGCTCCGAGTACCGGTACGGTTGAGTTCAAAAAACCGGGCAAGATGCGATGGCGGTACACAACACCTTCTCCAAGTCAGGTGATCAGCGACGGCAAAACCCTCTGGATTTACGACGAGGGCGCCCGAGAGGCGCAACGGCTGCCAGTCACGGAGGGGTACCTCACCGGGGCCGCGCTCGAATTTCTGCTCGGTGACGGGAAGATTCTCGAGACCTTCGACGTGAGCGCCTCGACCTGTGACCCCGATCTCCGCGGCACCGTCGAACTGACACTCCGGCCGAAACAAGCCGCGAGCTATGAATACTTGACCTTACGCGCGAAGCCGCAGAGCGGCGAAATCGCTTCGACCGGCCTGATCGATCTGTTTGGAAACCGGACCGAAATATCCTTTCGCGAAGCCAAGTTGAACCTGGACCCGCCGGCCGAGACGTTTTCATTCGAGCCGCCGTCGGACGTCCAGGTCATCGACCTCACGCCGGGCCGTTAAATCCCATCAGACCCGCGGATATGCAAAGCACGGTTGGGGGGGCCTCCCGCTGGCGTGATTTCCACCAATTGGCTCCGGGGTTACCGAATTTCCGTGGGAAACGACGAATTGCAGTGCAAGTCGAACGCAGCCGTCTGGGTGTTGAGGCTCCGACGCTCAAGCCAGAATATCGCCATGCACCGCGACAGGCCGCAATATAATGCGGCGGCCCAATTCCGTCTTTTCCCGTCTTTTTTGCAGCTTCGGTCGCAGAGAACTGAATTCGATTGCTTAATCGGGTGATCGCGATCCCTGGGGTTCGATTGATGTCGACGCCGCTGGACCCGCCAGCCCGGAGTCCAGAGAGTCCTTATTTAAAACAATGGTTTAGCGCTTCCGTTGCCGTCGATATCTGGTTGACAGTAGGGGGTCCGCTGATAAAATTAAAACTTGCAAAACCTTCGGGAAATTGTGGTTTTCGATGGGGATGCGAATGTCGGCCCACTCCCTCACAGGCTCTACGCGGTTGAGATCGACCATGAAGCTATACAGATCACCGAGAAGTACGGCGAGCGCCAGTCCCGAGACGACTGTACAAGCGCATCCGCATGGACGTGCCATGTTTTGCGGAGAAGCACTGCTGTATTGGGGAGAAGCGCTGCAACCCGTCGAAACCCAAACAACAATTTCCATTCTCTCATCGACGCGAATACGCGCTTCACAGGCGTGCATCTCTCGCCGATCTCCTTTGCGAGGCAAGAATATTTCGACAATCCTGAAGCAGATATGCCCCCCGCAACGTCCAATCAAACGAGTACGTCCAAACCCTCAAATACGATGGCCGCAAATGCAATCGGCAACTTTGAGGAATATTCTTTTGGGCGGCACGGGCTTTGCAATGAACCAGACTCAGAAGGCTCAAAAATAGTCCGTCACGCTGACAAGAGGGTTGGCACTTTCATAAGGGCTCATAGGCATAAGAGCTCAAACGTAGATGAAGGCTCAGACGGCGAATTGAGAGCAAGAGACGAGGAGAGGGCACAATGAGCGAGTACGACTCAGGTTCAGGTTCAGGCTCAGGTTCAAGTCGAAAAGGCTTTGTGCGCGACGTGATGCGGCGAATTGCGCCCGCGGGTGGACGCGCAGGCGGCGACGATGCCGACGCTCCCGGTGGCTACGAAGAAAGATCCTTCCAGAGTGAAGTTGAACAACTTCAGGATGCGATCCGGTTCTTTGGTGCCGACTCCAACGAATTCAGGCAGCGACTCGATCGTGTCGTTGCGGATTACGAATCGCTTCGCCGACGTTTCGACACGTCGCGCCATCAGATCCACGAGGGCGAATCTCAGAACGAGAAGCTCGTGAGCATGCTGCAAGAGGCCAAGCAACAGATCGAAGTGTTGAAAGAGGAAGTAGACAAGCTCTGCGCCCCGCCCAACACATACGGTGTTTTCACGCGACCCAACAAAGACGGAACCGCCGAGATCATTGTTGAGGGCCGGAACATGCGGGTCAACGTGCATCCCAATCTCGATGCCTTTCAGCTTGAGGAAGGTCAGCTGGTTCTGCTCAATGAGGCATTCAACGTGATTGAACCCGCTGGCTATACCCAGCGCGGCGAAATCATGTCGGTGGTCGAAGTGATTAACGAAAACCGCTGCCTTGTCGTCGGACACACGGACGACGAGCGGGTGATTACGCTCGCCCAGCCGCTGCGCAGCGAAAAAATCAGTGTCGGTGACCACCTGCTTGTGGACCCCCGAACACAGTACGGCTTTGAAAAGATGCCGAAGAGTTCAGTGGAAGAAGTGATGCTGGAAGAAATTCCGGACATCTCCTACGAGGACATCGGTGGTTTGGGTGATCAGATCGAAGTGCTGAGAGATTCGGTTGAGCTGCCTTATCTCCACCCCGAGATCTTCTCCGAGTTCGAACTTAAGCCTCCGAAGGGCATCTTGCTTTATGGCCCTCCGGGCTGTGGCAAGACGATGATCGCCAAGGCGGTCGCGAATAGCCTCGCGAGAAAGATCGAAGACCGAACCGGCGAGACCACGACGGCCTACTTCCTGAACGTGAAGGGTCCGGAGCTGTTGAATAAGTACGTGGGTGAAACCGAGAGCAAGTTGCGCGAAGTCTTCAAGAAGGCTCGTGACAAGGCTGCCGGTGCGAACGTGCCCGTCGTGATCTTCTTCGACGAAATGGATTCGCTGTTCCGCATGCGCGGATCGGGGGTTTCGTCAGACATGGAAGCCACGGTTGTTGCGCAGTTCTTGTCCGAAATCGACGGTGTTGAGGCACTTGAAAACGTGATCGTGATCGGTGCGAGTAATCGCCAGGACTTGATCGACCCCGCGGTACTTCGCCCGGGACGTCTTGACCTGAAGGTCAAGGTGCAACGTCCGGATGAAACCGCGGCGCGAGAGATCTTTGCGAAGTATCTCACCGACCGACTCCCGATCGATCCCGATGCAGTTGCTGCAGCCAGCAGTACGAAGGAAGCCTGCTCGAAGATGATCGGCGAGCTGATCACGATGATGTACTCGACCGGTGAAGAGAATAAGTTCCTCGAAGTGACGTACGCTAAGGGCGAGCGCGAGATCTTCTACTTCAAGGACTTCAGTAGTGGCGCCATGATCGAGAACATCGTTGCCCGCGCAAAGCGCAAGGCAGTGAAGCGCGCGATCGCAGGCGAACGCCACGGGATTACCGCGGACGACTTGACACTTTCCGTTAAGGAAGAGTTCAAGGAGAACGAGGACCTCCCGAATACCACCAACCCCGATGATTGGGCGCGAATTTCTGGACGAAAGGGCGAGCGCATCATCAACGTGCGCACCTTGATTTCAGGAATGGAGCGCAAAGAGGAGTCGATCGAGACCGTCGCCGGTTCGGGTCAGTACCTGTAGAAAGTGAAACGGGTACGACTTGTGCGGGTGTTGGACGTAGGGATGTGCTGGTGAGAGCTCTTCATCTGGTTCCTTCGATCGGTGGATGAAGCATGGCTACGCAGACTGTGATGGGTACAGAGATCGAATACGGGATCATTGTAAAAAATGATCCTGACTTCGATCCTATATCCAGCTGCGTCCTCCTGGTGAACGCGTACCGGGAAGATCCGGACGGTGAGATCCTCTGGGACTACGATCAGGAAAATCCGCTCGCGGATGCACGTGGTTTTCAAGTGGACGGCGAGAAGTACACGCCGAACCAACAAGAGAACATCGCGCGCAACAAGACCCTGATCAACGGCGCTCGTTACTACGTCGATCACGCCCATCCTGAATACTCCAGCCCCGAAGTCACGAACGCCCGCGATCTCGTAATCCATGAGAAGGCGGGTGAAAGGGTGCTCGAAGTCAGCCGTCGCGAAGCGACAGCTTTGCTGCCCGATGGCGCGACGATGTTGCTCCACAAGAACAACAGCGATCGCAAGGGAAACAGCTACGGCTGCCACGAGAACTACTTGATGGACCGACAGACATCCTTCAAGCGCGTCGTCGAACATTTGATGCCGTTCTTCGTGACACGCCAGGTGTACTGCGGGGCGGGCAAAGTGGGAAGCGAGAATCGCGCCCAACCCTGCGACTATCAAATCTCACAGCGGGCCGACTTTTTTGAGGTAGAGGTGGCCCTCGATACTATGGTCAAGCGTCCGATCATAAACACGCGAGACGAGCCTCACGCGGATCGTGAAAAGTATCGACGCCTGCACTGCATCGTCGGCGATTCGAACATGAGCGAGTACACGATCTACTTGCGTAACGGCGTGACTGCTCTTGTGATTTCAATGATCGAAGATGGCGCCATTCCGGATGGCTTGGTCCTGCGCGATCCGGTGCGTGCGATCAAGCAAGTTTCCCATGACCCGACTTGCAAGACAGAACTCGCCCTCGACAACGGCAAGAAGATGACCGCCGTGCAGTTGCAGGCCGAGTATTTCGAAGCCGCGCTTCGTTATACCGCAACGCGAGACATTGACCCGATTGTGCAGGACGTGATCGAGAAGTGGCAGTACGTGATCGAGAAACTCGCTGGCGACCCCATGGACTTGCACCGAGAAATTGACTGGATCAGCAAGAAGAAATTGATCGAAACATTTATGGATCGCAAAGAACTCGACTGGCGAGATCATCAAGTCGGGATGCTCGATCTCCAGTACCACGACACACGTCCCGAGAAGGGCCTTTATTTTATGCTTGAACGCCAAGGCCGGGTTGAGCGCATTGTGACCGACGAAGAAATCGCCGCAGCCGTGTATAACCCGCCGCAGGACACGCGTGCGTATTTTCGCGGCGAATGCTTGAGGCGCTATCCTGCAGAGGTGTTCGGCGTTAACTGGGACTCGATCTCATTTGGTGTCGAAGACCAGCCCGTGAAGCGAATCATGATGTCGGAGCCACTGAAAGGAACAGCCGCTCATGTTGAGGACCTGCTGGCCAGCTCATCAACCGCTGCTGACCTAGTCTCTAAGTTATAAGCCTGATTCAAGCGCGCGCCGCGCCAAAGCCAGGTACTGAGAACGATGCACCGCCAAGCCAGAAAAAAAACTGCAAGAACAAGCAAGACCCAAAAAATGCTCGTGATCGTAAGAGCAAAGTAGGAACAGACAATATGGCTCGAATACTCTCGAAGATTGGCAAACACACGGAAGACAGCCCGCGCATCTTGATGGCCGCCGACGGCGCCCAAAAGCAAAAGAAGGGTGACAGCGGGGGCGACGGAGGCGACGCGTCCGCCAAGGGCGAAGGCTCCAAGAAGATGGCCAAGAAAGGTGAAGACCTGAAAGGCGAAATGGACGCACTCGTCGAAGACATCGACGCCGTTCTCGAAGAGAACGCAGAAGAGTTCGTCAAGAATTACGTTCAGCGCGGGGGCCAATAGCTCGTCGCGCCGATGCGTTCAGAACCAGATCAAGGGGGGGATTGGTGCTCATCAGGGGGAACTACCAAGGTTCAAGTTTTTTCGAGCTGCTGCGGACGGACTATCCAACGCTCATGCCCGACTTCTCACCATGGATTGAATCTGCGGGAGTTAGTATTCCGCATGGAACAACGGTCCTGGCGTTCAAGTTCGCCGACGGCGTGCTTGTTGCGGGTGACCGCCTTGCCACAGAAGGACACCGCGTCGCATCGCGGGACGTAGAGAAGGTCTTTTCAACGGACGAGTATTCGCTGATGGCGATTTCGGGTGCCGCTGGCCCGTGTATCGAAATGGGCAAAATTCTTTCGGTCGAACTCGAGCACTACGAAAAGATCGAAGGTCAAGCACTCGAACTCGAGGGCAAGGCCAACAAGCTTGGCCAAATGATTCGCCAGAACCTTCCTGCCGCAATGCAGGGCCTCGTAGTCGTTCCGCTCTTCGCGGGTTATGACATGCGCCGTGGCGCCGGTCGTCTCTGGAAGTACGACATCACGGGCGGGCGCTACGAAGAGACCGAGTTCGAAGCCACCGGCTCCGGCGGTATCTACGCGAGCGAATCTCTCAAGAAGAGCTGGCGCCCGGACCTCACGGCAGATGAAGCGATTGCTGCTGCCGTGACGGCGCTGACCGACGCGGCGGATCAAGACCGCGCGACGGGTGGCGTTGATCTGCAACGCAAGATCTTTCCGATCGTAAACCTCGCGACCAACAAAAAAATTACGCGTGTTGACGACGCCACTGTCGAGGAAATTTACCGCGCACTTGTAGACGAGCGCACAGTTGGAGGAGCAAGCTGATGTCGATGCCTTTCTATGTTTCTCCCGAACAAGTCATGGCCGACAAGGCCGAGTTCGCGCGCAAAGGAATTTCGCGCGGCAAGTCGATCGTTGCTCTTGAGTACGGCGGCGGCGTCGCGTTGATTTCGGAGAATGCGACCACGCTGTCGAAGATCGGTGAGATCTACGACCGCATCGCATTTGCGGGCGTCGGCAAGTTCAGCGAGTTCGACACCCTTCGAAAGATCGGTGTTCGCTTCGCAGACAGTCACGGCTACGCATACAGCCGCGACGACGTGCGTGGAAAAGCGCTTGCAAACGCTTATTCGCAAGCGATGGGCGAAGCGTTCACCAGAGAAATGAAACCGCTTGAAGTGGAAATTATTGTGGCAGAGGTTGGTGATGACTCCCTGGCCGGCCACGAGAACAGCGCGCTTTACGTGGTGAAGTTCGACGGCTTCATCAGCGACCATAGGGGCTATTGCGTGATCGGCGGCAACGTCGAAGACGTGCAGGGCTTGCTAGAGAGCGAGTACAGCGAAGGCCTATCTCAGGAGGCGGCAGTTCGTTTGGGGCTGAAGGCCCTCAAAGGCGGCGCCACCGACAATGGAAATATGGATGCATCCACGCTTGAAGTTTGTGCTCTGGAGCGATCTCGAAGCGGTCGCAAGTTCACGCGTCTTTCGACCGATGAGGTTCAGGGTATGTTAGACGGGTAGTTAGACGGGAGGGGTGGAGTCAGCGCAAGAGTCCACCCATTTCATCGTCCTTGTGGGGATGTCGTCATCGCTACGTTGTGGATGAGCGGTCGAACCGCAAATGCAGTGTCGAAACGAGAGCCAGTGCAGAAGCGAATCTACGGGATTGAGACCGAATACGGGATCATCTTCACGCCAGACGGCCGTAAGACGCTGCCTGTCGAGAAGGCGATTCGGTTCCTCTTCGAGAAGCTGATCACCACCGAGCACTTCCTCAACGTGTTCCTTGAGAACGGTGCGCGCTTTTACCAGGACACTGGCTGTCATCCCGAATACGCGACGCCTGAATGCTCGTCGCCCAGGCAAGTGGCGATCTACGATCAGGCAGGTGAGCGCATCCTCGAAGATCTCCAGGCCTACGCCGAAGAGAAGATTCGCGAGGAGCGCATCCCGGGCAAGCTTTCGATCTTCAAGAACAACACCGACTTTGTGGGCAATAGCTACGGCTGTCACGAGAACTACCTCGTCGATCGTGACGTGGATTTCTACTACCTCGCCGAACAGCTGATCCCTTTCCTGGTTACCCGGCAGATCTACACGGGTGCGGGCAAAGTCTTCCAGACCCAGGACGGTGTGCACTACTGCGTGAGCCAACGCGCTCAGCACATCTACCAGAAGATTTCCGGCACCACGACCAACGACCGGTCAATCATCAATACCCGTGACGAACCCCATGCCGACCGCGAGAAGTATCGGCGGTTGCACGTGATCGTGGGCGATTCGAACATGAGCGAGTACACAAACTTTTTGAAGGTCGCGACGTGTTCGATTGTTTTGCAGATGATCGAAGACAATTTTATCAATAAAGATTTCACGCTGCGCAATCCGGTGAAGGCGATCAAGGACATCACCTACGATGTCACGTGCAAGCGCAAAATTCGCCTCGACAACGGTCGCGAGTACTCGCCGATTGAGATCCAGCGCGAGTACTGCGAAATGGCGCAGAAGTACATCGAGCAGTACCCCGTCGACGACGAGCACAAGGACGCCGTTCATAAATGGCAGTACGTCCTCGATTGCTTGGCCGACGATCCGCGCAAGCTCAACCGCGAAGTCGATTGGGTGATCAAGCGCCACATGATCGAGTCCTATATTGACAAGACCGGTTGTACTTGGAACGACCCGAAGATCTTCATGATGGATCTCCAGTATCACGACATTCAACGCAAGCGAAGTCTCTACCACTTGCTCGAACGAGCAGGTTCCGTTGAACGTGAATTCACCGACGATGACGTCGAACTCGCGAAGGCGACTCCGCCGCCGGATACACGCGCGCGGATGCGCGGTGAGTTTATCAAGCTCGCCCGGGAAAATTCGATTCAATACGACCTCGACTGGTCGAATATTCGCCTCGGCAATCTGCTCAACGTACGGGTGATCTGCAACAACCCGTTCGAAAACGACATCGAAAAAGTCGCCGAGCTGGTGCGGACGATCCAGAAGACGAACTTGCGAAAGACGAGTCTTTCGAAGCTTGTTATTCAGTCTTAGGTCCGGGTCCTCGCTCCCGATCCGAGGGACAGGTCTCGATTCGTCGAGACTCGCGACTGAAGCGCGCGCGGGGCGTACCCTGCGTCGACGCAGCGCATTCGCGCTAGTGTTCTCCGACCACGAACTGGAGAACCCCCCATGGCCCAGCCCGACCAGTCCCCTCGCTTGGTTGAACCCGAGCCCGACGACGACATCCTCACCTCAAGCCCCGACGCAGCGCCTACGCTGGAGCCCGTCGCTCCGGCTCGCGGGAACGAATCGGGCAAAGAAACCAAGTTCTCAAAGCTCAGTCTAATTGTGATCGCGCTGCTCGTACTGGCCTTGTGCTTTACGGCGTTCAACCTGCGCAGCGAAACCATCAAGAGTGCAGGGCTTGAGGCTGATGTTCAGGCGCTTGAGGGCGAACTTTCTGCGGCGAATGCGACTGTGAGTGCGCACGTAGAACGTCTTGCTCGCGTCCGCGATGATGTCTCCACCTTGCTGTCCCGTGTGGGCGCGCTCAGCGCGCTGGTGAGTCTCGATGTTGTCCCAGCGGAAACGACGATTCAGGTTCCTCAAGCACCCGTGAGCGCCTTCGAATCGGATGCCGGGCTAGTAGACGACTAGAAGCGCTCCACGGCTTGGCGCACACACGCTGGAGAAGCCGTCCTCGCAGGTCCTGGGTCGTCCGCATGGAGGCCCCCCCCGCTGCGCTTTTTGCTTTCTCATATGGCGAATCTCAGCGGCCAATCCCTGCGTGTGCTCAAAAACAACTTTTCGTCTCGCAGTTTTGCCTCAACTGCTGCGCATTCGTGACCGATAGGTCTTTCAGAATAGGCGCATCTGATCAATTTCAGATCGAATTCTCGGAAGGACATTGCCCATGTTTCTCGACTCCATTGCCGGTTGGTTCTCTCACGATCTCGCCATTGACCTCGGTACCGCGAACACGCTCGTCTACGGTCGCGATCGAGGTCTTATCTGTTCAGAACCGAGTGTTGTTGCGATCGAGACGGACAATTTCGGCTCCGGTGGTCAGAAGGTGCGCGCAGTCGGACACGAAGCAAAAGAAATGCTCGGCCGCACGCCGGGTAAGATCCGTGCGATTCGCCCCATCAAAGATGGCGTCATCGCCGACTTCGAAATCACCGAAGCGATGCTCCGATATTTTATTCAGCGCGCACACAACCGCGGCAAGTTGGTCCGCCCGCGCATTGTGATCTGCGTTCCTCCGTGCATCACGAGCGTTGAAAAGCGCGCAGTGCGCGAGTCGGCTCTTTCCGCAGGGGCCCGCGAAGTTTTCTTGATCGAAGAGCCCATGGCGGCCGCGATCGGCGCCGGTCTCGACGTCACGGCAGCCCAGGGCAACATGGTGGTGGACATCGGCGGCGGTACCACCGATGTCGCAGTGATCTCGCTTTCGGGCATCGTGACATCGCGTTCGATTCGCGTGGGTGGCGACAAGATGGACGACGCGATCATCAACTACATCAAGCGCAAGTACAACATGTTGATCGGTGAGCGCACAGCCGAATCGGTGAAGATCAAAATCGGCGCAGCCGCTGCGCACTCGAAGACCGCGACCATGGAAGTAAAGGGCCGCGATCTTATTGCTGGCATTCCAAAAGTCATTGTCGCTACCAGCGACGAAATTCGCGAAGCGTTGGTCGAACCGATCCACGCCATCGTTGAAACCGTGCACCTCACGCTTGAAAAGACGCCGCCGGAACTTGCGGCGGACATTGTTGACCGCGGCATCATGCTCGTGGGCGGCGGGTCGCTCTTGCGCGATCTAGACCAAGTGCTGCGACAGGAGACCAAACTGCCGATCTTGCGCAGCGAGGATCCCTACACCGCAGTTGTCCACGGTGCAGGCAAGGCGCTCGACAGCCTTTCACTTCTGCGAGAAGTCACGCTTCAGTAAGACCCGAAGCGCGCTTCCCAGGCTCCCACTACTTCCGCGACCTTCGTCGCAGTTGGAACTCGCGCACGGCTTCATTGTGCTCGCGATACGTTTTTGAGAACTTGTGCGTTCCATCGTTTCGCGACACAAAGTAGAGGAAGTCCGATTCGGCGGGTTCGAGCACCGCGCGTAGCGCGTCGATTCCGGGGCTCGCGATTGGGCCCGGGGGCAAACCGAAAATCCGGTATGTGTTGTACGGATTGCTGTCGTCGCGCAGATCTCTGCGACGAATGTTGCCGTCGTAGTTTTTGATCCCGTAGATCACGGTCGGGTCTGTCTCGAGTCGCATTCGCTTCTCCAAGCGATTGTGAAACACGGCTGCGATGAGAGGGCGCTCGTCTGGTGCGGCAGTTTCTTTTTCGACGATCGACGCCAGGGTGACAATCTCGTGGCGCGAAAGCGATTGCTGCTTGGCAGCCGGTTCGAGTTGTTTCCATACGCGATCGAATTGCTCGACAAATATCTTCGCGATCGCTTTGGCGCCGAGCCTTCGTGGGATGCGATACGTCTCGGGGTACAAATATCCTTCGAGACCCGCTTGTTCGATGCCCAGCGACTTGGCGAATTCGGCGTCCGCGACCACCAACGCAAATTCTTCGGCTGTCACGAGCCCGGCGGCCTCAAGCTTTTCGCCGATTTCGGTTGCGCGCGTGCCTTCGGGTATCACGAGCTCGTACGTCTTGACGCGCCCCGAGGTCAGTCGGTCCAAAATCGTCGCGGTCGACCAACTCGCCGCAACTTCGTATTCGCCGACTTGCAGCCGTCGATCGTCGCCGCGATAACGCGCGAACAGGCTCACCACACGGGCGTCACGAACGAGGCCCGCCTGTTCGAGTTTGCGCGCAACTTGGTTTAGACCTTGACCTTGTTCGATCCGGAAGAGCTCTGCTTCGGCTTCATCTTGCGAAACCGGCCGAAGTGCTTCAATGGCGATGTAGGCCCCATACGCGCCGCTCAGCGCGAGGAGACAACCCAGTACGAGAAGCGTCCGTAGGATCACGAATCGCTTTCTTCTGGGTCGCTTGCGCGTGCGCGCTCGGCAAGGTTCTCCTGCATTGACAGATAAGTGCTCAGGATGATCGAAGCCGCGACGGAATCGATGACCTCTCGTTGCTTCTTCGCCCGACGCCCCGTTGCAGTAAGCGCACGTTCTGCTTCTACGGTGGTTAAGCGTTCGTCGATGGTGTCAACGGAAATGCCCGTCGCCACCGAAAGGTCTTTCGCGAAGGCGTGGGCGGCTTCTGCGCCTTTGCCGGGCCTCCCATTCATATGCAGCGGGATGCCAATCACGATGCGCTTGACTTCGCGTTCTTCGACCAACGTCGCGAGGGATTCGAGATCGACTTTGCGACCTTTGCGATCGAGCTTGCCGCTCGGAAACGCGAAGGTGCCTGCGTCGTCCGAAATGGCGAGACCAATACGTTTGCTTCCCATGTCGAGTGCGAGGGTCTTCATCGGGCGTGGAACTGTAGCGGTTCCAGCGGCGACGAGACCGAGCCGAGATCGAAACACGAACGAAACGAGATCAAGCAGAGAGATCCAAAAAATTGCCGACGATTGCGATCCGCGCGTGGGCTCAGCCGATCTGGCGAAGATCCGGTTGGTTCAAACTGTCGTGGGCCTTCTGCTGACGTTCTCGTCCGTGTCTCGGGTCGGAGTCATCAACCGATCGCGCGCTTCGGTCGAGTCCCCGTTGGCGGCGAGGGTGAGCGCCGCGCATTTTGCACCGCACAGTTCTCAATCGGATCTTCTTCGAGGTTGGGCCGTGCGGTCTTCGGAGCGAAAGTCTGTGTTGAGGGCGGCTTCATTTCGGAGGGCGAAGGCGTTGCTGCGCTGAGACCCGAGCGCGAGACATGGCTTCTTTCGACGCCCGGCCCCGAGTTTGCGTAGAAACGTCCGGCAAGCTTGCCCTCGCAGATGTCGTCGAGGTGCGAGGTTGGCAGGGCGAGTAGGTTGACGAATCGCGTGAAGCTGTCCGCTGCCGGTTCCGACGACACAACGATGTGCGTCACGGCGTGGACATCCATCTTCTTGACCAACCGGTCGGGGTCTTCGAACAGTCCCGCGATGTCGCCGCTGTCGTGCGAAGGGCTCGCCGACAACCATTTTTCGTCCTCAGCCACGGGGCAACTCAATCGCCAACGAATTTGCTGGGCGTTTGGCCTCGGTGAGGCGTGCGGGAGTCAAGTTGCGGTGATCCATTACTGCGACTTCATCGACCAATGCCCGGGCCGATTGATGCTTCGGATGTTTTCCCCCACGCCTCGAATTACATCGTGCAGCGTTTTTGCTTTTCTTTCGCTTTTTGATTGACTCGCCGGATCGAGCAGGGCTAATCTGCCGCTTGTCCCCCCACCCCGTTTTCAAAATCCTTCTGCATTGCCCCCTAAACCACCACAAAATCACACAAGAAGTGTCAACCAAGCGCGCCGCCGATCTACGACACGAATCACCAACATTACGAGCACTCACATTACGAGCATCAAGAACAAGAGCTCTCGCAATAGATCGGAAGCAGGTCGGGCACACGCAGCGGTTCACCATTTCGAGGCCCATGCCGGGGTTTCGTCGGGACAAGAAAACGTCAACGAAAACGAAAATCTGTCGAACGTCTATCGAGAGCCCCACGCGCGTATCCGCGGGAGGCAAGGCTTGATGGAGCAATCCAAGGCCCCGCTTCCCGTGTCGCAAACCGGGACTCTGACAGGTTGGGTTGGCGTCGCGATCGCGACGTGCGCCGGGGTCGGCACCATCCCGTTAGCGCCCGGCACATTCGGTGCGTTGGTTGGCGTCCTTCTATTCATTCCGTTGGCGCGAGCGGGGGCAGTGCCGTTCGTGATTGCCGTCTTGGTGCTTTGTGCGCTGGGGGTCTGGGCTTCGGATCGTGCGGAAGAGATCTTTGCCAGCAAAGACGACGGCCGCATCGTGATCGACGAACTCGTTGGGCAGCTTATCACCCTGACGCCACTTCTTGCCTTCTGCGGGCCGTCGGCCTTTTCGTGTGCCCCCGTTCATCTGGAAGGCGCGATTTTGGAAGGCCCCGTATTTTTTTCGCTGGTTGTGACCGGATTCGTCGCATTCAGGGTGTTTGATATCGCCAAGCCGGGGCCAGTCCGGTGGGCAGAAAAAAATATTTCCGGAGGAGCAGGGGTGATGGCAGACGATTGTGTCGCAGGGGTATTCGGAGCCATCGTGCTCGCGGTGCCGACGTTTGTCTTGCTGACCCAAAGTAGTGGCGTTGCGCCGGCAGCTGGGGGCTATTGATGACTTCGGTTGGAACGGACGCGACCGAAATTTTACGGGCAGAAGTCCTCACGATCGGTGACGAAATTTTGCGCGGCGAAATTGTCGACTCGAACAAGGCCTTGATGTCTGAGCGCTTGCACGACGTTGAAATCGAAACCCGCTTTCAAACCTCGGTGCTCGATCACCCGGAAGAAATGGCAGACGCGTTCAGGCGCGCGGCGAGTCGGGCAGACGTGGTGCTGGTTTCCGGCGGTCTAGGCCCCACGCGAGACGACCTCACGACGGAGGTTCTGGCCCAGACGTTCGGTCGCGAACTGGTCCTCGACGACGCTTCGCTTGAAACCATTCGCACATTCTTCAGCCAACTGGGTCGCAACATGAGCGAGAACAACGCCAAGCAGGCCTATTTTCCCGCACAGGCGGAAGTCCTTCTTAACCCGGTGGGAACCGCCCCGGGGTTCATGCTTGACGTAGATCTTGGAGCTGAAGAAGGCGGAGAGTGCGTGTTTTTCGCGATGCCCGGTGTGCCTCGCGAACTGAAACTCATGCTCGACGAACAAGTACTGCCGCGCTTGCTCGCTCGCGCGGCGAACAAGGGGCGGGCACAGAAGCCGCGTGCCATGCGCGCACGGCTTCTGCGCACGTTTGGTTTGGGCGAGTCGACTCTCGACGCAGAGCTCAAACAGATCGCAACGGAAGAGGGCGTTGAGCTCGGTTTTCGTACGGCCTTCCCCGACAACTACCTGCGTCCAGTGGTGCGTTGCGCGAGTGCAACCGAAGCGGACGCCAAACTAGAAGCCGTTTGCGGCGAAATTCGCGACCTCCTCGGTGCCGTGGTGTATGGCGAAGGCGATGAGACAATGGCGAGCGTCGCGGGCCAGTTGCTCGCCCAGCACGGGGCAACGATTGCAACCGCCGAGTCGTGCACCGGAGGGCTTCTTGCAGAGCAGATCACGCAGGTCGCTGGGGCTTCTGAATACTTTGCGGGCGGCGTGATCTCCTACTCGAACGAAATCAAGCAATCGCAACTCGGGGTTCCCGAGGTATTGCTCGTGGAGCACGGGGCGGTTTCAGAACCCGTCGCGGTCGCGATGGCCGAAGGCGTTCGCGAGCGTTTTGGGACCGACTTCGGTGTTTCGACCACCGGTATTTCGGGCCCGGGCGGGGGTACGGAAACGAAACCGGTTGGCCTGGTCTGCATCGCGCTGGCGCGCCGCGGCATGCCGACCCACGTCGACAATTTTGTATTTCCACTCGATCGCGTCCGACATCGCACGCTCACCGTACAAGTCGCACTCGACTGGGTGCGGCGCTCCCTTCTCGGTGTCGAACTCGTGAGCCCTTCGTTGCTGCGACGACGGGGCGGTGTCGCTCCGCCCGGTTCAGGAAGCACGTCATGAAACACATCACGCTGCGCGAGGCGAGTAAGACCTCCGCTTTGAGCCACGCATCGTTCCACCGATTTGTCCCCCCAGTTGTCCCCCCTCAAGTCGTTCTCTTATCAAAGAGAGTTTCAAAGAGAGTTTCAAAGAGAGTTTCACAGAGAGTTTCACAGAGAGCTTCGCAGAGAACTTGCAAGGCAACTTGCAAAAACGGAAAGGAAGAAACCCATGGCCAGGCAAGGTAAGCAGAAGACAGAGAAGGCTCAGGTACGGCGCATTGAGGGAGGACCGGGGAATGAAAATCGAGCGAAAGCGCTCGAAATGGCATTGTCATCGATCGAAAAGCAGTTCGGGAAAGGTTCGATCGTCTCGATGTCCGACAATGCCGTCGATCATCAGATCCCTTACTTCTCGAGTGGCTCGCCGAGTATCGATATTGCCCTCGGGATCGGCGGGTATCCCCGCGGTCGCGTAGTCGAGATCTACGGCCCGGAGTCGAGTGGTAAGACGACGTTGACGCTTCATGCCATTGCTGAAGTTCAGAAGACCGGCGGCATCGCCGCCTTCATCGACGCCGAACATGCGCTCGACGTCAACTATGCCCGCCGTCTTGGGGTTAAGGTTGAAGACTTGCTCGTGTCTCAGCCCGACACCGGTGAGCAGGCGCTCGAAATCGCAGACGTACTTCTGCGGTCTGGCGCCATCGACATCGTGGTCATCGACTCGGTAGCGGCGCTCGTACCCCGCGCCGAAATCGAAGGCGAAATGGGTGACCATCACGTCGGGTTGCAAGCTCGGTTGATGAGTCAGGCGCTGCGCAAGCTTACGGCCACGGTGGCTCGCTCTGGCGCGACGATCATCTTCATTAACCAGATCCGCATGAAGATCGGCGTGATGTTCGGCAACCCCGAAACCACGACGGGCGGCAATGCGCTGAAGTTCTACTCGTCGATTCGGGTCGATGTGCGCCGGATCGCGGCTCTCAAAGACGGAGACCAGGTGGTGGGCAACCGCACCCGCGTCAAGGTGGTAAAGAACAAGGTCGCTCCGCCGTTTCGCCAGGCTGAGTTCGACATCATCTACAACGAAGGGATCTCTCGCGAGGGCGACCTAATCGATCTGGGTGTTGAAGAGGGCCTCGTTGAAAAGAGCGGCTCCTGGTACTCGTACGACAGCGAGCGTATCGGGCAGGGGCGTGAGAACGCGCGAAAGTTCTTGAAGGAGAACCCCGAGACCTGCGCGCGCTTGGCAGACGCGGTCTACGCGGCAAAGGGCTTGAAGCTTCCAGTCCCGGTTGGCGGCCTCGTACCCGTCGCGGCGAAATCGGCCGATGCCGAAACCGAAGAAGACTAGAACGACCGCTCTCGCGGAGGACTCTC
The DNA here is from genome assembly GCA_012960035.1 of Myxococcales bacterium. Classification (GTDB taxonomy): domain Bacteria; phylum Myxococcota_A; class UBA9160; order UBA9160; family UBA4427; genus DUBZ01. The sequence continues at coordinate 118,437 of DUBZ01000124.1, read as the reverse complement.
TTGGGTTGAGGACTCTCTTAGGCTGAAGACTCTCATGGGTTGAAGACTCTCATGGGTTGAAGACTCTCATGGGTTGAGGACTCTCTTAGGTTGAAGACTCTCATGGGTTGAAGACTCTCATGGGTTGAGGACTCTCTTAGGTTGAGATGACGCTCTCGAGCGCGAAGTCTTGGAAACGTCGTGCTCGCCGTACCCACCCGGGTGCGGCGAGCAAGTTGCGTCTAATTTCAATTGCGCGGCCTCTCGCATGCGTGATCTCAAATGAAATCAGCTCGATTTCGCTCCCGTTGCAACCGAGTTGCGCGCCCGTGCTGAGGCGCTGGTGAAGTCACTTAGGCCGGGTAATCCTCATAGCCGGTGGCTCAAGAAGCCCCTCCATCTGGTCGAAACACCGAAGGCAGGTCGCGCCGCAATCATGCGCCGGCCTAGCGGCTAGCTACCGCAAGCGGGGTTTCCAGCGGGTATGGGAATGGAACTCAACGAGATTCTCAAGGTCGCGATCAAGGGTGGTGCTTCAGACATTCACTTGAAGTCCGGGCTGCCGCCAATGTTTCGCGTGGACGGCGCACTGGTACCGCTCAAAAACGGCGAACGCATGATGCCCGACGAGTTGACCAACATTGCGGCGTCGATCATGAGTCCGGTACAGAAGACGCGCTTCGAAGAGAGTCGTGAAGCCGACCTCGCATATGGCGTCGCGGGTCTCGGTCGCTTTCGTGTCAATGTGTTTCAGCAGCGCGGATCCATTGGGATCGTCTTTCGGGTCATTCCGTTCGGCGTCAAAACCGCAGAGCAGCTTCACCTGCCCCCGGTAATCCAAAAAATCGCTCGCGAGAACCGCGGCCTTATTCTCGTAACCGGGACCACGGGTTCGGGTAAGTCTACGACCCTCGCCGCGATGATCGAACAGATTAACTCCGAGCGAACGTCACACATCATGACGATCGAGGACCCCATCGAATTCTTGATTCGCGATCGTCGTTCGATTGTGAACCAGCGCGAAATTGGCGTTGACACCCACAGCTTTTCCAACGCCCTGCGAGCGGCTTTGCGCCAGGACCCCGACGTGATTTTGGTCGGCGAAATGCGCGATTTCGAAACCATCGAAATAGCGCTGACCGCTGCCGAAACCGGCCATTTGGTGATGAGTACACTCCATACCCTCGACGCCACCGAGACGATCAACCGCATCATTTCCGTTTTCCCGCCGTACCAGCAGAAGCAGGTTCGCTTGCAGCTGGCGACGATCCTCAAAGCCGTCGTCTCCCAGCGCCTCGTGCCCCGGGCTGACGGCAATGGCCGGGTACCCGCCCTCGAAGTCCTGGTGTCGACCGCCTTCGTGCGTGAATGCATCGGTGACAAGGACCGCACCAAAGAGATCCCGGAAGTGATCTCCAAGGGCTACACGTCCTACGGGATGCAGACCTTCGATCAGTCGCTGATGCAGCTGGTGAAAGACGAGCTCGTGACCTACGACGAGGCCCTCAAGCACGTCACGAACCCGGACGACTTTGCCCTGCGGTTCAGAGGCATTGCTTCGACCTCGGACTCCCAGTGGAGTGAGTTCGACGGCGACGATGAGAAGCCCGAGGCCGACGAAATCGAAGAAGCCCTCGCCGGCGACGACGACGGCTTCAGCATCGACCGGTTCTAGGGCTGGCTCTAGGGCTCGTTTCGGAGCTGATTCTGCCGCGCAGACTCTCCTGGTACTCCGACTGGTTCTAGACGCGCAGACCGACCCTGGTTCGCAGCACATCCAATTGATCTGACTCGACCGATGGGTTCGTGCGTCCGAGTCTGTGCGATGGGTTTGCCAACACCGGCGCACGCCAGCACGTCCCGATCCATGCCCGGTGTGCGTGGCCCGAGCCTTCGCTCGACACGGTCGCTTCGCTATATTGCGCGCCCGTTCGCCAGCGGCGTGTAAAACGGCGATCGCGCCCACCCACCCCGACAAACCGCGAAAATTACGCGCTTATGAAGTCTCTTGGCCGACCCGCGCGGCCCGCAAAAAACATCCCAGGTCTTCCGACCCGGACAGCTGAACAGAAAAGGCAGATCATGGGACCGGCAGCCAAGGACATCCGCGAACTTTTCCTCGACTATTTCGAGCAGAAAGGACATTCGCGTCAGGCGAGTGCTTCGCTGATCCCCCAGGACGACCCGACGCTCATGTTTACGAACGCGGGCATGGTTCCGTTCAAGCGCTTGTTCCTCGGCGAAGAGTCGCGGAGTTACACGCGCGCGACCACGTCGCAAAAATGCATGCGCGTGTCGGGCAAGCACAACGACCTCGAAAACGTCGGTCGCACCCCGCACCACCACACCTTCTTCGAGATGTTGGGTAATTTTTCATTCGGCGACTACTTCAAGGCCGACGCGATCGACTTCGCCTGGGAGTTCCTCACCAACCAACTTGCAATTTCGCCGGATCGCCTCGCAGTTTCGGTCTTTACCGAAGACGACGAAGCCTTCGGCATGTGGCGCGACAACATCGGCGTCCCCGAGTCGAAGGTCTACCGCCTCGGCGAAGAAGAAAATTTCTGGTCGATGGGCGAGACCGGGCCGTGTGGTCCGTGCACGGAGATCCACATCGACTTTGGCAAAATGGATGGCTGCACTTCGGCCGTTTGCGACCCGTCCTGTGATTGTGGCCGCTGGCTCGAAATTTGGAACTTGGTGTTCATGCAGTTCAACCGGGACGCGAGCGGAAACATGGCGCCGCTTCCGAAGCCTTCGGTGGACACCGGCGGTGGACTCGAGCGCTGGGCACAGGTGCTGCAGGGTGTGGCATCGAATTACGAAACCGACCTCTTTATGCCGCTGATCGAGCGTGGCCAAGAACTGACCGGCGTGGCGTATGGAAGCGATCGAGAGCACGACGTGTCGCTCCAGGTGATCGCCGACCACGCGCGGGCGCTGACATTTTTGATCGGCGACGGTGTCCTCCCTTCAAACGAAGGTCGCGGCTACGTGCTCCGGCGTATTCTAAGGCGTGCATCTCGACACGGCGTACTCCTCGGGACCGAACGTCCCTTCATCCACGAAGTCGCGGGGAAGGTGATCGACGAAATGTCGGATGCGTACCCCGACTTGATCGAACGCCGCTCATTCATTTGCGGGCGGATTCAGCGTGAAGAAGAACGCTTCCTTGAGACGCTGACGAAGGGGCTGCACCTGCTCGAAGGCAAAATCGAAGAGCTGACTGCCAAGGGTGAAACCCAACTGCCGGGCGAGACTCTCTTTCAGCTCTATGACACGTTCGGGTTCCCGGTTGACCTCACGGCCGACATCCTGACGAGTCGAGACATGACGGTTGACCACGGTGGTTTCGAAACTGAAATGCAAGCCCAGCGCACGCGCGCGCGTGCGGCCTGGAAGGGGACGGGCGACGCGACGGTGTCCGAAGTCTACGGGCGCATCGTCTCCGAAGTGACGTCGGAATTTACCGGCTACGAAGGGCTCAACGGCGAGGCGAGTCTTCAGGCACTTCTCAAGGGGGGTGAGCCTGTCGACGTCGTGAACGAAGGTGATGAAGTCGAACTCGTTTTCGCCGTGACACCTTTCTACGCAGAAAGCGGCGGTCAGGTCGGCGACGAAGGGCTGATCACGGGGCCAAGCGGCGAAGCGCAGGTAACCGACGTTCAAAAGCCGCTCGATGGTTTGATCGTGCATCACGCGAGAATTACGCGCGGCGAATTTCGCATGGGTGAAACCGCGCAGCTCGCAGTCGACCGGACGAACCGGAAGGCAATTGTGCGCAATCACTCCGCGACACACTTACTCCACGCGGCGCTACGACAAGTGCTTGGCGACCAGGCGATGCAAAAGGGCTCATTGGTTTCCGGGCAGCGTCTTCGCTTCGACTTTACCCACGACCACGCGGTGACCGAAGCCGAACTCGAACAGATTGAAGACATTGCGAACCAGTGGATCGAAGAGAACTACACAGCGCAGACCGAGTTGCTTTCGTACAACGACGCCGTGAAGAAGGGCGCAATGGCGCTGTTTGAAGAGAAGTATGGCGACGAAGTGCGCGTCGTCTCGTTCGGCGACTGCTCGACTGAGCTTTGCGGCGGAACCCACGCCAACGCGACCGGCGACATCGGCCTTCTCAAGATCGTAAGCGAGTCCGGTATTTCTGCAGGCATTCGGCGTATCGAAGCGTTGAGTGGTATGGCGGCGCTGCATCACTTGCGTGACCAGGAACGTGCGCTTCGCGATACGGCATCGCTTCTCAAAGTGGCGCCTGCGGATGTCACGGATCGGGTCTCGAAGCTACTCGACGAGCGCAAAACTGCGCGCAGGGAACTTGAAGCCGCGCGGTCGGCCAAGCAGGGTGACGTAAGCGGCGACCTGATTGCTGATGCGAAGGAGATCGCAGGCGGGAAGGCTCTTGCCGCTCGAGTTGAAGGTGCCGACGCAAAGGTGATGCGCAGCATGATCGATGACCTTCGCAACGGTCTCGGGAGCGGAGTCGTGTGCTTGCTCTCTGAGAACAACGGCAAGGTGCTCGTCGCGATCGGCGCTACGAAAGACATGATCGGCGACTTCAAAGCAGGCGACTTAATTCGCGACGTGGCCGGCGTAGTGGGCGGAGGCGGGGGAGGGCGACCCGACTTCGCACAGGCCGGTGGCAAGGACGCGTCGAAGATCGACGCCGCGATCGCGAAGTTTTATGAACTCGTCGGCGCGAGCTGATGTTTGCCAGCGTTTGCGATAGAACTCGAAGCGTGTCGGGCATTGTGACGTCATGACGAGTTCGACGTACACGAAAGACCTCTTCGTAGGCCGACGTCGTGAAACTCGCGAAGTCATGATCGGCGACGTCGGCATCGGGGGCGGCAACCCGCTTCGGGTGCAGTCGATGACCAACACCGACACCCGGGACGTTCGCGGCAGCGTGGACCAGATCGAGGCGCTTGCCGAAGTGGGCTGCGAGATCGTGCGAATTACCGTGCCGTCGATCCGTGACGCGGAAATTTTGCCCGAAATGCGCGCCGAACTTGCCAAGCGAAATGTCGGCGTGCCCTTGGTCGCGGACATTCACTTCACGCCAAACGCGGCGATGCTTTCAGTCGATCACGTCGAAAAGATCCGAATCAACCCGGGCAACTACGTCGACAAGAAGAAGTTTGAAGTTCGCGAGTTCAACGATGCGGACTATGAACGCGAAATCGAAAAAGTCGCGGGGCGATTCCGACCGTTGGTGCTGCGCTGTCGTGAGCGCGGGGTTGCGATGCGGATCGGCACCAATCACGGTTCGCTGAGCGATCGCATCATGAATCGCTTCGGCGATACGCCGCTCGGCATGGTCGAAAGCGCGCTCGAATTCTTAGACGTCTGCGAAGGCGCGAACTACCACGACATCGTTTTCAGCATGAAGGCTTCGAACACCCAAGTGGCGATTCAGGCGTACCGATTGTTGGCGCAACGGCTCGACGAGCGGCCGATGCCGCCCGGTGGGAGCTACCCGTTCCACATTGGCGTGACTGAAGCCGGCGACGGCGAAGACGGGCGTATCAAGAGTGCCATCGGGATCGGGGCACTGCTCGAAGACGGGCTCGGCGACACCATTCGCGTCTCGCTCACCGAACATCCTGTGCGCGAAGTGCCCGTCGCCGAGGCCCTCGCAAAGCGAGCCTTTAAGATCTGGGTTGTGGACGCAGAAACAACGTCGGCTGATTGCATCACGGCCTACACCCCAGACCCATTCGGCTACACGCGCCGTACTTCCAAGATCCTGAACCTCGGTGGTTTGAGCGTTGGAGCGAGCGAGCCGGTTCGAGTCGAACTCGACTTGGGTGCACCCCCAATGAACGATCTCGACGACTGGGCAGCCGGGCACGCGAAGTCGATTGCCAAGCTTCGCGATGTTGAATGTGAATCGCTGCAAGTGTCGACTGCCGGCGTGCTTGAGCCCGGAATCCTCGAGACCGTGCGTAAAGCGTTAACCGCTGCGGGGCTGAATCAGCCCTTGGCGGTCGCGTGTCGCGATGGCGCCGATCTCGATGCTGACAACAGCGCAGGGTTTGCGGCTTTGATTTCCCGGGTTGTGGTCGACGTGCGAAATGACAGCACAGACGATGATTGTGCGGCGGCGGCAACGTTTGCAGCAAAAGTAGACGTGGCTCTCGAATGGCGTGTCTGCGGCGAAGTCGCCGACCTGTCTGGTCCGATTCGCAGCGCAGCCACCGCGAGTCGCGAAGCGCGTTTGACGCGGCTGCTGTTTTCGACGAACACGTCGCGACAGAATCATGCAGCGCGGTTACTCACCGCCGAACTTGCAGAGCAGGGACTCGCGCAAGCCCCAATCGTACTTAGGCACTCGATCGGCGTGGACGCCGACAGTGAGCGCGCCACGATCGACATGGCGATCGATTTGGGTGCGCCGCTATGTGAAGGCATTGGCGACTTGGTGAGCGTGTCGGGCAGTCGCGCCCTCGATCAGACCACCGACCAGGTCTACCGGGTGCTGCAAGGCGCGCGGCTTCGCGCGACACGGACAGAATTCATTTCGTGCCCTTCGTGCGGACGTACCCTCTTTGATCTCGAAGAAGTCACTGCGCGGATCAAAAGCAAGACCGATCACCTGAAGGGCGTGAAAATCGCCATCATGGGTTGCATCGTAAACGGCCCGGGAGAAATGGCCGACGCGGACTTCGGCTACGTCGGGTCGGGTGTAGGCCGAGTGACGCTTTATGTTGGCAAGGAAGTGTTTGTCAGAAGCATCGCCGAAGATCAGGCTTCGGATCGACTTGTCGAATTGATCAAGGACTCGGGCCGCTGGGTCGACCCCGCCTGAACAAGCGCGCGGACTTGCTCCGTGAGCTATTCCACGTATCCGAGCGCCCGCAGTCGATCGATTTCTTGGTCGTCAAAGCGCGGAGCTCCGACGTTCCTTACCGCGTTGCGAACATACGCACGGACTTCATCTTTTTCTGGGACCTGGTCATCAAGCAAGGACCACGATTCATCGGCGTTCCAGCGATAGCGAGTCCAAAGGGGTTCCGGACGCGGCTTGCCGTCAAAAGACGGCAGCTCGAGGGCGCGCTTTCCCATCACTCGGTAGAAGGTTCGATCTTGAAGGTAGACACCAATTTCGTTTCCGACGTCACAGTACAGCAGCCGTTCGGCAAGCCTCTGTTCGCCGCGCACGATCGGACCAAGGGGGCGCCCGCTCGTCTGTTCCGGAATCGCTAGGCCTGCGCCTTCGAGGATCGTCGGCAAGATGTCGACGTGATGAACGAGTTCGTCGCGACGCTCAGGGGTGAGCCCGGCGGCGCGAATGAGAAAAGGCACTCGCGCGACTTCGGGGGTGCACGTCAAGCCGTGGACGAAGTGTCGGCCAGCTTCGCCCATCGCCTCGCCATGGTCTGCGGTGAGGACTACGATGGTTTCGCGCGGACTCGATCGCTCGTCAACAGCCTTCACAACCTCGCCAATCCAATGGTCCGCAAAAGCAATCTCTTCGGCGTATCGCTCCTGATACTGCGTCAAGCGATTGAGCCCCTCGATGTGCTGGTATTCGGGAATCCCGTCTTGGCCGTCGGTGCCCGCAACGACCGGGAGTTCGGGTTCACCCGCCGGGCTCTGGATATGGATGTGCTCGGCGAACTCTTGCGGCGGCGTATAGGGACCGTGGGGGTCCTGGAGATGCAGCCATAGGAAATACGGTTCGCCGCCCTCTTTGTTGACCCACTCGATCGCACGCTTCGCAGTCTGGTTCGCCCGACGCTCGAATATTTCGTTGCGGTTCTTTTCTTGGACCGACAGGTCTTCGTCATAGACATCAAAACCGTGATCCATGCCGAGTCTTGAATGGAGCAGCATGTTGCCGATGAAGGCGCCTGTCCTGTATCCGGCACGCTTGAGGATGCCAGCAAGGGTTACGGCGCCTTCGAGTCTCGTCGTCCCATTGTGAAACCCAATCGAATTTTCTCTCGCGAAGCGCGATGTCATCATCGAGGCGTGAGAGGGTGCGGTTCGACTCGAAGCTGCAATCGCATAGTCGAAGACAACCGACTTGGCAGCGAGTGCGTCGATGTTTGGACTGCTGCCATGCGGGAACCCATACGTGCCGAGGTGGTCGGCGCGCAGCGTATCGACCACGATCAACACGATGTTGGGCGCGTCGTCTCGCGCAGGCGTAACGGTGATGGGTTCTTCGGGAGCCGGCGTTTCTGGGCTACACGCGAGCATGAACCCTGCGAGCGCGACTGCCGCTGCGCGAAGGGGGATCACGGTGACGCGGGTTCCGTCTTCCAAACGGTCGTGCTTTCTTTGATCGTCTCCAGAATTGCGATGTCTCGCAGTTGTTCGCCCGAGGCATCGAGCGGGTTGCTCTCTAGAATTACCAGGTCGGCAAGCTTGCCGGGTTCGATCGAACCCTTCGTGTCTTCTTCGAAGTACTGATAAGCCGCATCGATCGTAATGGCGCGAAGCGCTTCGGCGACACTCACGCGTTCGGTCTCACCCATGATTCGGCCGCTACGCGAAGACCGTTCGGTTGCAGTCCACAACATGAAGAGTGGGTCGAGGGGCGTCACCCCATAGTCGCTGTGATTCGTAAAATGAAGTCCGCGATCCGTTGCCGAACGCAGCGGACTCAAAAAGTCGGCTCGCGGGGCGCCGAGGTTCGCGAGGTGTACGTCACCCCAAAAGAAAGCGTGGTTGGAAAAGAAGGAAGGGACGGCGCCAATCTTTGCATAGGCATCGAGCTGCTCGGGCCGAATGAATTGCGAATGGATGATGACCGGGCGGCGTCCTTCGGGTGCGCCGGCTGCGAGGTGGGCTGCGAGGAACATATCGATCGCCGCATCGGCGTTTGAATGCGTGTAGGTCTGAACGCCGTTTGCGTACGCGAGTCGGAAAATTTCGTTGAGTGCGGCCTGCGGAACAATCGGCTGACCCCGCCAATTCTTTTCGCCGCCGGGGCCGGTCACAAGCATGGGCTCGGTCCAATACGCAGTGCGTCCCTGGGGCGATCCATCCGTGACGCTCTTTACGCCGCCCAACTTTAAGCGTCCGCGGTAGGGGGCGCCGAACGCGATGCCTGGCTTTCCAACGAGCTTTGGAAAGATGTCCATCGTGGGCAGCGAAACGACGTCGAGGAAGAGTCGTCCTTCCTCGGCCGCGCGTTGAAGAATCGCGACGCCCGGGCCGCTGGTCGCTCCATCTTGAATCGTCGTATAACCATTGGCCGCATAGTGAAGCTGTGCGGCATGCATGGCTTGAAGCGTCTGTTCTTCGTCTGCCGCGGGTAATGCGCGCATCAAGCCGAAGAACGGAGTCTCCATGATGAGTCCGGCCGGCTCGAGTCCATCGGCTTTGCGCACGATCACGCCGCCGGGAGGCGTTGGGGTAAAGGCGTCAATGCCGACGGCTTTGAACGCGGCGGAGTTCAGCACAGCTCCGTGGCTCGAGACGTGAATCATCACGACAGGGTTGTCGGGGAAGTGCGGGTCGAGATCGTCGACCGTCATCTCCCGTTGGTCTGCGAACGCTTCTTTTTCATAGCCGTACGCGATGAGCCATTCCCCTTTCTGCAGCTTTCGCTGTTTTGCCATCCGCTTTAACTCGACAATGATATCTGCAGCGGATTCGATGCTTCCGACTGGGGGACGAGACACATTGGCAAAGCCTGAGAAAGGAACGCCGTGCAACAAGAAGTGACTGTGTGGGTCGACGAAGCCGGGAAGCAGGGCGGCGTTGCCAAGCTGGATGACGGTGGTCCCCATTCCGCTGTGACGGAGTACCGATGCTTCATCGCCAACCGCGAGGATTAGGCCATCTTTGATCGCAAGAGCCTCGGCGACGTCGTTCGATGGATTCACGGTGACGATATCGCCGACGTAGATCGTATCCGCTGTCGGCAAAGTGAGGTCGGAGGGGAGAGAGGCACACCCGAGCGTGAGCAAGAGCAGAAATAGCGGCGGTGAGAAGTGGCGCAGCATGGATGACTCCTTGCGATCGTGAGTTCTGAGCGGCGACACGGCACCGGGGCCCGAGCATAGCTAGGCCCGGCCACTGAATGCAGTGGGGCGGGAATCTCAGGCTTCCGCCGCGGAACCCAAGTGTGGCGATACGTCTCCTCCGATCGATGCATTCGCGAGTTGCTCTCTACGGCGGGCGCCTTTGGCTCTGGGCGATGCTTGTTTTGCATAAGGCCAAACAGCGTCGGCGACGAGTTCGTGCCCGGGAGCATTCCAATGCTCGTCGCCCTCGAGGATGTAACGCGCTTGGAACTCACGAAATAGAATTCCGGTGACCAGGCTTGGAAATAGATCGATGAACCCGAGGTTATGCTTGGTCGCGAAGGTCCTCCAAATCCAGGCTGAACGCTTGCATGGCCTATGGGTTCGTCGCACCGCGACGAAGCAACCCTGATGCGGCGCGTGTCGATCCCCTGCTAAACATCGGTGCTTCGATCGACGAATTCGCACTCGCTTGTAACAGAACTTGAATCAAAGAAAGGGAAACCAGTTTGGACAATTCAGAATTCAACGCAGTCTCAGTTGTGAAGGCTGCGAACATTTACTTCGATGGAAACGTGACAAGTCGTACGGTTAAATTCGAAGACGGAACGACTAAGACCCTCGGGATCATGTTGCCAGGCGAGTACGATTTCGGCACCGACGCTGCGGAGTTGATGGAAATTACATCGGGGGATCTCGATGTGAAGCTTCCCGGCAGTGATGCATGGCACAAGGTCACCGGAGGGGAGTCCTTCAATGTCCCGGCAAACTCCCGCTTTCAATTGAAGGTCAGCGTGGTCGCCGACTACTGCTGTTCGTACCTCGCGTAGTTTGTCACCCGGGTCGTGGTGTCGCAGGCTCTCTTAGTAGCGGGCCTATTTAATCGAACCCGAATTCAGGAACCGGCACGACGACGACCTGCGGTCGGTATAGATCCATCTTGGTGGCAAGTCGCTTCAGGATGTCCCATGGATCGTCGCTACTGCGTGTCATGAGGTTGCAGACGTACGTGAGAATCAGTCGGTCTTCCGTCGCGTACTGGGGATGTTCTTTCGCGGCATAGCAGAAGACATTCGGGTCGATTCGCTCCGCGTAGTTTCCTTCGAGTTCAGGGATGCGGTAGATCGATCGCGGATCCGACCAGGGGCCCTCGAGACGCGGCGCGGTTCGAAGTCGAACCTCACCAACGCGGGTCGCAACGCTCTCCGGCATCGCGGAATCCAAGTCGCTGTACACGGCGACCCAAGCCTCGATCGCGTCGAAGTAGCGAACAGACATCTCGGTTGCGTTGTCGTCCATCATGACGCGCGCCTGTTTGGGCTTGAAGCCGGCAATCCATCGCCGGTCGACAGCCCATGTTTCGAGCGAATCCCCGGGGTTGTTTTCTGCGAGTGCAGACAAAGGCAGTCGCGCGAGCATCCGGTTTCGATTCTCGTCGTCGCGATCGAAAAAGGAAAATAAATAAAGAAAACCGTCGTCTACGACGAGCGTGCTCCCTGGCAAAGCAATCTCGCTATCCGTGAGTGGGAGCACCTCGTATTGCCATTGTTCTGGGTCCGCGTGGTAGTTCTCGATGCGAGCGAGATCGAGTCCGGTATTTCGAAACGACAACTGTAGCGGTCCGCGCGGCTCGCTCGGTTCGATGCGAAGCAATCCAACGTAGAAGGCTCCCTGGTGTTCGAAACCGTCGAATAGCCACCAGTACCCCGTTGCATCATTCTGATGAAAGAAGGCCTCGGGTTCACCGCGATCCGAATGCCCCCAGGCGTAGTCGATGCTCCACCGTCCGTTGTCGGCACAACGCGACAAGCCGATTGAGTTGTGAATTATCTCGCTGTTTTCGCGCGAGCGTTGGCCGGGGTCGCCGACGAAAGTGTCGCTGAAAAGCCAAATGCTCCGACCGTCCTCGAGCGGGACCGAATAGCCACCGTCGGCTCCAAGCCATCCCTCGGCATACGGAAAGTGCGGTGTGCAGGGGACTGTGGACGTCGGGGCGAACGTCGAGCATGACGTCGTCGCGAGGATGATAAGAACGCCCGCAATGACGTGTCGTGTTCTCGCGCCGAGGCGCATGGCGAGTTGAATCAGCGGCGTAGCGGAGCCGCGACGTCGGGCAATTGGTCAAGTTCATCGCCGTAGTTCGTAGACACGTACTCTTGCAACTTTTCAACGGCTTCGACACTGCGCGACTGTTCGATCGATTCATGGTCACGACCGAATACAAGCATCGCGCCGGAAACCAAAAGTGTCGCAACAAGCGCGCCCTCGGCGAAGCCCAGTGCGCCGCCACCGATTCGATCTGCCCAGCCAAGGCCAACAGCTTCGGCGCCACGTTTTAGGTAGCGGCCAAGGAAACCAACGAGTCCAATCGTGGCAACCAGAATGACGGCACCTGTAATAAAGGGGGCGGCGCCGGCACCGATTTCGCCCCCGGTCACGTCAACCAGCGCATTGGCGGCCGGTTCGTTTCCGTACCGAAGCGCGATGCATGTGACGCCCACCGCGGCGATTGAAAAACTTTCGCGGATCATGCCGATGTATGCGCCTCGTGCAATTGCGATGAGCATGACCGCGAGCACCAGGCCGTCAAGAATCGTGATGGAGTCTGCATTCATAGTTCAATCTCGTTCTCGGGATTTGGAGCGGGGGCTGAAGGTTCCGCCGGGCTCGAATGTGCGGCGGCCTCGCGCTTGGAAATCACCAGCCGACTGTACATGCGCGCATCTTCTCGGCTGGGGTCGTGCTTCAGTACGGCATGCCAGCGCTCGAGCGCGTCATCGCTGCGGCCAAGTGAATAGTAGGTCAGTCCGAGTTGGATGTGAGCGTCCAAGAGGCCCGGGTTTCCGCGCAGCACGCGCTTGAATTCGCAAAGCGCTTGATCGGGCAGCCCCAAGTCGCGCAACACAACGCCCAGGCGGTGTCGAATGTCATGAAATCCTGGACATCGATCGAGTGCCTTGCGATACGCCTCGACGGCGTCGCGCAACTCGCCCGCTTCGGCGTACGCGTCGCCAACGGCCGCCTGCAAATTCGCAAGTTTTCCGCGGGTTGTCGTATCCATCCCGCCCGCTTCGCCCTGCACCCGGGCAGCTGCGCGTTCGGCGAGTTCCCTCGACCGGTCGAAGTCTCCCTCCCGCTCGCAAACGCTGGCCAGCGCGAGTAGTGCTTCCGCGTAGACGGGGTTTAGCTGGATGGCCCGTTGCAAGCTTCGCCGCGCCGCATCGCTGTCGCCGCGCAGGTCGTCGCCTCGAAGGTCATAGAGGACACCGACCATGTAGTGAATGTCGGCAAAGTCGTTCCGCGTTTGCAGCAAGCTGTTCAAGGCTTCGAGCGCCGGCTCGACGTCGCCACGCTCAAAGTATGCGCGCCCCCGCGTGTAAGCTTCGCGTTCGTCCGCGGTCATGCGAACGGACCGAACGACGCGTGTCTGTTCAGAACTTGTGCTTGACAGCTGCTCCACGATGTCTTGCTCCTGCCCGTCGTTCGTTACTGCATTGTGTCGCTGGGTCGATTCGTACGTTGGCTTGAGTTGGCTGACCTGACTGCGTCTAGTTTGACGCAGCGATTCGCTCGGCTGCCAGTTCCGAGATGTCTGAGTTCGGATAATTGGCAACGACCACATGAAAGAGACGTCGCGCTTCGTCGCGCCGCATCATGTTCTCGTAACAAACGCCGAGTTTGTACAAGCCTTCGGCGTCCAAGCCGAGGCCTGGGTAAATGTTGAGCACCGAGCGATAGCGTTCTGCGGCGGACTGATACTCGTCTCGATTCAGATAGAAGTCACCAAGCTGCATCATGTTTCGCGAAAGCCGGGTGCGTAGATCGCGGAGCAGCGTTTCACCCTCGCGCGTTTCAGCCGCATAGGGGTAATCGCGAATCAGTATTTCGAGCTGCTCCTGCGCTTTGCGGGTTGCGGTCTGATCTCGGTTGATCGAGTGGATCTGGTTGTAGTGACACAAGGCCGAGCGCAGGACCGTATACGGGACCTTCGGGTGCTGGGGGTGCAGATCGGAAAACGAGCGATAGTAAGAGAGTGCTCCGTCGTAGCGTTCGTCTTCGAAGTAAGTGTCCGCGATCCGCAGTTCGGCCTTCACCGCGAGTTCGTGATAGGGGTAATTGTCGATGATGGTTTGGAAGGTTTCGATGGCCTCGTCGTAGTCGACAGTTGGGAAGAGAAAGTAGATCCGGCGCCCCTTAAGGATCTCGAGGCCTTTGTCATACAACTCTTCGGCGGGAGGCACGTCGATGAAAAGCGGGGCTTCTTCCTTGCAAGAAGCCAAAAAGCCAAGCGCAAACAGCAAGATAAGCGCTGTGGCGACGGTCGAACTCAGTTTGGGTTGCATCACCATACGTTCGCCTCGGGGACCTCGTTCATGGACCCGGTCGGGGGTCGTGTGGGCTTACAGTAGCTTGGACAGCGTGCTGTCCCCGTGTCGCAGCCACTGCGGCCAGCCTGCTGATTCAATTTCTAGAACTTCCGAAACATCCAAGTCGCACTTTGCCGGCAGATTGATGACGTTTGCCGCGCGATTCTCGCGGCCAAACTACAAGACCTCTCGCTGCAGTGTCAATCTGCTAGGCTCCGCCCGCAGTCACACGGTTCCCGAGAAGATTGGCCGGGGCCGCCGTCGCATTCTGCCTCAAACTTAACATCACGTTTATAGTCTTGGTCAGCAGTTTCTGCTGTCATTCACAAAGATAAATACAAAGCTACGGACGTAGACACTCAGGAAAGGGTCGGTATCCACCATGGAGCAAGGTTCGATCGCAAAGCTCAAATTCGACAACCGCCTGAGCCGCCGGAAGGGCTGGCTCAGCAATGAAGAAGAAAAGACATATCTGGAAGCGTTGCCCGACGTAGCCGACAAGATCGCGACGCCCGAGGACGACGAGCCGGAGGAAGTTGCCGAACAAGTCGAAGCAGCTCCCGAAGACGCGTATCCCGCTGTCGCGGCCTTCGAAGCACAGACTGAAGAAGTCGTGTCGCCCGCCGAGCCCGAAAGCGAGCTGCTCTCCCCCCCGCTGTCGTCGCCGCCCTCTAAAGAGCTGTAGATGTGATCAAGGAGAAGTTGGGACATCGCGTTGATGACGTTGTTCACGCGCTCTTCCCGTTTCTCTTCAAGCGCGCCATCAATCCAGACTGGTTGACTGTGTGCGGAGCCGTGGTTGCCGCGGCTTCCGCCGTTGCGTTTGCGAAGGGAGACTTCCGCTTGGGCGGCTTCGTGCTGTTCGCCAGCGGGTTGTTCGACCTGGTAGATGGCGTGGTGGCGCGCCATTTCAACATCTCGACCACCTTTGGTGGTTTTCTCGACTCGACGCTGGACCGCTTCGTCGACATGGCGGTGATGCTCGGCATCATCCTTTATTGGAGTGCGACCGGCGAAGTCAGCTTGGCCGCGCTTTCGGCTTACGTGCTCGTTTGTACGGTCCTCACGTCATATGCCAAGGCGCGGGCTGAGCTCCACCTGGAGCATTTGCCGGGGGGGATGCTCGAGCGGGGCGAACGCATGGGGCTCTTGGTCGCGGGAAGTGTTTTTGGTTTCCTGCCCATCGCGATGTGCGCGTTGGCGTTGGGCACCACGTATACCGTGGGGCAACGGCTCTTCGTCGCGCAGCGAGAAATGGCGCGCCTCGATGCGTCGAAGCTCCCCGAAACGGAGGCCGTCTGAGCGATGAGTGAGCAAGAGGCACGGAATAAAGAAAAGCAGGAAGGCGTGGCAACTGCGTACCAGCAAAAGACGGGCGATCTGCCGTCGATCGATTTTTCGACCTTCATCTTGTCGATGTCGACGTCGGCCTTGTACCAAATGGGACTCGTCAATGGGCCCGATGGTGCGCCGGTCGAGGAACCCGATCCATTACTCGCACGCCAAACGATCGACACGGTTCAGATGTTGCGGGACAAGACAGCCCGCAATCTCGACGACGTCGAACTCAAACTTGTCGATAACCTGCTTTACGAACTTCACACGCGCTTCCTCGGGATGGCGTAGGGACGGCGTAAGGGGACGAGCAGTCGCGGGCGTGCCCAGACGACCCGACCCCACCGCGCGCCGCACGCACCCCGGCAAAGACCGAATCCATGACATCGACCGTCACAGTATTTGCCCACGCCAAGCTAAATCTCGGTCTGCGGGTGCTCGGCTGCCGGAGCGACGGATACCACCGGCTCGAAAGTGTCTTCGTTCCGATCGCGCTGGCCGATTCGCTCGAAATCGAATTCGGGGACTTGGGCCCGGTCGCTGGCAGTCCGGCGGTCGAAATCGGTTTTGAGATTGAATCGGACCCGGGACTGCCAGGAGCGGGCGCGGTTGGGCCGCCCGAGCGAAATCTCGCGGTCCGAGCGGCCAGGTCCTTCTGTGGCGAGGCCGGTTTGTCGGGCAGGCTTCAATTGCGGCTCAGCAAGCGGATTCCGGTCGGCGCCGGGCTCGGCGGCGGGTCGAGCGACGCGGGGACCGTGTTGCGTGCGCTCGATGCCCGGTTTCCCGGGTGTGTGGCTGCGGAGAGGCTGCTTGGGCTCGCCGTCGCCTTGGGCGCCGACGTCCCATTTTTCTTGCGCGCGACGCCTAGCCGAGTCGGTGGGATCGGGGAGGAAATTTCCCCACTCACGGGTCTTCGCCCGCTTTCGCTCTTGCTTGTCAACCCCGGCGTATCTCTTTCTACGGCTGACGTTTTTTCCGCCTTCGATCGAGCCCAATCTGCGTTGACGCTCGGCCCGTCTCGCTCTACGATGCGGGCGCTCGAAGGGCCTGGCGCGGCCCCTCGATCTGAGGATTCACTTGTGACGGCTTTCAATTCTGCTCTTTCTTCCAGAGCGAATTCGGAGCGGTCCAAAGCTTCGTCCGCGATGACGATTTCAAACTTGCTTACAAATGATCTCGAACCGTTCGCGACGTTCCTGTGTCCACAGGTGAGTGAACTGCAAGAGCAAATTCGCAGACTTGGCGCGCACAACACAGCAATGAGCGGAAGCGGCGCCACGGTTTATGGTGTGTTTCCAGATGATGAAACGGCCCGCGACGCATTGGAGCGAGCGGAATTCAAAGCGCCAATTTGGGCATGCGCGACACGTTCGTTGGGAGAACCGAAGCAATAAGCGTATGAGCGCACAATCGCTGAGCCAGATTTGATCAACAGGCTTGGTTAAGTTGAAGCTAGCCCGCAGCAAACGGCGTGCTGAAGTGTCGCCTGAACATCAACGTTGTATCGAAGTGGCATCAAAGTGGCATCAACCGCTGCGAGTAGAGGCCTTCGGCTAAGGCGACGAAACCAAAGGCAAAGATTACAGCACGAATAAATCACGACACATTCGAAATGCGAATCCGGACTCGGATTCTATGATGGGGCGTCGCCAAATGGTAAGGCAGCGGCCTTTGGAGCCGCCATCTGCAGGTTCGAGTCCTGCCGCCCCAACCAATTTTAGGCGTTCGATCAACCTGGTGCACTTTCCGCGTACGTCTTGCAGATGAGATAGAAAATGAAGCTATTCACCGGAAACTCCAATATTACGCTCTCGCAAGACATCGCCAACTACCTCGGGATGAATCTCGGCAAAGCCGAAGTCGGAACGTTTAGCGATGGCGAATGCGCGGTCGAGATCACCGAAAACGTGCGCGGCATGGATTGCTTCGTTCTGCAGTCACTGAGTGCACCGGCGAATGTCCACGTGATGGAGCTGCTCATCATGCTCGACGCGCTCAAACGATCTTCAGCGCGCCGGGTGACCGCAGTCGTGCCGTACTACGGCTACGCGCGCCAGGATCGCAAGGTCAAGCCGCGGGTTCCGATCACGGCCAAGCTCGTCGCCGACCTGCTTACGACTGCGGGCGCAGACCGGGTTCTTTGCTTGGATCTCCACGCGGGCCAAATTCAGGGCTTCTTCAATATCCCGGTGGACAATTTGTACGCGACCGGCGTGTTGCTCAACGCGGTTGAGAAGCGTGTGAAGGGTGATGTCACGATCATCTCCCCCGATGCTGGCGGTGTAGAGCGCGCGCGCGCCTATGCGAAGCGCCTCGACGCAAGCCTCGCCATCATCGATAAGCGGCGTGAACGCGCAAACGTTTCCGAGGTCATGCACATCATCGGTGACGTCAAGGGCGCTCGCTGCGTGATCGTTGACGACATGGTTGATACGGCGGGAACCCTGGCCGAAGCGGCTCGAAGCCTAATGGACGCCGGCGCCGAATCTGTCTACGCCGCAATTTCGCACCCCGTCCTCTCCGGTCCCGCCATCAAGCGCTTGGTTGAGTCTCCGCTCGCCGAGCTGATCGTGACCGACTCGATTCCACTGCGTCCCGAAGCCCGGGACTGCGGAAAGATCCATGTTGTTTCCGTTGCTGCCCACATGGGCGAAGCGATTCGACGCATCAACAACGAAGAGAGCGTGAGTTCACTCTTCGATTGAACCAATGCTTTTAGAACCAGCGCATCGCTGGTCGTAAGGAGAATAACGTGGGCGATCAATCACTCGCAGTAGAAGTTCGAACTGACACCGGGAAGGGCGTCGCGCGCAAATTGCGCGCTGTCGGTCGCATCCCCGCCGTCCTCTATGGCCACGGCAATGCGTCGGTGTCTCTTTCGATACAGGCCCAAGACCTCGATACATTGCTTAAGACCAGTCATGCAGGGCTCAATACGCTGATTGACCTTGAGGGTGACGGTGCAGTCGCGGGCAAGGTGGTGCTCATCAAGGAGCTGCAGCGACATTCGGTCGCAGGCACGCTGTCGCACGCCGACTTTTTCGAGATCGATGCCACGGCGAAGATCCACGTTTCGGTACCGATCAAGCTCGAAGGTACACCCGAGGGTGTGAAGCTCGGCGGCGTTCTTGAGCACATGATGCGCGAGATCGACTTGCTTTGTCTCCCGAACGCGATTCCCGATTCGCTCGAAGTCGATGTGTCCGGAATGAACCAGGACGAGTCCCTGCACGTCAGCGACTTGACCCTTCCCGAAGGCGTCGAAACCGGCGTCGACGAAGCGCTTCCAATCGTCCATGTCGCGACCAAGAAGATTGAGGAAGAAGTTGAGGTCGTAGCCGAAGAGGACGAGGCGGCGAAGGAAGGTGATGCGGAGGCAGCACCGGCAGCTGAGGAATCCAAGGAAGACTGATCCGCGTGATTTGATGCGAGTCATGGGCAGCGTTCATGTCCGTGGCTCGCGCCTTTGCGCGTGTGCCAGGCCCTCCGATCGCTGGAGGATCTGCGCATGAAACTGATCGTCGGCATTGGGAACCCGGGCCCCCGTTTCGAGGGCACGCGACACAACGTCGGTTTCGACGTGCTGGACGCATTTGCGTCGAAGTACGGTTTTTTGATCAGCGAGCCCCGATTCGAGGGCGACTTTGGCCAAGGCGTTGTTGCCGGAGTTGACGTGGGCTTACTCAAGCCCGCAACGTTTGTGAATCGCTCAGGCCTTGCGGTAGAGGCAGCGTTGGCGGCCATCCCCGAGATCGAATTTGAGCGAGATCTCGTTGTTGTCTATGACGACCTCGACTTGCCCTTCGGTCAATTGCGCCTGCGCAAGGCGGGTGGCGCCGGTGGTCATCGCGGCATCGCGGACATCATCGACACCCTGGAAAGCCGTGCGTTTGCTCGCATGAGATTCGGCATCGGTCGTCCATCTGAGGGCATGTCTGTTCGCGACTACGTCCTGCAAAAGTTTGGCACGGTTGAAGAGAAGAGCCTCGCGGAGCAAATCGCTTTGTCGGTTCGCGCGCTTGAGTCGCTGCTCGCCGATGGCGTCGAAGTGGCGATGAGTCACTTCAATCGCGAGCCCGAACGCGACGATTGATGTTGCGCCTGCGCGCGCGTTGCTGCTTCGTGGAGCCGACGATGTGCGGTCGCCACGAAGTTGGCGCCGGGATCGGGCGTGACTTCGAGCCGCCCGCAGGTCATGGCATCCAAGAGTTGGGACAATGAACCGAGATTTACCGATTGTCCCGCATTGGACTGTCTTAAAACGATTTGTATGGGACTTTACCGGACATTTTTTATTATTGTCCGCCTATTGACCCGGCATTGGTTGGGTCGTAGGTTCGTTTTATGCGACTCCCGGATCTCACCGCAACTGGCGCTAGCGCCCTCCCTGTCTACCAGGAGATTGCGAGCCAGCTTCGCGTGCAGATTGAAAGCGGCGAAGTCGAAGCCGGCACGCGCCTGCCAACCATTCGTTCGCTGGCCAGCGTGCTTGGTGTGAATCGCGACACCGTGTCCCTCGCCTACGAGTCACTTGCAAGCGCAGGGCTGGTCGAATCGACAGTCGGTCGTGGAACCTTTGTATGCCAGGCGCAGATCATCCGGAACGAAGGCGACAAAGTGGCGATCGCGCTCGGTGCGCAGGTCGAGCAACTGCTGCACTTCGATGCGGGGCGCCCGCGCTATCCCGCGGCACCCGATGCCGTCGCGATGCATTCACTCATTCCCGACCCGTCGCTGTATCCGATTGCAGACTTCCGTCGTTGTCTCGAGCAAGTTCTCGAAGGCGGCGGCGCGGATCTCTTCCTGTATGGCGACACCCAAGGACATCACGGCTTGCGCGAGGCGATTGGCGAGCGTCTACGCGAGGTCGGGATCAAGATTGAAACCGAGGGTGTTGTCCTTTGTCACGGAGCGAGCCAGGGCATTGCCCTCGCCATTCGTTTGTTTGCCGGGCAGGGCGAAACCATCGCAGTCGAATCGCCGACTTACCACAACGTCCTTGGCACGCTGGTCAGTTTCGGCGTGCGCTCGGCCGCGGTGCCGATGACCGAAGATGGCCCCGATCTCAAAGCGCTTGATCTCTTGCTCGCGCGCCCCGACGTCAAAGCCTTCTATACCATTCCCACCTTTCACAATCCGATGGGGACGACGACTAGCGTCGCGCACCGACGCGCGCTCTTGGCGATCGCGGCGCGCCACGGCAAGCCCATTATCGAAGACGGGTTTGAAATGGATCTGCGGCTCCGGGGCAAAGCGGTTCCATCGCTTGCCGCACTTGACGACTCGGGCCTCGTGGTTCATTTGAGTTCTTTTTCGAAGTCGTTGTTCCCGGGCGTGCGCAGTGGCGCACTGGCAGCGAGGGGGCGGGCGGCTGAAGGCCTCGTCGCACTCAAGCACGCTTCTGATCTTGCGGACTCTCTCCCGCTGCAAGCGGCGATGGATCGGTTCGTGCGGTCAGGGGGCTACGACCGACATCTCGACAAGCTTCGGCCAGTGCTCCGTGAGCGGCTCGACTGCGTGCTCGAATCCCTCGCCGAGCTGATGCCGGAGGGCACCTACGCGAGTGCGCCAGAAGGGGGCTATCAGGTTTGGGTCGAGTTGCCCTTCGAAATTGATACCCGGGATCTCGTCGCCGACGCAGCCAAGGCAGGGGTGCTCTTCGCACCGGGTTCCCACTTTTTGCCGGACCGTGGTCCTTCACGAGCTTTGCGCCTCACCATCGCGGAAGCCCCGTCAAACCGGATTCGCGGCGCGATCGAAGCGCTCGCACAAGCCGTGACAAACGCAAGCCAACATCAAGCGCCCGCGCCGCCTACGGCTGGCGTGCACTTGTAGGCGAAAACTTTATTCGAATCGAAAGCAAGAGCATCATTCACCAAGAACACCACCAAGAACGCAACCAACACCCCAACTCAAACGGGCGACGTAACGCATTGTTGCGACGCGAGAAAAGGCCGCGCGCGGCCGTTCGGAGGACACAGTGTCAGGACATAAAGAGATCGGCAAAGCAATGGGCAGTGCAAAGACCACCGCAGAGGCCTTCGAGCTGAAGATCGGCTTGGCGGAAATGATGAAGGGCGGCGTGATCATGGACGTCACCAACGCCGACCAGGCGAAGGTTGCCGAGAACGCCGGCGCCTGTGCCGTGATGGCGCTTGAACGCGTGCCTTCCGACATTCGTCGCGACGGCGGTGTTGCGCGCATGAGTCCGGTCGAAATGATCGAAGAGATTCAGCAGTGCGTTTCGATCCCGGTGATGGCGAAGGTTCGTATCGGGCATATGATGGAAGCCCGCGTGCTTGAAGCAATGGGGATCGACTTTATCGACGAGAGCGAGGTGCTGACGCCCGCCGACGACGCACACCACGTCGACAAGCACGACTACAAAGCTCCGTTCGTGTGCGGCGCGCGAAACCTCGGTGAAGCGCTCCGACGCATCGGTGAAGGTGCGGCAATGATTCGCACCAAGGGCGAAGCGGGCAGCGGCAACATTGTCGAGGCCGTGCGTCACTTGCGCACCCTCAATGGCGACATCCGTGCGCTCGGTGCGTTGCGCAGCGAAGAGCTGATGGCCCACGCCAAAGAATTGGGTGCGCCGTACGACCTCGTTCAATACGTCCATGAACACGGCAAACTCCCCGTCCCGAATTTTGCGGCCGGTGGGATCGCGACGCCGCCAGATGCGGCGTTGTGTCGCATGCTCGGCGCCGAAGCCATCTTCGTGGGTTCGGGCATCTTCAAGAGTGCGGACCCCGAAACCCGAGCCCGCGCCATTGTTCGCGCGAACACCCACTGGGAAGATCCCGCAGAAGTGATGGCAGCATGTCGCGGTCTTGGTGACGCGATGGAAGGGATCGAGATGGAAACCCTCGACGAAAGTCAGCGGCTCGCGAATCGCGGCTGGTAGCCGCGCAGATTCCTAAGGGGAGGGCGCCGTGCGGGTCGGCATCTTGGCAATTCAGGGGGACGTGGACGCTCACGCCCGGGTGCTCGATCGTCTAGGCGCGAGCTCAAGGCCGGTCTTGCGCGAAAAGGATCTCGGCGAAATTGATGCCCTGATCCTGCCCGGGGGCGAGAGCACCACCATTGCGAAGGGCCTCGACCGCCTGGGGCTCTATGGGCCCCTCGCTTCGTTCGCCGATTCGGGCAAACCCATTCTCGGAACCTGTGCCGGGGCGATCTTGCTCGCCGGGGCATCGGAGAACCACCCGGTCAAGACACTCGGCTTGATCGACGTCGTCGCCCAGCGCAACGCGTACGGGACCCAGGTCGATTCGTTCGCTGCGATCGCCGATCCGCCTGCTCACGGCGCGGGAAAAGCCGCTCAGGAGCTCGAGGGGCTTCGGTGCGTCTTTATACGTGCGCCCCAGCTCAGCAAAATTGGCGCTGGCGTCGAGGTTCTCTTGCGGGTTGAGGGTGTACCGGCGCTGGTGCGCCAGGGAAATATTCTCGCCTGTACGTTTCACCCAGAGCTGGGCGCTGACTCACGGGTCCACCGACTTCTGGATCCCGGGGCCTGACTCCCTGTGAAAGTGACGTCGAGCCAATTTCCCTTGTGCGGACGCCCACCTATTGGTATCCATTGGCCCCCCGAACCCAGGCGTCCTGTCCGGGCGGGTCTAAAATTCGAATAATCGAACCATCAACCTCAGTCCTTGCATTTGACCTCGTCGAACCCGTCGAAGAGGCAACTTACGCAGGGGCTCGGACACTTCGAGTGTCTGACCAGGAGGCGAGTCTTTGCGGGAATACGAAACGACTATCATCGTCCAGCCGGAGATATCCGACGAAGGGACCGCTGCAATTTTTGAGCGTCTCGAAGGAATCTTGGCGGACAGCGGCTCTATTCGGCTGCAAAACGAAAGCCTCGGCAAGCGAAAGCTCGCCTACGAGATCCGTCGCTTTCACAAGGGCCACTACTACATCTACTCGTTCTTGAGTGATGGCCAGGTGGTGCGGCCACTTGAACGTGCGCTTCGACTCAACGAGTCGATCCTGCGCTTCATGACGATCTTGGCCAACCCCGACGTCACCGACGTCGAAGCGCGCAAGCTCGAAGCTGCCGAAGCCGAAGCCGAGCAAGAGCGCAAAGCACAAGAACGTGCCGCTCGCGAAGAAGAAGAAGCCAAGGCCCGCGAAGACGAAGAGGCCAAGGCTCGTGCCGATGCGGAGCGAATCGCTACCGAAACCGCTGCTGCCGCTGCTGCAAGTGAAGAGGGCGGTGACGAAGCTGGTGAAGAAGGCGGAGACGCTGCCGAAGCAGCTTCCGAAGTAGCCCCAGAAGCCGCCCCAGAAGCAGCTTCCGAAGCCGCCCCAGAAGCCGTCGCCGAAGAAAGCGCTGATGACGACGCAGCCGGCGACGCAGAGACCAAGGAGGAGGGCTCATGAGCGACGAAGACGAAGGATACGATCGAGGATCTCGATCCTCCGGTCCTGGTGGCGACCGTGCCAGCCGCGGCAACTGGAGCGTTAAGGCGAAGCTCCGGGCGCGCGCGCGCAAGAAGGCACGTAAAGCCAAGAAGGGCATGTTCCAGCGGCGCAAGGTTTGCCGCTACTGCGCAGACAAGAAGTTGGTCCTCAGCTACAAGGACCCGAAAACGCTACGACTCTTCATTTCGGAGACCGGCAAGGTGACGCCGCGCCGTATTTCCGGAACCTGCGCGAAGCACCAGCGCCGCCTCGCGACCGCGATCAAGCGCGCTCGCCAAATTGCACTCCTGCCCATTGCGGCAGGACATATGTAGCGGGGGACACCATGTCAGCAGTCAAGGTGATTCTACGTGAGGATATGGGCAAGCTCGGTGGCGCTGGCGACCTCGTCAGCGTGAAGCCCGGCTACGCGCGCAATTTCCTGGTTCCAGAGGGAAAGGCGATTGTTGCGACCGACTCCAATATCAAGGAACTCGAGCACAACAAGCGTGTCATTGCCGAAATGCTCGCGAAAGAACTGAAAGACCTACGCGCAACCAGCCACAAGCTCAAGAGCATGGTGCTGGAAGTCAGCAAGCGCGCTGGCGAAGACGGCAAGCTCTTCGGCTCGGTTACGTCGGCGAATATCGCCGAGTTGATCGAAGGGAAGGGCGTCAAGCTCGATCGCCGCAAGATCCAGCTGCCCGACGCCGTGAAGGAAGTCGGCGAGCACACGATCGCAATCAAACTCCATTCGGAAATTAGTTCGAGCGTGAAGCTGATCGTCAGCGTCAAAGACTGATCGTTTAGAAGGATCAGGGTCAGCGGGCATTGGGCCCGCTGACCGCACTTCTTCGTTTGTTCGCACGTTTTTGCTTCCAGTCGCCCAAGTCGAACAGGGTGGGTGGGGCGAACGTTGTAGTGGCTCGGTGTGTCTGAATCTCGAAGCAGGTGAATATCTGCGCCGTGGCTTGGGCAATCCAGTTATACTGGTCCCGTTGTTTGGGGCGGCGTGCGGCGTTCAACCGCTTACAACCTCGCCGGCCCGCCGGTTATCTGATCCAATATCGAAATTGAGAGTTGCGAGTCGCGCCCGTTCGCGACTGCGCGATGATCGAGGGGAGCCACTGTGAACGAAGGCGGGCAGGGACCGTGGGATAGTCGCAAACAGAGTCCTCCGACTCCGCCGCAAGACCCGCGACGTCGCGTACCGCCGAGTGACCTCGATGCAGAGAAGGCGGTGCTCTCCGCGATCTTGCTCGACAACAATGCCATACACGGGATTGTGACCGAGATCGAAGTCGAGAGTTTTTATCACCCTGCCCATCAAGCGCTGTATCGAGCAATGATCACGTTGAAGGACAAGAACCAGCCGGTCGATCTCGTGACCCTGGCCGACTATCTCAAGTCAAACGACTTGCTCGAATCCATTGGCGGCCCGGTCGCACTGGCAGAAATCGCGGACTACGAAGCGACGTCAGCGAACATCGTTCACTACGCGCGCATCGTGCGCGAAAAGAGCGTGAAGCGCGGCTTGATCAGTGTGGCTTCAGAGATCGTCAACCTCGGCTACGACGAAGGGCAGGCTTCCGATCAAGCCCTCGACACCGCGGAATCAAAGATCTTTGCTTTAAGCCAGGAGCAGGCAAAGTCTTCGCTGAGCCCGATGAACGTCGAAGTGCACAGCGCGATCAATCACATCGAAATGTTGATGAACCGCGGTGGCGACCTCACGGGGCTAGCGACAAATTACACCGTGCTCGATTCCATGACCGGTGGTCTGCAACCCGGCGACTTGATCATTATCGCAGCGCGCCCCTCGATGGGAAAGACGGCGTTGGCGCTGAACATCGCGCGCAATGTTGCGGTCGACCATGGAAAGAAGGTCGCAGTCTTCTCGCTCGAGATGACGACTCAGTCTCTCGTGATGCGCTTGCTCGCAAGCGAGGCGATGGTTGACGCGTCCTCGTTCCGCAACGGTTTTATTTCTGTCGAGAGTCATGGCGCGTTGGTTCGAGCCGCTGAGAAACTTTCGGCCGCCGACATCTTTATTGACGACACGCCCGCCGCCACGGTGCTCGAGATGCGGGCCAAGTGTCGTCGCATGCACGCCCAAAGCGGACTCGACCTTGTGATCGTCGACTACCTTCAGCTTGCGCGGGGCAGCGCGAACGTCGCGAGTCGCGAGCAAGAAATCAGTGAGATCAGTCGTGGCCTCAAGGGCCTCGCGAAGGAACTCAACATCCCAGTGATCGCACTTTCGCAGTTGAACCGCGGTCCGGAGACGCGCAAAGACGACAAGCGTCCGCTTCTGGCCGACCTGCGTGAGTCTGGCGCGATCGAGCAGGACGCAGACATCATCGGCTTCATTTACCGCGATGTCGTCTACAACCCCGAAACCGAACATCAGGAAATGGCCGAGCTGTTGATCCGCAAGCAACGTAACGGGCCGACCGGCATCGTGAAGCTCGAATTCTTGGGGCGCTTCGCTTTGTTCCGCGACTGGCCCGAGAATGAAGCCGGTTACGGCTACGCGAGCCCGAAGAGTTTTGAAGCTGGTGAGCCTTCGCCTTCGGGAAGCTTCCCGCACGATGCCGGTCTTCCGGACGACCCGTTCTAACGTGCCGACTTTGCGCAAACCGCGCGTGCTCAAAAAAGGCGCGACCCTAGGCATCGCTGCGCCCGCCGGCCCGATCGACGAAACGCGATTGACTGCGGGCGTTTCGATGCTCCGCAAGCTGGGCTTTGAAGTTGTCCACGCCGACGACATCACTCGTGCGACCGGTTACCTCGCGGGCGATGATGCGCGCCGCGCCGAAGAGTTCATGCAGCTGGTCAACGACCCGAACGTAGACGGCATCTTTTGTGCGCGTGGCGGTTATGGCTGCCATCGCATTATGCATCTACTCGACGAAAAACAGGTACGCGCCGCGGCGAAGCCTTTATTCGGATATAGCGACGTGACGACCCTGCTGCTTTGGCAACTGAGCCGGGCCGGGCTGATGGGGCATCACGGGCCGATGCTCGAACGCACTGACGCATTGAGCGCGGACAGCAAGCGCGCGATCGCGACAACGCTCCTGGGTGTCGGACCGCCCCAGCGCATGGTGGGCAAGTCGGTGCAGCGGGGTTGGGGGGAAGGCCGGCTTACCGGCGGCTCGCTGAAACTCGTCGTTGCGAGCCTCGGGACACCTTGGGAAATCGATACCCGAGACGCCATCTTGCTCTTCGAAGAGACTCACGAAGCGCCCTACAGCATCGACCGGATGCTGATGCAGTTGAAGGCGGCAGGGAAGCTTGACGCGCTGGTTGGCGTTGGCATCGGCTGCCTCACCGACTGCACGAACCCGATTTGCCCCGAGCCGACGGCCCGGGATGTGATCGAAGAAATTCTGTCGCCACTTGGGGTTCCGGTCGTCAGCGAACTTCCGTTTGGCCACGCCGATCATCACCTGCCGTGGGCGCTAGGCGCGCGGGCGGCGATCGACGGCGACCGCGGCGAAATCGAATTGCTCGAATTGGCCGTCGCAAAACGATAGACGCGGCTTGAGAAGTCCCGCATCCGAGGTTTCTGAGATAGCCTCTCAGCATCATTCGCCCCCCCGGCGTGTCGCGTCATCGCACACGACATGATGAACACAGAGGGCACGTCGCAAGCGACGATGTCGAAGTCCAAGACCGAGATCCAAAGTCGCGAGTTGTGGCCAGTGAGTCGGCTCGCGAAATAACGCAGTCGAAGACAAAACCAAACAAGAAGAACATGAAGCACAGTCTGATCAAGCGAAAACTGGGGCGCGTTGAGAAAGCGGTCGACAAGTCGATCGAAAAAGCTGAGATCCCGGGTGCGGTCATCATTGCTCGCATGCCCCGCGAAGACGAAGTCCTCGACTTTGAATGCGTGCGCGGCCACGCGGTGTTGCAGCCGGAACGATTGCCGATGACCCGCGAAACCGTATTTGACCTCGCGTCGCTCACCAAGCCGATGGCCACCACTGCGGCCATCCTGCTGCTCGTGAAAGACGGCCTACTCACCCTCGACGATCCCGTTGCGAAGGTGCTTCCCGC
Source organism: Myxococcales bacterium (assembly GCA_012960035.1). GTDB lineage: Bacteria > Myxococcota_A > UBA9160 > UBA9160 > UBA4427 > DUBZ01. The sequence continues at coordinate 90,284 of DUBZ01000124.1, read as the reverse complement.
ATTCGGGGATCGAGATAAAGAAGCCGTAACGCTACGCCACCTGCTGAGCCATTCGTCCGGGCTCAAGCCTTGGCGCGCATTTCACGAACTCATGATCAAGAAAGAACGCAAGATGTTTGAGCGCGTGCTTGGCACCGCCGAAGGTCGCGAATGGATAATTGATCGCGTGGTTCGTTCGGGCCTGGTGCATGAGCCGGGCGAAGCTGCGGTCTATGGCGATCTCGACTTCATTGCCCTCGGCGCCGTAGTCGAAGCCGTCACGAAGCAGAGCCTCGACGCCTTTTGTGCAGAGCGCATTTACGCTCCGCTCGAAATGAAGGACACCTGTTTTCTGCCGCTACCTGTCGATGGCTCGAGCGCGACTGACGCGGTGCCAGCAGCCATGCGGCGTCGCATTGCAGCGACCGAAAATTGTCCGTGGCGCGACCGCATTGTTTGGGGCGAAGTTCACGATCCCAATGCGGCGGCGATGGGCGGCGTGGCCGGACATGCGGGGCTGTTTTCGACTGCCGACGACGTCATGACGTTTGCACGCGCCATGGTCGACGGCTGGCATGGCCGCAGCGAACTATTCCCGCAGCCGCTCATGCATGAGTTCTTTACGCGACAAAAGCTGCCGCAAGATTCGGACTGGGCACTGGGGTGGGACACTCCGACGGCGGGTGCGTCCTCTTCTGGCGAATTGTTCTCGGAGAACTCGGTTGGTCATCTCGGCTTTACCGGAACTTCGGTTTGGATCGATCTTGAGCGTGAAGCCATCGTCGTCATGCTCACGAATCGGGTGCATTTGATCGCGAAGCGCAGTTACTTCGATCTTCGCCCTAAGCTGCACGACTTCATTATCGATGCCTTCATCGCTGAGTAACACACCGAGTCACGCGCCGACGGACGCGCCCGACAAGGCGTCCATCGGCGAACTTCGTCGCGTGCACTTTGTTGCAGTCGGCGGCACGGGGATGGGATCGCTCGCGGGACTCTTGAAGCGTCGCGGGATCGAGATCACCGGGTCGGACAAAAAACTTTATCCGCCGATGAGCACTGCCCTCGCGGATTGGGGCGTAGTCGTAAGCGAAGGCTTTGATCCGGCGAACCTTGAAGCCGCCGCCTACGACTCGGGGCAAGTGCCAGATCTCATTGTGATCGGGAACGCCGTGCATCGCGACAACGCCGAAGCGTTGGCGGCGATCGACTCCGACATTCCGATTCGTTCGTTCTCCGACGCACTGTTCGAACTCGCGATGGCGGACAAACGCCGCATCGTTGTTTCGGGCACCCACGGCAAGACGACCACGACGAGCCTAACTGCCTACTTGCTTCTGGCGACGAGGCGCGACCCTTCGCTCTTGGTGGGCGGGATCAGTCTTGACTTCGACGGAAGCTTTCGTGAAGGGGCAGGGCAGCACTTTGTTGTGGAGGGCGACGAGTACGACACTGCCTTCTTCGACAAGACGCCGAAGTTTCTCCACTACCACCCGGACAGCTTGATCCTCACTTCGGTCGAGTTCGACCACGCCGACATCTATCGCGACCTCGACCATGTGAAGAGTGCCTTTCGTTCGCTGATCGAAGGCATGGACGAAGGCGCATGCATCGTCGCCGATTGGAGCCGCGAGCACGTGCGTGATGTCGCGCAGGGCGCACGCTGTTCCGTCGTGCGTTATCAAGTTGTCGAAGAGGGTGACGCGTCCCCCGCCATCGAAGCCGACTGGATCGCCGATCAGCTCGAAGCGACTTCCGAAGGCACACGGTTTCGCTTGCGCGCGCCCGGACATCAACGGCAGTCCGTGTTGCTTCCGCTGTACGGCGGTTTCAACGTTGCGAACGCTGTTGCTGCGATCGCGGTACTCGCGCGCGAGGGGGTGCCGCTTGAAGAAAGTGTTCCTGCATTGGCAGGCTTCAAGGGCGTGAAGCGTCGACAAGAAATTCGGGGGGTCGCGCGCGGCGTCACAGTGATCGACGACTTCGCCCACCACCCCACGGCGGTCAAGGCTTCGATTGGCGCCATCCGTGCGCGCTATCCCGAGCGTCGTCTCGTTGCGATCTTCGAGGCACGCACCAATACGAGTCGACGAGCCGTTTTTCAGGACGCCTATGCCGCGGCTTTTGACGGCGCGACTCGCGTGGTATTGCGCAAGCTTCCCGACGAGCCGATCTACAGCAATACGGGCACACCCACCGAACTGTTTTCGGCTGAAGATCTCGCGGACGCGCTCGAAGGGCGAGGGCTCCCGACGGGTGTCTTCAGCGATATTGACGCCGAAGCGGTCGCGCAGGCACAAGAACTGGAAGACGGCGATGTTGTCCTCGTCATGAGCAACGGCGACTTCGGGAACATTTGGGAAAAACTCCTCGCTGCATTGGACGAGCGCGCATCATGACGCGCACGCGCGGGGTGGGCGCTGCTGCTCACACGCGACGCCATGTCCTTCGCCGTGCTTCGAGGACGGTCGCGTGAGCGGCATCGGCTTATACGCGCAACATGTCGCACAGATCAAAGCTTGGGTCTGCGAAGCGCTCGAACACTTGCGCGAGCACGGCGAAGCTTTCGACGCGGTGGTGTTTCACGCGGGAAGCGCGCGCGCGTACTACGCCGATGATCTGGCGATTCCGTTTCGAACCCACGCGCACTTCGGGCGACTCGCGCCGATCGAGGGGCACGATCACTTGCTGATCCTCGAGCCCGGTCGACCCGTGCGCTTGCTTCGCTCGGTACCGAAGGACTATTGGAACGCACCGCCTCCGGTTCTTGAGGACTGGTTGATTGACGTGATCGACGTGCGCTCCACCGAAGATGTTGAGGCGAGTTGGCCAAACGAAAAGCCGCCGGGACGCGTTGCGTTCGTGGGCGACGACAGGTCGGTTTCCTTGGCACTGGGAATCGCGCCGGACTGCTTCGATCCGCCGAGCCTCATTGCCGCGCTTGATTGGGGGCGCGCGACCAAGACGGAATACGAAGTTGAATGCCTTCGCGAAGCACAAGCAGTTGCCGGGCGCGGCCATGCGGCGCTACGTCAGGGTATGACTCGAGGAATGAGCGAATTCGATCTTCATCTCGCCTACCTCAAAGCGACAATGCAAGATGACAGCACGCTTCCTTATCCAAACATCATTGCCTGGGATGAGGCCGCTGCCGTACTCCACTATCAGCATCGTCGGCGTACGAAACCCAGCCCCGGCAAGAGCTTTCTCGTCGATGCCGGCGCCATGGTTCGCGGTTATGCGAGTGATATCACGCGCACGTACTGTCTTGGAAATGAAGATGACGCGTCGTCGGAGTTCGCTGCACTGCTAGACGGAATGGAGGCGTTGCAACAACAACTTGCTGCGGACGTTGCCCCGGGTTTAAGCTTTGTCGACCTGCACCGGAAGGCAGAAACGTCGATTGCCGCGCTGCTGTACGAGGTGGGTGTCCTCAACGTCGAGCCGGAGGACGCACGAAACCGTGGCGTGGCGGCAGCGTTCTTTCCGCATGGCCTTGGGCACTATCTTGGTTTGAATGTGCACGACGTCGGCGGGCGTCAAGAAGGGATCGCGGGCGGCTTGAAAGCACCGCCGGAAGACTGTCCGAATTTGCGCACGACGCGAACACTCGAGCCGGGACACGTCATCACGATCGAGCCAGGGGTCTACTTTATTCCCATGCTTCTCGACGAACTTCGAGTTGGCCCATGTCGCGACGCGGTCAATTGGGGGCACGTCGATGCGCTGATGCCCTTCGGTGGCATTCGGATCGAGGATGATGTGCTGGTCACTGAATCGGGATCTGAAAACTTGACCCGACCCTATGTTCCTGGACACAGGGCCGAATGACGCCGCTTCGGAGATGAGCCACGACCTCGAATTCATCGGTGCACTTCTCGACGCGCGGTATCCAATGAGCGATGGGGAACGGATCGATCTAAACGCCGGACTGTCCGCAGCACCGTTGTTCGTATTGGGACGCACGCGGCTGGGGTGCGTGTGGCGGTTTCGCACGGATGTTCCGGTCGAGCTTGTGCGTGGTGTCGCCAAGCTCGCAGGTCGGGAGCCTGGGCTTACGGACTCCCCCCTCATTGCACCACCGCCCGAAAGGATGGCGCCGATCTTGAACCTTCTCAGCGCTTGCGGCGCAGGGAGCGATGCGATCCGCGAACTCGTGCTTCAGGACTCTGCCGCTGGGCAGTCTCACGCCGCACTTTCATGGAAACATGAAACAGAAGAGGCGGCCTTGGCTGCAACCCTTCTGGGGGAGCCGACGATGTCATGCGTCACGGCCGATTGGAAGTTGTGCCGTGGGTTGCGCCGTGACGACGAATGGTCGACTCGCTTCGATCCTGTCGGCGATCTATTTCGGATCGAGTGAGAGGCAACGCGAGTCGATCGACCGCAAATGCCGCGGTCGAAACCGTCGGCACAGCGTTCGCGTTTCGCGTCGCGCAGCACGAAATGAGATGATGGCGCTGTGCTAGTTTGCGTGTTCTCTTCCGCCCAATCGCCCATCGGACCATTGAGCAGGCGAACCCAATGAAACCCATCTACCTCGATCATCAAGCCACGACACCGGTAGATCCCCGCGTGTTGGAAGCGATGCTTCCGTACTTTCGCGACGACTTTGGCAACGCGTCGAGTTCGACTCACGTCTTCGGTTTTCGCGCAGAAGCGGCGGTCGAAGATGCGCGCGAACGCATCGCCGCCCATCTGGGTGCGATGCCGGAAGAAGTCGCGTTTACAAGCGGCGCGACGGAGAGCAACAACATCGCGATCCAAGGTGTGTTGGGCGCGACTCCGGAGCCGTCAAATGTGGTGACGGTCGAGACGGAACATCCGTCGGTTCTCGAAGCCTGCGCCGCCCAAGGCGTTCGTGGAGGGCGGGTCGTTCGTTTGTCTGTCGACGCGGAAGGGCTGATTTCGGCAGACCAAGTGGCAAACGCCATCGACGAGTCGACGCGCCTTGTCAGCGTCTCCGCGGCGAATAGCGAAATTGGAACGCTTCAGCCCCTGGATGAGATTGCGCGTGTCTGCTGCGAGAAAGGTGTCGTGCTGCATTGCGACGGCGCCCAAGCGGTTGGGAAGGTTCCACTTCGCGTGGACGAAACGCCGCTCGATCTCTTGTCCATTTCTGCCCACAAGATCTACGGCCCTAAGGGTGTTGGTGCACTCTATATCCGCAATCGTCGGCCGAAGATTCGATTGCGTTCGCTGTTTGCCGGCGGCGGGCAGGAGCAGGGAATCCGTCCTGGAACCTTGGCGGTGCCGCTGATTGTCGGCCTCGCCCGGGCGCTTGATCTTTGTATCGAAGAACAGCAGCTGGAAACGAAGCGGCTGCTTGAGCTGAGAGGGCTACTGCACGAGCGATTGACTGCGGCGTTCTCTGACGTGATTACCAATGGGACCCTCGAGGCCCGCTTGCCCGGCAACCTCAACTTGTCATTTCCCAATACAAATGGTGAACGGTTGCTGCTCGCACTCCCAGGGCTTGCAGTTTCGAGCGGGTCCGCGTGCAGCTCGTCGAGCGGCGAGCCGAGTCATGTGCTGCTCGCAATCGGGCGAGACAAGAAACTCGCGCGCGCTTCGTTGCGGTTTGGCTTGGGCCGAGGCACGACGCGAGAAGATGTACTCCGTGCAGCCGAGCAAGTTGTCACTGCAGTACGTGAGCAGCGACAGGGCTAGTCAGTACGAAGTCACGTCGGCCACGCGCGCCAATTTGACGCGCCCTCGGGTGTTTCAACCCGCAAGTCTTGCGCAGCCCACGGCCCGTTGTCTGGCTTCGGTGCCAATTGACATGCATCTCATGCGCTCAGCTGCGTGTTCATGATGGAGTGCTGGTGTGTTGTTGCGACTCCATACCCATTCAGCCGAGGTTCGGGGTTGCTATGGTCTTTCGATTCTGACCTCGCTCTGCACTAGGCCATGTCTTTGCCTGTTGTCCTCTAGGCGTGCAGCATGAGTTGAGATTGAGTGTGCTCACTGGCTTTGGCCCCGTGATCTACCGAGGTGCTACCCGTGTCTCCGCCCTATGCGGAAGTGACTGACGAAGAACGAACGATGGCGGGACCTCGGGCATGGATTCGTGTCTTGGGCACTGCCACGTCCTTGGATGCGATGTGGTTCGTCATGATCGCGGCGTTGCTCGCGCTCAGTCCCATCACCGGTGCGGGGCGGCCGCTTGCGGCGGCGATACTGGGTGTCGCCGGAGCCGTGCCCGCGACTTGGTTTCGTTTGTATCACCGTGCCCAAGGTGAGCCCGTCTCGCGATCTTGGACGCTCGCGCGTCCATCCCTCGCGGTCTGGATGGTTCTTGCCAGCGTGTTCGTGTTACTAGCTCCGACACTCTGGTGGCTTCATCTCGAGTATGCCGAAAGTATCTGGCGGAACCCGCACGGTTTGTTCGTGGTGTTCTTCGCGATCTTGATCGCGCGCCATCAATTGCGCGCCGACCCAATTGCATCTCCTGAGTCGAGCCCTTCGGCGCTTGCTTTCTTGATCCCTGGCTGCGTGCTCGTCATGCTTGACGCGGGAATGCGGTCCCATTACGTCGCGGTCGTGGGGATGCTGCTGATCATTCCGGGCTTGTCGCTGCTGCTCTTGGGAGCCAGGCGAACCAAGCGCATCGCCTTTCCGTTGGCGTTCTGTTGCTTCCTGATCCCGCTACCGGATGGTCTAAGCGACCCGCTCTACTTGCCGACCCTCACCTCTGAGATTGGAGCTGAGGTCGCGCGGGGATTCGGAATTGACTCGACCCGCGTCGGCACGCGCTTCTTGATGGGGGAGTCCGGGGGCATCGAAGTTACTCAGAACTGCGGCGGCCTGTCCTCTTTCTATAGCGGGCTCGCGTTCGCGATCTTGTGTGCCTACACCACCAAGTCCTGGTCGCGTCGAATTGCGATCTTGCTCGCACCGTATGCCCTCACCGCGATTTTAAACGGTCTGCGCATCGCGTCGCTGTTGTGGATCGGCTCAAGCCACGGGCTCGACTGGAAGTACGACACGCCCCTTCACGGCATGCTGGGTACCCTGTGCTTCTTGCTCGTGATCTTCGGGGTGTGGTTGCTGTCCGATCGACGTGCGCTGCGGGAGGCGTTGTCATGATCAACTTGTCTCCGCGTCTCGCGCTCATCGCAGCCGTACTGTTTATCGCCTCGGCGCTGCCGGTCTGGTTTCACGTTGCGAAGACGCCCACGAGCGACGAGTGTCGCGACCCCGAAGCATTCTTCTTGGCCAGCGAAATCGCGAACGCGTCGATGCGAAAACCCGTTCCGCGCAGGCGAACTTCGATCAGTGTCGAAGGGAGACTCTTTACCGCTGCGTCAGAGCCGCTGAAGGTCTTGGCGTTTCGGACCTATGCGAGTTCTCGCTTTTATGCGAGCCCGATGAGTTTTGGCTTCGACAGCATGGCGTACATCATCCCCCGCGAAGTCCGATCGCTCGAGGTGAAGGGCAATGTCGTTCCCGTCCACTGGAGCCAATATGAAATGCTGGGGAAGGTCTACATCGAAGCCTACCTCTACGTTCAAGGGGGAAGGCCCGTGAGCCATCCCCTTCAGTCGGGGCTGCGGCTTGCGGTTGATCAGCTCATCAGCGGAACGCGTCCACTCAATGTGTTGATCTTGTCTGCGGTCGGCGACATTGATGAAACGCAAGTTCTTGAAACCGCGACTGAAGAATGGTTTCAGGAAGCATGGCAGCAGCTACAAGCGGCGTGCGATTCATGAGTCTTCGAATAGGGCTACCGCTTCGCCGCGAGAATGATCGAGAATGAACCTCGACGTTCGAAAGCTTCGTCTCGCGATGTGGGTCGGCCTCGTTGCCGCGTATGCGGGCGCGCTCACCTATATGGGCGGCTTGTCGTTCGAGCCGGTGAAAGACGAGGCCCAGTTTTGGGACCAGGTCATGTCCTTTGCCAAAATCTGGCCGCCCGGCGTCGCCGAGATTCAGAACTACAACGAACCGATGACGCCCGTCAGCTTTCTTGCAGGGGCTTGGCTCGAAAATATGTTCGGGGCCGGGATTGCTGCGGGCAGGGTCCTTAGCTTTTTCGCTTCACTTGCTGCACTGGCTTTGATTGCCCTGCGCCAACCCGCCCCGGGACAACAGCAAACTGCGCCGCTGCTCTGTGCGTTGGGGCTGTTCGCGTATCCATACTGGTTGCCGATGAGCATGCTCGTCTATACCGACACGCTCGCGGCGCTCTTCGTTCTTTTGGGTTTCTGGTCGTACGTCCGCGACCAACACATTGCGGGTCTTGTCTTCTTCGCACTTTCGATCGCAACCCGCCAATACATGGTCGCCTTTCCCGCCGCAGTGGTGGCGTACGAAGGACTGGTGATGCTCCGATCGAAGGGGCTGTCGTTCTCCCGATGGTTGCCGTACGCGTTCGCGGCCGCGACCTTGCTTGGCTGGTACGCGTTCTTCGGAGGGATCGGGCCTCACGACGGTCTGCATAAGTGGCCGCGGCATACCAACTCGCTCGCGAGCGCGGACCCGGCTTACTCGCTCTACTTTCTTTCGGCGATGGGGATCTACTTTGTATTGCCTGAGTGGGTGATCGATCGCCGTTTTCGTCCCTTTGACTTTGACTGGAACACGGCCCTCAAGATTTTGCTTGTGGTCGTCGGCTTTTTGCTGTTTACGCCGGACTACACCGACGGCGTCGGGCCCTTCAATCGGACGCTGGTTTTTGTGTTGGGAGAGGGCACGGCTGGCGGCGTCGCTCGCGTGCTGATCCACTTCGTGCTCGCTTGCATTACGGTGATTCGATTCGCCCGTCTCGATTTGGGGACGTTGCTCATCGCCATCAACTTCGTCCTGATGGCATTTTTATGGACGCCATGGGAGAAGTACTGTCTCCCCGTCCTCGCAGCGCTTTGGTTTCTCAAGGCCGCGGGGAAGCTGGATGCGCCGGCGGAAAACGCTGAAGAACCCTCGGCCTACTCGACGTAACCCAGGCCTCGAAGTTGTTCCCGCTCAGCAGGCGTGAGTTGCGGCGGTGCAGTGGCGCGAATGCCGCTTCGGCTTGCTTCGAGTTCTTTGTGCCAGTCGACCAAGAGCGATTCCATGTGGCTTACGACGTCGGGGAACTGACGTGAAAGGTCGTCGCGTTCATCCTCGTCCCGAGTCACATCGTAAAGCTCGGACGCATTAATCGAGGTGTCCCGGATCAGCTTCCACTTTCCGTGGAGTACCGTGTCTCGGAAACCATCGCGCCGGGTTTGTGCGAATACCGGCCGTGGTGAACCGCGATCGACGCGAAGCAGTGAGCGTTCGCCCGATGCGCTCGGCGGTGGAGCAGGGTGGCCGATGGCATCGAGGATCGTAGGGAGCACATCCACCGTGCTCACCGGGGTGTCCATTTGCCCGATCCGTTCGGAGCCCGGTAGTTTGATCAGCAGCGGGACGTGGACCAGCGCTTGGTAGACCGCCATGCCATGACCCAGCAGGTTTTCTGGACGTTCCACGAGCATTTCGCCGTGATCGCCCAAGAAGATGATCATGCTGTCCTTATACAAGCCGCGCTCTTTGAGTTGCGCGATGAGCAGCCCGATTTGCTCGTCGGTATGGGCGATCTCGGAATCGTAGCTGTCGACGATCTGCTGAACGGAAGCCGCGTCGAGCTTGCCCGCCGACGCGAGTTTGATCAACTCGTTGATATTGTCCGCCTCGCTGAGTGCCGAACCTGAAACCCCGTCGGAAAAACGATGCTCTTCGTGTTCCAAATAATCCGAGTGCGGGTCAAAGTAGTGGGCGAATAAGAAGAAGGGGCGCCGGTCGTCGGTGAATGAATCGATGAACTCGAGCGATTGCGCGGTGATGTTCTCGGAAGAAATGTGGGTATGACCGCCGGCGTTGCGTTCGTCCCATCGGTCAAAGCCTCGGTCGAAGCCGTAGCGCACGCCCACATACGAATGAGATACCACGCCCGCGGTTTGCCACCCGGCTTCGCACAGCACTTGAGCGAGCACGGGGACTTCGCTGGGGAGCAACAAAGGGTCGCCCTCGAAACCGAGCGCGCCGGGGTGCGAGCCTGTAAACACGCCGACGAATGCGGGGGTCGTCCAGGGGGCTGCCGAGATGGCTTGGCGAAAGGTCAACGAGTCTCGCGCCAGCGCATCAAGGTTGGGAGATACGTTTCGTTCGTAGCCCTGAAAGCCGAGGTGATCCGCGCGAAGGGTGTCGACCGCGATGAGGATGATGTTCGTTGGCGACTCTGCCTGATGCTTGACAATGCATCGATCGACGCTGGGTCGCAGTCGCCCGCGTACTTCGCCCATCACCATGCGGAAGCCCGCGTCGAGAGCGGAGCCTCGTACCATTTCGCCGAGGGCATACTTCGGGTTGTCGCTGAGTGCGAAAAGCAACCCAGCCGTCACCGCGACAGCCGCCCCAAGTAGAGCGAAGCGTCGCGCCCACAGCCCCTGCGAATTCTCAGATTCGCTCATCTATGACCTAGCCAAGGCAAACATGATCGACGGCAGTCATAACACAGACGTCATGGCTCTGGGGCGTATTTCAGCGCTAGGGCAAAGCGCAAAAAATGGTGATCGAAGCGCCTGCGCTCGCGTCGTAACCCCAGCCGCCGGTCTAGACCGTTTTCACCTTGGACTGGCGTTCGCGGGGTGTTGTCCAGTCACCGACTCGCGTCCCGCCGTCGTGGGCTGTGCTTCGGTAGTTGGAATAATGTGTCGGGTCTTCTGTCGAATCGGGGTCGGCTTGCACGACTCGTGAGACGTATTGATGCTCGATGTCTTGATCGAGGTACGAATACGAAAAGGAAACCATATGGGACCACGGTTGTGCGAGCGCCGGCACGTTTTGGACGGGATCGGCCAGAAGAACTGGACAGCAGACCGCTTGAGCATGACTCTTTGCCCCGAAGGTGACGCTAGGTGCGCGATCGTTCGCCATGTTTGTCTGTGTCATGGAGATCGAAGGCATCTGACATAGAAGAGTACGAACCGATAAAGGTCGGTGCAGGCATTGCTGTCGTGCGCTCCGCTCGGGCACACTGAGTTGTGCATGCTGCACCTGGAAGTCAGTGTTTTTTTCAGAGAGGGCTCTTGAGTCGCGTGGAAATTCGCATTCCTACTACTACGCTGAAACGGCTGTTATTGGGTCTCGTGATTGTTTTGTCGTTCATGGGGTTTCTCGTGCCCCTGGCCCAGGACCGCTGGCCGCTTGAAACCTTCGACATGCCCCTCGGTCTCGTCAGCCTGAGCGACGAGCAGAACCTCCCGACATGGTTCTCTTCGCATTTGATCTTGTTGTCTGCGTCGATCCTCGCACTGATTTCGTTTTCAGAAAGCGGCCACGGTGCTGAGTATCGTCGCCACTGGCGGGGCCTCGCGTTCGTGTTCGCCTATCTGTCCCTCGACGAAGCGATTGAGCTGCACGAAGGATTGAATCTCATCGCCGACACCAGCGGTTTTCTCTACTTCGGTTGGGTGGTGCCGTTCGGAATCTTGGTCCTGATCCTGGCGGTGACCTACATCGACTTTTTGCGTCACCTACCCGAAAAGACACGCAATCAGTTTGTGATCGCTGGTGCGATATTTGTCGGGGGCGCGCTGGGTGTCGAGATGATCCTCGGGTACTGGACCGACCTGCATGGCGAAGAAAACCTTACGTACGGCATGATCGATTGGGTCGAGGAGTCTCTCGAGATGTGCGGGATGTCGCTATTCGCGTGGTCCGCGGGGTCTTTTCTGTTGGCGCCTGCCGAAGGTGTTGTGCTGCGCAAGGCCTAGGGAATGCGCGCGCCCTGATTCCAGGGGCAGATACCGAGGGCGTCTCCGGCGGCTCACACCTGTTGCTTGCGCACGGACCAGATAAAGCCGTCGTACCAGAAATGCATGATCGCAATGCAGTTCCAGAGGATGACCGACGCATCAGAGAACGCGTACGCCTCACCCCAGAAGCCAAACGCAAACGGCAAGCTGATGAACAGCAAGAGCGTAAGTGGCTTGCCGAACTCAACGTTGTCGAGCCGAAAGATCCGCTGGATGTTCTTCTTGTCGGTGCTCCATACAATGGCGAAGTACTGAAGCGCGTGGAAGAAGTTCATGACGAAGAACGCATGGCCAAAGGGGTTGAACCCCCATGCGTAAATCGAGACCAAGCCGGTGCACGTATACAAGGCGACTTTTTGTCGCGACACGTGGTAACCCTGCTGTTCCATTCGCCAGTGTGCGTATAGGTAGTACAAAAGGAACGGGACCCCGACCGACACGATCGCGTAGGTCAAGAATTGTGAGTACGCGCTCGCCTGCGCGGGGATCTGTGTGAAGAAAATGGTCGTGACGCCTTTGAATTCGTCGAAGTCTTCGACGTGATCCATCAGCGTGGCTCCTGCGAGGATCGGTCCCATGTACAGAAGCAGGTTGAGCCAGTAGTCGAGGCGCCGACCGGTATTGGGATCGTTGCCCTTGCGTGCCTCGTAAATGCGACCCAGGCCAAAGGTCTGAAGGCCCGAGTGGTAGACGTCCCACCACGTCGTCAACACCGAGACCGAAACCGCGATCGTGACTGAGCCCATCATGGCAACGAACAGCGCGATCGGGACCACGGTAAACCGAACTGGGAACAACCCGAAAATCTCGCGGTTTCCATGGCTGCGAAAAACGACCAGAGCCAAGTGGGCGTATATGAACGCACCGAGGAAAAGACCGATTCGCGGTTGAGGCTCCATCCCCAAGTCCGTCTCGGTCATCCAAAAGTCGCTGTAGTCGATGACAAACGGGAGCAGGGCGGCGATCAGCGGAGAGTAGATAAAGAAGAACGAGTCGAAGACGGCGCTCACGATGTAGGGGTTGGGTGCACCGGGCGATGGGCCAGCGGGCGGCGATTGCGCAGCGGCCGACGCGCGCGAGGCCCTTTCACTGCGGCTGCGCTTCTGAATTGAGCCCTTCTTGGCCACCGTTGCGCGTCCTCACCCAGGGATTGGGTTTCGCGCGAAGAGCTTACGGCAGGTTGTCAGTCGGTTCATACCAACCGGTCGGGAACCCCGAACTCTTGTCACGGTTCGCGTACTAGCGTGGCTAGTTGCGTGCGTAGCCCGAACGCGCGCCGTGGGCAGAAAGCGGCGCGGGTCCAGCATCTCCGGTTTTCCGCCATCGCGAGCGCCTTCGGTCAGTCTGCTAGAGACCTTGCCAGGATTTCAAGCTAGACTCTGCCCCCTTACGAACTCGCCCTTGCCCCCGAACCCTCATTCAAGCTTGGTTTGGGACGCGGATCAGCGAACGCGTCGGACGAGCACCGCTCGTTTGACACCCACACGCTGAAAACTGCGACGGTATCGCGGCGACACTCCTAGACCCGATCTAGACATGAAAGGAAGGCACCGTTGAGCGTCAAATCGAAGAATCTTACGTGGCACGAAGGACAGGTCAGCCGAACTTCGCGAGAAGAGTTGTTGGGACAGAAGGGCGTCACGCTCTGGCTCACGGGTCTTTCTGGTTCAGGCAAGTCCACGATCGCCGTGGCCGCCGAAGCCGCACTTCGCGACCAGGGCCGCCTCACATACATCCTTGACGGTGACAACGTCCGCCAGGGGCTGAACAGCAACCTCGGTTTCTCTCCTGAAGACCGCACAGAGAATATTCGCCGCATCGGCGAAGTTTCGAAGCTGTTCACCGACACAGGCGTGATCGTGCTGACCGCGTTCATTTCGCCCTACCGCGAAGATCGGGATCAGGTTCGCGAGATCATGGCCGACGGCGATTTTCTCGAAGTTCATGTTTCCGCCGACGTTGAAACCTGTGAGTCTCGCGACGTGAAGGGGCTCTACAAGAAGGCCCGGGCGGGTGAAATTCCCAACTTCACTGGGATCTCCGCCCCATACGAAGCACCCGAGAAGGCCGAACTGGTCGTAGATTCGGGTGCGCAGACCGTTGAGGAAAGCGTGGCCCAGATATTGGGATTCTTGCAGGACAAGGGCTATCTAAAGGCCTAGTTGCACTTGATCTGGGTGCGACTCCCCGGTTTTCGGATGGCGCTCATTTGAGCACGCGTCGCGGCCGATATTGGGATGTGGTGGAACCCAAATGATCAAGCGAGACACATTGGCGCAGTGGAGCGCAGCAGGGCGAGTTCGGAATTCCGGGCGACGCTCTGCTGTGAATTTCACTGCGATCATGACCCTCGGAATCGTTGTGATGGGGACTGGGTGTGCATCACTCCCCGGTCCCTTTCTGACGAAGGCCAGCGGCAAGCAGGTGGCGGCCCGACCCAGCCTCGCTGTCGACTACGACGTCTTGATTGCAGAGATGGCGCTCGGCGATCAAGACTACGCCGCTGCGAAGGAAGCCCTCGGCCGCGCGATCGAGAAGGACTCTGCTTCCGCGTATTTGGAAATGCGGGCGAGTCGGGTCGACGCGCACATGGAAGACCTTCGGGGCGCGATCGCGCACGCCAAGCGTGCGGTCGAACTCGACCCCGAAGACGAAGAGCCCCGTATCTTGCTCGGTGGCTTGTATCGCGTCGCTCGTGACGTCGAAGGCGCGAAGCACGCTTTGCTCGACAGCGAGGGAGTGCCGGTAAGTGACGGCGCCGCGCTGCTGCTCTACCAGGTCTATTTCGAAAGCGACCGTCTCGAAGAAGCGCTTGAGATCACCGAGTACCTGGTCGTGAACCGCCCCGACATCCTCAACGGCTTTATGGCGCTTGCGACGATCTACCAAAGATTGGGCAAGCCCAACGAGGCCGAGCGCGTCTTAAGAGCAGCCCTCGTCGACCATCCTGACCGCTTTGTTCTATTCACCCGGCTCGCGAGCCTCAAACGCGCCGTCGGCGACCGACTCGGCGAGATCGATGTGTATCGCGAAGCGCTCGAACGTCGCCCGACCCATTACGGAAGCCTGTTGAGTCTGGCTGAAGTCCTGGTGACCGCAAACGACGTTGAAGCCGCGATCGAAACCTACGAAGCCATCGTGGCGAACTATCCCAATGATCTGAAGGCCGTGCGTCGGCTCGCCTCGCTTGAGTTTGCGGCAGGACGGCCCGCGCAAGCGGCGACCGTGCTCGACCAGGGGCTGATCGACTTTCCTGGGCATTTTGAATTTGCGTATTCGCTGGGGCAGGTTCGACGCAGCATGGGTGAGCTTGCGCGAGCCCGCGAGGTATTTGCGTCGATCCCACTTGGCGATTCGAGTTATGTCGAAGCGCGGGTGCAAATCGTTTCGATTCTCGAAGAAGCCGGCGACTACCCCTCGGCTCTCGCCGAAGTCAATTCACTTCGCACCATTGCACCGTCGCGCGCCCTCGAGTTTCATGCGGCGGGCTTGTTTCTGCGGACCGGTGACTTCGATACCGGTAAGGCGATCCTTGACACGGTGCTTGCTGAAGACGAAGGCGACGAGGAAGCGCTCTATCAACTCGGTGTCTTCTACGGCATGGCGGAGCATTCTGACCACGCAATCAAGACGATGATGCGTGTGTTGGAAATCAATCCGAACAATGCCCACGCGCTCAACTACGTCGGTTACACCTGGGCGGAGCGCGGGGAACACTTGGAGCGCGCAGAAGATTTCATCGTGCGAGCATTGGTCCAACGCCCGAACGATGGCTTCATAACCGATAGCCTAGGCTGGATCTACTTCATTCGCGGGCGGGATCTGCTGCGAAACGAGAGCGCGATTCTCGGCAAAGAATTCTTGATCCGCGCGCGCGATCAGCTCAACCTTGCGGCGGAACTCACAGGTGGGGATCCGGTCGTTTCGGAACACCTTGGAGATGTGTACCGGGTTCTCGACGAGAAGCGCAGGGCGTATGAGTACTACCAACAGGCTGTCGACATGAATCATCGCGAAGACGAGCAGCCCGACTTGTTAGACAAGCTCGACAACTTGCGCCGGGAGCTGGGCGAACTGTGAAGTCCGCTTTTATTTTGGTGCTTGCTGCAGCCCTGTTGGTTGGATGCCGTGCACCGCTCCACACGCGCACGCCCCTTGACCCTACCGACACCCGGCCGCTTGCCTTGTTGCAATCCCTCGTTAAAGCGTCGACCGAGCGCACATCTCTCACGGCTGCGCTGCGCATGTCGCTCGATTCGGAAGACCTGCGATTTCGCCGGCCACAACGGCTCGCGGTGCGAAGGCCCTCGGACCTTCGGATCGAAGTCCTCGCGCTCTTTGGACAGATCGCTGCGGTTTTGGTGACAGACGGTGAGTCGTATCAGAGCATGGACTCTGACGGCGATTTTGAGTCGGGTCCGGTGGCGCAGGACCTGCTGTGGCGCATTGCTCGGGTTGCGCTTCAGCCCGAAGACGCAGTCGATCTCTTGCTCGGGGTTCCCATCCCGTCGGATGACGCAAGTTTTGCCGGTGCATTCATCGATACGCGCGGAACGCTGAGCCTCGACTTTCGAGATGCAAACGGAGTGTTGCGTGATCGCTGTGGTTTCAATGAGGCAGGGCAGCTCAGCGAATTCGTGCGCTTCGAGGACGACGGAAAGGTTGCCTGGGAGGCGACGTTTTCCGACTACCGCGAGGTGTCCGGTTCGCCGTTCGCCTTCGAGGTCGACTTGAAGTTCCCCGAAGTCGATGCGACGGCTTCGCTGCAATTCGATCACGCGGCGCTTGGCGCTGTACTCGCCGACGAATTGTTCGTGTTGCGGCCGCGCACTTCGGCGGTCAATCAATGACCCTCGTTGTGCGACGCCTGCTTTCGTTGTCTGGTTCGCTTCCCGTCTTTGTGGTTCTAGCGGTTCTGATGTCGTGTTCGAACAATCCGTACTCCGAAAAAGACGACGACGTAAACGTTCTCTACACGGTTTACAGCGAAGCCCCGAAGACCCTCGATCCCGCGGTTTCGTACAACGTGACATCTCACTCGATCATCGGCCCGATCAATGAAACATTGGTCGAGTACCACTACCTCAAGCGGCCGTACGAATTGATGCCCGGTCTCGCGAAAGAAATTCCCGAACCGAACGTTTTAGGAGACGGACGCGTTTCGTATAGGTTCGCACTGCGCGAGGGAGTGATTTTTCAAAACGACCCGTCGTTCGAACTCGGGGGCGCAGGGAAGCGTACGAGAAAGGTCGTTGCTGACGACTATGTGTTCGAATTCATGCGTGTCGCGGACCCCGGCGTAAACAGCCCGGTCATTCACATCTTCTCAAAGATCGAAGGGTTTCACGATTTCGGTGTGCGGTTGCTCGAATTGCGGAAGGATCCCGCATTCAAGGCCATGCCAGTTCGGGAGCAGTACCAAAAAGCAGGGCCCATCGAGGGACTGCGCGCGCCGGATGACTACACCTTCGAAGTCGTTCTCACCGCACCGTACCCGCAGCTGATCTTCTGGTTCGCGATGCCCTTTACCGCAGCCGTGCCCTGGGAAGCGGTGCAGTACTACGACGGCAACGACGGTCGACCGCGCTTCGCCGATCACCCGGTTGGGCTCGGGCCGTACCGCATGACTCACTACGACAAGCAGTTTCGTATCGTGCTCGAGCGCAACGAAAATTGGTATGGCGCGCTGCATCCCGAATGGAAGGCTCCGGGTGCCGTTTACCCTGGGGAAGGCGAAGAGGGCGACCGCGCGAAGGGTTATCAGAGCGATGAACTCGCGGGACGACAACTGCCTTTCATTGATCGCATTGAATTTCGTCGCGAGAAAGAGGCGGTCCCGAAGTTCAATAAATTCTTGCAGGGGTACTACGACAAGTCGGGCATCACCAAAGAAAGCTTCGACAAAGTGATCCAGGGCAACGACCTGTCACCCGAGATGGCGTCGATGGGGGTCAGCCTCGACCGCGTGGTGCAGTTATCGGTCTCCTATATTGGGTTCAATATGGTTGACGCCCTCGTCGGTACCCGCGCGGGGGATAGAGGACGGAAGCTTCGCCAGGCGATGAGCCTCGCAGTCGATGCCGACGAGTACATTGAACTTTTTTTGAACGGTCGGGGTGTGCCTGCTCAGTCGGTGCTTCCTCCCGGCATCTTCGGCAATGATCCCGAATACAAGAACGAATTTAGGGCCGTCGATCTTGAACGTGCGCGCAGGCTCCTCGTTGAAGGGGGCTACCCGAATGGCATCGACCCTGCGACAGATCAGCCTCTGAAGCTTCGTTTTGACACCGCCGCAACGTCGGCGACGCAGTTGATCACCATTCGGTACCTGGTCGATTCATGGCGCAAGCTCGGACTCGACGTGGAAGTCAAGAGCACCACCTACAACAAGTTTCAAGAAAAAGTAGACAACCGGGTGCATCAGATTTTCCAATGGGGCTGGGTGGCGGACTACCCCGACCCCGAGAACTTTTTGTTTCTTTTGACGGCGGCAATGGCGGACAAACACGGCCCCAACAGTGCGAACTTTCGCAACGCAGAATTTGATGCTCTGTTCGCCGAAATGAAGTCTCGGCCGGACGGTGACATGCGACGATCAATTATCGAGGAGATGTTGGGCATTCTCGAACAAGAGCGACCGTGGATCGAACTCGTGAACCCGGTGAGTTATGTGCTCTTTCACGAATGGGTGAACCACTATAAGCCGTCGGGCTTCGAGATCTCGACGTTGAAGTATCAGGGCATCGACTCGAAGCGGCGAGGCGAGCTACGTCGCGAATGGAACGTGCCGGTGATGTGGCCCGTGTACGTTCTGTTGGTTATCGCGATCGCCATCATTGCACCGGGCGTGTTGAGTTTGATTCGGGAGAGGCAGTAATGCTTGCGTACATCGTTCGTCGTCTCGCCTACGGAGCCATGGTTGTGTTCGGTGTTCTGTTCTTTCTGTTCGTGGTTTTCTTCTGGGTGGCCACCCCCGACGACATTGCGCGCCGCGCACTTGGCGAGAAAGCACCCGCAATTGCGATCGAACAATGGAAAGAGAACCACGGCTACGACCGACCGCTTTGGCCTTGGGAATCATTCGACAACAACATGCTCTTTGCCCACTACAAGAGCATGCTGACCTTTGACTTTGGCCGCAGTGATGCCGATGACGTACCGATCCTCGAAAAGATCGCCGGGGGAGTTGGCCCCAGCCTTGCGCTCACGGTGCCAATGTTCGTGCTGGGGCTCGTCGCGAGCGTGCTCCTGTCGCTTATCGTTGCGGTTTTCCGCGATACGTACGTGGACCGCATGGGGATTGTGCTGTGCGTGTTCGGGATGAGCGTTTCGATCCTTTTATATATCGTGGGCGCGCAGTATCTCATTGCGAAGCTGTTGCGTTGGTTTCCGATCTCGGGCTTCGATCCATCGCCAGACGTCGTGCTGCGATTTCTCGCGCTCCCGATCATCGTTGGGCTCGTGTCTTCGATCGGGTCGAATGTGCGCTTCTATCGCACGGTCTTTCTTGAAGAAGTCCATCGCGACTTTGTACGTACCGCCCGAGCAAAGGGCGCAGGCGAAGCGCGTATTATGATTCAGCACGTGCTGCGTAACGCGATGATTCCGATCCTGACGCAGATCGTGATCGCGATTCCGTTCTTGTTTACGGGATCGTTGGTGCTGGAGTCGTTCTTTGGGATTCCGGGGCTCGGGTCGCTCAGCGTGGAAGCGATTCAAGGCAATGATTTCGCGACCCTTCGGACCATGGTGTTCGTCGGCTCGCTTTTGTTTGTGGTCGCCCAAGTGGTGACCGACGTGTGTTACTCGCTCGCTGATCCCCGGGTCAGGCTTGAGTAGCGCAAGGTTTAGAGAAAGGGTGGGAAAGGCCGGTTGATGGAAGACTGGATGATTTCAAACTTGGTGACGGTCGGGCTTCTCGCCGCGATGGTGGGGTGCGTTTTTCTCATCCGACGCAGTCGCTTGTGGTCCGAGGCTGCCGTCGAACTTTGGAAGCGACGGCCGATCGCGATTCTTTGCGTGAGCCTGTACCTCGCGGTCGCGATTCTCGATTCGATCTTTTGGGTAGGGGGTGTCGATACCGGGGAAGACTTCGTTTCGGCCCACGAAGCCAAGAGTATGATCGACCGATTGTTCGCCGACGCGCGTGAGCGAAGTTATTCGTCGCCCTTTGCCGGCGTCGAGTTCTACGGTGGAAAGGCACTTGCCCATCCGGGTTCCCATCCCTTGGGCACAGACATCATCGGCCGCGATGTGGTCTACCTCGCACTCAAAGGCGTTCGGGTTGCGATCTTGATCGGCGGGTTAACGAGCCTGATCGCGATCCCACTGTCGCTGTTGTTCGGTATTTCGGCCGGCTACTTCGGAGGCCGCGTCGACGATTTCGTTTTCTTCGTGATGTCTACGCTTGCCTCGATGCCTGGTCTATTGCTCTTGATTGCGTTGATTATGGCGATGGGGCGTTCGACGCTTTCAATCTGTATCGCGCTAGCGGTGACAAGCTGGGTTGGCTTCTGCCGCATCGTGCGCGGCGAAACGTTGAAGCTGCGCGAACAAGACTACGTGCAGGCCGCACGGGTACTCGGCGTTTCCGAAGTTCAGATCGTGCTCAGGCATATCCTCCCGAACCTTACCCACCTCGTGATTATCACGTTCGTGCTGACGTTCTCCGGGCTCGTCTTGTCCGAAGCGGTACTTGCCTGGCTCGGCGTTGGCGTCGATGGCAGTTGGGGACAGATGATCGATCAGGCGCGAAGCGAACTGTCCCGCGACCCGGTCGTGTGGTGGAACATTACGGCGGCGGGATCGGCGCTCTTTGTCTTGATCCTGGCCGTCAACATGGTGGGCGATGCCGTCCGCGACGTGCTTGACCCACGCACTTTGAGGGAGCGATCGTGAGTCCACTCCTCGAAGTCAACAACTTGACCACGAGCTTTCCCGGCGCTTTTGGCGAGATCCCCGTCGTCGACGACGTGAGTTTTTCGATCGACCCGGGTGAAGTGCTCGCCTTGGTGGGGGAGTCGGGTTGCGGCAAATCGATGACCGCGCTTTCGATCCTGCGGTTGATCCCCAAACCTGGGCAGATCAAGAACGGCGAGATCTTGATGGTGGGGCGCGACATTCGAGGGCTTTCGATTCCCGAGATTCGCGGCCTTCGGGGCCACGAGATTTCGATGATCTTTCAAGAACCGATGACCAGCCTCAACCCGGTGGTGACGGTGGGGAAGCAAGTTGTCGAAGCGATTCAACTGCATGAAAGGGTAGACCGGGCTGCGGCACGCGCGCGCACGGTCGAACTCTTCGAGCGCGTAGGCATTCCCGATGCTTCCGATCGCTTCGATGTTTATCCTCATCAACTGTCTGGCGGGTTAAAACAACGGGTCATGATCGCGATGGCCCTGTCTACCCGTCCAAAGCTCTTGATCGCCGACGAACCGACCACGGCGCTCGACGTGACGATCCAAGCGCAGATCCTCGGGCTGCTTCGCGATCTGCAGGCGGAGACGGGCATGTCGATCTTGCTCATCACCCACGATCTCGGCGTCGTCAACGAACTCGCCGATCGTGTCGCCGTGATGTATGCCGGCCGGATCGTCGAATCTGGTGACCGTCGAGAATTGTTGCTCGCGCCAAAGCATCCATACACCGAAGGCCTTCTGAAGTCGAACCCCGCGCTGTCACAGCCTGGGCAACCCCTGCCCGAAATCGCGGGTGTCGTGCCGCCGCCGAGCGAGTGGCCAGTCGGTTGTCGGTTTGCGAATCGTTGCACCCGGGTCTTCGACGTTTGTGAGCGTGACGTTCCCGGCCGGAGCCAGATTACGCCGACTCAGTATGCGTGCTGTCATGCGGTTGCAAAGGAGCAGCGCGGTGGCTGATCAAGGCAATGAAGCTTTGCTTCGCGTGGAAGATTTGCGGACGTGGTACCCGATCAAGAAGGGGTTGCTGCGCAAGACCGTCGGCCACGTGAAAGCAGTGGACGGCGTCAGCCTCGAAATCGAAGCCGGCAAGACGCTCGCGCTCGTGGGTGAGAGTGGATGCGGGAAGACCACCGCCGGGCGTTCGATCTTGTGTCTCGAAAACCCACACGCCGGAGCGGTGTGGTACGAGGGCACGAACCTGCTCTCGCTTTCGCGTAAAGAGCTGCATCCCTATCGGCAGAAATTGCAGTTCGTCTTCCAAGACCCAATGGCGTCCTTAGACCCACGTATGCGCGTGCGCGAGATCATCGCCGAAGGCATGAAGTCCTTCGGGATCGGCAAGACCCAGCAAGAGCGAACCGCCCGGGTTGGGCAGCTACTCGAGCGCGTGCAACTCAACCCCGATCATATGTGGCGCTACCCGCACGAATTTTCGGGCGGCCAGCGCCAGCGCATCGGAATCGCTCGGGCGCTTGCGACCGAACCCAAGCTTTTGATCTGCGACGAAGCTGTTTCGGCACTCGACGTTTCAATCCAAGCGCAAATCCTGAACTTGTTGCGCGACCTGCAAGAAGAGTTGGGTCTAGCCTATCTCTTTATTACCCATGATCTGGGCGTTGTGAAGTATCTAGCCCACGATGTTGCGGTGATGTACCTCGGACGCGTCGTGGAATCGGGAAAGACCGAGCGGATTTTCGATTCACCTCAGCATCCCTACACGAAGGGTCTGCTCGCAGCGATTCCGTCCGTTGACCCCGACCGTCGTACCGAAGCACCTCCGGTCGCTGGTGACGTCCCATCCCCCTCAGATCCGCCATCCGGCTGTCACTTCCACACCCGTTGTCCGGTGGCCTTCGATCGATGCTCGCAAGAAACGCCCGGGCTGGCTCCCTTCGCTGCGGCGACTGGGGTCGGTGAGCGAAGCCGGTGCTTCTTGACCCAGGACGACTGAGCCACGCTCTGCGCGGCTCGCGCTAGACTCGTTGGCGCGGGCTCGGATGCTCGCGAGAACTCATCACGGGGCCTGTGTAAGATTTCCTTGGAACCCGACTCTTGCGTTCGCGATACCAAGAGCACGTTTGCGTGGCAAGGCCTGAAGTCACTCTTTGCCATGGTGTTGGGGCTCGCGGCCTATGTGGCCTGGAAGTTCTGGCATCGGTACCGGGTCCTCCGCTCGCTGCGTATCGCCCGCATGCTTCCCAAGGAGTTGTAATACGCAATGGATCAGGGTGGAAACTTTGCCGTCGTCGATCTGCGAGATGCCGTCTCTCTGAAATTCATGTCCTGGCGGATTCCGGGTGCTCGCATCATGAGCATCGACGAGATCGAAGCACGACACGAAGAGGTCGCCCGAGACCAGGACATCGTGCTTTACTGCACCTGACCCAACGAAGCGTCGAGCGCCCGGGTGGCGCTCAAGCTCAAAGGGCAGAGGATCGAGCGTGTGCGCCCCTACGCGGGAGGGCTCGACGCATGGGTTGCACTCGACTATCCAACCGAAACGGTGGAAGCATGAGTTTGTTCAACAACAACTTGCGTCAAACGGTCGCGGCAGCTTTGGGTGCGATCCTCGTGCTGTCGTCTTGCGACGGGTCGTCTCATGACGATGTGCCCGGAGCCGCTGCCAATGGCGAACACACCACTTCGCCCTTCGCGCATATCAAAGCCCAGCCACCCGGGGGCAAGTGGATCGCCGAGGCGCGCACGCAACGGAACCTGGTTCGGGAATTCAAAGGGACAGGCACCATCTATCTTGTCGGTGTTTCTCTGGGGCGGTTGATCGCCGTCGCGCACGGCGCAGAGATCAGCAAAGTCCTCGTCGCGAAGAAGGACATGGCTACTTACTATGACGTGGTAGTGCGGCCCGAAGATACGGCTCCAGGAACTGCACGGTCGATGTTGCGCTCGCTCGTCAGCGATCGTTTGGGCCTGAACGTCAGACCCGCCACTGAAAAGCGCATGACGATGGTTCTCTCGCCTGCACCGGGTGGCGTATTGATCGAGGAGTCGGGTTCCAATGAAGGGATTCTCGATCTCGAGGAAGGACAGCTGCGGGCGGTGGGTGCCGACATCGCTCAATTGATCGCCCTGCTCGGCAAGAATTCGAAGGTTCCTGTTGTCGACGAGACCGAGTTACCGGGCCGCTATGACTACCTGCTCGAATGGGACGCCAGCAATGGCGCATTCGCGTTTATTCAATCGCTTGGCGATATCGGTTTGATGCTCTCGCCGGGGCTGCGTCCTGTTGAAAGCCTCGTTGTCAGCGACGCAAAATTTCTAGATGATGCAGGAGTGCGACCCACCCCTGTGCCAGTTCAGCCGGCGACATCAACCGAACAAGAAGAGACCCACTGAGATGAACGCACGCACGCTTCGGTTGCGAAACTCAACGCTCTTGTTTGTTGCATGCGTGTGCCTAGCGGGTTGTGACACTGCGCCACCGCCCGAGCTTTCCGACCGTTGGGCGCGCAGGGTTGTTCCATTTGAACAGACCTGGCGTCGCGAATCGCAGATCCCGAAGAAGCCGCAAGAATCACCGCAAATGGTGCTCTGGGAACTCAGCGAACTCGAACCCGGCACGACACCAAGCGCCGAACAAGAAGCCTGGGCAAAGGACTTTGTCGAAGCCTGCTATCGCGCCGCATTGGAAAATGGCTGGTACGACTTCAAGAAAGGCTTGGGGGACGGGTACCAACTGATGTTCCAAGATCGTCGTCACTACGAAAACCGCGAGTTCATCCTCGACGACCGGGTGCTCGACGCGCAACGTCCAGAGTTCTTGATGTACTACGGCACGCCGAAGGGCAAGCGACTCTCAGGCTTCATGTTCTATGTCGACAAACCTCTGGCTAGAGGTCCGCAACCCGGCGGAAACCTGAGTATCTGGCATTACCACGTTTGGAAGCGTGCGTTGTGCCTGCGCAACGGTTTGACCTCCGTTGGCATCTCGGACGAGAGTGGCGGGTGCAAAGAAGGTACGCCGTCTCACCGCAGCCCCGAGATGTTACACGTGTGGCTGATCGATCATCCCGAAGGTGCGTTCACCACGAGCATGATGATCAAACCGACGCTCTTTGCATCCTTGGTGGATCAGCGCATGAAGGACCGGCCTGAGACCAAGGTCGCCGCAGACGACGACTAGGAGCGTCACGCCAACATCTGACTGCTGTCGGGTGCATTGGCATCGCAGCGACTTCCGCCGCGCTTCGTGAACCCTATTGTGGGGTGTCTTTGTTGTTTTCCAAGATTGGGTCGAGTTGGTTGAATCCAGGAGCCGTATCCGGAATTTGCGACTTAGGACGGCCGTAATTTTTCACCGACTTTCGGTCTTCTTCGGGAAGCGGCGATGTTGCGAGCCACGCGTCGGCAGCTTCGGGCGAATTTCGTCGCCAGTCCATCGCGATGGTTCGCATCGTTCGATAGCGCTCAATTTCATCTGGAATGGTGGCCGCCCAGACGAGCCCACGTTCAGGCATTTGTTTGCCGCGGTTCACCGAGAACATCTCCAGTAGGGGATATAACCAAGGTTCGATGTTTTCGGGCCCGATGTCCTCGAGCCAATTTGTGACTCCGCTCGAATCCGCCTGGTACCAGCCGCGGAATCCCCACGTGACGGCCAAGCGTTGCTGCGGGCTAGTCTCTATGGTCTTGAGCCACGCCATCGCGCCGGGGCCGTCGCGGCGCGCCCAGTTCTGCGCAATGTATTTCATGACGCCGTCACCGTAGTCTGGGTGCTCGCAAATGGTGGCGCAGAAATCGATCGCGACTTCTGGGTGGGTCTTGGCCAAGACAATTGCGAATTGGCGATAGGCGTTGAGTTTGAATTTGACGTCGTCATCGGGAAGCTTGCCCGGCCATGCCGCCGCCCACTCGGCGCCGTGGATCTTGATGGCCTGGCGCGCCAGGATACGAAGAGACCGTTGTCGTTCTTTGCCCAAGCCCATCCCGCGGATATAGGTTTCGAGCCCCGGCTTCTCCGACTGGAACCAGCCCCGAATCAAACCCATGTCCGCCGCGATCAGGTTTGCATTCGGCATCATGGCTAAGGCTTGGACCTGTGACTGGGCTGCGTAAGGGTCTTGGATGGCCCAAACTTCCATGGTCGGGAGGGTCACCGCTAGTCGAAATCCGAGCGGAGCTGAGAGCATGGCCCAACGCGTTGCATCGAGGGGTTCGTAGATTGCCCAATAGCGCGCGAGCAATGCATTTTCCGCGCCGCCCATGTTGTCGTTTTGATTGCGCAGAAGCTCTCGCGCCTCGTCGAGGTCCTCCGGTCCGGCGGTCGACAGGTATTCCGAGAGCTTCGTGACCCGAGCGTACATCTCGCGCTCTTCCAGGATCTTCCCGAGCGAACCCTTTGCCGGCGCGGTAGCCGCCCCAGCTGCGCTACCGGCCGGAGGCAGAGCCTTTGTCGGTGGAATTCCACCTGGGTGGATCGAAGGTATGGGCTCCGGGGGTGCGGACTGATGACTCTCCTCGCAACCGAGTACGTGAATCGAGAGTGCAGAAATGACGACGAAACAGAGAAGACGTGTGATGTTCAACATGGGCGTGGAGTTTAGAATTTGAACCATTGGCGCGCTACCTCAAAGTGGTGATTTGGTCGTTCGTAACCCCAATGCCGGAGCTTCGGCATTAGACACGCAATGAAAGAACCCGCAGATCGCATTCGCGTTGTCGCATCGGGCTTGCCGATGGTTTGCCTATCCATCGCAGCCACGGGTGAATCGGCAGGACCGCAGGGAGCGTCCAACGGTTTCTCGCTCGAGGAAGCGATCGTTGACGTCCGGGAGATCATCGCGGCCGGTCCGGGACGTGACAGTATTCCTGCCCTCGTCCACCCCAGAGCGCTGAGCGTCGCAGACTCACCGTGGCCCGGCGACGTGTGGGTCATCGGGGTCGACGTGGGCGGGGAAGCGAGAGCGTATCCTCTTGCGGTTTTGAACGGGTACGAGTTCGTCAATGACACGTTGGGTGGTTTGCCGATCCTGGTCAGCGATTGCCCGCGATGCGCCGCAGGAATGGTTTTCGATCGAATCCTCGACGGGCGAACGAGGCAGTTCGGAGTTTCAGGTTTGATCTTCCGTTAACCTCCTGCTCTACGATTATCCGACAGAAAGTCTTTGGTCTCAAATCGCAGCGACCGCCGTTACAGGGGAACTCGCCGGCAAGAAATTGAACTTGTTGCGCAGTCGTCAACAACGCTGGGCGGACTGGCTAAGCGCACGCGTACCCGCCAAAAGTTAGAACCCTCGGACTCGGGTTGGCGGACGGCCGAGCCCGCGCGTACCCGGCGCCCGAACTGATGAAGGCCGGCGGGCGAGTTTCGGAGCGGTTCGGTGGCCACAAAGTTGAGGTCGGGTACGATGCCGCTCGGGCCGAATTCGATGTCAGCGCCCCGGGACCCGTTGCTGTAGTTGAAGGCGATTGGTTCGCGTGGCTGGCCTTTCATCCGGACTCGGAAGTGTTTGTTGCGATCCAGCCGACCCGCGACGCTGCGAGTCCAGAAGCGAGCCAGAGGTAGAAAAACATGAAGCGCTACGGAATTACGATCCCCTTCGACGGTGTTCCACTCCTCGAACAAGAAGACTGGATCAAAGAACTTGCTGATGTTGGCTACACCGACTTCTGGTCAGCAGAGTCGGGTGGGAACGATGGATTTACTCCACTTACCCTTGCGGCACACTGGGCTCCGCAAGCACGCGTTGGCACCGCGATCATCCCGGCCTATACCCGTGGCCCCGGAACCCTCGCCAGCTGTGTCAGCTCGTTAGGCGAAGCCGCTCCCGGCCGCGCCGTCATTGGGATCGGTTCGTCGTCGAACGTCATCGTAGAGGGCTGGAATAGCATTGCCTTCGAAAAGCCGTACCAGCGAGTGCGCGACACGGTTCGCTTTCTCAAGCAGGCGTTGACGGGCGAAAAGATCACCGAAGACTACGAAACATTTTCGGTCAAGAACTGCCGCTTGACTCGACTCCCCGAACAGCCGCCCAAGATCATGATCGCGGCACTGCGCGAAGGCATGCTGGGCCTCGCGGGACGCGAATCCGACGGTGCGATTCTGAACTGGCTCGCCGCCGAAGACATGAAGACCGTCGCACCGCTGGTTCACGCTGGCGGGGAAGGCAAGGAACTCGTTGCTCGGCTGTTCGTGATCCCGACGGCGAACAAAGACCTCGCCCAAATGATCGGTCGGCGCGCGATCGCGGCGTATCTCAACGTGCCGGTCTATGCCGCGTTTCATGAGTGGCTGGGTCGAGGCGACGAGTTGAAGCTGATGTGGGATCTATGGAAAGCAGGAGATCGCAAAGCTGCTCTCGAAGCGATCCCGGCCAGTCTCGTTGACGAGTTGATCATCAATGGTCCGCCAGAAGCCTGCCGCGAGCACGTTGACCGCTATGTCGAGAACGGCCTCCACACTCCGGTCTTGATGGTGATGCCGTCGGATGCAGACATGCGCGAAGTCACCAAGGCGCTTGCGCCGGCGTAGCTTCGCCATCTTGGGCGTCGCACGTAGTAGATCGCAGCACCGAATTCGATCAGTGATCCGCAGGCCAGACCATCGGCCGGCGCAGCGCTTTGGCGTTCCCTTTTCCGGTGATGACCACGTCCGGCGAAGCGATCCACTCTGATCCGTCCGGGATGGCACCCTGACGTACGACTGCTGAGAAAAGTTCGTCGATCGCAATCGATCGTGTGTCGACACCGGGTTTTGCAGATGGCATTCGGACGGCAAAGTGCGTTGCGAATGCATCGGTGAAGTCCACGTCGTGCATGCGATGCAGGTTCGCCTGGTTGGGCGTCGTGACATTGATACGAGAGCCATGGTCTCCGTGTACGATCACGATCGCATCGCGAAGCGTCTCGGTTGCGAGGACCTCTTGCAAAATGTCGCCGATGCGAGACGTCGTGCATTCCAATTGTTCGAGGTAGAGGGCATAGCGCTCGGCCCGGGATTCCGAATCGTTTCGTGTCGGGCGGAGCGCAGCGTCTTTGTAGGTCAACCATTCCACGGGCGATGGGCGCATCGCGCAGCGGCGATCGAATGCGTACGGGTAATGCGGGAGCAGGAGATGCGCGAAGTAAAGCGTTCCGGGTTGGACGGAAGCAAGTTCGGACTGAAGCCTTGGGAGCAGCGCCATCGACGAAACCGTGCTCATCCTGCCAGCGCGTAGTGGCCATGCTGGAAGGTCGAGCCCGGCGGCGCGGCTTCGCCGGGCCATCGCCTTGTAACGCTTGCGCCATTCTTTGAAGAGCGATGAACGCTGGAAATACATGCCGGCGATCGTTCGCGCTTTGGGGAGAGTGCCAATCGCTGTGCCTTCGATGGCCTTGGGGGACTCGAGCGTGTAGGTCACGCAGCGTTCCACAGTCGCTTCGTCGTCACTTGAGCAGAAGTCGATGTAGTCGGTCTGCAGCACGTCAATGCGATACCCGCGCTTCGACATCTCGTTGAAGTACGCGTTGGCGCGCAGCGCTTTGGTCGTAGGGGCGTAGAACTCGAGACTCTCTTCCCCCGAGCTCAAGTTGACGAGATGTGAGAGCGAAGGCGCGGTGGTGAAGTGGCGGCTGAACGCCCGGGTGTAAACCTGAAACCCTAGATCCACATAGGTGCGGACGATCTTGCCGGCAAGAGCCCCGTTCGGGTCGAACTCCATTGGGATTGCGTCGGCCGCGATGTGTTCGTCCAGGACGAGATGAACGATCGGCGGAAGCTCTCGCGAAGGAGGTACACCTGGATCGAGGACCTCTTCGCGAAGAAATCCGTCGCCTGGCGCAAGTGGAATTGTGGTGGCGATCATCACCGCCGCAACGAACGAAAATCCGCGGCCAAGTCGCGCCCGGACAAACCACAGTGGGACCGCGCTTCCGACGAGCAATAGAGCCGCTTGTCCCTCCGATTCGATCCAATCCATTTGAAGGTCGACAGACAAGACAAGCGACGAAGCGGCGATCAGCACCCGTGGCGCCGAGGGAAGCACTGCGAGCAATACCCCCAGAACAAGACCGAGTGCGCCGACGACCCCGCCGGCAAGCCATGTCTCAGCACTGAGCAGGCTGTAGTCGTGGTGCTTGACGAAGATGATGAACGGCACCAGCAGGACCAAGGCGCACGCGACGAAACTCGCGCGGCGTTCCATGATCGGCATCGAGGGAGTGGTGGGCATCGATGTTGTTAGCCGGCCGGGCGTATTTCGTTGGGGTTCCAAAACGCGCGCAGTCGTACGATCTTGCCGGCGTCGTTGAATTCGACAACATCGATCACGTCGACTTCGCTTGCTTGGCCCCCCAGCGTGAGCCCCAGTGTAAAGGCCATCGCGGCTTCGTGTCCCGGGGTGGTGTGAATCGGGCCGGTCAAAGTGGGGTGGGGTTGGCTGCGCGAAAACCCTTTGCGGAAGAACTCGCCGACGGCGTCGCGACCGACGACGTGGGTACCCGCCGAACCCCCGACTGGGTCTTCGACGCTTACGTCGTCGTCCAACAATGCGAGCACCGCATCGACGTTGTGATCAGTGACACCTTGTAAGTAACGGTTCAGCACACTGCGCATCTGTTCAGCGGTCGGCACGCGTCTTTCCTCCACTCCCCGTACTCGGCGCGAGACTAGCAGGCTGGGTTGCGCCTACTTCGCAAGGTAGGCCTCGAGCCGATTGCCGAGCTTTTGTCCAAACTTCGCAAAACGCAAGAGTTCGGCTTCGGGCAAGTCTGCCCAGACCGCATCGATCGCGGCTTGGCGAGTCAGGCGCACCCCATCCAGCAGCTTGCGTCCGGCCGCGGTGAGGACAAAGCTGCGTTGGCGTCGGTCGCCCGTCGAAATCGACGCGCGAATCAGCTCGCGTTCGAGGAGGCCGCGTACAAGCTTTGAAACCGCAGCCGGCGTCACCGCGCCGCGCGCCGCAAACATCGATGGCATGAAGTGCTCGGTCGCGACTTCCTCGAGGATCTGCCACTGCCGTACCGACAAGCCTGCTCCGCGCGCAATTTCGTCCCGACGTTCGTTGAATAAGTCGGCGAGGCGCTGAAGGGCGCCGATGGCCTGGTGAATCGCTTCATCCCGGGTTGTCATATTACTTAACCTAAGTTAATAATTAATCCGAAGACAGTATAACGAATCGATTCGGAAGAGATCACAACCGCCGCCCGAAAAGGCGTGGGCGCTAAAAATGGGGAAAGAAGGGGAGATCGAAATGGGCGTAAAACGAAGCGTTGAACAACAATTTGGCCCGGTCGCGGAGGAGTACGCGACCTTTAACGTTCACGCGGCTGGGCCGGACCTCGCCCCGATGTTGGCCGCGGGCGAAATGACCGGAAACGAGCAGGTACTCGACATCGGCAGTGGCCCGGGTCACACCGCGCTTCTGTTTGCGACGAAGGCCCAGCGAGTCGTCGCGTCCGATCCCACCCAGGCCATGCTCGACCAGGGCAAGCGGCTCGCCCAGGAGCGCGGGCTCGACAACGTGATGTTCGAATGCACGTCGGCCGAAAAGATGCCCTTCGCCGATGCTGCCTTTGATCGGGTTACGTCGCGGCAGAGCGCGCACCACTATGCCGACGTTCCCGCTGCATTGCGTGAGGTCGCCCGGGTTCTTGCGCCAACGGGGCGCTTCGTCTTGGTCGACACGTTCTCACCGGAAGACGACGAGCTCGACGCGTTTCTGAACAGGATCGAATTGTTCCGGGACTCGAGTCACGTGCGTGACTACCGGGTGTCCGATTGGCGCGACATGTTTGCCGAGGTGGACTTCGAACTCACCGACGTCGCAGCGTGGGACATCCCGCTCAATTTCGAAGACTGGGTCAGGCGATCGCGAACCCCGGAAGAAGAAGTCGCGATGCTCCGGGCGAGTTTTGCGTCCGCATCTTCGCGGGTGCGGGAACGCTTCGCTGTGGATGACAAAGGCAACTGGTCAGTGCCCGTCGGTCTCGTCGTCGGGACACGTAAAGCCTAGGTCGAGCCCACTTCGGAAAATTCGCGTTTCGAAGTGCTCGTGCGTTCGCTGCTAGACTATGGAGGCCAACACACCTTGGGTCTCCACGGTCCGCGGCCGCGAGACATCTTCTCAACCACCCGGCACGTCAACCGACTGCCATAGTGAGGACGCGATGAAGTTTGCATTGTTCACCGAGATTCCTGTTGCGAAGCCCTGGGCAAAGGACAGCGAATACAAGGCCTACAAAGAGCAAGTCGAGCAGGCGGTACTCGCAGAGCAGGCCGGCTTCCACAGTTTTTGGAGCGTCGAGCATCATTTCCTCGACGAGTTTTCACACTGCTCGAATCCCGAAATCCTCTACGCCCACGTCGCTGCCAAGACCAGCAAATTGCGGATTGGTTATGGGGTTCGCCTGATGCCGAAGCCTTATAACCATCCGATCCGCACCGCCGAATCGGTTGCGGTGCAAGACTTGCTGTCCGACGGTCGCGTTGAGTTTGGAACCGGGCGCTCTGCGACACGAGCAGAGCTAGAAGGCTTCGGCGTCGACCCGAAAGAAACTCGCGAGATGTGGCGCGAAGCGATCGAGGTCGTGGTGCGTGCCTGGACCGAAGATGAAATCGAACACAACGGTAAGCACTGGACCGTGCCTCGACGTCGGGTTCACCCGAAGCCGCTTCAGGATCCCCATCCCCCGATCTGGGGAGCCACGACGAGCCTCGAAGGCCATCGCACCATGGGGCAGTTGGGTCTTGGTCTTTGTTCGTTCAGTGTTGGCGTGCCGCCCGAAGACTTGAAAGAACGAATCGCCGAATACCGCAAGGGGCAGGCCGAGTGCACGGACCCGATTGGCAAAGCGATCAACACCCAGGCTGCGACCTTCACCATGGTTCATTGCGCAGACACCAATGAGCGCGCGTTCTCCGAGGCCGCGGAATCGATGGAGTGGTATCCAAAGGCTGGCGCTCGGGCGATCGCGGGCGTGGCGGACTGGATGCAAGGCAAGGGGCAGGACTTGGGCAGCTATTCGTACGCGGGCGAAATCGCGAAAGCGCGAGACGGCGGGCTCCTCGACCAGCTGTCCTTCGACTACATCCGCGACTCCGGTGCGGCCATGGTGGGCGATCCCAAGCGCTGCATCGAAATCGCCGAACGCTACGCCGCGAGTGGCTGCGACATGCTCTTCAACCTGGTGAACCCGTACAAGATCCCTCATAAGGCGGTGATGCGGTCCATCGAGTTGCTCGGTGAGCACGTCATACCGGCGTTCGACAAGAGCTAGGAGTCTGCGCGGCAGAAGGCGCACACGCCCAATGGTGCGGCGCCGGTTTCGCGCAAGTCGCTCGGCGGGTCGGTTGTTCTGCGGCGCCGACCCATCGCGCTCTATTACGAGACGCTTAAGCGCTTGCGTGATCGGCGCAGAGTCCAACCGCATTTCCATCCGGACCGGTTACGACACAACTTTCTCCTTCCTTGTGAATCGAAATGCATACAAAGCACTGACGCTTCAATAAGTTAATGATTTATCGCGACTGCGATCGCGAACGACCTCACTCGAAGGCTCTTGACACCCTGTTGTCAGTAGGGGGCAGCCCATTGAGTAATGGCGATGTCTACAGACAGCGTCCTGTCAGCAGCGCCGGCGCCAAATCGAGGTGAATCGATCTGTTCTATGCTGCCGCCCCGCAGGCGTGTACCGCAGAGGAGAAGCGAAGTTTGCCAGCTCAAGATCACATTGTTGTTTCGTCGTCCGTTTGTTCTGACCATCGTCTCGATGGCAAAGGCTACGGCTGGGTCGCGTTGTTGTTGGCGGTGACCTTCCTTGTCGCCGCCGGATGCGACGATCTAGAGGGCACGCGTACCGATCAAACTGAAGCCCCGGCGAGTCGTTCACCGAACCTCGTCATCATCACCCTCGACACCACCCGAGCCGACGCGCTTGGCGCTTATGGTCAACCCCTTGAGACGTCGCCGAATTTTGATCGGATGGCGGAAGAGGGCGTGTTGTTCAACCAGGCGATGGCGTCGAGTCCCGAAACGCTTCCCTCCCACGCCACGATTTTTACGGGCAAACAACCCTATTCCCACGGTGTGCGCGGCAACGGCGGTTACGTGCTCGCGGACGATCAACTGACGTTGGCCGAAGTTTTGACGGGGGCGGGTTACGAAACCCGGGCCGAGATCGCCGCGGTCGTCGTGGGCGAGAAGACCAAGCTTTCACAAGGCTTCTCGACAGTACGCGGGACAGACACGGAAGGCGTCAAACTTCGCGCGGTGTTTCGGGAGCGCAACGGTCAAGTGAACGCCGAAGTGATTCAAGTCCGCGACGCCGGGGACATCACGGACAGCGGCATCGAATTCGTGCGAGAGAATCAGGACGAAGAGTTCTTTCTTTGGCTTCACTACTTCAGTGCGCACGCACCGTATTCACCGGTCCCCGAGTTCAACGCGAAGATTCCGTCGAGCAGCTATCACGCCGAGGTTGCGCACCAGGACCACGAAATGGGGCGTTTCATCGCTGAACTCGAAGCACTCGGACTGCGAGACAATACGCTCGTTGTCATTACAGCGGACCACGGTGAAGGGCTTCTGGAACACGGAGAACGCACCCACAGCTATTTTCTCTACGACACGACAATGAAGGTCCCGCTGCTCATGTGGGGCCTCGATGCGCTCCCCAAGGGCCAGCGCATCGAGGCTCTCGCGCGCAGCGTCGACATTGCCCCGACTGCCCTCGACCTGTTGGGCCACTACCCCTTGGGCGATATCGACGGCGTCTCGCTGACGCCGCTACTGCGAGGCGAAACGGATGACCTGGGTTCGGTCGCGTATGGCGAAGCCACTCGCATTGCTTCGACCTTTGAAATGTCGCCCTTGCGGTTCGTGCGTGAGGGGCGCTGGAAATACATCCACAAGGTCAACCCCGAGCTCTACGACGTGATGGCGGACCCGGGCGAACTCGACAACAAGTTCGAGGCTGAGCCTGGAGTCGCCAAAGGACTTCGCGCAAAACTCGCGGCGATGTTGGAAACGGCCCCCGTGAGCCATTCCGCATCCCGCATCGATATAACACCGCAAGCCGAGGCTCAGCTACGCGCCCTGGGTTACGTCGAAGTGGCGGGGTCAACAACCCTATCGAGTGCCGGGGAATCGCTCGAACTCTTCGGCGAAGACCCGTCCTCGCGTACCGGAGACATCGAGCGGGCGGGATGGGCGGTTGGTGCGATCGTGGCGAAGAAGTATGACGACGCCCTCGAATGGGCGCGACCTTTGTTCGCTCGAAACCCAACGAGCGTTCTTGCCGGTGACCTTCTTTCCGAGGCTTTGGTGCAGCTCGAGCGGTGGCCCGAAGCCACCGTGGTGCTGAGCGAGATTCTTGAACACCGACCGGAAGCGTTCGTGGTTCGGGAAAAGCTTGTGACCGTACTCGAGGGGCAAGGTCGTTTGGAAGAGGCTGTCGGAGAGTTGGTCCGACTCAACCAAGATCGACCGTGTCACGAGCCGACTCTTGGGATGCTCAACACGTCGCTGTATCAGCAGCGTCAATTTGAAGCGCAGCTGTCGATCCTTGAGACAGGGGCGAGGGACTGTCCGAACCTGCTTCCAGTGGTGAACAACTACGCCTGGGCCTTAGCGACCCTCCCCGAAGCGAAATTGCGTGACGGTGCGAAGGCGATCAAACTCATTCGCAACGTGATCGCGAAACCGGATCAACGGTCTCCAGCGTTTCTCGATACGTTGGCGGCAGGCCTCGCAGAAGAGGGCAAATTTGACGAAGCCATCGAAATGCAGACCGAGGTGATCAAAATGCTGCGGGAGGCGGGCGCCTCCGAAGATGTGATGCGCCAGTTCATCCAGCATCTCGACACGTATCGCTCGAGTCTTCCGCTGCGCGATCCGCCGGTGTGAGTGGCGGCCGACGGGAATGCCCTGGGGATCTTTGACCTCAAGGTCGGAAAACAAGAAGAAAAACGACCGCATCCACTTGAAGAGCAGCGCTCCGGTCGAGGACGTCGATCTCGAATGGGCGATGGGACCGCAGGGACGAGCGCGACAGAAAATCCCGAAAGCCGCCCGACTTTTAAACCAGCGTACCGATGTCCGACGTGTTCGCGTCCATCACCGCGTATGGGTTGCGGGCGTGGCGGCTCAGCACGCGAGCTGTTTTTGGTTGGAACGCACGCGCGTGCGCGTCTACCTTTCGCGGTTCGCAGGCGAACGCCGATCGAAACGGGAGTGGGTTGAATGGAAAAAAACGAGTTGTGGCCCTTCGCTGGACTTCGCGTCGTAGATCTTTCGACCGAAATTGCAGGTGCCTACGCGACCAAACTCCTAGTGGACTCCGGCGCGGAAGTCATCAAAGTCGAACCTCCAACGGGCGACCCACTGCGAAGCTGGACTGCGTCGGGTCAACAACTCGGCCCAGATGAAGACGGCGCTTTGTTTGACTTCTTGAACGCGTCGAAGCGCAGTGTCGTAATCGACCTTGAAACGGAGGCGGGCAAGTCCGACTTTCTCGAACTGGTCAGCACCGTCGATCTCGTCTTTGAATCCTTTGCTCCGGGCACCCTCGACGCATTGGGTCTTACCTTGGGTGCCATGCAGGCGAACAACCCGGCGCTGTCGGTGGTGAGCATTACCCCCTTCGGTCAAACCGGACCTTGGTGCGACCGTCCCAATACCGAGTTTACTTTGCAGGCCGCGGTGGGTTCAATCGCGTATCGCGGGCTTCCAGGTCGCAAACCCTTGGCGGCAGGTGGGCGTGCGAGCGAGTGGGCGGCCGGTGGGTTTGCGGCGAGTGGTGGGCTTTGCGCGTGGCTTTCGGCAAAGAAGACTGGAGCGGGGCAGCTCGTCGACCTTTCCAAGTTCGAAGTGCAGACGCTGTGTCTCACGGTCTATCACGATCTCAATGGACAGTGGAATGAAGGGCCGCTGCCGCGTGGCATCGAGTTGCCTTCAATCGAACCGACCAAAGATGGCTGGGTGGGGTTTTGCACGATCACCGGCCAACAGTGGACAGACTTTTGCGCGCTGATCGGCCAGCAAGAAGTCGCCGAGGACCACGCGTTCCTCGAAGGCTGGCACCGCATGCAGCACATCGACTTCATTCAGGAGATCGTGCATTCGTGGACGCGCGAGCGAACGGTCGACGAAATTGTTGAACTCGCGTTGTTGCTGCGGATCCCGGTTACGCCCATCGGTGACGGCGAAACGCTGCCACTCATGGACCACATCCAGGCGCGGGGCGTGTATCGCGAGAATGACAAAGGTGTGTTGCATCCACGCCCGTTCTACCAACTGGGCGTCGGTGAGTTCCGGCCGCCGGGTCCCGCACCCAAACTTGGCGAACACACCGAAGAAGTTTTGGCCGAAATCAAAAGCCTCGAACCCGACTTCGACAAGGAGCTTGGCGGCACACCGCATCCACTCGAGGGTTTGCGGGTGCTTGATCTGACCGCATTTTGGGCAGGCCCGTTCGCGACCTGTTTTCTTTCGGATATGGGCGCAGACGTCATTAAGGTCGAGTCCATCCAGCGACCCGACGGCATGCGATTCGCCGGCGCGCGTCCTGGGCCCGACCTCTGGGAATGGTCTCCCGTATTTGCAGGCGCCAATACGGGCAAGCGGGCAGTGACGCTGCAGTTCGACAGTGAAGAAGGGCTCGCGCTGCTCAAACGGCTGATCGCGAAAGCGGACGTGGTGATCGAAAACTTCTCCGCCCGGGTGCTTGAAAACTTTGGTCTCGGCTGGGAACAGGTCGAAGCCATCAACCCCAAGGCGATCATGGTTCGGATGCCCGCATTCGGGTTGAGTGGCCCTTGGCGCGATCGTGCGGGCTTTGCGATGACGGTTGAGCAAGTCAGCGGGCTGGCTTGGATGACGGGTTATAAAGACTTGCCGCTCGTGATTCGCGGCTTGTGTGACCCCGCCGGTGGCATGCACGCGATCGTGTCGCTGATCGCGGCGCTCGAAGTGCGCAAACGCACCGGTCGCGGTCAATTGATCGAAATGCCTTTGGTGGAAGTGGCTTTGAATCTCGCAGTTGAGCAGGTGCTTGAATATTCGGCCTACGGCGAACTGCTGTCTCGCGATGAAAACCGATCTCCGGCCGCAGCACCGCAGGGGGTTTACTACTGCAAAGACGAGGCGGAGCTGGCGTTATCCATTGAGACCGACGAACAATGGTCCGCGCTGTGTTCGGTGATGGGCGATGACGAACTCGCGAACGACCCTGCACTCGGCTCGCTTGCGGGGCGTCGCAGTGCGCACGATGCGCTGGACGTGAAACTCGAAGCTTGGCTCGCAGACCTGCCGCTCGATGAAACCGTCAATGGCTTGCTCGAAGTGGGCGTACCCGCGTCGCAAATCGTGAACGGTCACTTCGTGATGCCGAACCCTCAGCTAGAGCACCGACAGTTTTTCCAAAACATGAAGCATCCGGTCACAGGCGACACGCGCTACCCCGGTTTTCCAATGAAGTATTCGATCCTCGGCAATCAACTGCACACTGGGCCGCCACCCACCCTCGGGCAGAACAACGAGGAAGTGTTGAAGGAAGAGCTTGGCCTGAGCGACGAGGAGATCGAAGTGCTCAAAGAGAAGAAGGTGATTGGGACGCGCCCGTCGTTCATGTAGGGCGCGCGTGTACGGCGCGACGGGGCAAGTACGACTGCAGCGAGGTCTGCACCTTCGCTACGAGGCGTCCGGCGGTTCGATTTTCACGCGAATAAGGTCGCTTCGGATGTGAAGGTCGCGTTGGGGGAACGGGATCTCGATATGGTGTTCCTGGAACTTCTTCCAAACTTTGCGTAGGACCGCGTCCGTTACAGTCGAAATGCCGTCTTCGGGGTCGTCGATCCAGTATCGGAGTTCTAAGTCAACCGAGTTGTCCCCAAAGCCCTTGAGCAGACACCTCGTGACGGGATCCTTTAAGACGCGTTCGGTTTCACTCGCCGCTTCGAGGATGAGTGCCGTCGCGAGGTCGATATCCGAGTCGTAGGCAATGCCGATCGGCACCCGTCGCCGAACGAATTTCGTGCTGTATGACCAGTTTGCGACGCGTTGGGTGATCAGGTCTTCGTTGGGGATCAGCCATTCGGTGCCGTCCCGGGTGATGACCGAAGTACAGCGCGCGCCGAGGCTGTCTACGGTGCCGTAAGTCTCGCCAACCTCGATCACGTCACCGGGCTTGATCGAGCGATCGAGCAACAAGATGATGCCGCTGATCAAGTTCGATACGACCTTTTGCAGGCCAAAGCCAATGCCTAAGCCAATGGCGCCGCCAACAA
This sequence comes from Myxococcales bacterium, assembly GCA_012960035.1. GTDB lineage: Bacteria > Myxococcota_A > UBA9160 > UBA9160 > UBA4427 > DUBZ01. The sequence continues at coordinate 51,384 of DUBZ01000124.1, read as the reverse complement.
CCGCAAACGTCGACAAGTCGATCCCAACGGCGCTCATCGAAATGAGGAACGCGGCAACGACCAAGGCAAAGCGTGTGACTTGGGTGAGTAGGACCTGAATCGACGGCGTGAGGTTGGGGACGTGGGCGATGCGGCTTTGAACCAACCGTGAGATTGCGAGGGCGCAGTAGAGTAGGACTGAGACCATGAAGGCGGCCTTGATGACCAACAGCACGGACACGTGCGATTTGCCCATGTTGAACGCCAGGCCGTCGAGAAACGCGAGGGCGGGGTCGAGCAAGTCGAGGATATTCAGCGCCGCGATCGACCAAGCTGTGATCGCCGCCGCGTGAGCCCAGAAGGGCTCCGCGATCGCGCTCGAAATAACGCGAATCCCCAACCAAGCTGCAAGTAGGCTTGATGCGGCGCGGGTGATCAAATTGCCGTAGCCAGCGTCTTGGGCCGCGACGGCCCCGATGCCAACGAGTGCAAGCCACAGGGCCGGGAAGACCAAACGTCTTAGCAGCGTCGCAAAGCGGCGAGCGCGTGCGGTTTCGATTCGGCCGTCGAAGATGTGGTCTATGACGGTTCGTGCGGGACGAACGAGCACCCAAGCGAGCAGCAGCGATGTCGCAACGATCGCGAGTTGCACCAGGGTGCTTTCACTCGTGAGTTGGGTTGCCAGCCATGGAGACAATTCCGCAATGACCGCTTTGATGGTGTCCTGCATAGGGTGCAATGCTAACGCGCAATTTGTGTGTCGCGAGGGCGGGGGTGGGTTTGATTATTTAAGGAACCCATCGGTAGTCGGTTGTATGCAATACGGCGTGGGTCGTCTATTTTCTCGCAATGTTCGAATTTCCCGACTCCATTCCCAAGCGCGTCGCACTGTTCGTGCTGTCTTTCTTCTTTGTGGCGGTCGGCGTTGGCCACTTCGTAGAACCCGATTCGTTTGTCGCCATCATGCCGGACTACCTGCCTCTACACGTCGAGCTTGTGTATTTGAGCGGTGTGTTTGAAGTGGCTCTCGGGCTGGCGGTGTTGTTTCAGTCAGTTCGGCAACGAGCGGGGTACGGCATTGTCGCGCTGCTCATTGCGGTCTTCCCAGCCAATCTCAACATGGTGCTCAACCCCGAGCCGTTTCTTGAACAGGGAATGACGATGCTGGCGCTCTACGGGCGATTGCCGTTTCAGTTCATCTTCATGGCCTGGGCAATTTGGGCGACAAGGCCCGACGCCAAGCCGGTGGCCCCAACGCCTTAACGGCTGGTTGCGGTTCGTCGATCCGGCGATGTTCGGAGTGAGCGATGGTGAGATCCACGGGGCCGCTGCGGAAGTTTTCGCCGATGTGCGGGAGCGTGTCGGCGCGCCAAAATACTGGCTCTTCCTCCCCGATCATGCACGCACCTTGCAACGGGGCTTACTGGAATTACTTTCAAAACATGGACGGCGGCTAAGTCGCTTGCCGCTCCCCAGGAGCCGAAGCGTCGGCGAAGGGGTTGTAACACGTCGACACGTAGGGATCGTAGTAGCTCACGTAGGTGAGCGGACGTGATTCGTCGCCGCCGTTTTGAAAGAAGTCGGTCGATGCGAGGAATCGCGTGAAGGGGCGTGGGCTCTTACTGGCTGACCACGCGCCATGGTGTCGCGTGAGATCTTTCTCAAAAGCGTTCACGACCGCGTCGTCGATTGAGAGATAAGTGAAATGCTCGCGGATCGCGTGATGCAGCTCCGACGTAGGGTGTGCGGGAGATACGGCTTCATCTTCCGCGCAACTCGACACCGCCAGTCCGCTGCCGGCAAACCCGATTAAACGCACACTCAGAACGCGTCCACCGATCGCAGCGAGCCACTGTACGAGTCTTCGCCGGGTCAGTCGGTCTGTCCGTGCCTGCTTCACGTCGTGTCTCCCGCCCGGCTGTGGTTTAGGTGGTTTGCTGCCCAAAGCGAAAGGGCGGCAATGGTCAGCGTTGGGTTCGCCGGAGACGAAGTCGGAAAAGCGCTCCCGCCGAGGACCATCAAGTTGCGGACTTGATGATGAATGAGATGACGGTCCACAACGCTCGAGGCTGGATCGTCCCCCATCGCGGCGGTTCCAAGTACATGCGCGTCGGTCTCCTTGAAGCTGTTCGCAATGACGACGTCTTCGATCGGAAGCTTGGACATTAGTTTTGGAAGTTCGGTTTTGAGTGCGGCAACCGCCTTCGCCGTGTCTTGCCCGCGACCCGCAAACGACACGGCGGGTCGAGTGGGGTCTTCCTTTGCGACGGTGACGCGACTTTGTTCGTTCGGATATTCCTCGATGATGCACATCAATTTGATGAGCTGGCGCCACTTGCCTCGCTCATCCCGGAGCCGGGGTACGTTCCAAGTTTCGATCAGAATCGCGGGACGATCTTTGCGGTGGGGACCGTCGTAGAGCATGTACCCGTGTCCCGTGATACTGGTGCTGCCCTGGAAGTTATCGACACCGTCGAGTAGTACGTTGGCCTTGATCGACGTCTGTTCGTGAAGGTTGCGGCCCAGGGCGTGTTCGCTGAAGCCCGAATTCAACAGGATGTGGGGGTTAAAGATTGCGCTCGCACCGAGCGCCACAAGGTCGCCTCTCACCCGGTGCGCGCGACCGTCGCGCACGAACTCGACGCCCGTCGCGACGCCGTTTTGAATGTCGACTCTTTGTACAAGAGCGTCGAATTCGAGGCTTACGCGTGGGTCTTCATAGACGTGGCGCATGGAGTTTTCGATCGTGAACTTCGAATCGATCGGACACAGGTGACACACCCCGCTGTTGCAACACCGAGGGCGCTTGTTCGCGACTGCGCGGGATGGCCTGGCAGTGGGCTGCGCGAAGAAACTGTGGGGGAAAGCGCGTTTCAAAAGCTGGTCCGGATCGCTCATGGTGTGGGGCGGAAGCGGGTAGGGGCGACTGCGGGGGAAGGGCGAGTCGTCACTTGGCCCCGCGACGTCCATCAGCGCTTCGGCGTCGCAATACGACGCTTCGAGGGCGTCATAAGAAACGGGCCAGTCGCGCGCCACGCCATAGGTCGACTGCAGGCGAAAGTCGTTGGGAAGCAATCGTGGCGTACAAGCCCACCAGCAATTGGATCCGCCACCAAACGCCCGCTCTACCACCCAAGGTTTTTTCGGCGTGCGATTGATAAATGTCTGACGTGCGATTTTACTGAGCGCATTCGGGTGGTTGAGTTGCCAGCGGTGCGGGTGTCTTTTCCCGGCCTCAAGGACCAAAACTCGAGAGTTGGAGTCTAACCCATCGAGCAGTCGATGGAGAAAGAACGTAGATGCGAAACCTGTCCCAACGACGATGGCGGTGTACTGCTCGGCCAATTGCAAACCTCACGGAATGGATTGCGGATGGAGTTCGTAAGCGAGTGAGCACGACTGGTTTGGTGAACAGACCGACGAGCATTCCTGCAAGAGCAGCGGTTGCTGCATCGGCCAGATCAATCCATTCGTGCGGTTTGACGAACGCTAACAGATCCGACCGCTCTTCATTGGGTGTACGCGTACCGAAACTTCGATCGCGAAAAGCAAACGTCGATCGGGACGTGCGATCGGTGACAGGCTAGAGTTCCGGCGCCATTCGCCCCGGAGCCCTACCATGAGCGCGTCAGCCAATGTGACAGAAACGATCGAGTCGCATGTTACCTTCGACTCCATCTTTCTGAGCTACGGAACCCGCGAAGTCTTTCGGGACCTGGCCTGCGAAATGCTGGCCCGTCGCGTCACCGTCTTGATGGGGGCGAGTGGGGCAGGGAAGAGCACGCTGCTGCGAATGATTGGTGGTTTGCAGCGGCCCGACCGCGGCCACATCTCCGTTGCAGGTCAAGCCCTTCAAGAGCTCGACGAACCGGGACTCGCCAGAGTGCGAAAGCGACTTGGCATGCTGTTTCAGAACGGTGCCTTGCTCGATTCGATGACAATCTTCGACAATGTCGCTTTGCCACTTCGCGAGCACAGCAGCCTGACCGAGGCCGAAATCGCAACCGCCGTTCGAGAGCGCCTCGACGCCGTGGGGCTTGAGGGGGTCGAAAACTTACTTCCCGGGGAGTTGTCCGGCGGTATGCTGCGCCGCGCGGCGCTTGCGCGCGCCATTGTCGAAGACCCGGAGATCCTGCTCTGCGACGAACCGTTTTCTGGGCTCGACCCACCGAATGTCGAGCGAATTGAAGCGTTGCTCACCCAATTGAATCGCGAGCGCGGTCTCACCGTCATAGTGACATCGCACCACATGGCGTCTTCGTTGCGGATGGGACATCGCTTGGTGCTTTTGCGGAACAACACCGCGATTTCGGGAACGCCGGAGGAACTGGCAACGAGCGACGATTCTGAAATCCGTGACTTCCTCGGTGCCGACGGCGTGGCGTATCTCAAGACGCTGTCGTCTGGGGGCACAAGCGAATGAGTTCGAGGTCAAACTAATGGCGAATCCGATTTCTGAGTTAGGACGCCAAACGCTCGAAATGCTCTCGAGTTTTGGTCGCGTGACGCTGTTCGCCGGCGACGTGGCGCGGAACCTCTTTCGCCCGCCGGTTCGATTTGGCCGCACGCTCGAAGCGATTTACGACCTAGGCGTTCTTTCCGTGGTCTTGATCGCAACGTCGGGGTTTGCGGTCGGCGCGGTGCTGGGATTGCAGGGATACACGACGCTCGTGCGCTTCGGTGCTGAAGAAAGCCTCGGCGCCGTGGTCGGACTGTCGTTGATTCGTGAGTTGGGTCCCGTATTGACCGGCCTGCTGGTCACAGGACGAGCGGGTTCATCGGTCGCGGCCGAAATCGGAACCATGGTCGCAACGGAACAACTCGATGGGCTGCGCATGATGAGCGTCAACCCGGTTCACTTTGTGGCGCTACCCAAAGCGTTGGCCATGACCCTCGTGATGCCGTTGCTTTCGGCGATTTTTACCGTGTGCGCGATCTTCGGCGGCTATGTGGTCGGGGTTGAATTGCTGGGCCTCGATGGCGGGACGTATCTCGCGAGTCTCGAAACGTCCGTGGACTTCCGCGAAGACGTGGTCGGCAGCATCTTGAAGGCCGTCATCTTTGGTGCCTTGGTCGGCATCATTTCGACATACCGTGGCTATTCGAGTGAACCGAATGCGGCGGGGGTCAGCCGCGCCACGACTTCAACCGTCGTCATCGCATCGGTCACGATCTTGTTCAGCGACTACTTCATTACCGCGCTCTGGGGCGTTTGAGTGGCGGCGTAATTTGCCAGAACGTGCACAAGGCACGTACGAAAGGAAGACACATGCAATCGAGTCAAAAAGATCTTGTCGTGGGCATCTTCGTGATGCTCGGTCTTTCCGCAGTCGCTTATCTGTCCCTCGAAGTTGGCGGGATGTCCTACAGCGGCCCCGGTGGCTTTACCATGACCGCGACTTTCGATGAGATCGGCGCGCTCACGCCGCGGGCGCCTGTGGTGATCTCCGGCGTCAAGGTCGGTCAGGTGACGTCGATCAACCTCGATGACGACCTGCGTGCCATAGTCGTGCTGGACGTGCGTCCCGACCTGGACCTGTCGATTGATACGAGCGCATCGATTCGAACATCCGGGCTGCTGGGCAACCAGTACATCGCTCTCGAGCCGGGGGGCGAGATCGACCTGATTCAGGACGGCGAAAGCCTCGACTTCACCGAGAGTGCGCTCAACCTCGAAAAACTGATCGGCGCGTTTATTCATGGATCCGACGTCGAGGGAGAGTAACGGTGTCTGCGTTTCGCCAGCATCGAGGCCATGCGTTTCGAACGAGCAGCCGTCTCGCTCTAGCCCTAGCGTTTTTGTTCGCAGCCGGCTGCGCCACGACTTCGGGCGCCGACCCTTGGGAAAAATCCAATCGCAAGGTTTTCGCATTTAACGAAGGACTCGATCGCTACGTCCTCGAGCCCGTTGCGAAGAGTTGGGACTGGGTTGTTCCGGAATTGGTGCAGACGGGGATTCGAAATATTTTCGATCACGCCAACCGGCCCCTCGTGATGATGCACAACTTGCTTCAGGGCAAGCCGTACGACGCGAGTGTCGACCTCGTGCGCTTTACCGCGAACACCATCTTCGGACTGGGTGGTTTGATCGACGTCGCTTCGATGGACGGCATGGCGCGTAACGAAGAAGACTGGGGCCAGACCCTCGGCGTGTGGGGGGTCCCGGAAGGGAACTACGTCATGCTTCCGTTATTCGGTCCCTCGACTGTGCGCCAAACGGTGGGGCTCGCTGCCGATTCCTTCTCCGCACCGTATTCCTACTACATACCTATTTGGGGAACGGTCGTGACGACCGGGACGCGCTTGCTCAATGCGCGCGCCTTTTACCTCGAAGAAATTCAACAGAGTCGAGAAGACGCGTTCGACTACTACCTATTCGTGCGTGACGCGTACCTGCAGAACCTGGCAAGCAAACTGAACGACTCGACCGAGCTCGAAAGCGAGGATGACGATGATCTTTATTACTTCGATGATGAAGAAACCGACTCTGGAAAAGGAGACCGTGACAGGGGTCTCTAGAAGGCTGCTCCACTACGGGCTCGGGCTTGCGATGGCGATTTTCGCGACCACTTCAGCGACGGCGGCGGCAACCGACGCGGCTGGCGCCGGCGCGCGCGCAATGGTGGAGTCGATGGTGGGGAAGATCCTCGTCGAACTCGCGAAGGAAGGCATCGCGGACGAAGTCAAGATCAAGTCTCTCGAAGCGATCGTGTTCACGGAGTTTGACTTCAAGAGCATCTCGCGTTTGGTGTTGGCGAGAAACGTCAAGAAGTTCTCTGACGAACAGCTCAGTGAATTTACCGAGCTGTTCAAAGTCTACCTTTCTCGCAGCTATGGCTCGCGGCTCATTCGCTATGCCAACGAAGATGTGGTCTTCAAGAACGCCCGGGTCGAAAAACGAGGGGACGTCACCGTCATGACGGCCATCGTCGGGGGTTCCGCCGATGGCATTGAGATGAACTACCGGGTTCGCGGGCGCGACGGAACCTGGCGGGTGATCGACGTCACCATCGAGGGGATCAGTCTCGTCTCGAACTTTCGCTCGCAGTTTAAAGACATCGTGAACCGCGATCAGCCTGAAGGCCTCTTGAGCCGCCTGCGTGACAAGACTTTCGTGGCTCCCGACTCGGAGCCCGAAAAGAAATAGCGACGCGAGGTAACCCGCGCTGAGGTGAGTCGGTGGAAGGTGAGGTGACTCGGCGTAAATAGACGCGCTGCTTAAGCGGCGCGCAAGATCGCGAGTACCCGGCGCAGCGGCTCGGCCGCGCCCCACAAGAGCTGGTCGCCGACGGTGAACGCTGTGATGTAGTCGGGGCCCATGTTGAGCTTGCGCACCCGGCCGACCGGAATCGCCATCGTGCCCGATACCGCAGCCGGCGAAAGCTGTTCGCGGGTAGCCTGCATTTCATTCGGAACAAACTTGACCCATTCATTGGCGCCGGCGATCGCGGCTTCGATTTCGTCGAGAGGAATGTCGCTCTTCAGCTTGATCGTAAAGCCCTGGCTATGAGAGCGCATCGCGCCGACGCGCACGCAGATGCCATCGATCGGAATGATCGGGTCACTGCCAAGGATTTTGTTCCCTTCGGCTTGTGCCTTCCATTCTTCAAAAGTTGAACCCGCGTCGGTCGGCGCATCGATCCACGGGATCAAGCTGCCCGCCAGCGGTACACCGAAGACGTCGGTCGGATAGCTGTCGCTCGACATCACGGTGCCGAGTCGCTTGTCGACTTCGAGAGCGGTGGATGCGGGGTTTGCGAGCAGGTCCGAGCAGCCGTTCGAAAGCGACTGCATCTGTCCAATCAGTTCGAGCATGCCTTTTGCACCCGCGCCTGAAGCCGACTGGTATGTCATGGCACTCATCCATTCGACCCAATCATTCTTGAACAGGCCGTCGAGTCCCATGAGCATCAGACTCACAGTGCAGTTGCCACCGATGTAGTTCTTGGTGCCTGACGCGATGCCGCGGTCGATGACATCTCGATTGACGGGGTCGAGGACGATCACACTGTCGTCGTCCATGCGCTTGCTGCGTGCGGCGTCGATCCAATAGCCGTCCCAGCCATCGATGCGAAGTTGATCGAGAACTTTTACGGTGTAGTCGCCGCCTTGGCAGGTCACGATCACGTCGTGGGACGCGAGGGACGCAAGGTCATACGCGTCACGCAGGGGGGTTACCGGCACACCGACGTCTGGCCCATCTTGCCCGACTTGGGATGTCGTATAGAAGTGCGGCTCGAGACCGGCGAAATCGCCTTCTGCGCGCATGCGGTCGAGCAGCACCGAACCCACCATGCCGCGCCAACCCACGAAACCAACGCTCTCGATAGCCCTCATGTTTCCTCAAACCTTTGTGAACCTGCGGGGTTCGTTAGCAAAACCGGAGAGCTGTAGCTATTGGATAAATTGCGGCACCGTCGGGCGCTCAAGCCGGCGGCCCTTCGCATGCGCAATTGACGGTGTGACTCATTGCCCGGGCGCGCCTCTTGTCGCTGTTTGGCGGATTCTACCGTGGGGCAGGGGGCGGCCGTTTAGGGTGTGCAGATCGCGCTTTCGATGGGCGTGTTTAGACAGCCGCTCGCCTCGTCGCAGCTGTCGGCCGTACACGGATCAGCATCGACACAGGGCAAGGAATCGCCCTCGCTGCACACGCCCGCTCCGTCACAGGTGTTGTTGATCGTGCAGACGAGCCCGTCATTGCAGCTCGTGGTGGCAGCTTCAAACTGACAGGTGGCGGAACAACAATCGCCCGCGATGGTGTTTCCGTCATCGCATTGTTCGTCAATCGTGACATGACCGTTGCCGCAGCTGGGCGTAGTGACGGCAATAACTTGGTCTCGATAGAAGGAAAGGTCCGAGATGTAGGTGCGATTGCCGTAGATCGTGCTCTTGTTAGGTTGTCCGGCAAAACCGTTGGTGGCGTACATCACACCGGCGAGTTCCCAGCCGTCGCCGGTACGGGTAAAGACGGGGCCGCCCGAATCACCCGTGGTGGCATGGGCTTCGTGACGGGTCCCGCCTTGAGTGAAGTTTGTGTAGAACGAGTGCGTCGTCTTGTCGAATGCGACGAGGTCAACCTCTGCCCCCGAAACGACATTGGTTCCCCAGCGCAACCCTTTGCGTTTGGACCAGAGGTAGCCACTGATGCTTCCAGCCTTGTTCCAGCTGGTTGCACCGGCACGGATGCGCCCATTGCCAACCATCAAGATCGGTTCTGCGACAGAAACGGGATGAGTTCGGATCGGGAGTACCGGAAGGTTCTTTGGATACGGATTGATGCGAAACAGGGCCACGTCAGATTGGACTGCGTCCGAATACTGAAGTGTGACGTGCGTGCCTTCGACAGGTGGGTAAACGTTGCCGTCGATCGCGACTGGCTTCGCACCGACGTGGGCGGCCGAAAGCACCCAGCCATCGCCTATGTAGGTGACGGAGAGGCCGTTGCACACACCGATGTTGCGCCATCCCGGGTCAGGTGACGGTGCCGTGGTATTGCCCGTCCCATCGCCGGAGTCGATCAGGACTGCGCTGCTCGTTGAGCCCAGCGTGAGCAGCAGCGCGATCAACAATGCGTTTCGCTTTATCAAATACGAATCTCCGGTTGGGTTGATACACGATCTTCCGGACCTGTCGAGACTCGGTAAGCTATCAGCCATGCACGCGACGAACCGAACCAAACCGAACGTCGCGCTAACGGCTTCCTGCTTCGCAGTTGCATGCGTTGGCTTCGCCTGGCTTTGGTCTGATTACCGAGCCTATTGGTTGGATGATGCGTTTATCACATTTCGGTATTCGCTGAATCTCGCGACGGGTCCGGGGCCCGTCTACAACGTCGGGGAATCTGTTGAGGGCTACACGTCTTTTCTTTGGATGTTGCTTGCCGCGATTCCCTTTGCCGTCATACAGGTGAAACCCGCGCTCGTGGCGATCAAGGCGCTCGCGTTCGTTTCGTCGCTATGGGTGCTCTATCGCGTTTGGACGTTCCCGAGCCCAACAGGTTCGACGCGTCGCTGGGGAGTTTTGATTCTAGCTACCCAGCCTGTGTTTATTTTGAACTGCGGCGACGGGATGGAAACACCCATCTTCTTGGTGCTGATGGTGGAGTGCTTGCTCGCGTTGCAGCGCTCACCCGGCCGCACGAGCGGAACTGTCGTGGGACTCGTGACGGCAGGCATGATCCTGACGCGCCCCGAGGCGCTCCCCTTGTTGGTCGCGCTGCCGGTACTCGTGTGGTTTGCGCACCGCGGGGAGCCAGATCAAGCGGGCGGTGTTCGCGATTGGCTGGGCGGATTCCTTGTCGCAGGGCTCGGCGTCGTGGTGGTGCACGAGATGTTTCGCTGGGGCTACTACGGGCATCCTTTCCCCAATACGTACTACGCAAAGGCAACCGGAACTCAGGTCGAGCGACTGGCGTCGGGTGTCCGGGACATCAGTCGTTTCATGTTTGAAAACCCCTGGCGCGCACCCGTCGCGATCTGGGTGGCACTGGGGCTCGCACTCGTTGCAACGCGGCGACTCGCGCTCCGATTGGATTCCAAGGTCGTCCTTTGGCTCGGTGCTCTGTGGCTGATGATTGTGTTCAGGGTGAGCTTTGACTTGTGGTCGGGGAGTGCCGCGATGGGGCGGCATCGGTTTCTGGCTCCCTTGCTCGTTCCGCTCATGATCCTGGCCGATGAAGGCGCACGCATGCTGTGGCGCGGCACGGGTCGCTACGTCGTGGTCGCATTGTGCGCGCTGTGTCTTTACTACAACGTCACGGGTCATCTGAACCACGAATGGAGTATTGGGGAATACCGGAAGGGGCTCGAGCGAGGGCACGTCGCGCTCGGCACGTGGCTGCGTGAAACCTATCCTCCAGAGAGCCTGATCGCGGTAGGTGACGCCGGAACGATCCCGTTTTATAGCGGGATGACGACGGTCGACATGTGGGGGCTCAATGACGCGACGATCGCTCGCTTACCCGGTGAATACGGCGCCAAGCCGGGGATGCCCGACTACGTCATGAGTAGGCAGCCTGACGTAATCGTATTGTGGAACCAAGTGGAGTTTGTGCGCGCAGACGCGGGCAAGTTGGTGGCCGGCAGCGAGGTGGATCGCCAGCTCGTGCAACATCCAAGTTTCAAGCGCGACTACCGGTTTGTCGTGGAATATGTGTTTCGGAAACACGCGCCCAACGTGCCCGGGTACTATCTCAACGTCTTCGAGCGCCAGCGGTAAGCACAGTGTTCGTCTTCTAGAGATTTCGGCACGCAACCGCACAGGTGAACAACGTGAGTGAAACCCAAGTTTCAATTCCTAAACCTTCCGCCACCGTTGTCGCGCTTCGCGATGGTGCGGCAGGAAGTGAAGTCCTGCTCGTTCAAAGGGCCAAACGTGATGGCTCAGAGGGGATCTGGGTTTTCCCGGGTGGCAAAGTGGAGGAGAGCGACGGCGCGATCGATCACGCTGACGAAGCGAAGGTGCTCGATGTCGTACGGCGGACTGGGGTGCGGGAGACCGAAGAGGAAGCAGGGCTGTCACTCAACCCCGATGGGCTCGGTCTGATCGCGCGTTGGATCACGCCACCCATCGCGCCGCGCCGTTTTGATACTTGGTTTTTCGCCGCTTCGGTCGAGCATGACGCGAAGATTCGGGTCGATGGCGGTGAAATTTGTGATCACCGATGGATGCGTCCCGGCGAAGCCTTGCGCGCCCGGGTCACGGGCGAGATCGATCTCGCACCGCCAACGCTAGTGACGATCCATTGGCTTGCGGAATACAACACGGTTGACGCAACCCTGGCCGGCCTTGTTCGGCCCTCGGTTCCAAAGATCGAACCAAACATTTGCCCGAACGATGACGGGGCATGCATTCTCTACCCGGGAGACGCGGGGTACGAAACCAGCGATCCAAACGCAGTAGGTTCGCGCAACCGACTTTGGAACCGCCAGGGTGTTCTCGAATATGAGAAGCGTTCCTAACTCGGGTCGAGTTCCCAGGCCGCCGCGATCAGTTGAACTTCGAAGCGTTCGCAGTCCGTACCCCATGGAAGCGATGTGGGTTGTTCGAGGTGTCCGTGAGCCGGGATGGGGTCCAGGCGAACACTGAAGTTTTCATTTGCACACCTGACTTCGAGAACACTGCTCTTGATGCCTTGGCGTGCGCGATTGTCGGCCGCAACGGTGAGTTCGAGTCGACCGTCGTCCCACCGCGTAAGCACGGTGTTCAGTTCGAGCCATGGTTGGATGTCGAGCTTGCGGTTGCGGCGTCCGCGCCGCGGTACAAATTCGATTTCTTCGTTTTCGTGGTCGATCGATACGCGATAGTGACTCGACACGTTGAGGCCCAAAAGCCCGTCCGTCGTTTCGCTCGAACAATATTCGCAGACTGCAACGGTGACCCATTCGACCAGTTCGTCTTTCAACCAGAGTGCTTCGACCAAGACGAGCTTTGCTTCGAGTTCGCCCGACGCGGTTCGCAGCACCACCGTGGGGGAGTCGTCCGGAATCGGGATGTCGACAACTTCGAGCGCGCGTTGGGAAAGCGTGGTGAGGGTGGCACCGGTATCGAACACGAACTGGAGCTCTTCGCCGAAGTTGGCACCGTCGATGTGGGCGGGGATCAAAAGAGATTGACCTTTGCCCGTGTACGGGATCCACGTCGTGTCGGGTTCGTCGCGGCGTGCTCCGTCGCTCGCGAGCGCGTCGGGTGGCAAGTCGAAAGGGGGGCCGTCGGTGTTCGACAGTGCGCGATGGATCGGTTTGCGATCGACTCCCAGCTTGGCCACCCATGAAAGCGCTTGGTCTCTGGCTGCCGTCTGCACTTTTTCGGGGAAGGAGCCGGTGAAGTGGGTGACGCCGATGTGAACCGCGGTGTCGCGCTGCCCCGGGAAGTATCCAGGCAGGGCGCTGAGCACGACGAGCGACCAGAGAGCAAGTGACGTGCCGTGCGCGAAGGCGCTTCCACCAAGAAGTGAGCCGATGCCGAACCCTGGAACCACAACGATCGAAACGGCGCCAACCACCGCGAGCTGAATCGTGAGGTTCTGGTCGAGGCCGATGCCTGTGGCGGTCATGAACGCAACCGCGGCGAAGGGCAGGCTCGCGACAAGTGCCACAACACCGATGACGGTGGGGACCCGCTTCGATCTGTCTGCGTTGTGAGAGTTGTCGCCCGCGTGGTTGGCCGAGTGCTGGGGTGGCTTTTGCGTCGGAGACATCTTGCGTCGCTTACGCGAAGCGCTCGCGCAGATCTGAAATCAACTGTTGCTTCACCGCTGCGGGAAAGTCGTTGGCGGCCGTGATGTCTGGCGGGCCCGGCCAGTTCCCGTCTGCGAACGTGCTTCCCGCGTAGTCTCGGTTTTCGGCGTAGCGCGGCAGCACGTGAAAGTGCACGTCAGGGTCAACCATCATCAACATCAAGTAGTTGATCTTGTCGAACGCAAACATCTCGCCGAGCACACGTTCGATTGCCGCGGTCGCCTGTTGAAGTTCAATGCTCGCTTCAGGGCTGATCTCGCCGAACGATCCCACCGGGTCGCTGCACACGAGTACCAGACTGCCGATTGTGGGTTGGGCAGGACGGACCAAGACGTGCCAGTGCTCGAAACTCGCAACGACAGAATCGGGATAGCCAAATTTTTCTGCGGTGGGATTCACGTGCGCTGTACCTCCGTGCTGGGTGGTGGTCCTATCGCGGGTTGCGACCGCGGCGCAAACTAGCTCTTGCGTGCCTGGTTCGCCGCGTTGCCGAGGTAGCTGGCCGGCGTAAGTTCACGCAAGCGTGCCTTTGCCTCTGCGGGGATGTCGAGGGAATCAACGAAGGTGGCAAGCACCTCGGCGTCAATCGTTTCGCCCCGCGTCAGTTCTTTGAGTTTTTCATACGGGTTCGCAACCCCGTACCGGCGCATCACCGTTTGGATCGGCTCCGCGAGCACGGCCCAGTTCTGGTCGAGGTCGCGGGCCAAGGCGCTCGGGTCGACGTCGAGTTTTGAAATGCCTTTGCGCGTCGCTTGGTATGCGATGAGTGCATGCGCCATGCCGGTCCCGAGATTGCGAAGCACCGTGGAGTCGCTCAAGTCGCGCTGCCAGCGCGAAATGGGAAGCTTGGCTGAAAGGTGGTCCATGACTGCGTTGGCCACACCGAGATTGCCTTCGGAGTTTTCGAAATCGATCGGGTTCACTTTGTGAGGCATCGTCGACGAACCCACTTCGCCCGCGACCTTGCGCTGCTTGAAGTAGCCGATCGAGATGTAGCCCCAGACATCCCGGTCAAAGTCGATCAAGATCGTGTTGAAACGACAGATCGCGCCGTAGATTTCCGCGATGTAGTCGTGGGGTTCGATCTGGGCCGTGCAGCTGTTCCACGAAAGCCCGAGCCCTTCGACGAACTGCTGCGAATGACTCGCCCAGTCGATGTCGGGATACGCGGCGAGATGTGCGTTGTAGTTGCCAACTGCGCCATTCGACTTGCCCATCAACGCCACATTCGCGACCTGTTGTCGTTGTCGCTCAAGTCGAGTTGAAAAGTTGGCCATCTCTTTGCCCAGGGTTGTAGGCGACGCCGGTTGACCGTGGGTGCGCGAAAGCATCGGCACTTCGGCATGTTCGATCGCGAGCTCGCGAATGATGGAAATGACCGAATCCATCTCGGGCAGCAGCGCTTGTTCCCGGGCTTCCGTGAGCATCAAACCATGGGCGAGGTTGTTGACGTCTTCGCTGGTGAGCGCAAAGTGAATAAACTCGCTGATGGCGTTCAACTCTGCAGACGACTCAACTTGCTCCTTCAAGAAGTACTCGACCGCTTTGACATCATGGTTCGTCGTGCTTTCGATCTCTTTGACCCGGGTCGCACCAGCGACGTCAAAATCGTTCGCGATCCCATCGAGGGTTGCGAGGGCTTCGTTCGAAAGCGTCGGCACTTCAGCGATCTGCGGGTGACCGGCCAACGACTTCAGCCATTCGACTTCGACCTGAACCCGGAGTCGAATCAACCCGTATTCGCTGAACACGTGGCGCAGGCTCGAAACCTTGCTCGCATAGCGGCCGTCGATCGGCGATACGGCGGTCAAAGAAGTGAGAGGGAGTTCGTCCATTGGAGCCTCGAGACATGTGTTGATGAAGAAGTTTGCTTGGGCGATGTTTTGGTGTTGTTCGGGTGTTGTTCTGGTGTCGTTCTGTTTTTTGTGATGATGCTGTCGTGCCGATCGAGCGCGCCTGCCTAAGTCGCGTACCTAAGCCGTCTACCGAACACGTCTACCCAACCCACACTCGCGCGTTCCGGAACAACCGCATCCAGGGCGCGTCGTCTTGCCAGCTCTGCGGGTGCCAAGAGTACTGCACCGTGCGAAATACGCGTTCGGGGTGGGGCATCATGATCGTCACGCGCCCGTCCTGGCTCGTGAGCGCGGTGATGCCTTCGGGAGAGCCATTTGGGTTTTCCGGATAGTTTGTGGCCCGGTTGCCCGCGGCATCCACAAAGCGGCCCGCCACGAGGTTGGCCGCTTCGAGTTCCGCGATCTGCTGGGTTTCGACTTCGGCGCGTCCCTCACCGTGTGCGACGGCGATCGGAAGGCGCGCGCCCACCATGTCGCGGAGCAGGATCGACGGGCTGGCTTCGATCTCCACCATCGCGAGCCGGGACTCGAACTGCTCTGAACGGTTGCGGACGAAGCGTGGCCAGCTGGACGCGCCGGGGATGAGGTCGCGCAAATTCGAAAGCGCCTGACACCCGTTACACACACCGAGGGAAAAAGTGTCTGGGCGTTCGAAGTAACTCGCGAGCTGGTCCCGGGCGCGATCGTTGAACAAGATCGACTTCGCCCAACCTTCGCCGGCCCCCAGTACGTCGCCATACGAGAACCCTCCGCAGGCGACGAGGCCCCGGAAGCCATCGAGGGTGGTGTCACCGCTCTGGATGTCGCTCATATGGACGTCGACGCACTCGAAGCCCGCGCGATCGAAGGCCGCCGCCATTTCGATTTGTCCGTTGACGCCTTGCTCGCGAAGTACCGCAAGCCGAGGGCGCGCCGATCTCGCAATGAACGGCGCCGCAATGTCTTCGTTAGCATCGAACGGAACAACCGGGCGTAGACCTGGGTTCTGCGGGTCGATGCGAAGCGCGTGTTCTTCTTCGGCCGAAGTCGAGTCGTCGCGCAGTCTCTGCATTTCGCGTGTCGTCGACGACCACTGATCGCGAAGTGCGAAGCGCGACTCGGACAAGAGCGCCTCGCTTCCAGATACGATGTGGATCGTGTCGTCGTCTCGTAAACCACCGACGACGTGGCTTCGTGCCGCCAGCCCGAACTGTTCAAGTGTGGCGAACACGGCGCCTTGATCTGCGGATTTGATCTGGACGACGGCACCGAGTTCTTCGCTGAAGAGTGCCGCAGTCGCGTCGGTCGCGGACAGCGGTTCGACGTCAATCGAAATGCCAGTGCCTCCGGCGAAGGCCATTTCGCATACGGTCGCCAGCAACCCACCATCAGAGCGGTCGTGATAAGCGAGAAGCTTGTCGTCTGCGTTGAGGGTTTGAATGGCTTGAAAGAATGCGCGCAACGTTGCCGGGTCGTCGACGTCCGGTGCGTCCGTTCCGATCTGTTCGTAGACCTGGGCGAGCGACGAAGCCCCGAGTCGATTCTTGCCGGCTCCCAGGTCGATCAAAACCAAGACCGTCGGTTCGTCGACAGCCTGCAGTTCTGGCGTCAGTGACTTTCGGATGTCGGTCACACTTGCGAAAGCGCTAATGATCAAGCTGAGCGGCGACGTGACACTTCGTTTCACCCCGGCCTGGTCCCAAACGCTCTTCATCGACATCGAGTCTTTGCCGACCGGGATCGCAATGCCGAGCGCGGGGCAGAGCTCCATCCCGACCGCGTAAACGGCGTCGTAGAGGTTGGCGTCTTCGCCGGGGTGGCCGGCGGGGGCCATCCAGTTTGCCGACAGTTTGATGTTTCCAATTTCTTCGATTGCGGCCGAAGCAATGTTGGTGATGGCTTCGCCAACCGCCATGCGGGCCGACGCGGCCGCATTGAGAAGAGCAACCGGGGTTCGCTCGCCGATCGCCATCGCCTCGCCGGAAAATGAGTTAAAACTGCTCGCCGTGACTCCGGCGTCGGCTACCGGCACTTGGTAGCGACCGACCATTTGATCTCGACAGATCAAGCCCGTCACCGTGCGGTCGCCGATGGTCACGAGGAACGTCTTATCCCCAACGGTCGGCAAGCGCAGCACGCGATGGGCGGCTTCTTGCATGTCGATGCCGTCGAGTGCAAGCGGCGCTTGTTCAATGGCGACGCGATGCGCATCGCGCTGCATGCGCGGTGGCTTGCCGAGCAAAACAGAAAGAGGGATGTCGATCGGCGTATTGTCGAAGTGGGAATCCGTGACGCGCAGGTCCGCGGCAGCGGTGGCTTCACCAACAACCGCATAGGGGCAGCGCTCACGGGCGCAGATCGCTTCGAAGCCGGCAATGCGATCGGCGTCGATCGCGAGCACGTAGCGTTCTTGGCTTTCGTTGCACCAAAGCTCGAGAGGGCTCATGCCGGGTTCGGCATTGGGTACTTTGCGCAGCTCGAAGTGCGCACCACTGCCACCGTCGTAAACCAGTTCGGGTAGCGCGTTGGAGAGGCCGCCGGCCCCGACGTCGTGAATGGAAAGCACCGGATTGTCGTCTCCGCGCGCCCAGCAGCGGTCGATCACTTCCTGGCAGCGTCGCTCCATCTCGGGGTTCTCGCGCTGCACCGAGGCGAAGTCGAGGTCTTCGTGACTCGAACCCGACGCCATCGACGAAGCCGCGCCACCGCCAAGGCCGATCAACATCGCCGGCCCACCGAGGACAACGATTTGAGTGCCCGCCGGAATGGGCAGCTTGTCGACATGCCCCGCACGAATATTCCCCATGCCGCCCGCGAGCATGATGGGCTTGTGGTAGCCGCGCACTTCGGGGCCTTCCGCGCCTTGAACTTGTTGTTCAAACGTGCGGAAGTAGCCGCAGATATTGGGCCGGCCGAATTCATTGTTGAACGCGGCGCCCCCGATCGGCCCTTCGAGCATGATGTCGAGGGCAGAAACGATGCGGTCTGGTTTGCCGAAGTCGGTTTCCCAGGGCTCGGTGGCGCCGGGCAACTTCAAGTTCGAAACCGAATAGCCGGTAAGTCCCGCCTTCGGCTTTGCGCCGCGACCGGTTGCGCCTTCGTCGCGAATTTCGCCACCGGATCCAGTGGCAGCTCCGGGAAAGGGCGAAATTGCAGTCGGGTGGTTGTGCGTTTCGACCTTCATCAAGATCAAGATCGGTTCTTCGTGAGCGGCGTAGACGTTGCTTCCCGGGTCCGCGAAGAAACGGCCGCCTTCGCTTCCGGACACGACCGCGCAGTTGTCGGAATAGGCGGACAGGACACCGTCGGGTGAGATCGCGTGGGTGTTGCGGATCATTGCGAAGAGCGACTTGTCCTGAGCTTGGCCGTCCAGGCTGTAGTCGGCATTGAAAATTTTATGTCGGCAGTGTTCCGAGTTTGCCTGGGCGAACATCATCAGTTCGATGTCGCTCGGGTCGCGACCGATCGCGCGAAAATTTTCGACGAGGTAGTCGATTTCATCTTCTGCGAGGGCGAGGCCGAGTTCCCGGTCGGCGCGGGACAACGCATCGTGTCCACCAACGAGCACGTCCACGGTGCGGAAGGGCGCGGGTTCAGCGCGACCGAAAAGTGCGTCTGCTTCGTCGAAGCGACGAAAGACCGTCTGGGTCATGCGATCGTGCAAGAAGGGCGCGACTTCCTTTGCGGCGTCGACCACGTCGCCAGCGACCCAGTACGCGATGCCGCGTTCGAGTCGCCGTATTTTGGTGAGCCCGCAGATGTGTGCGATCTCGGTGGCCTTCGACGACCACGGTGAAATCGTTCCGACGCGAGGTGCGATCAACAACAGCTGACCGGTTTCGCGGGTCGTCTCGGTTGCGTCGTTCTCGTCGCGCTTGGGTCCGTACTCGAGCAAGCGTTCGAGAACGTGGCGTTCTTCTTCGCTTAGCGGTTCGCTTTTATCAACGAAGTGAACGAATTCGGTGGCAATCGTGACGGCGTCGCCAGCTTCGGTGGAATCGCGGCCGGCTTGGAATTGGTGAGAGCGGATTTGCTCTTCGAGAGCGCTTAAACGCGCTTTAGAAAGAGCGGGGGCACCGCGCAAATGGAGCATTCTGACTCCCATGCGTCTCGGCTGGGAGAACCGAGGAACAATCTGGACTGTGGGTGAGCGGCTATTTTAGAGGCTTCTGTTCGCATCACCAGTGTTCGCGACACGCGAAGCTGTGATTCCGGCTAGACTCGCGCGCGGTCCCGCGGGAGGACGCCCGGCGCGGATTGCGCCCGATGGAGAAGACGAATCGATGGAAAGCGCGGCCAGCTCATTCGGGGCTTACTACCTTTGGATCAAGGCGATTCATGTCATCGCCGTGATCTCATGGATGGCAGGGCTGCTCTACTTGCCGCGCTTGTTCGTCTACCACGCGACCGCTGAGCCGGGCTCGACCCAGAGCGAGACCTTTAAACTGATGGAGCGACGGCTCGCCCACGCGATCATGACGCCGGCGATGATCGTGAGTTTCATCGCCGGGTTCGCGATGCTGGCGATCAACCCGGGTTTGATGGGCGCCGGAAGCTTTATGCACATCAAACTCTTGTTTGTATTTGCGCTGCTGGGCGTGCACCTCATGATGCTGCGCTGGCGACGCGAGTTTGAAGAGGACCGAAACACGCGACCCCAGCGCTTTTACCGGATCGTGAACGAGGTCCCGACACTGCTCATGGTCGGGATCGTCATCTTGATCATCGTTCGGCCCGTCTAGGAGCCCGCAATACGGCAGGCGACACCGCGTCGCTCAGCCCGGGAAGACCTTCTTCGTCTCGAAGACCTCGACGTCGGAAAAAATTCCGTGGGTCAGGTACGGATCGGCTTCCGCAACGGCACGGGCGGCTTCCAGCGTATCGGCTTCGAAGACGATCAAGCTACCACACGGGTTTTGATCTGCGTCGAGAAGCGGGCCAGCGAACTGAACGCGTCCGGCGTCGTCGAGGGGGGAAAGGTGGGCGATGTGCTTGTCCCTGTGCAATTTGCGGAGTGCGAGACCCTGGTCTGAGTCGCGACCTCGATAAACGTAGAGCGGCATGGCTGCCTCCAGCGGTTGAAGTTTGGGCAGCCGTCGCTGCGGAGCGGCGGAGCGTATCGCAGCCGCCGCCCAGCGCAGGGGCCGTTACGGCCTTCCTCGACGGGCGTTTTCGTCTTATTTTCGCTAACGATCGGTATGCTCCCCTTGAGGTCCCCAAATTGACTACCCGCGTCCGTACCCAGAACCCCAAAGCGAGTCCACAGGCGAGTCTCCGCTTTGATTCGTCCGAGCCGTCTAAACAAAGTGCACAAAGTGCACAAAGCGCACCCGCCCGCCCGCCCGCTGTGTCGACTTCGCCTACGCCGTCTGAAGCGCCTGAATCAAGCGGGCTCGACGCGTTGAACCCCGCGCAGCTCCGCGCCGCGCAGTATCCGCTGCGCACCGGGCCCGCCGATTCAGGCGGGGGCGTGGTCGCAGACTCAGCGGTCGCCGTCGCAGCCGGTTCTTCCGCTTCGACCCCTATACCCGCTTCGACCCCCGACCCCGCGCTGCTCATCATTGCCGGGGCCGGTTCCGGCAAGACGAATACGTTGGCTCATCGTGTCGCTCATTTGATCGTGGGCGGCGTCGCTCCCGAACGCATCTTGTTGCTGACGTTTACACGTCGTGCCGCCGCCGAAATGACCCGGCGCGCGCGGCGAATCTGCGACGCCCAGCGCACCGAAGTGGTGCAAAAGGGCGATTCGCGCGGGGGTCGACCCGCGGAGCTGCATTGGTCTGGAACCTTCCACGCGGTCGCCAATCGATTGCTGCGCATTCACGCGCAGTCGTTGTCCCTCGACCCGTCGTTTACGTTGCTCGACCGTTCCGATTCCGCTGACTTGATGAACTTAATGCGCAATGAGCTTGGACTCGCCAAGCGCAAAACGCGCTTTCCCAAGAAGTCGACGTGCCTCTCGATTTATTCCCACGTCATCAATGCACAATGCGAAATCGAACAAGCACTCGAGCGCGCGTTTCCCTGGTGCGGAGATTGGGCGGATGAGCTTTCGACACTGTTCGGCGCGTACGTTTCCGCCAAGGAAAAACACAACGTGCTCGACTACGACGATCTGCTTCTTTACTGGTCGTATTTGATGGAGGAGCCGGAACTGGCTCGCCTGGTTGCCGAGCGTTTCGATCACGTGTTGGTAGACGAGTTTCAGGACACGAACGCACTGCAGGCCCGCATCCTGCATCGTCTAAGGCCGGGCGGAAGCGGGCTTACTGTTGTCGGCGACGACGCACAGTCGATCTACAGCTTCCGTGCCGCAGACGTCCGCAACATTCTCGATTTTCCAAATCAGTTCGAACGTCGCGCCGAGGTACTCACCCTCGAACAGAACTACCGCTCGACTCAACCCATTCTCGACGCTTGTAACGCCGTCATTGAGGGCGCAGCCGAACGCTTCACGAAGAACCTTTTTTCGGACCGCCCGTCGGCGCAAAAGCCAAGGCTCGTAACGGTCGAAGACGAAGCGTGTCAGGTGGAATATGTGGTGGAGCAAATCCTTGCTCACAGGGAAGAGGGCATTCCCTTGCAGCAGCAAGCCGTTTTGCTTCGAACGTCGCACCACAGTGACGCGCTCGAAGTGGAGTTGGGGCGGCGCAACATCCCATTCGTGAAGTTCGGCGGGCTTAAATTTCTCGAGTCAGCCCACGTGAAGGACGTGATCTGTGCCTTGCGTTGGGCCGAGAACCCAACCGATGCGCTTGCGGCCTTTCGGCTCGTTCAGCTGCTTCCCGGCGTAGGGCCCGCTCACGCGCGCAACATTGTGGAAACCCACGAGAAGAACGAATTCAATTTCACCGAGCTGCACAAGGTTGCCGTTCCGAACGCCGCGATCGCCGACTGGCCAAAACTCAGTGCCTTGATGGTTGGCCTTCGAAGTAGCAAGACCGACTGGAGCGCCCAGCTCGCGATGGTGCGCGAATGGTATACGCCGCATTTGCAGCGCATCTACGACGCTGCCCACGTGCGGGGGGGCGACTTGGAACAACTCGAGCAAATCTCTGGCGAGTATCCGTCTCGCGAGCGCTTCCTAACGGAACTCACCCTGGACCCGCCGTCGGCCACCGGCGATTACGCCGGCCCCCCGCGGCTCGACGAGGACTACTTGATCCTTTCGACCATTCATTCGGCGAAGGGACAGGAATGGGACGTGGTGTTCGTGCTCAATACAGCGGACGGTTGCATCCCGTCCGACATGGCGACGGACAAGCCCGAACAGATCGAAGAAGAGCGGCGCTTGCTCTATGTCGCGATGACGAGGGCACGAGAGCATCTCCATCTCGTGCATCCCCTGCGGTTCTATAAGCACCAACAGCACCGTCACGGCGACAAGCACATGTATTCGCCGCGAACCCGTTTTATTCCCGATGCGATTCTCGATTGTTTCGAGCGCCGAACCCATGGTCGTCGACAGGCCCGAGACGCGAAGGCGGTCACGAGCAAACGTATTGATGTACGCGCGAAAGCGTCGTCGCGTTGGTCGTAAGAGCCCGACATGGGTGACGTCTGTTCGTCGAGCGCACCGGCTACGCCGGATGAGCCGCGCGCACGGGTTCGCGTGCCGTACTTACGGAAGGCCTCCGCGTGGGCCGCTGTGGCGTGGTTTCCGGTGTGTGCCCTGCGTGTCATTGTTGCGACGAGTCGCTGCCCGTGATGCCGTGAGATGTACTCGAGCGCGGCGGGTGGCCTTCGCGGAATCTGGCAACAAGCGCGTTGCAACGGTTGTGGGCTTCGCCGCTTCGAACACGAGGGCGTCGCATTCGAAATCTGAAATCACCAATATGGGCGGGGTGTTATATGACTCAGTTGCATGCCTATTGCGCATGCGAAAATTTCGGACCCCGCGAATGTTGTCACCGTCAATTCATCTAGTGGGATTTTGAAAGACCGGCTGCCCATTCCGGGGAGTCGAGATACAAAAAGTAGAGGCAACAACAATTGTCGAGTTTGTTGCGTACGCATTTGAAAAAAACCTCAGAAAACGTGACGTGAACTGATGTTTTTACTTGAATAAATCACGCCACGAATTGTATTCTCTAACCGTCAGCAGGGTGTTGGCAGCCCCCGGAAGCCCTTCCTTCCCAGTAAGAGCCATCCGGGGGCAACGCCTGCCACCCCTTCGCTTGAACTCGCAAAGCGTTGCATTGCACGTGGGTTCGCGATGCTGTTTGGCTTGTCACGTCTCGTCATGCATGAATGATGGGGGATGGTGACGCTGTGATCAATCCGCGCGTTTGATGTTGAGCCGTCGCGTTGCGTGCGTGCTCAAATAGGCGCGCGAAGAATTAGTCGCCCAAGAGTTCGGCGGCGATGGTTCGCGCAAGGGTGCCGTCAACCTTGCCCTTGTGCTCTTTCATGATCACGCCCATCACGCGGCCCAAATCGCCCTTTGCAGCGGCTCCGCTACTCGCAATCGCGGCTTCGACGATATTGCGTGTTGCCGCTTCGTCGGCGAGCTGCGGAAGAAATTCGCGAATCACTGCGAGTTCGGTGCGTTCTGCTTCGACTTGTTCTGTGCGGCCCGCCGCCTCAAAGGCGTCGATGCTTTCAAGGCGCTGCTTTTCAAGTCGCCGGAACAAACCCACGGCAACCTCGTCGGAAAGGTCGGTCGAATTGTCTTTCTTCATCTCGTTTAGCAGAAGACTGCGCATGCTCCGCAACGCGGCGAGCCGAATTTTTTCCTTGGCCTTCATCGCGTCTTTCATTTGGTCACTTACCTGATTCACGATCGACATGTTGCACCCCCGGGTTCAGTACGAAGCGCACAGCATACGGGGAGAGCGGCTTCAGGTCGACGCGAAATGTCTCAGGACTGCACCGACCTCGATCCCAGAAATGTGGGAACCGAAGCCTCGAGGCAGGCGTCCCAAATAACAGGGGGCGAAACGGGGGACCGAATCTCTGAACGAGATCGGGCGTCGCATCGACAAGTGCAGACAAAGTGCAGACAAAGTGCAGATAAAGAGCGGACAAGAGCAGACCAGAACAGCCAAGCGCAAACCCAACCGGAATCACCCACAGCGGATTCTGACCCGCGCGGACGAAAGGGAGATGTCGAAATGAAGGTTCGAGCGACACGGAAAAACCGGCCCGGCAACTTTGCCGAACCCCATCTCGCGTTGGTGCAAGGACCGACGCATCGCAGCGAGATTGCGGGCCCTAGCTCCGGTGATCCGCTCATGGTTTCCAGCTCCATGCGAGCTCGTACCGCAGATGCGGTTTGGGCTCGCGTGGAGCGTCTCATCGAATGCGTTCGTGCGGGAGACATCTACCAGGCGGTAGACGAGTTCTATGCACCAGACGTGGAGCTAGGTCGAGGCGCGCTCGCACCGATGTTCGGTCTCGAGACTGCGGCGGGGCGCAACTTTCATCGCCGCAACGCAGACGCGGAATGGCTCGGCTTTCAAGTCCAGGGTGTCGGCGTGAACGGAGACACTTCGTTCATCGAATGCAGTCTCGACTTCGTGACAACCAAAGGGGATCGCTTGCGCGTGAAGCAAGTTGCGATCGCGCAGTGGCGCGAGGCCAAGATCATCAAGGAGTACTTGATCCCGAAGTCGTGCGGGACGCGGAGTAAGTTGCGATAGGACAGACGGCGGGGCCTAGGAGTCTGCGCGGCAGAAGGCGCACGCGCCCAAACGCGGATCCAATGCCGCTGGCTGCGTTGCGAAAGGTAGCCAGCTAGAGCGGCGCTTTCGCGCCTTACCATCGACAGGGTCTCCACATCGGGTCACGCACACCTTCCACCGCGCAGACTCCTAGCTTACCACTCGCCCACATTCTCCATCGACTGCCACGGTTCTTGTACGGGGAGCGAGCCGCTCTTTTGTAGTAGCTCCACCGAAATGCCTTCGGGGGATCGAACGAAGGCCATGTGGCCATCCCGCGGTGGGCGGTTGATGGTGACTCCCGCATCCTGCAAGCGCTGGCATGTCTGGTAGATGTCGTCCACCTGGTAGGCGACGTGGCCAAAGTTTCGGCCACCCGTATACGCCTCGGCGTCCCAGTTGTACGTCAATTCAATTTGCGCGCTTTCGTCTCCCGGTGCGGCGAGAAAGCAGAGCGTAAAGCGACCCGCTTCGACGTCTACCCGGTTGACTTCAACGAGCCCCAGTGCGCCGACGTAGAAGGCGAGGGATTCGTCGAGATTCGACACACGCACCATCGTATGGAGGTACTTCAAGGAAACTCCTGGGCAGCTAAATGGGTTTGTACTCGGATTGCGTTGTGACGTCGTCGTGACGTCGTGGGCGGTCGCTTCTAGCGGTGTGTCGGGAGAGCTGGTGAGCTGGGGGCCGGCGGGGTCTTGAGGCCCTGCCTCCGACGCAGCACCGTTTGCGTCAATCTCGCTGCTATCGATCTCGCTTCTCGGGAGGCAGTCTGCGCTGATACGGGGGCGCAGCAGGATCAGCGCCAAGACCTTGTCTCGTGTTGCAAAGCGCGTCGTGCTTGCGGACATCTCAAGGTAGGTTCCCTTCGAGTCGTACAGGGTCGTCGCAAATGAATGCGTCTCGACGCCTTCGCAGACTGCGTCGAGTTCGCACCAAAGCGCAGCCTGCATCGGTGCGGGGACGAACGACATCGCGTCGACTCCGAGCAGTTCGTCTTGGTTCAACCCGAGCAAGGCACCTGCCGCGGGATTCGCATCTTCGATCGTTCCGGTGTCGGTATCTACCGCGAGGAAGGCTTCAGCCAGCCGGTCGATCGCCGCGACCACCATCCGTCGTTTGGCTCGCGGGGTACCGCGGGTTTTGCGTCCGCTCGATGTGCCTCGCAAGTGAATCCGAAACTGAGAAACCAACGGCGTGAGTGAATCGCGCAAAAGTGTGTTGTCGGTCCCGGCGGATTCTGCTGCGGCTTCGAGCCAAGCAAGGATCAGGGCTTCGGTTCGACGTTGATTGACCCGCAACCCGTCGAGCGCCGGGGGAACGGCGGTGTCGCGCACGAGTGCAGAAGAAGCGTACGTCCGAAAGCGTCGAAGCGCCTCGGCTTCGGGCGAAGCAACGCTCGGAGCTGCCGGGCCAAGACGGAGATTCATCGCCGCTTCAATTTCATTGCGGTGAGAAATCAGCCACGAGGCGAGGTCACGGTTTGTCTCCACGCCAACGAGTGTAACCCGGAGTTTTCGCGGGGGCGCATTGATCGACAGGCTCTTCGCGCGTTGACTCGGGGTCGGTTATTTCACTCAAACGCTGTTCGGTGTTTTACATGTGATCCAGCGCACACGGTTCTGTGATTGATCAGCCTGCGATCATCGCTTTGTTAGACCTCTCAACCTGGCGTGCCCGCATGCCGATTCACGAGGGCATGTCCCCACAATTGAGTCTGCCGCCGAAACACCTGCTGTATACGAATGCGCGCCCCGAAGCGTTCGCTCAGCGGACCCGCGAGATTTTGGGACGCCTCGGCTACAGGATCTTGACCGCGACTGACTTGGCGCTGCTAGAGCAGAGCTGTGAGGGCGATCGGCCAAAGATTGAACTACTGGTTCTGGACGAACATCGGGCGGATGCCGATCTGGATCTGCCAGAAGCAGATGCGAGCGCCGACCTTCCGATCATTCTTATCACCGGTCGCGCCGGAATTCGAACATCGACCCCGCAGATCATGGCAGCGGTAAAGCGACCGGCCGGCCTGCACGACTTGTACAGAATCCTGCAGCAGCACTTCGAGGAAGTTCCGAGGTCTACGCCGCGGGTCGACGCCGACCTTCAAGCGACGTGCTCCCGGCGCGGCAAAAGCTGGTCCGCAGAGATTCTTTCGATTTCAGACAATGGCTGCCTGATGCGCAGTAGCGAAGAAGTGCCGCTGGGCACCCATATCTCTCTGTCGTTCGCATTGCCCGACGTAGGCTCCCTCGAGATCGAAGCCGAGGCCGCCTATCAGCTCGTCCCCAACATCGGACTTGTCTTCAGCGCGATCGAGCCCAGGGTCCGCCGAGCCATCGGGGACTACGTGATCGATAGCCTGGCAGCCTGCTAGTCTCCCGGCCCACGAGCCCCGCGCAGTCGATCCCATCTCCAGATCGCGGCGTGACCCCTCACAAGTGAGCCCGAAGACGATGACTGATATCGAACGCGAACCCTGGCGCGATCTCGACCTGTTCGCCCCGACTCCCGAACACCAGCTGCTGGCTGAGTCGTTGCGCGAGTTCGTTGTCCGTGAAGTGGAACCCCAAGCCGCGGACCACGATCGCGCCGAACGCTTTAACCACGCGCTATTTCTCAAGGCCGGAGATCTCGGCCTGCTCGGGGTGACGATTCCCGAAGAATATGGCGGCGCGGGTCTCGATCCGATCGCGGCAGTACAGGTTCTCGAGGCGCTGTCGACATCGGACCCGGGCTTCGGCCTCGCGGTGCTCGCACATTCGATCCTCTTTACCCAGAACTGTTACGTCAACGGCAACGAAGAACAGCGCAAGCGGATCCTGCCCAAGGCCGTCAGCGGTGAATGGATCGGTGGCATGTGCATGACCGAGCCCGGCGTCGGGACGGACGTGATGGGCATGGCGACGACCGCCACTGCGGATGGCGACGACTACATCATCACCGGAGTGAAGACGTTCATCACCAACGGCGGAATCGACGAGAATACCCTTGGCGACATCTTCATTGTTTACGCGGCCACCGGCCCCCGGGAGATCAGTTCGTTTTTGGTCGAGAAGGGGATGGACGGCTTCGCGCTTGGGCAGAAGTGGGTCGACAAGCTTGGCATGCGCGCTTCGTACACGACCGAGCTTGTCTTCAACGACGTTCGCGTACCCAAGGTGAACCTTCTTGGTGAGATCGGCGAAGGCACGAAGCACATGATGCGAAACCTCGAAATCGAAAGGCTCACCTTGGCCGCCCAGGCGACGGGGATCGCCCAAAGGTCGCTTCAGGTGATGACCGGCTACGCCAATGAACGAAAGGCTTTCGGCAAACCGATTCGAGACTTCGGGCAGATCCAACGTTACATTGCCGAGACCTTTGCCGAATGGCGCTCGGCGCGAAGCTTCGTCTACGACACGGCGCGCCGCATCAATCTTGCAAACACCGGCCAGCGCGTAGACGCCGATGCGACAAAGCTCTTTGCCGCACAGGTTGGCAAGCGCGCGGCCGACGCCGCCATGCAAGTGCTGGGTGGCAACGGTTATATGGGGGAGTACGTGGTCGAACGATTGTGGCGCGATGCGAAGTTGCTGGAAATCGGCGGCGGCACCCTCGAAGCGCATCACAAAAACCTGACCAAAGACCTGTGTCGAGATCCTTCGTTGCTTTCGTAGCCACTCGCTTCCCCCTGTCTCTCAACGGGATACTCCGCACCAATCTCACCACGCTGTCGAAACCTTTTGACACGCCGTGGTCTTCAACGCATAGAAAGAACATCTGATGGAATCCGAAAACGAAGAAGCTGCTGACGCTGACGGCACTTCGGCCCGAAGTCTTCGCGCCGAAGTCGAGCGCCGACGCACCTTCGCCATTATTTCTCACCCCGATGCGGGCAAAACGACGCTCACCGAAAAACTATTGTTGTTCGGGGGGGCTGTGAGAGAGGCGGGGTCCGTACGCGGTCGTCGCTCGGACAAGCACGCAAAGAGCGACTGGCTCGAACTCGAAAAACAGCGCGGCATTTCGGTGAGTAGCTCGGTGATGCATTTCGACTATCGAGGCTTTCGGGTCAATATCCTCGACACGCCGGGCCATAAAGACTTCAGCGAAGACACGTATCGCACGCTTACGGCAGCCGACAGCGCGGTGATGCTGATCGACGGTGCAAAGGGCGTTGAGAACCAGACACGCAAGCTGTTCGAAGTCTGCCGCATGCGCGGGATTCCGATCTTTACCTTCGTCAACAAGATGGACCGCTTCGGTCGAGACCCCCTCGACCTCATGAGTGAGATCGAGGAGGTACTCGGGATCGACGCCGTCCCGGTGAATTGGCCCGTTGGGGAGGGCAAGGACTTCCGCGGGGTGTACGACCGGCTGGGGGATCGGCTGATCATGTTTTCGGGGGGCAACCATGGGCGCACGCTGCTCGACGAGAACATCATCGAAGGTGGTCTCGGGAGTGACGCGTTCAACGAGGCGCTCGGGATTCACGCCGGTGAGCTCACCGATGCACTCGAGCTGCTCGACGGAGCCGGTGCGGAGTTTGACCTCGAACGCGTACGGGCAGGTGAACTGACGCCGATGTTCTTTGGAAGCGCGCTCACCAACTTTGGCGTGTCGCCGTTGCTCGAGCGCTTTCTCGAAATGGCGCCGTGTCCAACTGCGCGAGAGTCTGACAAAGGGATGGTCGAACCTGATTCGAAGGACTTCTCAGGTTTTGTCTTCAAAATTCAGGCGAACATGGACAAAGACCATCGCGATCGCATCGCGTTCGTGCGCGTATGTTCCGGACGCTTTATGGCTGGCAAGTCGACGCGTCACGTTCGCACGAACAAACCCATTCGTCTGGCGAACTCGACGCTCTTGATGGGACGAGACCGGGAAGAAGTCTCCGAAGCATTCCCTGGCGATGTGGTGGGCTTGTTTGATCCGGGGGTATTCGGGATTGGGGACACCCTCAACGACAAGGGAGACTTCAACTATCCCGGTATCCCGAGCTTTTCACCCGAATGTTTTGCACGGGTTGAAGTTGCAGCAGTGGGGAAGCGCAAGTCTCTAGAAAAGGGCATCGATCAGCTGGTCCAAGAAGGAGCGGTTCAGTTGTTTCGCGAACCGGGTGGAGGCTCTGCGACGTTGATCCTCGGTGCGATCGGACAATTGCAGTTCGATGTATTTCAACATCGGCTGGCGAGTGAGTACGGAGTAGAGCCCGGGCTGTCGCCGCTCGATTACAAACTCGCAAGGTGGCCTCAGGCAGACTTCGATACCGAGATTTTTCGTTTCTCGGAACGCGTGCGAGTTTACGAAGACCGAGAGGGAAGGGCGGTGTTGCTGGCGAAGAGCGAATGGGATCTAAAGCGGGTCGAGGAAAAACATCCCGAGCTAAAGCTCGCGGAAACAGCCGACCCGTTGCGGCTCGCTACGAGTGGCGCATAGATCTTTGGGCAGGTCTTCGTTCTGAGCTTTGGCCAGACCGTGGCCGGTAACCTTGCTTAGGCCGAAGTACGCTCCATCACGGAGCGAACGATCAGTGGCCATGCGATGGTGGCGTCGGCGAAGACTTCCGCAAAACAGCCGCCTTCTGCTTCGGGTACGAACTTGCCCCAAGAAACGCCTTCGGTGTAACTGCAGCCGGAAAGTCCACCCCAATGCACGGGCTCGGGACAGATTCGAACCGCGTACTTGTAGCGGCGAACGGGTTGATCGAGCCCGAGCCGTTCGGCGGAGATCTCGAGATAGGGTCCCACCTGCTGTGCCCAGTTGCGCGGGACGCCACCCCCGATCGTAAAGATCCCCAGCGTTTCGTGTTCGTTGACGCGCTTGGCAAAGTCGTTCAGATCGAGAAACGGATCGAAGCCGACTGTTTTTTTTCCGTCTCGTGTGCGTTGCTGATTGAATACCGCAAGGTCGAGCCCGAGCTCCGAGTCGGTGAATGCGGGGACGTAGATCGGGATGTTTCGCTCGGCGGCGACGCCGAGAATCGCGCGACCTTTGACATTCGCATTGAGGTGTTGGCCGATCTGTTCGAGAATTGTTCGACTCGACAAAACGGTTCCACCGGGTGTGTCACGAAAGGTGTGGCTCAAGATCGAATAGGCATCGTCGAGATTTTGCTCGAGTTCGATGGTGTCGTAGACCCGGTTGTAGCCGCGCTCGAACAGCGTGGCGTCGTCAAGCGACGGACGGTGTTTGAAGTGCTGCATCCCCGCGCCTTCAACCAAGCCGTGGGTCATCAGGGCGCCGGTTGTGACGATGGCTTGCACCCATCCACGCTCCATCATCTCGCACAGGATCAGCCCTTGTTTGGCGATTGTCATGGCTCCTGAGATGGTGACGACGCGAAAGCAGTCGTCGTCGCGCACCATGGTCTCAAGCACATCGGCGGCTTCGCCAAGACTTCGTCCACCAAAAGCGGTGTTCGCCATGCCGCGAACAAGCGCGTCGACGGTGTCGCTCGCTGCAAGATCCAGTGGTTCGAGCGGTTCGAGTCCGTCGTCGTGCCCTTTGCGATACTTACTCTTGCTCCGCAGCTGGGACATTGGGCCTCCGAATTTATGGGGTGTGTCGGTTGAACGGTCGCATTGTAGCGACTGAATGATCGCCCGTGGCTGTGGAGTGGGCGCTTGCAGAGCTTGTCGGGGGGGACGTTTTGCGGGATGGTCCCCGACCCACCTCGCGCTTCGCGCTGTGGCTCGGGGGTGGGGCGTGCAAATGCACGCGGTGGCGTCGGGCTGGCTTTGTGAAAGTGCATGCGGGGAAGTGAACGATCGTGACAGATCATTTGAAAGTACGAGGTGGCGACGTCGTTCCTTCGCTGGACATCGATGGGTTGCGCGAGCGCGCAGCGCTCGGGCTCGAGCGTGCGTTGGGTTTCGTAGAGCAACACGGCAGTGCATTGTCCAAGTTGCGCGC
This sequence comes from Myxococcales bacterium, assembly GCA_012960035.1. GTDB lineage: Bacteria > Myxococcota_A > UBA9160 > UBA9160 > UBA4427 > DUBZ01. The sequence goes on along the minus strand of DUBZ01000124.1, from coordinate 19,776 downwards.
GCATATCATGGTCGGGATCGAGCCGGTCTCGCAAGGCCTTGCACGTCTAGCCGATCAACAGACTCCCGCGGGTTCGATGCTGAACGTGGGCCAAGTGTTTTCCGGTCCGATTGCCCGCAACTTGCTGGCCTTTGACCCTGAAGGCGAAATTCGTGGGACGCTCGAAGCCCTGTCGGTGCTCGCAGATTGGTCACACCTGTACGATGCCCCCTGTGATCGCGCAGTCGAGTTTTTGTACACAGCCCAGCAAGCAGACGGGGGGTACGGTGACGCGAGCGAAGCGTCGGTCAATTCGCCTGAGCGAGTCTTCACGACCGGAATGCTTGCGGGCTTCCTCGGTCGAACGCGCAGTGTGCGCCCCGAGACGCTAACGGCGGCGGGGCTCTACATGAACCGCTTCTGGTCCGTCGATTATATCCGTCAAAACGCGTGGCCCTCCGTCGCGTCCTTTACTCACTATTTTACGAACGTGCACGACGAAGAAGGCGAAGCTGCGCTGCCTTGGTGCGCCCGCGAACTTGAGCGCGGTGGGCTCGTCGGTGAGTACAGCGCGTCCGAACAGCTTCGCGTTCTTTTCTACTGCGAAGCGGAGGCGCTGCCGGGGGTCGAGTTCAACACGAACGCGTTGCTGGACCAGTTGCTAAACGAACAGCGCGACGATGGGAGTTGCCCAGCCATTGTCCCAGCGGAGGACCCTGCCGAGGAACGCGTCGGGCCGACCCTAGACGGCATGCTGTTCATGCTTCGGTTGTGCCGGGCCGGCGGGCAGTAGACGTTCTTGAACGTCGAGTCGGTGTCAGGGCGCAGCGACTGCTGGGCCACGGCGTCTTAGTAGACGCCAGCCAACTTCGAATGATCCCAGGTCACGAACCGTTCGGGTTGAATCACGATGGCGGTCTTCTTTGCCACCATTGAAGCGGTGGCCTTTTCAAGCAAGTCGACCGGTACTTCGGGTTGGTTGCGGACGAGCACGGCCATATGGAGACGGTGTACTTCTTCGTGCTCTTGCACCAACTGCGCTGTGCCTCGAATCGAAACGCCCTTGAGGTCGTTGTATTCGTCACCGTCTTCGAATAACACGCTAATTCGTGCGTCTCGTTCGAGGTTCACGATCTTTTGTGACTTGGTGAAGGTCTCGAGTACGACTCGGCCGTCATCAATCGCGAACCACAGGGGCATGACGTGGGGTGTGCCGTCCTTATTGATCGTCGCCACCTGAATCGTCTTCTGCGACTCAATGAATTTCCAAATTTCTTCTTCGCTCATCTTCACGATGTCGCGGCGCTTGGGCACGATGGACTCCCGGTTTGTGTTTGAAGGTTCGAGTGGGCTGGTTTGCTTCCATTGCGTCGAAAGCGAGCGAACAATAGAGGCTTAGCCTGAAAACGTCCCGTTCGTTGCGTGCTTGAGGCGTGCCGGTATGAACCCGGTCTGCCACGTGATGGGCATGCGAGCAGACACCGTAGGGGGCCGATGTTATGATCGGCGATAGCCGAAGGATGAGGGTACTGACGGGTACAGCGCGCCGTGCATGCCCCATCCCATGTGACCCAACCCAACCCGACTCACGAAGGACCCCCCAAAATGGAATTTAATCTCGCAGACCTATTTGAAAACGCGGTCGACCACTTCGGAGAGCGCGAATACGTCGTCGCAGATGGGAAGCGCTGCACGTACGCCGAGATGGACGCTCGTGCCAACCGACTTGCGCACCACCTTGCGGCGAATGGCGTCGGTGCCGGAGATCACGTTGGAATTTACGCCTACAACTCGATCGAGTGGGTTGAGACGCTGTGGGCTGTGTTCAAGATCCGTGCAGTCTGGGTGAACATCAATTTTCGCTACGTCGAAGACGAGCTTGCCTACATCTTTGACAACGCTGACCTGAAGGCGCTGGTTGTGGCGCGCGAGTTTTGTCCTCGCGTTGCTGCGGTGCGCGACAGCCTCAACGTACTGAAGCACGTGGTTGTGATTGACGACGGCACCGAGACGGTTGCCCCCAGCGGGTTTATCGCGGTCGACTATGAAGAGGCGATCGCCGGTGGTTCACCGGAGCGGGGCTTTGGACCGCGCTCCCCCGACGATCACTACATCCTTTATACCGGCGGAACGACGGGGATGCCGAAGGGCGTGGTCTGGCGGCACAAGGATGTGTTCTTTGCACTGGGGGGTGGCAACGACGCCCAGACGGGCGAACGCGTCGAGCGCCCCGAAGAGATAATCGAATGGGCGAAGCGCGATCCGAATCAACGCTGCACGTTGCCGATCGCGCCGCTGATGCACGGCGCATCACAGTGGGCGGTGATGGGCGGGAGTTTCGTCGGTGGGAAGATCGTGTTGATCCCAAAGTTCGACGCTTCGGAAGCCTGGCGACTGGTTGAGGAAGAAAAGGTCGGGGTCCTCATGATCACCGGCGACGCCATGGGGCGTCCCCTCGTGGAGGCCCTGTCAGGGGACGGCGACGACCGAGACATCTCGTCGCTATTCCTCGTCGTGAGCACGGCAGCCGTTTTCTCACCGACTGTAAAAGATGACTTCTTCGAATATTTTCCGAACCTGCTCATCATTGACAGCATTGGTGCTTCCGAAAGCGGAAACAACGGCATGGCGCTGATCACCAAAGGAAACACCGCGATGCTCGGTGGGGGCCCAACGGTGAAGGCGGGCCCAGACACCACCGTGCTCGACGAAAAACTGGAGCCTGTAAAGGCGGGGTCGGGGATCCGCGGGAAGGTTGGGCGCAGCGGCGACATCCCGATCATGTACTACAAGGATCCAGAGAAGACCGCGGAGACATTTGTTACTGCGAAGGACGGTCGTCGCTACGCGGTACCCGGTGATTGGGCGATGCTCGAAGAAGACGGCACGATCACCTTACTGGGGCGCGGGTCGGTTTCGATTAACTCGGGCGGCGAGAAGATCTACCCCGAAGAGGTCGAGGCTGCGGTCAAAGACTTTCCTGATGCTTATGACGCAGTGGTGGTTGGCGTTCCGGACGAACGCTTCGGCAGTCGTGTGGCTGCGGTGGTGCAACCCCGTGACGGCGCGACCGTTGAACTCGAAGCATTGCAGAATCACTGTCGGACCAAGATCGCCGGCTACAAGATCCCGCGCGAGCTTCACATTGTGGACGCCATCGAGCGGTCGCCGAGTGGCAAGCCCGACTACCGTTGGGCCAAGAGCATCGCAACTGGAGAGGCGTAGCCAGCGTCATGTACAACCTGGCTCGACTCCACGAAGCGGTCGCCGAGGTACTCCCTGACAACGAGTGCATCGTCTTCCGCGATCGCCGCTTTACGTGGCGCGAAGTCACCGACCGCACTCGGCGTCTCGCGTCCGTGCTCGCCGCCGCCGGCTTGGGATGTCATACCGAACGCGATGTGCTGTCCAACTGGGAGTCTGGCCAAGATCACGTCGGCCTGTATCTCTATAACGGCAATGAGTATCTCGAAGGCATGTTGGGGGCATTCAAGGCCCGCTGCGCACCGTTCAACGTCAATTATCGCTACGTCGAAAAAGAACTTCTGTATCTCTTCGAAAACTCGCAAGCCAAAGTGATCATCTATCACGCAGCTTTTGCCCCCGTGCTCGAGAAACTTCGTGATCAGCTTTCTGGCGTAAAACTCTGGCTGCAAGTTGCGGACGAATCGGGCAATGCCCTGTTGCCGGGAGCCGTCGACTACGAGGAAGCACTCGCGGCGGCGAGTCCAAAGCCCTTGTCTCCTGCGCTCTCGAACGACGATCTCTACATCTTGTACACCGGCGGAACGACCGGGATGCCCAAGGGCGTGATCTGGCGCAACGAGGACATTTACAAAGGCGCGCTTGCTTCTGGTGGCGTCCCCGAGTCCCTCGAGCAGTTTCAGGAACGCGTGAAAGCGCGCCGACCCTTTCGTGCCCTGCCGACGCCTCCGCTGATGCACGGCGCCGCGCATTGGGTTGCGTTCAATATGTGGCACGTCGGCGCCACGGTGGTGATCCAGTCGGAAGTTGAGCGACTCGATCCCGACGACATTTGGTCGACGGTGGAGCGCGAACGTGTGAACGCCATCACGATCGTTGGAGATGCGTTTGCGCGGCCTCTTCTCGATCAACTTGCAAAGAAGCAATACGATCTGTCGAGCCTGACATTGGTTACTTCCGGGGGAGCCATCTTTACCGCCGCGCTGAAGCAAGAGTTTTTGGACGCAGTTCCGCAGATCAAGATTTTGGATGCATTGGGTTCATCGGAGACGGGTTCGCAGGGGACACACTATTCGACCCAAGACTCCGGGGCGACGACCGGCAACTTCGATATGTCGGACCAGAACGACGTGCTTCGAGACGATCTTACGGGCGTGGTCGAAGCCGGGTCGAATGACATCGGTTGGCTCGCAAGGCGTGGACACGTACCGCTCGGATACTTCGAGGATGAAGCGAAGACTGCGAAGACGTTTCCCGAAATTGAGGGCGTTCGATATTCGGTTCCCGGCGATCGTGCGATGCTCGAGGCAGATGGGCGCTTGAAGCTCCTGGGCCGCGACGCTGTCACCATCAACAGCGGTGGCGAGAAGATCTTCGCAGAAGAAGTGGAGCTCGCGATCAAAGGCCACCCCGGTGTTTACGACGCGGTGGTCTGCGGCACCCCGAACGCGCGGTTCGGAAGCCAGGTTACCGCGATCGTTCAACTCCGGACAGGAAGCCAGCTGAGTGAGGACGCGTTGAAGGCGCATGCCAATCAATCGATCGCGAGATACAAGCTTCCCCGGGCCGTCCTATTCGCGGACACCATCGTTCGCGCGCCGAGCGGCAAGGCGGACTACCGCTGGGCACGCGGTTACGCGATGGTTGAACTCGGGCTCGAGGAATAGCAGAGCGTTTTCGTTCCACGCTCGGACATCACAGTCGAAAAGAGGAGACACATATGCCGGACGTTCTTGTAGAGAAGAAGGACTACATCGGAACCGTGACCTTCAATCGTCCCGATCGCATGAACACGATCTCTGGCGCGATGCTTTCCGAGTTCAGTCAGGCGTTGATCGAAATGAATGCGGACCCCGACGTTCGTGTGATCGTCATTACAGGTGCCGGCCGGGGGTTTTGCGCGGGGCTTGACTTGCAAGATCAACAGGACGGAAAAGGCTTCGATACGTCGAGCAGCGGTGGCGGCGTAGGGCAAGCCGCTGCAACGATTGATCTTCGTGACGCCCCGCCCATTGTGCTTCACAATGTGGACAAGCCCACCATCTGTGCGTTGAACGGTGGTGCCGCGGGCTATGGCATGGACCTCGCATTGGGATGCGACATTCGAATCGCGTCGGATGCGGCAAAGATGTCTGCCGCATTCACGAAGCGCGGTGTGATCCCTGAGAGCGGGGGAACGTGGCTCCTGCCGAAGATCGTCGGATGGTCACTGGCATCGGAAATTATGTTTACCGGCCGCAAGCTTTCGGCCGAAGAGTGTCTTTCGTATGGCATCGTGAACCGCGTGGTGCCGGCCGATCAGCTGATGAGCGCCGCGAATGAACTCGCTGCTGAAATTGCAGCGAACGCTCCGCTTGCAGTGCAGGCGACCAAGCGAATGATGCGCATGGCGCAGGCTGAGAGCTTCGACGCCAACATCCATCACGTCTTTCTGCAGCTCTTGCCCTTATTTCGCACAAAGGACTTCGGCGAGGGCATCGCGGCGTTTCTGGAAAAGCGAGACCCGAAATTCCAGGGCAGGTAGCGACGATTCGCGTTTTGGGTGGCGCGGATTTACCGGTCGACCGCAACGCGTCCCTACGGTGTCAGCGCCGCTTCGAACTCTTTGATGCGCGCCGCGTTTACACCAAGGTCCGACTTCCCGTCTCGTGACTTCGAACGGACGTCGACTACCGCACCGCTGCCGTCCGCCCGAACGCGCACGACGATGTCGTCCACAAACTTGAACAAGAGCGACGTGTCTCGCGCATCGATCGTCATGGCCGAAGCATCCTGGTAGACGAGTTCCCAGCCGAGACTCTGGACGGTGGCGACGGACTTTTGGTAGGCGGTCTCTGCATCTAGATTAAGTCGGATTGGCTGGATATCTGCGTAAAACGATCGGACGTCTTCGATGAAGGCCAGGGGGTAGCTCATGTCTCGCCCTTCAAAGTCGGGGACGACCGACGCTTGGGCGAATTGCGGTGGGTCTTCTAGATCGGTCGTGATGTCGTTGATCGGCGGCACATTCATACCGCCGCCCGCACCGGCGACCGTGACCGTCAACATCACCATGCCCGACGCCATTCCAAGCCAGCCAGCCGAGCGTCCGGGGCCCTCGGGGTTGGTGCGTGTGATCACAACGGCCGCGATGCCGAAGCCAAGGGCAAGCAAGCCGGTCAACAATCCGAGTTGGAAAAACAGGAAACCGCCAAGCGGCGGAATGACTCCAACGTGAATGCCGATCAAGCCAGCGAGAACACACGAAGGCGAGAACTTGCCCAAGGTCGAAGCAATTTTTGCAGTGCGGGGCATGGTCGTTTCGGCCATCGGGCTCTCCAAGTTCAAGTCACACGAACGTGTGCGGCTTTGGTGGGGAGCAACCATAACATGCATACGCGATCATTCGTAACCGAAGCACTGTGTTAGCCTCGATCGAATTCGGAGGATCACGGAGTGCCCCTGGAGGTGCGAGCAATCGTGTGGCCTGCTTCCTTCCCGGAGCCGCCGCGCGGCGGTCGAACGCCGGCGTGTGGGAGCCGCGTAATTCTCGGCCGTCCCGCTTGGCCGCGCCTTCTGTTGGTCTTCGTGTGTCTGCTTGCGTTTGCATGTGGAGACGGGCGGCCTCCGATCCAAGTTCAATTGATCGTGACCGGAAAAGCCGACGTCCCCACGGATGTCACCCATTTCGAAATCGACCTGGCGCCCGGGTACCTTCCCGGATCTCTGTCGGTTGTGTTGGATTATCAGCCGGTGAGCGTCGCATCGAAGGGGGTTTCGGCACTCATTCAACCGGTGAGCCTGATCGTGCCGGCGACCGGTGGCCGCCATGTCGTACGGCTCAAGGCCTCGTTCGTATCCCTTCGCGGCCGCGAAACTCACGTTCGGCGGTTTTCCTACTTTGTCCCTAAGCCAGCCGCCCCACCCGGCGCGAGGCTCGTTTCGAGTTGGCCCAGCCAGGGAACCAAGAATCTCGCGCAGGGGGAATGGATTCAGCTCGAGTTTTCCGAAGCCCCCGACGACGAACTCCGCTCATCGTTTGGACTGACATGCGCGAATCGTCCGATTCGCTTTGAAGTTCACCAAGCCAGCGAGACATTCTGGTTCTTGAATCCACACGGGCAGTTGCCGTCAGGCAAACGGTGCAGTTTCGAATGGACGGAAGTCGGTCGATCCCGGCTTCTCGCGTTTACGACTGCGATAGCCGGCAGGCCCGCGTTCGTTGAATACGATCGTGAGCGCAAAGGTTTGTCATCTCCGTTTCCCGATGACTACTTCACCCGCAGCGATCCCACGTCGCCAACAAAACGAAGGATCGACATTCAAACACATGAATCGCAGTCGCCAATCGATCAGTTAGCGGCTCAACTCGAAGCCGATGTCCGCGACCGCGACGGCTTCAGCGCGATGGGACACGTGTATATCGCGTTGTCCGACGGGATCGATCTCGCGTCATTGCCGCAGAGCGCTGCAGAGTCCGTGCACCCGGCTTCTTCGGTGCAAATGTTCGACGTCGATCCGCGCAGCGAAACGTTTACCGAGCGCATTCCCTTCGTGGCCGAAACGAGAGAAGATCTGGGCGTCGGTGGCAAGCGTCAGTACTCGCTGTTGTTGTTTCCCTTGACGCCGGCTCGCGCGCGCGGACGCATCGGCGTCGTGGTCACCCGTGCATTGCGCGTAGACCCCGGGCGCGCGTATCGCCCGTCTCCATTTATGCAGCGTGTGTTTCAACCGCGTTCCGCGGACGACAGCGAAGCCCTACAGCGTGCGCGAAGAAGTTCTGGCTCGGCGTTATGGATTGTTGAAAACATCGCCCAACCTCCGATTCCAAGAGAAGACATGGCGTTGATCGCAAGCTATACGACGGGTTCGTTGGATGGGCTTTCGCGTGACCTGCTTCACGTACGAGCGCTGTTGCAACAGCTCCCGCTCCCGACCTTCCGAGTCGATCGCATCGACCCGGAAGCGGGCGAAGTCGAGGCGGTGGTCCACGGTACATGGCAGGCGCCGCGGTGGCGTGACGGGGCCAACGTGGTGCGGGACGAAGCTGGTTTGCCGGTGATCGTGGGAACGACTGACGTCCCATTCACTTTGGCCCTGCCGCGCGGCGTCGGCGAAAAGGGCGCTCCAATCGTGATCTACCAACACGGAAATCCCGGCGACGCCAAGACTGAAGTTCCCATCGAAGCCCGTCGCGGTCTTGCCGCCGCCGGTTTCGCGGTGCTCGGCTTCACTGACGTGTTTAACCGCGAGCTTGCTTCGGATGCACCCGACGAAACGTCGATTGTCGCGCAACTGGCTGCGAGTTTGGTTGCGCTCGCGCACAACCGACGCATGCCCGAGTATTGGCTCACCACCCACGCCGAACAACTTGCGTTGCTGCGACTTGTGCATGCATTGGGCGACTTCGACTTTCTTTCGCCGCGTGGTGAGCGTGGGACTCCCGACCTGAACGTCGATGCGCCGATCAGTTACTTAGGGGTCAGTGAGGGCGCCAATCATGCGCCTGCGTTTCTCGCCTATGCGCCAGAGGTTCGCGCGGCAGCACTGGTCGCCGGCGGCGCGCCGATCGCTGAACTGCTGACGCACCAGATCGATGCGTCGATCGCACCGCAGCTGTCGCAAACCTTGATGGGGGGAGAAGGGCGGAATCTTTGGTTGGTGTTGTCGCTCTTACAGACCGCCATCGATCGTCAGGATCCGTTCAATCACGCGCGTCATTTATATCGCGATCCCATTGCGATCGACGGGAACTCGCAAAAAGCGAGCGTGTTGCTTATTGCCGGGCTTGAAGATTCTCGTATTCCAAACCGATTTACTGATGCACTGGCGTGGTTGTTGGGGCCGGTCCCCATGCTTGAACCAAGCCCGCGAGCGGTAGACTTTTTGCCGAGTGCCCCAGCACCGATTACCGCGAATATGGGGCCGAACACGAGCGCATCGTACGATCAAGTTGTTCCCGCAGGCATCGCGGGAACTGACGTTGAAATGGGGTGCAGCCCGTACTCGATGAGTGCCGAAGTCGCCACAGAGGGTCACTTTTGCGCACAGGTTTCACCTGCATCAATCGAACAACGCATCCGGTTCTTTTTGTCTGCACTGGAGCAGGACGCGCCCGTCATCACCAGCTCAATCTCTGTTGAGTGACAAGACGAACGGGCCGGCTCGCCGCCCCCCGCTCGCGCCCGACACGAAACGGTGAGCGACATTGATTGTGCGGAGCTCGTGCGTGTCTTCGCCGAGCCCAATTCCCGTTCAACGTCGGGGAGCGGGTAGAGAGCACAATGAGCGTGTCGAGGGCCGAAGCCAGGACTGGGCCGCGCTTTCAGCAGCGCGTACCTTGGCAAATGAGAGACGGCTTCGCTGTGTGCCGGAGCAACGTTCCAACTGCTGCGCTTATTTGGGAAGTAGCTCCAAGACCAACTCGCTCATCGTGACGATGCCCGTTCGAAGCGTTGGCTTCGGGACCGGTGCGTAGCGACTGGAATGCAAGGACGGAAGCGGCGTTCCGTTAGGCGCAGTACTTTCGCGAAGTGCTCTGGGGTCGATCGATCCAAGTCGATACATGATCCCTGGGACGCCCAGTGTTCGGGCATAGCGGCCAAAGTCCTCTCCCCCCATCGAGGGCCGGCGCTCGATGACATTGTGGCTACCCAGTGCACGCCCAAAGACGCGCTTGGCAGTTTCAACCAGCTCTGGGTCGGCATATACCGCCGGGGTGTACTGATCGCGCACGCTGACTTGTGGGGGCTTTGGGCACTGAAATGTTTTGCAGGTGCCTTCGGCGATTTGTCGAATGCCGCTCAGCAGCGTTTCGCGAACGGGGTCTGAATACGAACGAACCGTGAGCTGCATCGTCACTTCGTTGGGGATGACGTTGTGTTTGTGTCCGCCGTGAATCGAACCCACCGTAATCACCGCCGGATCGAGCGGGTCGACACGGCGACTCACAATGGTCTGCAACTGGGTAATGAAAAAGGCCGACGCCGTGACGGGATCAACGGTGGTATGGGGGCGCGCACCATGCCCCCCGCGACCAAATATCGTGACATCTACGGCGTCGACGTTGGCGTGCGACCACCCCGCGGTATATCCGACCGTACCGGCCGCCATCGCCGATTCGACGTGCAGGGCAACCGTGTAGTCGGGACGTGGAAAACGTTCGAATAGACCGTCTCCCATCATCGCGACAGCGCCTCGCCCAAGTTCTTCGGCGGGTTGGGCGATGGCGACGATCGTGCCAGACCAGGTGTCGCGGGCGTCCGCCAGATAGCGCGCGGACCCGATCAAATTTGTGGTGTGAATGTCATGACCGCAGGCGTGCATGACACCGGTTTCGGTTCCGTCTTCGCGGCGACTCGTCACTTTGCTCGCGTATGAAAGGCCGGTTTCTTCGCGTACCGGAAGCCCGTCGGTGTCCCCTCGAATCAAAACCACTGGGCCCGGCCCATTTTTCAGAACGCCAACGACACCATGGCCTCCGACCCCGACTGTGACTTTGTAACCGGCGCTCAAAAATTCTTTCGCGACGCGTGCGGCCGTTTTCTCTTCTTCGAGGGAGAGCTCGGGGTGGGCGTGAAGCTCGCGGTAGGTGTCCACGAGGTCGGGTAAGTTTGAGTCTAGCCAGGCCTCGAGTCGAGGGTTTGCTTCTGCATGAGAAACATCTGCGCTGGCTACGGCGAGCACGCCGAACACGAAAACGGCCGCAACATAGGTCTTCAAATGACGGTCTCCTGATATGGGTTTGATTTTGGACACCCGGTGCATCCAAGCGTCACACACTCTCGGTAGTGAAGCGAGGATCCGCAGAGAAAGTTGGCCGTCCCAAGCGACCGAAAAATTGCGCAGTATCATGGGTGCGCTCGACTCGAGTACAGACCACGAACGGAGAACTCTATGCTGACCAAAGGAACGCATCACGTATCGCTCACGATTTCGGATCTCGACGCTGCCCGTCAGTTTTATGGTGAGTTGCTCGGTCTCCCGGAAATCGTACGACCTGAAATGGGGATTCGTGGCACTTGGTATCAAGCGGGATCTGTGCAGCTCCATTTGATTGAACCGCCGGGGGAGATGGACGCTCCCAAGGCTGAGGGAAACGGCAGCCCAATTGCGAATCACATTGCATTCGAAGTCGAAGACTACGGGGCAACCAAGGCGCGCCTCGAAGAAGCCGGTCTCGAAGTTCTTGGGTTGGGTGACGTGGCCGGGCAGATGTTTGTGCGCGACCCGCATGGCAATACGGTCGAATTCATCCAGCCCGGTGGCCAGGTCGGAACAGTCGATGGAAGACGGGTGTAGTCTCACTTTGACTGTTTTTCATGAACCACGTGATCTCGGATGCGAGGCGTAGATGGATCTCTACATCGTTCGTCATGGTGAAGCGCTTTCGGGCCCGGTCGATGCTGCACGACAGCTGAGTGACCACGGTCGCCGAGAAGTAAACGCGGTAGCCGAGGTATTGCGCGCGCGCGGCGTCAGCGTCAGACAGATTCGCCACAGCGGCTACGAACGTGCGCGCGACACCGCGTCGCTCATCGGTACCGTTCTCGACCCGTCGGCCGGTGTCATCGAAACACAGGGGATTCAGCCCGATGACCCCGTCGCCCCGTTCGCCCTCACATTGTTCGGCGAACGCGAATCACTGATGCTCGTCGGACACTTGCCATTCGTCGCTCGACTCGTGGGGATGCTGACCAGCGGCAATTCGACGCGTACGCCCGTGAGTTTCCCTACGGCGACCGTTGCCTGTTTGCGGGGCGAGGACGATCGGTGGGAACTCGCATGGACAGAACGCGCGCCCCAATCCTAGTTCGCGATGATGCGGCGAATCGCTTCTTCGACGTTTTCGCGCGAGTTGAATGCCGAGATGCGAAAGTAGCCCTCGCCGGAAGGTCCAAAGCCCGACCCGGGCGTGCCGACGACCTGGGCTCGGGAAAGCAGGGTGTCGAAGCAGTCCCAAGAAGTCTGGCCGTCTGGGGTGCGCATCCAAATGTACGGCGCGTGCTCTCCCCCGAACACGGTGAAGTTTGCAGCCGCAAGCCCGTCGCGAATGAGTCGCGCGTTTTCCATGTAGTGGCGAACTTGTTCTTGCGTCTGCGCCTGGCCCTCGGGAGTGAACGTTGCTGCCGCCGCGCGTTGGATTACATACGGGACGGAGTTGAACTTCGTGGCGTGTCGTCGTCCCCAAAGTTGGTTGAGTGCAACGCGTTCGCCCGAAGCGGTTGTGCCTGTCACGGTTTTGGGAATCACCATGTAGGCGCAGCGAACGCCGGTAAAGCCCGCACGTTTGGAAAAGCTGCGCATTTCAATCGCACAGTCTTTCGCGCCTTCGATCTCGTAAATCGACCGCGGGAGCGAATCGTCCTGGATGAAGGCGTCGTAGGCGGCATCGAACAATATGACCGCGTCGTGTTCTTTCGCCCAGGCAACCCATGCTTCGAGGTTCTCTCGGGTTGCGACTGCACCCGTTGGGTTGTTGGGTGAGCACAAGTAAGCGAGCTCGATCGCTTCGGACGGCGGAGTCGGGATGAAGCCGTTCTCTTCGGTTGCCGGCAAGTACTTGATCCCGCCGTAGTAGCCGTTGTCGTCTGCACCTCCCGTGCGGCCCGCCATCACGTTCGTGTCGACGTAGACGGGATAACTCGGGTCGGTGACGAGCAAGGTCGAATCCTGGCCGAAAATTTCCTGGATGTTTCCGCTGTCTTGTTTGCTGCCGTCGGAAACGAAAATTTCGTCGGAGTCAATTTCAATGCCGCGCGCCCGATAGTCGTGTTCGCGAATGCCGTCGAGCAAAAAGTCGTATCCGTTTTCTGGGCCGTAACCGCGGAAGCCCTTGTCGGTGCCCATCTCGTCGACTGCCGCATGCATCGCATCTACGACTGCGGGTGCCAACGGTAGGGTGACGTCGCCAATGCCGAGTCGAATGATGTCGGCGTCGGGGTTGGCGTCCGCATAGGCGCGTACGCGGCGGCCGATTTCCGGAAAGAGGTAGCCGGCGGCAAGTTTTTGAAAATTCTCGTTGATTCGTGCCATTGCTGTTTTGCTCCTGGGGTCTGGTTCTTATGTTTGTGTTGGGTGCGCGGTCTAGCGGGACGGTGCGAGCGCTTCGAGCAAGCGCAGATCAGGGCCTGGCGCCCCGTCCGGTCGGAATGCCTGTATGCAGACGTGGTTTGCACCGGCATCGTGATGTTCCTGGATGCGATCCGCAATCACTTGCTCGTCGCCCCATGCCACGATGGCGTCGACGAGGCGGTCGCTCCCGCCGTCAGCAAAGTCGGCGTCGCCAAAGTCGAACTGCCGCAAGTTGTTCTGATAGTTGGGCAGCCCGATGTAAACCTTGAGTTCCGCGCGGGCGATCGCGCGCGCCTTGGTCGCGTCGGTTTCGAGCAGCACCATTTGTTCGGGACACAGCCATGCGTCGTCGCCCATGACCTGCCTCGCGCGAGCGGTGTGTTCCGGCGGCACCAGGTAGGGGTGCGCGCCCGCGGTCTGGCTTGCCGCCAGACCGAGCATCTTGTCGCGCAGCGCGCCGATCACAATCGGGGCCGACTCTTTTGGCTGCGTGCCCATGTACAGGGCCTGTTCAAGGTTCTGCAAATAGTTCGTCATCGCGGTGAGCGGCTTTTGGTAATCGTGTCCGCGAATCTTGCTCACGAGATGTTGGTGCGAAACGCCAAGCCCGAGCACGAATCGCCCCGGTGCCATTTCGGAGATCGTCTGTTGGGCGGCCTTCATCGTCATGGGGTCGCGGGCGTAAATGTTTGCAATCCCGGTGGCGAAGACGAGGTTTTCGGTTTTCCCAGCCAAATAGCCGATCAATGTAAATGGGTCGCGGCCCACGGCTTCGGGGATCCACAATGCGGTGTAGCCCCAGTCTTCTAGCTGGTTTGCAAAGTTGGCGGCTTCTGGCGCGGAGAAGGCATCGAGCCATGCCCATACGCCTAGTTTGCCCAAATCGGTCGACATCGATCGCTCCTCAATCACACAGGTGAACTTCAGTTTTTGCGGGGCAGCATGCTAGCAGCCCGTCGAAAGAGTCTCGCGGTGGCGGTTTCGAGCTAGAGTCCGATTCAGCGGTATTGAAGACGCGTCACTTCACTGGAGGGAGATCTTGGCGGGTAAGAACGGGTTTCTACTCGTAGCGGTGTTGGGGGTTGGGATTGCAGGGAGCGTCGGCGGCTGGTTCGTGACGGACGCTCTCGAGGCCGACAACGACTTCTGCAATGCCTGCCATCTGCCTACTGGCGCGGTACTCCACGGTGTGATTCGCGCCGGTTTCGACGCGCTTCCAGCACACGATCTTGCGGGGATTCACGGTTCAGCCCAGGTCGGGGATGGGGGCGACACCCGATCGTTTCGCTGCATCGATTGTCACGGCGGTGTGGGTTTTGTCGGGCGGGCCAGGGTCAAGGCGCTCGCTGCAAAAGATGCGCTGGTCTGGCTAACCGGCGACTTCGACGAACCGAATCATATGCAGGTTCCCTTGAATGAGGCAGACTGCCGGCAATGTCATGCGAAGTTCGCGGAGGGGGACATGCCAGATTCTGGCGCGGTGCAGTTTCACGGACTCGCGGTCCACAATGCCGATCTCGGTGTGAACTGTGTTGAATGTCATACCGCTCATGTCGGAGGAGCCGACGAGACATCGTACTTCCTCGACGCGCCCAGCGTGCGCGAGCAATGTGGTCGCTGTCACTCAGAATTCAGGAGGGAATAACATGAACCGTGTCAGTCATCATTCATCCACTGCAGGCCTCTTGGTTGCGATCGTCGCGGCGTCGGCCGCCGTTTCGGTATCCGCGTATCCCGGTGGCACGCCTGACTTCCAGACCGACGTGATCCCGTACTGTGCGACATGTCATTCGTCCCTCGACGAAGCTTCGCTGCAAGGGGCGGGCGAGCGGGCGAAGAAAGAAGTGGCCGACCGCAAGCATCTCGCGACGGTCCTCGCGGCAGAAAAAGGCTACGGCGAGTTGAGTGAGGCCGATCGCCAGACGCTCGTGACTCACATCAAAGCGGTCGATGCCAACTCGTCAATCAAGCTCGAGTTTCCGCCTCAAGTCGCAAAGGGGGAAACGTTCCAGGTGACGGTTCGCGTCACCGGCGGCGCGGGTCCCGTGGTGGGTGTGGCCTTGGTGGATCGACCGCATCGCTGGTACGCGCGATCTGCGACGACCGTGGGCTGGAAAGTGATTGGGGCTCCGACCATCATTGGTCCCGATGGATCGCCCCAGACAGAGTGGATCAACAAGCGTCCGGAGCGAGAGGGTCGCAACATTACGTACGTCAACGTGACAGGCGTCGAGTCTGATGCCGTCGCCGGTACGTGGTCAAAGAGCAAAATTATCTTCAACCTGAAGGCACCCGACGAGGTTGGCGAGTACCCACTGGTTGGCGCTTACTTTTACGGCACCGAAAAGGCGACGCCGCTGGGTTATGAGGAGCATCCGATCTACGGCAAGTTGATTCGCGGAACCTACACGGGCAAGTCGGGGCGCGTGCGGTTCACGCCCACAAATACGATCAACGTCCGGTAGACTCGGGCGCCCGCGGCCCGCGGCAATCAGCGCAACCATCCGGGCCAGGAGCCCCCCTCATCCGCGGCTGGGCGCCTGGCTCGAAGAATGCGCATCTCGCAAGAGTAATCGGATGAAAGCCGGGGAACTGTCTGTGTTCACGTCCCAGCTCAAGCGCGATGCGGTGAATGAAGATGCTGCGACCCGGGTTCGCCAATATCGCGACGATCGCCTCGAGTGGATGATGAAAACCGGCGGCGCGAACATCGGGCTCGAAGGCTTGAAGCGGGGCACGATCGGCTTCGCAGGAGAATATGAATGACCGCTGAAACGGTGTCCGCAACGCTTTCGGAGCATGCGTCGAAAAAACTCCTCGCCGGCTACGGCATCCCATTTGCGCGCGAAGAAAACGTAAGTGACGCGACCGCGGCGGTTGCTGCCGCATCAGAAATTGGCTTTCCGGTCGTGGTGAAACTCTGTGGCGACGCCATTGCGCACAAGACCGAACGGGACCTTGTTCGTCTGGGGCTGGGCGCCGCCGCCGCAGTCGCCGCTGCGGCCAATGAACTTCTCGCGAAGGCGGTGCCCGAGGACGGGCCCGTCACGCTACTGGTTGCCGAAATGGTGCAGGCAAAGCGTGAGCTGATCCTAGGTCTAGTTCGGGACCCCCAGTTTGGCCCGTGTGTGCTCTTGGGGATCGGCGGAATTCTCGCGGAGATCCACAGCGATGTGTCCTTTGCGATGGCGCCGGTTTCCCGGGCCGAAGCCGCGCGCATGATCGAATCCCTGAATGCGAGTGATCTGATCACCAAACCGTTTCGCGGTGAACCCGCCGTTGACCAAGAAGCATTGATCGACATGGTCGTGTCTTTGGGGCGCGTTGGACTTGAGCGTTCTGACATCGCGAGTATTGACCTAAACCCGGTGTTGATTTCGGGGAGTGCGCCCGTCGCAGTAGACGCATTGGTCGAACAATATGACGAACAACATGACGCCGCAGCGAGCGAAGCCGCGAGTACGATGCCTGCGGAAATGACGGATGAAGAACTCCTCGAACGCTTTCGTCCGCTCTTCTATCCACGCGGCATTGTGGTGGCCGGCGTCAGCAGCCACCCGGGGAAGTTCGGCTTCGCGACGCTCCACAACCTTCGACGTTTTGGTTACAAGGGAAAGCTCTTCCCGGTAAAGCCCGACGCCGCGGATGTTTTGGGTGCGCCCACGATGTCAAATGTGTCCGAGGTGCCGGACGGCGAGGCCGACCTTGTCTTTGTCTGTACCCCGAACAAAGCCAACATCGAACTTCTGCGCGGATGTGCGGCAAAGGGGATCCGGGCTGCATTCGTCACGAGTGCAGGATATGGCGAAGCCGGCCCCGAAGGCATTGAACTCCAAAAAGAACTGGTCGCGACGGCCAACGAACTCGGCATCACCATGGTGGGCCCAAACGGGCAGGGTGTCATTTCGACAGCGGTTTCGATGTGCGCACAAATCGTCCCCCCCTATCCGCCGGCCGGCCGCATTGCAATCGCGAGTCAGAGCGGAAACTTGGTTTCGTCGTTCTTGAACTATTCATGTGGAACGGGCGTGGGTGTGAGCAAGGCCGTTTCCCTGGGAAACTCGGCGCAGAACTCGCTGTGCGATTTGCTCGAGTACTTCGCGGCGGACCCGGAAGTAGACGTGGTCTTGGCCTATCTCGAAGGCGTGTCAGATGGCGAGCACTTTCGCCGCGCGGTACAGCGACTGACTGCGCGCAAGCCACTGGTGTTGGTGAAGGGAGGTGTGGCCGAAACCGGAAAGCGCGCGGCGGCGAGTCACACCGGCGCGCTTGCGAGTGACTCCAAGGTATTCGAGGGAATCTGTCAGCAATTTGGAGTGCTTCGCGCGAACACCGTCGAAGAAGCTTTCGAGTGGGCAGCCATGTTTGCGACTCAGCCGCTTCCGAAGGGGCGACGCACCGTGGTGTTCAGCACCGTTGGAGGTTGGGGCGTGCTCGCGGCTGATGCTTGCGCCCAAGTTGGACTCGACCTGATCCCACTCCCGAAGGAACTCATCGCCGAGATCGACAAGAGGGTGCCGGCGCGTTGGAGCAAGAACAATCCAATTGATCTCGCGGGTGGGGAAGGGCGAGACACCATTGCTGAAGTGATCGCGATGGTCGCCGCACACCCGGACGTTGACGCTCTGATCCATCTCGGGATCGGGATTCAGGGAATGCAAGCCGGCGCGTATGAAACCGGCCCGTTTTATCCCGATCACGGACTCGAACGGATCGCGACATTCCACAACAAACAGGAAGCGCGCTACGCCGAAGCGGCTCGTGTCGCTTCAGAAAAGTGCGGCATCCCGGTATTGAGCGCGACGGAACTCATCCATGCGAATCCCAACAATCCGGGCCCAGCCGGGGTCATGGCGCAGGGACGGTACTGTCATCCGAGCGCACATCGTGCGGTCCGCGCACTCGCCGCGTTGGTGTCATACGCGGAGTTCAGGAACTAACTGGACGACGATTGGGGTCGGCGAATGCGAGTCGGCTCGGCGTTTGTTCTGACGGGCGATCGAACTACCAGCGGTACATCGCGCCAAATCCGACGGAGATGTAATTCGTCGACTCTAGGTTCGTCGCGGAATACACGTAGTCGGCTTGTCCCGAAACAACCCAGTGGCGGGTTACGTAGAAGTCGATGCCGCCTCCGAAGCGCGCGACCAGATGGCCGTCGTCCTGAGACGATTTGTTCGAGCCTTTGGCGTTGTTCTCACCGCGAACCGACATCGCTCCAACCCCAACGAGCACGAAGGGCTGGACTCGCCCTGTGAGCAAATAGCCTTTGGTGTTGATGGTTCCCGCAATCGTCGAGAACTTGATGTCGCTAGCCACCATGCCATCACTCAGATCGACGACTTTGCCCGCGAAGTCGTCGAGCCATTCCATTTCGAATTCCACCGAAAAACGACTGTGGCAGCGACGGCCAAACTTGCCGCGCACACCTCCGGCATCGTGGTTGTTCAGGCTGAATTCGAGCTTAAAATTCGATTGTGAATCAATATTCCTTTCTTCTCGATCGATGTCGTAATCTTCGCGCGCGTATACGCCTTGAAGGCCTACGAACCATCCGCGCCGATCGTAGTCGTCGTCGCGAGGTTCTACTTCTTCGTCGTCGTCCTCGGTTGCCAGTTCAACGGTCCAGCATGCGATGCCGGTTAGGATGCCCGCCGCGAGCGTCGCTCCGACAGCTTCGGGTCCGTCAAATGGCTTGGCGTTGGCGGTTCCTGAGGTCAGAAACAGCGCGCCCATCGAGGTCATGATCAGGAGTGCAACGGCTTGCCTCACCCTGGTATTTCTCCTTGCCAGTTTTCGCCGCGATTGGTTCGCACACGATTGCCCACTCTGATGAACGCATCGGCGGTCAGCGATGGAACACAATGTCATTCAAAGCCTGTGGACGCAAGGTTGATGCGCCAAGAGGCGTCTGTGCATGGCCAGGAAGAGGTGAATCCCTCTGGGGTTTTTGGCTTGACCCGGGTGTCTGCTTGAAACGGGAACAATATTGCGGGATAATTTTTTGCGGTCATTATATGCTGTTCCAAACGAGCAAGGTAATCTGTGATGGCGAGCAATGCCGCAAGCATCACGTTTGACGCGGCTTCGTCCATCTGCGCTATGCCCAACAAGTCTAGACCTGTTTACTGATCTTGTTCAAAACACTCTGGTGCCACCCGCTTCTTGCAAGCAAGCGAGACGCAAGCTTCGGTTCCGCTCGAACCGACCCTACCTTCGTTAATTTAGGAATTGTTCAAACCATGGCTCATCTGACCGAATCGAAGACAATCGCGCTACTGAGCGTGGTCTTCGTTTTGCCCTTGCTGGTACTTGCGTGTCGCGACTTTGACGACCGCGCGGGTTCATCGGGTTTGACTCCAACGATTGAACTTTCGGCCGCTGGCGTTTGGGAAGGGGAATACAATGGGTCGATCGGCGTGGGTGATTCCGGCAAGGTGACTTTCGTGATTGAGCAGGACCCCGACGGAACCCTCAGCGGGTGTTCCTGCTGGACCAAGGCCGCTTGTTGGGACGAGGGTCTGTTTACCGGTTCGGTCA
>DUBZ01000123.1 GCA_012960035.1 Myxococcales bacterium | reverse complement strand
CCGATGGATCTATGGACTTCCCCCGTTTTCGTAGACACTCAGAGGGCGAGTTTTGAGGCATTTTCGAATGCCTCGGGACTAACGCCGCCAAGGTGGCTGTGGCGTCGGGTTCGATTGTAGAACATTTCCACATAATCGAAGATGTCTGCTCTCGCGAGAGAGCGTGTTCGGTAGACCTTCTTTCTGATTCTCTCCTTCTTGAGGCTGCTGAAGAACGATTCAGCGACCGCGTTGTCCCAGCAGTTGCCTCGGCGACTCATGCTGGGATCGAGCTTGTGCGCTTTGCAGAAGCGGACCCAGTCGTCACTGCCGTACTGTGAACCTTGATCGGAGTGGACGATGACTCGATTCGTTGGCTTCCGCTTCCAGACCGCCATCAACAGCGCGTCGAGTACGATGCCCCGAGCCAACGTCGGCTGCATCGACCAGCCAATGATCTTCCGGCTGTGAAGATCCATCACCACGGCCAGGTACAGCCATCCTTCCCAAGTTCGGATGTACGTGATGTCGGTAACCCAGGCCGAGTCCGGGTGATCGACAGTGAACTGACGTTGAAGCCGGTTCGGAGCGATCACGGACGGCACGCTGACGAGATGGCGAGGCTTCTTGTAGCCACGAATCGCCTGGATTCGATGACTTCTCATGATCCGGGCAACTCGTTTCCGACTGACTTGCTCGCCAGCTTCTCGAAGATCGAGAAAGACTCGAGGACTTCCGTAAATCCCATCACACGCCGCGTACGACTCCCGGATCAGGCCGAGCAATCGTTCGTCTTCGATGGCTCGATCCGACAAAGGTCGATGGATCCAAGCGTAGAAGCCGCTTCGGGCCACACCGAGGATTCTGCACATCACGTTGATCGGGAACCGATCGCGTTGAGAATGGATGAAGGCGTACTTTACTCGGATTGCTTTGCAAAGTACGCCGCGGCTTTTTTCAGGATGTCTCGCTCTTCCTCCACGCGACGGAGTTCAGATCGAAGCCGGAGAACTTCCTTCTTCGTTTCAACGAGATCGTCGGATCGCTCTTCCTCTTTGCTAGGCCTTACGGCTCGGACCCATTTGTAGAGGCTGTGACTCGATACGCCGAGCCGAGCGGCTACTTCCACGACCTTGTAACCACGCTCGGTCACCTGGCGGACGGCTTCGTCCTTGAATTCGGGGGTAAATCGTTGCTTGCCCATGGGACTCCTTCTGATAGCTCAATATTAGCCATCCAGGTGTCCACGATTCCGGGGGAAGTCCATACGTCGGTGTCCGCCCCGCATTCGATTTCTCTGCGCTGGAAGATTCGAACTCGGGCCTGTGGCTGCGCAGGCTGCCCGCGAGTCGTGGACCGCGGGCCCCCGGGCGCCGGTCCCTCAGCAAGAAACCATTGACACGACCGTCCTCCATGGCTGAGTCTGAAGACGAGGGACTTCGATGCAGAATCTTCTTGCCAGCATGCATGCCGCCGCCCACCGGGGCGACCTGGTCGTGAGAGTCGATGTTCTCTCCTGCGCAAGGGCCATGGATCCATCCGAGGGGGGCGAGCAAGGAGCTCCCCTCATGTGATCGGCGTCTGCACAGTAGAAACGGCCACCGCGAGGGTCTTGAGAAATCCCGGTCTGTCGATCAAGACGCTCGCCCAGCCCTCGCCTC
The DNA here is from genome assembly GCA_012960035.1 of Myxococcales bacterium. Classification (GTDB taxonomy): domain Bacteria; phylum Myxococcota_A; class UBA9160; order UBA9160; family UBA4427; genus DUBZ01. The sequence continues at coordinate 420 of DUBZ01000123.1, read as the reverse complement.
CACGCTTCGGCTGCGTCCAGCGAGCCGAAGCAGGCACTCATGGAGTTCGAACCAGACCGTGTGATAGCTGTCGAGCCGTGGCGAGACGAGCCAGCGCGAGTCACCGGCGAGGATGTGGTCGTGGGCACGACCGAGTCGTCTCCGGAAGAGCTCGATCATCGGGACCGTGCGGGCCAGGTCGACGAGCCAGCGGTCGATCTCGACGTGCAGATCGCGCAGCCTTTCGATCACGGCGATGTCATGCTTCGCATCGTCGTGCAGGTTCGGGACCAACTCTCCGTCGATCTCTCGCATCTGCCAGGCGGTGACGATCGTCTTCAGCGCTGTGTTGGGCTTCTCGAACGATTCGACACAACTTCCTCGTTGTGGCAAGTCGTCATCGGTCAAGGTCTCAACGAGATTCCGTTGGGAGGATCCTTC
>DUBZ01000122.1:21766-65597 GCA_012960035.1 Myxococcales bacterium | reverse complement strand
AGTTCGGCCTCTACATGGAGGAAATTCAAAACGAGGATCGCGATCACAACCTAACTTTCATCGTGGGCAATGATCGGTCTGGAAAGTGGATCAAGCGCTCACCCTACGATAATCCCAAGATGCTCGCGAACCTGATTGGGTACGATCTTTTCGATGGGAAAATTCCGCGTAAAGAAGCAAAGGGATACGCGACTGTTCCCGATGCGCCCGACTTCACCAAGGGCCACTACCTTTTCAAAACACGCTGCGAGTCTTGTCACACCATCGGGGGCGGAGAGACGCGCCTGGGACCAGATCTTCTGGGCGTAACCGAACGGCGCGATCGGGTCTGGCTGGAACGATGGATCAAGGAACCCGACAAGATGCTCGAAGAAGGGGACCCAACGGCAACGGAGCTCTTTCTCCGCTACCAGAAAATCGCCATGCCCAATCTTCGGCTCGAGAAGGAAGAGATCGACGCATTGATCGAGCACATGAGGTTGGAAAGTTCACGCATCAGCAGCGATTTCGCGAAGTATTCGGAATCTGATCTACCGCCCGTTTCCCTCGAATAATAGACGGCAATCCGCGATAGGATGGATTCACGGTGGGGCGGGGGGCCACGCCCTGCCCCGGCTTTGCCCGGAAGGGTGTGTAGCGCGTCAGCAGGCTTCGGACTCCGGCCCCGACCTTTAGCGAGTCTGCAGGAGCCTCAAGCAGAGGATCTTCGCGATATTCAGCATCAGGTGGGCCGCGCCGCGAGCATCCGAATCGATCGCTTTCCTCACGGTCCCTTCGCTGAGACTCAGGATCCGGCAATCCGTTGCTGCATACATGTCGACGACCCGCGGTCGTGCGAGCAGAAAAGCCATGGCTCCGACAATGTCTCCTGGGCCAAACACGCCGAGCAGTGCGTCCCCGTCTCGCACCTCGAGATGGCCCTCGAGGATGACAAACATGTTCCGAGCGGTGCCCCCCTTCTTGATCACGTGGTCGCCCGCCTCACAGTGAATGATGTTGCTCTTGTGCAGAACGCCGAGAACTTCTTCGTGGGTCAGTCCTTCTAGAGCCGAGACCTGGTTCTCGGAGAGATCATCCAGTGCATCGTGGACCTCTCCGAGGTAGAGGCCCGAGTCGACGAGCCGCTGGCTGAGAACGTTCCCCTCGTTGGCGAGCAGCCTCTCCAGACACTCGGGAATGCGCGTGTCTTCTCCCCAGTCGTGGCTCGTCTCAGCCATGGGCGAGCCGATACGGCGAAGATAATCGATATCTTCAACTACGTTGACGATCGGAATGAGATAGCCCGAGTCGGGACTGTTGATATTCCTTGAAGCAAAGGTTCGACTGCCCTGGCCGACATAGCGACTCAGCAGGTGAGGCTCGCACGCGCCGAAAATCAGTTGGACTCGATTCTCGCGGATGAATTGCGAGGACTTCATACCCAGTTCTGTAAAGATCGAACTCCCGCGAAGTTCAGCTTTGACCATTCCCCGCTCGCCAACGGCCATTGCCTCCTTGGGAATTTCAGCCAGAAAGGGCTCAAGGCGGTAGTGATCGGTGAGGCGCTCGGTGAACGGCGCGTCGCCACCCCAGCTCATGCGAGAAGTCGCTACGACTTCTCCGTCAGAGGCCGCGTAGAAGATGCGTGCCGTGTCGTCTTCGGGTTCACGGAAGCGCCTATTTTCGTGATCCGCGACCCCGGCATAACGGCCCATTTCCGAAACGTAAATCTCGTAGCGAAAGCGGTAGACCGCTTCTTTTTCTTCCTCACTCCGGGCTGTATGAACTCCGTTTCTGACCAATCGAATTTTCTCCAAAGAAGCAAGTAAAGACCTGAACATAGGCGAGCCCCACGCCCTGCGATACGTCGGAATGCGACGCCGGAGTCGAAACCGCGCAGTCATCGTCAATTCGCGAGAAGATGAAGATAGGAACTTCAAGCTGCGTTTTGGACAGCGCGACGACGAGGTTGGACGCGTGAGTCCGGGAGTGGCTACCTGTCCGGACGAGCTTGCGCTTCAGCTTCTCGTTGATCTTGGGACGGCCTGGTCATCAGGCGCGGGTCTGTAGGTCAGGCCTCATACCCACCAGCCTTGCCGTCGAGGATTCGCAATCTCGAAACGAAAATCTTAAGTGGTATCAGGTGGTTATGACTGATACGCCAGAAAAATTCCGACGAATCCCCGATCATTTGCCACAAAAGGGGGGTAATTGGCCACACACCATGTAATGCAAACAACTTTCATGGATGGGGCGAAAATGCTCGCTGATGCAACTCGACTTGTGATCCTCGCAATTGCGATTTCTTTCGGGGCTGAATCTCAGGCGGCGAGTCTAAATGTCGTCGGAGGCCAGTTGCTCGGTGCCTCGGACGTCATCGTGGATGGCAGTTTGTACGACGTCGAGTTCCTCGGCGGGACGTGCATAGCCTTGTTCAACGGTTGTGATGATGTGTCGGACTTCATGTTTCAATATCAGGCCGCCGCCATCTCGGCCTCTCAGGCTCTGCTCGATCAGGTCTTTTTAGATGGCGCTTCAGGGAATTTCGACTCCCTTCCCCAGCTTTCCTTAGGTTGTTCGGACTCCAGTGTGTGCCATGTTTTGACCCCCCATGGCTTCACGGTTTCTAACCCAGGCATCATCGATACATCAGACGTACGCAATTTGGCCTCCCTCACTCCCGGCAACGATACAATCCTCATGAAAGATAATGTTGTTACATTGGATCTCGCCACCAGCACAAATTTTACATACGCCGTGTGGTCGAGGCCCGTCCCCGAGCCCTCTACCGCTCTCCTTATGGGCTTCGGCCTAACCGGCCTTTCTTGGGCGGGGCGTAGGCGCAATCGATCCTGACTCTTGTGTCTGAGTACAAGGTGCGTTGTACGCCTCCTTTCCAGCGAACGAGGCCGCCGAGGTGCCAACGCCACCAACGCAACACGTACTGGCGAAGGCGGTGCCAGTCGCCCTCTCGCTGATAAAGCCGGCGAGCACGTTCACATAGGCGGCCGTTCTGGGAAGCCCAAGCCCCTCGGCGGAAGGCCGAAGCCTCGACCCCGCACGGGTCCGGTGGCCGAGAAAGGCAAAACCATGAGTGGTGCGCCCAATGAATCGCTTCACGCGGTGAAGTCGTAAACCGAGCGCCGCGATCTCTTCGTGCAGCGCCGCAATCGCACGCTGCAACTCCCAGCGCGTGCGAGCGAGCAACACGATGTCATCCATGTAGCGGACGTAGTGGACGAGACGCTTGCGTTTGCACAGTCGATCCATTCGGCGATCGACGATCGGCAACATCAGTCCGGCGAAGTTCGAGGAGATGGAGCTGGCACAAGCGGCGTAATCAACTTGTCCACTTTTGCGGAACAAGGTTAATCCGGCCACCGACTAGCTATAGTGCGCATTCCACGGCCGAGTTGCGGCGATACACGGTTCAAAGGGGAGACGCGGCTTTGCCGACGATCAAGAACACGACGAAGAAACCACTGAGCGTTCCGCTTCCTGGCGGAAAGCGGCTTTTCCTCGGGCCGGGCAAAGAGGGCCGGATCCGCGCAAGGGCGGGCAAACACCCGGCTGTCGCGGCCCTCGTCGAAGCCGGCGAACTCGAGATCGTTCCCGATGCCGGCAAGTCCGGCGGCAAGGGCGGCGGTGGCGGAAGCATGGGCGGAGGCCAGGGCCGAAATCCGACCCATACCGTCTTCAAAAGCGGCGACGGCTGATCCGATCGAACGGCTCGTCACGAGCGGGGCCGGTGCTGGATGCCCGATCGGGCCTCAACCACCGATCCACTCAAAACTGTTGCTCGCTTCCGATCGTAATGGCGAAGCCGCCGTCGCTCAGTGGCCAACCGAAGTCGATGCGTCCAATGGGTTCGCCTGGGGCGCGGGTGAACCCGAAGCGCATGCCGAATCCGACGCTATACCCCAGCTCGTCGAGATCAATTCGGGAACCGCTTTCCCATGCACGACCGGCGTCGACGAACGCCACGGCTCCAAGTGCCACGGTATAGATTTCGAGTGGGGAAAACAGTCGCGTCTCGGCGTTCATCAGCACTGACTTGTTGCCGTTGAATCGTCGTGCGCGAAAGCCGCGGAGCCCGGACTCGCCGCCCAGCAAAATTTGTTGTGACGACTCCAAATTCCACGCTCGCTTGAACTGGACATTGAGCGCCAAGGTCTGCCACGGCGTCACTTTATAAAAATACCGCGCTTGCGTGAGCAAGATCGTATTTTGATCGTTCTCGGTCGCTACGTCATTCGAAAAGAACAGGTATTGGCCGTTCCCTGGAACCATGGCATGGCGATAGGATCCGCTGACGGCCCAGTGTTTTTCTCCCTTTGGGATCGGGATGCCTGCCCGGCCGACCCGAGCGCCAACTCTGTGACCCAGCCGAATGTCTTCGGTGATCGTCATCTTGCGAATGCGATTCTCTTTGACCCAAGATTCCTTGCGCCAAAAAAGCCCAACGGATGTGGTGAGATTAAGCTCATCGTCTGGCAGACTGTCGGTAGTTCCTTTGGTGAAATCGAAGCGCCGTTCGTCGTACACGAACTGGAGCTCCGCGGTGAGTTTGTTGTAGCGGGGGCCGAATGCGCGTGCTGCAAAGATCTGCGCACGCTGGCTCGATTCGAGAAAGCGGTTGACTTCGTCCCCGTTTTCGAACTCGGGTCTCTCGGCCCTGCGCCAGTTTGCAGAACCTCCGAAGGCCCATTCTGTATCGGGGGAGTAAAACGGCCGTAGTGCCGAAAAATTGACAGCGTCGATCAACGGGCCGGTTTTAAAATCTACATCCGCCTGCCACCACGTATTCAGAACTTGGGGGTCCGTGTAGCCAGCTGCGTAATTCGTTCCCTCGTCGGTCTTGTGAATGCCTTCCACCCAGAGTTTCTTTCCGAAGCCCGCGAAGTTCGTGTCCGCTGCAGTGGCCCCAACCTCCGTGATTCCACCGCCGCTCTCGAAGACGATTCCTGGAACAAGCGTCCAGGCATCGTCGGTATGAACTTCGATATCGACGGTTCTGTCGTCGACGCGAATGACGCGGATGCGTGCCTCGTTTACAAATTCGAGGTCGCGAATCGCTCGTTCGGTTGCAACGAGGAGTTCGTCGTCAACGACGTCTCCCTCGCCGAACAAAAGCTTGCCTCGAATGACGTGATCGCGGGTGGTGATGTGCATCACGTTGGCGGTGTGAAATGCTCGATTCTGGTTGGCTTCTGCTTCGGTAAAGACATTGCCCCGTACGATGCGGATCTCGCGAATGATTTCGGTCGATGCGAAGGCGACGTCTCCGACGCCAAACAGAATCGTGATGCCGAGCACAAAAAACACCGCCGAACGTGCTCTGTCGTGCGTATGGAAGCGGTCGTGATTCTCGGATCTTCGCATCGTGTGTCTGTGTTTGTCCTCGGGAGCAGGGGCGGGCAGGCCCCCTTTGTCATCGTCATAATGATGGATAAACGAGAGTCGGGGAAACGTATGGCCTCGACGAATCTTTCTAGCGGTCTTTGCGATCCGTACGCGAGTTTGATTCTTCGTGATTCTCGTCAGCGATCAAGATCGATGGTCCTGATCGGAATCCGTCGTCGCCACCGGCGTCATTGCCGCGATGATGGACTCCAACGTCGGGCTGACCCAGTCCTTGATCCGCTCCCTGGGGTGGAGCAGGCGTGGATCGCCCTCCTCGATGCGGCCCGAGTTCACCAGCGCACGGTAGTTCTTCTTGCGCGAGTCGAGTCCCGGCGTACAGACCACCTGGCACAGGCTGCAGGTCAAAACGCCCAGAGGGTTGTCGGCGCACCATGTCACGTGTTCGGGTCTCTTCCCGATACTCGAAATTCGGATACGGCGTAGCGACTTCGCGCCCGCGCGCTTCGAGGTATTCCTGAATGGCGATCGAGGCGTCCTTTATCACGTGGTACGACTTGCGGTGACACTCGTTGAACGCCCACATGTCGTCCTTGGCGATGTACCGCTCGGCGGCCTCCTGATCCAAGGCGACCGCCAGCGCGATGGCGGACTGTGCGCTTGGCAGCACGTAGGTTATATCACCGCTGGGAGGGGCATCGGCGAGTCGTGCCTTGTCCCTAACCATCGTGTCCGCGATTTCCTCATAGAGAGCGCATGTTTTCGTTTGGAAGGTCGGGGCATGGGGATGTGCGGTCTGGCTCCTCGGAGTCGCGCTGCTGTCCGTTTCAGCGTCACTATGTACTTGAAGAGCACAAGGGATTGGTGGTTCGCTCCCCTCTCGTGCACGTTTACGGCTGAGCCTGCGGCTGGCGCGGCGCGTGTTTCGACCGGGCGAAATGGCAGCTCGAATTGGAAAGACCGGACGCACCGACTCGCTCTACTCCGGCAACTCGTCCGGCGCACCCGGAGCGTCCGCGATGTGGAGAAGACTCGGTACGCCGGTGCCACCCCAAAGCCCAATTCGCGGCGTACGTCTTCGACCGGCTTGTCTCGTTCTATCGTTCCTTTTCTTTGTCGCCGCGGCAACTCGAGTGCTGGGCGCCGAACGGGCTAAGGTTGTTTCCGACGCTCCATATACCCAGAGAAGGCCAAGCGTGAGTGGCCTAAAAAATCCTGGACGTCAGATGATCTGTGAGGGAAACGCTCAGTTGAGAATATGCAGTGCGGAAGAAGCAGCCGCAGAGATTCGGGCGAAAGATACGATGTGCCTGGGCTTTGGTCCCTCGCAACCGTGCAGCCTGCTCGCGGCGATGTCTCAGCGTGACGATTGGGAAGAGCTGACAGCGTTTGGTGGCATGTTGCACGACGTCTACCCAGTTTTCACAAACCCCGGAGTCCACCTGCTGTCCGGTTTCTACGGACCCGCAGAACGTGCTCTTCGAAATGCTGGGCATAACATTTCTTTTTTGCCGGGTGACTTTCGACGCTTGAAGTTGTTTGCCGAGCGCATGGCTGCACGCGTGATGGCGATCGCGGCGGCGCCCCCCGATGCGGATGGCTACCTAAGCCTTTCGGTTGCGGCTGGCGCTACCGTGGCTGAGATTCACCGCTGCGGCAGTGATCCAGATCGATTGCTTGTCGTTGAGACGAGCCCATTTTTTCCTCGCACCCTGGGACTGCTTCCCGATCACAGCCATCGGGTTCATGTCGACGAAGTCGACATCATGATTGAGACCCAACGCAAGCCAATGGAACTCGCCGAGGTCGAGGCCACCGATATCGAACGTGCGATTGCCGCATGTGTGCGCGACTTCGTTCCCGACGGCGCCACACTTCAGACCGGCATCGGTGGGATCCCGGGTGCGGTCGCAGGGTTGTTGGCTGAGGGACCGGGCGGCGACTACGGCATTCATAGCGAGATGTTCACCACGGGCCTGATGCGACTGCACAAGGCCGGCAAGGTTTCGAACGCCCACAAAGGCTCTCACGTCGGGTATTCGGTTGCCACGTTTGCGATGGGCTCCGCCGAACTCTACGAATGGTTAGACGGCCAAGAAGAGCTTCGTTTTTTACCGGTCGAGTATGTCAACACACCGATGATCATCGCAGCCAACCGCAATATGCGATGTATCAATGGCGCATTGATGGTCGACTTGGCGGGGCAGGTCGTGGCGGACACTATTGACGGACGCCAACACTCGGGGATCGGCGGACATGAGGACTTCACTTCCGGCGGCAGTTTTGAAGCCGACGATCGATCGATGATCTGCATGCCCGCTACCGTTGTGGTCAAAGGCGAGACACTGTCGCGCGTTCGCGCAACATTTTCGGCAGGGACGGTCGTAACGACCCCGCGACATCAACTCGACATTGTCGTCACAGAGTACGGTGCCGCCGAAGTCTCGGGCTTGACGGTGCGCGCTCGCGCACAGGCTCTCGCAGAAGTCGCCCACCCCGACTTCAGAGCCGAGCTGCACAAGCAGGCTGAGAGGATTGGCTGATTGTCGTTGGGATTGGATTCGCCAGCGGGAGAACGGCTTGAGTGCGCTCTGGATCGAAAGCGAGCAAAATGCGAAATCGGGATGAACGAGGTCGGCACGTTATTGGACTATTCTCGTAAAAATTGCTGACGAAGGAATCTCAATGTTCAGTCGTACTTCGAAGAGACAGATGATCGTGACGATGCTCGGGGCGATGTTTTTGGGCTGCTTGCTGGGTTGCGCAGGCATGGGTGCGACCACACCGAGCGAAATCGAACGCGTAGCTGCGAAAGACGCGAACCCGTATCGTGAACTCGAGAGCGTGAAAGCCTTCGAACATTTGCAGCGGACGATTGAGCAAATGAAAGAAGTCGTGCTCGAAGATTCGGAAACCGAACGCGAAGCCTACGAAGGGATGCGAGCCCTTCTTCGGATCTTGGCCATGTCGAGCGACGTAACCGGCGACGGAAACGCGAAAGCCCCGCACTTTGCGCGCATGGACACGAAGATCCGAAAGGTCGGCGGCGACAACCCCGATGCAGAATACGACAACGTTTCTCTCACCAACGAATGGGACTATGTGGTCCGAGGCAACGTTGGCACCGTTCGACACTTGAGCTTCACCATCGGTCGCTCGCGCGGCCCCGATGGCCGATCCGGAATGCTCGGCTATTTCAACGAACGAACGCTCGAACCCGATAGCAACGGCAACTTCGAAATCCATCTCACCAAGCAAGACGACGGCGGCCCGAACTGGGTTGATACCTCTCCGGGCATCAATGGGATTCTCGTTCGTCAGTACATTGGCGATCGCGAAACCGAGGTGCTGGCGACGTACGACATCGCAGTCAAAGGCCGCGAGCCTTTCGACGAAATTCCCAATTCGACAGATCGCGAGGTTGCCGCGCGCCTCAGCGAAACCGCGTACGGCTTTCAGTTCATGAGCACCATGCACCGAACCATCATGCCCGAGCTGTTCGACAACCCGAATACCTTCGCCCGCATGAACTCAACTGACTTCGGCGCGGACATCAGCGGCAGCGACAACCTTTATATGTTCGGCACTTACCAAATTGAAGAGGACGAGGCGCTGATCATCGAAGTCGAGGCCCTCGACGTTCGGTACTGGAGCCTCGCAATCGAATCCCGGTGGCACGAAAGCGTCGACTACGCGACACGAAGAACTCACCGGAGCCTCGACCACTCGGTCATCGACGCCGACGGCAAACTTCGCTTCGTTGTTGCCCAGGGTAAAACGGCCCACCCCAACTGGATCGAGACGGCAGGACATCGAGAGGGTTTCATGACCTTCCGTTGGGTAGGCGAACGGGACACGAAGGCTGCGTTGCCGAGCGTGTTGCGCGTCAAACGAAGTGAAGTAGAAGACGTGCTTGCAGAACGCAGACGTGCGAACTAGGGACCGAGCCGCACTCGTCCGCCCTCAACTTGCCGCGCTGCAGACCTTTGGCAACGCATGGACGGTCTAGAAGCGATAACGCGCCGCCAGTACTTCCCACGAAAAATAGAAATCATCGTTGAAGAAATCGTTTGTGGTGATGTTGAACTGCATGCGGGATTCGATCGAGATGTGCTCGTTGAGGTCATACGCGACACCGCCACCGATCACAAACAGAAAGCCCGTGTCGTCGAAGTCGATCGGCCCGGACGGATCGAACTCGGCGTAGGTGAAACCCAAACCCAATTTCGCAAAGGCGTGCATGTCCTTCAGGATGTCCATGTCGGTTGCGAAGTTGTCGGTGTCGTACTGACCGTAAAAGGGCATCGAAAAGAGAAGTGCATCGTCCTCGAAACCGAATTGCATATCCACACCGGCGGACCAGTTTTCGTCAATGTGATACGCGGGCCCAAAGTTGATCAGAAAGCCATCGGTGTCGTCATTGGCGTGGAAACCAAAGCCCGCGCCAACGGAAAAGTCTTCCAACTCGACGCCGTTCGATCCCTCGGCGATGGCGGAGTTGGTTGCAATGAAACACATCAAACTGACAAGCAAGTATTTTTTCATGATTCGAGTCCCCCTATGATCTCGGTAATTGGCGCCAGAAATAATCTGGCACGCGTAAGTGGTTCACAGGGTAGAGCATTGCCTCGATTACGCTCTCCGCGTCAGGTGTATTGACCGCAAAGACTCGAGATGACCGATCGAATACAGCCCGAGGGCGATCGCCCGGTTTCGGCGTTTCCCTCGGAGCGCAAGCCCTTTTGCCGCCGCCGCAGTCCCCGCAAGCCCAGCTATGATCTCGTGGGTCGCGTCGCTCTGCATGACGAGGTCGCGAGTTGAGTGACGCCATATGAGAGATTGGAAGCGAGGGCCCCGCAGTGTCTGAGCCGGTACGACTCGTCAACGTGAATATCTTCGATGGCGAAAGTGTGAGCGAGCACAACGCCATCGCGTTCGACGAAACGGGGATCATCGCGCTCGGTGAACATCGCTTGTCGTCTGAGGGTGCGATTGATGCTGGCGGGGGTTGGCTCGTGCCGGGATTGATCGATGCACATGTGCATCTCGAACTCGATCCAGAAATCATGACTCCGCCTGCGCCCGAAGCACCTCGGGACCTCGGCGCCATGGCAGCGCGTGCAAAACGTATGGTCGAAGCGGGGATCACCACGGCCCGAGACCTTGGCGGAGGGGCCTGGGCGGAAATCGAAATTCGAGACAGAATCCTCGCGGGTGACATTCCTGGGCCGCGTTTTCTCTGTGCAGGTCAACCCGTCACCAGTGTCGGCGGACATTGTCATTTCTGGGGTGGCGAAGCAGCGACAATCGACGAAGCCAAGGCTGTGCTTCAGCGCCAACGCGACCGCGGTGCCGATCTGCTCAAAGTCATGGCGACGGGTGGACGCTTTACTCCGAAGAGTTCGCCCAAAGACGCACAGTTTGATCTCGATTTTATGACTGATTTGATCGCGGCTGCAAAGGCGCACGGACTGACGGTTGCCGCGCACTGTCACGGCAGTGAAGGCATCCGCAACGCGACCTTCGCGGGCATTACGACCCTCGAACATTGTTCATGGGTGGGCGAAGACGGGAAGTGGGCGTCGGGCTTCCAGTCAGATGTCGTTTCGGAAATGGTGCGTCGAGGCACCTGGGTTTCGCCGACGATCCATTGTGGATGGCAAGCGCGTCTCGACTCCGGGGCGGGGTGGATCGGAACCTTTCGCGAGATCTTCGCCGAGATGAAAGCATTGGGCGTGAAGTTCGTCGCATCGACGGACGCAGGCATCCCCGGCGTCTTTCATCACGAACTCGCGAAAGCACTGCCTGTGTTCGCCCAAGTTGTCGGTCTTTCGAACGCCGAGGTGCTCACCGCCGCGACGGCGAACGGCGCCGATGCCTTGGGGATCGCGTCTGTAACAGGCCGAATACGCGAAGGCCTTGCTGCTGACATTTTACTTGTCGATCAAAACCCGGTCGAGGATCTCGCGTACTTGCAAAAGCCCGCGGCGATCTGGGCCCGCGGCGCGGCGGTAAAAGCGCTTTTGCACTGAGCCACGGTTGTCGTTCGTGATGAGGCTCAACACAGTTCGTGGCATCGGGGACCGCCCTTGAGATCTGAAGCTGCCTCGTAGTTTGGAGATCCAGCATCCGGTGAGGAGACACGCGAACGTAGTCGAAGGTCCTACGTCCCATGATGCGTTTGTGAGGGTGCGTTCTTCTATGTTTAGGATTAATCAAGCGGCGAAGCGCGCGGGGCGATTGTCTCCCGTAACGTGTCAGCATTGATAATGAATGACGACGAAGGAGATCGATTCGCCATGGACTCGCGTGTTCGACGGTTGGCTGAGAAAATGAGCGGTGCTGGTTTACCGCAGATCGCGGTGGAGTCATTCAGTCGCTCTGCCGCGTTCGTAGCCTCAAACGGTGAGACGTTGATTCGAGAGGCGGACATTCAGCCTGCTGATGCCGTGTCGAGTTACGAGGAGATATCCGGCTACGAAAATCGCGGGCTCGAGGTGCTGGGTCAGACAGCCGTGGTCAAACTCAACGGAGGGTTGGGGACCAGCATGGGGCTAGCGAAGGCAAAGTCGCTGCTGCCCGTTCGTAAGGACGTGAGCTTTCTCGATTTGATCGCGCGTCAGATTCTGCATCAGCGAGAACTCCATGGTGTTGAATTGCCGTTGATTTTGATGAACAGCTATCGGACGCAAGATGACTCCCTCGCTGCGCTGGCGGCCTATTCCGAGTTGGCGGGCAGTTTTCCGCTCGATTTTCTTCAACACAAAGTGCCGCGAATTTTGACGGAGACGTTCGAGCCGGTTGAGTGGCCCGAAGACCCAAGCCTCGAATGGTGTCCACCGGGACATGGGGACCTCTACATTGCGATGGCGAGCTCGGGAATGCTCGCGAAATTGCTCGACGAGGGATACCGGTACTGCTTCGTCTCGAACGCTGACAACCTGGGCGCAGTCCTCGACCCTTCGATTCTCGGTTGGATGGCTTCCGGTGAGCTTCATTTTGCAATGGAAGTGGCAAAGCGGACAGAAGCAGACAAGAAGGGTGGGCATCTGGCGATCGATGCCCAGGGCGGTTTGATCCTACGCGAAGTCGCGCAGTGTTCAGATGAAGACCGGGATGCATTTCAAAACGTGGAGCGACACCGGTACTTCAATACCAACAACCTATGGTTGGACCTTCGCGCATTGGATCAAGCGCTTCGTTCCGGTGGGTTCGACTTGCCCGTGATCTGCAATGAGAAACGGGTTTCGGCGAGCGACCCGGATAGCCCGCGCTGTTATCAGATCGAAACTGCAATGGGGGCAGCGATTTCATTGTTTCCAGGCGCCCGTGCGATCGAGGTGCCTCGAACTCGATTCACACCCGTAAAGACGACAAACGATCTGCTCGTACTTTGGTCCGATGCTTACGAGGTCTCATCTGACCACCGGCTTGTACCCTCGGCTGATTCTGGAAACCGCAATCCCGTCGTTGACCTCGACCCGACACACTTCGGCATGATCGATGACCTCATGCAACGCTTTTCAGAGGGTGCGCCATCGCTTGCGAAGTGTGACCGTTGGAGGGTCCGGGGAGACCATCACTTTGGTTCTGGTGTTGTCGTTGAAGGCAACGTAGAAATGATCAACGAAGACGTTGAGCGCAAAGCAATCAAAGCGGGTTCGGTTCTCCAGTCCTAGACGACTCGCGGTACTGAACGGTCTACGAACATCCTGGCTTTCAATGGCTCCGACGTCCCACTGGGCCGCTACTTCTTCAGCCTTGGGCGTAAGTGGGTCGCCGGCTGCCAAATGAGTTCGCGGACAAGGGCTTTCGTTCTAACCCCCGCTGCGAAGCCCGAAGGGGAAGGCTTTCCGTCGGCCTAGTCGGCAGAAGTCTCCGAGATCGACTGAGCGTAGGGTGGGGGAAGTTGGGACGTGGCAGTCGAGTTGAAGCGGAGGGCGCTGTACTCGCTTCATGCGCTTCAGAACGCGACTGGAGAAAGACGTCCTTCCCGGACTAACTTCCACCTTCAATACATCCGGGAGAAACACGATGGGCGTACTCGAAGGCAAGGTGGCATGGGTTAGCGGCGGTAGTGGCGGCATTGGTTCGGCGACGCTCCGACGCTTTGTAGAAGAAGGCGCCGCAGTTGTCTGCTCTGACATCAACGACGAAGCCGGCGAAAAGCTTGTCGAAGAACTCAAGAGTGCGGGCGGTCGGGCTGTTTACTCCCACTGCGATGTCGCGAACCTAGACGAAGTCATGGCGAGTGTGGGCGTTGCGTTATCCGAATTTGGACGCATCGACATCCTCTTTAATAACGCCGCCACTAGCACGGGTGGCTACGTCGCTGACCTTGATCCCGAGGGCTGGGACCGAAGTCTCCGCGTGATGCTCACCGCCGCGATGTACGGCATGAAGGCCGCGATCCCTCACATGATCGAGCAAGGCGGCGGATCCATCATTTCGACATCCTCGATTTACGGATTCGTGTCCTCTGCGGGCAACTCTCCTTATGCCACCGCGAAGGCGGGGCTCATCAATCTCTCTCGCTCCGCCGCAATCGAATACGGCCGCAAGGGCATTCGCTCGAATTGCGTGTGTCCCGGCGCGGTTGAAACGCCGATGCTCGACCAAGTTGTGGGCCTCGGGCTCAAGAGCCGAGAAGCCATCGCGGACATGCACGCAACCGGGAAGACGCTTCAACCCGTTGAGGTCGCGAACCTCGTGGTCTTCCTCGCAAGCGATCAGTCCTCTGGCATCACCGGGCAGGCAATCGCGGTCGATGGTGGACTTCTCGCCGGGTGCGACCTAACAGGTGTTCCGCCGATGCAATGAGGGCTGCGCTGGAACTGTGCAGGGCGTTGCCGGATGTGTGATGAAGCGGGAGCGCTCAACCGCGCGCCAATCGACGCCACCGAAACGTGCATGTCGACTGCCCTGGATGGAAGCCAGCGGGTCCTCAAGAGTTTTCGTACCGGCGACGCCTGGGTTCAGCTACCCGGCACGCGCATTCGCGAAGCGAGATGACGATGAAAGCCGATCGGCAGCAGTCGTTTTATCCAGTCTGCCAAGTAGGCTTCGATCCCAACGATGACGCGAAGCTTCTTCTTGCGGATGCCTTTGATGATGGCTCGCGCGACGTCTTCCGGCGGGTGGCCGTATTTGTCGAAGCTCTCTTGTAGTTGCTCTCGCGCTTCTTCGTTCTTCACCCGCACGGTTCGCGTGATCCCCGTAGAAATACCGCCCGGGTGGATGCTCGTAACGCCGACCGTAGTGTCGCGCAGCTCGGCCCAGAGCGATTCACTGAAGCCCCGCACTGCAAATTTTGTGGCGCAGTAACTGCTCTGGCCTGGCACTCCTACAAAACCGAACATGCTCGAGATGTTTACGATGTGGGCTTCGTCTGCTTTGTGGAGCTCTGGTAAAAAGAACTTGCAGCCGTGCACTACGCCCCAGAAGTTGACGCCGACAAGCCACTGGAAATCTTCGAGGCTGTGCTCCTCAAAACTTTTGAGCACCGAGACGCCCGCGTTGTTGACCAGAATGTTGATGCCGCCATGCGCCGCCGTAATTTCATCGGGCAGTTCCCGCATGCGCTCCGCGTTGGAAACGTCAGCCAGGTGACACGTCGCGCGAACGCCGAGCGCTTCCACTGCGGCGGCGACTTCTTTGAGTCGATTCTCGTCCAGATCGATGAGGGCCAAGTTGCATCCCTGCGCGGCGAGACTTTCGGCCGTCGCGCGGCCGATGCCACTTGCCGCTCCTGTCACCGCCGCCACACGACCGCGAAGTTCCTTCATGATGCTTCTCCTGGCTTCTCGATTAATCCACTGCGATGAGAGACGGAAGTTTTCGTTCCAGCAACGCGTCGTAACGGTTGCGAATTTGGGCGCGGTAGCTCGGTTGGGTTGGGATGAGGAACTCACCAGACCGGATGCCCGCGAGGACTGGTTCGAGGGCCGCTTCGGGCGGCTTGCCATCACTGATCATTGCGTCGAGCGCCTGCACGGTCCCTTTGCCGTCTTCGCTTTCGTCGACCCCATAGCGTTCTGGACGCACCCGCGCGGTTCGCGCGATTCCGGTTTCGAAAGTGCTCGGGGTGAGGACCGAGGCACCAATCTTCGATTCGACCGCGCCGAGGTCCAAAGCGAGGCACTCGGTCAGCGACAGCGCTGCGCACTTTGAAACCACATAGGGACTCGAGGCCGGTCCCGCGACAAAAGCCGCGACCGAAGCCGTGTTGACGACATGGCCCTCGGTGCCTTGCGCGATCATGCGCGGCACAAAGCTTCGAGTGCCGTGGATGATGCCCCAGACGTTGACGCCCAACGTCCATTCCCAATCTTCAACACTGCGCTCCCAGAACAGGCCACCTTGGAAGACTCCGGCGTTATTGACTAAAAGGTCGACTTGCCCGAAAGCGTCGAAGCTCGCATCCGCGAGAGTGGCGACGGAACTTTCTTCGGCGACGTCCACGGTACATGCGATCGCATCGTTGCCGATCGACTCCGCCGTGGCCTTGGCACCGGGCTCATCAATGTCAGCGGCCACCACACGCATGCCCTCGTTCGCAAAGCCCTGGGCCAGCGCGCGGCCAATACCACTTGCAGCGCCCGTGACTACGGCCACCTTGCCGCGAAAATCTTGGATCATGGTTTCGACTCTCCTCGAAAGTTTGGCTGCGGATGCGGGGGTGGGACGGCATCGAAGTTCTGGTACCACACTACAGTTTTATATGATAATCACCTTTGCGCCTCGCGTGCCTGCGGGGCGCACTTCACGCCGTAGAGCGGGAAAGAAGAACGGGGAGGATGGGAGCGATGTCGAAGCCGGCCGCGCAGATCTTGCTGGAGCGCTATGGGGACGAAGTCAACAACGAGGGCAAGTTCGAGTTGATCTGGGAACGATGCGCGGATCCCATCGTTCGACATGACCCCGACGGCAAGACCACCAACTTGAGCCACGACGAGCAGATCGAACGCGTGCGCATGGGCGTCGAAAAAATGGGCGTCACGATCTCGCGAGTCGTCACTTGCGCGAACGAGACCAGCGTTACTTCTGTCTGGAACATGACCATGACGAAGCACAACGACACGAAGATGTGCGGCATTGAGGTCTTTACGGTAGAAGAGGGTCGCTTGGCCCACTGTTGGAACACGCCATACGCAGAAGGTCATTGGGGATAAAGAAGTGAGCGGTCATTCCTATTCAAAGTTGCGAGCCACGATTACCCGAGCGGGCTCCGTGGGTATGGGCGAGTGCGCCACCCTATGAGCGACGCCGACTTGGAAACGGAGTCGACGCCGCGGGTTCTTGGCCTCGAAGAAGTCGGAGAGCATCCCGGAGCCGTCGGCGGTAAGGCAACCGGGCTCGCGCGCTTGCGCGCGATGGGATTGCGGGTGCCCGACGCCGTGGTGTTATTGAACGGCCGCGCCGATGAAGTCCCTGCCGAGCTTTCGACTTGGATGGAGAAGCAAGGAGACACGCGCTTTGCCGTTCGTTCGTCGGCGCTCGACGAAGACGGAACGGAAGCTTCGTTCGCAGGCCAGTATGAAAGTGTGCTGAACGTAAGCGGCCGTGAAGAGATGGCGGCAGCGATCACGCACTGCCTTGCGTCCGCACAAAGCGAACGCGCCACCGCGTATCGCGACGAGCGCACCGATACGAATGAACCCGCGCCGGTCATGCCGCTTGTGGTCCAACGCATGGTGGACGCGCGTGCGGCCGGAGTTTGCTTTACCGCCGACCCTGTCACGAACCGGCGGGCGCGGTTGGTTCTCGATTCGGTCGCGGGTCTTGGCGAAGCGTTGGTATCGGGCCAGGCCTCTCCCGACCACGATGAACTCGCGCGACGCAACGGCCGATGGGAACCGACGCAGCTCGCGGGAGGCGCGCCGGTACTCGCAAACGGCGAACGGGAGCAGATTGCTCGGGAAGCGATCGATGCGGAGACCCGAGCGAGCGAACCGTTGGATCTCGAATGGGCGATCGATCAGAACGGAACGCTCTTCTGGTTGCAAGCGCGGCCCATTACAACGTTGGGGCTAGACCCTCAAACGCTCGACTCTGTGTCAAGAATTCCCGGCGATGTCTTCACCCGTTGCAATGTGGGCGAAATGATGCCGGGCGCCGTCTCTCCGCTCACGTATTCAAACTGCGCACGTGCCATCGACGTCGGCTTTCAGGACAACATGATTGACATCGGCGTGCGGAAAGAACGTTCTGCCGAAAACGTGTACGTCCTCATGTCTCACGGACATCTCTTTATCAACTTGAGCGGGGGGGCTCGCTTTTCCTCCGCGGTGACGGGCGGCCATCCCGATCAACAGAGCCTGGCGGTCTGTGGTCGTGTCATTCCAGAAGTCGTGGCTGCCCCGGTGCCGTCGATTTGGGTTCGCATCCCGCGCATCGTGAAGCAAGTGACGGCGGTGCTGCGCGCGCAGCCGAAGCTGCGGCGAATGGAAGTGCTACGCGGGCTCGGCGACATTGCGGTCGGCGAAAGCGGGCTGGAAAGCTGGCGACACATCGACGCACGAATGGAAAGTCTCTACGAGGCGTACCAATTGCACCTTACGGTGTCTTCTGGTGCCGGCGCACTCACCCCCATCCTTCTGCGGATCTTGTCGAAGGGCGAGGAGCCGACTGATGCCCATCATGCAGCGGTGTCCCGTCTGCTTACGGGTGCCAAGGGCGTTGAGAGTGCTGACATCGCCGAAGGCGCAACCCGCATTCTCGAAGCACTGGTGTCTCTAGGCGACGCGAACCAGGGGTTCTGCGAACTTGCCGTTCCCGACGCAGTGGCATGGCTGAATCGTGACGACTCGGGTGAAGCCGGCGTGCTGTTCCGAGCCTATATGTCGCGCCACGGTCACCGCAGTGTGCGCGAACTCGACGTGCGACAGCCCGAATGGGCTCACGAACCGACACCCGTTGTGCGCTCGCTGCAGGCTCAGCTTCGCGGCCGATTGAAAGGGGGACCGCAAGAACCCCAAGCACCGGCGCGCGACAATGTCTCCTCTCGAGATGCCGGTGCAAATGAACCCTTTCGCTGGTTGTCTCGCTTTGCGCACGCCGCGGTGCGCAATCGCGAGGCATGCAAATCACATCTCGTTGCCTGCACCGTCCACTTCAAGCGTGCCTATCGCGCACTAGGCGCACAGCTTGAGAGAGAAGGCCGGCTTCCGGACGCAGACGCGGTCTACTTCTTGACTCACGAAGAACTCGGAACCCTCGCTGGAGCTCCTCCCGGCGACGCGCTAACGGAAGAAGCGGTCGCTCGCCGGCAGGCTCTCGCCTATCAAGAGACCCTGCACTTTCCAGAAGTTTGCGTGGGACTTCCAGAACCTGAACTCCTCGTGTTCGACACCGACGAGAACGACGAACTCATCGTCGGCAAGCCGGTAAGCCAAGGCAAAGTTGAGGGCATTGTGCGGGTGGTTCTCGCGTTGGAAGACGCAGAAGCTTTGGAGCCCGGCGAAATTTTGGTCTCGCCAATCACCGATGTAGGCTGGACGCCGTACTTCGCTGTCATCGCAGGACTCGTGACCGACGTCGGGAGTGCGGTTTCACACGGCGCAGTGGTGGCGCGCGAATACGGTCTGCCAGCGGTCCTCAACACTCGCATTGGTACGCGCGCCCTGCGCACGGGTGACCGTGTTCTCCTCGATGGCGATCGCGGCGTCGTCGAGGTACTCGAACGTGCGGTGAGCTGAGCTGCGGCGATCGCTTGAACGAAGACCTGATCGCGAGAGCAACGCGGTTAGGTGTCAGCGGTATTTCAGTGCGCGGCTCGCATTCATGGGCTCGGGCGAATCGCGAACACCGATGACGGTTAACTCGGACGCGTTGTCGATTGCTTCAGCATCTGCATGATGGGCGCAGGCAAGTTCCCCACTGCGTCAGCGAGTTCGAGCGTTGGGACACCGCCGAAGACTTCGAAAGCGCGGTTTAAGATTCGGTCGTCCCAAATGCTCTTGTGTCGAATGCTCGGGGGGGCACTGTCGGTTAGCATTTTTTTAATGCCGCCGTCGAGCCAGCCTACGACGATGCGGTTGATCAGATTGCCGACCCAGTGATTGACGTACGGATCATCCATGACCCCACTCTTCAGATCGTCCGGTGTGAGGCGATGGTTCTCGAGGAGCCAACTCATCGACAGCATGTCGTGGGCGACGATGGATGATGACGCGATCACGAGGCCCGTATCCGGGTCCTGAATGTGGCCGTTGTCCGGACCGAAGGTGGACACAACCCGTGTGGCGCTCGTGATGACGAGTCGCTGCTTGTCGACGAGTGACGGGACGAGGTTCGCTTCTGCGGTTTTCTCGGGTAGAAGAGAGCCGTTGTAGTGATAGGCAAGGCGCGAGTCGTGGCGCCACCAGCCGACGGCTGCCTTGAGTCCAAGTGAACTCCCAGCGAGTACGTGTCGCGAACAACGCGGCATGAGGACGATATGATCTACCTCGTTGACGATGTCCGGCATCATGACTTCGGACGGCCAGGACGAATTCGGCGCGGGAGGCTCAGGGTGAAACGCATCCCATCCCTGTTCTTCGAACGCATGAACGGTTGCCCCAGCGTCTTCTGTGGTTTGCGCCATGCCGTTTTTGGTCATGAGTTCCCGCGTGCTTCCACGCGTCCGATCTTTGCTGAAGCGCACGCCCTCAACGCCCGACATATCGGCGACGGTGATCTTGCCTGCGCCGCGTTCTTTAAGGAGTCCGATCATTGCGCGCAATGCAACCGGGTCCGTTGTAAACGGGTATTGGTTGCCAGAGTTACAAACAGTCTTGATCAAGATATGATCGCCGCGGCTTAGCCACGAGAAATCGCTGGCCTCTAAAGCGGCGCGACGTACTGCGTCGACCACCTCTTCGTCAGAGGATCCCTTCGGAACGCCCGCGAGCGCTGCAAACTCTGAGCCCCCTTGCTTCGGAATGGACAGTTCGGATGCTTTCGCAGGTGACCCTAACAGCGGGTGGGATAGCGCTGCGACGCCGGTTGCTCCCAGCTTGCCGAACTGTCTTCTCGAAACTCGCTTCATGATGAAGCCTCCAATCTTAATCGCATGCCAACGGCTTGAGCCTACTTCGTGATTTCAAAGCGCGCTTCTATGTCTGCGGTGCAAAGAGACGCTACCGAATAGCAAGATTCTATACCGAGCTACTTCAGTGACTCCCCAACCGTTTCAGCACGAGACCGTCGGTGCGATCGCCAATGCTGTAGCGCGCGATGGTGTTCTCGACGAGAGACCGAGTCTGCGCGTCGTACACAGACAGCGACCAAAATCCGTTTGCAGGGGGCAGGCCGTCCTTCGGAAAGTGGAGCCGATAACGACGGCTGCCCGGTCAAGCTACCCATTCCTGTGAACCACTTCACAGTTTTACCGCCGTGGGGTGCAATTGACGGACTTGAGGCATTGTCTCGTTCAGGGAAGCCCCGCATCGGCGACCAAGGAGGTCTAGTCAGTCGCGGAGGCTGAACAATATTCGCCCGAGTGCGACACGCAATACATCCTCGGCATGAAGCGGTGTTTCACCGTGCGTACGGTCGGGGCAGGTCCAATGATGATCGACCTATCGCGCTCGATTGACGGAAAGGATCTTCCCCATTGCCCCTCGTATCCATACTGATCACCGGCGGCGGGTCGGGAATCGGAGCCGCACTTGCTTCCGAGCTTGCAGGTCGGGGTTGTCGCGTCCTCGTTTCGGGGCGTCGCGAAAGCGCGCTCGACGCGGTCGCTTCAGCATCGGAACGAATCACGAGTTGTGCCGGTGACGTCACAGTCCCTTCGCATCGCGCGGCGCTCACAGCCGCGTTGTCAGAACTACCCGGTCCCCGCGCCATCTTTCACGGCGCGGGGTACTTCCAGACCGGGCTGCTGAACAAACTTTCGGATCAAGACTGGCGAGGTTCTTTCGAGACCAACGTTGAAGCGCGATGGGCCTTGTCTCGCGATTGCGAACGTCTTCTTCACGGCGGCCGAGTCTTGTTCATCGGCTCCGACGCCGGCGCCAACCCTCGGGCCGGAGCGGCCGCTTACTCGATCGCGCAGGCAGCTTCCGAAACACTCCGACGCGCACTCCAAGCCGAGTGGGCGGACAGTGGCATTGCGGTTGCTGGCTTCAAGCCTGGCTTAGTGGACACGGACATTGTGCGCGGCTTCATGCGCCTGTCGACAGAAGAATTCCCCGCTCGACCCGCGTATGAGAGCTACGTGTCGAGCGGTCAAATCGTTGGGCCCGATGTGATCGCGCGGTTCGCCGCTTGGTTGCTGCTGGACGTTCAGGCTCGACGGTTCACTGAAACGGACTGGGACATTCGCGACGAAGAGCACCACACCGAATGGTGCGATGGCCCCCTCTATTCAGAGCCCGAGTAGCCCGATAAAATATTCAGGTTCCCTGCGATACTCTGCGGCTTCGCGCCGACTCCACCCTACGAAGGAACCCAGCGAACATGGACGCACCGACCATCAGCCCCGCGAAGCTGGCACACTTCGTTCTCAAGACGAATCGCTACAAAGAGCTCGTCGACTGGTACGTGCTCGTTCTGGGTGCAAAGATCGTTCATCGCGACAAAATGGCGACGTTCATGACTTACGACGACGAACATCATCGTCTCGGAATCTTGAACATGCCCGTCATCCCCCAGACGCGAGCGATGGCAGGGGTTGATCACATTGCGTTCACCTATGGCTCACTCAGCGATCTGCTCGCGACATACGAGCGATTGAAAGAAGCTGGGATCGAACCGGTCTGGCCGGTCAACCACGGTGCAACGCTTTCCTTCTACTACCGCGACCCGGATTCCAACGCGATCGAGCTTCAGGTGGACGTCTTTTCGTCTTTGGAAGCGACCAACGAGTTTCTCCGAGACGGCCGCTTTGCGATCAACCCGATTGGCATCGATTTCGACCCAGAGGACATCCTTGCGCGCCACAAGGCTGGCGCAAGTGATGAGGAGCTGATGCGTTGGCCGGACAAAGTAACCGCTCGCACGGCGCCACCGGCCGCTGCGTACCTTGGCCACTTTCATTCGGCACTCTTCAAGGCCGCTGGTCTCGCGAAGTCCCGCTCTCGCCGCTCGTAGTCGTTGAAGACCCGGCCGAGCCTGCGTACCTCGAGACTGTTGTGATCGAAAACAAGAATGGCAAAGTTCTGGGGTCCGTTGAATCTCAGCCGGACTGCGTGTTTCCTTCTCTGAATCGGAGTTAATTCAGCGATAAGAGTATGCCCCCGAACGTTCGACTCGTGTGATGGCCACGATGGCAGTGAGTTCGACGAGTTCGGAACCGCGGTTGCGATCGATGACGGCACTATTGTCGTAGGCGCCGACGGCGCAGACGGTCGGGGTGATAATTCGGGCGCTGCTTACGTGTTCGGCGGCTCGCCACGGCGCGAGATTTTGTCCGGCGGCAGCGAGCAGGCGATGCTCAAGCCCACTTTATTTGAGCCGCGTAAAGCGGGCTCAACCTACGGCCATTTGAGATCGCTTTTTTCGCTCTGCCCAGATCGCCCGAGGAAGAGCTTCGGTTCGTATTGCATTCGCTGTAATTCAGGCCACTTTTTGGAGCGCCGCTTTCCGTCGTCAGCTCGCTATGATCGTCCGCGCTGAGGCGCCGCAGGGCGCTCGACCGAACAGGAGACAGCATAATGGTTTCAGAGATTTTTGATCCCGCGCGTTGGGAAGTGGTCCCGAAGTTTTCCTTCGAGGACATCACGTACCACCGAGCCGTCGATCAAGGCACCGTGCGCATCGCCTTCCATCGCCCCGAAGTGCGCAACGCCTTTCGGCCGCAGACTGTGGATGAACTCGACCGTGCGCTCGATCATGCGCGCCGATCAACCGACGTCGGCGTCATTCTGTTGACCGGAAACGGTCCCTCGCCTCGCGATGGAGGTTGGGCGTTTTGCAGCGGTGGAGACCAGCGCATTCGAGGGCGAGATGGCTACAAATACGCGGGTGGTGAGTCTGCCGAATCGATTGACCCCGGTCGCACAGGCCGGCTGCACATCCTCGAAGTGCAGCGCCTTATTCGGTTTATGCCCAAGGTCGTGATCGCGGTGGTGCCTGGCTTTGCAGTTGGGGGCGGGCACAGCCTTCACGTGATTTGCGATTTGACGTTGGCCAGTCGTGAACACGCTGTCTTCAAGCAGACCGACACGGACGTCGCGAGCTTTGACGGTGGCTACGGCTCCGCTTATCTCGCAAAACAGATCGGGCAGAAGTTCGCGCGCGAGATCTTTTTTATGGGCAAGGGCTATACCGCCGAACAAGCGCACAACATGGGTATGGTGAATGCCGTTGTCCCCCACGCCGAACTCGAAGCGACCGCGCTCGAATGGGCGGCGGAGATCAACTCGAAGAGTCCAACGGCTCAACGCATGGCAAAGTTTGCGATGAACCTGGTCGACGATGGTTTGGTGGGGCAGCAGGTCTTCGCCGGTGAAGCCACGCGTCTCGCCTACATGACCGACGAAGCCGAAGAAGGCCGCGATGCCTTTCTGGAGAAACGCGATCGGGACTTCGGTCGCTTTCCCTGGCACTACTAAGTCGGCGTCGTGTCTTCACCAGTGTTCACTCGTTGCGTTCCCTCGCTGGCCGTTCGCTTCTTTGCGATTCGAAGGAACCGTGAGATACTTGTTTTTCTATATGCGAAATCAACCGTAGACGAAAGATCAGATGAGTCAGGCGACCACGCTCTCGAACAGTCCCCTCGTCAATAACCAAACCGGAGTGTCCGGCGACTGCGTAGACTGCGGGCGTCGACATTCGCTGGCAGCGGGCCAAACCAGAGCGTACGCATTGGGGATGATGGAAGAATTCGAAACGCTTCAACGTCTCGACTACCTCGCCGCTGAGGCCGATGCAGATCCGAGCCTTCGTTTCGAAAGGCTCTTCGCGGAAAGAGGCAATATGTTCGGCGTGCTGGAATGCGTTGATGCGGAAGGCAATACGGTCTTTCTCCGCGCATTTTCGGCGCTGACCGGCGGTGCGCGGATCATCGATGGTTGGGTTCCGCCATTGCTAAGCGAAGAGCTCTATGAAGACGTGATCTTGCCGGCTCAGCGCGAGATCAAATGGCTGACGACGGAGATAAACAGCCTTGAAGCTTCGGGGGCTCCGGTGGCCGAGACCGGAGCGCGCCGTCGGCGCGTATCGCAAGGACTCTGGGAGCGAATGTGTTCTGAATACAAGTTCCAGAATTTTCGAGGTGAAGTTCGCGCACTCAAGGACGCCGCATTGCCGGGGTCGCCGATCGCTGGCGGTATGGGGGAATGTTGTGCGCCGAAGCTGCTCACCTTTGCAGTGCGCAACGGGCTCCGACCGGTTGGAATCGCGGAGTTTTTTTGGAACGGGCAAGCTTCAGGTGCGCGCACATCTGAACCCAATCCCGAACAGCTCGACTCGAGTCGAGTGTCGGGCGAGTTCTATCCAAGTTGCGCGGCACGCTGCCAACCGATACTTGGGTTCATGTTGTGCGGGCTAGACACATGAGCGAGCCGCGCTTGAAGGTCGTTCATGAAGACGAAGCCTTCGTCGTCGTCGATAAGATAAGTGGAATGCTTTCGGTTCCGGGGCGCGGTCCAGAAAAACGGGACTGCGTCGCCGAAAGAGTCCGTGAAATGTATCCCGGTGCGCCGGAGCAACCTGCTGTGCATCGTCTCGACATGGACACGTCCGGGTTACTCGTCGTGGCGCGCAACGTGGATGCGCATCGGAAACTTTCGATTCAGTTCCAAAAACGAGAAACCCGCAAGCGCTATGTCGCACTGCTGGACGGTGTTTTGTCAGACGACCGTGGGATGATCGAGCTTCCGTTTCGTTTGGACATCGACAATCGTCCATATCAAATTTATGACCCGGAACATGGCAAAGTCGGCATCACGCATTGGGAGAAGATTGGCATCGAAGACGCCTGGACCCGGATCTCTTTCGTGCCGATCACGGGACGTACGCATCAGCTTCGTGTGCATGCCGCACATGCACGGGGGCTCGGTATACCGATCGTGGGCGATCCGCTGTACGGCAACGGGACAGGCCCAGGGCAGATGAAGCTCCATGCGGTCGAACTCGGCTTCCAGCATCCAACGAGTGGTGTGGAGATGAACTTTGCTACTGAGCCATCTTTCTAGAGGCTCGATTCACGGTTGCGCAATGTCGTCGGCGGGACCAAGGCGAAGCAACCAACCGTTGTCGACTGCGGCGTAAATCGAAGCGCCCGAATCAATCGCGAGATCGCGAATTCGCAATCGTTGTGAGAGCAGCAGGCTGCGATCGGATTTCGTCCAATCGAGTTTCCCGTCCTCGTTTGTCGGTACCCGAATCAGAGCTTGTCCCAAGGTCGCGAACAGCAAGTGACCTTGCCATTCAGGAAACGTATCGCCTCGGCAGAATTCGAGTTGGGTCAGCGCAGTGCTTGGGGTGAAGTGCGCGAGTGGTGCAACAAAGCCCTCGGCCTCTACGCCAATACCAACCTTTTCGCCGCCGTATCCTCTTCGCTGTGCTTAACGACAGGCCCAAAAATCGCCGCTCGCGTCGATGATCTGGCTGACCGTCGGTGCTCGCGCAACTTCGACGAAGCAAACCATCGATACGGTTGTTGTGAGAATTACGACAAGGGTCTGCCGGAAATACCGTGCGCAATGCTTGATGGAGACCATGTCAGTCATGGCGAAACAAGAGTGCTTCTAAACGTAGAACTGCGAAAACCATTTCCGATGAATGGCGATCGGGCCGTCGCCGTCGCACAACACGGGATTCTCTCGGTAGATCTTGTCGCGCCATATCGGGATGTCGTCCTTTACCCCTTCGGCGAAACTGAAGAGCAGGGTCTTGCCCATGTCGTCTTCTTCGAGGCTCTTCGTCAGGAGTAGCGACCAACGCAGTAAGGTTCGATCGTCTTCTACCGGAGTGGTGACGTTATATAGAAGGAACTCGCCCATCACTCCGGGCGTAGAGCCGGCGACGTTCTTTGCCCATACGGAAACACTGCCCGGACCGTACGACTCGCGAACTGTTAAGTACTCAGTAGCCGATTCGACATCGCCGACGACGAAATTGTCGCTCGTCTGGAAGGTCTGCACCGTTCGCTTGATGGGGCCATCGATCGTGGCTTCCGCCTCACTGAGTGCGGGCATGCCGTGCAAAAATTGGAAATGTGCCGTGTCGACGTCGTTTTCGGAAATCTCTTGCGCGCAGGTGGGCAAGTCGTGCTCGTAGTAGTGGACCTCACCCCATTCGTCTTGATTCGTTTCCAGACCCGCAACGGTTTGCAAGTCAAAGTACGGCTCTCTGCCATCGGGATGGTGCCATGCCATTACCATGCCGTTGATCTCGCGCACCGGAATCGTTTCGGCTACCGCTCGCTTCGGAATTCGTTTTGAATACGGGATGTCAACGCACTGTCCATCTGGTGCCCACTGCCAGTGATGAAACGGACACCGCAACGCCTCGCCCACAACACTGCCCTGGTTGAGAGGCGCACCCAAGTGGGGGCAATAGTTGTCTAGTGCCGCGGGCTTCCCCGACTCGGTGCGAAACATCACGAGATCACGACCGCAGAAACGAACCTTCTTTACTTCAGCGGTCTTGAGCTCGTGCGAAAAACAAAGGCCGAACCAGCCATGCGGTATCGGAAACGGAAACTTGCTCATGCTCTCTATCCTAAGTCTGAAGTCGAGGTCTGCACTCACGATCAAAGAAACAAGGTTACTTGACGTTGCTGCGCCCTATTTTAGCTGCAGTCGACGGAATCGAAAGTGATCGTTTCGATTGGCATAGGGATGGGCTGGTCGTACTTCGCACTTGTGGCTTCTGCCGCGCTGTCGCGATGAATTTACGTCGGGATGCGCTGAAGTCGCGGGAAAGGTGTAACTGGCATCTGAGAGAACGAATGGTACTGAAACTTTCGATTGTCTTGTCGTTGCGATCGAGAACACGCGCAGTGCAAAGAACGAATCGGATTCACCCAAGTGCCCGTAGACGACGACCTGATGAAGCAGTTTTTGAAGGCGCGGCCCACCATCAGTGACGAGGCGCCTCTTAAGCGCAGGCGGCCGCTGCGCGAGCGCGAAACGAACTCGATGCGAGCCTGTGCCTGACTCGTGCACGCAGGGTCGAGTCGAGGTTCGCGCGATATTCGCCCCGTTATGCGAACGCTCCATTTTGCGCCACGGTTTCGATGTTCAGCTGTCCCGCCAAGCCTGCGGTTCGGTGGACCGAGATTTCCTGCCATTCCGGTGACGAAGACATGCGCCAAAGGTCCGCCCGTTTCGGGTACATCGCGATGGCGACTTCATCCCACAAGTCTTCGACCTGTCCAAGAGCGAGGAACGTCACGTCTCCAGCGAAGAAACCCTTGCCCCCGAATTTGGGCAGCAGTTTGCTGACGGCTTTCGAGTAAATCTGATACGCCTCGTACCCGCTGAGGTCGGTTTCGCGTCCGTCTGCATATTCAGCCTTCTCTTTGAATTTCAGCAGGTTGATCATGTAGATGGGGCCGTCCGGGCCATCGGACGTCATCTCTTTGATGCGTTCGGGACTGGTCGGCATGACTTCGTTCGTGACTTCCATTTTAAATCTCCATGTTGATGGCGCGTGCCGCGAGCCATTCATGGTTCACGGGCAGAGTCGCGAGTTTGGCATATTGGCAGTTCATATGACAATATAATGCATTCGGAGCCAACCACAGGAGTGCTGCCAAGTGAAAGTAATTCAGACCCCGGAAGAGCGTTTCGCGAATCTCTCCGACTACCCATTCGCGCCCAACTACGCAGCAATTCCGGACCTCGACGGCGGCACCCTTCGCATGCATTACATCGACGAGGGACCGAAGGACGCCCCGCCGATCGTGATGATTCACGGCAACCCGAGTTGGTCTTACTTGTGGCGCAACATCATTCCGCCAGTGGTTGCGGCGGGCAACCGCGTGATCGCAATCGACCTTGTCGGCTTGGGGCGTTCAGACAAGCCAACCGAGATGTCCGACTTTACGGTTGCGCGACACGTGGAATGGGCGCGTTCAGCGTTGATAGATGTGCTTGACCTCAAAGAGATCACGCTCGTGCTGCATGATTGGGGGGGCGTTGTCGGACTCCGCATCTTGCATCATCACCCCGACCGCATCGCGCGAGTCTGTATTACGAACAGTGGGATCTTTCTGCGCGACCCCGCAGAACCCATGCCTGAAAAGATCGAACCGGCGGGACCCTTCGCAGACTTCCAGAAGATGGTTCGCGAAACGCCCGACTGGCCGCACTGGGAAATGTTGCGTGCACTCTGCTCGGTAAAGCTTTCGCAGGAAGTCGTCGACGGCTACCACGCACCCTATCCGTCGCCTGAGTACATGTGTGGCAATCGCCAATTCACCCAACTGCTCGCGACGACACCGGACAACCCGCAGTTGCCCGACAACTGGGAAGCCTGGCAGACCATCAAACAATTCGATCGACCCATGCTCACGATCATGTCGACCGGCGACCAAGTCACAAAAGGAAGCGAAAAGCGCTTCATCGCAGAAGTGCCGGGATGTGCGGGGCAACCGCACGTCATTCTCGAAGGCGGCAATCACTTTCTTCAAGAAGACCTTCGCGAAGAGCTTCTCGGTGAACTCTTGCCGTGGCTCGAAGCGACGAAGTAAGCGCGAACCAGTCCACGAATAGCGCTATCGACCGACTCGTCGACAACCCTCCTCTGGCAAAGCGCAAACGTGTCCCAGCCTCGGCGCTAAGCGGCATGCCCTTCATCGGCTTTGAAGGGGACGCCGAAAATCGCCGCCATGTCGATCGTGCGCTTGGGGGGCAGGGCTCCAGTTCGACGTCGCGATGGAATTGCGTTCCGTTCAATCGATCCTGCGCATGGTGGCTTTGGATCTGGGGGGCGAACCTGCCTACGAAACGCGGTTGGATCCGATTCGTCCTACCGAGGCTTCATCGACACGAAACGCTGGCGCTGCTCGGCAGTGCCAAGCATCACGAGTTCGGCCCCTGCGACGAGTTCCGTCGTGGCGGGCGGGTTCGCGATGAGGTCGCCGTCCGTGCGGATGCCGATGACGTTGAGTCCCGCATCCGCGCCAATCCCACTTGCCGAAAGCAGCGTGCCAATCAGGTGCTCAGGGATCGGCTCGACGAAGAGCTCCGTGCCTTCCCCAACCAAGATTAATTCCTGATCGAGGATCAACGAAGTCAGGGTCTGAATTGCGAGAGACGCGCGACTCAATGCAAAGTCGGCTCCGGCGCGATGGATTGCTTCGAGGTTCCAGTCGTGACTGATCCGGCTGACGATGTGGGCGTCTTCAGACAAACCCCGGCAATAGACCGCGAGGAAGACATTGGTCGCATCATCGTTCGTTGTCAGCACGACCGAATGGGCCTCGTCGATGCCTGCCGCCTTGACGGATTGAAGGTTCGCCGCGTCGCCAATGATGACATGATCTGCATGACTTGAAAGCTCGTTCTGCAGATTGCGGTTTGAGTCAAGAATGGTCACTGAAGCACCGCGATCGCGGAGCGACCGACTCACAGCTCGCCCCACAGTTCCACCACCGATGACGAGCACGGGCGTGTCGAAGTCCAAGTAAATGACAAAGAGCGCGTCGAGTTCGGTGATCTGTTCTTCCGTTCCGACCACCACCGGAACGCTGTGCTCGTGGAGAATGGTATCGGGGCCAGCGGGATTGAGTTGGCCGCGTTCCCAAACGCCGACAATGTTTAGGCCGGTGAGTTGGCGCAGGTTGGTACTTCGAATCGATTGGCCGACCAGAGAAGTGCCGTGAATGGGGAACTCGGCAATCACGAGGTCCTCATATTCGCCAATGCGATGGGCAGTTTGCATGCCTGCAGTGACCCGGGACGCGAGCTGTTCCCCAAGCCGTTGCTTCAGCGGAATCACCGACGTTGCACCCGCGAGTTCGAGTACGTCTATTGAGTCGATGGCGTCGGCGAATGCCACGATGCGCACGTCCGCGGCAGCTTCCCGAGCGGTCAGGATGATGTTCGAGTTTTCGGCATCGCCGAGGTTCGCGATAACGATCCGCGCATCCTCGACGCGAACGGCCTCGTAGGTCGACCGGGCATCGCGACGCCCCGTCACCACGTTGACTCCGTCGGAATGCATCTGGGCGGCTGCCGCGGGGTCGGGCTCAATCACGACGTACTGGATCGACAATTCGTTCAAGCGGGTAATGAGACCCTGCGCGATGAGATCATGTGCGCAAATGACAACATGGTCGTTCATGTCGTCGCTGACTTTGCGCGGGGCGCGCATGTGGATCTGTGCCTCGAGCCACGGCGCATAGAAGAACCGAATGAACGTAAACGGCGCGACGATCAACAGCATCACCACGCCGTACACCAGTACAATGATGCTAAAACCGCGACCGAGATCGCTGCGGAAAGTGATGTCACCAAAGCCGAGGGTGCTCATCACCGTCATCGTCCAGTACAGCCCCGTCAGCCACGAATGCTCCTGGCCCTCGTAAACCATGATGACGTGGAACAGGACGGAAAAGAGGCCGATGGAAGCGGCCAGAAGCGCGACGAAGCGACCGAGCGCAGCCATGTTTTGCTTCGTCTCGGTGTCTTCGAGAAGGTATGCGAGCTGTGACGGGAGGAATTTCACGTTGGGCTCGTCTCGGGTGCGTCGAAGGTCAATGGTTGATGAATCGTGATTTCGAAGCGACTGGTAAACACTGCGCCGTGGGCGAAGCAAATCGTAATGAATAAGTTCATGTGCTGCTGCCCCCTATCGGAAAATGGGGAGGGGAAAAACTGGCCCTGCGCCAGAAGCCGTTCCCGCCTGTAGAGCAAACAGTTGGTTGAGCAGCGCGAAGGTCGCCTTGGTGTTCAAATTGGCGTGGTCGATGCTGAATGTGACGCACCGAGGGAGTCCGTGCTCAGAAACGCGTTCGAGGGGCTTAACTTGGTGGAAGTGAATCGCGCATCAAAGCGCGCGACAATTCGTAAAAGAGGGGGTCACTTGAGTTTACATCGATATTCGTTTCGTCGCTGCTGCGTCCGACGTGGGGAAGCGAGATTCCGATGAAGATCGCGTTCGCCGAGCGAACTCGGACTCTTCGACTGTTAGGAAGAAGGCTTCAATAGCGCGTCGGCTGACTGAACCTGGAGTCCCCGAACCTGTCGGGCTGCAATCATAAGCCGCGTCGAGATTGACCGCCCAAATACGTCGAATATCCCGAAGTCGGACGTTTCACGTTGGGTTTTCGGTTCGTGCTGTCGCTTCAAGTCGGTCTCTCTTCGCTCGGCGCGGCTCTTTGCAGATCTCCCGCTCCTAGGCCTCTCCGTCCTACGGCGCGCTATGTTTCCGGCCGTCCGGCGCCCCGAATTGCTCGATCCGTAGACGATTCTGCGCGCTCGCATTTTTTTCGTGGGGTGACCATGTTGAGCAAAGTTCAGTCGAATCGAATGACGTCCCCCTGGCCGAGGGTTTCCCGGTCGGGTCGGTGGATCGGTGTTGCAGCAATCATTGCGGCCCAAGCGCTCTTTGTTTCGTGCAAAGACGATTCTGGGGGCTCGAATGATGACAGCTCACCAGTGGATGTGATCATTGACGAGTCGGGGGATGGACTGGGGCAAACACTGGCGTTTCCGTTGCGGATGATCGTGGACCCGATGACCGGGAACATCATCGTGTCGGGCTATTCCAGTGACAACGTTTTTAAAATTACGCCGCTCGGCGAGATCACGGAAATTATCGACGTGACCGGCGATCCCGGGGAGTTGAACCGTGACTGCGAACGCGCGTCTGATCTCGCGGTAGATGTAGATGGCAATGTTTTCGTAGCCTGTCAGTTCAGCAACAATATTTTCAAGATCACGCCGCTTGGTGTCATTACCGAAATTATCCAAGGCCCGGAAGACGAAACCCCCTGTAGTATTTGCAATGTCAATGGGATCGCGGTCGACGCAGAGGGCAACCTGTTTCTTGCAGCAACCGCAAGTGATGCTGTATTCAAAGTCACGCCGCTCGGCGTGATCACGGAAATTATCGGCGCTGATGGGGATGGGGCCGGCAAACTGCTCGCTAAACCGCGGAGCGTCGCCGTCGCTGCGAATGGAAACGTCTATGTCGCCGGTGAAGAGACCGACAATGTTTTCGAGATCACTTCCGGAGGCGTCGTAAACGAAATTCTCGCCGCAACCGGTGACGGGCTGAATACATTGGACGCCCCACACGAAGTCGTGGTGGGGCCCGACGGCAATGTCTACGTCGCGGGCCGAGGCAGCAATAATGTATTTCAAGTGACGTCGGGCGGTGTGATCACCGAGATCACCGGTCGCATGAGCGATGCCGCTGCTTTGGTCATTGATTCACCGACGCATCTCGCGATCGGAGCGAGAAAAATCCTATACGTGACCGCCAGAGAAGATGATGTCTATCAGATCGGCCCTGGCGAGCCGGTCAAGCGGATTATCGACGGTGACGGCTTGAGGGGAAGTATTTCCGTAGCATCCGACCTCGCGGTCGATGCAAACGACAACTTGTATCTGCCCGGCGGTGGTAGCGACAACGCGGTGCAGTTCTTAGCCCCTTAGTCGTCGCTTCGGCTCGTGTGTTAAGCGGCCGTGAGTCGCACCGGGAGCTCCCTCAGCGAAAGAAAGATCGGGTTGCCCACTCCGAGTACGCTGTATGTGGGGTCGCCGACGAGCTCGATGTCACTTGTGCGCTTCAAGAGCTCTTCGAAGAGAATGGTGATCTCACGTCTCGCGAGATGGGCTCCGAGACAGAAGTGCGGGCCGCCTCCACCGAATGCGATGTGTTCGTTGGGCGACCGGTGGATGTCAAAACGGTTTGGATCTTCGAAGTGGTCGGCGTCTCGGTTGCCCGATGGGTACCAAAGTGTGAGCCGCTCTCCTTTGACGACCGGTACTCCGGCGATTTCTGTGTCTTCGGCAACGATGCGCTTGAAGTACGCAACCGGCGACGTGAAGCGAATGATTTCTTCGCTTGCGCCTTTCATCAAGCTTGGGTCTTGGCGTAGTGCAGCCAACTGCTCCGGTTCGGCGAGCAGCAGCTTGAGTCCGCTCGAAATTGCGTTGCGAGTCGTTTCGCTACCCGCGACGGTGAGAAGCATGAAGAATGCTTCGAGCTCCAGATCACTCAGCCGGCCTTGGTCGTCTTCCGCCGTGACCAGGGTAGAAAGGATGTCTCCAGTTCCTGCCTTTCGTTTTTCTGAAGAGATCTTCTTGCCGTAGGCAAAGACTTCGGTTGCGAGTTCTTCGCGCTTGCTTTCGGGGACGGGGTGCTCAGGATCGACGCAGAGCAGCATGTCGTTGATGACTGTGAAGAGCCATGCCCGGTCTTCTTGTGGGATCCCGAGAATGTCGGCGATCATGTGCATGGGCAGCTGATACGCGACTTCTTGAACGAATTCGACGCTTCCTTTCGCCAAGGCATCGTCAACAATCTTGACTGCCCACTGGCGTGCTTGCTCTTCGAGGCGCTTCGTCATGCGCGGGGTAAAGCCCGAGCTAATCAGCTTGCGCTGGCGAATGTGTCGCTGACCGTCCATGTCCGTGAGCATGAGCCCTAAACCTTCGTATCCCAAACCGGCGCCACCGACCGAAAGAAAGAGTTCCGCGTTTCGATTGACGTCGCGAATGTCGCCGTAGCGCGACAAGACTACGAAGCTCTCGCCCCCAACGTCTTTGAGACCGGGACAATCAGGATGTCGCCAAACCGGCGCTTGGTCGCGAAGCGCGGTGAATATGTCGTGGGGAAAACCGTTTCGATAAATTGAAGTGTCGGTGAGATCGATGTCGTCAACGTTGATGGTCATCTGCAGTCTCTTTGGCCAAAAGGTGATTCATTGTGGAAGTGGGTCCACTGAGCGGACACATCCTAGATCGGCTTTTCCTGTCGATCGAGTTTGATGGCCAAACGCGAGTGCATTGGCGGGCGCTAGCTGGGTGCGTGACACACCGCTTCGACGTTGTTTCCGTCGGGGTCAGTCAAGAACGAACCGTAGTAGTCGGGGTGATAGACCGGGCGTAGTCCGGGAGGCCCAAGGTCGGAACCGCCTGCCGTTAGGCCCGCAGCGTGAAAAGCATCCACAGCGTCTCGATCATCGGCGGTAAAAGCGGTGTGGCGTGGGCTCGAAGGTTCGCGGACTTCAATCACCCAGAACGTTGTCTTCCCCGCTGGACCGAAGGCAGTGGCTTTGCGACCGGGCAAATCGGGGTCGGCATCGAATGAGAGGTTCTGCTGTACGGCGTAGCCGAGTACGCCGAGTACCGACTCATAGAATGACCGAGTCGCCTCGAAGTCCGTCGCGTAGCTGCTCATGTGATCGATCATCGCGTGCGTCTCCTGTTGGTTCGTTCACAGCGTAGGGTCGAGCTAGTTCGCTTTCCATCCGTCGAAGAAAGAAAGGAACTGTTGGAACGATTCTTCAGAGTCCATCGGCGAATTGACCGGTGCGAGAACGCTTTCGATACAGCACTTAGAACGGAAGACCCAGGCGTATCACGAGCCGTGCGTCTAGTTCTTCCAATGTTTTCCGATGGGCGTCGAGTGACGCCTGGGTCGGAGCGTTGTTCGTACGCATTACCGACATGTTTGCCGAGACTCCAGCCGAGGTCCCACTCTTGGCGGTTTTGAAAATCGACCATCTTCGCTGTCTTCTGGCTTGGGCGCGTAAGATGGTTTGAATCTAGTTGCGGATGTGAAGCATGGCGCCGAGTTCGAGAACCAAGCGGTCTAGGCTCCAAGTGTCGTCGACAACGCCAAACACGTAGCGGTCGGCGCGGATCAACGCGGCGGGGTGAGCGTCGAGCAGCGAATCCCAACTTCCTTGGACGAGTTCGAAGTCTTCAAGTGCGACTGCGTGACCGCCGAGGCGATCGAACAGTGCTTTGGCTTCCGGGGACATCGCGAGATCGCTCGCTTTTCGACCGACAAGGCTAAGGCCCTGGCCAAGGAACTTGTCGAGCTGTGCCTCGGAGCCTTCGGCGCTGCGGACAGTAGGCTGCCGCAATAGACGACCCACATGGTGTTCGGCTGCGGTTTGCCCCAACGCAAGAATTCCGGAGTCCATCGGGGGAACGATGGGACCGTTGATGTCGAGGTCGATCGATTCGGGTGGATGTGGGTCGGGTAGGCCCGCTTCTCTCGCAGCGAGAGTTTCCATCAGCTTCCCGACCGATACTGCACGTTCAACGAGAAGACGTGCGTGCCCGTCGCGTTCATCTGCGTAGGTGTCGAGTAAGCGCGCGTCACAATCGCCGGCGAGCACGAGAGGGATCTTCCAACCAAGATTCACCGCGTCGCGAAAGCCCGCGTTGAGTCCCTGGCCCAAGAACGGTGGTGTCTGGTGTGCGGCGTCGCCGGCAAGAAACACGCGACCCTTGCGCCAGGCGTCCGCGGTCGCGGCGTGAAACTGATAGACCGCCTTGCGTCGAATCGCGTAGTCCTCTCGCGCGATCCACGGTTCGAGGAGTTCGTCGATCTTCTCTTGGGCAAGCATTTCTTCGCGGGTCTCGCCATCGAGCAACTGAAATTCCCAGCGGCGATTTGGATCCTTCACGGCGATATAGCTGGTGAGGCGCGCTGGGTCGCACACCTGCATCGTTGATATGGGTAGGTCCGCATCGGGGCCTTGGATGACGTCGAGGACGAGCCAATCTTGGTCGTACCCAAGGCTCTCCCAACCCACTCCGATTGCCTCGCGGACAAAACTGGAAGCACCGTCGCAGCCGATGGCGTAGGTCGCTTGGTACTGCGTCTGCGCCGAGTCGGGTGCCGTCGCTTGGGCATCGGTTGTTGAGATCGTAACGGTGTCGTCATCTTGGTCGATGGCAACGACGCGTGTGCCGAGCCGAACCTCAATGCGCTCATCTTTCTCGATAATTCTTCGGAGTTCGAGTTCGAGATCGGGTTGATCGAAGAACGCGAGGTCTCGCCATCCATTGGACCCGATACCGGACATGTCTTGTCCGAAGATCTTGACCCGCTGCGAGTTGGTGAACTGAATCTCATTCGTGTCTCGTGGGGGCTGGCACAAAGACGCGATTTCGTCGCCGAAGCCGAGGCGCGCAAACGCGCGCAAACTTTCGCCGTCCAAGCCAACGGCCCGGGGCAAGTCCGAAGCCTCGGTGAGTCGCTCGAGAATGAGGACTCGTAAGCCTGCATGTGAAAGCGAAAGGGCGGTCATTGCCCCGACTGGACCGTAACCGATGATTGCAACGTCGAAGTGCATTTTAGATTTCCAAAAGCCGTTTTCCAAGGTTCGCTCCATCGTAGAGACGGAGCAGGGTCTTGGGCGCGTTTTCGAAACCGCTTTGCACGTCGGCTTCCCAGGTGATGTGTCCTTCGTTCACCCCATTGGTCAGATCTTCGACCGCACCTGCAGCGCTCGGGAGAAAATCAAGAATCACGAACCCTTCGAGACGCGCTCGCTTCTGAACGACGTTGTCGTCGTTCGCCGGACCATCGGGGCAGAGCTCTTCGAGTCGAGCATCGACGTCTTCGTTTTTGTAGTCGATGGTTGCATCGAAGTTGGCCTTGTCGGTCAACCGAGCGCACTGTTCTGCGCCGCCCGCGATGCCAATGACGCGACATCCCTTCACCATGCCAACCGGACGACTTGCCAGCAGCCACTGTCTGTTCTGTTGCGTCATCTATATGTCCTTATCGAACTCAGCGTGACGGAGAGAGCGGCTCTCAACCGGGAGCGGGCGCCGGACCCCAGAGCGTGCCAAGTGCAACCTCTGCGCCGCTTGACTGGGGCTCGCTGCGGGCATTGAGCAGATCGCCATCGGCGTAGTGCTCGACCGTATGTCCCCATGGATCCTTCCAGTAGTCGAAGATCTGGCTACCGAGAATGTGTCGGCCTACGCCCGCATGGTGGGTGTACTCGGCCTTGGTCAAGTGGTGGTGACCCGCCATAAGGCTGTCGATGTCTTCGACTTCGAAGGCCGCGTGCTCAAGGCCGGGTTCACCGATTTGTGCGATCGCAAGGGTGTGGTGGTCGGTGTACGCATCGCCAAGATCACAACGCATGAAGACCGACAACACGTTCTCGGGAGCACCGAGATAGATTTCGTCCGAGGACAACAAGCCCAGATTTCCTTGGTACCAAGCTTTGCTCTTTGCAAAATCAGCAACCTTCAGAACCGAATGCCCCAGCCGCTTCACGCTCGACGGACCGGAGGGGGGCCGATGTACGATTCCGAGTCGCTGCTTTTCACTTCCGCGGTTCACGCCGGTCGCAGTCATGACGGGCAGGGCGGCAACTTCTTCTCGGCCGTAGACGATTTCGATCACGTGCCCGTCCGGGTCGCGAAGCCGAACACGTTGACCTCCTCCGGGTGCGTCGAGTTTTTCGACCGGTGAAGCGCCTTCGATCTTTGCGGCCGCTTCTAGGTCCGAAGCGGACGCGGCTTCGAAGGCAAGGCCTCTGAAGCCCGCTTCACCAAGTTCGGCAACGTGGCAGTACGCCGAAGGGCCTGTGCCGCGGTGATAGAGCGTGTTCCCTACGCGGGCTGCGAGTGTCAGGCCGAAGTCGGCGGCGAATCGCTCCATCAGGTCAAGGTCCGGCACGCCAAAGCGTACATATGCGAGGTCTTGAACTTTAATCATATTGGGCTCCAAGTCTGAGTTCGGTGCAGCGCGTTAGCGTGCAGTGTTGTCGGGTTCGTTGATGACAGGGTTTTCGATCTGGCCGATGCCTTCGATCTCGATGCGAACCACATCTCCTTCTTTCAAGAGTTGCGGTGGCTTCATGACGACGCCGATTCCGCTAGGCGTACCCGTGGCAATGATGTCTCCGGGCTCGAGCGTGAAGGCCTTCGTGAGGTATTCGACGAGTTCAAAGCAGTTGAAGATCAGGTGCTTCGTGTTGGATTCCTGTCGAAGCTCATCATTGACGTAGGTGCGCAGCGCACTCTGGTGCGGGTCAGTGAGTTCGTCCGTGGTCACGATCCACGGACCGATCGGGCCGTGAGTGTCGAAGGACTTCCCAAGCGTCCAGGTAGGCGTTCGGAACTGCCAGTCGCGAACCGTGGCGTCGTTGACGACCACGTAGCCCGCAATGTAGTCGGCGGCATCGTCGCGGGAGACGTGTCGGGCGTGACGTCCAATGACGATGCCGAGTTCTCCTTCGTAGTCGAGCACATGGGAAACCTTCGGGACATGGATGGGGTCGGTGGGCCCGGTTACGCAGGTTGATTGCTTGTTGAAGATCATCGGGTTTTCCGGAGTCTCGAGTCCCGCCTCTGCAACG
This sequence comes from Myxococcales bacterium, assembly GCA_012960035.1. GTDB lineage: Bacteria > Myxococcota_A > UBA9160 > UBA9160 > UBA4427 > DUBZ01. The sequence goes on along the minus strand of DUBZ01000122.1, from coordinate 27,028 downwards.
TGGTCGGCGTAGTTGAGACCTACGGCGAGGAATTTGGGTGGGCGCGCGATCGGCGCTTCGAGCTGTACGTCGGCGACGGGGATGCGGTGTTCACTACCGATGGAGGCATGTGCGGCAGCCATCGCGTCGTTGCCTGCTTCGAGAAAAGCGAGCATGTCGCGGGGAAGGTCCGGTGCTGCTGCCGCGAGGTCGACGACATCGTCGCCGATCGCGATGCCTATTCGAGTCGTTCTAGCGTGGGTAAACGTGACGAGTTTCATGGAATCTCCGGTTTCGGTGCCACAGGCACAGGCGTGTTCTTTGCTTAGGGTTGAATAGTATGTCCGAGAAAAATGGATTCGACTGCGCGCCCGTGTGCTTCGATCGCAGCGGGGTCAGTGGGGTCGACGCCAGCGACGCGCTTACACTCTTCGGCTTGGTGAAAAAACATGCCCACCGCGCCGACGAGGATGTAGACGAAATGCGCGGGGTCTATGGGAGCGCACAGTAACCACGCCTTCGGCTGACTGGAGCCAGCGATCTAGAATCGGTTTGAAAGATAGTCACGGTCTGACGAGGGATCAAGCTGGTGAGGGATCGCGCAAGGTGAGCGTTCTGCCCGCCCGGGAAGCGGAGCTGGCTGAACTGCACCTGTCTGTTCTCTTTATTCATCCACAGAGCTCAATCGCGATCTCGGGGTCGATGAACTGATTGGATCAGGCTGCATCTCGCCAAACGTATCGATGATGAAGGCCGCCAACTCGAGGCAACCCGACGATCTGCGCGTTTCGTGATGGCCGATCCTCGGTCGGGCGGCCCGCTGGCGAATCTCGGAGTTGCGTGTGCACGCGATCCTGGTTGTAGTAGTCGACATATTCCCGAAGGAGTCGCCGCAGATGCTTCTCGTCAATCACAATCACGTGATCGAGGAGCTCTCGCCTCACAGTTCCTACCCATCGTTCTGCGATCCCGTTCTGCCATGGGCTTCGGTAGGCGGTTCTCGTCGACTGGATTCCGACACGGTTGATTGCCTGGGCGACACGATTTGAGAAAATCGCGTCGTTATCGTGAATGAGAAATCTTGTGGCGTGCTCGTCAGGGAATGCTTCGCGGAGCTGCTGAATGGTCCACGATGAAGTCGGATGTTCGGTGACGTTGACGTGTAGGATCTGCCGTCGGCCATGCTCAATGACGAACCACACGTAGAGCAGCTTGAATCGCGCAGTCGGCACGACTAGAAAATCCATCGCTGCAATCGCGTCTTGGTGATTCCGCAGAAACGTGGTCCAGCCTTGGCGTCTCTCGAAGTCAGGCATTCTCTTAGGCAGGTAGCGCGAGACCGTCGCGAGACTTACCCGAAAACCGAGCTTCTCGAGTTCGGCCTGGATCTTCCTCGCTCGCCAGTCGTTCTCCGAGGCGAGCCGCCGAATGAGTGCCTGTAGCTCAGGTGAAATCGAAGGGCGGCCCGGACCGCGTCGGGAGATTGAACGCCAGTAGAGGCGGAAGCCTCTACGATGCCAGCGCACGGCGGTCTCGGGCTGGACGATGCAGAGAACGTCTCGCCATCGAAGCCAAGTTCGAGAAAGCGCGACCCAGAAGGCGCGATCGAGCGGAGTCAATCTCGGCTTAATCTGCTTGTGTGCGTAGGTGGCGAGCTGCTGGCGCAGCGCCAGCTCGACGATCGCCTGCTCGCTGCGGCATCGGAAGAGGGCGCGGACACTGACAAAGACGATCGAGGTGTATGTAAGTAGAACGCGGATCACGTGTCGATTCTGCGGGAAGCCCCGATCGAATACCAGACTGATTCCGACCGCCAAGCCGGCCTATCATCGACCGTTGATCAACGAATCGAGCGATTGGAAAAGGCCAGCGATTTCGGGGCGGTCCGATTTAGAGAACGCACAGGACTTCGGCCTCGGTGATCACCGCGATCCGGCCATACGTGATCACTCAAGATGCGGCCATACGAAAGCCCGGTTTTGAGGGTATCAGTCGCCAAATCCTCCTTCTGAATGACAAGCTTCCGACGTGGCGATGGACCCGATTCCCGGCTGTTCGCACTATCCTCTCCCTGCTGAATTCACAAGGAGGTTTTGCCATGCGCTGCTTTGTCCTGTTGGTCTCTGTTTTATTGGTGAGCGGGTGTGCGAGTACTCACTCAGTTAGCAGTGACTATTCACCCCGACTTTCATCTCGCGGCGAATCCGTCAAGCAGTCACTCGCGAGCAAAAGTACTAAGCCTACTTTTTATATTCTCAACTTTGAAGATGAGCGGACTAGGACCGTGGCGGAGCATGGTCTTGGTGTCGCCCGCCGCCGCGGCATTAAAGAGAGCGGCGAGATCACCAAGCCGATGGAGCCGAACGTGGTGTGGACCGGCAAAGGAATCCACAAATACGAATTTGCAGATAAAACGGTCGCGCAATACCTACGCGATGCGCTTGTTTTCGACCTCAAACGGTTTGGTTTCATGGTTGATGTGGCGGAGCCCGGAGGTCTGAGCGCGCTCGCGCTTGAGAATGACGAGAAAGCCTTAGCTGTCGTCAATGACGCGCAGTACCTGCTTGGCGTGCGGGTTTTTCGGTTTGAGCCTAGCTATGAAACAGGCTGGGCGAACCTAACACCGAAATACGCTTACGAGTACAAGGTTGTGCTCTGGAATGCAGTCACGGGGAAGGTCGAAGTAGACGAAGTAATTAGTAAGAATATCCAAGGGCTTGCAACGCCCGTGCACACATTTGCTGATTTGATAGACCAATTGATCAATATACATCTTGCCGATATGAACCTCGCAGTCGCTGAACAACTGGTTACGTACGACTAGAAGGGACCGCTCTTCTTCATGGCACTGGCGCATAGGAAGAACAAGCCCCCTTCTCGCCAAACGTGCCGATAAGTAACCGAATGACAAATCGCTCGGAATCACGGGCGAAGGGTCCAACGCGGGATCTAGAAGGTGTTGAGTTTCTAAAACATCTACATCGACACATGTTTCACATTCGTGCAGAGATTGTTGTTAGTAAAAATGACGACTCGAGAGAAATTGAAATCATATTAGCTAAACGAGCAATTGAAAAATTCATTGACGATTCTTATCCTGATAAGAATATGGGAAATACTTCATGTGAAGTATTAGCATCAAAGATTTGGAACTTCTTAAGTGCTGAGTATGGAACTGTTGAAATGGGAGTAACTGTTTTAGAAGATAATGAAAATGGATCAACGTATTCTAATATTGGAGCATAATGAAGATTGCAACCTTTCATACATTTCACGACGCCGCTATTTGTCTATATGACAATGATAGTAAACTATTTAAACAGATCAAATTGGAAAGGTTGTTCGATAAAAAGCACTGTCAATGTAGTGTTAAAGATTTCGTAAAAGTATTAAATGATAATGAATTTGTACCTGACATTGTTTGTATTCCTTATAACGAAGCCGGTACTAGAGTTTTTCTTCAAGACAGAATACGAGAACTTCGAGATGAAGGATTTAAACTAATGTTTGCTGGTCATCATCTTAGTCATGTTCTTAGTGGTTGGATGATGGTAGATGATATTACAAAGATAGACTATGGAATTGCTCAGGATGGCAAAGATGATTTAGGAGTTAGTTGGAGAGTATTTAATCTTAAAACTTTTGAATGTATTAAGTATTCTCAACACGAGACTCTTGCATCATTTGGAATGCCATTGAATCTAATTTGGAAATGTATGAATCTACATGGAAATCCTTTAGATTGTGGAGGAAAACTGATGGGAGCAAAATCATACGGAACTCCTGATGTTGAATTTGCATCATCTCAAGATTATGATTTCATATCTGAGAATATGTTTACTGCTTATCATAATATGCCAAAACCTGTTGGCAAGTGGGATTTTGACAGTAAAGAGTTTAGAGATTGGCTCGCAACATTCTTTTTGATTTGGGAAACAGCAATTGTTAAATTATTTGAAAAGTGCATTCCTTTAGAATCCTCAGTGATTTATTCAGGAGGGGTTGCTCAAAATACAGTAGTTAATGAAACTATTTGTCAACGATATCCAAACTTAATCATTCCTCCTCATTGTTATGACGGAGGACTTGCACTAGGTGCACTTGCATTTGCTTGCTTAACAACCAATACACCACTACCATCAAAAGAAGGATTTCCATATTGGCAAAGTGACGAGGAGATCGAAACTCCTTCAACTGAAACTATTATTCAAATTGCAAATGATTTAGCTGTTGGAAAAATAGTGGGTTGGTATCAAGGTAAAGGAGAACTAGGTCCAAGAGCCCTGGGCAATAGATCTATATTAATGAATCCTGCTATAAAAAATGCAAAGGAAATTCTTAATAGTAAGGTAAAACATCGCGAACATTGGAGACCATATGCTCCATCAGTACTTGAAGAATGTGCTTCTGACTGGTTCGATCTTTCAGTACCTAGCAAGTATATGTTAAGATGTGTTCAAGTTCTTACCCACAAGCAATCTTTGGTTCCTGCTATTACTCACATTGATGGATCAAGTAGGGTTCAGACTGTTAGTGTCGAAGACAATGAGATTTTCTATTCATTGATTTCAACGTTTAATTCCATTACAGGAATACCGATGTTGCTCAACACATCTCTCAATGATGGCGGTAGTCCGATAGCTGGAAGTAGGGAAGCGGCCATGAAAGTTTTTGATAATTCAGACATGGACGTGTTGTGTATAGGAAACACCATTATCCGAAAGTGATAAAACTTACTATGTCATATTAAAATTTGACAAATTAATATGATAATATATAAAATACAGTAAAGTATATGACTGAAATAGATAAACTTTGTAATCGTAAAGATATGATCACCGATGAAAGATATAAAGAGATCATACAACCATTAATTGACTTAGCTGTTAATCGTAATGAAAAGTATGGATCGGGGATAGGGGTTTTAACGGGGCTTTTTAATTCCGCCGATAAGTAACCGAATGACAAATCGCTCGGAATCACGGGCGAAGGGTCCAACGCGGGCCACTCGATGCGGGTGATCGCCGCGAGCACTGAGCCGACGATTGCGAGCCGCATCCTCAAGTGCATGGGCCTCCCGCCGAGGGCGCCGCGAATCGGCGCACACATCCGGCTTCGCCGCAGATCCCTGGCTCGAAGAGCCAGCAGGTTACGACCAAACTGCGCCCAACAATTGGGAGCCGGGCGGCTGAGCATCGATACGACCGCGCCCAACCCAAGAGATACAGCCAGAGTTCATCCCGGCGGTGATGGGGGTGCGGGAGGGGTGCGCGCGCAATCTGG
>DUBZ01000122.1:0-21666 GCA_012960035.1 Myxococcales bacterium | reverse complement strand
TCCCGGATCGGCCATATCGCTTCCCGGGTCGGCCATATCGCTGCTGAATTCGAGAGACTTGCCAACGTGCTACTTGGCCGGGGTTGCGGAAACCCAGCTTTAATTACCTATCCTCTGATACTTTTTGCTGCCTCTTTGACCTTCCATAGAAAATTTCCATAAATAAGTAACCTGCCCCCTCCTTTGATTTATTTTCCTTGTACTTGTTGCACGTTTCAAGTGACCCTGGCTTTTACTTGATTCTTCGGACGTTCGTTTATGGCGGCATAGACATCAGCAAGACCTGGCCCGTTCTGTGGGGGAGGCGCGAAATGCAAGGGTGATTTATCGGCGCTCCCACTCACTAACAGACAACGATGACCAGGGTAGGCATTTTCATGAACACCGACCAGATCAGGGGATGCATATCGAGCAGCGAAGGCTAAGCGTGGACTCGACGTTGTGTTGGCTAACGAGCGGTGCAGCAGATCATCAAAGAGCATGAACTCGCCTGCGGCGGTCGGACAATCCAGAATTTGATCTGAATGCTTTAGATTAGCCATCCATTTAAACGTCGACCAATAGCCCGTATCCACTGGTATCTGCACATGCTCGCGGGTACTGTCGTGACTGCCTGGCACCAACTGTAATAAGCCATTACTCTGTGTCACCTCATCCACCGCAAGCCACAAAGTCACCCAGCGCTTTTCGACATTCCAAAAGTGAGATTCCTGATGCCACGGAATTTCGGGTGCCTGTGCTTGCTTGTTGAAGAACTGCGAGCGGAACAGCATCACATTGTCTCCAATAAGCTGGGTTATGGGGCCAATAATTTCAGGTAGGGTGCAAAGCTCGAATACCAATCGGCTATCAAGATGTCGATCATTTTCGAACTGCATTTTCGGTAAAAAATCCTTGTGGCTCTCAGCTGTAGAGGGGCGTTCCAGCACCTCACGTTGCAAAACCTCCCTGAGCGCCAGCGCACGTTCAGGTTCTACAAGTTGAAGTTGCCTTAGCAGCCCTTCTTCTCGAAAGGTTTTAAGCGCTTCTGTTGTCAAATACATCACACATCCTCATTTGCCCTCACCCCCAGGAGATAGGGATTTTAACGGGGCTTTTTAATTCCGCCGATAAGTAACCGAATGACAAATCGCTCGGAATCACGGGCGAAGGGTCCAACGCGGGAGAGCCGCGGACACCCCGTGATCATCAAGAGTGCCTGCCGAGCAGCCTTCCGCGTCTCGGCGTGCATGATCTCGCGGAGCTGTGTGTTCTCAATATGGGTTCTAACCCTTTTTCACGGACGGTTTGATTAAGGATAGTTCGTCGTTTTCTCGCTGCTCTGTCCTTCTTGCTCGTCTCGGATTGTGGAACCGTTCGATGTAGTCGAAGACATCTGCTCGTGCCTCTGTACGTGTTTGATATTGCCGCCGGTTGACTCGCTCGCGCTTGAGCAATCCGAAGAAGCCTTCAGCGGCTGCGTTGTCGGCGCAGCTTCCGACCCTGCTCATGCTGCTTTGAAGTTGGTGTCCTTTCAAGAACCGTTGGTATTCATCGCTCGTAAATTGACAGCCGCGATCCGAGTGAAGCACAACCGGAGTTCGATCGGTGCGTTGCCACAACGCCATCAACACGGCTTGCAGTACCAGCTGTGTATCTTGGCGCGCGCTCATCGACCAGCCAACGACACGACCGGAGTAGAGGTCCACCACAACGGCCAGGTAGAGCCAGCCTTCCGCAGTCCTGATGTACGTGATGTCGGTGACCCATTTTATGTTCGCCTCATCTGCAGTGAAGTCTCGAGACAGATGATTACGAACGTGATCAGGCCGAGTGCCCGTCGGCTTCACGCGCCACCGGCGGCGCTGAGGGATCCCGCGCAAGCCATCGCGTCGCATCAAGCGAGCGACGCGATTACGGCTGCACGACTCACCCTCATACCGAAGTTCATCACACATCCGCGGGCTGCCGAAGACACCGTCGCTCTCGGCATGCAGATCGCGGATGCGACTCAGAAGCCGCATGTTCGCTTGCTTCCGCCGACTCGCCGGCCGATCGCGCCATCCATAGTAACCACTGGGCGACACGCGCAGACAACGGCACATCATGCGAACAGGAAACGCGTCGCGACAACGCTCGATCATCCGGTACTTCACTTCGACTCTCTCGCGAAGAACGTTGCCGCCTCTCTTAAAAAATCTCGTTCCTTCTTCACCCGGGCCAGTTCCCGCTTCAACTGTGCCATCTCTTGATCACGCGGCTTGCCCTGGCCGGGAAATGCTGCCTCACCGTTGGCCGAGTAATCCTTACACCACCGGCCCAGCAAGTTCGCGTTGATGCCCAGATCGCTGGCCACCTGGCTCTTGGTTACACCAGGCTGCGTCGCCAACCGCACCGCTTCTCGCTTGTACTCGTCTGAAAACTTCCTTCGGCTCGCCATGACACTCCTCCGGCCAAATTGTCGGCCTTTTTGGATGTGTCCGCGAAATCAGGTGAGAACCCATCAGGAGTCCCAAGCAGGGCGCGTCTGACGTCGGGTTCATCCTTGTCAAAATGCCGAGTGTCGGGGTGCGGAAAACGGATCTTGTTTTCCTCCCCCGGCTGCAGGCTCGCGACCCATCGAATGGGCGTGGTAGTGTCGGCCGGCTTGTCCGGACTTTCTGCTCGCTAAACACAGGATCTGCCAAGTCCTGGCGTACTTTGATGTGAGATATTTGGCTGCAGATCAGAATCCGGGTCGCTGTTGGTGTTCCTGAAGGGGGAATAGTCTGTGATAGGTGAGTTGCTTGGACATCCGGTGGATTTGAGGGGCGCGCCAAGGGTGCAATCGCCGACCCCCTATCTGATTGCGCAGACGTTCATCTACGGGTTCGCCAGCACGCTTCTGTACACCGTTGCGAACAGTCTGTTCCTGACGAAGTTTGGAGCAGAAGCGCTCGCGCACATTTACATCGGTCTGGCGCTGTTCGTGCCCGCGATCTCATTCATGTATTCGGCAAGTTACCGTCGGTTTTCCAGCGCGCTTATCGGCCTGCTGACAACCGCGTTCTTCATGGTGCTGTGCTTCGGAGGCTGGGCGCTCGAGACCCATACATCTCAGATCTGGGCGCCCTACGCACTTATTCTGGGTTGGAACGCTTACTTCCTGATCGGTCACTTGATTCAAGGCGACCAGATTCAGCGACTCTTTAATGTGCGCGAGATCAAGAAGGTCGTGCCGGTAATTATGTCCGGTGTAATCGTTGGGTCCATCTTAGGTGGATTGATGGTCACACCCTTGATTGACCTTGTGGGCTCTTCGGTGAGTCTGCTGCTTGTGACGGGATGCCTTCTTCCCCTTGGTTTTGCTCTCCAGCTCTACACTATTCGTCGCTTTCCCGCCTTGCAGGGCGCAAATAAGAGTGCGCCCGAGAAGCGCGAGAAGAAGTCGCGCTCTCTGCAATCGTTGCTAGGGACCCGGTACGTACGCCTGATCCTGATCTATGGGGCATGCTATGGCTTGGCGATCAAGCTCATCAGTTATCTCTTCATGTCCGCAGCTCAGGAGAATACGGCGGGGCCTGAAGAACTCTCCAGCTTGCTCGGATTGGCTTATTCGGTGGGGTCAGCTGGCTCGCTTGCTTTCGTTCTTTTCGCGAGCTCGCGACTTCTCAATCGTTTCGGGCTGGGCGTCACACTCGCAGGGACCCCGATCATCGTCGCTCCATTGATGATCGGGGCCATGGCATCTCTGTTCATGGCTGATCAATCGGTGTCGCTCTATTTCGGGTTGGTTGTGACTGCCTTTCTCATGACCCAAACACTGGATTCAGGGACGACGACGACGGCGATGCGCACCGCCTTGCAAGCCCTGCCTGTTTCAGAGCGCTCATTGGCCGAGACGGCTGCGAGAGGCCTGGGGCCGTCACTTGCAAAGGGAATCGCGGGTGTGTCTATTCTGCTCTTGCAGGCCGCAGGGACCGACGGGCAAGGAGTCATCCTGATCTTTGCGATCTCGATCTGCATGTGTTGGGTCTTTGCCAGCGGCCTGCTGCATCGCGACTACGGGAAGTTGCTGCTTAAAACCATCAATCGCCGCGCCCTTGGTTCGTATGGCATGGAGATCGTTGATGGGCATACCCTGCAAGTGGTCGAGCAGTATCTAGAGAGTGACGATGTTCGCAAGGCACGGCTGGGGTTGGAGGTTCTCAAAGAAGCAGAGCATCCTTCGTATCAGGTTCATGTCATGAATATGGCTCGGAGCGAATCCCCTTTATTGAAGGCTCTTGCTCTCAAGCATATTGAGCAGGATCGTTTGGTAGAGGCTCTCCCACTTCTCGAAGGTGAGCTTGCTCAGCCATCGACAACTGCCATTCATGCAGCGTCGCTACGGGCTTATTGCTCGATCCGAGAGATCGACGCAGTCGAAAAAGTTTTGCCGGCACTGGATCATTCTGATCTTGAGGTGCAGGCTGGCACGCTTGTTGGCCTCGTTCGTTACGGGGGGATTTCAGGTGTCCTCGCGGTTGGAGAGCGATTATTCGCGCTACAGCGGGCTGCCGATCCTCGACAACGCATGCTGCTTGCGGATGTCATCGAACAAGTTGAGCAACCCTCGTTGGCTCAACTTATCCTTCCTCTGCTTCAGGACACGAACATGGAGGTTCGGGAAAGAGCGTTGCTTGCCGCCCGCAAGGTCAGGCACCCGCGTGTGGCGAGCGCGCTGGTTGAAGCGCTGTCTGACAGTCAGGTTCGATCTCGTGCCACGATGGCTCTCTCCGAGATGGGGGATGTGCTCATCCCTATTTTGCAGGCTGCGCTCGAGGAAAAAACATATCCCAGTACTGATGTCATCAGAATCCTGCGGGCGATAGGCGATGACGCGAGTGAGGCCGTGATCAGTATTCTGAGGCGATCTTTGGATCATACTGACAGCGATATCCAGACGCAGGTCTTCCGAACGCTGAGATCGACTTACTTCCGTCCCAGTCGGCAAGAAAAAACTTTCCTTGAGAAGTTGCTCGGTGAAGAGGTCGAGCACGGCCTGCGATTACTCAAGGCGCAACTGGTGATGGAAGGTGTTCCAGCGCTCGCTCCGCTGCGGAGGTCATTGGAATTTGAATTGTCCGAACAGCGGGATCGCATTTTCTTGATACTCACGTTCCTCCGTGGGGCAGAACTCATCATCCAGGCTGAAATGAAACTGGTTTACGGCGACAGCAATGAACGGGCGATGGCCCTGGAGTCGTTGGAGCTCATTCTCAAGGGAAAGGTAGAGGGACCTGTTTACACATTTGTCGACACCAGCGAGAGCGTGCAAAATCGAGTCGACAAGCTGGACCAAGTGTTTCACTCTCCAACGTACGATCGAGATACTTGCTTACTTGAGATTTGTTTCGAGTCGGGAAGCCCCTGGAGCAGCATCGGCTGGATCAGGCCATGGGCGATTTATGGCGCCTGGCATCTGGAACTCTTCGCGGACGGAGAGGCACTCAAGCCTATCTTAAATGACTCGAATCCTTTGATCCGAGAAGTTGCACGTCGAACGATCGACGCACTTGAAAGCGGCACTCAAGCCGGAAGACTCGCCAGGATGCCCGACTCTGCTCTGCAGGCTTGGCGCGCACCCACCTTACTAGGGGAAGAAGAGAGAATGCTCATTACTATCGAGAAGGTCGCCATCCTGCAAAACGTGGAGCTGTTTGCGGAAACACCAGACTTCGCATTGGGCGCTATTGCGGCCGTTGCAGAAGAGCGCCATCTCGAGAAAGGTGAAACCTTTGTTCAGGAGGGCGAGCAAGGAGACGGGATGTACGTGGTTGTTGAGGGAGAGGTACACCTTCACGCCGGCGGCCTAACTGCCTCTCACCTCCAGCCTGGAGGGATTCTGGGTCAGATTGCCATCTTCGATCCGGGTCCACGCGTTGTGTCGGCAACGACCTTGAAGGAATCTCGGGTGCTGTGGATCAGTACGCAAGCTTTTCGCGAGGCGATGGCTGACTGTCCAGAAATCGCGCACACTTCACTGGTTGTCCTGGCAAGAAATCTGCGCCTGGTCGCCGAACAGGTGGATCATTTGGTCCATTCGTCTTGAACTGATGAAGTCATGTGCCCGTTGATCTGTTGCGCGGGAGCCGCTTTTCTCCGAATTTGCACACAAGATTTGCGTGTGCTCTACTTTCGAGCATGGGCCAACCGTTACATCGTATCGCTGAATTCCCATCCAACTACCGCATTCGAGGCTTCGATGCGAAGCGGCCAGCGGAATCCTATCTGGATGTCCCGGTCGATTACGACCATCCGCTGCACGACGAGGAACTCGTTCCCCTGACGGAATATGGAGTTGCCAACGAGTCCTATCACGCTCGTTGTGATGGTGGCAACCCGCCGTACCATCAAGCCGTTCCAGGTAGCCGCAGGGTGATGTTCTTGAGAAGATCCGCAGCGGCCAGACTGACGGTTGTAAACGAACTTCTACGCCCCAATCATTGCGAAGTCTTCATTCTCGATGGCTACCGCTCGATCGAGTGCCAGCGCGAGCTCTGGAACTTCTACTACCAGCAGGCTGTGGAGGTTCTTGGGCCGGCCAGCGAAGTGGAATATTACGCGCGTGCCCATAAGTACGCATTCAATCCTGTTTCTTTCGATGAAAAAAAATCGTCGACATGGCCTGCGCACACGACCGGAGGAGCCGTTGACCTGACCTTGAGGGATCTCTCGAGTGGGCAACTCTTTGATATGGGAACGAGGTTTGAAGAAGTCACCGATGCGAGCGTCTGCGATTTTTTCGAGAGGCAACTCGATCGAGGTGAGATCTCAGCGTCGGATCCGCGACTCCTCAACAGGCGGCTTCTTCACTGGGCGATGAACGAGAGCGGTTTCGTGAATTGTCCGATCGTGTTTTGGCATTACGATTGGGGTAACCAGAATTACGTGAAGAACTGGAGAGCGATCAGGTCTGACCCGTCTCTACCAGCGTTCTATGGCTACATACAGGATCCGGGCTAGACGTTGGCGGAGTCTTTTCCCCGAAGAGGGGAGGGGATGCCCAGTTGCCAGAAGAAGAACGCCATGATGTCCGTGTAGCGAGTGACCGTGGTCGTCAGGTTGGAGTTCGCTTGGTGTCCGGTATGCAAGGGGCTTCGAAGAAGAATAGGCCGTGCCGACGTGCTGGCTGCTTGCCACTGGGCGAGTTGCTTTCTGCCATGCCAAGCAGCAACTCGGTCATCAGCGTCGGGTGCATAAATCAAAATCGCTGGAGCCGCGATTTCATCCGGAACGTTATGATAAGGGCTGTAGCTTAAGAGCACGCCCAGTTCGTCTTCGTTCTCAGGGGATCCGAACTCTGAGATCCAATGCCGTGCGCCGTGGGTAAGGTGGAACCGAGTCATGTCCGTGACCGGGGCGCCTGCCACGACCGCACGCCAGAGGTCGGGGCGCTGTACGGCGGCAACCGTGGTCAGTAAGCCGCCGTTACTCCAGCCGAGGCACCCGAGATGTTCTTTCGAGGTGTACCCCTCATCGACTAAGAACTCCCCGGCAGCGATCAGATCATCAAAAGAGTTTTGTTTGTTCTCTCGACTACCTGCCCTGTGCCAACTCTGCCCGAACTCTCCACCCCCTCGGACATTGGCTTCGGCATAGACTCCGCCTTGCTCGAGAAGAGGCATCACATCCGCACGAAATTTCGGCGTGAGTGAAACGCCGAAAGCTCCGTAAGCGCGTAGGACTGTCGGGTTCTTTCCGTTTCGCTTCAGCCCCCTACGATGAACGAGATGCATTCGAACTTGGGTGCCATCTCGAGAAGAAAACCAGACCGTCTGAATCTCGTAGTCCTCCGAGCCAAGTCCGCGATCGCTCTCGTCCCCCGTAGCGCATTCCATGGTTGCGAGATCCAACCGACTGACCTTGGGTGAGGAGAGGGGGGAAGACATTGAAAAGTAAACGAGCGAGCCATGGGTAGCTGTTGTGATCCAGCCAATGGACGCAAACGGTTCAAGTTCAACGACTTGCTTGAGGTCGCCGTCGTGGTTGTAGATTGCAAGGCATGGCAATTCGTTCTCTTGCGTCTCGACAATGATGGCGTTTTCGCTGACGCCCCAGGCACCTAGGTTCCGCGAGTTCGAAGGAATGACGGTCTCGAGCCGACACGGCTCGGTGTCCATGTCGTCGAGAGAGAAGCGTGCGATCGATGCATGTGATTCGCTGCGGTTGGCCTTGACGAAGACAACCTGCCCCTTCAGATGGAGATCCACGACACCGGGTGCTCCGGGCAGACACTGCCGGAACGTCTGCGAAGACTTGTTGACCTCTCTCGCGAAGACTTCCGAGCTGGGCGTGCTCCCGCTGTGGTCGTGAACAGAGATGACGAGGTATCTGTCCGCCTCGGACAGATACGGAATCAACGACTTCTCTCTGGACAGCTCATGACCAAAGACCAACTCGTCCTGTACGAAGTCTTCGCCTAAACGATGAAAGTAGATCTTTTGGTGGTAGCGGGTCTCGTCTTGTGACACTCCCTCTGGGCAGCGGCTGTAGTAGTACCCACTCTCATCAGCCGTCCACGTCACACGGTTGTCGCTATGCCACAGGCGAGCAACTGGATTCAGTTCTGCCGGCACGAAATCGTCAAGGACCCGGCCGCTGTCGACTTCCATGACCTGCAAAGGCATGAGCGAACTGCCTTCATGGGAGAGTTGAAAAGCTACAAATCGACCCTGGGGCGATGGATAGGTGCCGGCTAGTTTAGGTTGGGACTCGCCAAACATTGTCGAAGGGTCAATGACCAGCCTTTTGGTGCCATCAATGGATTCACTGACCCATAAAGACCAGAGCTCTGCACCGTTCTGTCGGGTTCGATAAAAGAACCGCTTTCCAGCCTGGACGACCTTGCCGGCCCGTTCCCCTGCCAGAAGAGTCTCGAAGCGAGAGCGAAGATGTTCGTAGTGCGGCTGCGAGTTGAGTGCTTGCCGGGCACGGACATCTTGTGCCCGTGACCAGGTGGTCACTTCTTCCGAGTCACCTTCCAGCCAGCGGTATGGATCGTTCCAGCGATAGGATCCGAGCTGGACTGGGTTCGTTTCTCGTCTGGTTTCGGGCACTTCCTCGAGATGCGAATGCACTGCTTTGGTCTCGCGATGGAGATTCATTCTGGCACCCGATAAGCAACGGAGCAGGATTTCGCCTACACGAGGTCGACGAGCGAATGGTATGGCCAGAATATCTGGGTCTGTTGCGCAGAGCCTTCGGAGGCATCGCTGATGCCTTGCTATGCCCCGTTGGTGACAACATCGTCGAAATAATGTTCGTCGACTGCCTCAGGAAGTTGACCGGGCTCTATCGGTGAATCGACCACCTCCACGGTGAAGCTCTCTTCAAGAGGGGCGTTCCAGATGCGCGTGGACAAATTGACCTTGAAAATACGGAAGAGCTTGATGTCCTCCTTGGTCGTCTTAGGCGTATCCAATCGGTCTGAGAGCTGATAGAAGTCAATGGGGACGAAGTCAGGCCGCAGGTTGATGTGCGCGGTCTGTTTTCCGTCGGATACCCACCACTCGAACTTCATTTGGCTGTTGCACTGCATGCCGCAACCGTCGGCCACCACGGCGTGATATCGATCCTTGTCGACGACTTTGGCCACATAGTCGATGGCATCTTTGACGCCAGGCCCAGGGTGTCCAGTGACGACGTAGAGGTCGTCGCGACTCCACAAACCGTTCTTCGAAAGGGCTTTTGCTGCGACTTGCATCGCTCGATAGCCGACGGCGGTGCCCCACCACAGCGATCCAGGGTGCTGGCACATCGCTCCGTTGTAGTCGAGTTCTAGAACTTCGCCTTCACTTTGAATGCGGACGATCGTGGCTTCCGCTGGGCAGACATTTTCTGTTGTACTTCCAATCACTTTGGTTTTCCTTTGCTTTCTCTTTTAGCAAATCCGGGGCAGCTGCTCACCAACGAGCATGTCAACAATTCGGCGTCCTCCGAACACGGTTTCCATCACCACTCTTCCGGGTCGGTGATCCGTAATTCTTCCAACCACGGAAGCTTCTTTGCCCAGGGGGTGCTGGCGCATGCAAGCGAGTGCATCGGCAGCATCTTCCGCAGGCACGACGCACACCATGGTGCCTTCGTTGGCGAGGTAGAGTGGATCCAGGCCGAGGATTTCACAGAAGCCTTTGACCTCAGTACGAATGGGTGTTTTGTCTTCTTCGATTTCCACACCGACTTGAGATGCCTGGGCGATTTCATTCAAGACAGTGGCAAGGCCACCCCGCGTTGCATCACGCAAGAAGCGCGTTCGGGGGATTGCGGTGAGTAATGAATCGATGATGTCATTCAGGGGCGCGCAGTCGCTTTCGATTGGCGTTTTGACTGCCATGTCGCCGCGCGCAGTCAGGATGGTCGCCCCGTGGTCACCGAGCACGCCATTGACGAGGATGGCATCTCCTGGTTGCGCCGTGTCTGCCCCCAAGTCGTAGCCTTTGCGGATGACGCCTATGCCAGCCGTGTTAATAAACAGCTTGTCGCACGCGCCGCGCTCCACCACTTTGGTATCACCCGTTACGATCTTGACCCCGGCTTGTTTGGCCGTATCCGCCATGCTGCCAATGAGTCTGCGCAGCGTCGAGAGTTCGAACCCCTCCTCGATGATCACGGAGCAGGTCAGGTAGAGCGGTTTGGCACCGCCGACCGCGAGGTCGTTGACGGTTCCACAGACGGCAAGCGTACCGATATCGCCACCTGGGAACTCAAGCGGATTGACGACGAATGAGTCCGTCGTGAAAGCGAGTCGGTCTCCTTCGGCGGCAAGGTCAGCGAGTGAGAATCGCGCTTGATCTTCGAGGGGCGCGAGAGCGTCATTGTCGAAAGCTCCGACGAAGACGTCTTTGATCAGGTCGTGCATGGCTTTCCCGCCGCCCCCATGGGCGAGGGTGATCGCGGGGACCTCAACCATGCCTGAGCGCTTGCGGGCGCCACCCTTGGGCAGAAGTTCCGCCTGGCTCATACGGTCTCCTCATACTTTCGCTTGGTGTCGTGAATCTTCTCGAGATCACCGAACTGGTAGTACGCTGCACAAGCGCCTTCAGACGAGACCATCAAGGCTCCCAGTGGAGTCTCCGGCGTGCATTCATTCCCGAAGACCTTGCAGTCCCAAGGCTTGATCACGCCTTTAAGGACTTCGCCACACTGACAAGATTTCGGATCCGCGATTTTCAGCGCTGGGACGGAGAATTGTTGTTCGGCATCGAACTTCGCGTAAGGCTCACGAATTCGAATCCCGGAGTGATCGATTGAACCCAGTCCGCGCCACTCGAAGAACTCTCGGACTTCGTACACCTTGCCAATCGCTTCCAGGGCAGCGGCGTTTCCTCCGGAGGGAACGACGCGGTTGTACTGATTCTCGATCTCGGACCGACCTTCCGCGATTTGTTTCAAGACCATCCAGATGCCTTGGAGAACATCCAACGGCTCGAAGCCTGTGATGACCAAGGGCCGGTTGTAGTGGTCGGCGATGAAGCCGTAGGACGAGTCTCCGATGACCATGCTCACGTGCCCTGGCCCCAGGAAGCCGTCGAGGCTCAACTCCGGGGAGTCCAGGATCGCCTTGATCGTGGGAATGATCGTGATGTGATTGCAAAACACGGTGAAATTCTCGATTCCCTCGCGCTCTGCCTCGAGGATCGTCAGCGCTGTGCTGGGCATCGTGGTTTCGAACCCGAGCGCGAAGAACACGACTTGCTTGTCAGGGTTCTCCTTGGCAAGCGCCAGTGAATCGAGGGGTGAGTACACCATGCGCACGTCACAGCCTTCTGCGCGCGCTTGCAGCAGGCTCTTTTTCGACCCCGGCACACGCATGGCGTCGCCAAACGTGGTGAAGATGACGCCGGGAGTTTCCGCCAGTGCCACGCAGTCGTCGACTCGCCCCATGGGCAGCACACATACGGGACATCCGGGGCCGTGTACCAGCTCGATCTCGTCGGGGAGCATGGTCTCGACCCCGTACCGGAAGATGGCGTGCGTGTGACCCCCGCAAACTTCCATGATGTACAGCGGGCGAGTCTTGGTGATCTCGATGCTCTTGACCAGGGCTCGAATTTCCTTGAGAAGGAACTTTGCCTTGGTGGGATCCCGGAACTCGTCAACGTATTTCATGAGTATCTTCCTAAATGAGTTTGTTGGTGCCAGGAGTCACGTTCAAGTTGCCACGGTCATCGGCGAGCAACGAATGCACAAGATCCCAGAGGATGTGATAGATCGAAAGATGACATTCCTGGATGCGATGAATGCTGTCCGTCTCCACGACTAAGCAATGGTCCAGGCCCTGATCCGCCATCTTGCCGCCGTTCATTCCTGCCAGGCCGAGGGTCGCGAGGCCCATTTCTTTGGCCTTTTGAAATGCCTTGATGAGGTTTTCCGAGTTTCCGCTCGTGGAAATCCCGACTAATCCGTCACCCGGCCGACCGTGGGCGATCACTTGGCGTACGAAGATGTTTCCGAAGCCCACGTCATTTCCGACGGCTGTCATCATGGCTCGGTCTGCAGTCAGATCGATGGCCGGTAGGGCGGGGCGTCCCGCGGTCACAGGGTGTAAGAACTCAACGGCAATATGTCCTGCGTCGCAACTTGAGCCGCCATTGCCCATACACAAGAGCCTGCCGTTGTTGCGATAGACGTCTGCAATCGTCCCTGCGGCGGCCACCACCTCATCCGCGTGTTCTGCAAAGAACTGCTCAATGGTCTGTTGGTGGTGTGCGATTTTTTGGTGCGTCGAATCGAGCATCACAGCCCTCATCGATTGGGCGTCTCGCACCTTCCCGTGAAGAAAGGGATACAACGATTCCAGGTGCTTGTTCTTGGGTGTGGAGTCTGCGGGGCTCATAGTTTGACGTTGGCTTGTCCTGATTGCCTCATTGCATCCACTTCGCTCTGCACTTCGCCAAGTTCGGTCAGGACTTTCAATGTCGCGTTGGCTTCATCCTCACTGATGCGGCTCATGGCAAATCCAACGTGAACCAAGACCCAGTCGCCCACACAGGCGTTCAATGGGTGGTAGTCCTCGACAATGCAATCCATGTTGACTTCTCTCTGAACTCCGCTCACGTCGACAAGCGCAAGATTGCGAGTGCGATCCGTAATTTTGACGACTTGACCGGGTATTCCTAGGCACATGGCTTTTTCTTCTTCTTGTTGGGAGATGTGTGGTATTCGGAAGTCTGATTCTTACTTGCCTGCAACGTCCTGTTTTTGGTCGGCCAGATGTGTTGCGGCGGCAATGACTCCCTGTCCGAGAGCCAGGCCCCCGTCATTGCTTGGGAAGCGGGAATGAGTCAGGCAACGTAACCCTTTCGATTCAAACAATGCCAACAGAGACTCCAACAGCAACGAGTTTTGAAAACAACCCCCACTGAGAGCGACTGTGGTGATGCGGGATTCGGGTCCCATTTCCGCAAGGATTATAGTAGTCATCTCAAAAACGGCATCAGCGAGCCCCCTATGAAATCGTGCTGCCATCAGCCCGGCCGGAACCTCGGCGTGTAAATCATCCAGCAGGGCGTGCCACATGGGGGTTGGATCGATACGAGGCAGCGTAGGTTCCCCGATGGGCAATATCGCAAAAGGATAGGCGGGGCCTTCTACTTCTGAACTTGCCAGCCACTCCTCTGCCAGCGTTTCAAGCTCCATCGCTCCTTGTCCCTCGAAGAGCGCCGAATCAGGGCAGAGTCCGATCGCTGCGGAAACGGCATCGAAGAGTCGGCCGCATGAGCTTGCGAGCGGCGTGTTGACTCCGCTTGCGAGCATGCTTTCCAAAATTGCCAAGGGCTTGCCAGAGAGGTGATCAAAGAGGGGGAGGTCGGAGAAACGCTCGGTGAATGTCTTCCAGCCGATCGATTCCACGAGATGCGCATAGGTATTCCGCCAAGGCTCACGAATCGCTTGTACTCCACCGATCATGGCGATCGGTTTGAGCGAGCCGACGCGGCGAGAGCTTTGGTAGTCGGCAACGAGGAATTCCCCGCCCCAGATGGTTCCGTCTGTCCCCAATCCCAGTCCATCGAGCGCAATGCCCAGCACCGGCGGAGATTCGAGGGGCAGCCCGTTCTCTGCCATGCAGCTGGCAATATGTGCGTGGTGGTGCTGGACTTCGAGCAACGGAAGGCCGTCGCGCTCGGCGTCAGCCCGCGCAAGTTTCGTTGAGAGATATTCAGGGTGGCGGTCTGCGACCAAAATCTCGGGGCGATGATCGTAGATGGCGGTGTAGAGTTTCAGGTTGTGCTGGAAGTCATCGAATGTCGCCACATCCTCTAGGTCGCCCTGATGCTGGGACATGATCGCGGCCCCCTCTTTGATCAGGCAAAAGCTCGACTTCAGCTCTCCGCCGTAGGCCAAGAGGCTGGGCGCTTTTTCAAATCCTTCCGGCAAGGGCGTACTGGCTGGCGAATAGCCCCTCGCAACTCGGAGCATGCGTGATCTGCCGGCCATGACCTTCACTACCGAGTCATCGATGCGGTTGGCGATGTCGCGATCGTGCATGAGAAATGCATCGGCGATGTCGGTGAGCCGTGTTCGAGCCTCCTCGACGGCGGTAATCTGGGGTTCGCTGGAGAGGTTGCCACTGGTCATCACCAGTGGACGGTCCATCTCTTGCGTGAGGAGCAGGTGGAGAGGGGTGTAAGGCAACATGAAGCCCAGCACTTTCAGCCCCGGG
Source organism: Myxococcales bacterium (assembly GCA_012960035.1). Taxonomy (GTDB): domain Bacteria; phylum Myxococcota_A; class UBA9160; order UBA9160; family UBA4427; genus DUBZ01. The sequence goes on along the minus strand of DUBZ01000122.1, from coordinate 7,001 downwards.
GCCAATCCCTCAGGCAAGCCATTCGTCCCTCGCGTGCGCAGCAATACGATGGGGGCCGAACTGCTCTCAAGCAACTCGCGCTCAAGGCTGGAGACATGGCAGTAGCGCCGGGTCGCTTCCAGGTCGCGCGCCATGAGGGCGAACGGTTTGCCGAAGCGTGCTTTGCGTGTCCGCAGACGATGGACTGCCTCGGCATTTGTCGCATCACAGGCCAGGTGGAATCCACCAAGACCTCGGATGGCGACGATGGCTCCTTGGTCGAGAAGCTGGACGGTGGCCGCGATCACCTCAGCTTGCTCGGTACGTTCGACTGTGAACGGGGTCTCCGTCGCCTTCTCCAACCAGATGCTTGGCCCACAGACGGAACACGCAATCGGCTGGGCATGAAAGCGGCGGTCCGCAGGATCTCGATACTCTGCTTCACAGTCAGCACACATGGAAAAGTCGGCCATCGTCGTTCGAGCCCGGTCGTACGGCACCTCCTTGACGATGGAGAAACGCGGGCCGCAGTGCGTACAGTTTGCGAACGGATATCGGTACCGACGTTCTTGCGGATTCAAGACCTCTTCACGGCATGCCGGACAAACGCAGGCATCCGCAGTGACCCGGGTGCGATTCTCACCCAGCAGGCTGTCCTTGATGGAAAACGCAGTCGATTCGAGGTCGTCACTGATCGATTGAGTTTCAATGCTCTCTATGCGTGCCAATGGAGGCGGTTCGCTTTCGAGGCGCGCCAATAAGCGGGACAGGGCTTGCTCACTTCCCGTTGCATGAATAAGGACCCCGTCTCCGTCATTCATGACGAAGCCGACGACTCCTTCTTCACGCGCCAGGTGCCAGACACGCGGTCGAAACCCGACGCCTTGGACTGCGCCTCGAACTCGAATCTCTTGAGATCGGGAGGTCGCGTTCGAGGCGCGGATAGGCGGCGGCGAGTCAGCTGTGCGGTCCATCGCTCCCCACTGATTTGCCGGCTGCAGTTTCTCTCAAAGCTGCACGCAATCGGCTCCCCACGCGCGGCTTGCCGACCTTGTAATGCTCGAGTGTCGGAACGATGAGTCGGACAAAATGCAACGGAGACTTCCTGGGTGCGAAGATGACTTGATGGATGGGAGCGTCAGAAACTTCTCGGAAAATTCCGATAAGGGAATCGAGCTGTGTTTCGGAATCCGTCAAGCCCGAGACATCGGCTACATCTGTGAAGTTCGTGGACAACGTGGAGTCGAGAACTTTTTCGATCTGTCCGCTAACCAAGTCCGCGATCTTTCGCGTGTTCCCGTCTGCCAGCTTGCGAGCAAGCCTGTCTGTCTGCTTGCGCCCCCCGTAGATCAAACCGAGGCGACTTTGGACGGCCTCCAACACGGACTGCATGACCGCGTCGGATGCGTTGAATGCACAGCCCCAGCCTCCATTGAACGACTCCAAGCGCAAGTCATTGGAATCGATGAGAAAGCTAACAAAGAACGGCAGGCCGTAGTCGTTGGGCACAGTGCGAATGCACAAACCAAGACCTTGTCGGTCGGCGCGTGCAACAATCTCCCGGATCTCCTCCGGAAGACTTTCAGGAGCGACCAGCCTTGACTGACTTCTTGCCAGCTCTAGGGACCAGATGTCTCGCTCGATCAACTCAAAGAGTGCGAATCGCGAGGCCTCTTCGATCGAGTTGCCAGAGGCAAGTCCATTGGTCGACGTGCCGTACAACTTTTGAACCGTGTCAGGGGCGGGTCGAAAAACCAACTCTGCTGGAACAAGGCTCTCTTCGCGGGTTTCAAGGTCGTGGGCGCGGGCCAGCAGCAGTGGGGCCTCGGCCTCCAACTGCTTGCCGTGGAGCGGTATGTATTGATTGAGGGCTTCCTCCGCGGTTTGCTGACCTGCAAGGTCGCGGGCAGTGGCCCACAGTGTCTTCACATCACTCACCCCCGGTTCGGCGAAGTAGAACTCAAGGCCCTCCATGAGGGCCCCGACTTCGGCATCGACGGGGGTCCTGCCCTTGCCAAATGTGACGACATCGGACAAGGAACGAGGTCGCATCGCGGCGAAGACAGAAACCCCAAACTCGTTTTGAGGGCTGAGTTCTTCTACGTCGCATATCCCTGCGGTCGGTGCCATCCGCTTGGCATGGACGAGCGTCTCATCTGCCGAACGGCGACGGCTCGAAGCCCTTCGCATGGCAGTGGTCACGCCCATGGTGTCGTGCGTGAGATACGACAGGGCCGTATTCGGAACGCAGAGGGGATGAGATTGGATTCGTTGTCCAATGGACCTTTGGCAACACTCGCTCTAGAGCTAGGGCCTACATGAAATCGCGGCAACAGCTTGTGATCGATCCGCCAAGGGGTATTCCGAATTGGCGCACGGAGACGTACTAGCCCCTTAGCGAACATCCCAGGGATGTAGGCGGCATTTTCGCCGTGAACAACCCTGGGATGCAATCTTGGTCTGACTGAACGGCGAGTGAGCCAAAAACTGACTCAGCCGAGAACTGTGCCTCTAGTCCTCGTCGTCGTTGTCGTCGCCGCAGTGCACACCCATTGCCATGGCGCCAAGCGCTTCGTCAAGTTCAAGAATGTCATGGGCTTCCGTGTTGTTGATTTCGAACATGAGGTTCTCCGATTCAGAAGAGAAGGTGTCAGTGATAATGGACGTATGGCCGCGACGACTACTCGCAATCGACGACCACTCGCCATCGTGGTGACAGTAACAGTCACTTTCCAACGTGTCTATGAGATATCGCCGGACTCGCCCACCCACGCGACCTGGGTCAGACTTGCCTCAGTCCGTCATGTTCCGTTTGAGGAACGACCGGATGTGCATCTTCGGGAGTTGGCCCGTGAAGGAATCGATGACCTCGCCGTCACGATAGAGCGTGACCGTTGGAAGGCTCTGCACGCCGAGCTGTTTGGCCAACTCGGGATCTGTCTCCACGTTTAGTTTTGCCAGAACAAATGCTCCCTCGGAGTCCTCGGCCATGTCTTCCAGAGTGCGAGAGAGGCCTTTGCACATCGTGCACCACTCGGCCCAGAAGTCCACGAGGACGGGGACTCGAGACGACGCCTCAAGCACGTCCCGTTCGAAGTCGGTGACTTCGATGACGGCTGGGGGCATGGGGTTCCTCGCGCGGGGTTTATGGGAGCGCACAGTAAGCACGCCTTCGGCTGACCGGAGCCAGCGATCTCGAATCGGTTTGAAAGATAGTCACGGTCTGACGAGGGATCAAGCTGGTGAGGGATCGCGCAAGGTGAGAGTTCTGGCCGCCCGGGGAGCGGAGCTGGCCGAACTGCATCCCCAGCTGGAAAACAGCTGGGGATGTGGTGAACGAAAACCGCTTGGCCAAGAGTTAGAGCCGGGACTTCCGAATCGGTGACCGACAAAACCTGATGCCGATATGCGATTGAGGTCGGAGGTAGTTTCCCGGCTTTTCGCTACGTTCCAGCGCAAAGCGGGTCCGAATCTCCGTTCGATCGGAGAGTGAATCGATCCCAGCCCAGGAGCTACGAATACTCTTGTCTTGAGTAACGGTATTCATGCCGGTGCACAATGGATCACGTTATCTCCGCAGTGCAGTCGACAGCATTCTCGGCCAGAGCTTCGCTGATCTCGAACTCTTGATCATCGATGACGCCTCGACCGACGAGACGAGCCAGATCCTCGACTCGATCTCCGACCCTCGCATGCGAATCGTTCGCAACGAGATCAATCTCGGCGTACCCCTCACACGTAATCTCGGCCTCGATCTCGCGGCGGACGAGTTCATCGCGTTTCTCGATTCCGACGATGTCGCCCGGCGAGATCGGCTCCAAAGGCAGGTCGACTTCCTGGAGAACAACTCCGACCATGTCGCGGTCGGGAGTTGGGCGACCAAGATCGACGATGAGGGCAATCGGGGCAGCGTATTGCGGCGTCCCGTGACATGGGATCGCATTCGCGCGCGAACGCTCTTTCTCGGGACGATCCGTACACCATCGGTGATGGGCCGCGTCGACGTACTCCGAAAATTTCGATTCCTGCCGGAGTTTCCGGTTTGTTCTGACTCCGACTTCTGGGTCCGTGTCGCCCTGGAGCACAAATGCGCGAATCTCGTCGAGCCATTGATTGACTACCGAATCCATTCGAACAGTATTACCAAGTCTCGGAAGGCCGAAGTTCGAGAGCGCAAGATGTCGATCGCGGCTTATCAACTGGAATCGCTGCACGTGACGTATGACGAGCGGGATCTGCTGAACCACTTTCGACTGCGAAAACCCAAGAATCACGAATTCGATGCGGATGCGATCGCGTGGACCCGCGACTGGCTGCAGCAACTCGTCGCCGCGAATCAGAAGCATTCGGTCTATCCGAAGGCGGAATTCGAGCGGGCTGTCGGAGAGAGATGGTGCGCCGTGTATTTCGCGTGCCGGCACCAGCAAAGCAGTCCGATCGATTTATTCGACATGCCGATTCGCAACTCGACCCTGCGCTATCTCGCAAAGGCGATCCCCCTGGGCTTGCGTTACGGCTTTGGCGTCGCCTGAGGCGAATCCCGATCAATCGTCTTTCACCGATCCGTCCACGATCTGTCGATCGTCGGCAGACGATCTAGGCCTGTCCCATGTCGGAGGGAATCGAACCCTCATCAGTCTCCGCGGTAACACGCCCGCCCGACAACCAGGCTCACTCCACCTAGCGCCTTCTGGTTACGCCAAAGGGGTTATCGCTTCGATACACGTGCGTGCTCGTAGGCCGGGTCATGGAGATAGAGAAACATGCTGGCCATTGCGTCTTGACGCACCTCAGAATTGTTTTGGTAAATGCTGATCAGGGTATACTCGTGATCCTTGAAGAGCTTCAGCCCCTCTACACTTGAAAAGTGTTCGGCGGAGACGAGGCCTATCTTGTCGTCGAAGTTGACCACGCGTGCTTTGTAAACTGTTTCGCCTGTCGTGAGATCTCTGAGTTCGAGGGATTCAGCGAATGGGTGCACGTGGATCGCGATGTAGTGGACCATTACGTCGTGCTTGAGACCGAGTCGCTGAGTCAGCAACGTGTGATTCTCTTCGCGACCCGGCTCGACGATCCAATGATTGGTATAAATCTGACCATCGTTCTGTGTGATCAGATTTCCTGCGTCGACTACTTCGCCAACCGAACAACTCTCGCCATGAATCTTGGGGTCGGGATCTGTAACACCGGGGTAGCCTTGGCTCCCGGCAAGCAATTTCATCCCTTGAACACCAAATTGATAGAGCGGCTTCATACGGGTTTTGAGTTCAGAATCGAGTGCGTAACGCACCGTCGTGCGAAACCGGACTTCGATCGACTTGTCTATCGGGTTGAGGTTGAGAACTTGAAAGTTGAGCACGAAGGGTTCGCCCGACCTTACCGGGACCCCGAAACCCGCCGGAAACTCCACGCCCATCACACCCTGAGAGAGAGCAAACATCCGAGGCACACCCCTGATGGGTGACGCCCCGATCAACTTTCTGTGTTGATTGAGGTTCGTCAGATTGAAATTGTTGTGGCACATATACTCGTCGGAGACGGGCGCGCCTGTTGTTGTGTCAACGATTTTCGTCTCGTATGACAACACCCACAGCAGGCCCTCGTCGCCACCCTCGCCGATGGTAACTTTGGTGATTTCGCGGGGACCTTCCATCGACTTGTAAATCTGATCGATCGCGAAGGCTTTGGATTCAAATACCTGAGTTCGAATCGGAATCTCAGTAGATGACGACGTCTTTTCGATTGACTCGCCTGCATTTGTCACCGACGAAAAGTTCAGGCTGAGGAGAAGTCCCGCCAAGGCAACGAACCATGACGGCACAGGTGATGCAGGGCGACTCAACATGCATGCTCCAAGTTTTTTCATCTACAACTGGTGAAGCCTATCACAGTGAACCTTCTAGCCGAGGTGTTTCCCGTCAGCAGCTTTCGGACTTTTGGGCGACCTAAGCTACGAGACACTTTACGGGGCGATGGGAGGCCATGAGAAACGCGGACTTCGCTCCGGGATGGCACGCAAAGCGCGCTGATGTTCCTGGTTATGTCGCAATAGGCATTGGGAACGGCCCCGGATCAAAGTGGAACGTAAGAATCATCCACTCGCTGGGTCATTCCCACGCCTTTTAAAACCCTCATTCGTATACAATGACCGGGATTGTTTTCTGGAATTGTCCGTGCCAATTGGCTTTGAGTGGACACGGATCTTCGAGGGTGCGGCTTTGTCTTTGGCCGCAAATCCTGTTGTCTCGTCGCACTCTGTCGGCTTGGACGAAAGCCGCAGTGGTTTGAACGCGAGGGAGACCATTTGTACCGAAACACAACTGAGCTTCCGAAGGGCGCGTTCATCGAAATGTTGCGCACGGCCTACGATCAAGCAGAGCCCAAGCGCGTCAACGAGGCCCCCTCGTTTTCTCCTAGGACTGCCTCCCCGCCCAAGGTCGTGTGGCCCGCTTTCCCTCTCCGCCGCGGCCTGACCACCGATCGAGCGAATCACCACCCTTGCCGCCCAGCCGAAGTCTCATCGAGCGGACCAATCCACGGCGCGAACAAGGGTCGCGCCGGTCGAGGCGTCGGGGACAAGAGTTTTATGGGCAAGCGGGCAAAAAGAAGAGGACGCATTCCCGGCCGCGCGCCCGATCGGGACCCGCGATGAACCTAGCTCCGCCCGAAACGACGAGCGCGTTGCCGTCGCGTCCAGTTCCTTCCTGGGTGGTCGGATTGTGCGTTACCTCGATAGCGCTGCTCATCGCAACCATGCTGATCCGGTGGACTACGACTGGAGTCAACACCTTTGAACTGATGATCGGAATGGCTTCGATCGGCGCCTTTGTTGTTCCCGCGGCTTTGGTCTACATGGGCCTGCGGACGGATCACGCGACCTATGCCTTTCTGGCATTAGGCTCATGTTCCGCGGCTGCCGCCGCCTGCGTCCAAGGTGGCCTAGGGGCGACGACCCTCAGCTGGCTGGTGATTGCGCCCTTGGCTGCGGGCATCATCGGAAGTCTGCGCGCCGTCCTTGCACT
>DUBZ01000121.1 GCA_012960035.1 Myxococcales bacterium | reverse complement strand
GGCACGGCGTCACGCGCTGTGGCCCGTGTGGCAGTAGCACCGGACTTGAGGGATTGGAAGAAAAATTCGGTGTCCATGATCGCATCAGATTGCTTCACGCGGGATTCGTACGCCGCTGCCATTGCGCGGAGGTCCTTCAGCATTTCAACGGCGGCGTCACGGGTGCGCTGGTGCATTGCAGTCTCTTGGGGGGCTGCGCCACGGATAAGAGCGAGTGCACGGTCGATCGTCTTGGTGAACTCGCTCGCGAGCGGAGCGAGAGCGTCGCTCGGTGTTTCTTGCGCGATCGAACTGGTCGACAATGCAAAGGTCGCGATCAGTGAAACCAAGAAGGAGATTGAACGTGACAGGAAGGTCGAGTCGGCGTGTCTCATGGCGTTGGGGTGTTCCTGGTGTTGGATGTTGTGACGAGTGCTGTCTGCGTTTCGACGACTCGTGATCGGATACTCCGTGGGCGTCGATCGAAGTGACGTTTGCTCGCCCGAGTGAAGATCGAATCGTTGTGCACGCCATTCGGTCTGCGGTTGCAGTCTAGTGGAATCGCGAGCCGGAACTATAGTTGATTCGCGTCGACAAGGACGCTCCCAAGCCCCGACAGCTCTGAGCCATGTTCTCCGCGCGGAAATTGCGTCCCGAGTTTTTACTGGGCGGCCTAGATCGTCTTTGTAAACGAGATCTTTCGGGAGCGAAGCGAAGACTCGTGAGACTCAATGGTTGAAGCACTCGGAAGGTGCTTTCTTGGCCAGTCGAGCCGATCGCAACTTCGACGTCGACTCGGACTGCGCTGAGCGTCACGCTAAGCCGCCGGCTGAATGCGATAGCGAATTGGCAGCTTCTTCAAGCCCACAACAAACGCCGAGTGGATCTGCTCCGGTTCACCGGCCAGCTCCGCCCAGTCCATGCGTCGCGTGAGTTCGCGCCACAGGGCCTGTTGGGATCGCCGCGCAAGGTTGGCACCGAGGCAGAAGTGCTCGCCGATACCAAAACCCAGATGGCGGTTTGGGTTCCGCTCGATCTTGAATGAAAAGGGATCTTCGAAGACTTCTTCGTCGCGGTTCGCGGAGGCGTAGAACATCACGAGCTTGTCACCGGCCCTCATCTTCTGGCCGCGCAGCTCGTAGTCTTCGGTCAGCGTTCTCTTCATGTGGTTGACCGGCGACGTCCAGCGAACGATCTCTTCGACGGCCGATTCCACAAGTTCCGGTTTCTGCTTAAGTTTTTTGAACTGATCCGGGTTGTCGAGGAAGGCCCGCATGCCGCCGACGAGCGCGTTCTTGGTGGTGTCGTGTCCGGCACTGAAAGTAATGAGGTAATAGCCGACGGTCTCCATCGGGCCCATCGGCTCGCCGTTGATCTTGCCGTTGGCGAGTAGGCTCGCGAGGTCGCCGGTGGGGTTTGCGCGCCGGTCTTGAATGATCTTGTCGAAGAGTTGATAGAGCTCGAGGCCGAGTGCCAAGATGGCCTCCTCGCGATTCTCTCCGCCGCGCTGCATGTCGGGGTCATCGGAGCCGAAGAGCTGATTGGTGAGCCGCAGGATGTCGGGCTCGCTTTCTCGCGGCACGCCGAGGATGGTCGAGAGGATGCGGAGCGGGTGTGCGGCTGCAACGTCATTCGCGAAGTCGCATTCGCCTTCGCCGGTCTTGCCGGCGAGTTTGTCGACAAGCTCCCGGGCGCTCGTGTTGATTAAGTCGTCGAGTGCTTTCATAGCGCGGGGCGTGAAAACGGGGCTTGTGACGTTGCGGTAGCCGCGATGTTCCGGAGGATCCATTTCGATAATCACACGCATCGCGCCGAAGCCCTGGTCGCCACCCCGGACTGCAGCTTCTTCGGCTTCTCGGATCATGGCGATTCCCGGCTCCGACGAAAACTTTTCGGGCTGCTTCGAGATTTCGCAGATATCCGCATGTTTGGTGATCGCCCAGAACGGCTCGAACCCCTTGGGCGTGCAGTAGTGAACTGGAGACTCTGCGCGCAGTCGGGTCCATAGGTCGTGGGGCACGCCTTTCTCGGCGTAGGCGTGAGAGCTGACAAGGTCGAGTCCGTCCGTGATGGACATGAGATGGTCTCCTAGATTGGTGCGTGGGTTTGATTTCGATTCGGGGTTTGCTTGCGGCCCTAAACGATGCGGCTGTTTTTGTTGCCCCAGTAGCGATCCTTCAAGAGCCGCTTGTAGAGCTTGCCAGTTGGGAGTCGAGGGAGTTCGTCCTGGAAGTCGACTGAGCGCGGGCACTTAAACGACGCCAAAGACGCTCGTGCGTAGGCGATCAGTTCCGCAGCAAGTGCAGCGTCGGCGTTCACGCCCGCGACGGTTTGCACAATCGCCTTTACTTCTTCGCCAAATTCTGGATGCGGAACGCCGATCACCGCAACGTCTTCCACCTTGGGATGCATGATCAACTCGTTCTCGATCTCTTGGGGATAGATGTTGACGCCACCCGAGATGATCATGAACGACGCCCGGTCGGTGAGGTAGAGGTAACCGTCACCATCGACGTACCCAACGTCGCCAAGGGCTGTCCATGCCGGGTGGCTCGGGTGCTGCGCGCTGCGGGTCTTCTCCGGGTCCTTGTGATATTCGAAGGTCAACTTGTCGCGCTCGAAGTACACGATACCTGGCTCGCCCGTTGGAAGTTCGGTTCCGTCTTCGTCACAGATGTGGATCGTTCCCAGCACCGCTTGGCCGACGGTCCCCGGGTGCGCGAGCCAATCTTCTGGCCCAACGTACGTCAAGCCATTCGCCTCGGTGCCGCCGTAGTACTCGTGCAGGATGGGGCCCCACCAAGCAAACATCTCTTCCTTTACTTTGCGAGGGCAGGGCGCGGCGGCGTGGATCGCAACTCGATGTGCGGAAAGATCGAATCCCTCGCGCTCGTCGCCTTCGAGCTTGAGCATGCGGGTGAACATGGTGGGCACCCATTGAGAATGCGTGACCGCATATTTCTCCATCGCGTGCAGCGCACCCAGTGGATCGAAATGCTCCAACATGACGACGGTGCCGCCGAGCGATTGGATGGCAGAGCAGAAGCCGATGGGTGCGGAGTGATACATCGGCGCAGTCGATAAATAGATGGAGTCTGCGCTCGCGCCGAAGAGTCCTTTCAATGTGACCGCCATCGCGAGGCCGCGGGACACGGACCGGTTGGACAACGGTCGCGAGATCCCTTTGGGCCGCCCGGTGGTTCCCGAGCTATAGAGCATCAGCTCGCCAAGCGGTTCGTCTTCGAGAGGCTCGGTGCGATGTTCATTCAGCGCCGCCTCGTAGTCCTCGAAGCGACCCGAACCATCGATGGACTCTCCGTCGACCACTAAGAATCGTTGGCAATTCGGCGCGTGATCGGAGATTTCGGCTGCGGCTTCATGAACGGCGGGCGAGGAAACCAACACCTTTGCACCACAGTCGTCGACGATGTAGCTGGCTTCGGGCGCGGTTAAATATCGGTTGACCGTGGTGAAGTAGAGCCCGGACCGAAACGCGGCCCATGCAACTTCGAAATACCGGAGGTGGTTCTCCATAAACACCGCAATGTGGTCACCCCGGCGAAGTCCCTCGGACCAAAGGAGCTGGGCGAGTTGGTTGGACCGCGCATCGAGTTCGGCGTAGGTGATCACCTCGCCGGTCTGCGCTGAAATGACGGCAGCCTTATCGGGGGAGGTCTGGGCGTGGTGTCCGGGGTACATAATGGCCCTCGTGGATTTTCGCTGAAGATGGCATTGAAGCTAGATTTTTTCGCGAGGAATATCTATGATACTAGTTAACGAAGAGAAAGTGCAACAGGAGAACCCTCATGGAACAATTCGACGGTCTGTTGTTCGACTGCGACAACCATTACTACGAAGCCGAAGATGCCTTCACGCGTTACGTCCCAAAGCGGATGCAGAAACGCTGCGTGCAATGGGTCGAGATGGAGGGCAAGCGCTATCATCTTGTCGCCGGCAAAATTAGTCATGCGGTCGGCAATCCAACGTTCAACCCGATCTCCAAGCCCGGTTCGTTGCGCGAGTATTATCGCGGGAACCCCGACGGGAAGTCGTTCATCGAGTTGACGCGCTCGTCGCTTGAGCCGATGCCGCCCGAGTACATGGACCGCGATGTGCGCGTCGAGCGAATTGAGGAACAAGGCCTCGAAGGGATATGGCTCTTTCCCACGGCGGGCATTCTCTACGAGCAAGCACTCGGCCATGACACCGAAGCCCTATCGGCAACGTTCGAGGGCTTCAACCGCTGGCTCCAAGAAGACTGGGGCTTTGCGTATCAGAATAAACTTTTCGCGGCGCCGTACTTCAGTTTGGCTGACGTCGACTGGGCGTGTCGCGAACTCGAATGGGCACTGGAACACGACGCGCGTGTGATTGTAATGCGTCCGTCTGCCGTTCGAACTCGTGACGGTTGGCGATCCCCGTGTGACGAAGAATTCGATCCCTTCTGGGCGCGCGTCAACGAAGTGGGCGTCACCGTGGTGGCCCACGTCGGGAGCAACGGCTATACGGCTAACGGTTATGGTGGCAACTCTGCGCTGTCCGTACTTGGCGGCGGGCGAAAGCCCTCGGTGGCGGGGCTCATCCCCGAGCGGGCGATCTACGATTTCCTGCTGACATTCGCGTATGAAAGGCACTTCGAGCGGTTTCCAAATCTTCGGATCGCTTCAATAGAGAACGGCTCGGGTTTTCTGGGTGATTTGTTCGTCAAGATCGAGCAATCCAAAGCGCGCATGCCCCACTACTACAAAGAAGACCCGGCAGCGCTATTCCGCGAGCACGTGTTCATCAACCCGTTCTGGGAAGACAAGATTGCGGATGTTGTGGGCCACATGGGTGCAGACAGAGTGATCTTTGGCTCGGACTGGCCCCACATGGAAGGGATGCAGTACCCCCGCGAGATCTTCGATGAACTCGATGACATCTCGTTGCCCGACCAGCAGAAAATTCTGCGAGACAACACGGTGGGACTGAATCAGCGGCAGCGGGCCTAACTGGCGGCGCGTATCAACTGACTGCTATCGGCCAGTGAAGACTGGCTTGCGTTTCTCACGGATCGCGCGCACCGCTTCCCTGCCATCCTCGCTTCTGAGTCCGCGCGCGGCATAGGTGAGTTCGTCGCGCAGGTGTCCTTCGAGGTCATCTGGAACAGCGATCCGCGCAACCAGCCGCTTCGTCTGCGCTGCGGCAAGTGGCGCGACCTCCGCGATCTTCTCGCAGTACGCGGTGAATGCTCGATCGAAACGTTCGGCCTCGACGACTTCGCCTACGAGTCCGAGCGCAAGCGCTGAATTGGCGTCGTGCATTTCTGGATCGAGAAAGAAACGCATCGCGGCTTCTTGTCCGATTGCGGCGGGCAAAGTCCAGGACAGGCCGCAGTCCGGCGAAGTTCCGGCGCGCGCGTAGCCGGGGTGAAAGCGGGCATTCGAGCTGGCCATTCGAATGTCGGTGCACATCGCGAGCGCGAGCCCAGCGCCAATCGCGATGCCATCGATGCCCGCGATGACGGGCTTTTCGCACGTCACGCGGAACCCGGTCACAAGCTGAACCACTCTGTCCGCGGTTTGCTCAACGGATTCGGGCGGAGGATCCGTGGGCTTTCGCGGACTCAAATCTGCGCCCGAACAGAAGGCACCCCCTACACCGGTTAAAGCAACCACGCGAACCGCATCGTCCGATGCCGCTGCTTCGATTCCCCGCACCAGTGCCGATGTGAGTTCGTTCGAGAGCGCGTTCTTTTTTTCCGGTCGATTCATACGAAGAAATCGAACTCCATTCTGAGTTTCCTCTAAGAGAACGGGTTCGGATTTTACGGATGCGTGAGTCATGGCGTTCTTCCTTCTGGGATGCTTGCTCGTAGGGTGCGCCGAACGCTTGGTCTTACGCGACGCGGTCTCGACTTCCCGTGAGCTCCGCCATCAACTCAAGACCCTCGGTCCTTCGACACGACAACGTTAAACCGGTCGCGCCCGAGTCTTCCCACGCTTTGTAGCGTTCGCGAATTCGTTGGGGCGGGCCGATGAGCGCTTGTGCGTCGCAAAACTCGTCGGGCACCGCAGCGATGGCTTCGCGCTTCCGCCCGGCGAGATACAACTCCTGAATTTTCGCGGCGGCTTCTGGAAAGCCTCTCCGAACCATCATGTCGTTGTGAAAGTTCTTGTCGCGATGTCCCATGCCGCCCGCGTAGAGGGCGATCCCTGGCTTCATGCGGTTGAGTGCGGACTGGATCTCATCGCCTTCCCCATCCGTAACGACAACCGAGACACCGGGTTGAATTTCCAAGTCGGCAACCGTTTTGCCAGAGCCGGCTTTCTTGAAGCCCGCTTCAAGCCAAGGGCGATAGAAATCCATCATGCCGGGAACGAAGGCCAACGGGAACCAACCGTCGGCAAGCTCGGCGGTGAGCTTGACATTGCTCTCGGTACCGGTGCCGAGCCAGATGGGAATATTGGGGTTCATGTGAAGGATCGACTTGAGTGGCTTGCCAATCCCCATCGCGCCTTCTCCCTGGTAGGGGAGAGACATCTCTTTGCCGTCGTGGGTCAGCCCTTCTTTGCGAGCAAAAATTTTCTTCATGATCTGGACGTAGTCCCGAATGCGGTAGTACGGCTTGCCCCAGGGTTGGCCGTACCATCCTTCGACGATCTGCGGCCCACTCACGCCGAGGCCGGCAATAAATCGATTGCCCCCCGCCAACGCGTCGATGGTCCCTGCTTGCATGGCGGCCATGGCAGGCGTACGCCCGGCGAGCTGCATGATTGCGGTTCCAAGCCGAATGCGTTTCGTGACTGCGGCTAGATAGGCAAGCGGCGAAGTGGCATCGGAGCCGTAGGCCTCGGCCGTCCAGACGGAGTCAAACCCAAGGCTTTCCGCATGCTGCACCAGTTCTACTGGCAGGGTCATTTCGGCGCCTGAGTAGCCGAGCATCAATCCGAGTTTCATGACATCCCTTTCTCTTCGTCATCCGGTGTGTTGTCTTCATTGCTGCCGCCAGCCTCGCGGTAGCGGTTTCCGAAAGTTTCTTCCCGCCACTTCAGTGCAGACTTAAGCCCGTCGCGATGCGATCGTTTCATGAACTCGTCCTCGCCGCCGTCTCCGTCCTTGGACTTCTTTGCGTAGAGCCCTTGTTCGCGGAAGCCGGACAACGCCAGCAGATCAACGCTGGTCGAGATTCCAGTTTTGAATCCCATGATCTCGAACTGTCGGTTGATGCTTCTCTTGGTGATCATGATGAGATCGGTTGGCGTGAGGGCAATTTGTTGCGCCAACGCTTCGGTGCGTTCTTCGAGCTTTTCTGGTGGAACCGACTCCGAGGCCCATTGCGCTTGGAACGCTTCGGTGCCGCTCATCGGTTCGCAAGTGAACATGTAGTACTTGGCGCGCGTCATCCCTACAAGCCACGGAATGTATTGAAGGTTGCCTGGAGACCAATTGCGCCCGACCGGCCAGCCGATCTTTGCGTCGTCGGCCACGACGCGAAGGTCGCAGAAGCCTGCGAGTTCCGTCGCTCCCGCTAGACAGGCTCCGTGTATTTGAGCGATCACGGGCTTCTGTAGATCGAAGAGCGTCATATACACGCGCGCATGCTCAAGGTCGTACGACTGCCAAAGCCGGTCGCGCTCCGGGTCGATGTACCCTCCCGGCGGAAAGTTGCGCTGGCGCTCACCCTTCTTGACTGGCGTCATGTCGTAGCCAGCAGAAAAACACGGACCTTGACCCTTGATGATGATGACCCTCACCTCTCGGTCGAGTTCCAGCAGCTTCGCCGCCATCTCGATCTGTAGGAGCCGCTCATACCCGAGCGGGTTGCGCTTTTCGGGGGTGTTCAAAATGATGCGGCCGATGGGTCCATCAATCTCAATGTCGATCAGATCGAATTCAGGTTGCTCGACGTTTTCACGCCGGTAGGGAGGAGACCACTTCACCATGCGGTGGGCCTCGTTCTTCTTTTCTTTCGGGTCGCTCGCCATAACGCTTGTCTCCTCCGAATCGGCGTGCACCGATTCGATCACGCGGTTGCACCTACTTCATCTCGCAGTTGCAGCGACTTGAACACGCAACCGCACCTACTGAATCATGCGGCTGGGCCTACTTGATCAAAGGATCGCGGGGAAGACCGAGGAGTCGCTCCGCAATTTGGTTGCGGACGATCTCCGAAGTCCCGCCGCCGATCGACGCGCCCATGGTTGCGAGCAACCAGGTCGCGATTCGCCTTTCGTCGCCTTCTCTCACCGCGGCATTGGCCCCGACGATTCGCGCCGCCAACGCGCCTTTACGTTGAGCGACGTCTGACCCCAGCAGCTTCGTCACATTGGCCTCCGCGCCTGGCTCCGAACCTTCGACTGCGCGAATGACGCCGCGAAGGTTTAGCAGCGCGATCGACTCGGTCGCAGCCAGTGCGTCGCCAACCTCTCGCGTGATGCCTGGGTCCTCCGGCGCATACTTTTCGAGCAACGCATTAAGATTGGGTCCTCCCGGCATGCCGCCCTCGGATCCTCCGCCGATCGACACCCGCTCGTTGCCCAAGGTGTTTCGCGCGACGGTCCATCCCTGATCAATGGGCCCCACGACGTCGTCGTCGGGCACGAACACCTGATCGAAGAACACTTCGTTGAAGTGAGAGTGTCCCGTGATCTGACGCAATGGACGCACCTCGACGCCTTCGCCATGCATGTCGATCACCATCATGCTGATGCCCTGGTGCTTGGCAGCGTCCGAGTTCGTGCGCACTGTCGCGAAACCGCGATTGCAGAACTGGGCGCCGCTGGTCCAGACTTTTTGGCCCGAGACGCGCCAGCCACCATCGACTTTTACGCCTCGCGTCTGCACCGCAGCGGCGTCTGAACCGGCGCCAGGCTCACTGAAGAGTTGGCAGAATTCGATTTCGCCTTCGAGGCTCGGGCGTACGAATCGCTCTAACTGTTCGGGGTTTCCGTTCTGCGCAATCGTCAAGGTGTTCCAGCCGCTAATCGAAAGGTCTGGGCGCTTCACGCCCTTGAACTCTTGTTCGATGACAAGCTGTTCGATCGGACCTGCGTCGCGCCCCCATGGCCTGGGCCAGTGGGGCACGAGATAACCGCTGTCGCTAATGGCCTTTCGCTTTTCTTCTTCGGGAAGGGAGCGGTATTGGTCGACGAACTGCCGAACTTCTTCGCGGTATTGCTCGGCCTCCGCGGGCAACGCGATCGTCGTCTTCGTATGGACGCCTTGGCCCAACAGGCGGGCAACTTCTTCGCGCGCGCGATCGACCGGCCCGATCAACGCTTCAAGGGCAGTCGCCCGCCGAAGGTAGAGGTGGGCATCGTGTTCCCACGTGTACCCGATGCCGCCGTGGACCTGAATGTTCAGCTTCGCGCATAACGCGAAGGCGGGCAGGGCTAGACAGCTCGCCGTGGCCGCCGCGAGATCGGCTTGCTTAGGTTCGAGGTCGGCGCGTGCTGCACCCCACGCGCCCGCAGTTGCTTGTTCAGTGGCGACGAGCATGTTGGCGCAGTGGTGCTTGACCGGGCCAAACGTCCCGATGGGACGACCAAATTGCTGGCGTTCTTTTGCATACTCGGTGGCCATCTCGGTGCACGCCCGCGCCCCACCCGCGGCTTCGGCGGCGGCTAGGGTCCACGCCAGTCGGAAGAGAGTCTTGCGCGCGCCAGGGAATAGATGTTGCGCTGCAACCTCGACCGAGTCGCAGGCAACTTCACAGACGCGACGACTCGGATCGATATTCTTCTGCGTCGTAACCGTGACGCCGCCTTGGTGTGCTTCGATCAGAGCAACGTCTTCCCCCACACAGACCAATAGAAGTTTTGCGAGTTCTGCACCGAGCACCAGACCGGCGGACCCTTGGAGCGTGCGGCCTGAGCTGAGTTCCAATTGACCACCGAGCCCAACGCCTCCAACAAGTGAGCCATCACAGAGAGCGGGCAAGAAGGCGCTGCGCGCCGCATCACCTCCAGATTCAAGCAACAGCGCAGCAACGAGCGTCGTCGGTAGAAGCGGCCCGGGTGCCATCGCGTAACCGAGCTCTTCGATCACGATTGCGAGTTCCGGAAGCCCGAAGCCTTGGCCGCCGTGCGATTCATCGACGTGAAGTCCCATCCAACCGAGTTCGGCCATTTCTTTCCAGAACTGGGGTAGGCGATCGGCCGGCGCTTCCAATAGCGCGCGCGATCCGCCTCGGGCGTCTTGGGAAGCTAGGAACGCGCGGGCCACTCGGGCGAGTTCCTGATGCTCTTCACTCAGTGCGATCGACATTCATACCTCCTGCCGGAGTCGTTGCGGGTGGAACACGAGCCAGCAATACTATGATACTAGTTGTTTACCCGTCAACGCGCCGGTCCGTCTGCGACCACGCTAGGAACCCGCTGTATGCCGGCAAAGAAAACCCGCGAGCGCGCGGCCATTCGCGTTGCGCGAAAACTGGTCCGCGAGATCCAGCGCCGACGTTTGCGACCGGGCGCAAAGTTAGTTTCCGAGCACATCATGATCGAGAAGTTCGGTGTCGCGCGCGCCACCATACGAGAGGCGCTGCGCTTCCTCGAACTCCAGGGGGCCCTGCGAATCAAAGCGGGCCCGGGGGGTGGCCCGGTAGTCAGTGTTCCTGGGGCCAGCCATCTCGCGAGTGTACTTTCGCTCCACCTTCAGTTTGCCGACGCTTCGTTCAGTTCGGTGCTCGATGCGCGTCGGGCGATCTATCCGTTGTTGGCGTATCAGGCTGCGGAGAACGCGACAGCCAATGACGTTGCGACGCTTCAAGAGTGCATCGCCCGGATGCACTCCGGCGTGCGCGATCTCGACCTCTTTATCGAAGAGGCTCGACGCTTCATGAGCCTGGTTGCGACGGCGTCTGGAAATAGAGTCCTCGCGATCTTGGTGGATGCGCTGCATCGCATGAGCGAGGAGGCCGGCGCCGAATGGGATGACCGACAGAGGCGCGCAATGCTCGCGAACTATGAAGCCGTAATTCAAGCCATCGAGGCGGGCGAAGTAGAGCGGGCAAGAACGGTCATGGAAAAGTCGCTGGCTGCGGCCGCGCGCTACTGGGAGCGAACGGCGCCCGACGAGCTGAAGAAGCCCGTGACCTGGATCGATTCCGAGCACTAGCGGGATAAGAAATCAGACTGAGGGGGCCAGCGTCACTGGGCATGCTCCGCGAGATGCTTGAGTAGGAGACTCGTCATCCGCTCCGGTGCTGCCTGCAACGCAGGCTGATGCACGTTCTCAACGATCTCCAAACGGTAGGGGCCCTTTACCCAATTCGCGTTGGCGTCGATCGATGCGCTCGCGACATTGGTCGAGCCCTTGGGCCAAATGAACGTTGTCGGCATCGGCACTGGGTCGAGACGTTCCTTCATCCATAACGGGATCGCGCGGTAAAAGTTGTAGACCGCGCGCAGGGCTTCGTCGCTGTCGAGTGCCGTTCGGTAGGGCTCGCTCTCTTCTGGCGAGACACCTTGAACTGCCAGCATCCCTTCGAACATCTTTCGCTCGTTGCCCTCCTTGGCGGCCTGAGCGATGTAGTTAAATTTTTTGTCCTGGCCCTCCGTGCTCTTGGCGGTCTTCGACCTGCCTGTTGCGAGTGCCCCGGGATGCGGGATGTTGATGCAGACCAGCGTCGCCACGCGATGGGAGTATCGAGCCGCAAGCCACCACGCCATGTTCGCACCGATGCTTGTGCCCATGAGATGAAAGGGTCGATCCTCGTTGCCGAGCGCCTCGGCGATCGCGAGGATGTCCTGCGCATACTCGTCGAGGTGATAGTTCTCGACGCCCTCGGGTCGAGCGCCCGGGCAGAACCCGCGCAGATCAGGCGCGACAGCGCGAAACCCCATATCCGCCATTGCGGGGATTTGGTGGTGCCATTCCCAACGGTTGCGAGGCAGGCCGTGCAGCAGCATGAGCAGAGGCCCGTCTTCCGGGCCGTCGGCCAAGGCTTGGAACGTCATGCCTCGTGCGGTGATTTCAAGTTCTTTCACAGGCGAAGTGTGCTCGCTGTCGGCGCCAAAATGAGTATCCTATTTATTATCATAGTTAGAAGGGCGAAAAAAGGGATGTCATGACCGAGCAACGCGAGAACAACACCGAGCCCACGCTTCTCTTCGGGCGACAGAACGGGGTGGCGACGCTCACGCTAAATCGACCCGATACGCGCAATGCACTGACGAACTCCTGCTTCCTCGAGATGGAGCGCATGCTCCTTGAGGTCGAGGCGGACGACGCCGTGCGAGTGCTTGTCCTGACAGGAGCAGGTCGCGGCTTCTCGGCGGGGGCCGATCTAATGCCCGTTTCAAAGGAGGAGCGGCGTCGCACGGAGACTTCTTCTTTTCCTGGTGATTCCGGCGGCGACATCCTCGATCGGGGAAATCGCTGCATCCTTCGCTTGCGGCAACTTAAGAAGCCCGTCCTGGGAAGCA
>DUBZ01000120.1 GCA_012960035.1 Myxococcales bacterium | reverse complement strand
AATCGGGCGCCTGGCATCGATTGTTTCCCTCGAAGGTCTCGCCCTTGTCCCCAGTCTTGCGTCGGCGGTCTACATCGCCCGGGGAATGGCCTGGTTTCGCAGCCTCAGTTTTTCGATTTCATCCATGATCTTCATGGTTCCAATCCCCGAGCGCTTGATCATCCCATTGATTGCGAAGCTGCAGCGGTTCGTGAGCGCCGGCGGATTCAAATCGCGCACGCGCTCGGCCTGCCTGTGATTCGGGATGGCAACGTGATGCATCTCGAAAGCGGCGAGTCGTTGTTCGTCGCTGAGGCTTACAGCGGCATCACATCGATTTTGACGCTCGTGCCCTTGGCTGTCTTTCTGGCGTATTTCACCCAACAGACATTTGCGCGCAGGGCACTGTTTATCGCTTCGGTGATTCCGATCGCAATGCTCGAAAATCTTATGCAGGTGGTCGTGACGATCGATGTTGCCCATGCGTACGGGAGCGAAGTGGCGACGGGAGACTTGCTTCACAATTGGGCCGGCATCGCGACCTACGTTTTGGGTTGTGTGGTACTGCTCGCGGTCGGCAGTGCGATGACGTGCATTATTCCTGTCGAAAAAGCCACCCCCTAGCCATGGGCTTGGGCGAAGAGATCAAGTCGATGGCGATCGCGCTTGGCGCGGACCTGGTCGGCATCTGCGACGCGAAGGCAACGCCGGAAAGCCTGCGCCTTGGCGATTGGCTCGAGCGGGGCTACGCGGGCAACATGGACTATCTCTCGCGCACTGCCAGCAAGAGGATGGATCCGGCCACGCTATTCGACGGAGCCGCCAGCATCATCGTCGTGGGTTTGGCCTACGACCCCGAGAACAGTGCAGTCGATCGCACGCCCCGAAACGGCGGGGGCCACGTCGCACGCTACGCGGTTGGCGACGACTACCACGACGTACTCGGCGACCGTCTCTACGCGTTGGCCGCCGCGGTGGAGGCCTTCGTTGGAAAGAAGGTCGAGAGCCGCGCGTATGTAGATACGGGCCCCGTAATGGAAAGGGTCGCCGCGGCGTATGCGGGGCTTGGCTGGGTCGGCAAGAACAGCTGCTTGATCCATCCACACTTGGGTTCGTATTTGTTCCTCGGTGTGCTGGTCACGGATCTCGTTCTCGAAGCCGACGCACTGCAACCCGATCTTTGCGGAACCTGTACGGCGTGCCTCGATGCTTGTCCGACAGATGCGCTCGAAGCCCCCGGCTTGTTAAACGCCACACGCTGCATCGCTTACACGACGATCGAAGATCCGGGCCCGATCCCGAAGGACCTGCGTCATGGGCATGGCGCCCTCATCTACGGTTGCGACATCTGCCAGGAAGTCTGTCCGTGGAATAAGCGGGGTGCGCGGCAGTGGCCGAACGATGCGTTGGGTTTGCACGCGCGCCTCGAGGCGCGACCTGAGTGGTCGGCGCCAACGCTTGGATGGATCCTCAAACTCGACGACGAGGCGTGGCAGCACGCAACCCGTGGAAGCGCGATGCGACGCAGCAAGCGCCAAGGGCTTCTGCGCAACGCGCTGGTCGCCGCCGGAAACTCGGGAGATGCGACGCTCATGCCGCAGCTCCATAAAATCGCCGAGGGCGACGATCCCATGCTCGCCGAACATGCGAATTGGGCGATCGAGCAAATTGCGGGCCCGCGGGTCTAACGAGGGCCGACCGCCTTGCGTGCGAAGAGCCGCGAGGTGATGTCGCTCCCTTCGCCGCCGCTGGGTCCCTCTTCGTGTGAGATCACTTCGAGGTTCGGAAATAGGGTGGGCAATTCGTCTCGGTCTAAATAGAACGCCTCGCTTCGCGGACCGCGCCCTGTTTCGCGGTGCGAGATCGAAAACGTCTCGTACAACAGCACGCCACCAGGTCTGAGCGCACGTTCGATCGCCGGGGCCAACGGACGAAATAAAAAGCGAAACACAAGAATCGCGCCGCAGCTTGCTTCGTTCAGCGGGATTTCGTGCTCGGTCTCGAGATCGCAACGCACGGGAGTCACCATCGAACCCGCGCGCGCCGCGTGTACGGCGAGTTCGCGGAGGTGGTCCGAATTGCGGTCCATTGCGATCACGGGGACGTCTTGCTTTCCCAAGTACAACGCATTGCGTCCGCGCCCACTCGCAAGGTCGAGCACGGGACCGAGCCTGCTTGCACGCTGTACGTCGGTGAGATGATCCACGACCCAGGTGGCCGGGTCGGCGAGGGGAGAGTTCAAACTCACCCGCGATCCAAAAGCGCCGCCATGCGTTCCGGGTGGTCTGTCACGAGCCCGTCGACGCCGAGGTCGAGGAGTCGCTGCATTTCGTCGGGTTCGTTGATGGTCCAGACGTGGATCGCGATCTCGTTCGCGTGGGCAAAGTCAATCAACATCGGTGTCACGAGAAGACGCCCACCAAAGTCGGTTGGAACCTGCAACGCCATCACGTCTTCGGGGGCTGGGGTCTCGTTCATCGCGGCTTTGATGACCGCCAGAATGTCAGCGGTGCACGCACCAATCGCGAAGGGCGCTTGACGCTGCTTTCGTTCGTCTCGCAGCTCCTGCATGATCGGGTTCTCGCCCGCGGTGAGCAGCGTGTGGTCATGTCTTTCGAGCTTGTTCACGACTTCGATGACCCGACCAACCAGACCAGGCGGGTTCGTTTTGATTTCGAGATTGAACCGAGCGTCGGGAAAAGCTTCAAAAGCTTCTTCGAGTGTTGGAACCCGAACTCCCTGGTCGCGAAAGGGAAAAGGGTTGCCGGAAGCCTCGTGCTCGGGACCCGCAAAATGATGTCCGGCATCAAGTTGCCGGAGTTCACCGAGGGTGAGATCGCTCACCAGTCCCGTGCCGTTCGTGGTGCGGTCGACGTTTGGGTCGTGGAGCAAGACAGGCACGCCGTCGCGAGTCGCGTGGATGTCGCTTTCGAGAACTTCGGCGCCAATTTGAACGGCGCGCTCGAAGGACACCAACGTGTTTTCAGGCGCGGTGCCCGCAGCGCCGCGATGGCCAATGATCACTGGGGTCGAAACATCGAAGAAAGGGTGCGGCATGCCGCTGAGCTTATCTCAAAAGCTGTAGGCCAGTGAAGTGTGAAACGGGCGACGGAAAGCCACCGCGGTTGGGTTATGCTCGGCCGCCTCATGTCGGTCCTTACCCGCGACGTTATCCTCAACGAAATTGCTGTCGGTCGTCTCACCATCACGCCTCTCGAGGAAAACCAGGTTGGCGTCGCGTCGGTCGACCTGACGCTTGGCGACGAAATTCGCCAGATTAACCCGGCGCCGGGTGCGATCGACATCGCCGAAGACACGGACTATCGCGATCACACCAAGGTGATCTCTCTCGCGACGCCCTATGTGCTGCATCCGGGAGAAACGATCCACGGCATTACCCGCGAGTTGGTGGAGCTACCCTCGAATATTTGTGGGTTTCTCGAAGGGCGCAGTCGCTATGCCCGCCTCGGCCTGATGGTCCACGTGACCAGCGCATTCGTTCAACCCGGTGTTGAAAACCGTCAGGTGCTGGAATTGAGTAACGTGTCCGCGCAACCGCTGCGCATTCACGCGGGCGTTCGGATCTGTCAGCTGGTGTTGATGCGCACTGAGGGCAATGCGGTTTACAGCGGTCGCTTTCAAGCGCAGCACGAAGTCTAAAGAGAACACGTGCGAGCTGTCGTTCAACGCGTTCGCGAAGCCAAGGTTGAGGTCGGTGCCGAGGTCGTGGCAGACATTGGCCCAGGTTTGCTCGTGCTCGTCGGTGTCGGTGGCGAGGATGGTTCTGGCGACGCGGCCGAACTCGCCAGGCGGATCGTTCATCTTCGGATCTTTCCCGATGATGAAGGCAAGATGAACCTGTCGGTGTTGGATACGGGCGGGGCCGTCGCCTTGGTTTCGCAGTTCACTCTCTTCGGTGACGCACGCAAAGGCAGACGCCCTTACTTTGGCGGCGCCGCGGCCCCTGAGATCGCCGCGCCATTGGTCGACAAGGTTGCCGGCGCGATCCGTTCGCTCGGGGTCGATGTCCAATGCGGGAGGTTTCAGACCCACATGCAGGTCAGCCTCACCAACGATGGGCCGGTGACGATCTTGCTCGACACTCAAAAAAGTTTCTGATCCCAATGAACCGCGAAGCGGTTGCCCTCATCACAGCAAAGTGGGAACATTCCCATGGGGGGTCAATTCAAACTGTGAGAGTGCGTTTTCGCGCTTGCGAACTTGTCGAACGTCAAGCGCGCGAACACGGTTTGAATTGGTTCAGCATTCGGGCATGAGTCTGGGTGTGTTGCACGTCGGCGGCATCACAGGTCCGGCGGTAGCAGAACGTAAATGCTTCGTTGCGAATGCACGGGGCAACTGAACGAGAGGAGAGGCAAATAGTGAGCATCACGATTCGTTTGAATTCTACGAAGGGCGCGAGCATGGCGCGCATTGGCCGACGCTACGCGGGTGCCATGTTGTTGACTGCATCGATCGCGCTTGCGCCGATGTCGGCACTGGCCGAGAGCGACGGGCAAGACATGGCGAAGGACGCAGGCATTGGCGCGGGAACCGCAATCGCGAGTCTGATCTACGCGCCCATCAAGTTGACGTATGCCTTGGGTGGACTCGTGGTAGGCGGTCTCGCTTGGGCATTTTCGGGCGGCGATTCCGAAGTCGCTTCGATCGTGCTGACTCCTTCGGTGCGCGGCGACTATGTCGTGTCGCGATCCCAGCTGTTGGGCAAGCAGGAAATCGAGTTCTTCGGCCGTCGGCCGGAATACAGCCCGGATGACGGGTGGGACGACGTGAGCGAAGCTGAAAATGTGGCGTCTGCTCCGGTCTCGCGCTGGTAGACTGATCGAGCGCGGCTTGTGGGTCGATTTCACGGGCCGCGCTCGCTGGTTTCCGCTTGGCCGTCTCGGCCACAGAACTTGCGAACACCGCGTCCGAGACTGCCGATCGGGAACCATGCAGGAATCCACGCTGGAGTCACCCCGACCATGGAAACCGCGAGTCGACATATTCTGATGACGCGCGCCGGGCGGGCGGTCCTGATTTTGGGGCTGGCCTTGCTTTCGAGCTCTTGCTTTGAGGACGAGGTCGCCAAGGTCACGGTCGCGCCTGAGCCCGCGCCTGAGCCCGCACCTGAATTCGCGGTGCCCCTGCTCGGCGCCGATGCTGAGTTCGATTCGAAGCAGTACGCGGGCAAGATTGTGGTGCTGGATTTTTGGGCCACATGGTGCGTTCCATGCGAATTCCAGGTCCCCGAGCTCAACGCTTTTCACGAGGCACATCGAGCCGACAGCGATGTCGTGGTCTACGGCGTTTCGGTGGATACGAAGGGACCGGACATCGTCGGGGCCTGGATCGCAGACAAAGGCGGGCGCTACCCGATCCTGCTCGGGAGTACGGAGCTTGCTTGGGAGTTCGGGGTCACCGGCTTTCCGACCCTCGTGATCATCGCGCGAGACGGGACGATCGATACTCGCCACGTTGGATTGATCCAGCAAAGCGAGCTCGAAGAGGTCATTACCCGCCTTAGAGGCCCGGTTTAGCTGCACTTTCCACCCGAGTCATTTCCCAGGCGCAGCGCGGCGGCGGGCCCGAGCGGACTAAAGCCGTCGCTTCTACTGGTCGATCCCAGAGTACGACCTTTTCCCGAGGATCACTCTGGTGGCGACCGACAACACAGCAATTCAGGTTCGACGAACGTTCGAGCGCGTATTCGCCCAAGGTGACCTTATCTTCGAAGAAGATGATGCGGGGGATGTGTTGTTCATCATCCAGTCGGGCGAAGTGGAACTGAGCCGTCGTGCGATGACGGGGCGGCACACCATTGCGACCCTTACCGCGGGTGAGTTCTTCGGTGAAATGTGTGTGGTGATCGGGGAGCGTCGTACCGCCCGGGCCGTGGCGAAGCGTGAGACCCGTCTACTGGAGTTGGACGGAGAGACCCTTGAAGCGATGTGCATCGATCGCCCTGAAATTGCGATTCGAATCATCAGCCAGCTCACTGCTCGCCTGATCGAGTCGGAACGTCGGCTCTCGGCTCTCGGCATTGACGACTTGCTTCGCCCAATGGTTCGTGCACTGCTTCGGAGTGCTGAATCGCCGAGTGAAGCGGGAGTTCGGTTCGGTGGCAACCTGAAGGACCTCGCCAACGAATCTGGCCTCAGCATGCTTGAGGCCCACCACGCGCTTCAGCAGCTGTTGGACCAGCGCGTGCTCAAATTGGTCGACGATTGCCTCGTCGCCGAGGACCTCGATTCGCTGAGCGCGACTCTCGAAACCAATTCCTGATCGCCTGGCGAGATTTTGGAAGTTTGACCGCGCCTAAACCCCTCTGATAGCGTGACCTCGCGTGCGATGGCGCGCATCCATCTCGCTTGCGGCGATGCGGCCAACCCGCACTGCCAACTTGATGGATAGGGGGGGCACGTGCGACGAGGGGCAGGGGAACTCCCGCAGCAGCGGGTGTGGCGATCAACGACGTTGGTGCGAGCTTGGCTCGCACTTGTGTTCCTCGTTGCGCTTGTCCTCGTTGCCGGCACAGCCCATGCGCAATCTGTCAGCGAAGCGCCCGTCGAGGTCACGGCGGACCACCTTGAATATGAAGCCGAGCGCTCGCTCTTTATTGCCTACGGCAACGTAAGGATCGTAAACGGCGAGCGCAGCATTGAAGCCGATTGGGTGGTTGTCGGTCGGGACTCCGAGCAAGGCGTCGCTCATGGCAACGTCGTCTACCGCGACGGCGCGGAGCAACTTTTTAGCGAGTTCTTGCAGTTTGACACCAAGAGTCTGCAGGGGTTGATCTATCAAGCGCATCTCGACACGGGCAAAGACGGCTTTCTCGTGGCGGCCGACCTACTGATTCGGCGAGGCGAGAGAGAATACACCGTGCGCGCCGGAACGTTTACGACCTGTCGCTGTGCAGAAGGGGATGTCGAGCCTTGGCGCATCGAGGCGACTGAAGCGAATGTCAAAATCGGGGGCTATGCGACGACCCAAAATACCACGTTCGACGTTCTGGGTGTGCCCGTAATGTGGCTACCGTGGTTCATCTTCCCCGTGAAGACGGAACGAGAAACCGGGGTGTTGTTTCCCGAGTTTGGCTTCCGCGGCACCGGTGGTTTCGAAGTGGGCTTGCCGCTCTTTTGGGCCGCTCGCGAGAATCTAAACGTGACCGCGACTCCCACATACCTCACCGAGCGGGGCTTCAAACAAAATCTCGAACTCGAATACGTGACCGGAGAAAAGTCGAAGGGCGAACTCTTCGCCGCATTTGGCCGGGACGAAAAACGCGCGGACGATTTGCCCAGCGGTGGCGCCGAAAAGAACGAAGATCTCGTCAACCGCTGGACCGTGCTCTTGGAACACGATCAATGGCTCCCGGGTGGTTGGCGCGCCAAGGCCGATCTGAATTTGATTTCGGACAACGAGTACGTCGATGATTTCAAAGAACTTTTTGTTTTTCGAGACGATCCCTATCTCGACTCAAAGGTGTTCGCGTTCCGCCAGTTTGGCGACGATGGGCGCACTGGCGTTGTCAGTAGCGCGATTTACACAAACGATTTGCAGGCTGTAGATAGCCGCGACCGCGACGCGATCGTTCACCAACAACTTCCGGGCCTTCGTGCAGAAGTACTTTCGGGCGAGTCCGTCTTGCTGGACGGGGTCGTGACGCGATTCGAATTTGACTATGCGCACTTCTACAGCGACCGACTGCCCCAGAACAAGTTCGGCATCGCCGGAACCGGTGACGACCTTTTTCTGGACGTCGGGGTCGACGGACGTCCTCCAGAGCCGGGCTTTGACCGAGTGGCCGGTGAAGACAACGACTTATTCAACGAAGGCGAACCGTTGGCGGATCGCGGGCAGCGGTTTGTGTTCCATCCGCGGGTTGCGTACCCGATGCGGGCGTTCGACCTTCTCGAGATCTATCCGGAGGTCGGTTACCGGGAGACGCTTTACACGACTCATGCTCAGGACTTTGCCCAGCAAGGACACATCACGGCGCGCGTCGACCTTCGCACGCGACTGATTGGACGCCCGCTGGGCAAGAACCTGAGCCACGTGCTCGAACCCTTCGCGGGCTGGAGCATGGTGAGTCACGCGTCAGGTTCCGGAAACCCGTTGTTTATACCGGCAACCGCGCTCCCACAATTTCGCTTCCGTCAATTTGAACGCGACAACCTTCTCGCGGACCCATCCGACCGGGTCAATCGGCGACACACATTCACGGCAGGTGTTTCGAACCGCGTATACGGCCGCAATCGCATGCTCGGCAGCATCGACTTGTCGATCGACTACCAGGATGTCGGCGCCGGAACGAAGTACAGCGTGACGCAGAACGACAAGAACTTCAGTCGCTTCGTTGTTGCGGGACATACCAAGCGCCTTTACCGAACCACAACCGTTTTCAACTTGACCTTTGATCCAAAGGACGAGCAGATCGAAGAGGGGCTCTTTTCGATGGCGATCACCCCTTTTACCGGTGTGAGCTTGCTCGCTGGCTATCGCTACCGCGCTCCGATTTCTGCGAGCACGGCCCGCTACTATTCACAGATCAGCGACGATAATCCGTGGGACAAAAAGACGAAGGCGCTGAGCCAGCTGCGCCCCGGTGCAATGCTTGATCTGGGCCAAAACCTGCGGATCAAGTACGGCGCACTCTACGACTTCGAAGAGGATCGTCTGATCCGGCACAACGGCTCGATCGAGTACCGGTCGAATTGCAAGTGTTGGGGAATTGGGGTCGATCTCAGCAATCGGCCGGGCGAAAAAATGTACATCGGGTTCCGATACAGCCTGCTCGGGTCGGGCGATGACAGCCTGCGCGCGAACGCCTTCGCGAATACCGCTGCGGTATCGAAGTACTAGCCGGAGCGGGCGGCCAAGCTCTCACTAAAATGGTGTTTTCCCAGTGCCCGGTTTGTGCTTAACTCCGTAATTCATATTCAGTTTTCGCTTGCTGCGGTGCGGGGGTTCATTTCTCGCACCAGGGCAGGCCGTGAGAGAGGCCGGCGTGATCCGCCCGTCCCAGGAAGAATTCGAGGCACTGACGACGCGCGGGAATTTAATCCCCGTGGTGCGCGAAATTCTCGCCGATCTCGACACGCCCCTGTCCCTGTTCCGCCGGCTCGATGACGGCCGGACGAGCTTTCTTCTGGAGAGCGTCGAGGGCGGTGAAAAGTGGGCTCGCTACAGCTTCATCGGCACCGGAGCCCGGGCTGGGTTTCGTGCCCATCGCAAGCCCAGTGGTGGCGCGACGGTGACATGGACCGAAGGGGGCGTCGAGCACACGCACGAAGTCGAGGGTGACCCGCTCGAATTCTTGCGGGACAAACTCGCGCTGCTCCAGCATGTGAACCCAGACAACATTGCGCTGCCGCGTTTCATCGGCGGTGCAGTCGGCATGGTGGGATACGACTGGGTGCGCTTTGTCGAAAAACTGCCAGAGCCCAACCCGGCCAAGCAAGACATCCCGGTTGTTTCGTTTGTCTTTCCCGAGACGGTCGTCGTCTACGACAATATCAAGCACACCGCTTTGGTCGTGCGGCACGTCCATTTGAAAGACGGCGACGATTCGAAGAAGCGATATGTCGAAGCGTCGAAGGCGATCGATGCAACGATCGTGAAACTTCGCGCACCGTTTGAGCAACCGGTTACCGACCGCGCGGTGAAGCAGCCCATGGACGTCGCACGCAACATGACCGAGGCGGAGTTTCACAAGATCGTCAAACGTGCCAAGGAATACATTCTCGCCGGTGACATTTTTCAAGTTGTGCTTTCACAGACATTCGAAATGCCGTTACAAGTCGAAGCCTTCGAAATCTACCGGCAACTACGGTCCATCAACCCAAGCCCATATCTCTATTTCGTGCGCCAAGAAGGGACCGTGTTGGTTGGTTCGTCGCCGGAGATCCTGGTACGCCTGGAAGACGATCGTTTGGACGTGCGGCCGATCGCCGGCACCCGAAGGCGTGGCCGAGACGAAGCCCACGATCTCGCGATGGAAGAAGAACTATTGAGCGACCCGAAGGAGATCGCGGAGCACGTGATGCTCGTCGATCTCGGGCGCAACGACGCGGGCCGGGTCGCAGAAATAGGAACGGTCGAGGTCACCGAGTACGGCGTGATCGAACGCTACAGCCACGTGATGCACATCGTCTCGAATGTGCAGGCCAAACTGAAGAAGGGGCTCGACTGGCTCGATGTGCTGCGCGCGACGTTCCCGGCCGGTACGCTTTCCGGTGCACCCAAAGTCCGCGCGATGGAAATCATCGACGAACTCGAAAACGTGGGACGCGGTCCATACGGCGGTTGCGTGGGATACATCGACTACTCGGGCAACATGGATATGGCGATCACGATCCGTACCTTGGTTGTGAAGGACGGTCGCATCACGCTGCAGGCCGGCGCCGGGGTTGTCGCCGATTCGGTGCCTGCACTCGAACATCTCGAATGTGCGAACAAGGCTCAGGCTTTGATCGCCGCCATCGATCTTTCGCGGGAGGGGTGCGACTGAGAGGGCATGCCCTCGCTTCGACCAAAGACCATGCGCATCCTGATCATCGATAACTACGATTCATTTACGTACAACCTGGTGCAGTACCTCGGCGAACTCGGCGCGGACCTCGACGTGCAGCGCAACGACGATGCCACCGTGGCAGAACTGCTTGCAAGCAAGCCCGACGGTCTCGTGATTTCGCCCGGGCCCGGCGTGCCTCAGAACGCGGGCATCTCGATTGAGGCAGTGATTGAATTCAGCTCTGCAAAAATTCCGGTTCTTGGGGTCTGTCTCGGACACCAATCGATCGGCGAAGCGTTCGGTGGGAAAACGGTTCGCGCGCAGAGCATCATGCACGGCAAAACCTCGCCCATCGAACACGACAATAAAGGCGTGTTTGAATCCTTGCCTCAGCCCTTTGATGCGACCCGATACCACTCGCTCGTCGTCGAAGAAGACTCATTGCCCGAGTGTCTCGCGGTGACCGCACGCACCGCGGACGGCGAGATCATGGGTTTGCGCCACCGCGAGCTACCCGTCGAAGGCGTGCAGTTTCATCCTGAGTCGATTCTGACCGGCGAAGGCAAGCGCCTGCTAGGGAATTTCCTGGCGCGCTGCCGGGAGGCCAGCTCGTCATGAAACTCGCGCAAGCGATCGAAGTGGCACTTACGGGAAGTGAGATCCAAGAGGACATGCTCGAAGTCGCCTTCGGCGAAATCATGGACGGCCAGGCGGAGCCGGTGCAGATCGCGGGTTTGCTCGTGGCGTTGCGCGCGAAGGGCGAAACCGTCGATGAAATTATCGCTGCAGCGCGAGCGCTTCGGGCTAGGGCAACAACGACGAAGGCCGAAGCACCAAACACGATCGACGTATGCGGTACGGGGGGCAGCGGAGTCGACACGTTCAACATCTCAACGACCGCCGCGTTCGTGGTTGCGGGCGCCGGCATTCCCGTTGCGAAGCATGGCAATCGCGCTGCAACCAGTCGCTCGGGCAGCTTCGACGTTCTCGAAGCCCTCGGCGTGAATATCGAAATTCCAATTGAGAGCTGCGGCAAGATCCTCTCCGAGATCGGCATCGCGACGTTCTTTGCGCGCACTGCGCATCCAGCATTTCGCCACGTGGCGCCAGTGAGGCAGCAGCTGGGCGTGCGAACCTTGATGAACTGTCTCGGTCCGTTGCTCAACCCGGCGGGCGTGCAGCATCAAATTGTCGGCGTGTATTCACAGGCGCTCGTCGAACCCTTGGCGCGGGCGCTCGCGGGTCTTGGCGCGAAGCGGGCGCTCGTTGTACACGGCAGTGACGGCCTCGATGAAATTACGACGACCGGTCCAACGCAAGCCTGTTCATCCCTGGATGATGTCGTTGCGTCGTTCGAGATTCATCCAAAGGACTTTGGTCTTGAAACCGCGCGGGCGACCGACTTGCGCGGCGGCACCCCGGCGGAAAACGCCGAGGTTCTGCGCTCGATTGTATCCGGAGCCACCGGACCCAAGCGAGACATCGTGGTGTTGAATGCGGGCGCAGCCATTTGGATCGCCGGCGGCGCAGCAAATTTGGGCGAGGGTGTTGAACGTGCGTCCGAGAGTCTTGCGAGCGGAGCCGCCGCAGCAAAGCTCGAAGCGCTGATTCGCGCGACCGTCAAAGCAGGCGCAGCGGTATGACGATCCTCGACGAAATTATCGAACACAAGAAGGGCGAAGTCGAAGCTGCGAAGGGCCGAGTTAGCCCGGGCGATATGCGGGCTCGTGCTGAAGCGGTAAGCGAAGCTCCGCGTGGCTTTCGTCGCGCGCTTGCGGAAGGTGCAGCTCCAGCCGTGATCGCTGAAATCAAACGACGGTCTCCAAGTAAAGGCGAGATTCGCAGGGACTTTGAGCCCGTTTCATGCGCCCAGGCTTATGACGCCGGCGGCGCGGCGGCGCTATCGGTCTTGACCGATGAACATTTCTTCGGTGGACACCTCGATTACCTAGCGAAGATTCGCGCCGAAGTATCGCTGCCGATTCTGCGCAAAGACTTTACGATCGACGCGTACC
>DUBZ01000119.1 GCA_012960035.1 Myxococcales bacterium | reverse complement strand
CGATGATTCCAACGCGCTTGCCGGTCAGAGAGACGGTGTGGTCCCATCGAGCGCTATGGAAGGTCGGGCCTTCGAAGTCCTCGAGACCCTTGATGTCGGGGTAGGCGGGGTGGTGGAGGACGCCCGTCGCAGCGATGACAAAATCAGCCTGGTCGGTTGTCCCGTCTGCGGTCTCGATATTCCAGCGACCGTCCTCGAATGCGCATCGCGTGATTTCTGTCTCGAATTGGATCAGCTCGTCGATTCCATAACGTTTCGCAACGTTCTCGAAATAGGACTGAATTTCGGCGCCCGGTGAGAATCGATGACTCCAATCGGGGTTCGGGGCGAAGGAATAACAATAGAGATGTGAAGGAACATCACACGACAAACCGGCATATTCATTCTCTCGCCATGTTCCACCGAGACGATCGGCTTTCTCGTAGATTGCAAAATTCTTGATTCCGGCCTCGTGCAGTTTGATGGCGCTGAGGATTCCGGCCATTCCGGCTCCAATGATGATGAAACGATGCGCGCCGGGATCCGGTTGGGTCGTCATGGGTTCTCCGCTCGATTGATGCTGCATGTGCTGTGTCGTGTGTTCTTCTCGGACATCATTGAGGTTGGGAAAGGACCAACGCGCTGGTCGGAACCGCCGTTCCTGCGGTGACCAGCACATTCTCGACATCGGGCACCTGGTTGACAGCGCTGCCACGCACTTGTCGGACGCCTTCGGCGATTCCGTTCATACCATGGATATAGGCCTCGCCTAGCTGCCCGCCGTTGGGGTTGATCGGGAGTCCTCCGCCAAGTTCGATGTTGCCGTCCTTGATGAAGTCCTTGGCTTCGCCGGGCTTGCAAAAGCCAAACTCTTCGAGTTGGGGTAGGGCCAGGGGTGTGAAGTGGTCGTAGAGGATCGCGGTCTGGATATCGTCCGGTCCCAGGCCAGTGTCTTCCCAGATCTGTCGAGCACAGATGCCCATCTCCGGAATTCCAGTAATGTCATCTCGGTAGTAGCTCGTCATCATATGCTGATCTTCGCCACTTCCCTGAGCCGCGGAGGCGATGACCGCGGGACTGCTGGGAAGATCTCGGGCTCGCTCCAGGGTCGTGACGATAAACGCCTGCCCGCCATCGCTTTCCTGGCAGCAGTCGAGCAAGTGAAGGGGTTTGACGATCCAGCGGCTCGCTTGATGTTCTTCGAGCGTGATCGGCTTCTGGTAGAAGAAGGCTTTCGGATTCGTAGCCGCGTGCTTGCGGTCGGCCACGGACACTCGCCCAAAGTCTTCGCTGGTGACACCATATTGATGCATATAGCGGGTGGCGAACATGGCGACCCAGGAAGCGGGTGTGAGCATGCCAAAGGGCAGACTCCAGCCGAATTCCACCATGACGGGCGTGGCGCCACCAGCGCCTCCTGTCACACCGGTGCCAAAACGGGTTTCCGAACGTTCGTTGAATGCTCTATAGACGAGCGCGTAGTTGCAGGCGCCGCTGTGCACGGCCATGGCGGCTTGGTGGATCGTGCCGCAGGCGGCCCCGCCGCTGTGATGGATGCGGCTGAAATGGCTGAGTTCCTTGAACCCATTGTGCCCCGCATGGCCGCCGCCGCTTTTGCATTTGACCTTGCCGGGGGCGAGGTCGATCTCGTCGTTGACATCGACCGTGAACGTCACCATTCCGTCGATTTGGTTCGCCGAGAGGCCCGCATCGCGAATGGCGGCGTCGCAACACTCGACGGCTAAACGAAGGGTGCTGCGCCCGGAATTCTTCGAAAATTCCGTGGCCCCGATCCCGACGATGGCGGTCTTTCCCGCGAATGACATGGTCATATTGTTCTCTCCTAGCGAAGGGGCAATTCGAGTTCGAGTGTGCCGCTCACGTGATCGCCAAATCGATTCGCTCCACGGACACCGACTTCGATGATGCCTTTGCCGTCGCGCGTCTCGCTGGAATTCACGACTCCGGTGAACGTCATGAGGTCTCCAGGGTAGTTGGGCGCGCCAAGCCGGATTTTCATGTTCCGAAGGATTACTTCCGGCCCAGCCCAGTCCGTGACAAAGCGGCTCGTGAGGCCACCACTGGTCATGATGTTCATGAAGATATTTGGGGATCCTCGCTTCTTTGCGAGTTCGACGTCATGGTGAACGTCCTGAAAATCTCGGCTTGCC
>DUBZ01000118.1 GCA_012960035.1 Myxococcales bacterium | reverse complement strand
GACTTGGCTGTGTGGAGAGACTTCTCCAAGGCCGTCTCGCACGGCCTTTGCCATGCGCTCGAGCTCCTCCGTCGACTCCGTCGTGTCGGTGAAGTTCGAGCGGCGAGAGATTGATTCACTTTCGAGATCGTCGGGAGAGCGAATGATATGCGGCGTCAGCATGATGATCAGGTTGGTGCGGCGCGTCGTTGCCGTGGTGGACTTGAAGAGCCAGCCGAGCACGGGGATATCGCCCAGGAACGGAACCTTGGCTTCTTGGGTGCTATCGACTTCTTGGATCAGACCACCGATGACGACAGTATGGCCGTTGGCCACGACCACGGTGTTTTCAACGTGCCGATTGCTCAGTGCGACACCGACATCGCTGGAGCTGCCAGTGCCCGCCACAATGACCGAAAGGGCATCATTGACTTCGGTGATCTCCTGAAAGATTTCGAGGCGTACCGTGTCGCCGTCGCTGATCTGCGGTGTCACGCGCAGGGTCACACCGATGTCTTTGCGCTCGACGTTCACCGAACTCGACAGGCCGTTGTCTGTGGCGCCCGCCGCAGAAGAAACGCGACTCGTGACGATCGGGATGTTGTCGCCAATGCGGATCTCGGCTAGTTCATTGTCTGACGTCAGGATGTGCGGCGATGAAAGAATGTTGATCCGGCCGTCCGACGCCGCGGCTTGCATCTGTGCGGTGAACTGACTGCCTTCTCCTTCGGGAGCACCGGTCTCTCCGTCAAAAAGGAGGGTTGAACGGGACAAGAAGCCTAGAGGTGTCGATGACCCGATGAGGTCCGGGCTGGCGAAGTTGTAGGTAATGTCGTTGTTGACCAACGCGTAGCCGAAGTTGAAACCAAGCTCGAAGCCGTCGGTAATGTCGACTTCCATGATCAACGCTTCGACGAGCACCTGAGGGCGAGCAATGTCGAGTTTTTCGATCACCTGCTGAAGGGTTTCGTACGCTTCCTTGCTCGCTTGGATGACGAGCGAGTTCGTCGCCGGGTCGGCGCTCAAGTTGATTTGACCATCAGCGAGCGGGGTGACGACGGAACGGAGCGCTTGTGGCTTGACGCCGGCGCTGCCCGTACGGCCTGCTCCGCCGGATTGTCCGCGACTCCCGGAGACGAGATCGTTGAGCGTCTTCGCCATTTCCTGGGCGTCGGCGTGCTTCAAGTAATAAACGTGAATCTTGCCCCCACCGATGACGGGCACGTCGAGCTTGTGCACGAGATCTCGGATGTCGCCGATCTGCGTTCGTGATGCCAGCACTAAGAGCGAATTGGTGCGGCTTTCGGTGATGATGCGGACCTCGGCACGTTGCGCGGCTTCGAATCCACCGCCACCACCACTCTTTGGAGCCGCGGCGGCCTTGCGGCGCGACGCACGGTTTTTTCGAGCAGAGGCCGCTGTTTTTTTACCGCCGGACGAGCTCCCGCCGTAGATGTTCATGATCTGGTCGCCGAGGGTATCTGCGTCGGCGTAAATCACTTTGATTACCGCGAGTTCTTGCTTGTGCATCTCGACGTCGAGGGCTTCGAGGATCCCGAGCAGTCTGCGAATATTGCTCTTCGTATCCGTGAGGATGATCGTGTTGGTCGGAGCGTAGACGACGAGTGCCGCGTCCTTCGAGATCAAGGGTTTGAGCGTGGTCGAGATTGCCGTCGCGTCGATATAGTTGAGGGGGATCATCCGGGTGACGTATTGATCGCGGTTCTCACTGTCGCGCCCGTCGCGGACCGTTTCGATATTGGACTCTTTGGCATCGCGCAGCGGCACGACCTTGAAGACACCCGCAGGCCCTGGTATGGCGGTGAAGCCCTTGATCTTGAGCACGGACTCAAATACCGCCCAGGCTTCTTGGACGCTGACGGGCATCGGCGAGATGATCGTCACCTTGCCGCGGACTCGGTCGTCGTAGATGAAATTCTTGCCGCTCAACTTCGAGATGGCGTCGATGATCACCGTGATTTCGGCATCGTTGAAATCGATGCGAACCTTGCCGGTATCGTCATCGACTTCGAGCCGGCCCTCAAAGGTCTGGTTCGAAGCGGCCTCTCGGCTCGCACGTGCCCGCAGCTCCTTTTGGACCGCTTGCTTTCGGAGTCGGTTTCGTTGGGCGTTTGCATCGCTTGGCGCGAACGTCGCGAACATCCCGCTGACGAGAGTGCAGGCGACGAACATCGCCAGGATTCGGCGATGCGCGGTTGCGCTGAGCATGAAATTCATTTGCTTGCTTGGTTCCACGCAGGATCTCCGGCAGGTCAATTCGGGCAGTTCAATTCGGTCAGCAGGGATTGCGAAATTTCGATGGCGCGTGAGCCACCCGGGCCGTTCACTAAACCGGACATGGGTTGGCACTTTGCGAGTTCGCGCAGGACACGTGCAACGGTTCCGGCGCTATTGATGTCGATTCCGTTGAGGCTCGTGATGACGTCGTCGGGAGAAAGGCCGGCGCGTGCGAGCAGGCTGTCGGCGTCAATGTTGCCGACCATCACTCCGTCGATGCCACCGTCTTTGTTCATGGCGGGTTTGAGGTCGCCGCTGAGTTCCTTCGACATCGCGTTTTGAATCTTTTGCTGTTGGTCTTCGGCTGCTCCGTCTGCGGGGGCGGAGACCGGGCTGGCCTTGGCTGTCTTATCGCGCTTCGCTTTCCGGGTGTTGCGTGCTTTGCGGTTACGCATGCGCTTCTCGGCGTTTTTCCCCCGACCGGATTTACGCGCCACCTTGGTCCGTCTGGCGTTCTTGTCGAGCAGCAACTCTTCGATGGTCTCTCGGTTGCGGAGCAGCACCCGGCGGGGTTCGATATCCGTGACTTTGACCCCGTCGAATCCATCGAGGATGTCTCCGAGGCGCACGACTTGGTGCTTTTTCGTCTTGGTGTTGTTGATCACGGCAGACGAAAGAGATGCCGGGATCCCCGCCATGGTGCCCAACAACTCGAGCGGAAGTTTCGTTGCCTGGGCTTCTTCGACCACTTCCTTCACGGGCTCGGGCTCGGGCTCGGGCTTGTCGGATCCATCGAGTCTCGCGCCGAATAGATTCCGGTCCAAAATTGCCTTTTGTTCTCGCCGTTTGGGACGATCGGGTTCCGTGTTCGCGACCGCCTGGAAGGCGGAAACGTAATCGGGCGCAAGTTGACTGTCCGCGAGATGGTTCACCATCGACGCTGCAAAAAAACAGCTCGTGGTGAAGAGGACTATGTTGATTACCCGAATGCCCAAGTGGCCCATGCCGGACTTGCTTCCCTTCTCGACTTTCTACTCTTACGATTCCAGTTTCGAACAGATCTACGGCTGCAACTTCACGAGGCCGGTTCCACAACCGCCTCATGCCCAAGTTGAGCACGAGCCAGCAATAATTCAATAAACGCAATCCGGGTTTTTCGAGTCAGCTGTCGGGGGTGCAACTGACGGTCGGAGCCTGCGATCTGTCGATCATTTTCGCAGGTTCGTCAAAGCCGTGCGATTATAGCCCCGGATTGATCCGGCTCAATTCAAACACACGGAATTTCATAGACCTAATAGCACTCATTCCCACCAAATTGCGTATCGGCCGTTTACTTCACAAGCTTGTGGACTCCGTGTAGATGGGCGGCGTTCATTCGCCCCAACGTCCAGCCTTATGAGAATCGCTCGATTCTGCTTGTGGCCACAGCAGAACCGCGGCTCCGGCTTTCGTCGCGAGCAGGCTTTTATCACTTGTCGCCGTTGACATCAGGGGTCTCGGGGCAAGGTTTTGCCGCGTTGAGGGAAACAGGCGATTTTGAGGGCCGAGAAATCGCACGGAACTAACCGGAATCAAATAGGAAATACAACTTGTAGGCGAGACCAAACCGGGGCCAAAGATGGCCGCGTGAGTCACGTCAGCGGTGAAGGGGAAAGTCATGGCGGCATCAGGCAAGGTGATCGGAATCGATCTTGGAACGACAAATTCAGTCGTCTCGGTGATGGAGGGCGGCCAGCCCACCGTGATCGCAAACGATGAGGGGGGACGCACCACACCATCGGTCGTCGGCTTTGCGGACGACGGCGAACGCCACATAGGCGCTTCAGCGAAGCGCCAGGCGGTCACGAATCCCGAGCGCACGGTCTATTCCGTGAAGCGCTTTATGGGCCGGCGCCTCGACGAAGTCTCTGAAGAAGTGAGCCTCGTGCCGTACAAGATCGCCGAGGGCAGCGACGGTGCGATTTCCGTCGAGATCGACGGTACCCAGTACGCTCCGCCGGAAATTTCGGCCATGATCCTCGGAAAACTAAAGTCGTCCGCAGAGGCGTATCTCGGCGCGGAAGTCACCGAAGCGGTGATCACGGTTCCCGCGTACTTCAACGACGCCCAGCGACAAGCGACCAAGGACGCGGGGCGGATCGCCGGGCTCGACGTGAAGCGAATCATCAACGAACCGACTGCGGCGGCGCTGGCGTACGGACTCGACAAAAAAGAAGACGAGAAGATTGCCGTATTCGACTTTGGTGGCGGCACCTTCGATGTTTCTGTCCTCGAGGTAGGTGAGAACGTCGTCGAAGTGAAGGCAACCAGCGGCGACACGCATCTCGGTGGCGACAACCTCGATCACCGCTTGATCGAATACCTCGCGAGCGAGTTCAAGAAAGACAACGGCATCGACTTGATGAACGACCCGATGGCCGTGCAGCGACTACGCGAAGCCGCAGAGAAGGCTAAGATCGAGCTCTCGACCGCGCAGTCGACGGACATCAATTTGCCGTACATCACGGCTGACGCGTCGGGTCCGAAGCACCTCGTGCTGAAGCTTTCGCGGGCGAAGTTCGAACAGTTGATCGAAGACCTGGTCGAGCGCGCCCTTGAGCCCTGCAAAAAGGCTCTGTCCGACGCCGGTCTGAGCGCAGGCGAGATCGACGAAGTGGTGTTGGTTGGGGGTTCGACCCGCATCCCGCTCGTACAGCAGAAGGTAAAGGATCTCTTCGGGAAAGAGCCCAATCAATCGGTGAATCCGGACGAAGTCGTTGCGATCGGCGCCGCAGTTCAGGGTGGCGTTCTTGCGGGCGATGTGAAGGACGTACTTCTCCTCGACGTCACGCCACTTTCCCTCGGTATCGAAACCCTGGGTAGCGTGATGACGAAGTTGATCGAGCGAAACACCACGATCCCGAGCCGAGCCCAGCAGGTCTTCTCGACGGCCAGCGACTCCCAGCCGCAGGTGGAAATCCGCGTGCTGCAGGGCGAGCGGGATATGGCGACGGACAACCGTGAAGTGGGACGCTTCATTCTCGACGGTTTGCCGACGGCGCCGCGCGGCGTGCCACAGATCGAAGTGACCTTCGACATCGACGCAAACGGGATCCTCTCGGTTTCGGCGCTCGACAAGGCGACGAACAACGAGCAGTCCATTCGCATCGAAAACACCGGTGGTCTTTCGAACGACGAGATCGATCGCATGGTGACCGAAGCCGAGGCCAACGCGGTCGCAGATCAGTCGCGACGCGAAGGCATCGAGAAGAAGAACAATCTCGACTCGATGATCTACCAGGCGGAGAAGACGATCAGCGAAAACGGTGACGCACTCGATGCCGACGAAAAGAAGAACTTGGAAGCGGTGCTTGCCGAAGCCAAGGTCGACCTCGAGACGGGCGACAACGACAAGATCGATGCCGCGCACCAGCGCGTCGAATCGGAACTCCACAAGGTGGCCGAAAAGCTCTACAAGGCGCAGGCGGATGCGGAGCCGGGTGAGGGAGCTCCGCCGGAAGAGGGTGCGACGAACGCACCGGACGACGACGACGTGATCGATGCTGAGTTCACCGAGGAAAAGCAAGACTCATAATCTGTACTCCGCGGCACCTCGTCGGTGTCGCGGAGCATTTTTCCGAAACCGCCCAAATTTGCCCATGTCCGCCGGGAACCCGGTTACGGCTGGGAAGGGATGCGTGTGAGCGACGACAGCGAAAAAGATTTCGACGACGGGCAAGAGTGGAGTGAGGAAAGCGTCGAGAGCGCGGGGGGTGACATCCTGATCGAAGCGGCCAGTGATGACGTCGCCGACTTCGATCTCGTGGATGTGCCCGACGTGCTCCCGGTTCTTCCACTGAAAAATGTAGTGCTCTTTCCCCACATGGTGTCACCGCTGTTGGTGAACACCGTGCGTTCGAAACACTTGATTGATGAAGTCGCTGAGAGCGATACGCGACTCATGGTGTGCAGTGCGGTGAAGCACACCGTTGAGGGAAGCCCCGGGCCAGACGACGTTTACGCGGTTGGCACTGTTCTTCGGATCATCAAGATGATCCGCTTCCCTGACAACTCGTATCGCCTACTCGTTCAAGGCATCGCTCGGGTCGCGATCGATTCGTTTCTTCCGGACGAGGATTTTCTCCGCGGCAATGTGCGCGTGCTCCACGACGTGGGGGACCGTGAATCCGTCGAAACTGCAGCACAGGTTCGAAATGTGAGTCAGCAGTTTGCGTCGCTGGTGAGCGAGAGCCCTCGCTTGTCGGACGAGCTTCACATGCTCGCCGCAAGCCTCGACGACCCGTCGCGGCTTGGAGACCTCGTGACGTCGAACCTCGACCTTGACGTCGCGGGCAAGCAGCAAGTTCTTGAGACCACCAGCATCGAAGATCGTCTCAAGGACGTGCTCGCGGAACTCATGCGTCAGCGCGATGCGATGGAAATCGAGACCGAAATTCGCGACAAGGTGCAGACCGAAATGGGTCGCAGCCAACGCGACTACATGCTGCGCCAGCAACTGGAAGCCATTCGCCGCGAACTCGGCGAAGTGGAAGACGATCAGGCCGAAGCCGACCGCATGCGCGAACGGATCGAGGCGGCGATGATGCCCGAAGAGGCACACAAGCAGGCGATGCGCGAACTCCAGCGCTTGGAGCAAGCACCGCCCGCGGCCGCCGAGCACGGCGTCATTCGGACCTATCTCGAATGGATGACCGATCTGCCGTGGCAGCATCAATCGGAAGACCGACTCGACGTTCGGGCAGCTCGCGCGCTTCTCGACGAAGATCACTACGGCCTCGAAAAGGTGAAGGATCGCATCGTTGAATACATCGCGGTCCTGAGCCTGAAGAAGGACTTAAAGGGGCCGATCCTGTGTTTTGTCGGGCCTCCCGGCACCGGTAAGACTTCGCTTGGCCGCTCCATTGCGCGTGCTCTCGGTCGCGAATTCGGACGCATCTCGCTTGGCGGCGTGCGCGACGAAGCGGAAGTGCGCGGTCATCGTCGCACCTACGTAGGGGCTCTCCCGGGACGCTTTATTCAGTGCCTGCGGAAGGCCAAGACCCGGAACCCCGTCCTCGTGCTCGACGAGATCGACAAAGTCGGCGCAGACACCCGGGGTGATCCGTCATCGGCGCTGCTCGAAGTGCTCGACCCGGAACAGAACAGCGAGTTCAGCGATCACTATCTCGAAGTTCCTTTCGATCTCTCTAGTGTGTTGTTCATCGCCACGGCAAACATAATAGACCCGATCCCGCCGGCGTTGCGCGACCGCATGGAAGTGATCGAACTCCCGGGCTATACGCTCGAAGAGAAGGTCGAGATTGCGAAGCGCTTCTTGGTCCCGCGCCAGATCGAACAGAACGGTATCGAAAACATCGAATTCGAATTGCCGGATGAAACGCTTCGCGTGCTTTGCGAGCGATATACCCACGAGGCAGGTGTTCGGAGCCTCGAGCGTGAAGTGGGTTCGGTGTGCAGGAAGATTGCGCGCCAGGTTGCGGAGGGGGAGATTTCCGGGCCGGTGAAGGTGATGCCCGATCAGCTCTTCGATCTGCTGGGGCCGGTGAAGCACGAACCCGATCTCGCAGAGCAGGGCTCACAACCCGGTGTCGCGGTTGGCCTTGCGTGGACCCCGGCAGGTGGCGACATCCTTTTTATCGAGTCGACTCAGATGCCCGGCAGCGGCGAGCTGAAGCTCACAGGTTCTCTTGGCGACGTCATGAAGGAATCCGTCGAAGCGGCGCGGTCTTGGCTGCGCAGTCATTCGGACAATTTCGAGATTGCGGCTGAACGGTTCGAGTCGAGTGACATTCATCTCCACGTGCCCTCCGGCGCGGTACCGAAAGATGGCCCCTCGGCAGGCGTCGGCATGGTGACGTCGTTGGCGTCTCTCTATACCGGGCGCGTAGTGAGGCCGAAAGTCGCCATGACGGGAGAGATTACGTTGCGAGGCAAGGTCTTGCCGGTGGGCGGGATCAAAGAAAAAGTGTTGGCCGCCAAACGCGCGGGGATCGAGTGTGTGGTGCTTCCG
This sequence comes from Myxococcales bacterium, assembly GCA_012960035.1. Lineage (GTDB taxonomy): Bacteria > Myxococcota_A > UBA9160 > UBA9160 > UBA4427 > DUBZ01. The sequence continues at coordinate 4,640 of DUBZ01000118.1, read as the reverse complement.
GAGAAAAACCGCAAAGATGTCGCGGAGATTCCAAGTGAATTGCTCCAGGGCTTGGATCTTCAGTTTGTCGGGACGATCAACGAGGCGCTTAGCCGCACGCTTGCTCAAGCCTGACACGCTGCTCGATTTTTAACGTCGATCCGACGCGCCATCCAACTAACCGGAGGCTTGCCCCGATCGTGACTCATCCGACTCTCAAGCTCACTTTCACTGCGTTGTTGGTGCCCATGTTGTCCCTCGCGTGCGTGACGTCTTCGACGCACAACAAAGTGGTCGCGGAGCGCGACACGCTTGCGCGCGCCAAAGCCGTAGCAGTCGAACGCGCGGGCAAGCTTGAAGTGTCCGCCGCTTCGCTTGAAGCAGAACGCGTTCAGCTTTACGACGAGCTCGAAGACCTTCGGCTCGAAAGAGAAGAGCTCGTCAAACTACGAGCCGGACTCGAAAAGGACGTCGCGGTTTTGCGCGACCGCGAAGGAGCGCTCAGCGTAGAGCTTGAAAGTACGAGTCTTGCCCTGAGTGAAGCCGAAAAGGGCGCGCAGGATCTTACGGCTTCGTACCAAGGCTTGGTTCAAGACCTCGAACGAGAAGTGCAGCAGGGCGAGATCGAAATCGAACAACTTCGCACCGGTCTACGGCTCGCGGTCTCTGAAGAGATCTTGTTTGCGTCCGGGTCGGCAAGGCTGGACAAGGGCGGGGCTGCTGTCCTGACCAAAGTCGCGACCAACATTGCGAAGCTTGATCACGTGATCGATGTCGAAGGACACACGGATAACATCCCGATCAAGGGGCCGCTGACGAAGCGCTATCCGTCCAACTGGGAACTCGCCGGTGCTCGGGCTTCGAGCGTCGTACGTTTGTTTGAGCGTGCCGGGATCGACGGCGAACGGCTTCAGGCGATTTCGCGCGCCGAATTCGCGCCGGTTTCGTCCAACAAGGACGCAGAAGGGCGCGGACAGAATCGTCGCATCGAGATCCGTCTGCGACCGCGTGAGAATGACGCGGTGGAGCCCGAAGCGATCGAAGAAATTTTGTCGGAACCGGACGCCCCGGTAGCGAAACGGGTCTATGACACTGCGACCGACCCAGCCGCTCCAAAAGCCGATTAAGGCGCGTGTTGAATCGGGCTCCAGGAGACTCGCGCGCGAAGCTTGAACGCGTTTTCCGGGCGGCGCTCGCAGCTGTTGACGCACGCGCAGCCGTCGCGGAGTACGTCCGAGTGGAGCAGGGCGTGCTTCATGTTGCCGGAGCAGCGTGTCGTCCTGGCACCCAGCTCGTCGTGATCGCGATCGGGAAGGCCGCGGCGCCGATGGCACAGGCAATCGGCTCACTGGTGCCGGAACGGATTCGGACGGGTTTGGTTGTGACCAAAGACGGTCACGCCAAAGGCTACGGGCTTTCTGATTTTGAGGTTTTGGAAACCAGCCACCCCGTACCCGACGAACGATGCGCCGACGCGGGACGACGGGTGCTCGAGTGCGCAGCAGATGCCCGCGAAGATGAAGTTCTGCTTGTTCTGTTGTCGGGGGGGGCGTCGTCGTTGATTTCCTTGCCACCCGATGGCGTCGAGCTCGACGACCTGGCGCGAACAAACGAACTGCTCCTCGGATGCGGGGCCGACATCGGCGAACTCAATGCCGTGCGCAAACATGTGTCGCAAGTTTCGGGTGGGCGTGTTGCAGCTTCGACCGGCGCCGGTCGAGTTGCTGTGCTTGCGGTGTCGGACGTTTCCGGCGATGCGATCGATGTGATTGGGTCCGGGCCGTGTGCGCCGGATCCGTCGCGTTATCAAGACGCACTCGAGATCCTCGCCGAGTACGGACTTTCGAATCTCGTACCCGCGTCCGTCATGGCTCACTTGCAAAGAGGGAGCGAAGGTCTCGAACCCGAGACCCCCAAGCCCGGTGATGCGAGTTTTGCGCGCGTCGAGCATGAGATCGTTGCGAGCAACGCGGTGGCGCGCGAAGCCGCGCTTCGAGAGGCGAGGTCGCTCGGCGCACAAACGCTTGCGCTCGGTGAATGTCTTCGCGGTGAAGCACGGGACGTCGGTGTGCGCCTCGCTGCGCTTGCCCAATGCGTGGAAAACGACAGGCCCGTTTGCCTTGTTGCTGGGGGGGAGTCTGTTGTGCGCTTGAAGGGAGATGGCATAGGAGGGCGCAATCAAGAACTGGCGCTCGCCGCCGCGGTGGCGTTAGCCGACACGCCGCGGAGTGAGGCCGTATTGCTCGCGGCTGGAACTGACGGAACCGACGGCCCAACGCCTGCCGCCGGCGGTTGGGCCGATGCGAGCACCGTTGCGCGGGGTGAGACTGAGGGCGCGGATGCCCGCGCTGCCCTCGATCGAAATGACTCGCATTCGTTTTTCGAAGCGGAGGGCGGCCTCTTTGTCACCGGCCCTACGGGGACCAATGTGATGGACCTCGTGCTCGTCTGGGTGCCGGCTGCGAGCGAGTCGAAGACAGATGAATAAGTCCGCGCCTGGTTTCGTCGGAAGCGTGATCGGCTTGAATGCCCGAGTTGCACCTATCTATGAAATGCCAAGGATGTGGTTACGAATCGAGAGGTCTTGCTGACGAGAGCGGTCAAAAACCGTTAGTGTTGGCCCTCGAATTTATCGGTGAACGGTGGGGGTTCGAACGCCGGCCGCAAGCCACGATGGGCAACCGAATACAATCTAATCAGACGATCATTTGATCGACGATCGAGATCTAATGGAGGAGTTTTAGAATGCAGAAAACCACGCGACGCTCGATGGGGCGTATTGCTGTCGCCGCCATGGCGCTGGTGTTTGCGTTTGGCATCGGGACGGCAGAAGCCAAGTCGAAGAGCAAGGTCAAGCTGGCTCGCGACGCACGTCTTTTGGTCTTCGACACCGAGGCGGGCACGATGACCGTCAAAGAGAGGGGCAAGAAGGTTGTCTACAACGTGAAGTTTGAGGGCTCGGTACTCAAGCGAACCACGGCGACCATCAATTCAAAGCCCGTGAAGCTCACCGACATTCCACTCAAGGCACCGGTCAACATCTACTGGCTCCCCGATGAGGTGAACAAGAAGAAGCGCTTTGCCCGCAAGGTGGACGCCCTAAAGATTCCCAAGGAGCTGCTCAACGATTAGTGATCGCACGCGAGGTGTGCTCGTGTTGGAGCGTTGATCTGGGGCACGTGTTACGGGCTCCGCTGTACTGTGTAGAGGAAGAGCCCGTTGGCAGTGAACCCCGATGAATTCAAGGCGAGCCTCGGCTGTCGCGCCACTGGCGTATCGATCGTGACATCAAGGCACGGTGACCACGTCCATGGCATGACGGTTTCCGACTTTGTGAGCGTGTCACTTGAGCCACCGCTCGTCATGGTGAGTGCATCTGAAACCGCGAATACCCTCAAGTTCATCCGAGCCGGCAAATGCTTTGCTCTCAACATCCTGTGCGCCGGTCAACAAGACCTTGCCAACCTGTTCGCAGCCAAGGAAAACGAAGACTTGCGTTTCGAGGGGCTTGAAACCGACAAAGCTGTGACGGGTGCCCCGTTGATCCAAGGCGCCAAGGTGAACTTGGATTGCAAGTTGGTGGCGGAGCATGTCGCCGGCGATCACGTCCTGTGCATTGGACAGGTTGAGCACGTGAACATCCGCGATCTCGAACCGCTGGTCTACTACCAGGGCAAGTACCGAGTCTTCGCGTCTTAGGCTGTACAGTGAGCAAGCCTTACGGTTTGGCTCCGGCCGCGCGCTCCTTGTTCCGTTCTTCATACACTCGGCGTTCGGCTTCACTCTCGTCGAGGAAGGCCCACGCGTCACCGTCGGGAGTTAACCGGGAGAGCGTCCTTTGCCCGTCCAGAGGAAGACGCTCCCCCGTTTCAGTTGCGCCATCTCTTCATCGCGTGGCTTGCCCTGACCGGGGAACGTAGCGTTGCAGTTGGACAGGTAATCTTCACACCGCCGACCCAGTAAGTTCGCGTTGATGCCCAGCCCGGAAGCATTTGAAGCAGCCTCAAACGTCGGCTTCTAACTGTCCACGATATTGGGGTACATCCAAATTTAACAAAAGAGGGGATGTCTATTTAGATCGAACTTGTGGTGGCGTATTTGCCTGTCCGTTGCGCATCTGCGGATCGCAATGCGTGCACAGGATTGTGTACATATCACTGTGATGCTGCAATAATGGTGAAGCAATTGGGAACGTAAAGGGAGTTGAAGATGAGTATCAGCCGTCGTTCTTTGTTGAAGAAAAGTGTCGTTGCCGGCGTTGCAGGGGCGGTGGGGGTGCCTCTTGCCGCATCCTCAAAGAGAGGTCGAAAAAAGAGAGACCGAAAGAAAACATCGGTGTCAGACACCGGGCAGGGTTTATTTTTCGGTTACGAACCCTTCACTCAGGAACTGGTTCTTCCGCGAGTATTGAGTCGCCTTGATGGGGGAGAGCGTCTGGACCCCAAGCCTGGGTCTTATCCGCGCGCGGGTGGGGCAGGGCGCGGGCCGGTGGCGCCGACGGGTTCTTTCGAAGACGTCAGTCACGGGATCGCTCCGGAGTTTGGTTATTTCCCGGATATGAACCAGTTCAATACTGGGTTCAGTGACGGGGATACCCATGAGGCTGAGTTCGGTCTGGTGGTCGAGGAAACCCTGCATCGGTTTGTCCCCGACGGCCCCGA
>DUBZ01000117.1 GCA_012960035.1 Myxococcales bacterium | reverse complement strand
GCCACCGACGTGGATGGCGGCCCCACAAAAGAGCAGCGCGACCTGCTCGAAGCCCTGGCCCGGCACGTCATGCGGGTTCCGCCGTCCGCCGCCGCGACCACGTCACCCAGCGAGGCGGCGGCCGCCATCGAAAAGCCCCGGCTGCGCAAAGCGGTGGGCGAAATCCTCGTGATGCTCGAGTTGGTGCGCCACCCGCCGAGCGCGGCGCTCACCGCGGGAGTGGCCGAGTACCTCGCCGCGCTGGAAATCGACGACGGCTTTCAGCGGCTCGCCGCCGACTACCTCGCCAACGACCGCGAGCGGGTCTACGCCGATTGGGAGCGGGTGCGCCAGCCCGACCTGGTGGAACCCTTCGTCGAAGGCCTGGGCGACGACGCCCTCACGAAGAAGATGGAGGCCCTGGGCAACCTGCCGGCAGACTCCCTCGGCCGGGGGCTCTTCGAGTTCTACCGCCGCAACGGTTTCGCCTGGCTGCCCGACGACGACCAGGACAACCTGATCCCCCACGACCTCACCCATGTGCTGGCGGGCTACGGCACGACCCCCGAAGCCGAAGTCGCGCTCCAGGGTTTCCTGGTGGGCGCCGCCCGGGGCGAGAGCCATTTCTCATCGCTGCTGGCTTCGCTCCTGCTCTTCGAGGTGGGCATGCTGCCCTTCCCCGACATCGAGCCCATCACGGCGGTGCTCGCCCGGCCCAATGCCGCCGAACTCTTCGCCGCGGCCATCGAGCGCGGCCTGGAATGCCCCGGCGACATCGCGGGAGACCACCAAGCCCTGCTCCCCCGCCCCCTCGCCGAGGTCCGCGCCGAACTCGGCATCCCCGAGCCCGAAGCCGGGCCCCATATGTTCATCCTTTAGGGCGCTCGGGTAGAGAATGTTGCGGTTCTCTCGGCCCGGGCGTCCGCGGCGGACGGGGGCCGGTGACTATACCTTCAGCTCTTCGATCTCGAGCCGCAGCTCGCGCCGCAGATAGACCCCCTCTGGACGAAAAGGGCGCCCCGCGTTGGACCCTTCGCCCGTGATTCCGAGCGATTTGTCATTCGGTTACTTATCGGCGGAATTAAAAAGCCCCGTTGAAATCCCTATTCTCGCAAGATTGAAGCGGAGCGAGCGCATTCGGCTAAAGCGTTGATAGTCGTCCGAGAGCTCCTTCTCGAAGGCCAAGGGTCGACCTTTGTCACTCGGTTCGTCGTACCCGAACACTCCCGAGAAGCTGCAGAGAAGCAGCAGTCGCGGAAGCGCGGCCCTGCCCATCCCCCAACTCCTTGCCCCGATTGTGTGCATAGCGAGAGATCGCTTACACCTCATACCGGAGACATGGTTTACACAATAGGCATTTGGGGAGAGCCCAGATGCCGTGGAGAACGTGTAAACCAATGGACGAACGCCTCAGATTCATTGCCCGGCTGCTCGAGGGCGAGAAGATGGCCCCACTGTGCCGCGAGTTCGGGATCTCCCGGGTCACCGGCTACAAGATCTACGAGCGCTACAAGACTTGTGGCCTCGATGGTCTAAACGACCGCTCGCGGCGTCCCTATCGCCATGCCAACAAGCTGCCGTACCAAGTTGAACGCACGATCCTCGGGATTAAGAAAGAGTACTCCTCGTGGGGCGCTCCCAAGATTCGCGACAAGTTGATCCGCGAGTTCCCGATGATCAAGCCGCCGGCTGTGAGCACGGTTCACGCCGTACTGGACCGCAATGGCCTCGTGAAGCGGCGCAAGCGCCGGCGCTACAAGGCCAAGGGCACGGAGCTCACAGCAGCTCACGCTCCCAATGGCCTGTGGTGTGCGGACTTCAAGGGCGAGTTCATGCTCGGCAACAAGCAGTACTGTTATCCGCTGACCATCACCGACTACCGGTCTCGCTATCTGCTCACCTGCGAGGGGCTTTCGTCAACGCGTACTGATTTTGCCTTCTCCGTGTTTGAAAGAGCCTTCAAGGACCTTGGTTTACCAGGCGCCATACGCACCGACAATGGCACTCCCTTCGCCTCCGGCAACGCGCTGTTCGGGCTCTCCAAGCTTGCGGTCTGGTGGCTCAGGCTGGGGATCCAGATCCAGCGCATCAAGCCGGGCTGCCCCCAGCAAAACGGCCGCCATGAACGCATGCACCTCACTCTCAAAAAGGAGGCAACCAAGCCCGCGTCGTTCAACTTCCTGCAGCAGCAGGAACGCTTCGACAAGTTCATCGAGGTTTACAATCACGAGCGGCCCCATCAGGCCCTGGGCGGCGCCTACCCCGGAGATCTCTATACACCTTCGGTCCGTGCCTATGCGCCGCCGCCCGAGCCCGAGTACCCGTACCACGACAAATCTGTCCGCGTGACGCACTGCGGCCGCATCTGCATGGGCCGACGGAAGATCAACCTCAGCACGGTCTTTGCGGGCCAAATGGTTGGACTGCGTGAGGTCGAAGACCAGATCTGGCTCGTCAGCTTCCTCGACTTTGATCTAGGATTCTTTGATCGGGATGAGGGACGGGTTGAACCTGCCCCGAATCCATTCTTGCCGGGGAAAGTGTTAACCATGTCCCCGGTATAATCTGTAAACCATGTGTCCGGTATGGACCTTTTCGGAACTGGCGCCCCCGAGAGGATTCGAACCTCTGACCTACGGTTTAGGAAACCGGCGCTCTATCCGACTGAGCTACGGGGGCGTTTGGACCTTTCGGGCGGGCAAAATCAGTGGAGGATGGGCGCGCTCTGGCTCTCGCGGGCCGCAGAGTAGCGGAAAGTAAACGCGCCGCGATCGAGGCGAATGTCCCTCGGCCGTCACGCTGGGGCACCGAGAAACCCAATGATTCCGGGGCGTGCGCTTGCGTCATTCTGTTGCCCTTTAGCCAGCAGCAACTGCATTACAAGGCGAGGTTAAACACCCACACTCGACATATAAAAAAACCCAGCTATTCTGGCAACTTAGGTGCTTAATCGTTGGTTCTGTTCAAGCTTTTCGACTCGCTTATCGGGTGTAAACCTTGATTTTTTGACCCATACGGTGCACATTGGAATGCCAGCTTATACCCCAGCAAGGCAGGAGGTCTTAGTACGTTGTCTCTCGATATTGGCGAGCTCCCCGGCGGCTTCTCACTCACGCTCGCAGCCGATTTTTCTCTCGACGAAAACGAAATTGAAAAGGGCCAGGCCGCAGCAACTGGTTTTCTTGAATCCCTGAAGGGTGAAGATAAAACTCATGCGCGCGAAGCCCTCGAAACATTGACTCTGGTCTTCTCTACTGGCGCCTGCGAAGGCGTCGACTTCCCCTGGCACCAGTTGCGAGCCCATCACGGGCAAGCAGCCCTTCACATGTTGAAGGAAACTGGCGCGCCGACGAAGCTTGAGTCCCTGCGCTGTCAGCTCGATCCGCACCACAAGTTCCGACAGGACTCGGAAAAGTTTCCAAGCAAAAAAATCCAACGATTCCGCACCACTCTTAAGAGTGTGCTCAAGAAAAGTCGAGATCTCGGCTACATAAGTAGCGAAGAGTGGGACCGGGTTAACTCGCCCAAGAAGGCGGTAATTCCGCGGGCGGGTGAGCGCATTGTGTCACACGGTGAGTTCCGCGCCCTGCTTCTTGCCTGCCAGCAGGCCGTAGGCACGGAAAGCGTGCGAGACCGTCTGGTCTTCTACTTTCTTTATCACGGTGAACTCGCTCTCGCAGAACTCCTCGCGGTTTCCCTCGACGACCTCTCGTTCGATCAGAAAACCCAGCAAGTTACCGTGAAAACCGGGAAGGCGAAGAATCAGAAGGCGCGTCGCGTGTCACTCCCGAACGAAGCCCTGATCACCCTTGAGGATTGGCTCCAGGTTCGTGGCGACGACCGCGGCGCTCTACTCACTCCGGTGAAGAAGGGGGGCAAGCTTGACGTCAAGCGATTGACTAGCGCTGAGGTCAAGGACCTCTGCGAAAAGCGTGCAGCTGAGATCGGCGTCGAGATCTTCACAGCCGACGAACTTCGCAGGAGTGCTGCCGCGTCTATCAGCATAGAGAAGGCCGAGGCCAAGAAGACCAAGCGCGAAGAAGCGACTGACGACGCGCTCTTCGAAGCCGAAACCGGACGACACACGATGGCGAGGGTCTGTTTCCCGGTCTGGGAGCTCGGCCTCAAGTCGTAGCGCCAGGTATCGGGCAACTTCGCCGATCAGAAAACCTAAGCATGGCCGATCCCAACGGATCTTGGTGCGCTTTTGCGTTGGGCTGCGGGCACGGCGGATGCCCTGCCCGCCTTGTCGCCGTAGCGACTACGGCAGATACAAGAGCGGGTCCTTCGGGACTTCCTTGCGCCGGATCTCGAAGTGAAGATGTGGCCCGGTGGTGCGCCCCGTCATCCCCACCTCGGCAATCTTCTGCGCCTTCTCTACGAACTGGCCTTTGCGTACGAAGAGTTTTCGCGCGTGCGCATAGACGCTCCGGTAGTTGCCCGCGTGTTTCACGATGACGACCAGCCCATAAGCACCAAGCCGTCCCGAATGAATCACCTTGCCACTCTCGGCCGCGCGAATGGTGGTGCCCTTTGGCGCGGACAAGTCGATCCCCTCATGGGGCTGCCCATTGCGGCGACCAAAGCGAGACGTGAGCTTCGTCCGGCTCAGGGGCCACATGAAATTGAGCTTTGCGTTGCGCTTGGCTTCGGCGCGTACGCGCTTCTTTAACGCATCGTTGCCCCGAGTACTTCGGGGCGTATTCGTGGCGCTCCCTCGCGACTGCGCTGGCGGGAGCCCCGCCCTATTGCCGCGCGGGATGTAGAGCCGCTGGCCTACCCGCAGTTCGGTTACGTCTCGGATGCTGTTCGCACGCGCGATGGCGTCCGAAGAAACACCATAGTCCTTGCCGATTCGGTAGAGGTTCTCGCCGGGCTTCACCGTGTGGTAAGTGCGGCTGTCACTCCCCGCACTGCCCCGAGGTTCGGGCCGCCACGTGCACGCTGTCCCGCCAAGGATCGTAAATCCCAGGCAAGCGATACCCGCGAGGGCGGCGCCGCGGGTTAGCCGCGCCATCCGTTCTGGCCGATCAGGTCCACAAAATCGCATTCACCGATCACTTCGCGGCGAAAGCTTCCTGCTTTCTTCCCGCGCCAGTAGCGCGTGAGTTTCTGGGCACGCCGGGGTCCAAACGGGCCGACCAGCATCCCGTCCGGGGCGAGTTGGTCGAGGAGCACGCGGGGAACCTCGGGCCCTCCTGCCGTAACTACAATGCGGTCGTAAGGCGCCAAGTCTGGGCGCCCGAGCGTCCCGTCACCGAGAAACAACGTCACATTGGTGATTCCGAATTGGTCAAGCGCACTCCGTGCACGGGTTGCGAGCTTTGGGATTCGTTCAATCGAGACGACGTGACTCGCCAGTAGACCCAAGATCGCAGCCTGGTATCCCGAACCCGTCCCAATCTCGAGCACGCGTTCGGTCCCGGTGAGTTCCAGGGCCATCGTCATATTGGCCACGACGCCCGGTGCAGAGATCGTTTGTCCTTCGCCAATCGGAATGGGGGTCTCTTTGTAGGCCCTGTCGCGCAGGGCTTCCGACATAAAAAGGTGTCGGGGGACGGTGGCAAAAGCCTTGAGCACTTTAGGGTCATTGACTCCGAGTCCCCGCAGTCGTTCCATAAAGCGCCGGCGCGTTTTGAGTGCGTCGCGCGCACGCCCACCCATGTTCATCGACATTGCAGCCGCCGGCTTCGGACTACGTGAAACATTTTTTCGCTCAAATGAACAACCTACGCTGCGTAGAATCTGTATCTGTCCGTGAAACTCCATCGTTTCACTTCGACGATCGCGATGGGGTGTGAGGATACCGCAACTGCGAGACAAACAGCCTTTCAACTCCGGGCAAGGTCAAAAGATATTCACCCCGTTTCGACCCGTTCCCTGACGATGCGAACGAACCCGACGTCCCCGCGCTTTCCGGTTAGCTTTCGCCGCGTCCCGCTGCCACACGTACTTCGTCGCGCAAGCTTGCCGAATTGACCAGGTCGAGAACGGTGAGTGCCATTGCGCGCGCGCCTTCGAGCAGCCCCGCTTCTCCGCGCTCGCTTGCCGTCGCTTCAGCGAATTCTCGCGTGTGCAGCGCGATGTCGTCACCGATCGGAAAGTTGGGATGAATCGTCGGTACGACGTCCGCGATGTGGGTAATGTCGCTTGAGCCGATCGCTTGGTCGGGCGCATGATCGCTTTCAGCAAGGCCCAACGCGATGAGCTTTGCGCGGTAACTGGCTGCGAGCGGCAAGTTCGCCTTCATCGGCGGCGAACAACCCACGGCAGCGACGACCTCGAGTCGAGTTCCCGTCGTGAGTGCCGCCCCTCTCGCGCATTCGAGAAGCCGCGCCGAAGCGTCTTTCAAAACCGCCGGGTCAAGCGCGCGAACCCAGATCTCGGCCGCGGCCCGCTCGGGAATGATGTTGGGCGCCTGGCCACCGTCGGTAATGATTCCGTGAAGTCGCACGTCTTTAGGAAGCTGCTGTCGAAGCAAGCCGATCCCGACGAAGAGCGCGACCACGCCATCCAGCGCGTTAATGCCGCGCTCCGGATACGCCGCGGCATGGGCGGCCTTCCCGTGATAGGTCAGGCCGAACTTGTCATTGCCCAAAAACAATCGATGTGCGCGACGCATGTCGGACGCGTGCGCCATCATCGCAACATCGATGTTGTCGAAGATGCCTGCTTCGACGAGCCGCGGTTTGCCGACACCTGTCTCTTCGGCGGGGCACCCAACGACAACGACGCGAAGCCGATCCGAAGCAAGCGACGCGCCCAATGCAACCCCGGCAAGCAGGCTCGCCGGCCCCGAAAGGTTGTGACCGCACGCATGACCGATCTCTGGCAAGGCGTCCATTTCGGCCAAGAGCGCGACGGAATATGGCGCGTCGGCGTCGCCCTTTTCTGCGACGAACGCAGTCGTCATGTCCGCGACACCGCGGGTGATCCGAAAACCGCGAGCGCTGAGATATTCGACGTAGCGGTCACTCGTCGCGTGCTCTTCGAGGGAGAGCTCGGGGTGTTCGTACATCCAACGGGACATCGCGGCGATTTCGCGGGTCTCGACGTCAATCTGCTCGAGCACGGCCTTGCCCTCGCCGCCGCAGCGAGCGTCGCTCTCTTCGAGTTGCGATGCCGAGAGGGAAGCGTTTTCGGTTGACGTCATTTTTCCTGTTTCGTCCTCGCCAGCTTTACTCTGGAGTCGCGAGAGAGGATCTCACACTTCATTCGTTTTCGGATCCTTTCTCACATGATCGAATGCGGTCCCAGACGATCAGCAGCGGCCAAAGAGCACAACGGAGGATGAAAGACGGGTGGAATCCTCCACTCTCTCGGGCAGGGCAGGGGCTCGGTTCCCACGGCGACGGTGCAAGAACTACTGGAGCACGCCCACATCGGCGGAGACAGACGTCGATACCGCGGGGAGCGAAGACGGTCCGGGCGAGTCCGAAAGGTCGATCGCGACGACAGCCTTCGCGGCAGCAGGCGCGGGTACGACCACTTCGCGAAAGATCGCTTCGCCCATCGGCGAAAAGTTAAAAACGTCCTTGAACGGCGAATGAACCCAAACTCGACCCACCGCGTTGACATAGCCGGTGGTGCGATCGAAGGGCAACGTCTCGACCACGCTGCAGTCTTCGTCTTCGGCGTCGGTGCAGTAGCTGAAGATCAACTGCCCCAACACGTGTCGCGGCGCTCGGAACCCACCGATGCGCGCCGTTCCCATTTCGATCTCAATGTCGACCTCGATGTGGCTCGTCATGAAGCCCCAGTCGAGTTCGGGCGTGACACGCCCATTCATTGCCGCGGAGATAACGTGTCCGGTTTCTACGTCAAAGGTCCAGATAAAGTCACTGAAACTGTTCGGGATCGGCTTTTGAGTCCCAAGCAGATGCTCCTCGACGGTTTGCGCGGGGATGACCACGCGAATTTCCGATGGACGTACACCCGGCTCCAGCGTCGCAACGTATTCGCGAGAAAAGTGGACGTTCACCTGGCCGGGAACTTCGCGCGGCGAAACTTCGAACATCACGGCAACTTCGCGAGGTGTCGAGTCAAACAGATCAAGAGCGGCGAAAGAAGCCGCAGTTGGAATCGAAGTCGAGACCGCCTCCGCCTGAGCGCTCGCGACAAACGCGAATGACGCGATCCACACCAACAAAACGACGTGCAGCGCCGGGCTGCGACCTACGGCGCAATGTGTGTCCGTTGCGTGATTCAATCGGAGCTGCAGGATGGATGGATTCGGCATCACAGCAGGAAAGGTTGCAAACGCGGTACCAAGCCCGGGAGGCGGCAAGTCTGGGCGCAAATAAGGGAAATGCCGCGCTGCGATGCCTTCGATGTTCGCAAGGCACACCCCACCGGCAGACCTCGGCAGGCCCCGAGCGGTCCGCGAGCCCAGTTGTCCAGAAAATGAGACAAAAGAGCGCCTCACCTAGGCAACCTCGCAAAGTACTTCGTAGCCCGTCTTTGGTTTCCCTGAATGACGCCGGATCGCGTATTCTGGGCATGGAACGAACGTCCAGCCGCGGGTGCAAGGTCATTGCAATCTGCTTGGTTCAAACCGCAGCAGCTTGGGAATGGGCGCGCAGCAATACGAACGTCGGCGGAACTCACGTCGGGTTTTGTCCTGGGTTGAATCGGTTATATCGCAGCTTCGCGAGAGATTGTTCGACAATACTCGTGGTGCCTTAGTTCGCCGACTCCTCTCCATTTGTCATCGCACGAAGTAAAACACGACCCACAAGGAGTAGACCGTGTTGCAAGACCTCGACAATCATGAACGCATGCAGCTGATGAAGTTCGTCTGCTCCTTCGCCTGGGCAGATCTCGAGGTCCATCCCAATGAACGCGACTTCGTCGCGCGCATTGTGAAGCGGCTCGACCTCGGAGTCGATGAGCGCAGACAGGTCGACCGATGGCTCGAATTGCCACCCTCCCCCGACGAGATCGACCCGACTCTGGTCCCGACCGCCCACCGCAAGACGTTCGTCGACACGATCGTGGGCATCATTGAGTCGGACGGGGTCGTGAGCGACGAGGAACGAGACAGCCTCGCGCTGTTCGAACATCTCTTGCCCTGAAGTCGGGGGCGAAGCACCGGTTCGGTCTCAGTCCTGCGTGAAACGGCGCATGACCCAAGACGGCGCCGTGCTTGACTGAGCGCCTCGAATTTGCGAGAAATTCACCCGGCTGAGCCCAGTCTGGGCTCGCCCGTACTTCCCAAACACCCCTAAAAACGTGAGTTCGAGGATCCAGATGTCGCGACAGTATTCCATTAAAGCCGAGGCGATCGCCGAAGAGCGCAAGCGCGTAAACGACGACCTAGACAAGGTCGACGTGTCCCGAGTTGTCGCCATGGACGAACTCGAACTGCGCGAGGTCGGTCCCGGCGACGTACATCTCAAGATCCTCGCCGTTTCAGGCGAACACAACGTCGATCACGCCGCCCTCGCCGACACCGTGAACATCACCGAAGCACGCGGCGGCACAATTTATCCGGGCAACTCGGCACTGGGTGAAGTGATTCGCACCGGCAAAGACGTCACCAAGTTCAAGGCCGGCGACATTGTCATCACGCACTGCAACGGCGACCCGGATCCCTACGGCTTCCCGCTTCGCATCTGGGCGTACGACCAACCCGAATCGATCGGCTGGTACGGCGAAGAAGCCGTGGTCGGTGACTGGCAGCTGATCAAGGCCCCGCTCGACTGCGGCCTCAACCTTTGGGAAATCGCAGCGCTTCCGCTTCGCGCTCCCACCGCGTACCACATGTGGCGCCGCGCCAAGGGGATCTTCCGCTTGAAGGTGAGCGAAGAGAAACTTCCGACCCTCAACGTGCTCGCCTTTGGCGGCGGTGTGTCAGAGCTGTTCTTGATGCTGGCGAAATCCGAAGGACACAACGCCTACTTCTGCTCGGGCAGTGAAGAACGACGGGCTGCCCTTGAGAAGCACGGCATTGAAGGCATCGACCAGCTTCAGTTCAACCGCTTTGCAGAACGCAGCGACGTGAAGGCCTTTATTGGTGAGAGCAAGACGCGGACGAACGGCACGGGCATGCACATTGTGTGCGACATGCTTCGCGGCCCCGTATTCGCGCCCGGTCTGGCCATCGCAGCGCGCATGGGCGTCAACGTCAGTGCAGGTTGGCAGCTTTCGACCGGCATCGACTACAACTCGGCCGGCGCGTCGACCAAGCAGATCACGCTCGACCACACGCACTACGAGACGATCGAAGGCTGCGAAGAAGCCACCGCGCTCTACGGCTCGGTTTTCAAGCCCACCGTCCACCATGAAATCTATTCGTTTGAAGACCTGCCTCGCGCCATGAGCGAAATGCACGAGAACAAGATGACGGGCATCCCGATCATTCGCGTGGCGAAGGACATGCCGGAATCGGTCCAGGGGCTTCTCGAATAAGGGATTCCCTCGCCAATCACCTCTCGCCTCTCAACTCTCACCTCTCAACCCAAGCGCCCCCGAGGACAGCCACCATGCATGATCTCGTGATCAAGAACGGAACGGTTGTCGACGGAACGGGGCGCGAGAAGTTTTCGGCTGACATTTCAATCGACGACGGCACGATTACCGAAGTGGGTGCAGAGGTTGGCGCGGGCCGCCGTGAGATCGACGCCGAGGGGAGACTCGTCACTCCCGGCTGGGTCGACATTCACACCCACTACGACGGCCAGGTGACCTGGGACCCGCATCTCACACCCTCGGGTTGGAATGGGGTCACGAGTGTCGTGATGGGCAACTGCGGCGTCGGGTTCGCTCCGGCGCAGCCCGAACGACAAGAGTGGCTGATCCAGTTGATGGAGGGTGTGGAAGACATCCCGGGCGCTGCGCTTTCAGAGGGCATGACGTGGAACTGGGAAACCTTCCCGGAATACCTCGACGCCATCGACGCCCTGCCCCACGCGCTCGACTTCGGCGCGTTGATTCCGCACGGTGCCGTACGCGCTTACGTGATGGGCGAACGCGGCGCGCGCAACGAAAAGGCATCGCCGGACGACATCGAACAGATGGCCGAAATTGTGCGCGAAGGTTTGCGCGCCGGAGCGATGGGGTTTTCGACATCGCGCACCATCTTGCATCGCGCCAAAGACGGCGAACCCGTCCCCGGAACGTACGCGGGTGAAGAAGAACTGCTCGGCATCGGCCAGGCGATGGGCGACGTCGGCGCTGGCGTGTTCGAACTCGCGAGTGACCTCGTCGAAGAAGAGAAAGAAGTGGCTTGGATGCACGAGCTATCGAAGCGCACGGGGCGACCCGTGAGTTTCAATTGCTTGCAGAACGACATCCGGCCTGCGCAGTGGGCCGACTTGCTCAAGGCCTGTGAGGCATCGGCCAAGGACGGCGGACGGCTGATCCCTCAAGTCGCCCAGCGCCCCGCCGGTTTGCTCATGGGTCATCAGGGCACCTTCCACCCCTTCATGATGTACGAGGGCTACCGAAAGATCGTGGACCTGCCCTTCGAAGAAAAGATCGCGGCACTTCGCCAGCCTGAAGTGCGGGCATCGATTCTCGATCACCCGCCGACCGTTGAGAGCCCCATCATTGCAATGCTGACCCAAGGCTTTCACAAACTCTTCCCCCTCGGCGACCCGCCCGACTACGAACCCGACGAGAGCAAGAGTGTGGCTGCGATCGCGAAGCGCGAGGGCAAGACGCCTAGCGAAATCACGTATGACTTGATGATGGAGCAAGACGGAAAAGAGCTCCTCTACTTCCCGTTCCTCGGCTACACCGACACCAACTTCGACACGCTGCGTGAGATGATGCTTCACCCGCTCACGGTCTTCGGTCTCTCTGACGGCGGAGCGCACTGCGGCCTAATTTCAGACGCGAGCATCCCCACCTACCTGCTGACGCACTGGGTGCGAGATCGCACACGAGGCGAACGCATCCCCCTCGAACAGATCGTTCACCTGCAGACGCAGAAGACGGCCCAGTGCTATGACCTGCTCGACCGCGGCGTACTTGGGCCGGGGATGAAGGCCGACCTCAATGTCATCGACTTTGACCGACTGCTCCTGCATCCACCCGAAATGGCGCACGACCTTCCGACAGGCGCTGCTCGGCTCATTCAACGCATCGAAGGTTATGACTACACCGTCTGCGGCGGCCAAGTCACGTTCGAAGACGGCAAGCCTACGGACGCTCGCCCGGGCCGTCTGATTCGCGGCGCCCAGGCTGCACCCCGGCGCCGCTAATGGCGCGCATCCTGATCGTGGGTGCGACTTCGGCGATCGCCGCGGCGACGGCGCGCCTCTACGCTGCGCGTGGCGACCGGCTTTACCTGCTTGGCCGAAGCGAGGACAAGCTTCGAGCTCTCGCCACAGATCTCGGTGAATCGGTGGCGGGGCACGCCGCGGGTGATTTCACGGAAGCGAACGCCAACCCAGACCGCATTCGGGCAGGCTTCGAAGCGCTCGGTGGGGTCGACATTGCGCTCGTGGCCCACGGCGCGCTCGGAGATCAACTCGAAAGCGAAGCCGACTACGCGGAAGCCTACCGACAGTTCGATTCGAATATGCTTTCCGCCGTGTCGATTCTGATTCCAGTCGCCAACGCCCTGGAAGCCCAGGGCTCCGGGACGATCGCCGTGATGTCCTCGGTGGCCGCCGAACGCGGACGCCCCCGAAACTACACCTACGCCGCCGCCAAGGCGGGTCTGAACACGTACCTCGAAGGCATACGCTCCCGGCTTTGGTCAAGCGGCGTGAGAGTATGCATCCTCAAACTCGGTCCGGTCGACACTCCAATGACCGTCGATCACGAGAAGGACGCCAGTTTCAGCAGCAAAGAAGACGTCGCAAAAAGCATCGTTCGGGTCGTGGACGTGGGAAAAGCAGTCGCATATGTGCCCGCACGATGGCGACCCATCATGGCCGTCGTT
>DUBZ01000116.1 GCA_012960035.1 Myxococcales bacterium | reverse complement strand
CGTCCAGACCTTTGTATCGGCACGGACCCCTTCCATACCCCTGACGACTTGGCGTCATACGTGAAAGCGGAAGCCGAAGCCTTGGGTATGAGTGCCGCGATCAACATGCCGTTCGCCGGAGCGCTCGTTCCCGCGGCCTACTACAAGAAACGGAAGTCGGTGGTCGCGATCATGCTCGAGGTCAACCGCCGACTGTATATGGATGAACGAACGGGAAAAAAGAGCGCAGGCTTCGCTGAGACGAAGAGGAAGGTTGAACAACTGATCGCGTCGATCGAACAGTGGCAGGGCGAAGGCTTCATGGAACGAGAGATAATGATGCAGACGACCGGGTGAACCCAGCACGTGGTTGACCATGAGCGTTCGAGATGGAGCAAATTTTGACCTCGAATGCATTGGTGCCAGGCGGGAAATCACGGGCGGCGAAGCAGCGAAGCTCTCTAAAGCAGGCCCGGCCCGATTATTGCGCCATCCGTACCGTCGCCGAATAGATGGTGGTGCCCCAATGCGTATGCGACGCATGTCAGCGCCGCGATCCCGGAGTCGATCGGGTCATCGAAGCCTTTCCCTTTGTGCACCAAGGCAGTTTCCTTGTGGCGCGAACAGGTGACAGCATGACCTGCAAGTTGACTTATCCAACTTGTAACGATCGACGAGTCGATGCGGCCGCAGCCTACAAGCATTCGAGAAAACCCGAGCAATGGTCGCGCTGCGATCCCAAGTGCTTCCTCGGTAGACATCACCCGATCTTTTTTCGACTTGTAGGCTCTTACTTTCTTCGATGTCAGTCCGGGATAGTGACCGAGTGTGCCTAGCGCCCAGAGCGCCTCGGACGGAAAGATCTCAATTACACCGCGCATGGGTTGATGCTTGTCGTTGCGCACAATTTCGTATCCGGACTCTTGCAGCCTCGCCAAGACGCTCGTGATTCTTGGCGGGATGGGACTCCCCGCCTGGATCTTTAAATCGCCATTCCAAAGTTTGCGCACATTTTCTGGCAGCGTCGTCGCATAATGGGAGAGGGCATTTTCGCATTCGCGGCGCACCGAGCCCATGGCCACTCCCTTGGCAACCGCTTTTCGTCTCGGTGGCTGGTTTGGGCGGTGCGCCGATTCGAGGGGAGCGTCCAGAGCGATCAACACCCGGTCATTCTTGCCGGTGATTCGATCGACGGTCTGGAGAAGGGCATTAACGAGATGACGACCGTCGCGGTCGAAGTTGGGCTCTTCGTTGTCCGCACTTTCGGGGTTGGGTGTGGGGCTCAAGTCAATCGTTTCAATGCTGATGGTCGGTTCGTCGTCCAGGCGTATTGCGACGATGGTCTCGCGCCGCGAGGCACGATTGTTCCTTGAACCACCCCACCAGGTAACGTCGACCCCAAAGCATGTGATGGCGTCCATGGGATAGTTGGATAGCACGCGCGTTCCGTAGCGAGTACGTGGTGATGGGCTACGAGCGCGCGGTGTCTGGATACTCTCCGTGGGCCGCAGAGATAGGCGACCCGCCCGTCTGGAGGATTTCCGAGTTTGCAGACACTGAATTCAAAAAGAATCGCCATCTAAAACGCATCACCTCTACGACTGAGGATCGAACTTCTCACTCCAATCACTGCACCTTCTCCCCCAACGCCCGCCGCAACTCAACCATCGCCCACGTGTCCTGTTTACAATACGCGCGCAACTGATCGAAGATTTCTTCGCGCTCTTTTTCATCTCCCAACCCCAACCCCAACGCCATTTCATACTTGATCGCCGCGGCCATGCCGCTGCCGATCTCCATCCCCTCGTAATCAACCCCATGCACCAACGCCGGAAGCACGGTCTTGATCGAGAAAGAACCCCGAAACGCCGGGTGGTAGTAGTGAGTGCGGATGATGGGAAGCAGGTCCCAAATTCGCTCCGCCAACGATCCCAACGCAGGCGCGAGGTCCGGCAGGCGGTGGGCCAACGCCTTGATCATGGTCCGCTCGAAGGCCGAGTACACACAAATGCTTCCGTGATCACCAAGGTCTGCGATCAACCGCTCGGCGAGTTCGCGGTGCGGGTCATCGCTTGCCCTGCACAGATGCTCGAAGTGTTCGGTCTCGCCAGCTTGGGTCTGGCGATGGATCGAATACAGAAACGGCACGGGGTCAAAGGGATGCGTCCCTGCGTAGATCGGGACGGCGGGCATGAAGGTCTCAAAGTCGAGGTGGTAGACGGGGTAGGTGATATTCGCCAATGCACCCGCCAAGCCATCCGACACCCAGTCTTCGCCACGAACCACGCACTCGCGCACGCGGGCCTGCATTGCATTGAGCGCGAAGTCGGCGGGGATGTCCTTGATCTCTTCGACTTTGAGTGCTTCGAGTTGCAAGAGCTTATTGGGCGAGATGCGCGGGAGCTTCCCCACCGGATATTTGAGCGCGACGTTGTCCTTGGTGCAGTGCGCAAGGTACGGACACTTGTAGGGGACGCTGCAGTGAGGGCCGGGTTCGATTTGCGGCGCGGCATCCCGGGCGACAACGGCATGAAGTGAATCGACGAGCGCTTCGACTTCGTCCCGCATTGCGAGCACTTCGTCGGTGAGATCTACGAACTTGAAGAGCCGGTCGACGTCGAGCTGCTTCCCCTCGTAGACATAGTCTCGGTTCAACAACAACAGCCCTGCGCGACCGACGTTGAGCCCCGCGCCTTGCAGGATCCAAAGCTGAATCGCGAGATCGCGCAGGTACACGTCCTTCGCGTTCGACGCGCTCTTGACTTCGATGAGATCCCAGCTGTCGGCGTCGACGCGTTGCAGCACGTCGATGCGCGCCGAGACGTTGTGGTGGATGAACGCGGGCTCGAAGAGCGCGGAGACGGTGGGGTCGGTGATGGCCTCGTTGGTTTGCTCTATCGCGAGATCTGTTTCGTAGTACAGGGCGTCGATCAACTTGCCGCCGGCGTAGCGCTCCTGCGCGCGTTCACCGATGGCGGTGCCGCGGTCGAAGACGAACTGCAAAATCTCGTCGACAGGCGGAGCGAGATCTCGCTCGAAGCAGTCGTACCAGAGCTTCAGCGTGCACTGGGCACCCGATTGGACGCGGGATTTTGAAAGCCGGAGAGTTTGATTGGTCAAGAGACTGCAATCCTAACTCGTAAACCTGATTCCCCGGTCGACTTCCTTGGACGCGACCTAATCAGCTGAGAACTTGCTTGCCGCCGTGTGCCACTGCGAAGGCAGGCAGCTTGGAAACATCGAGGGCATGGGTTTCGAGCTACGCGAGCAGGCGAGCACTTCGACCCCGAAGCGGTGCGCTCTTCCATTGCGCGCCTCCTGCGACCGACCCCGTGCTCAAGGCTGCGATTGCGCACTTCTGGTTCGTCCCCCCCCTCACCCGTTCGGATGTCGTAAAGGACAGAAGCCCCTATCCTCTTCTTCCTTTGACAATGGATTCGCGCACGCACCTGTAATGGAAGCGCGCGCTGCACCCACACAACCCCGAGGTCACCCCATGTCCGCAACCTCCCCGACCACAGGCCTCTCCATCATCGATGTAGACGCCCACATCACCGAGCCCCACGACCTTTGGACTTCCCGTGCCCCCGCCTCCCTCAAAGACCGCGTCCCGCGCGTCGTCGGAACCGGCCTCGAACGCACATGGATCGTCGACAAAGACATCCAGATCTCCACCGCAAACCCCGTCAGCGTCATCGGCAAGGACGGTCAAAAGTCTCGTGGCACCGAATTCTTCGGCTGGCAGATCGAGGACGTTCACCCAGCCTCCTACGACATGAAGGCCCGCGTCGAAGTCCTCGATCAATTCGGCCTCTTCGCACAGATCCTCTATCCCAACGTCGCCGGCTTCGGCACCCAGAACTTCATGAAGGTCGAAGACGACGACCTTCGTCTCGCCTGCGCGCGCATCTACAACGAGGCGATGGCCGAGATTCAAGCCGACTCGAACAACCGCTTGCTGCCGATGGCGATGGTGCCCTGGTGGAACATTGAACAGAGCGTCGAAGAGGTGCAGCGCGCCAAGGGCATGGGGCTCAAGGGCATCGTGATGTGCAGCGACCCGGACAGCATCGGCCTCCCCGACCTGGGCGAAGACGCGTGGAAGCCCTTCTGGGATGCATGCAACGACACGGGACTCCCGGTGAACTTCCACATCGGTGCGAGTGAGACTTCGTTCAACATGTTTGGCCGGGCGGCGTGGCCATCGAACGGGATGCGCCGGCGTCTGGCGCTGGGCTCGGCCGCGCTCTTTGTTGAAAATTCGCGTGTCTGTTCGAACATGATCTACAGCGGGATCTTCGACCGCTGTCCGAACCTGAAGGTCGTTTCGGTCGAGAGCGGGATCGGTTGGATTCCCTTTGTCCTCGAATCGCTCGACTACGAATGGATTGAAACCGGCGCACAATCGGAGGTCGCCCTCGAGAAGAGGCCCTCGGAATATTTCCGCGATCATTTCTGGGGTTGCTTCTGGTTCGAAAAGATCGCGCCGACCAAATTGATCGATGCAATCGGCGAAGACAACGTGCTCTTCGAAACCGACTTCCCGCATCCGACCTGCCTCTACCCGCACGTGCAGGAATACATCGCCGAAGTCAGCGTCGATTGGAGCGAGACCCGCAAGCGCAAGATCTTTCAGGACAACGCGTCGAAGTTGTACGGGATCGCGCTGCCGGGGTGAGCCGCGCGCAGGTCCATTGAAAGTGACGGCGTGCTCGACGAACAGATCGATCGTAAGTTCTTCGTCGTCAAGAGCGCGCGCATGGATCGCATGCCCGCGGATCCCGTGTTCAACTCATTTGCACCGGCTTCAAGAGCCTGTGACGAACCAAAACAATTCGACCAGAAAAATGGGCATTGCGCGCGCAATTCAGCGTAAACGCAGGCGAATGAGCCATTGCGCACAAGGCATACCGTCTGCCTTTGTTCCCGCCGGATCGCGCCAACTCAATTCAGGCGCTGGAGGATCTAGACCCATGAGCGGAAGTGCTGCACGACAAAAAGCGATTGAGGCCGACGACCTTTGGCCACTCGCGACCTACCAGGAAATGCTCTTCATCAAGTAGCGTCGATAGACGCCGCAGCGAAATCGCAAGTCACGCGTCCGGTGCCGAACTTCTTGTTCACGCACCGGGCGCGTTTGCGTTCGGGCTCGCAAACGCGGAACGACGAGACATCGGCCGGCGTCCCCATTGAGCCGCCGTCGCGCTTGCCGCTCGCAACCGCGCAGACTCCTAGCTTGACCGTTCCCACACCGCGTTCAAAACTTGGACATGACCTTGTTGGCAAACCAGTCGAGGTAGCCGCGTTTGTCTTCGAGCGGGATCTTATAGTTGTCCGCAAAGCCGAACACGATCGACGAAAGTCCTTGTTCTTCGAGTTCCTTCAAGCGCGCCGTCTCGTTGATCTCTCGTACCGGGCAAACCGTTTCAAATGCCTCGCCCTCGGTTCCAAATTCCTTTCGGTAGTCGGCAAGCTTTCCGAGGATCGCGGGGAGTTCGTCGATCGTGTTCCCCGCGCCAATCCAGCCCTGGCCCGCCCTTGCGGCGCGTCGCAGCGCGGGCGGGCTATCGCCACCGATGTAGATGGGCACGCGTTTGTCGGGCGCCGGAGCCACGGCCACTTCGGGGAAGTCGAAGAAGTCGCCATGATGTTCGACGTAGCCGCCGTCCCATAGCTTGCGAAGCACGTCCATGCATTCGTCCATGCGCTTGCCCCGGGTTTTGAAGTCTACCCCGTAGGCGTCGAACTCTTCTTTCATCCAACCCGCACCGACGCCGAGGATCAAACGGTTGTCGCTAATGCGCGCGATGGTGCCGGTGGCCTTTGCGACTTCGATCGGATTTCGAAGTGGCAAGACATAGACGGCGGTAGAAAGTTTGAGCTGGGTCGTGGCCATCGCCATCGCGGTAATGGTTGTGAAGACTTCGGGGTACGGCATGTCGCCCGTAATGGGGGGTGCACCGTCTTCGCTGTAGAGGTAGTCGGCCGTCATCTCCTTTGGGATGAAGCCGTGGTCAGCGCCCATGATGCCTTCGAAGCCGAACTCCTCTGCATGACGTGCCAGGCCGATCATTTCTTCAGCGGGGAGCCAGGGGGCAATGAGCCAAAACTTCATGGTGGGGTGTCCAATCGAGGTCGGGTTGGCGCGGTAGGCGTCGTCCGCAGCACGCCCCGCATAGAAAGAAGAATCGTTGCGCGGGCAAAGATGCGGTACTCGCGTCCTGGGAAGCAACTTCAATTGCCGGCTTAACCGGGCCCCCATAGGACGAAGCACGCGATGGCGCCGCACGCGCCCACGAATAGCGCGCCGTCGAGGACGACTGCGGTGTAGCGCTCGCGAGCGCGATAGCGAGACAAGGCGAGAAACTCCGCTCCTGGGATCAACGCGAAACCACGCAGCGCTTCCGGGGCGACGAGTGCGACGCCGAGCCCCAAGCCCGCGACCGCAATTGCGGGGTTGAGTCGACGTTGCGCGTTCGCGTGTCCTGGGTTCTCGTTTGCGCGGCGCCGGTCGAGGTTCGACGCCATCAGGTTTGAGACAATCGCGCACCCGACCACCAGGCCGACCCAGTACAGGGTTTCGAAGTCGGGCCGCGCGTTCGGGGGGGCGGCCAGCACCGGCAACCCGACGGTTACCGAAAGCCACGAACCCGTGAGATAAAGCGTCTTGATCCCGCGTACGCGTTTGAGTCGACGGTGAAGCAGGCCCAGCGCCAGGACCGCGCCGCAAAGAACGGCGGTCGACGTGGGGAGGACGGCGGCGCTCACAAGACTCGCAAGTGCCGCAACGCTCGACAGCGCGACGAGGCGCTTCCGATTCTCAGCCACGAACTGGCTCCGGAATGGGGCGAGCAGGCGGTCACGTTCGACATCGCGGAGCCGATCGACGTTGTAGACCACAAGCGTCCCGGTTGCCGCAAGCGTGACGACGGCGGCGTCGGGCGCAAGACCCAAGGCCAGACTCACCGCCCAGACGAATGACGCTGCAACGCCCGCCGCGATTGCGCTCGAATGGGCAAGCGCGTCAAAGAGCCTCAGAACTCGATTTCCCCCTGAGGCGCCTTCACCTGTTGCGGAGTCGGCTTGCGAGCGCGTCTTTCGGTTTTGGGGTTCGATCGGCATCCGTCACCGGGGGTGGACAAGGCGGAGGGAAACCGTACCCGCCTCCAGCCGAGTGGTAGGGTGGATTGGGTTCTAGACCTATACAGATAGAGGTATAGGGAAGAAGGGCAGCCAGTATGCCCCACGCAAAATTTCGTCGCGAACCGGGGTTCGGCACAACCTCACGACTGCTGAGGTTACGCTACGGTAGATTTCTCGCGGGGATCTCTGTGGTTGCGCGCGATTGCGCACAAGTGAATGCACATCGGTCACGATTGATCAGAAACCGCCCAAACATTGTTGGGCGTCAGGGGTCGAGCACTTCGCGAGAAGCATTTACCGTAGAACGTAGACGAACATCTCACGAAGATAGGAACCGAGGTTCGGGACTTGGGAATTCCAGCCATCGTCATGGCGGGTGATCGCGGCGCCGCGAAGGCGGTCTACGGTCAAAGCAAGGTTTATTTGGAAGTCGCCGGCGTGCCCATGGTCGCGCGGATCGTCATCACCTTGCAGCAGGTCGCGGAGGTCGACTGCGTTTGGATCGTTGGCGACAGCGATCGCCTCAAAGCAGTCTTCGACGCCCCGAACCTGCGAGACCAGATCCACAAGCCGCTGACGATCACCGAACAACACGCGAACCTCTACGAAAATGCGTGGGAGACTTTTCGGCGAGCTCTGCCGGGCGCGCCCCCGGAAGGCAAAACGCCCGAGGGCGACGAACTCGATTTTGAAGTCGTCTATTTGTCGGGGGATCTGCCGTTTGCGACTCCCCAGGAAATTTCTTTCTTTATCAACGAGGGCAACAGCTTCGGCTGCGACTATGTGCTTGGCATGGTCACCGAGGGTTCACTCGAAGCGTATCGTCGTGCGGAGACCGAAGGCCCGGGTCTCGACGTCGCGTTCTTCAACTTACGCGACGGACGCCTGCGTCAAAGCAATCTTCACCTGGCGAAGCCCGCTCGTATCCTCAACCGCGGCTACGTGCAGGATATGTACCGATATCGTCATATGCGCGAGTTCAGCAACATGGTCGGCCTCGGCAGTATTCTGCTGTTCGAAAAAGGCGGGCTCGCGATCGTCTTCTTTTACTTGATCATGCACTTGGGTGGGCTCGCGGATCGTTGGGGCTGGAAGCGCATCGCGCATTGGATCAGCCGCGGTATTTCGTTGCGACGCAACGAACGGGAGATCAGCAAGCTCCTCGACTGCCGCTTTCGCTTCGTGGTGAGCGAAGTGGGTGGCTGCGCGATCGACGTCGACACCGAAGAAGAATACGACCAGGTGCAGGCCAACTTCGAAATTTGGACCCAACGGGAGAACGCGCGCGCAAGCGCGATGCTGGGCTCCATTCCACAAGCAGCCTTGGGCTCCAACGTAGTCTCCGACGGCTCGCAGGGTACGTGAGCGACCGACCTGACTTCGCGGCGCTGGTTGTCTTTGCAAAAGACCCCCAACCCGGTCAAGTGAAGACACGCATGTCGCCGGCCCTAACCCCTGAGGTGGCGGCCGCGTTTTATCGTGAGATGTTGGCCGACGTACTCGCCGAAAGCGAACGCGCGTGCGAGACGCTTTCACTCGCCGGAACACTGACGGTTTCGCCGAAGCCCGCCTTGCATCGTCTTGCCCAACTTGCACCGATGTCGTTTTCAGTTGTCGCGCAGTCAGGCGATGGGCTTGGGGCACGCATGGCGTACGAGGTAAAACGTGGGTTCGCGAGCGGCGCAAGATGCGTGATCCTACGCGGAAGCGACAACCCCGCTCTCGGCGTGGAAGAACTCGCTGCGGTTGTGCGCGCGCTCGACACCCATGATGTCGTCGCGAGCCCGGATCCAGACGGGGGCTATGGCGCGATAGGCCTGCGCGTTGCGGCCGGTGAAATCTTTGACCACAGCATGAGCACGAAAGAAGTTTTGCGGGACACGCTCGCGCGTGCTGCAGAGGCGGGGCTCACGACCACGACGACGAACGGAAGCTTCGACCTCGACACGGTGTGGGATCTCGCGCGTCTGCACGCTGTGCGGGAGTCGATCCCGCCGACCCGTTGTGCACGGACGCTCGCCTTCGCGGATCAACACGGCTTGTGGCAAAGCGCAGGCTTATAGACCCCAACGCGCGGTAATGCCGAGTTTTTCCATCTTGGCGTACAGCGTGCGGCGGCCGATCCCGAGTTCGCGGGCTGCTGCAGAACGGTTGCCACCGCAATTTTTGAGTGCGCGCGCGATCCGCCATGTTTCCGCGTGCTCGAGCCACAGCTTGAGGGGCTTGGTCCCACCATCCCCAAGTGTGTTGGCATGCTCGAGAAACGCCCGAAATTCTTCCGGATCAATCGACGTCGAATCTCGCTCGCTCATGGGCATTTCGCTCCGTCCAGTGCCCGAAACCGGACTGACCATGGCCTTCGATTTCTTAGCCGTGATCGTGCTGCGCGGGTTACCGACGCCATTTGTGCGCGCCGTTTGCGCTCCGTACTCGTAGGATTCAGTCACACATTGTCTTACTTGCAAGACCTGTTCCCGACGGAGAAAGTTCTTCACCGCGAAAATGCGAATACTAAGGACTTGAAACTGTTGTGTTCATCCCTTGGTGAGATGTGGGCTGCCCTTGATTCGGGTGCCAATCAGAAATGGGTGCTCGATCTTGAGGCAGCGCCTGCTCGGACCTTGGGCACCGCGATGGGTCGGGGAGGGTGTCCGGGCGCTCGCGCCGACATGCTCGAAGGCACGACCATTGCAGAACACGGGTAGAGAGTACTGAACCAGGAGTGCCGACGGCGAGTAACGTACCGGTGAACGGAGTCTGTCCCTTACGTCTGGTGGACAGGTTCGTTGGCCGCTGACCGTTTTCGCAGCTGGGCTTTGTTGGCGCACCGCGGGGTGACCGACTTCGCTGGGGACGTGATAACGTGATCGAGTTCGGTCGCCGGCGAATGGATCCGGCTTGACAAACTCGAAACTTTGACCGAGGAACGAAATGAAGAAAGTTGAAGCCATCATCAAGCCCTTCAAGCTTGACGAAGTGAAAGAGGCGTTACAGCAGGTTGGAATTCAGGGACTGACAGTGACTGAGGTCAAAGGGTTCGGGCGGCAAAAGGGTCATACGGAGCTCTACCGAGGCGCCGAGTACGTGGTCGACTTCTTGCCCAAGATCAAGCTCGAAATCGTGGTCACGGACGACATGGTGGACAAGGCCGTCGAAGCGATTGTTGAAGCCGCGAACACCGGCAGGATCGGCGACGGAAAGATATTCGTCCTTCCGCTTGGCGAGTCCATTCGCATTCGTACCGGTGAACGAGGAGAAGAGGCCGTCTGATCGTCGTCTTTTCGAATTGTCGTCGGTGTTCATGTCGGCCGGCGGCGAGCGCTTTGCGGCGTGCTTGAACGATCCAACTATCACGGGCCATTCGAAAGAGTCCACGTCGCTGAGCGCTATACAACGTCGTCGCTCTTGAGCCCCATTACATCCGCTCGGTAGTCACTACTGCAGCGCAATCAACAAGGAACCATCAATGAACGCCAAAGAAGCTCTTGCCTTTGCGAAAAAGAACGACTGCGTCATGGTCGATCTTCGATTTACCGACTTTGTCGGAACGTGGCAGCACTGCTCTTACCCCATCGACTTCATCGACGAAGACGTGTTTGAAAATGGCCAAGGCTTCGACGGGTCGTCGATTCGCGGTTGGCAGGCGATCAACGAGAGCGACATGCTCATGATCCCCGACCCCTCGACGGCCTTCATTGACCCCTTCTACAAGCACAAGACGTTGGTGATGATCTGCGACATCTACGATCCGATCACCCGCGAGCGCTACGCGCGCGACCCGCGCTACATCGCAACCAAGGCCGAGACCTACCTGACCCAGAGCGGCATTGGCGACACGGCCTTCTTTGGCCCCGAAGCCGAGTTCTTCGTGTTCAGCGATGTGCGCTTCAGCACGGGTTCGGATCACGGTTACTTCTCCGTCGATTCCCCCGAAGCCTCGTGGAACACCGGTGCCGAAGAGCCCGGTGGCAACCTCAGCTACAAGGTGCGCGCCCAGGAGGGTTACTTCCCGACGCCGCCGACGGACACCTTGCAGGACCTGCGCAGTGAAATGTGCATGGTGATGAAGGGCCTTGGCATCACGATCGAAGCCCAGCATCACGAAGTTGCAACCGCCGGCCAGTGTGAAATCGACATGAAGTTCAGCCCACTGCGCGAGATGGCGGACCAGGTCATCAAGTACAAGTACGCGGTAAAGAACGTCGCCATGGCGAACGGTCAGTCGGCGACCTTCATGCCCAAGCCGGTCTTTGAAGGCAACGGTTCGGGGATGCACTGTCACCAGTCGATCTGGAAGAATGGCGATCCGCTGTTCGCCGGCGACGGGTACGGTGGCTTCAGTGACTTGGGCTTGCACTACACCGGTGGCATTCTCGCTCACAGTCGTGCGTTGGCTGCATTCACGAACCCGACCACGAACTCGTACAAGCGACTCGTGCCGGGCTACGAAGCGCCGGTCAACCTCGCATTGTCGAGTCGAAACCGAAGTGCCTCGTGCCGCATCCCGATGTACAGCAACAGCCCCAAGGCGAAGCGCATTGAGGTTCGATACCCGGACCCGACCGCAAATCCCTACTTGGCATTTAGTGCGATGTTGATGGCGGGCATCGACGGGATCGAGAACCAGATCTCCCCCGGCGACCCCCTCGACAAGAACATCTATGCACTGTCGGCGGAAGAGCGATCCAACATTGCGTCGATGCCGGGGAGCCTCGAAGAAGCGCTCACCTGCCTCGAAGAGGATCACGACTTCCTGCTCAAGGGCGACGTCTTCACGGAAGACACCATCAAGTCGTGGATCGACTACAAGCGCGAAGAAGAGTGCGACCCGGTTCGCTTGCGACCGCATCCGCACGAGTTCGAGCTCTACTACGATATTTAGGGCGGATATTTAGGGCGGATATCGAGGGCGGACATCGAGGAGCGACGTCGAACACGTGTTTCTATTTCGACCGCGCGTTCTAAATTGACCACGCGTTCCTATTTAGAAGGACCAGCAGCTCCGTCGCGAAGCGCGGCGGGGCTGCTTTCGTTTTGCGCTCGGGTGCCGCAGGCGAAAATGCTGCCGCCGACGATCTACTGCCTCCCCCCTGGGGTAAGCTAAAGGTTCTCGCTGTGCTGTCGATTTAAAGTGGATAAATTTCCCACACCAAGTCATGCTCAGGAATCGTGATGGCCGTCGAAGACAATCAGAGCCCAGAAAGTGCAGGTCCCTCCCGGGGGCTTCAGTCTGCAATCCGCATGCTGTTGCGGCCGCTCGTCCATCTGCTGCTTTCGAAGCAGGTCACTTTCCCGATTCTGACCGGCATGCTGAAGGAACTCTACGTCGAGGTCGCGGGCGAAGAGTTTGAGATCGCGGGAAAGCGCCAGACCGACAGCCGCATCAACCTACTGACCGGCATCCACCGCAAAGACGTGCGCCGGCTGCGCGAAGAGACCCTGGCCCCGGAGCCCCAAGAGAGCCCGCGCCCGCGCTCGGTCACGCTCGGTGCCCAGATTGTCGCGCGCTGGACGGGGAGGCCGGAGTTTCAGGACGAAGATGGCGCCCCGCGCGCACTCCCCCGCAAAGCCGTGCCTCAAGAGCTGAGCTTCGATGATCTGGTTTCTCAAGTGAGCCGCGACATTCGTCCGCGTTCGATCCTCGACGAATGGCTTCGCCTCGGCGTTGTTACCGTCGATGATCGCGACCGCGTTGTCCTCCACGGGGAAGCCTTTATCCCGAGTCGCAGTTTCGAAGAAATGGCCCATTCACTGGGTCGCACGCTTCACGACCACATCGCGGCAGGCGCGCATAACCTGCTGGACGAAGACCCGCCGATGTTGGAGCGCAGCGTTTACTACGCCGGGCTCAGCGAGGAATCGGTCGCCGAACTTCTGGCGCTTGGAGAAGAGCGCGGCATGGAAGCGCTCCACGCAGTCAACCGCCGCGCGATGGAACTGCAGGAACAAGACGGCAAGCGTGGGGGTGCACTCCACCGCATGCGACTCGGCATCTACTCGTTCCGCGCAAAGCGTGGAGACAAAACCTATGCAGATTAAGGCGTACGCCCTCGCGCTGCTGTTGCTCGTCTTGCCCTTTTCCGCGGGAGCAGAAAACCCATGCGCGTCGGGGTCGAACGCTTCGGGGGTTCAGCTTGCGAACTCGGACGCTGGCATTGGGGGCACGGGCTATCGCGCCGGCGACGAAAGCGGCATCGGGGGAACGGGGCGCACAGGCGGCGACGAAAGCGGCATCGGAGGGACGGGCTACCAGGGTGGCGACGAAAGCGGGATCGGGGGTACTGGGATCCACGGAACCATCACCGCCTTCGGAAGTATTTGCGTCAATGGCCTGCGGGTTCACTACGACGACGAGACCCCCGTGCTCGAAGACGGTGAAGCGTCGAACACCCAAGCGCTTGCCATTGGACAAGTCGTCACAATCGAAGCCACAGGCACAGGGGATGACCTCAAGGCGTCCAAGGTCGCAATTCAAAGTGTGCTCGCGGGGCAGATCACGGCTGTCGACGCCAAGCGAGCGCGGCTGACCGTTATGGGGCAGACCGTGATCTTGCCCGACGGATTCACTCTCGAACTCAAGGTTGGCCAGCGCGTTGTTGTCAGTGGGCTGCGGCGAGGCGATGGAATGATCGACGCGTCGCACATTGCCCGGCGCGAAGAAGAACAGCCCGACGGTGTTGCGGGGATCGCGCACTGGCTGGATGACGATGTACTCGACGTGGGTGGCGTACGCATTGCGGCGCAGCGCACGCGTATGACGGAAATTCATGACGGCGACTTTGTGCATGCGAGTGGGACATGGAATGTCGAGCAGTCGAGAATCGAGACGCCGGTGATTCGCGCCGCCGCCACCTTCGGCGACACGACTTCGCGTCTTTCCATTGAGGGCTTTATTGAGCGACTGCCGGGAGACGATCGCGCCTGGATCGGTGGCGTTGAAATTGACCGCGCGAGTTTGGACCGTGTCGCCAAGCGCCCCGACGTTCCGGTGCGCGTATTGGGCGTGAGGGACAACGCGGGGCGAGTGCGGATCGACGCGATTCGCCGGGTAGAAGTGCCGCACCGCGCGCGTCCCATACTCAGAGTCAAGCCGAGCAGCGTCGACGAACGCACGAAGCCCAGCAAGCCGCAGGTGCACGACAACCCTAGAACCGATCGACCGAAGCCCCCCGATCGGGAGAGGCCGCCTGAGCGCCCCCCGCATCCGACTCCTCCTCCGCGACCCGAGCCGATCGACCGTCCCATGGTGATCGACCGTCCCACGGTGAGCGACCGTCCCACGGTGAGCGACCGCGTTCCGAACAAACCGTAACGTCCGGGTTAGCGCGAAGCCCCGCTACTTCAGTCCGAATACCTGGTCGATCGGGTACAACCCAGCTCCGCGTCCGACCAACCAAGCCGCCGCGCGAACCGCACCACTCGCAAAGTGTTCTCGGGTGGCTGAACGGTGAATGAGTTCGACTCGCTCACCATTGCCGACGAACATCACCGTGTGCTCGCCGGGGTTGTCGCCGCCGCGCAAGGTTTGGATGCCGATGGCCGCGTCGGGACGCGCACCGATATCACCCGCGCGTTCAAGCACCTGATGGTCTTCGAGGGATTGATTGCGCCCCTTGGCCACCGCCTCAGCGAGAAACAACGCTGTGCCGCTCGGCGCGTCGCGCTTCGCTTTGTGGTGAATCTCGAAAAGCTCGGCATCGAACTCGTCGCCCAAAAGACGGCTCGCCTCTCTCGACAACCAACCCAACACATTCACGGCGAGTGAAAAGTTGGCGGCGTGGATCACGGGAATGCGCTGTGCGAGGGCGGCGACTTCCGCACGTTCTTCAACACTCAACCCCGTTGTGCCCGTGACATACGCAACGCCCGCGTCTGCTGCCGCGTGCAAGTTCGTAAGCGTCGCCGTTGGGATCGAAAAATCGATCACGACGTCACAGCCTTGGAGCGCGGCCTTTACGTCGTCGGTTACGACCACGTCCTCTTCGACAGCCGAGCCCAGGTCGGGATGCCCCGCACGCTCGAGCGCCGCACCAAGCCGAAGCTCGGGATGGATCGCCACCTGAGCCCGGATCTGTTCGCCCATGCGACCGAGTGCGCCGACCACGAGCACGCGTTTCTGATTCGCTACGTCTTCAACAGCCACTAGAGAATCCCCGCTTCTTTCAACGTCGCTTCCAGGCGGTCGCGATTCGGTTGCGTGATTTGGGTAAGGGGCAGGCGGATGTCGCCTTGCACGAGACCCATGAGGGCAAGTGCTGCCTTCACGGGGATCGGGTTGGTTTCACAGAACAGCGCGTTCATCACGGGCAAAAGCTCGTGATGGATCTCTCGTGCGCGGTTGACGTTGCCAGCCTGGAACGAGGTATAAAGTTCGAGCATGCGCTTCGGAGCCAGGTTCGACGTGACCGCGATCGAACCCCTGCCGCCAACTGCCATCACGGGCAAAAGCAGAGAGTCGTCTCCCGATAGCACCGTGAAGTCACTCGGGCACAGCGAGATGAGTTGCGAAATTTGATCGAGATCGCCGCACGCTTCTTTTACACCCACGATGAACTCGTGCTCCGCGAGTCGGGCAATTGTTTCGGGCAGCATGTTGGACGCCGTGCGACCCGGGATGTTGTAAAGCATCAACGGGATCTGGGTTGCGTCCGCGATCGCGACGAAGTGTTCGACCAACCCCTCTTGGGTGGGCTTGTTGTAGTAGGGCGAGAGCAACAGTGCGCCCGCTGCGCCCGCGTCCTTTGCGTATTGGGTAAAGCCGATCGCTTCGCGGGTGTTGTTCGACCCTGTGCCGGCAATGACGGGAACGCGTCCTGCTGCAGCCGAAATCACAATGTCGATCACGCCGTTGTGTTCGTCTGTGGACAGCGTGGCGGACTCGCCCGTTGAGCCGCAGGGCACAAGCCCCGCAATGCCCGCTTCGACCTGTTGTTCGACGAGGTTCCGCAATGCGGCTTCGTCGACCTTGCCGTCTTTGAATGGCGTGATGAGTGCGGTGAAGATTCCCTCAAACATGATCACACCTCCTCGAGCGGGATCGTGCCCGCAAAGACTGTGGTGGCGGGCCCGGTCATCAAAACGGATGACGTGTTGTCGGGCCATTCGATCGTGAGCTCACCACCGCGAAGTTCAATGGTGACTTTGCGATCGACCACACCGCGCAACATGCTCGTCACGCCTACCGCGCACGCACCACTGCCACATGCCAAGGTTTCGCCGGTACCGCGTTCCCACGTGCGCTGCTTGATACGCGTGCGGTCGATGACCTGAATGAACTCGACGTTTACTTTGTTAGGAAACGCGGGATGCAATTCGATCGCAGAACCAAGCGTATGCACGGGAGCCGTTTCGACATCGTCGACAACCACCACCGCGTGCGGGTTCCCCATGGACACCGAACACAACGTGACCTTGGTGCCATCGACGTCGATCTCGACGTCGAGCACCGGGCCATCGCCACTGCCAAGCGTGGTGGGGATCTTCGCGGGTTCGAGCACGGGCAAACCCATGTCGACATGGAACAAGTTGTTTCCCGCCGCACTGGGTTTCTGGATCCCGGCCAACGTTTCGACCGTGATCGCGTCCTGGGTCGTATGCCCTTCGTCGCGCAAGAACTTGTAAAAGGCCCGCAGCCCGTTGCCGCACATCTCAACCTGTGAGCCGTCGGCGTTGTAGATGTCCATCCGGAAGTCGGCGTCTTGAGAATTGCGCACAACCAAGACCTGGTCGGCGCCGATGCCGAAGTTGCGGTGGGCGACGCGCCGCGAAAAGCTGGCAAGGTCGTCGGGCATGGGGTCGCGGATCGCGTCGAGGACGACGTAGTCGTTGCCTGCGCCGTGCATTTTGGTGAAGCGGATTTCTTTGGGTTGATTGCTCATTGGAGTCGATCCTATGCCAAAAAAGTCTGACGAAAAAGTCGCTTGATAAATGGGTTGGACGTGGACCGAGATCTCCGCCGGGTGCCGGCGCGTTTGAACTCCCGCTCCAAGCCGCCGTACCCGTCGATTGTTTGTCGGCAACCGGGCAGCACGCCTTGGGGGTCGGGCGGCCGCAAGCGAACGTGCGGGCGCCCTAACGCTTCGGGGACTTCTTCTTGTCGCCGTCGTCACTTGCGTCTGGTGTTTCCGCGGGCGTGGCCGGGGCCGCGTCGGCGGAAGCGCTCACAGCCGATGAACTTGGCGCAAGCCGCTCCGGGCGACCGTATTTCCCGCACGCGAGACCGCACACCAACGCGGTGCAACACAACCAGGCTGCGACGATGCGGCTCATTGCGTGCCCTCGACCTGCTGGCCCGCGGCTTCGAGTTCGATCGCCTGGGTATGAAGGTCCTGGGTCGCGATTTCCACGGCGCGACTGACCTGTTCGCGCGAGGTCCCGCCGACGAGGTTGCGTCGCTCGAAGCTGCGTTCGAGATTCAAAAGTTCGCTCGCCGGCGCGGAGAACGCAGGGTGGAAGGCCTGCATTTCATCGAGGCTAAAGGAATCGAGGGTGACGCCGTCGCGCGCGCACTGCCCGACCATCTTGCCCACCACTTCGTGGGCTTCGCGGAAGGGTACGTTTTCGACGACGAGGATCTCGGCGAGGTCGGTTGCGAGGAGCATCGGGTCCTGGGCTGCTGCCGCCATGGCGGCTTCACAGACCTGCAGGGTAGAGATCGACCCATTGAGGACGTCGATGCTGTCGCGCAGCGTCAAGGCCGAATCAAAGAGCGGTTCTTTGTCTTCCTGCATGTCCCGGTTGTAGGCAAGTGGCAGCCCCTTCATCGTGGTGAGTAGCGACACGAGGTTGCCGATTGCCCGGCCACTCTTGCCGCGAACAAGTTCGGGGACGTCTGGGTTCTTCTTTTGGGGCATCAGGCTCGATCCCGTCGAGTATGCGTCGGCCAGGGTCACAAAATTGAACTCTGTCGAGGACCAGATCACAAGCTCTTCTGCGATGCGGGACAAGTTCACCATGCAAATCGCCGTGGCCGAGAGAAACTCAAGGGTCAAGTCTCGCGACGCAACGGTGTCCATGCTGTTGCGCGTGGGTTCTTCGAAACCGAGTGCCTTCGCGGTGTGATGGCGGTCGAGGGGAAGCGTTGAACCCGCGATCGCGCCCGCACCAAGGGGGCAGCGGCGAATGCGTCGCCCCAAGTCGGCAAACCGCTCGCTGTCGCGCTCGAGCATTTCCGCATACGCGAGCCAGTGATGCGCGAGGCGCACGGGTTGGGCGCGCTGCAAGTGAGTGTAGCCGGGTAGGATCGTGTCGATATGCTCGGACGCGCGGGCGACCAGGGTCTGCCGAAAGCTCAGCAGGCTCATCTGCGCTGCCCAACAAGTCTCACGTAAGTAAAGTGCCGTGTCGGTCGCGACCTGATCGTTGCGCGAGCGCCCCGTGTGGAGTCTGCCCGCAACCGGACCGATCTGTTCGCGCAAGCGCGACTCGATATTCATGTGGATGTCTTCGAGTGCGGGATCGAATGGAAACGTCCCCGCCTCGATGTCGGCTTCGATGGCCTTCAAGCCAGAGACCAGCGCCTCGACGTCGTCACCGGGAATGAGCTCAGTCTTACCCAGCATCTGGGCATGGGCGATTGACCCGCGAATGTCGTAGCGGGCAAGCGCTTTGTCGAAGTGGACCGAAGCGGAAAATCGCTCGACCGTTGGGTCGGTGGCACCGCTGAAGCGGCCCCCCCAAAGTTTGGTGGAACCCCCGGCACGCGTTGAATCTGTTTTGGGGTCTTTTGCCATAACGACGAACCGATCGGATAATTGAACTCGGGTAATCTCGCGGTTTCCAAGCAGAACCACAACCTCTGACGTGACGACTTCTAACTACGAGTTCGGCTTATCGTTCGTGAACTGAAGTGGAGCGCGGCGAACTGCTAGGCTGCGCGTCGGGGTGGTGAGAGCCCCCGGGGAGACGCTTTAAATTGGGGACCCGGGTGACCAAGGGGAGTTCGCAGCCAAAACGCAAGGCCGCCGCGCGCAAAGCGCCAGCGCGCAAAACCGCTCGCAAGAAAGGCGGCGGTTCGAAGAAGCCGTCGGCTTCAGGCAGGGGGCGTCGTTGGCGCAGAGCGCTGGTCAAGATTCTCACCGTTGGTGCCTTCTTCGCTGGGGTGTGGGCTTCCAGCTGGATCGTTTCGATGGACCGCATCGTGGTCAGTCGTTTCGAAGGCCAGCGCTTCTTGGTGCCGAGCAAAGTCTTTTCTGCACCGGGCATCCTTTATCCCGGTCTCAACGCCAAATTGATCGACCTTCGCGGCACGCTGCAGCGGTTGGGGTACCGCGAGCAGAAGATCACGACGGGTCGAGCCCTGCGCCCGGGGCTCTATCGCTGGACCGACAACCGGCTGCGAGTTTTCCTTCGCGCATTTAGTCATCCGACCCGTTCCGAGCCCGCGCGCGACATCGTGATCCGCTTCAAAGGTGACCTCATCGCGGAGATTCGAGAGCTGCCGCGATCGCGCGAAGTGGGTGCCGTGCTGCTCGAACCGGAGCTTGTCGGGTCGTACTTCGGCAGCGACCGCCAACAGCGCGAACTCGTGAGCATCGACCGCGTCCCCCAACATCTGATCGACGCCGTTCTCGCAGTCGAAGACCGACGCTTCACCTCCCATCGCGGAGTCGATTTGACCCGGATCGGTGGCGCCGTGCTCGCAAATTTGCGCGCGGGAGGTGTGCGCCAGGGGGGAAGCACGCTCACCCAGCAGTTGGTGAAGAACTTCTTTCTGACCCCAGAGCGAACGTTGCGCCGCAAGCTCCAGGAAGCGGTGATGGCCTTGATCGTCGAGGCGCGTTATTCGAAGCGCCAAATCCTGCAGAGCTACTTGAACGAGATCTATTTCGGAAGGCGGGGCTCGACGTCGATCCACGGGGTTGGCGAGGCGAGTGGTTTCCTGTTCGGCAAGCGCGTCGACGACCTTCAGCCCGCGGAGTCGGCGTTGCTCGCAGCGATCATCCAAAGCCCGAACCGGCTGTCGCCTCACCGCAATCCGACCCGAGCGCTCGAGCGCCGTAACTTGGTGCTCGAGCTGATGCGCAAGCAGGGTCGACTCGACATGGATGCCTTCAACCGGGCGCGCGCGACGGCGATCGAGGTGGCGGCGCCCCTCGATGACGCGGGTGACGCGCGTTACTTCCTCGACGTGCTGCGCCGGCAGCTCCCCGAAGTCTACGATCGCGACCTGTTGCAGACCGAAGGGTTGCGGATTTACTCGACCCTCGACTCGCGACTGCAGCGTGCGGCCGAGCGCGCACTCGTCGAGGGTTTGCACGCGATCGAAGCGCGTAAGCCCGCGCTAAAGAACGATGACCCCACCAAGCGCCTGCAAGGCTGTGTGCTCGCAATGCGCCCGCAGACCGGTGAGATACTCGCTCTGGTTGGCGGGCGCAGCTACGGAAGTTCGCAGTTTGATCGCTGCACCCAGGCACGTCGGGCCGCGGGCAGTGTCTTCAAGCCGTTCATTTACTTGGCCGCATTAGAAAACCGAGACCGTCGTCCCGTCGCGACGATGGCGACCTTGCTGGACGACAGTCCGCTCGAAATCGAGACCCGCGACGGCCTATGGCAGCCGCAGAACTACGACCACAAATTTCGCGGACCGGTTCCGCTGCGCACCGCGATCGAAAAGTCGCTCAACGTTCCGTCGGTTCGCCTGGCGCTCGACGTCGGGCTCGATCGAGTGGCCGAGATGGCGAGACGCATGGGGGTAAAGAGCTACCTGCCTCTGGTACCGAGCCTTGCATTGGGGACCGCGGAAGTCTCTCCGCTCGAAATCGCGCGCGCGTATTCCACCTTAGCGAGTGGCGGCATTCGGCCGACGCCACATACGTTCGAAGACGTTACAGCTGAAAACCAAACCCTTGAACAACGCAAGCTCGAACTCGAACAAGTCCTCGACCCTGGCCTCGCCTACCTCGGCGTATCTCTTCTTGAGGGAGTCGTGAATCGCGGCACTGCCCGAAGATTGCGCAGCATGCAGTTGGAAGGCGCGATTGCGGGCAAGACTGGGACCACGGACGATGAACGGGATCTGTGGTTTGTCGGCTTCACACCTGAGTTGGTGGCCGTAGTTTGGCTGGGTTTTGATGAACCGCGCAGTATTGGGATCTCGAGTAGCGAGGGACCGCTTACAATTTGGGCAAACTTTATAAAAGAATCGATGGGAAACCGGCCGCATGGTGTCTTTATTCCGCCTCGCAATATTGAACGACTCGAGATTGATCCCGAGTCGGGTGCTCTTGCGGTTTCGGGTTGTCCGAGTCGAAAGAGCGAACTCTTCCTCGTCGGAACGGAACCCAACGAGATCTGCGACGGAAGAGGAATTCGTGCAGTCGCCGCGGGGGATCGAGAGCGCGAGATCAAACGAAAGCGGCGTCGGCAAGGAAGGCGCAACGAAAATCGCAAGAACAACCGCAACAAGAACGACGACAGCGTATTCGGCTGGCTTCGAGAACTCTTTTAAGCCGAAACTCACAATGACATTGCCGCGAACTCTCAAGCTCGCAGTCGCTGAAGATTGAAAGGGGTCCGAAGTCGTGGGTTTTGTGTATCACTCGAGCCTTCCCTCCACCGCAAGAGTATTCATCGTCGTGCTGACGCTCGCCGGGGCCACCGGCTGTGAAACGTTCGGTGCGAGGGATCTCGGCGTCGAGCCGGTGCGGATTCGCGATGTGATCGAAGCGGGCGACGCCGCCCGTCGCGCCTCTCTGCGGTTGATCGACGAGGGCTTGGTGGCAGACGCCAGTGGCGATGAGCCGCGGGCACAGGCACGCTATGAGCGCGCTCTACAGGTCGATGCGTCGAACCCGTACGCGTACCTCGCCATTGCACGGCATCATGTCGAAGCCCAAGACCCAACGCGCGCGCTGCAGTTTTTGGATCGAGCGGACTCGTTGTTCCGCATGCAGGGTGAGGTCGAACCTGAGATGGAAGTCCATTTACTCGGACTGAGGGGCGGCGCCCTCTATGACGCAGGCGATGTAGAAGAGGGGGGCGATCTCCTCGACAAAGCGCGCGAAATGTCGCCGCGGGTTTGGGGGGATGGCGCGTTGCATCCCGACGAACTTCGCTAGCCCGATACCTTCACACAATCCCCCGCGAATTGAACCCGTTTCTTGCTGGTGCAATTTCGATCTGGCAATGATGAATTTACATTGCGCGGGGTCGAGCGCGTCGCGCTTGCAGCGCAATGTTGGACTGTCGTCATGCTTTACAAGGTCGCGCGTGGCGCGATGGGTTGACGTGGTTTTCGAACGTCGTGTGTGCGACAACGAGTCGGCGTTCGCTGTGACGAAAAACTTTGGTTTGATCACAAATAAACTGGCGTAGAAATTTTCCTTTTGGATCGGGAACGTCCCACGGGCCGTGACGCCATATGGTGTTATTTATAACCAGCGTGTGTGGCGAGTCGTTGACAGTTCGAGGGCGGTTGCGATAAGAAGTCGCCGTCTTGGAGAAGCAACATGAAGACCGGCCGTTGGCCGCGAAGCTTAAATTCGGTGTTCCCCCCCCTGATGCTCCACCGAGCCGTGCGCAAATGAAGCCCAGTTTTGACGCAGCAGCACCCATTGCCGAAGATTGCGAGGCGCGCTCCGCGCTCCTTCTCGGAATGCCCGTCGTCGCGAAGCCCGGTGCCAAGCCCGATGCCAAGCCCATCGCCAAGCCCGATGCCGGCTCTACTTACGCCGTGTATTACACGGACCCCGAGTCAGCTATTGAGATCGCTGAGGCTTCTGTTGTTGACGCGACTGTTGACGCGACTGTTGACGCGTTTGTCGGCGTCTCAGCCGGCAGTTCTGTCAGTGCAATTCATGACGCAGCCTTCCGTGTACTGAACGGTCCGTCCATCTTTGGGTTCTCGGCAGAGCAAGGCGGGCCGGTCCCGTCACGGGTTCGCGACGCACTCGAGAACGAGCAATTTCTGCAAATCCATCTACAACAACTCGAGCAGCCACGACAAGCTCAACCCGGGTCGACTTCGTTTTGGCCCATGTAAGTCTTGGTCGTTGGAAACCAATGACTTGCGTCAAGCATTTAAGCCAAGCATTTAAGCCAAGCACTGGCACCAACAAGCGAGACCTAGTCAGCGAATCGCAACAATCGAAAGCACGGCACGGCGAGAAGTCAGCAACGGTCAGCGGCAACAAAGACCCATCACGGCCCAGCACACACACACAGCCACCCCCTAACCCCTTGCATCTGAGAGCAGCCTAATTCATGACGAAAGCGAAGAGCGATTACTCCATTCAGACGGTCAGCAACGCACTGCGAGTTTTGGAAATGTTTTCAGAAGAAGACGAGATCGGGGTAAGCGATCTCTCCCGTCGTCTAAGCCTGCACAAAAACAACGTCTTTCGTCTTCTTGCGACTCTCGAAGAGAACGGATACATCGAGCAGAGTGCACGAAGTGAGCGGTACCGTCTCGGAACGGGCTGCTTGGAACTCGGTCGATCCTTTGCCCGGGGCAACTCGCTCCTGCGCAGCGCGCGTCCGATCCTCGAAGAGCTGAGTCGGTCCCTCGCCGAAACTGCCCACATCGCATCGCTGCGTGGCGGCGAAGTGATTCACCTCGACGCCGAAGTCCCGGGGCGGTTGATCACGACCGCCTCTCGCGTTGGCTTGCGGCTTCCGGCTCAGAACACGGCCATCGGCAAGGTTCTTTTGGCTGGCCTCGACGCACAGGCGAGAGAAGAGTTCGCGTCTGGCCTGGTCGAAGACCACCGGATGGTCGCGCTCACGCCCAACAGCATCACCGATCCCCACAAGTTTGTGGAGCACCTGTCTTCCGTGGCCCTTCAGGGTTTCGCCGTCGACATGGAAGAGTGCGAAGCGGGTCTGCGCTGTGT
The DNA here is from genome assembly GCA_012960035.1 of Myxococcales bacterium. GTDB lineage: Bacteria > Myxococcota_A > UBA9160 > UBA9160 > UBA4427 > DUBZ01. The sequence goes on along the minus strand of DUBZ01000116.1, from coordinate 44,130 downwards.
CGCGGCTCCGGTCCTCAACGACGGCGGCAACGTTGTCGCTGCGATCTCGGTCTCAGGCCCGGCGTTCCGTCTGTCCGAAGATCATCTGCTCGGGGCTGTTGCGCCGGCGGTGGTTGATGCGGCGGAGCGGTTGAGTCGGAACCTGGGGTAGCTCGATTTCTGGGTGGTTCGCTCGGGGTCGTTCGACGAGTCGGTTGACGCACAAACCGCGCATGTCAGAACCCAAGTTCGGCGATCGCGTGTGTTGGGCGGTCCGTAGGCATCCACGGCGTCATCACGTCGTTGGATCACGTGGATCTGTGATCTCGCGCAGCGAGCGGCTGGCATTCGCAGTGCGGCGAATTTTGCTGCCCACTGAGAAATAGCTGGTCCGTTCCACGCCACGGTGTATCTTCGCTCGTCGTAGGGGTTCGCCTTCACGTGTCACAACGGGTCGATGCGTTTCCGCGCGCGACCCGGGGCTCGGCGGTGCAAGTCCCTGAAACTCCATGCCTATCGGGTTCCCGAGACGGGAGACGTCGGATAGAATCGGATTTTATTTTTGAAAACTTCGATCTTCGAAATCGGAATTTCGTATCCCCGGGGTCTCAGGTGGAGGCCAACACGTGGGGAACGTCAAAGTGAGTCGCGTACACCCCCCCCTGTAGCGGCATAGGGAAATGTCCACGTGGGACTGAAAGAAGAAGCACTCGCTTATCACGAGAACGGCCGCCCCGGGAAAATCAAAGTAGTTCCCACCAAGCCCTGTAAGACGGCTGACGATCTTTCCCTCGCCTACACGCCGGGAGTCGCGGCGCCGTGCATGGAAATTCAGGCCGACCCAGATGCTGCCTATCGCTACACGGCGAAGAGCAATTTGGTCGCGGTGATTACGAATGGCAGCGCGGTCCTCGGACTGGGCAACATTGGCGCACTGGCTGGCAAGCCGGTGATGGAAGGCAAGGGCGTTCTCTTTAAACGCTTCGCCGACATCGATGTGTTCGACATCGAAATCGATAGCCAAGACCCCGAAGAAATTATTCGAACGATCGAACTGATCGCACCGACCTTCGGGGGCATCAACCTCGAAGACATCCGTGCGCCCGAGTGCTTTGTGATCGAAAAGCGCTTGAATCAAAGCCTCGACATCCCGGTCTTTCACGACGACCAGCATGGCACGGCGATCATTAGTGCAGCGGCACTCCTGAATGCAGTGATGCTCACCGGCCGCCACATGGAGTCGATCAAGATCGTCATCTCGGGTGCGGGCGCAGCCGGGATTGCGTGCTCGAAGCTCTACAAAGACTTGGGCGTTCCGGCCGAGAACCTGCACATGGCCGACAGCCGTGGCGTGATCTACAAAGGTCGCGAACACGGGATGAACATTTACAAAGAAGAATTCGCGATCGAGACCACCCGGCGCACACTCGCGGAAGCGATGGTGGGTGCAGATGTCTTCGTGGGCTGCTCTTCCGCGGGCATCGTGACCAAAGAGATGGTCGACTCGATGGCACCGCAACCCATCATCTTCGCGATGGCGAACCCCGACCCCGAGATCACGCCTTCGGACGTACACGCGGTGCGGCGTGACGCCATCTGCGCGACGGGCCGTTCCGACTACCCCAACCAGGTGAACAACGTCTTGGGGTTCCCGTTTATCTTCCGTGGCGCACTCGACGTGCGCGCAACGCAGATCAACGAACCCATGAAGCTCGCCGCTGTGCGCGCGCTTGCAGAACTAGCCCGCCGTGGTGAGATGGTGCCCGAAGCGGTGAAGCACGCGTACCCGGGCGAAGACTTCGACTTTTCGCCGGGCTACATCATCCCCAAGCCCTTCGATCCGCGCGTACTTCTGTACGTGGCTCCCGCCGTGGCAACCGCCGCGATGGAGTCGGGTGTTGCACGCATCAACATCGACGTCGCCGAGTACGCCAAATCGTTGCAGCAAACCGTCGGTGACATCTCGAATCTATAAGGTTTTGCGACGACCAGGCCCGGTCGTCTGTACTTGAGTTTGCTGCCCGGTTTCTCAAAAAACACAAAAGGGCACTTCAGCCCGTCAATCATTCCGCGGGGATGGAAATAGGTCGATATCGTCCTTGAGGGGCTTCGACGTTCGATCAAAGTCGCATCAATCCTCGAATGTCGGATCGCGCTTTTCCAAGAACGCCCCAACGCCTTCGGTCTTCTCCGGTCGTGAGAACGCCAACCCGAACGCGTTCTGCTCCAGCGCGTGGGCGGTGCGAACATCTGCATCCTGCCCTTGTTGAATCACCCGCTTTGCGGACCGCACTGCGTGTGGTCCCGCGGCTGCGACGGCTTCGGCGGCCTCGAGGGTCTTGGGCAGAAGGTCGTCGGGTTCGAAGATGCGGTTTGCGAGCCCGATGCGTTGCGCTTCTTCGGCAACCAGGTTTTGGCCCGAGCACGCCAGCTCTTTCGCCCACGCGACACCCACGCGGCGAACCAGGCGGCTCGTTCCGCCGAAGCCGGGGATCAAGCCGAGCTTGACTTCGGGCTGGCCGAAGCGCGCCTTGGTTGACGCGTAAATCCAGTCGCACGACATCGCGAGTTCGCATCCACCGCCGAGCGCAAAACCGTTTACCGCAGCGATGCTGGGGACCGCCAATTCTTCGAGTGCCGAAAATGCGCGGTGTCCGAGGCGACTGAACGCTTCGGCTTCGGTCGCGCTCATGTGACTCATCGCTTCGATGTCCGCTCCCGCCGCAAACGCGCGGCCTTCGCCGGTCACGATCACCGCGCGAACGCTTTTGTCGATCGCAACTTCGTGCACCGCGGCTTCGAGCGCGAGGAGGAGCGACTCGTCCAAGGCGTTGAGGGTCTTGGGCCGGTCCAGGGTCAAGATCGCGATCGCGCCTTTGCGCTCGCTGCGAATGAGGTCGGTCATGGGGGGTCGTCCTTTTGGTTAGAAAACGGCGCCGCAGATGCGGCCGCTCACGGTAGCGGGAACTTGTGATCTTCGGGGCGGTTCTAGACGCGCCCCAGACGAGACATTCGCTCAGTCCTCGGGGGTCAACTCGCTCGTCTCGTCTTCATCATGTTTCTTCCGCTTGGCTACCAAGAACGCGGCCCCCACTCCGGCCAGATACAAGCCGATCATTGGGATGGCAAGGAAGAACTGGCTTACGACATCGGGTGGCGTCAGGAGCGCGGCGGCGACGAAAACACAGAGTACGGCGTACGGAGTGAAGGAAAGCAACTGCTTCGCGGTGACGATGCCCGCCATCGCGAGGAAGAAGACCAACAGTGGCAACTCGAACGCAACGCCAAACGCGAGGAAGAGTCGGGTCGTGAGCGAAAAGACTTCGCGCATCGTCCATGCCGAAATCACCATCTCGTTGCTGAAGCTGTTGAAGAATTCAAAGATGATCGGGAAAACGATCGTGTATCCGAAGAACGATCCGGTGGCAAAGAGGATGCTCGACAAAAACGCAAACGGAACGACGTGGCGTTTCTCACCGTCATAGAGGCCTGGTGCGATGAAGGCCCAACCCTGCCAGAAGAACATCGGCGATGAAAAGATGAAGCCCGCGAGCAGGGCGCACTTCACGTAGGTGAAGAAGATCTCGGTGGGCGCGATCGATTGCAGCGAAGCGCCGTCGCCAAGGGCCGCGAGTGCGGGTTCGAGCAAGAAGGCAAAGATCTGTTCCGCCCACGCGTATGAAAGCCCGGCCGCGATAAACCAACAGCCCAACACCCAGGAAATGCGCGAGCGCAGCTCAGCGAGGTGATCGGTGATGGGTAGCTCGTGATCAGTCAACCGGCGGTTCCGTCTCGCGCTTTACGGCGGGCGCGGGGCTCGCTGCAGGGATGGGGTCGTCGTCCGCGGGTTCGGTTTCTAATTCGGACTCAGGCTTCGGATCAAGCGGATCTTCGCCGTGTGGCTCGGCTTTCGTCTTCGTGTTGCTGCCGACCTCTTGGCCTTTCTTTGACGCAACGTGGGACACGCCGGTTTGAGCGGGGCCCGCTGGCGGCTCGATCTTGTGGTCTTCGAGGTCCATATCGATGCTGCGCTTGAGGTCGTTCGAAGCCCGACGAAATTCCGCAAGTCCGCGCCCGAGGGTGCGAGCGAGTTCGGGCAACTTCTTCGGGCCCATTACGAGCAGGGCAACAACAAGGATCACAGTGAGTTCGAGCGGTCCGATTCCAAACATGGATGGCAATTCTAGCAGCAGCGAGATCAAGAACCCCGCGAAGGGACCCGCGTTTGCTGCCAGTACTCCCAATTGTGTCCGCGGCCGGACATCAGAGTTGAAGTTGATTCGCCCCGCATTTCAAACTCGAAAAGCACGACCGAAAAAAAAGAGCCGGCAGCAACCCCCCCGGATTTAATGCTGCCAGCCCTCTAATTTAACTCTCGTCATCTCGCGGACCCTGAGTTCGGGTTCGTCCTGATGGATGTGATCTGAAAACGGGAGCCGGTGACTACCCCCCCGGATTTATTGCCACCGGCCCCATTCGTCAGTTTGGGAACCGGCGACACCCCCCCGGATGATCGCCGGACCCCATAGAACTGTCTTTCCTTTCGGTCCCCCGTTGCGCGGTTTCCGCGAGGCTTAGCCTCGGTTCGTCGCGAATCGATCTAACGCGTGCTCACTCTCGTATCGCATGCGTACCATTTGCGGCTGATTCTCGCGCAGGAGCTTGAGGCCCATGCGGCAGCGTCCTGCGTCGGTGGCTTCGCTCCAGACCACGCGTGCGACAACGTCGCGCGACGTGTGGCCGTGAAGACCGCGCACCATCACGCGAAGCAGGTCTCCGACCTCTTCGCGGTCGCTTGCAATCATGCAGAAGCCCGAGTCAGATTCGTTGATGAGCAGACCCAAGGTCTGACCGGCGTCGAGACTCACACGCGGGAAAGGGCTGAAGCCGACTTGGCGAAGTCCGTCGCGGCGCGATTCGCGGCTCTGTAGGGTGCTCGGATTGATAGATGTGGTGTCGATCTGCATGGCACTACTTTGAACAGCACTCATCGGGCCAACTCTCCGTTTACATTCTGGTCGAAGCGGTTTGCGAACACGTACGCGTTCAGAGCTTCGCTAGGGGATTCAGTTCGTCCTGGTATTCGAGCGATCTCGCAGAGCACGCCTACGACCTGGGGCTCCAACTTGAATGACGTCGAAGGGCTTGGTGAGGAAGTTGCAGATGCCGCTGCGTATTCCGGAGCCCGCGGCTTCCAAGCTGCAAAACCTGTGGGGTTGATGACTTCGAGGTCAGCGACCGGCACGACACCGCGTTGTTCGCTGGTTTGTCGCGTGCTTTGAGGTTCAACTTGCTGCATGGTCTCTTACTAAAGCAAGTGCCGTGCCAGCTATCAGTAGCTGGCAAAACTTTCTCAACTAGCTGATTTTAATTGGGAATTTCGCTCCCAGTCGAACACAGCTCGCGCCAACTCCCCTGCGGGCTTGTTCGATCTCGAACGGCTCCCGAGCAGCATTCACGTAAGATAGTGAAAACAAAAAGGAAAGAGGATCTGTTCCAAATTGAACGCCAAGGGGGTGGGACTGTTCGCGCGCGAACAACCCGGAGGGGCGACGATACGCGCGCCTATTCGCCGGCTTCGATATCCGGGGCGACGATGTCGAAGCGGTCCATCTTGAGTTTCAGGACGCGTCGGGTCACACCTAGATCTTCGGCGGCACGGGTTTGATTCCATCGCTGGCGTTCCAGGGCTTCTAGCAAGAGCTCGCACTCGAACCTGCCGACGGTTTCTTCAAACGCCCCGCTACCGGTACGTAATTCCTCTCGGAGCCTGTCGCTGCGGCCAGAAGACACGATCGAATCTGGCAGATCTTCGAGGCGGATCAGACCGCTTTGGCAGAGCGCTGCCCCGCGTTCGACGGCGTTTTCGAGTTCGCGCACATTGCCGGGCCACGTGTACCGCTCGATGGCGGCGATTGCCGTAGCGTCGAAGTGAAGCTTTCGTCCGTCTTCTTTACCGATTCGCTCGATGAAGGTATCGGCGAGCAGGCGTACGTCTTCCCGCCGCTCGCGCAGGGGCGGGAGTTCGACCGTGATGACGTTGATCCGGTAGAAGAGGTCGCTGCGAAAACGACCGGTTTCGATCTCGCGTTCTAGGTTGCGGTTGGTCGCCGTGATGATGCGGCAATCTACGTCGATCGAATGGGGGTTCCCCAGGCGTTCGATCTTCTTCTCTTGCAGCGCACGCAGTAACTTGACCTGAAGGCTCGGGTCGAGTTCGCCGATCTCGTCGAGCAGCAGCGTGCCGCCGTTCGCAGCTTCGAACCGGCCGATACGCTGGTCGTGTGCCCCCGTGAAGGCGCCGCGTTCGTGGCCGAACAATTCGCTCTCCATCAAGTCATGGGGAATCGCGCCGCAATTGACCGCGATAAAGGGCTTGTCGTGTCGCGGGCCAACGTCGTGGATCGCCTGGGCGACCAACTCCTTGCCCGTGCCGCTTTCGCCCGAGATCAAGACACTGACCTTTGAGTCGGCAATGCGTTCAATCGTGCGAAAGAGTTCGAGCATGACTGGGCTCTTGCCCGTCATGCGGCCCAGGCGCTCACGCCCCGCGACTTCGTCGCGCAAGCGCGCAACCTCGCGCTCGAGTTCACGGTGTTGAAGTAACTGACGAAGCTTGATGCGGAGCGCTTCGACCTCGAACGGTTTGGTGATGAAGTCGGCGGCGCCGAGCTTCATTGCGCCCACCGCGGCGTCGATCGTGTTGGAGGCGGTGAGTACGACGACCGGTACGGCCATGCCGCGGTCGCGAAGTTCGCGCAGCAAGTCGATGCCGCCGCGTCCGGGCATCACGAGGTCGAGGATAATGAGGTCGGGAAGCCGATCGCCGATGATGCGCAAGGCAGTTTCGACGTCTGGACTTGTTTCGACGTCAAACTCGCTCTTAAGCAGCATACGCAGGGATTCGCGTACGCCGATCTCATCGTCGACCACTAATACAAAGGCCATCGGTGGGACATTAACACGCGCCAACGCGAACCGCGCGCCAAGCTTTGCTCAGCGCGCGGTCAATCCGGCGTTCGACGATCTTGACGGGTCTTGGTGGACCTTTCTGGATCTTTGTAGATGAGCGCTACGCCGTACTCACAACGGATTCGCGGGTCGAAGCGCGCTCGTACCAGGCCGCCACATTCTTTAGGCTTGGGTCGATTGGCTGGCCCACCTGGCCGCCGAAGATCAAGAACGAAATCAGCAAGACGTCTGCGAGGCTGAAGTTGTCGCCCGCGATGAAGTCGCGCCCGGCAATTTCTTTGTCGAGCCAGGCAAGCCCATCCTGCGCGGTGGCCTTCAGGCCGTCGGCCGCTTCGGGGATCGTGCGGATGCGGTCTTTGAACAAAGGCAAACCCTCGGAGAAGCGGAAGCCGTCGGTCATCGGGGCGGTGATGGCGATCTCGGCACGGCGCGTCCACATCCGGGTGTTCGCCTTTTCTGCGGGCGACGACCCAATCAGAACCGGGTCGGACTGAATGTCTTCGAGGTATTCGCAGATCACGAGGGTTTCCGAGATCACACTTCCATCGTCGAGCTCGAGGCAAGGCGTTTGGCCACGCGAGTTCTTTGTCTTGTAGGCATCCTGTCGATTTTCTCCCGCCATGAGGTCAACGGTTTCGATGTCGAGATTGATGCCCTTCTCTTTGGCAAAGATGCGCACAAGGTGGGGGTTGGGGCCGATTGAATTGTAGAGCTTCATGGTTCTCTCCAGAGAGGTGATGACCAGGCTTTTGAACGGGGCTGTTTAACTGTAAAGCCTGGGCAAATGAAAACTGATTTTCTAGTGCGCCGAAGAGTAACGGGTACATAACGGCCCGACCACGCGCCGCCGAATGCGAGCGCGACATGATTTATGCGGACGCGGACTTCCGGTACAGTCCCGTTATCTGCGTGGCACGAACACTCCCCCGCGGCACAGCTCCCTTCGTTCGGGCTCAAGGAGACAACATGGCGAAGATTGACGTCTTCAATGGAGACGCGGATGGCATCTGCGCACTCACGCAGTTCCGCAACGCAAAGCCGGCCAAAAGCCGACTCGTAACGGGCGTGAAGCGCGACATCGCACTCGTGGGCCAGGCCGGCATCGAAGCTGGCGACGAAGTCACCGTGCTCGATATTTCCCTCGATAAAAATCGCGCCGCGGTCGTTGAGGCACTCGAGGTCGGAGCCGGCATCTTTTACGTCGACCACCACTTTGCCGGCGACATTCCGGCCGAGCCGGGTCTCAAAACCCTGATCGATACCTCGCCCGACGTTTGCACCAGCATTTTGATGAACGCACATCTCGGTGGCGCGTTTGTGCGCTGGGCCGTTGTGGGCGCATTTGGCGACAACCTCAATGCCAGTGCCGAGGCGCTCGCCGACCCGCTGTCGCTCAGCGGCGGCAACATCGAAACACTCAAGAGCCTCGGCATCTACATCAACTACAACGGCTACGGGGCGACAGAAGACGACCTGCACTTTCGGCCCGCGGAGCTCTACGGCCTGGTCAGCGCATACGCGGACCCGCTCGACTTTGTAGAGGACGGCGCGCAACACTTTGAAAAACTGGAGACCGGCTATCGCGACGACATGGCGCGAGCCAGGGGCACCAAGCCCTCGCGGGTGTCAGACCGAACCGCAGTATTCATGTTTCCCGACGAACCTTGGGCGCGTCGCGCTAGCGGTGTCTTCAGTAATGAATTGGTGAACGGCGCGCCGGGCCGCGCGCATGCCGTGATCACGATACGTCCCGACGGTACCTATCTGATCAGTGTTCGTGCGCCGCTGAGCAATAAGGTGGGCGCGTCGGATCTTTGCCGACGGTTCCCGACTGGCGGCGGCCGCGAAGCGGCGGCGGGCATCAACAACCTACCCGGCGATCAACTCGACGACTTCATGGATCAATTCACCGCGTTATATTCAGCGTAATGTTCGGCTTAGTTGGGCTTAGTTCGGCGACTGCGTCGCCACAATGTGTCGTTCGGATCGTGGCTTGGCGGGTGCTCGGCTAACTCGAAGCGGCGGGCAAGTCGATCACGATGACGGTCTCTTGCGCGTCCGTGGTGTCGATCGTCATGGCACCGCCTTGCGCGCGCACGATCGCTTCGGCGATCAAAAAATCGAGAGATGTTTCGCTTTGCGTGATGCCCTCGATGCGGAAGCCGGCGTCTTGCAGCAAGTCGCCAAGCGGGCGGCCGAGGCTCGGCACGTGATAGCGGAGCAAGACCCGCACGGTGGGTTGTCCAGCGAAGCCCTGGGAGTTGTGTTTCGACGCCAAGTAGACGTCGCCGCGTTCGGGCACCATTTCGATCGCAGTCGCGAGGACGCCGGCAATCGCACGTTCGAGTTGTCCCTCGTCTGCGAGGACGTAGGGCGCAGTCCGGTCGAGTTCTTTGAGGAGCAAGAGGTGTCGCTCCTGGATCAGCGGACGCTGCTCCGTTAGAACGCGGTCGATCATCGACGCGACATCGACCGGTTCGCGTCGAGTGGGCGCGAGGTTGGCGAGGTCTTGCAACCGAGACACGACGCTTTCGATCTGTCGGACGTCGTTGCCCACCAGCTCGGCAAAGCGGTTGCGAAAGTCTTCGTCGCTGTGGTGCTCAGGAAGCAGCTCTGAAAATGTCTTGATCGAAACCAATGGGTTTCGAACCTCGTGGGCGAGCGCACCGACGAGCCGTCGCAGACCCCCTTCGTCAAATTCAGGCGTGGCCGGCAACTTGAGTGGCTGCGCGCTGCTCGGCGATGGCTCCGCGAGCGGGTGGCCCGCTTCTTCAAATTCAACCTGAGACACGGCGACATCCGGGCTTCCCACGAACGTCTCTTGATGGGCCGTCGTACGCGGGGCCAACGTCACGTCTTCGGGAAGCGGTTCCAGTTCTGGCAAATCCTCTTCCGACACTTCAGGGTCGGGGAAAGGGTCGACGAAGTTGGCCACGGGGAGTGACGATTCTGGCGTGGGGAGCGACTCGTCGTGAAAACGGACGTGATGCGCTTCAAGGGGGTTCGCACTCGTGTGTGACAGGCTGCGCAACACCACAGCTTTGAGCTGCGCCATGTTGCCCGGCCACGGGTAGGTGTTGAGTTCTCGGATGGCGCCGGGTGCAAACCCTCGTTGCCGTTCGCCGAGAGATTCTGACCAATTGAGCGCAGTGTCGGCGACGAACGCTTCGGTGGCGCCGGTTCGCTCGCGCAGCGCGGGGAGGCTGATGACAAGGCTCGACAACGCGTTCGAGAGCCCGGCGTTCAAGCTGGGTGGAGAGGGGAAGCCTTCGTCGTCATCGAGGGCGTCCTCTGCGACGCTTTCCCGAGCGGTCACGATGAAGCGCACGGTCGTTGTTCGGAGCACCGTTTCGGGGATGCCGAATTCGATCCAGTCGCGAACGCGCAGTTGTACCGGAGCGGGAAGTTCGTCTGCGTCTTCAAGCCAGATGGTCTGGCGATAATGCCCCCTGCGGCCATTGGCTTGCTCGATGAAGGCGATGAGTTCCGCCTCGCTGCTGAGCCCCCCGCACGGCACATGCAGGAGTTCGGCCTGATTGTCGCCACAAAAAGCGTGGACGTAACGAGCCACGACGCCACGTCCAGTGCCGACTTCGCCGCGAATCAGAAGCGGCAAGTGGGCGAGCCGAGGGTCGAGGGCGTGCAGCAAGTCGGGCATGTCGAGGTCGATGAACCAGCGCGCGAACCGCGCGGTAAGCAGCTTGCGCGCGCGGCGGCGCGAAAGGGAGTCGACGCCGCGCCGTCCGGTCGCTTTGGCGATCATGCTGCGCAGGCGCTCGGGGCGCGGCGGGAACTTCAGGAAGGCGGCGGGAAGACTGTCGAAGAGTCGTTTTGCTTCGGCGTGTTCGCCGCTGGCTGGGAGCACGATCCAAGTGCAGTCAGGCAACTGCGGCGCGAAGCGATGCGCGAATTCGAGTTCGCTTTCGAAGTCATCCGACGGCGCGAGCAGCACCACGTCCGCAGGCGTCGCACGCGCGAACAATTCGTCCGAGGGTCCACCCATAAAGGTGTTGTCGCCCGCTCCCGCAAGGCGGGCTAGCGCGGCCCGTTGCCGGGCATCCCGATGGACGATCCACAATGTTGAAGAAATGCTCATGCCGCCTTGTCCATTGCACTGCCCACACGAAGCGAGGTCAATGGAGTCAAAGAAGCGTTGTCGCTCGCAATGCGCCGTTAGGGGGCTCGTGTGGAGTAGTGTCTGGGTCGATGTTTAAGCAAACTGACCCATAGAAGGTAAGCGCAAAGCGTGTGCCAACAAAGCTACGCGTAAACCCTCCGGCAGAACCTGCCATAAGTCACCGCCGCGACGGCTCGGATCTTGATTCAATGAAAATCAGACTCTTTTCATCGATCGGCAACAACGCTAGCGAAGTGCTTTGCTTCGACTCATTACTGGAAAAGAATTTCCCACCAAGGCTCGTCGAACCTTCGCCCGCGTCTCGCAGCGACGGTCGTTGCCCGTCTTCATGGGGTAGGTCAGAGTTGCCCTGTAAGACGCGCAGATCGCCCGCAGTTTTCATCAGCCGCAACCTGCTGTGAAATCGATCGTCTTTGACCGCAGAGTTTTGACAAAGAAACGCGTCGATCGCCAACCCGAGGGAGGAAGCCGTGAGTAGAGCGTGGATCGCGACCCTTGCCGGGTGTTTCGTTCTCGTGGCTTCGAGCGCAGTCGCGCACACCGAAACGAACGCGATGCTTGGGACCTGGTATGTGGTGGTCAATTACGACGACGCGCAGGCGGTGAATTCTGACGACCGGAAGCGATGGGAAGACAAGGTTTGGGTCTTCGAACTCCGAGGCACGCGGTTGGTCTGGACTGAATACTCGGAGCTTTCATTTAAAACTGACGTGGGGCGCTACCAAACGCTCGCGGGCGGGCGCGAGATCAAGTCGTCGGGAAGTTGGAACCCCAACAAAGCGCAGCGCGCCGAGATCGAACGTGGGCTCGCCGCGAACCCTCAGTGGGTGCGCACCAAAACCCTTCGCGGGGACGTCGTCACGGGGTATAGATCGAGTGGTCGCCAGAACCGTGAATCGGCCTCGGTGATCGGTTTCAGCCAAACTTGGGAAATTGTCGACCCGGGCGGTAAGCCCGTGTTTCGAAGGCGCGACAGCATGAGCGGAGGCCGCAGTACCGCGCTCGAAGGCGAGACGCTCTACACCACAACCTCCCGAAAGGGCGAGGTATTGTCGGGCGAGTTCACGCGCGACGACGCCCAGAAGGGCATCTTCGTGATGAGGCGAGCAGGCAAGATCCAGCTCGTTGCCGAAAAGGAAGTCGACGAACGATGGCAGTAGAGGCGAAGGGTCGAGCCTTGGCAAAATGCGTGCGACCCGCTCAGCACCAAGACCTCGACCGGGTGGCGGCGCTGTGGACGGCGATCACCCACCACCACGAATCCCTCGACCCGCTCTTCACCATGCGGCCCGACGCGGGCGACACGTTGCGAGGCCTCCTGACCGCAATGCTCCGCGACCCGGAAACCCTGATCCTGCTCTACGACGAAAACCGCGACCTGCCGGGTCTGATGATCGTTCGGGTCGATCAGTCGCCACCGATTCTGCGCGAATCCGAGCGGGCGGAGATCACCGATCTGGGGGTCCGGAAGTCGGAGCGCCGTCGCGGAATTGCGGGTGTTCTCGTCGACGCGGGGCTTGAATGGGTCCGAGCTTCGGGGGTCGAGCGCGTGGAGGTCAACGTCGCCCACGGCAACCCGGAAGGGCAGGCATTTTGGCGCAACAGGGGATTCGAAGATCTTATGGACGTGCTGCATCTGCGGATGTAGGTTTCCCCGCCGAATCGAGCGCTCCGCGACCAAGGAAAGCCCCATGAGCCAAGCCCACACCCCCGCAAAGCAATCTATCAATCCACTGGCAAGTGAGCTCAATGAAAAGCTCGCGAAGAACGCCCCCGAAGTTTTCGCGATGCTCTCCGACTACGGTCGGCGCGCATACTTTCCAAAGGGCATCCTCACGCAGTCCGCCGAAGCGAAGGCGAAGGCGCATCGCTTCAACGCGACCATCGGTATCGCGACCGAAGGTGGCGGGCCGATGTACCTCGATTCGATTCAACAGCGCGTGCCCGGCCTCGAGCCGAAAGACATCTACCCCTATGCGCCGCCGGCCGGTCGTCCCGGTTTGCGCGATGCGTGGCGCAAGAAGCTTCTTGCGGAGAACCCGAGCCTTGCGGGCAAGACCTTCGGCGAGCCTGTAACCACCAGCGCGATCACCCACGGCATTTCGGTCACCGCCGAGTTGTTCGTCGACCCGGGCGATGTGTTGCTGCTACCCGACAAGCTCTGGGGCAACTACCGGCTGTGTTTCGAAAATCACTTTGGTGCGAAGATCGAAACGTTCCCCTTCTTTGAAGGCGAAGGCTTCAATGTTGCGGGCTTTGGCGAAGCGCTCGAACGCAACGCGCAAGGCCGGGACAAGCTCATCGTCTTGCTCAACTTTCCCAACAACCCGACGGGCTATATGCCCACTCCCGCGGAAGGTGAGGAAATCGTGAAGGCGCTGCGCGCCCAGGCGGAGCGCGGCACCAAGCTCGTCGTTCTGACGGACGACGCCTACTTCGGTCTCTTCTTTCACCTGGGTGGCGACTCGATGACCGAGTCTCTGTTCGGTCCGCTCACGAACCTCCACCCCAATATCCTGGCGGTGAAGCTCGACGGTGCGACCAAGGAGTTGTTCGTCTGGGGTCTGCGCTGCGGGTTTCTCACTTTTGGGCCCGGTCAGAGCCAGGGCGCCGAAGCCGTTTGCGATGTGCTCGACGCGAAGGTCCGAGGGCTGATCCGCGCGGGCGTGTCGAATGTCCCGCACTTGTCCCAGAGTCTGATCCAGTTCGCCCTTGAGGCGCCTGAGGTCGACGCGGAGCGCCAGGCCAAGGCGGACATACTCTGCGCCCGGGCGAGCCGGGTCTACGAGATCTCCCACCAGCCGCGGTTCAAGGAAAGCTGGGACGTTTATCCCTTTAATAGCGGGTACTTCATGCTGATCGAGCTGAAGGGAGTCGAGGCGGAGCGGTTGCGCGTTCATCTATTGGACCAGCACGGTGTCGGCCTGATCGCGACCGGAAAGCACGACCTTCGGGTTGCGTTCTCGTGCCTCGAAGTAGACGACGTCGAGCCCTTATTTGAGATCGTCCACCAGGCCATTCAAGAGCTGATCTAGGAGTCTGCGCGGTCGCCCCCGAATGATGGCGGCTGCAACCCGCGAACGCCCTGTCCCGGGGGGTGATTCTCGTTTTCTGATCTCATTATATTTATAGGATAGACGCGGATTTGCGTGCAGAGATGCATGTTGAAGGCTAATTATTGCCGCCGGAATCCGATCCCCAAGGAGACCCCCGATGTACTCGCTCCCGTCCCGGCAAGGGCCAAGAACAGGCCCGCGGCGTAGTCCGCTCCGCGACACGCTTTGGCGTGCGAACGCATCCTTGTGTTCTGAATCCGGTGACGGACAAAAGGCCACGCATAGAATGGGCTTCGGTCGTCGCGCGCGTCGAATTTCCAGCATCGGTCTTCTGCTGATTGCTGGCTTTGGTGCGGGACTTCAGGCAAGCGAAGCCGAGAAGGTTCACCGCACCGGCGAAGTCGGCAGCTACGCCTCGGTCCCCATTAATTCTCTTCCGGTCTACCGCTCCGACGGTTCGGCTTCGCAAGCAAGCGCACCTGTGTCGGAGCAGCACGCCGCACTCGCCCGAGCCATCCAAGAGACCGCGGTGCTTCAGGACCAGTCTGAGTCCGAGCAAGACCCGGCTCCGTCGTCTGTAAGTTCTCTCGGTTCACGCATCATTCGCGGCAAGCTCGCTCGCGGCCAATCCGTTTCGAGCGTTCTGCGTCTCAACAATGTGTCACCCCAGATGGTGCGGAAGATCGACCAAGGGATCCGCTCCAAGTTCGACTTCCGCAAAGCGCAGCCCGGCGACAGCTTCCGCATGAGCCTCGACGAAAACGGCGAACTCATCAGCTTCCGCTACCGACCTTCGCTCGAGGAAATTGTGGTGCTCAGACAATCGATGGACGGCTACACGGTCGAACGCGAAGCCATCCCGCTGCAGTCAAAGCTCGAGCGCATGCACGGCACCGTAGAAAGCTCCCTCTATAAGAGCATACGCGGGATGGGGCACGACCCGGTTCTCGCGAGCGCGTTCGCTGACATCTTCGCCTGGGACATCGACTTCACCCGCCACCTCAAGGCCGGCGACGGCTTCACGATTTTGTACGAAAAACTCTACTTAGAAGATGAGGGCGAAGAAGTCTACGTGCGCCCCGGTCGCATTCTTGCTGCGAAGTTCGACGGTTCTGCGGGCGAGCACACGGCCGTGTACTTCGAAGAAGAAGACGGCATCGGGCACTACTTTCGCCCCGACGGTGGAACCCTCGAACAGGAATATCTCGTGGCTCCGCTGAAGTACAGCCGCGTGAGCTCGAAGTACAGCACCGCACGCAACCACCCGATCCTCAAGGTGGTGCGTCCGCATCACGGCATCGACTACGCGGCGCGCACCGGCACGCCGCTCTGGAGTGTTGCGGACGGCGAGGTGATCTTTCGCGGTGTGAACGGCGGCTTTGGCAACCTGGTCAAGATCCGACATGCCGGCGGTTATGTCTCCTATTACGCCCATATGTCCGACTTCAGTACCGGCCTGAAGGTGGGTCAAAAAGTAAGGCAGCAGCAGATCATCGGTTACGTCGGCCAAACAGGCCTCGCGACCGGACCTCACGTTTGCTTCCGGGTGACGAAGCACGGCAAGTACGTAAACCCCGCTTCGCTGAATCACAACAAGCCGGTGAACCGCTCGGTCGCCGATGCATCCTGGTCGGACTTCGAATTGGTTCGCGACCAGTTGCTCGCCGACTTGCGAGAAGGTCGTCCCTCCGAATTTGCGGGCAACGCGCTCTAGCGGCTATTTTTTCTTAGCCCGCCGCAGGCGCTTTTATAAGCCCGCCGCAGGCGCTTTTATAAGCCCGCCGCAGGCGCTTCTCATCAAGAGCCGGTAAAAACATAGGTAGGCGGCTTTCGACAAACCCAGCCACGGGTGTCTCGCAAGTCCACAGCAGGCGTCCACCGAAGCCAACACTTGATGTTGGCACCCATGGAGTCCGTACTTGTCTCTGTCTGATGAACTCGCGCAGGTCGGTACACGTCTCGCAGCCCGCGAAAGTGAGATTGCGAGCCGCTTAGGCGAAATCCGCGCTCGGGCGAATCAGATCCACGGCAAGGTGAGCGCCGGGCTAGAAGGCTTCCATCGCGCAGCGCGCGACGCTGGCGCACCTCACCTCGAAGTCGTTCTTTCGGACCCGCGTACCGATGACAAACATCTGCATTCGGTGCAGTTCGACGTGACGCGCGGTCGTCATCAAGTGATCGTCACGGTAAAGAGCAAGGGCGCCATCACCCTCGTCGGTCCGTTCAAACAGGGCAAAGACGAAGGCCCCTGTAAACGAATCGATCTCGACGATGACGCGGGGATCGACGCGGGCTTGGCCGCTGTACTGGCCGAGTTTTTGGAAAGCGCCTTTACACCCTGACGCGCGCGCCCCACCCATCACGCGAACCCTGTCCCGTACGTTTCCTCGTCCGTTGCACGTCGGCGGAACCACCGTTGTTCTCGGGGCGAAGGGCGCATCCGATGGGGTTCGATATGCTGAGGCGCGGTTTATTCCAAGCCGTTTTCAGTTCAGCGCCCAGGGAGTTCGCAGGTGCAAGAATCTAGCCTCCCCATTGAGGGGAACGGCGATCTCGTTGAGTACTTTGTGGACGCCGAAACGCCGGTCGGAGACTGGAGGGTCGGAACCGAGCACGAGAAGATCGGCATCTATGCCGACACCCACGCGCGTGTCACCTATGACGGCCCGTGCGGGATCGGGGCACTGCTTGAGCGCGTTGCTGCGGTCGATGGTTGGGAGCGCGTGCTTGAGGGCCCAAATCTCATCGCGCTAAAGAAAGGCGGCGCGAGCATTACCCTCGAACCTGGCGGTCAGCTCGAACTGTCCGGCGCCCCACTTCGGGACACGCGAGAAACCTGCGCCGAGTTCAACGATCACGTCAAATTGCTGCAAAGTATTTCGGACGACATGGGAATCCTGTGGCTTGGCATTGGACACGACCCCATTCACCACGTCGACCAGACGCCCAAGATGCCGAAGGCGCGCTACGACATCATGCGCGGTTATCTGCCGACGCGCGGTGACTTGTCGCTTCACATGATGCATTCGACCGCGACCGTTCAAGCCAACTACGATTACGCGAGCGAAGCCGACATGGCGAGCAAGATGCGCGCCGCGATGGCGTGCACCACACCGTTGTCCGCCTTGTTTGCGAACGGCCCACTCGCCCAAGGCAAAGAGAATGGTTTCGTTTCAAGACGCCTTCACATTTGGCGCGATACGGATCCCGACCGCTGTGGCATCTTGGAATTCGTCTTTGAGCCGGACTTTGGCTATCGCGACTACATCGAGTGGGCGCTCGACATTCCGATGTTCTTCATCGTGCGCGATCACCAGTATTTGCCTGCGACGCGCCTCACGTTCCGCAATTTCATGCAGAACGGATTGGACGGCCATCGCGCGACGATCGGAGACTGGGACACTCACCTCACGACTCTCTTCCCCGAGATTCGTCTCAAGCGCATCGTCGAAGTTCGTGGCACCGACGCGGTGTCTCGCGAAATGATCTGCGCGCTTCCGGCACTCTGGAAGGGTATTCTCTACGACGCAGGGGCACGGGATGCGGTTTGGTCCCTGGTCGGGGGTGCCAGCGCTCACGACCGAGACGACGGGTTGGTGGACGTCGCCCGCCGCGGCCTTGCCGCCGACTTCGCGGGGCGCCCGGTTCTTGAGCTGGCACGTGAACTGGTTGCGATTTCCGAGGCGGGACTCACCGCCATGATTGCGCGCGGTGAAGCAGACGGCAGCGAAACAGGCTTTCTCGACCCGCTCCACGCGGTGATCGAGCGGGGCTTGAGCCCTGGCGAGCAAACCCTCGAAAGCTGGCGGGGCGAATGGAACGGATCGATGGACAGCTTGATTGCGAGTGCCAAGTATTGATAGAGTCGGCGGGCCCGCCAAACCGAACTCGGCCGTTTTCGCTGGCGAATTGCGGTGATTACGGTCATCGGTGGAGTGGACGTACAGCGCCCTGATGTCGATCGTCGAGTCATAGTAGATTTGGCTGCTCGCGTGGGCGAACCCACGTCGGGGTCAGGCCAGCAAAGCGCGTTACCGTCTAATCGGATACAGCGAGCTCACGACGCTCGGAGGAAAGGTCGGCATGGGAGCCAGTTCGTTCAAGGTCAGTTTCAACCTCGACGAGGATGACGTCACGTACTTTCGCAAGCTCTTTCGGCGTGCTCGCGCAAATGCCGCGACCACGGATGAAGGCGAAATCGTAAGCTCTGCAGCAGGGCTTGTGACGTTGATGCGAACCAAGAAGAACACCCCGCGCTTTATCCTCGAAGCAGTCGGATCCCTCGAAGACTTGGCGAAAATTATCACCGACGAAGACTACCGACCCCCGAAGGCAATCCGGGGCCAGGTACTGGGTGCGCTGGCGTACTTCGCGAACCCCGAAGATCTGATCCCCGACGAGATCCCGGTATTGGGCTTTCTCGACGACGCCATCATGATCAAGTTCGTCGAGGAAGAATTCAAACACGAGCTCTGGGCGTTTCGGAAGTTTCGAAAATTTCGTGACGGCGCGGAACTCAAGCCGTGGACCAAGGTTGCGGGAGACCGGTTGCCCGGTCGCCTCGACGAGATGCGAAAGAAACTCCGAGCCGACGTCGTTGCGCGCAAAACAAAAGACGCGGCAAAGGGAAAGGTCGGCTTCTAGGCCAGGTCACCTATGACGGAACGCTCCGATCCACCACGCTTGCTGGTTGTTGACGACGAGGACGCGATCCTCGAAACGATGTCGTTCACGTTTATGGACGACTATGAAGTCATCACGACCAACGACGCCCGCCGTGGGCTCGAGATCTTGGCCGAGCAGCCACCGATCGCCGTGGTGCTCACCGACCAGCGCATGCCGCACATGACCGGCGTCGAATTTCTGCGCGAGGTCTATGAGCAGCATCCCGACACGGTGCGTATCATGCTCACAGGGTTCGCAGATTCACACGCGACAATTCAGGCGATCAACGACGGTCATATCTACGCCTACCTCGATAAGCCTTGGGAGCCCGCAGAACTCAAGCAGACGGTCAAGAACGCGGCGAACCACTACGCGCTTACCGTGGAGAATCGCAGGCTGGTTGAAGGCCTGGGTCGCGCGAACTTGTTTCTCGAAGCTGTGATGGATCGCTTCGAGACGGGGGCGATCGCGCTCGACGCCAACGAAGACATTCAGGCGGTCAACCACCCGGCGCGCAAGTACCTCGAGATCGAAGAAGACCCGATCGGGGTCGCGATCGGTGAGTTTTTGGTTGGACGTGGGCTCGACAAGATTGCTGAGGCTGTGGCCGGTGTCGCGAATGACAAGGGCGGGTCGTTCGAGGACCTTGAAGTCATGGTCGGCAGTGCGGCGCACCGTTTGCGCATTAGCGCTCGCGGGCTGAAAGGGCGCGGCGGCGAGTCACTCGGGCGGGTTCTGCTCTTCAAAGAAATTTCTCACGAGCCGCTGCGGCGCAAATTCGAAGAACTCGTGGTTGGGGTCTCTCAGCTGGAAGGCGAATTGCGGGAAGCCCTCGATGCGGCGCTTGCCGAATTGTCGAAGCTCGACCAGGAAGTCGGCGGTACTGCGGTCACGTCGCCAAGCATGTCCTTGTTGAGTGAACGGGTGACGCGAACCCAGACCGCGATCTCAAGCTGGATCGAAATCGAAGACCTCATGTGCCGCGAGGACTACCCGGACGCGCAAATGCTGATCGAACGCATGCGGATCGCGAACAAGCGGTGGCCCCAGTCGGTCGAGCCCCCGGAACGGGTCCGACTATTGGGCAAGCGAGTCGAGTCGTACTACGAGTCCGGCGAGAACCCGAAACAGCGGGTGCTCTAGCGTGGCGGCCGAAGAGGGTGGGCTCAAACGCATTGAGATGCGGATCGACCGCCTCTCGCTGAGCTTCCGTTTTACGTTTGCTTTCCACGCCCGCGAAGTTCGCTTCGAGTGCGACCACGGGGAAGGCTACGTGCGCGTCTTTCCCGAAACGTTCTCTTTCCACAGCAATTCCCACGACCCCGCTGAATTGTTTTTTCAGTTCGACGACCTGCTGAACCGTCCCGAGTTGCTTTCCCCCAAGGCCAACCGGCGCGACTCCACAGATCTCTTGGTACGCCTCTTGAGTCGGGTGCCCCAGTACCTCGAAGCCCTGCTCGAAGACGTGGGACAGAGGCTTACCGGGGAGCCGCGTCTGCGGGTCCATCAGGACGTGGCGCTCTTTTGCCAGCTCTCGACTCGGTTTCTCATCTCGCGAGAACTCACCGAACAGCGCCGCGCCAGGGTGGCGCTGCTGCTCATGCGAAAGATCACGTACAAGTCACTTACGGAGCTGGTCGAAGGGCGGGTTACGCCCGAGTACCTCGCGCAGTACATCTCGGGCGAAGTGGACCCCGTGGACCCGTCCGACGACTCGAGTGAGGGCGGTTTCTTCTATACGATGGAAAGCGGCGACGTCGATGCCGTAAACCGGATGGTGGTCCGCATGGCGGAGCGCTCATTTTACCTTTGGCTCGAGGGGGCTTGTCTCGACGAAGACAACAAGGCTTTCGAAAAGGAAGACTCGCCCTTCGAAGACCGCGAGACCGAGGTGTTGCGGGCAATTTGCACGAACCCGTCCCTCGAGATCGAGCGCGGCAGCCATCTCGTGCCGTACCTGCGCCGAAAGGGACGCGATTGCCGGCGGATTCTCGACAAGCTCGAGCGCTGGTTCTTGCGCCACTACGACGTCAGGCATTCAGCTGCGTTGATCCACCACGACGCCGCGCTCACCAACGGTGCGGGCTCCGATGCCAAGAATCTGTCCATCCACACCCCGCGCAACCACTCGCTCATGCTCTTGGCCCTGATGTCTCCCTTCATCGCCGCGAGCTTCGGGTACGAGCAATACCCGACTGTCTTCAACTACTTGTGCTCCGCCGAGGTGGTGCTCGTCAACGGCGCGGCGGCCTGGTTCCTGCTCTACCGCTTTTGCTGGAAGCACGATCTGTCGTTCTTTCACAGCTCGGTTCCGCGAATTGGAGCGGGCATTATCGTCGGCTACTTGCCGGTGTTCTTGATCGACGAAGTCTGGGATCTTGCCAATCAGCCGTTCTTAATCCTAGGCGCGGTTTCGCTGTTCTTGGGCCTCGTCACCATGCTGTACATCTACGTCGAAGTGCACCAGCGCATCGAGCGTACCCAAGAGGCGTTTGCTCGGGCCCGGGCGATTTTCCTATTCGGTGTCCTTCAGGCGTTTGGGATCGGTGTCGTGATGACGAACTTGGTTGGGCGCTTCATGATCTTGCGCAACTGGCCGGCCGAAGACGGCGACACTGCTCGAACCCTCGCCGAGTCAGCCGTGGTGCCGTTCATCGGCGAACTGCCTCGCGTCATCGGCGTGGAGCCCATGATGGCATTTCCTTCGGCCGTGCTCGTGATGACCTTTCTGTCCTTTTTCATCGGTGTGTTTCTTCAGCTGATGTGGGAAGAGCTTCCCATCACTGAGCCTCTTTAGTCGGGACGGCTGCGTCCCTCAAACCGGGACAACCGCGCCTGAACCGCCGCCTTCCACGCAATCTGCTGGCAACCGACCAAGTGCGGGCTTACCATCCGCAAAACACCACGGAAGATCAGTTGAGCGGGGAAGTCATGTCGGCGCAGGCAGCAGATCACACCAAAGTTTTGATTCTCGGAAGTGGACCCGCGGGTTACACGGCCGCGATCTATGCCGCGCGCGCGCAGCTCAACCCGATTATGATCTGTGGCATGCAGTTCGGTGGGCAGCTCATGCTTACGACCGACGTCGAAAACTACCCGGGCTTTCCCGAAGGCGTGTCGGGCCCAGAAATGATGGAGTTGTTTCGCAAGCAAGCGGAGCGCTTCGGCACCACGCTCTATAACGAAGACGCAACCGAAGTCGACTTTTCGTCGCGACCCTTCAAAGTGTCAACGGCCGACCGAACATTTACCGCCGACGCGGTGCTCGTATCCACCGGTGCTTCAGCGCGCTGGCTCGGGATCGACTCTGAACAACGGTTGATGAACAACGGCGTGTCGGCGTGCGCGACCTGCGACGGCGCATTGTTTCGCAATAAGGCGATGGCGGTCGTCGGCGGCGGCGACACCGCGATGGAAGAAGCGCTCTTCCTCACCCGGTTTGCGACCAAGGTCACGGTGATTCATCGACGCGAGGAGTTGCGGGCCAGCAAGATCATGGCCGAGCGCGCAATGAACCATGAGCTGATCGATTTTGCGTGGAATAGTGAAATCAAAGAAGTCGTCGGCGAAGACTACGTGACGGGGGTTCGCCTCGCGGACATCAACGACGGCAGCGAACGAGACATCGACGTCGAAGCCGTCTTCATCGCGATCGGCCACCAACCGAATACCAGCCTGTTCGTTGACAAGCTCGACCTCGACGATGCGGGCTACGTCAAAGTGAAACCGGGTACGACGCAAACATCCATCGAAGGCGTTTACGCGTGTGGCGATGTGTCGGACCCGACGTATCGCCAGGCCGTTACGGCCGCAGGCACCGGATGCATGGCGGCGATTGAATCGGAACGCTGGCTTGCCGAGCAAGGTATCGAGTAAGTGAAAACGAAAAAATAGAAGTGAAAACGAAAAAATAGAAGTGAACGCTCAAGAGGTAGGGACTCAGTTGATGGCAGATCGAGAGACCCACGAATGACACTTTCGAAAGACCGTCTTCAGTCTCTCACCGACCGGTCGACCGACATCGTGATCGCGACCAACAAGGAAGGCAACGTCGACTACTACAACGACGGTGCCCAACGCGGCCTGGGTTACAAGTCCGACGAGATCATGGGCGTGCATGTCTCTCGCTTGTACAAGAGCATCGAAGAAGCCAGGCGTGTGATGACCGCGATGCGGAGCGAAGAGCACGGCGGCAAAGGGATCGTCGAGACTTTTCAAACCTGCTTTAACTCAAAGAGCGGGAAAGAGATACCGGTCGCGATTTCCGGCACCATCATTTACAACGAAGACGGTACGGAGAACGGCACGATCGGTTACGCGAAAGACCTGCGTGACATCTTGCATCGTGATCAGCTCGCAACCCTTGGTGAAGTCGCGGTCGGGTTGTCGCATGAGATCAACAACCCGCTTGCCGTGATCCTGAATCAAACCGCTCTGCTCGAAAGCGACATTTACGCCCTCGCACAAGAGAATGACGCCTCGGTCGAAACCGAACGCATCGATGCGATCCGTCGCGAGGTTGAGCGCATCACTCACATCCTCGAACGCCTCGGTGAAATGGTCGAAACCGACAGCTACGAAACCGTGAGCTATATCGCGAGCGCACGCATGATCGATCTCAAACACCGGCATGACCCCGAAGCCGCGGTGCAGCGTTGGCGCGATCGCCTCGCTGGAAGTCGAATCCTCGTCGCGGACGACGACACCGGCATCTGTCATTCGCTGCAAGAAATTTTGGTGAACTCGGGCTGCGAAGTAAAAACCGCGACCGACGGTGCGGAAGCTCTTTTGTACATCAAGCAAGAGCGCTTCGATCTGCTCCTCACTGATGTCGTGATGCCCAAGATGGATGGCCATGAGCTGTATCTGACCCTCAAAGAAACGCATCCCGACTTGCCGGTCTTGATGATGACTGCCTTCCACTACGACAAAGATCACATCATCAAGCGCGCACGCATGAAGGGTCTTGAGGGCGTGATCTTCAAGAAGCCCCTCGACCCGGATCGTTTGCGCGAGGTGATCTGCGAAACACTCGGGCGCTAGGAGTCTGCGCCTTCTGTCGCGCAGACGTCTAGCGAAAACGTTCGGGTGTGCGGGCGATGCAAATTGCATGGACGCTCTTCGCGCCCGCGGCCTTCAAGCAGCGCGCGGCTTCTTCGAGCGTGCTCCCGGTTGTGACGACGTCGTCTACGAGCCACACGTTGTCGGGAGCGTTTCGCGTGCACGAAAATGCACCTCGGACATTCTTGCGTCTGGCGTTTCGGCCGAGGTTGGTTTGAGTGGGTGTGTCGCGGTGACGAAGCAACAGGTCGGTGACCAAGCCGCTCGTTGTTTGTTTTGCGATCGCGCGGGCGAGCTGTGAAGCTGGGTTGAAGCCTCGGCTACGCAAACGACGGACATGGAGTGGCACCGGGACAACGACGTCCGGAAATGGCGCCGGCGACGTTTGGGCAGCATCGCGGGCAAGTGCTTTTGCGATCGCGATGGGCGCGGGATCCAGCCCCGCAATTCCTTGGTGGGGATACTTGAACGCGTGGATCCATTTTTCAGCGTTACCCGTAAACGCGACCTGGGCCGTACACGAACCAAGTGCCGTCCGTTCACGCATGCAAGCGGTACAGCGGCGGGGGGCTTGTGACGTAGCCAACTTACGCTGACAGTGCGTGCAGCCAGGGTTTTCCATGAAGGACAACCTGCCGACACACGTGGCACACAGAACACGCGGGATGTGCGCCGGTGCGTCGTCGGCTGTCCTGGCCCGGTAGACAGAACGCGCGCGACATTCTTCGCAAACCGTCGGGAGCACGAGGTCGAGCATGCCGCGCAGCAAAGGGCGGGTGACCGATATCAGACCTGGTATTGAAACTTCGATGATGCGCTCTTAGGCGGTCGGGGCGGGGACCGGTGTCGCGGTGTCGCTTGGTGCTGCGTCTGGAATGTCGAGTTCGACGCGTGGTGCGTCACCCCACAAACCTTCGATGTCGAAAAGTTCGCGGCTGTCGGGTTCGAACACATGGACCACGACGTCGTTCGCGTCGATCAAGACCCAGCTCGTTCCCTTGCTCCCCTCGGTACCCAGGGGGTGGTCGCCTGTGTGCTTGAGCGCGGTCACGATGCTCTCGCTAATCGCGAGTAGTTGTCGGTTCGAGTTTCCGGTGACGACGACGATGCAATCGGTATACGAAGTCAGTTTTCGCACATCAAGTGCGATGGGCTCCTGGCCGTTGCGCTCGAGGGCGGCTTCGAGCACCGTGCCGAGCTTCGCGCGAAGTTGCTCCGTCATGGGCTCGATGGGGGGGGATTGCGCGGCTTCCACGGTGTTTCCTTTCACTTGCTCTTCAATCTTTTCTTCGTGTTCTTCAGTCTGCTCTGCGTCGTTCGCTGCCGCGGCCGAATTTCGCGGGGCCCCATAGTGGCCACTTGAAACGATTTCGTCGAGGGCTTGTTCGGGGACTTGTGCAGCGATTGAGTTTCCATTCGCCAAATCGATCCGGATCTGAGACGCCGAGATCGGGAGCGCGTCGATGTTCAGAGCGAATATGTGGGTATCGCTCTGTTTGTTCGCCGCGGACTTCCCGTCCTCGGCGATGTCGACGAGGTCACGGGCGAACTCGGGGAGCCATTCACCCAGATGCCCGGGGTCGGCCGGGGGTCGGCTCATCACCACGACGTCCACCAACTCCAAGATTTCGCCAGGTGCACGCCAGGTCCCCATTTCGATGAAGGCGTCGTAGCCCAAGATGAAAAATAGGCGCGCCGGGGCGAGTTCTTTGGTGACGGATGTCAGGGTGTCGATCGAGTACGACGCTCCTGCGCGTTCGAGTTCGAGTCCATTGACTTCAAAGTCCGCGATCCCGTCGACGCAGGCCTCGACCCAGCGCATGCGATCGGTGGCGGGTGCGATGGGGTCATGGGCGAGGTCAGTCTTGTGTGGCGGGTTCGCGCTCGGGACAAAGACCACGCGTTCGAGGTCCAGCGCCGTTGCGACTTCGCGCGCTGCCTTTAAGTGGCCCTGATGAATCGGGTTGAAGGTGCCGCCGAAGATCCCGATGCGACGGGCGTCGCCTTTCGAGATCTCGGTCGTCATTCGCGAAGCTGACCCTCGCCGGTCAAGATGAACTTGAGCGTCGTGAGACCTTCGAGACCCATCGGCCCATAAGCGTGAAGCTTCGATGTCGAGACACCGATCTCGGCCCCCAACCCTAGACGGAATCCGTCGGAGAAGGCCGTCGAGCAGTTGACGCCAACCGTTGAGGAGTTGACCCGACGCTGCCACGCGAGGGAGTTGTTGTAATCGTTCGTGACGATGATCTCGGTGTGGTCCGAGCCGTAGCGGCGGATGTGTTCGATCGCGCCGTCGATGTCTTCAACAATCTTGACGGCAAGAATCTTGTCGAGGTATTCCGCCGTCCAGTCGTCTTCGGCTGCGGACTTGGCTTCGGCAAAGACGGCGCAAGTTGCCGCGTCACCGCGAAGCTCGACTCCTTGCTCATGTAGCGCCTTCAAAACTTGGGGAAGCACGGTGTCGGCCGCGTCGCGATGGCAGAGCAAGGTTTCGAGGCCATTGCAGACCGCCATCTGCTGCAGCTTGGAGTCGAGGACAATATTAGTCGCCATGTCGGCGTCCGCGCTTGCGTCAATGAATACATGGCAAATGCCGGCGTCGTGACAGATGACCGGGATCGTTGAGTCGGCGAGCACTTTGCGAATCAAGCCCGAACCGCCGCGGGGAATGATCAAGTCGATGAACTGGTTGGCCTTGAGGAGCACGTCGATCGCGGCGCGATCGGTTGTCGGCAAGATCGCAATCGCGTCTTCGGGGACGCCCGTCTCTCGTGCGGCTTGTTGCAACACCTTTCCAAGCGCTTGGTTTGAATGAAAGGCCTCGGACCCGCCTCGCAACACGACGGCGTTCCCCGCCTTGATGCATAGCGCGGCGGCGTCGACGGTGACGTTCGGTCGCGACTCATAGATCATGCCGATGACACCGAGCGGGATGCGCATGCGCGCAACGCGCAGGCCGTTGGGTCGGATGGAGCTCTCGGTGACTTCACCCACCGGGTCCCGCAAGGCGACAATGTCGCGCAGGCCCTGGATCATGTTGTCCCACTTGCCGCCGGCGATCGAAAGGCGGTTGACCAGCGGAGTTGCGACGTCTTTTTCGCGCGCTTCCTTCTGGTCGAGTTGGTTGGCTTTGAGGATCGTCTCTTTCGCTTCTTCGAGAAGCTCGGCGGAGCGCAAAATCCAAGCGTTCTTGGTCTCGGTACCGAGGTCACCAAGGGCTTCGCCAGCGAGTGCTGCGCGCTTTGCAATGTCGAGGATTTCGTCGCGGAGTTCCATGTGGTGTTCCTGTTTCAAAGAGCGGTGGAAATGGACGGAGTCTTTTGCCGACAGTGAGCCTTCAACCCAATACGAGCCTTCAGCAGAATGAAGACGCGTCTTGTGGCGAGATCATGGCGTGAGGACGACGAGGTTGTCTCGATGAATCAATTCGTCGCCGTTCGAAAAGCCTAGCACCCGCTCAATTTCGCGCGTTGGCAGCCCTTGGATGCGACCCACGTCTTTTGCTCCGTAGGCGCACAAGCCGCGCGCGATCTCTCGTCCCTTAGGATCGATGCAAGAAACCGAGTCGCCGCGCTTGAAATTTCCGGAGTGTGACACGACGCCTGCCGGTAGCAGGCTGCGCCCACGATCGACGATGGCCTTCGAGGCACCTTCGTCGAGGATCAATTTACCGCGGGTACGCGTGGTAAAAGCCAGCCAATGCTTGCGGCTCGCCATCCGTTCACTCGGAACGAACACGGTGCCGAGTCGTTCGCCGCCGAGTACGCGCAACAAGATGTCGGGGGTGTTGGCGTTGCAGACCACCGTGGTCGCCCCCGAGTGTGATGCGGTGGTGGCCGCTTCGAGCTTGGTCGCCATGCCGCCGCGCCCAAACGCGCTGGCGCTGCCTCGCGCTGCGCGTTTGATGTCGGGGGTGATCTCTGTGATCTCGTCGTGTAGCGCAGGGCGAGGTTGGCCCGGCATCGGCGCTTCGGCATACAGTCCATCGACGTCGGTCAAAATGATCAGCGCATCGGCTTCGACGAGACTGACGATGTTGGCCGACAGATTGTCGTTGTCGCCGAAGCGGATTTCTTCGGTCGCCACGGTATCGTTTTCGTTCACGATCGGGACGATCCCCAGATTGAGTAGCTCGCACAAAGTCTGGCGCGCGTTCAAGAAGCGTTCACGATCTTCGAGACCGGTGCGGGTAAGCAAAACTTGGGCGACATGGCGATCGTGTTTGGCAAAGCGTCGTTGATACAACTCGACAAGGCCGATCTGCCCCACCGCCGCCGCGGCCTGCATTTTGGGAATCGTGTCACCCGGGCCGTCCCATTCAAGACGCGCAGCACCAATCGCAATGGCGCCGGAGCTAACCAATACAACCTCGCGGCCGTCTTCAATCAACGAGGAAATTTGTCGTGCGAGGTCACCGAATTTTCGCGTGCGGACGGCGCCGTCTCGGGTGAGCGTGCTGCTCCCGACCTTGATCACGACTCTCTTTGCGCGCGCGAGTTGTTTACGCATCTTGTTCGTGCTCACTTTGAAGACTCCGATTTTGCGACGGCTTCGCTCGCTTCGGCCGCCTTGGCGGCGTCGACGCCTTCGAACATGGCGCTAATGAGTTCGGTGCATCCGCCGCCCGTTGCACCCGAGATTCGTAAGGGCTTGAGGCCGCGTTCGTGCAACGCGTCTTCGATGGCCTCGATCCCGTAGCCGTTCGGGCCTTCGTGGAGGACGTCGACTTTGTTCAGCACCACGATTTCGGGGCGTTCCGCGAGGTCTTCTTGATAGCGGGCGAGTTCGCGTCGAATGACGTCGTAGTCTGCGAGGAGGTTGCGTTCTTCGGCGAGCATTGCACCGCAATCGAGCAGGTGAACGATGACACGGGTGCGTTCGATGTGGCGCAAAAAGCGATCACCCAGGCCAGCACCGTCACTCGCGCCTTCGATCAAGCCGGGGATGTCGGCCGCGACAATACGCTGCTCACCACGTTCGACGACACCGAGTGAAGGAACCAGCGTAGTGAATGGATACGAGCCGACTCGGGGGCGCGCATTGGAGATGCGCCGGAGCAAGGTCGACTTGCCCGCGTTGGGGAAGCCCACGAAAGCGGCGTCGGCGAGAAGTTTGAGCGTGAAGCGGAGCTTGCGCGATTCGCCGGGTTTACCGGGTTGCGCGAATCGCGGAGCCTGCCGCGTCGAATTCTTGAACCGCGCATTGCCGAGACCACCGCGACCGCCGGTGCAGATCGTGTGGGCTTGGTCGCGTACGACGAGATCAACGACCGGGACATCGCCTTCGTCGCCCTGTTCGTCATAGACTTCGGTTCCAACGGGGACACGGATCTCGATGTGCTTTCCCGAAGCCCCTTTCTTGTCGCGGGTCCCACCGTCCTGGCCGCGATCGGCTTTGATCTCGCGTCGATGCCGAAAGTCGAGGAGGGTGCGGAGATTTTCGTCGGCAACCAACACGACGTCGCCACCTCGACCGCCGTCGCCTCCATCGGGCCCGCCCATCGGTTCAAACTTTTCGCGACGCATCGACACCTTGCCGTCACCTCCGTCTCCGGATGTGACGTTCACGAAGACTTCGTCGACGAAGTTCTCTTTCGTGGCCATCGGGTGTCGTCCGTAATCGTGAAGGGTTAGATGTGAAGGACTGCAAGAGTACAGGAGCTGCGGGGGGCCTGTGTAAGTGGCAAAGCCCCCAAAGTCTGCGAAGACGCGCGCCGAAGCGACGCTCGAAAGAAGCCAGCGATCTCGAAACGCACTACGGGCGTTAGGGTCGCGGCCTCGGATCGGGAAAATCGGGCGGATCTAGGCGGGGTGACGTGCGCTGCGTTTTGGGTGGATCCGCTGCAGTCGACTCACCATCGACGAGGCGTCTGCTCACCCAAGACGGCGGACTGCAAAGGCAGCCCTGCTAGCTGTCTACCGAACCGTCAACGTAAGCAACCGTGCGGCCTCTGGACGTGCCGTAGCGCACGGTGCCGTCGATCAGCGCGAACAAAGTGTAGTCGCGACCCAGACCAACGCCCTTGCCTGGGTGAATCTTGGTTCCGCACTGGCGCATGAGGATGTTGCCGGCGCGGACGACCTGGCCGCCGAAAATCTTCATGCCACGTCGTTGGCCGTTACTGTCGCGGCCGTTGCGTGAACTACCCTGTCCCTTTTTATGCGCCATGGTGCTGATTCCTTTGACTTCCTGCTGGGTCGCTCAAGCGAGCTTTTGTTCGGAATTCTCTGAACGGAGCCTTCAGCGGTCTAAAAAATTAATCGAGCCTTCAGCGGTCTAAAAATTAATCGAGCCTTCAGCGGTCTAAAAATTAATCGAGCCTTCAGCGGTCTTATAGATCGAGCCTTCAGCGGTCCTATAGAGAGTCGATTCGCTCGACGCGAACTTCGGTGTAGGCCTGTCGATGGCCCTGCGTGCGGCGGTAACCCTTCCGGCGCTTCATTTTGAAGACGCGGATCTTCGGGTGCTTGCCCTGAGCCGTAATGGTGCCAACGACCTTGGCCCCGTCGACGCGCGGGGCTCCGATCTTGACACCTTCGTCGCCGCCGATCATCAGGATTTCGCTGAACTCGATCGTGTCACCGACCTCGCCACCGAGTTTTTCAATTCGGACAGCAGCGCCCGTATTCATTCGGACCTGCTTCCCACCAGTATGGACAACGGCGTACATCATGACTCCTCAGGCTTGCGAGAGCCGGGGAGTATCCGCATTTCCGGTTCGCCGTCAAGCACTTCCGGCGTTTCGATCGCCAGAGCTTCGAACTCCTCAGGGACTTCGGCGGCTTCGTCGCCTCCGCCAGCCTGGGATGTTTCGGGTTTGATTTCGGGATTGAGCTCCACCGGCTCGGCTTCGAGCGGGGGTTCGGGTTCTTCCGGGACATCATCGTCGTCCAGAGACGACATGGTGGCGGTCAACGAGGCCGAAGTTCGACGTGCCGGCACTCTGACGCCATTGGTTTCAGTCGCGGCACCACTTGGCGTCTCGGATTCTGATTCAGGAGTGGAAGCGGCTTCGGCTGCAACAACGGAAGTTTTCGGCTCGGAAGTCTCCGTGGGTGCTTCTACGGCCGCACTCTC
Source organism: Myxococcales bacterium (assembly GCA_012960035.1). GTDB lineage: Bacteria > Myxococcota_A > UBA9160 > UBA9160 > UBA4427 > DUBZ01. The sequence goes on along the minus strand of DUBZ01000116.1, from coordinate 13,179 downwards.
CTCGGATGCACCCTTCGGGGACTCCGTGACTTCGGATGCACTGCCCTCTGCAGCTTCCGTCGCCTCTGCAGCGCCTTCGGTATTTTCATCCTCTTGGCCTTCGGCATTTTCTGCCGCCGCGTCTCGGCCTCCGCCGCGGCGTCCGCGACCTCGTCGCGGGCGCTTGTTTTCGCCGTCTTCTGTTTCTGCCTTCGGCCGCGGTCCGTCGAGCCAGCGCAGCGGAATCGAAACCGGCGGGCCGGCGTCGAGTGCGGTGACTTCAAACTGTTCCTGGTGGATCCCAGGGCGCGCGCGAACTTCGATTTCACGGCCAAGCTCTTCACCGAGCTGCACCACACCTTTTTGTCCGTCCCGCAGGAGTTGCTCGGCGACCAGTGGGTTCACGCTGATCGCGATGCGTCGGCTGCTAAAGCGCGGCAAGTCGTTGCGCACTTCGCGCAGCACCTTGAAGGCGACACTCTTGCGCGAAAGCACAAAGCCACGTCCTTCGCAGTACGAGCACGATTCGCAAAGAACTTGAAGCAGGTTCTCGCGAGTTCGCTTGCGCGTCATTTCGACAAGTCCAAGCTCCGAGATTTTCAAGATGTTGGTGCGCGACTTGTCGGTGCGCAGCGCTTCTTGAAGAGCACGGTAAACCTTCTCTCGATGATCGGCTGTTTCCATGTCGATCAAGTCGATGATGATCAAGCCACCGATGTTGCGAAAGCGAAGCTGGTACACGACTTCGCGAACCGCTTCGAGGTTGGTTCGCAGGATCGTCTCTTCGAGATCGCGCTTTCCCGTGAAGCGGCCGGTATTGACGTCGATTGCGGTGAGGGCTTCGCCTTGATCGAAGACCAAGTGACCGCCGTTCTTGAGCATCACCTTGCGCTCGAGGTTTTCGGAGATCTTCGATTCAAGGGAGAAGTCGTCGAAGATCGGCGTGGGCTCGGTGTAGTGAACGATCTTGGGTTTGGGTGCGGCGACGAAATTGTCGACGAACGTCTTCAACTCTTCATAGACCGGCTTCGAGTCGATCGAGATGCGACTTGTTTCGGCGTTCGCAAAGTCGCGAATCATCTTGAGCGGGAGCTCGAGTTCGGAGTACAAGATCGATGGCGATGAATGGGTTTCCATATTGCTCTTGACCTTGTTCCACACCGTGGTGAGGTACTTGATGTCGGCTTCGAGGTCGCTTTCGCGAACGCCGTGACCGGCAGTACGGATGATGAACCCGAGGTCGTCGACCCGGAGTCGTTCCACGATCTCGCGCAGCCGACGTCGTTCTTTGTCCGAGTCGATGCGGCGAGAAACTCCGACGCGGTTCGAGCCCGGTGTCAGGACAAGGTGTCGTCCCGGGATCGAGATGTTCGAGGTGATGCGTGCGCCCTTGGTGCCGATCGGTTCCTTGGCGATCTGCACAACGACGTCCTGGCCTTCGCGCAGGACCGTCTCAATCTTCGGGGGCGTTCTCCCGCGTCCGTAGCGCTTGCGGCGGCCATTGCTGGTATCGCTGTTTGCGCTCTTGTTCGCTTCCAGGACTGGGAAGTAGTCGCCTACGTAGAGGAAACCGGCCTTTTCGAGGCCGATGTCCACGAAGGCGGCTTGCATGCCGGGCAAGACGCGTCCGACGCGTCCCTTGATCACATTGCCAACGACACTGCGGTCGTTGTCACGTTCGATGTAGAGCTCTGTAAAGGTGGATCGTTCTAGGATCGCGACGCGGGTTTCCCCGGCGTCGGCGTTGATAATAATTTCGTTTTGCATTTTGCGTCCGTTAACGAGGCGATGACTTCCGGGCTCGGCGCGCAACTTTCTGCGCTGCCGTGTCGGCGTTTTTGTCATCTCCTTCGACGCTGGCGAGCCGCTTCGAGTTTCTACTGAGGGTCTATTCTTGGCACGTCGATCGTCGCGCGATCGGTCGGGCTGTGGCGGGGACTAGGCGGGTACCGAGGCGTAATGTCGCAGCCTCGACAGGTCGTTGACTCTCGTGGTCTGAATCTCGAATTGATGTTTTGAATCAATGACTCGCACAGGTTTTCACTTCAAAAGCGGCGAAGGCTGGCTCTATGTCTCACGAGTCCCATGGCTAAGCAGCATCCCCGCCGCTGTCCATCTCGATTGACGCTCCGGAAGACAGAGCAATTTAACGGTCGGAAGTGGGATTTTTGACGGGTCTAGCGGACTTTTCGGAGGGAGATCTGTCGTCATCGTTGTGGTGGTTACAAGGTCTGACGTTGCGCTTTGGCCTAGTGGCCTTGCTCTACCTAGCCAGCGCAATTCGCGCTGGGCGTGGCTCGCAATTTGTGTCGCAACGAGTTCTCACGATTGACGATTCCCGTGTTCCTGTTTGGTTGGTTGGTTTGAACGTCCGTCATCTAGACCAACGCATGAGCCACTGATTGAGGTCTTGTTTTTCAATGTCCCTCAACAAAAAGTCGGCTGGCTGCGTGTGTCATGGTCCCGCGGGGGCATCTCTCGAACATCTCTAAACACCTCGACTGGCGGTTTTTCGCTTGCTTTGCTCAATCGTTCCGAGGCGATGTTCGAGTGCTATACCCTCGCTTTCCGTACTATTTTTTCGCTCAGCGTTCGTTTTTGTCGCAGTCGTCTTGCTGACACCATGATTCGACTAACTGTCTTAAATTGGATCGACTGCGCCGCCGATTTTACGCTGAACTCGTTTTCCGTTATGCGACCTGCCTACAACTTGTCTGCAGTCCGCAATTTGCTTTGCATTTCCAGAGTCGACCCAGCCTGGGCCGACCAAAAATCTTGAAAGAACAATCATGGATCTGAGCGACGGCGTCAACCCAGACCCGCGAAGGGACTTGCCTTCAGTAGACAAACTCAGTCGCGAAGTCGCTCACGCGTGCCCTGAGTTGTCTGAATGGGCCATTATCGCGGCCTCTCGTTCCGTTCTACGGTCTGCCCGTTCAGAAGCTGAAGATTTGATTTCTCGCGGGGCAAGTCAAGGCGAGTTCACGGCCTTGATCGAGACTTCGTGGGCGATTCGGGTCGCGGCCGAGGCGGGGAAGCTCCTTGCTCCGCATCCGGTGCGAGTCCTTAACGCTACAGGCGTGGTTCTCCACACGAACTTGGGCCGCTCACCGATCGCCGCCGGCGCCGCGGACGCCGCCGCGGAGGCTGCGAAGGGTTACTCGGATCTCGAGCTCGACTTGGAGACCGGCCGTCGGGGGAACCGCCTTCAGGAAGTGGCCGAAAAAATCTGCCTGCTTTCCGGTGCTCCCGCTGCAACCGTCGTAAACAACAATGCCGCCGCAGTCTTACTGGCGCTCAACACCTTGGCGTCCGGGCGCGAAGTTGTCGTTTCCCGAGGGGAGTTGGTGGAGATTGGGGGCTCGTTCAGAGTGCCGGCCATCATGGAGCGCGCGGGTGTCAAGCTGGTCGAAGTCGGGACGACGAATCGCACACATCCTCACGACTACGAAAATGCCATTGGCCCCGAGACGGGTCTTCTACTCAAGGTGCATCGCAGCAATTTCGAACAACGCGGCTTCACAAAGGAAGTCGACTTACAGACGATGGTGGAAATCGGCCACGCACACGATCTCCCGGTAATCGAGGACTTGGGTGCGGGCACCCTGGTCGACTTGTCGGACCGTGGCATTCCGCGCGAAGCCTTCGCGCCCGGACGAATGGCGTTGGGTGCAGACTTGGTTTGCTTTTCCGGCGACAAATTGATCGGCGGACCGCAGGCGGGAATCATTCTCGGTGGCGAAGCCACGATCGCGGCCGTGAAGAAGAACCCGCTCGCGCGCGCGCTTCGCCTGGACAAGATGACGATCGCGGCTCTGGACTGGACGCTGAACGCGATGCTCGAAGGCCGAGCAGAAAGTGACATTCCCGTGACCAAGATGCTGTGCGCTTCCGGAGAAGACGTTGCGGCGCGCGCGCACAAACTCGCGGGCATGCTCGAGAGTCTCGGCCTCTCGGAAGTGACATTAAGTGTCGAGAAGGACACGGTTCCAGTTGGAGGGGGTTCGCTTCCCTCGCTCGAACTTGAAAGTTGGGTTGTCGCAATTCGCGGCACGCCCTCTGGCGCGTCGGCATCCCAGATCGCGAGAAGGCTGCGAGAAGCACCGATTCCGGTGCTGTGTCGCGTGCGGGACGACACGGTGTGTCTCGACCTTCGAACACTTGCGGACGACGAACTTCCGCACGTTGTTACGGCGGTCGAATTTGCGGTGCGTTGAACGCAATACTCCTTTTGGTACGTTTTACGCGCGATCTATGTTGAACTCGAGCGTTCTTGTCCTTAACCGTTCGTTTCTGCCGATTCATGTGACGTCGGTGCGCCGAGCCTTCTCTTTGATCTATCAGGGCGGCGCAACCGCGGTCAACGAGAACTACGAAACCTTCGACTTCGAAAGTTGGTGTGAGTCCGGCGGCCCGGCCTCTCGCACAAAGGACTGTATTCGGACGTTGCGCGGCCCGATCCCGGTGCCCCGCGTCATTTTGCTTCGCGTATTTGATCGGGTTCCGCGAAAGCAGTTGCGCTTTAGCCGTGCCAACATCTTTTCCAGGGACAAGAGCACCTGCCAGTACTGCAGCGCGCGTCCGGGTCGAGCCCATCTCAACCTCGATCACGTCATCCCACGCACCCAGGGTGGCAAGATGACATGGGGAAACGTTGTTTGTTGCTGCATCTCGTGCAACCGAAAAAAGGGAGGCCGCACTCCCGAACAAGCGGGGCTGAAGCTGCGAAGTGTTCCGCGCCGACCGCGCTGGTCACCGTTGATGAGCGTAATGCCACACGGCGTGCGCTATCTAGAGTGGCAACCCTTCTTAGGGGATTACGACAAGGCGCTCGAATTTAATCAGTCGGCGTCATAAGCTAGTACCATCAGCAAGACTGCAAGCGAAGAACGGCGAATGGTTTGGGGGGACATGCCGTGCGATGTTCAAAAAGACAGGTGCGTGCATGACCTTAGGCCGAGACGGTACCGAGGGAATGGACGGAACGAGTTCCAGCGCAAGGATGCCCGGCGGCACTTCCGGCCATCATGCCGTGGGTCAGCCTGCGCGAATCATCTCCGTGGGCGGCGGCAAGGGGGGCGTTGGGAAGTCCTTTATGCTTGCCAACATTGCGACGTGTCTAGCGCGCGCGGGCTACCGCGTGATCGCCGTTGACGCTGACCTTGAAGGCGCAAACCTTCACACGTGCCTCGGGGCGCCGACACCGACCGCGAGCCTCGCCGATTTTGTCGCGCAGCGCGAAGACGATCTTGGCAAGTTGGTTTTCGATACGCCGATCCCAGGTGTGCGGATGATTGCCGGCACCCATGCAAACTTGAGCGAAGCGCAGCCCACACATTTGCGACGCGTGCGTCTCATGCGCGGACTGCGGCGACTGCAAGCTGACTTTGTGTTGCTCGACCTCGGAGCGGGTGTGCACTCTGCGGTGCTCGACTACTTCCTCGTCGCTGACGAAGGCCTGGTGGTTGTGTCTCCCGAACCAACGAGCCTCGAAAACGCATACACGTTTTTGCGCGCGGCATTCTATCGACGGATGCGGCTCGCGATGGTGGGTCACGGCGTACGCAAGCTGGTCACCACGGCGATGGATCAGCGCAATGAAAGCGGGCTTCGAACCCCGCTCGACTTGATGCGTGAGATCGAATCGCTCGACGGCGCGGATGGTGCGCGTTTTGTTCAGACGATGCGCGAATTTCGCCCCCGCATCGTGGTCAACAACGTGCGCACCGCCGAAGACATCAAGCTTGGATTCGCGATGTCGAGTGTGTGCCGAAAGTACTTTGGCATTGATGCTGAATACTTGGGTTATGTGAACCAAGATGACGACGTGCGACTTTCGATCGCCGCGAAGACGCCGCTCGTTGAATTCCGTCCCAAGTCCGACGCATCGATCTACTTGGAAAGAATCGCCCGTAAAGTTGCGGCGGGTCGGACCCCATCATTCGATACATCGAGTCCCTCAGCGACTCAATCACCTGTTAAATCACCTGTTAAATCAACAACACAGACGAACTCCTCAGGTTCCGGGAGGTGCGTGTAAGTGAAGGCATTGGACGAGCAGGATCATTACGAAGTTCTCGAAGTTCAGCCGGGGGCCGGCGGTGAAGACATCGAGCGTGCGTACCGGTTGACCCGTGCCGCGTATGCCGACGGCGCGATGGGGCTCTACTCCGTGTTCAGCAACGAAGACGCCGCGGCCATTCGTGGCCGCATCGACGAGGCCTACCGTGTCCTCGCCGATCCCGGCGATCGCGAACGATATGACGCCGAGGTTGGAATCAAGCGACAGGAACCCATAACGCCGATGGCTGCGGCGCGGGACTTCACCGACGCCTCGATATCGGACCGCGAAGAATACGAACGCGAAGCGCGGGTCGCTGCCGCTGAAGTCGCGACGGCGGTCGAAGTCATTGAAGATGCCGATGCCGACATCGACGAAGAAAATCAAAGCTTCGACGGCGCGGCACTTCGGCGCAGTCGTATGCGTCGCGGTGTTGAACTTGATCAGATTTCAGACGTCACCAAGGTCATGGTGAAGTATCTCCGTTATATCGAAGACGAAGCCTTCGATCGCTTGCCGGCGGAGGTTTATGTTCGCGGATTTGTGAGCGCCTACGCGCGCGCAATCGGCCTCGACGCACGTCGAGTCGCAAACACGTACATGGAGCGCGTCGAAGCAGCACGCGCGCCAAGCAAGCGCACTTCGCGTTCTGCTTCCGCGTACTAGTTCGAGCGGCGGGTCCGCACGCGACGCCATCGCGTCGCGCAATCCGGTTCGCAAGCAGGTCACACCGATGTCCGACCCCATACAAGAGGACGAGGACCTCGCGATCGATGCTGAATCGCCTGGCGGCGAATTTTCATTTGACGTAGCAGAAGATGAAAGGGGTCGGCGCCTCGATGCGCTCGTGAGCGAGCGTGTCGCCACGGCCCGCGCCCAGGTGCGTCGCTGGATCGACGACGGGCTCGTCGAAGTAAACGAGCGTCCCGCGCGAGCGAGTCGCAAAGTGTCTCCTGGCGATCGCGTGACGGCGCGCATTCCCGAAACACCGCCGAGTGGCGTTTTCCCCGAACCGATCGACCTCGACATTCTCTTCGAAGACGACAGCTTGATTGTAATCAACAAACCGACCGGCATGGTGGTGCACCCGGCGCCGGGCCATGCGACGGGCACGCTCGTCAACGCCTTGCTTCATCACTGCGCTGAACTCGCGCAGGTCGACGACCCCTTGCGTCCGGGCATCGTTCATCGACTCGACCGCGGAACTTCGGGCGTGATGGTCGCCGCGAAGACGATCGCCGTACATCAGCACCTTTCGAAACAGTTTCACGATCACACCATCGACCGAACCTACTGGGCGTTTGTGCGTTCACTCCCCAGTGCGGAGTCGGGGGAAGTCGATGCTCCGATCGGACGTCATGCACGGGACCGCAAGCGGATGTCGGTACGAACCGAAAATGGCCGCCCGGCGCGCACGCGATGGCGGATCGCAGCGCGCTTTCCGAGCAGTGGGATCTGCAAAGTTGAAGTCCACCCCGAAACGGGAAGGACGCATCAGATCCGGGTTCACCTTTCTTCCCAGGGTATGCCGATCGCGGGGGATCCCGTGTACGGGCGCCAGCGCAAAGAAAAGCGCGGTCGCGGAGTGAAGATCGAGTTTGCGCGCCCCGCGCTCCACGCGATGCGGCTTGGCTTTACGCATCCGGCAACGGGAGAGCGACTCGACTACACCACGCCGCTTGCACCGGACCTCGCCGACTTTGAACGCGCGCTTCTGGAGCGCGATCCAATCGAGGACGCAAGCGAGAGCGACGCGTGAGGGAAAGCGACGCGATCGTTCACCCGATCCTTGCGCGTTGCGGCGTGGCGCACGGCTTTGGAACGCGGACGAGCAAACCGCCGAGTGGGACATTCCTTCCGAGACAAGTGCACGGTGTCGCGGTTCATCACTTGAGTGTCGATGCGGTCGCGGTCGGGGCGATCGGCGACGTAGAGGCCGATGCCATCTGCACGTCTACACCGGGTCAAACGATTGGAATCATCACCGCCGACTGCGTCCCAATTCTTGTTTGCAACGAATCGGGGCAAGCGGTGCTTGCGGTTCATGCGGGCTGGCGGGGTCTCGCGCAAGGTGTCATCGAGGCGGGCATCGCGTCATTGATTGATCAGTCGCCGGCGAGCGAAAAACTCTGTGCCGTCGTGGGTCCGCATGTCGGACCGTGCTGTTATGAGGTTGACGCCCCGGTCCTCGACGCGATGACGCTGCGCTTTGGCGAAGCGGCGGTCAAGGGTGCGTCTACGGCGACCCGCCCGGGCCATGCCCGACTCGCGCTCGGCAAGCTGGCGCTGCTCGCTCTTGAACGCTCGGGCGTTGATGAACCGTTTAGGGCCGCGCTCGATGACGCTTGCACCTCGTGCTCGGGCTCACAATTCCATTCCTATCGGCGCGACGGAGAGGCCGCCGGTCGAATGGTCCACTTCATCGCAACCTCCTGCCGTTGAGAGCATTTTCAAAATGACGCATGCCACAATGACGCAAAGCGTCACCCCTTTGGACGACCAAGACCGAACCGCGACCGACGTAACGATGATTCAAACAGGCGTTTGCGGAATCGGTGTCAGGGACTAGTGTTATGGCCCGATCGGCCGCACCCGAGCCCTCGATGCGTCGCGCACAAAACGGCGACACACACCACGATCACTCCCAAAACCAATTTTTGACGCAAGCCGTCTATATCTACCTTTCTATCTTCGCTCTGACATTTGTCCGAGCGTGGCCGATTGCCAACCGAGTCGGTGGGCCACCGGTGGCCTGAGGTTCTGCGTCAGGCACGACTCTTCATTCCAGCGCGTCTGCAAAACGACGAGCCAAGTATTTCAATTACAACGCGATTCGGTTTAGAATCCCAACATCGGAAGGCGCCTGGGTTTTGAGAACCCACACAGGCCCGGCCGACTCGTTTCACGAACGCGAGATGGAGTCTCCAGGCAACGCCCAAAACAAAGCAGACGCGCGCGAGCCCGACATCGCTTCGAAATTCGGGTCCGGCGAACCCACTCGCACAGTGAAGACATCCTCACAAAATTGATGTTCAACTTTTGGGCGCAAATGTCCGAACCAACGAGGGAAGACCTCATTACTGCACCCGACGAACAGGGTCGTGAACCACGCCCGACCCTGCGGAGCGATTCCCAACATCCCGCGCGACCGCGCCGAAGCAAACTGAACCGCGTCGAGAACCTCCCCACTCGCGGCTCCGATCCCAACGCAATTCCGAACCCGCACCAACGAAGCCGCCACAAGCCTTCCCTGTGAAACACAAACGTACGTCGTGGCAAATCAAATGCCCGAACACCAATAATGAGATGATTCTGTGAGCACTGAGCGCGCGAACGAACCGGGCAATTCCAACTCCAACGGTGCGTCATCGAACTCGTCTCGACGCCGCAGTCGCGGGCGCCGGTCTCGTGGCGGTGGGGGCAGTGGCGGCAATCGCACCCAGGGCAATTCGGGCGGTAGCAATAAACAGCAGAACGCCAAGCGGGACTATTTCCCGAGCGACGACGAGCTCGCCGAGGAAGAGGCTGCCGCGGAAGACAACGGCCAGGAGAAAATCTTCGTTCCGGAGCTGAAGGCGCTCACGATGGAAGAACTCATGGGCTTCGCGAACGAGCGCTCGATCGAAAACGCTGCCGGCATGCGCAAGGCCGACTTGCTCTTTGCGATCCTTCAGGCGCAGACCGCCAAGGGTGGCCGGATCTTCGCCGAAGGCGTGCTCGAAATACTGCAGGACGGCTTCGGCTTCCTGCGCGCCCCGGACCAGAACTACCTCGCCGGGCCGGACGACGTTTACGTGTCTCCCTCGCAGGTCCGCCGCTTCAATCTCAAGACTGGCGACACCATCAAGGGCCAGATCCGGCCTCCGAAAGAGGGCGAGCGCTACTTCGCGCTCCTCCGGGTCGAAGAGATCAACTTTGAGCCCCGCGAAAACGCGAAGCACAAGATCCTCTTCGACAACCTGACGCCGCTCTATCCGGAAGACAAGTTCGTGATGGAGTTGAAGTCCAACGGGCTTACGACGCGCATCGTCGACCTCATTGCTCCGATCGGGAAGGGGCAGCGCGCGCTCATTACGTCTCCTCCCAAAGCGGGGAAGACGATGCTCCTCAAGGACATCGCGAACGCGATTGCAGAAAATCACCCCGAGGCGTATCTCATCGTGCTGCTCATCGATGAACGTCCGGAAGAAGTGACCGACATGCGGCGTACGGTGAAGGCCGAAGTCATTTCGTCGACCTTCGATGAACCGGCAAGCCGCCACGTCCAGGTGGCCGACATGGTGATCGCCAAGGCGAAGCGCCTCGTCGAGCACAAGCGCGACGTCGTGATCCTGCTCGACTCGATTACCCGCCTCGCACGTGCGCACAACACCGTCGTGCCGCACTCGGGCAAGATCCTCTCGGGTGGCGTCGATTCCAACGCGCTCCACAAGCCAAAACGCTTCTTTGGCGCGGCGCGCAACGTGGAAGAGGGCGGGAGCCTCACGATCGTCGGCACAGCACTCATCGACACCGGCTCGCGCATGGACGAAGTCATCTTCGAAGAGTTCAAGGGCACGGGCAACAGCGAACTCGTGCTCGATCGCAAGCTCGCAGATCGGCGCACCTACCCGGCAATCGACATCAACCGCTCGGCGACGCGTCGCGAGGAACTCTTGCTCGACGACAAGACGCTGAACCGCATGTACATCTTGCGCAAAGTGTTGGCACCGCTGTCACCGGTTGATTCGATGGAGTTCTTGCTCGGCAAGATCAAGGCGACTGAATCGAACGACGAGTTCTTGGAGTCGATGAACTCATAGGCGGGTTACGGCCGTAGGCCGCAACCAAACATCGCTGCTCGGGATGCGACTGCGTCGCATCGAAACATGGTGGCTCGCTCCGATTTGTCCTTATAATACGTATCCCAATCAACTAATTTTTGTTTTGACGGTTTGAAGAATTTTTAATGTCCAAGTATCTCGAACGCATCGCCGAAGCCAATGAGCGCAGTCGGGAGATCGAAGGACAGCTCGCCGACCCCGACGTCGCGAGTCAGCCCGGTCGTTTCAAGGAACTCGCGAAAGACTTGGCTTCGCTTCGCCCTGTTGTTGGAATTGGGGGGCGTTACGAAGAAGTCGTTCGCGAACTCGACGAAGCGCGGCAGATGAGCGACGAGGACGACCCCGAGCTTGCCGAAATGGCACGTGGCGAACTCGAAAGCCTGATCGAAGAGCTCGCGAACCTCGATCGGCAACTCTTCGAAATCTTCATTCCGAAAGATCCGCGAGACGAAAAGAACGCCATCTTCGAAATTCGTGCTGGCACAGGCGGTGATGAAGCTGCGCTCTTCGCCGGAGATCTCTTTCGGATGTACGTCCGCTACGCGGAAAGGCTGCGATGGAAGGTCGAGATGATCTCGAGCTCCGAGACTCCCGGAGGTGGCTTCAAAGAAGTGATCGCCATGATCAACGGCACCGACGTATTCAGTCGCTTCAAGTACGAGCGCGGTGTTCACCGAGTGCAGCGCGTGCCCACGACCGAAGCGCAGGGGCGGATTCACACGTCTACTGTGACTGTGGCGGTTATGCCCGAAGCGGAAGACGTCGACGTCGAAATCGATCCACAAGACCTTCGCATCGATGTGATGCGGGCCGGTGGTCCTGGCGGACAGAGCGTCAACACAACCGATTCGGCAGTGCGAATTACTCACCTGCCGACGGGGCTTGTCGTTCAATGTCAGGACGAAAAGAGCCAGCACAAGAACAAAGCCAAAGCCATGAAGGTGCTTGGCTCGAGACTTCTCGACCTCGAAACGGAACGTGTGAACGCCGAACGAGCCAGCGAACGTAAAGAACAAGTTGGGACCGGCGAGCGCAGCGAGAAGATCCGCACGTACAACTTCCCGCAGAACCGAATTACCGACCATCGCGCGGGCATCACCCTTCACAAACTCGACTCGGTTCTCGAAGGCGACCTCAAAGAACTTCTCGACGGCGTTCGCAGCGTGATGCTGGCGAAGATGGAAGACTGAGCGCCGCCCCGTGACCCAGTCGTCCACGCCCCCGCCGACTTCGAAGGCGCCAGACGCGCAACCCGCCACGCGCGAACGCACCTGGACGGTTCTTGAATTACTGCAATGGACGACGGACTACCTCAAGCGCAACGGTGTAGAGGGTGCGCGTCTCGATGCCGAAGTCCTGCTCGCTCACGCGCTGTCGATGTCGCGTCTCGACCTCTACGTAAACTATGAAAACACAGTGTCGGCCGTCGACCGCACCACGTTTCGAGAGTTGGTGCAAAAGAGAGCGCAGCAACGGATCCCAGTCTCACTGCTTTTGGGTGAGCGAGAATTTTGGTCAATGAAACTTACGGTGACGAGCGACGTGTTAACGCCGCGTCCCGAGACCGAACTTCTCGTCAGTACCGCACTCGATGCGATGCCTGACCCCGATTACGCCTATCGCGTGCTTGATCTCGGCACTGGGTCGGGTGCAATCGCCCTCGCTATTGCGAGCGAACGGCCGAACGCAATCGTGACGGCAACCGACGTTTCCATCTTTGCGCTTAAGGTTGCGCGTTTAAATGCCGACAAGTTGCAGTTGTGTGATCGAGTACGGTTTTTAGAGGGAAGCCTCTTTGCGGCTGTCTCGGATGAAGTGTTCGATCTGGTGATTTCCAACCCTCCCTATGTCGCCAGAGCGGAGCAAGATGCGCTGCCACGGGAACTTTCTCATGAGCCCGAGTTGGCGTTGTTCGGTGGAGACGACGGATATGCGGTTCTCAAGCCTCTGGTAAGTGAGGTCGGCGCCGCACTGAATGATGGAGGGTTGTTCCTCGTAGAGTTGGATCCGCGCCAAGCAGACACCGTTGCAAGTTGGTGTCGCGAGGCAGAGATGACGAGCGTGAAAGTGCTGTACGATTTGTCTGGGCATGCCCGGGTAGTGAGTGCAAGACACGGAAGCGCCGGCGAGGGACAGAAGGAAAAAACCGACGGGTAGCGAAGCCGGAGCGTTCATGGACGCCGGCGAAGGTTCCCGGTGACTTTGTTTTCTAGCGGCAGGTAAGCGCGATTCACGGATCGAATTGCTGAGCCTGCTTGGGAGGTGAGAACCATGGCGAGTCGAGCAACCACGAAGCTACTGCGTGTCCTCAAATCA
>DUBZ01000115.1 GCA_012960035.1 Myxococcales bacterium | reverse complement strand
ACGAGGGGAACGTCATCGGGTTGGGTGTTTGCAAGAGGTTGAATGGTGCCAAGTAAAACGCGGCTCGCGATCACGGTAGAAAAGAGCTCGAAGAAGCTGCGCGCACTCACGGTGTAGCGGATAAAGTCTTCGTCAGAACCGAGAGCAGACACAGACGTTTCGGCGCGAAGATCGAGGATCGTTCCGCTATGTGCGTTCAGCCGGTTGTCGACGGTCGATCTGATTAGCCCGATAAGAGGACCTGTGGTGATCGAGACGCCTTCGGGCAAATCGGCTTCGCCGGCGACTTCGGCTTCGACTGAATAAACGTCATCCCGATCGAAGCGATAACCTAGCCTGATCTTCCAGTGTTCGGTCAGCCTGCGCTTGAGCCGAACGTCGAACAGGATGCGCCGCGCGTCGTAGGCTTCTTGTTTTTCGAGCAGATAGGCGGGCGAAATTCGTAGCTGCGTCTGGGTGCCGAGGAAGTAGGGCTCCGTGAAGGTTGGCCTGAGCAAAGCGCCGATCCCAGAATAGCGAACGGACACGTCTGCATGGCGTGCACCGCCGAAGAAATTCCGATGGTGCCACGACAGTTCCGCACGAAATGAGGTATCGGTTCCCCAACCGCCACCCATGCGGATCCTTCTGGGAGGGCGCTCGGCAACTCGAACGTCAACGGGCCATGTGGCTTCGCCTGCCGGAGAGTTTCCGTCGAGGGTCTGTGTTGATCCTTCGTCCTTTTCGTCGGCTCCTTCTTCTGTGTCTTTTGGCGCGACCGCTTCGACAACGGTCCAACGAAACAGGCTCAGATTCTGCAGCCGCCGTCGGTCTCTGGCCAGGCGACTCACGGAATACGTTTCACCTGGTTTGACTCTGATCTCTCGACGCAAGATGTTTTCGTCGACGGCGTGAAGTCCCGAAATTCGGACTTCGCCGAGTCGAATATGTCGCCCAGGCACAAGCTGCCAATCCACGATCGCCCGATGCAAACGAAGGTCAACTTCTGCACCGCCCACTAGACGCGCTTCGGGCAGACCGCGTTCGGCAACGAAGGCCAAGATCTTCGCTCTCGCTTCGCGGTAGTCATTCAACTCGAAAATTTCGCCCTGCTGGAGCTGTATGGATTCCAGGAAGGCGTCCCACGCGACGTCCTCGATCAGGGGATGCGATGAAATCGGGTGACCGTTAGCGAGGCGAATCCCGACCTGGTACGTGTGAATGGGCGCGCCTTCTTCGATGCGAATCTCGATCGCAACGGTGCGGCTGCCTTCTTCGCGAGCCACGCTGTAACTTGCCTTGGCTTGGTAATAACCGCGCAACCGGTAGAGTGCGGTGATGCGATCCATGTCGCCCGCGAGATCGTCTTCGCGAAATTTGTGCGCCACCCAGAATAAGGGAAAGGTTGTTGATTGGGTGAGGATGTGCGCACGCAACGTGCGGTGTGAAATTGTCTCGTTACCAATCCAGGTGATCGATTGAACGACGGGCTTCTTCGAAGTGGCTTTCTTTTCTTTACTCGCGCGCTCTTCAATCGCCGCTGGCGCTTCCGTATCGAATTGAGTTTCTGCCGATGCGGGAGTCACAACGATGGCCGCGATGGCCATGATGTATACCGCTAACAATCCGATTTGGGCCCCCCGCATATGCCGCGGACTTTACACTACGGAAATCGCGCGGCCGTTCCATTCGCGCGACTTCTCGAATGTGCCGTCCGTGAGCGCGAGGGCGATCGGGAATTGGAAAAAGGCCGCCACGTAGGGTTGATCCTCCGAGCGGGGGGCTGGCTTTGCGTCGCGATGGGCGATGGGACGACTCTGGCGAACGATCAATCTCGCTTGCATGGGCTTCGATTCTCCAATGGGTAGGACGTTTCGGCGCACCGTTTTATTTGATCGCTTGTATTTTCGCCGCGGAGAACGTCGCCGACGCAAATAGAACCAGCGAGGTCTGTATGCCAAGTCATCGGCTGTCCGCCGAATTGCTTCCGCTCGCGCAGGAGATTCTCGGAGAGCAGGGCGCGCAGTCCTCGACCCCGGACGCAACGCGCTTGTCTTGATTGGGACTCCCAGTGTTGTGCGCGAGACGATCTCGGTTCTACAAAGTCAGGCCGCCGCGATTCCAACGCTTGTCGTTCGGTACCGCTACAGGCTCGCGATGGATTTGACCGTGTGGTCTCGGGCTTCGCGCGTGCCGAGCGCGGGGGCCCCGCAAAGGCTACAGTGTTGGTCAGCGGTGAAGTTGGTCTCGAACTCGGAGCCGAAGACGCCGCGGTCGATGATAAAGGGGGAGTCGACTACACCAGCACCACCACCAGCGTGAACACGACCCTTACCGCTGCGCCGGGAGAGAGCTTCGTCCTTAGGCTCCCTCATCGAAGGCAGTGCAAGCCGTCGTCACACGGGATGATCATTCTCCACCAGATCCAATCGACATCAACAGCGGCTGCTGATCACCGTTGATCTTGTATCTCCATGACTCTGAGCTCTCAATTTTGGAACAACTCGCAGCACAAGAATGCGTAGCCGATGTGTATTTTCCGAGTCGCGGTTTGGCATCGGTTCGTTGATTTGAAGTTGAAATCGTGACTGCGATCACACGAACCAAATGGATGCTTGTCTAGGCTCCCTTCGATCTCAGGTTTTGATCGGATCTGTCGACACGATGACATGTTGGGGAAGAAATCCACGGCGATGCGATAGAGAAGGATTGCGCGCCAGTTGCACACGCGAGTTCGCTGCGTGCCAAGAGGAAGCCAAGATGAAAAATTCACGTACGTTCCAAAGCATCATCGCGTTGGCGTCGTCGCTCGGATGTTTGCTCGCGGGCTCGGTCAGCGCTGGTGAATGGACGCTTGTTGGAGCTCGCTACCAGGGCATGGGTGGCGCGGGTGTCGCAACCGTCAACGATTCGCTCGCACCGTATTGGAACCCTGCGGCGCTCGCGATGGCGCAGTCCTACGACGGCGTCCTCAATTTCGACATCATGGCCTCGATCGAAGGAGACGTCCTCGAAGTCATCGACAACCTCGAAGACAGCCAGGGCGAAGTTGAGGCGGCTCTCGATCGCCTCGAGTCGGGAGGCGTACTGAGTGCTGACGATGAGGCCACGCTCGACGAGCTGTTGGTTGAACTTGAACGGCTTGGGGATGACGGAACCGGCGTTCTGGGAACGGGGACCGCCGGCCTGAACATGCGCTGGAAGAACTACGCGGTATTCAGCCGCGCTCACACCGAATTTGCGATCGACCCGACTTACGACGATCAAAACCAGGAATTCGTCGTCGACACCGAGCCGGACAGTCTTTTGAACAATGAGTCCGGAGCCCGGGTCCGCGGACTCGGCGTGATTGAATCGGGTGTCGGGTACGGTCATTCCTTCTTTGACGGCTTGCTCAGCGTCGGCGCCAACTTGAAGTATATGCACGGCATCACCTACACGAAATACGTCGGCTACCGCACGATTGACGAGGCCGAGCTTGACTTCGGAGATTCAAATCTGCGTGAAGAGAGCGGCAGCTTTGGTCTGGATATTGGTTTGATGTCCAAACCGTTCGACTTCCTTCAGGTCGGACTCGTTGCACGCAACGTGAACAGCCCGAAGTTCACGACCGGCCGTGATCCGTTGGATCCGAACGGTCGGAAGAACTTCACGATGGATGCACAAGTTCGCATGGGCGCCGCGTTCTTCCCGTTTTCGAATGACATGCTTGTGATTGCAACGGACCTCGATCTCACCGAGAACGAATCTGACCTGCTCTCCGGATATAAGTCTCGCCTCTGGTCGCTCGGTGCTGAATACAAAATTCCGATCAAGGTGGTGTCGATTGCGCTCCGTGCCGGCGGCTACATGAATGCGGCGAGCGGTGCAGACCATGCGTTCGTGCTGACCGGGGGTCTTGGGTTGAAGGTTTGGTTGTTGACCCTTGATTTGGCCGGCGGTGCATCCCCCGCACAGGCCGATATTAAAGCGAATGGCGACAAGTACCCAACACGCCTCAATTTCTCTGCCGTGTTGGGGATTCGCGGGAACTTCTAGAGCCGGTCGCAAGGGCGCACGAGCGCATCTGATGATGGCGGGTCTGGTGCTGGAGACAAGCGATGTCTTGGACAAGGGCGAATCGCGATCCCGTCGCCCCATTGGGGTGGTGATCGACTAAGCTCGGCGCCGATGGAAACCCGGTCAGCCAAAATTGCACCGTACTCTGTGCCACGAGTTCGAAGCCTCATCGCCACACTGATCGCGATCATGTGCTGTGGTTTTGCAAGCAACTCACTCGCCCATCCACTCGCGCCATCGCTGTTGGAAATGCGCGAGGAGTCGGGGGGCAACTTTGCCGTCCGCTTCAAGACGCCAAGCCTGCGCGCGCCGGGGGTTGAACTCGAGCCCGTGCTGCCGAGTCATTGCGAAGCGATCGAAGATCGCTCGGTCACAGTCGAGCCCAACCACATCGAATTGCATTGGCGTGTCGCCTGTGGTGCGGAGGGGCTGCTGGGCGCGCAGCTGAGTGTGACCGGCCTTGAACGCAGTCGAACGACCGCCTTGATTCGCGTGTTGCTTCTCGACGGAAGTTTGATGAAGGGGCTTGTGCGGGCTGACGCATCCGCCTTTGAGGTCCGCGGTGGGGACAGTGTCGCGGGAAACTATCTTTTTCTGGGCTTCGAGCACATTCTCTTGGGGCCCGACCATCTCTTGTTCGTGTTGGGCCTGTTGCTGCTCATCGTGGGCCTGCGAAAACTTGTGGGGGCCATTACCTCATTTACGATCGGCCATAGCCTGACGCTTGCGGCCGCGATGCTCGACCTGATTCGGATCCCGCAGCAGATCGTGGAGATCGGCATCGCGATCAGCCTGTTGATGGTCGCGGTAGAGCTGGCGCGACGTGATGCCGAAGCCCAGTCTCTGCTGCGTTCGCGACCGTGGATGGTGTCGTTCGGCTTTGGGCTTCTGCATGGCCTCGGGTTCGCGGGGGCGCTACGCGAAGCGGGACTCCCGGTCGAAGAAATCCCATTTGCGTTGCTCTTCTTCAACCTAGGGATCGAAGCCGGTCAGCTGGCTTTCATTGCCGTCTCATTTGGGCTGATTGCCTGGCTACAGAAGAAGGTTGTCGAGCGCAGCTGGATCGATCTCGTGTCCGCCTATGCGATTGGTTCGCTTGCCGTGTACTGGGTGCTGGAGCGAAGCGCCAATCTGCTTTAGGCGGCCGTCAAAGGTTCGTTGGTGGGCGTCGACGTTCTGCGACAGAAGTCATGGGCCCGTCTTGGACGACTCACTTTCGAACGCATACGGATTGATCTTCGAAATCTGCTTCGCGAACACGTCGGGCGAATCCGTCGGGAATTTGCAGACGCGGTTCTCGCAAACATATGCGGTGGCTTTCCCGCCGAGTGCGCGTTTGCCCTTGAGGATAGGGGCACGTTTGGCGTGTTCGTCCAGGTCAGTGCCTTCGGTCACGATGCTGACGACTCGGTTGGGCATGAACGTCGTGCGCAATGGCGCAAGCATTGCGTCGAGGTCTGGTCCCGGGCCCGTGGTGACCACGATGATCTCTTTTGCGGTGTCGAGCATGAAGTCGAGGGCGATATACATTTCGGAAGCCGCGGTCGTGCCCGTCCGGAGCTCACGCGCGAATGCAGAAAACAACATCTCGGCGCGTTCCAGATAGACGGCCTTCGTGGTGTAGTGATACAGCCGGAGCAGGTTGAGTGCCGCGATCGAGTTGCCGGATGGGATGGCACCATCTCGGTCCGGCTTTTCGCGCGCAATCAACTGCTCTCCGTCGTCCGCGGTTTGGTAGTAGCCACCACTGACGGTGTCGGCGTAGTGCTGATCGAGGATGTTCTGCAACGAGATGGCTTCGTCAAGCCAACGTGCTTTGGGTGACGCTTCATAGAGATCGAGTAGGGCCTTGATGAAGAAGGCATAGTCCTCGAGGAATGCGGGGCCCGACACTGCGCCGTCCATGTAGACCCGGGCGAGTCGACCGTCGATGCGCATGTTGTCCAGAATGAATGTCGCGGCTGTGCCGGCGCGCGTAACCAAGTCGCGGTCGTTGAAGGCGAAGCCTGCGCGTGCGAAGGCCGAAATCATCAGGCCATTCCAGCCGACGAGCACTTTGTCATCGAGCAACGGCGCGGGGCGCTTCGCCCGTACTTCGTAAAGAGTGCCGCGTGACGCGTCGAGGGTTTGGTGCAGAGTCTTCGTGTTGATTCCGAGTTCAGCGGCAACATCTTCGTCGCTTCGCCAGGTACGGAAAAGATTTCGACCCTCGAAATTCCCAGTAGAAGTAACTCCGTAATAGGCATAAACAACGCGGGCTTTGTCGCTGCCGATCGCAGCTTCGATCTCCGCGGGCGTCCAAGAAAAAAAGAAGCCTTCTTCGGTTTCCCCGTGAAAGTTTTTGCTATCGGCGTCCGTTGCCGAATAGAAGCCGCCTCCCGGTGCGGTCAATTCCTTCGCGACATAGCGCAGGGTTTTCTTCGCAACGTTGGCGTATTGCTCCAACCCAGTTTTCTGCCACGCTTCTACGTAGTCTTGAATCAAGAGCGCGTTGTCGTAGAGCATCTTTTCGAAGTGTGGGACGAGCCACTTTGTGTCTGTCGAATATCGGTGAAAACCACCGCCGATTTGGTCGTGGATGCCACCGGCCGCCATGCGTTCCAAGGCAAGGTTGGCGACTTTGACCGGCAATGTTTCACCGGTGCGATGCGCGTAGCGAAGCATGAGCCGGGTCGGCAGCGAAGACGGAAACTTTGGCGCTCGATTGAGTCCTCCCCAGGTGTCGTCCGAGTTGTCGGTGAAGAAGCGAACAACGGTGGCGATCGCTTCGGCGGGGACCGGCGCACTTTGGCCGACGGCCGTACCACTCAAGCTTTGCTTGAGATGAGCCGCGAGTTGCTCGGCCTGTTGCACGATGTCGTCGTGTTTCGTTGCGTACTGGGCGGCAATGGCTTCGAGTGCTTGCCTGAAACTCGGCCGTCCGCCTGTGGCCTTCGGGGGGAAGTACGTCGCACCATAGAACGGTTTGCGATCTGGCGTGACCCAAACGTTGAGTGGCCATCCGCCGCTCACCCC
Source organism: Myxococcales bacterium (assembly GCA_012960035.1). GTDB lineage: Bacteria > Myxococcota_A > UBA9160 > UBA9160 > UBA4427 > DUBZ01. The sequence goes on along the minus strand of DUBZ01000115.1, from coordinate 62,651 downwards.
CATGGCATGAATCGCAGCCATGTAGATCGCGTCGACATCCGGGCGTACCTCGCGGTCGACTTTGACGGCAATAAAATTGGCATTGAGGTATTCGGCGACAACGGGGTCTTCGAACGACTCCTCTTCCATCACGTGACACCAGTGGCAAGTCGAGTAGCCAATGCTCACGAGGACGGGGCGCCCAAGTTCCCTTGCCGTTTCGAAAGCTTCATCACCCCAAGGAAACCAATTGACAGGGTTATGGGCGTGCTGCTGTAGGTAGGGGCTGGTTTCGAGAAGCAGGCGGTTTGTATAGAGCGGTGCACCGGATGGGCTGAGATTGCGCGTGCGCGGTACGTAGTCGGCCGATTTTGCGTTCAGGGTCTTCGCGAGTTGTGTTCGCAAGGCGTTCGGGAAGGCGGATGCGCCGGGCATCGCTTCGGACACGCTGTTTACTCCTGTGGCTGCCCGGCTCGGGGTGAGGGCCGGAATGATCGTGAGGATGAGGGACAAAACGACAGCCATAGAAGATGTCTGCCAACCTAGTAAGGAAACTTGAATTTGAGTGCTCAACCTTGACGCTTCTCGGCGGCGCGAACGCGGGCAGTCAAAACTTTGAAGATCTCGAACGAAATCTCAGGGGCTTGGAGGACGACTTCTTTGAAGGGTTCACCACCTAGGCTGAGCAAGCGCGAATCTTTCGATGCGATCGCCGTGGCGCTTCGCGCTGAACCGTCGAGGATCGCGATTTCTCCCATGTATCCGATCGGCGTGAGCGTGCTGAGCAGACGCTGAGCCGGGGTACCGTGGCTCTTATAAATTTGGAGTTCCCCCTCGATCAACACATACAGATCGTTGCCCGGGTCGCCTTCGCGAATGACACACTCGCCAACCAAGTACTCTGACTCGTGCATCAACTGATGAATCGCTTCGAGCCGGTCGAGGCTGAGTTTCGAAAATAAGGGGACTTCGCGCAGTGCGAGGAGTCTTTGCATGAGGTCGATCTCCGCTCTGGGGATGGGGGTGGGGTCGGTGCCGTCCGTGTTCTGCGGGGCGACATTCGCGTCCGCTTCTTTCTGATTTGCGAGGTATACGTCGGTAGCCATCGAGAGCCATTTGTCTTCATTCCGCTGCACCGCTGTGACGACGTCCTTGAATCTGTCGGGCGGCGAGATGAAGTCGGCAGCGCTGGTCACTTTGTCGAGGAAGCCCCCGGTCTCGAGCAATAACGCAAACTGATCCGATGCATCGCGGTCCGCGAGATTGCTCAAGACCTCGAGTGCGTCGGCACGATCTCGGGTGGTTCCGCGTTCGAGGGTGCGCTGCACACTCCGGACTACCGTGTCGTCCTCGATCAAACGAAGCGCTTTGAAGGCGAGAGCGGTCTTGTGTCGATAAGCATTCAGGAAGGCTTCGTTTAGGAATCGCAGTTGCAGGGTCGTGGCTTGAGGGGCGAGTTCGATGCCGGCGGCCAGCGTCCAGGCGTCGACGACACAACCGCGATAGACATCGGCGAGTTGGGAACTCGCGTCAAAGCCGCTCGCGGTCGCGATGGCATGAAGCGCTGCATCTGCGACGCCGGGGTGACCACTGCGCACGCGTTCTAGTGCCGCATCGACGCCGGGCTTTCCGAGTGCCGCAAGGCTTGATGCTGCGGCACTGCGTACACTTCGGCTGCGGTCGTCGAGTGCGGATGCAAGTGATTTCGCGACACCACTTTGGTCGCACTTCGACAGTGCCTGTGCCGCGGCCTCGCGAACGATCGGTTCAGGATCGCCGAGCGCACGTTCCAGCGCGTTGAGGTTCAGCGGAGCGACGTCGCCAAGCTGCGACAACCTTGAAATCGATGTCGCGCGAACTTCTGGACTTTCATGTCCCGTGTTCCGTTCGAGCAGACTGGCTTGTTTCGACGTTGCACACGAAAGGGCCGCGACCAACGTAATGGGGTCGTCGCTCGCGAACATTTCCGAGAGTGTGGCCTCGCCGGACATGCCGCTTTCTGCAGCCGCGTACGCGCGAACATTGGGGTCAGAATCGCTTAGGCGTGCACGTAATCCGGCTTCAATATCACTCGGTATCGGGGAAAGTTGTATTGCCGCGCGCACCGCCGCCGATCTTACGTCCGCGTCTTTGTTCCCAAGAAGTTCAACGAGGTCTGCGGTGAGGCGTGTGGGGTCGTGGTCCGCGAGCGCTTCGATGCATGTGGTGCGGATGCGTGGGTTCGTATGTCGACTCGCCCGGAGGACGCTGGCACCGAGACCGCGCTCCGCGAGTTCACTGGCAAGAGCGAGGACGCTTGGGGAGGGATACGTCCCCTCGGCGGCGATCAAAGCTTCCCAATGCTCGGCCAGACTTGTAAGCGCGCTTTGCCCAAGGTCGATGTCGAAGTCCTGCAGATCGAGTCGGCCACGCCGCAGTTCGGTGACGAGACTGCGCAAGTATTCCCGACGCACCATAAAGCTCGCGCCCAGATACAACAGGCCCATCGTGCCACCGAGTGCGCCCAACATCATGAGGCTTGCATCGAGGCCAAGCCAAAGAAGCGCAAACCCCGCCGTCGCCATCGCGCCAAAGAGAACCACGCCTTCGAGAAGCGCTCGGACCCGTCCGCGAAAACGAAACGGCAACGCGTTGTAGGCAAGCTGCCTGATCGGCGCCGCCATCGCGTTTTCCATGAGTTCGCGAATTGCACGGGCGATGATGCCGCTGACCAAGATCGGGTTAAGCAAGAGGAGCGGAAACGCGAGAAGGGTCAGCGCGGGATGTACCAGGTTCGCAGTTGGAACACCGAACCGCCGCAACAGCATGGGCGTGACGACAGTTCCAGTCGCGATTTCGACGAGGTTGCTAACCGCGAGGTAGACCCCAAGGAAGACGGCAAGGGATTCGGCCGAGTCAAAGGCTTCACTGAAGATTCCCATGTAAATATATTGAATGACGAAGAGTGCCGAGATCATTCCGACAATCGAGACGACGAGCCAGCCGACCAGCGGAGAGCGGGACAAAAAGCGCACCGCACTCTGCATCCCCGCGGTACTACTCTCGTCTCGTTCTTCGAAGCCTACGGTGCGCCAACGCCGCAGGTCGAGTTCGTGGCGATAAACGAAAACGGCGGTGAGGAGCATAACCAAAGACCAACCTGCAATGAGCGCTTCGGCGGGAAGTGCGGACCCGCTGAGTGCGGCGATCGCTCCACCCACGACGCCCCCGGCACTCGCACCCACGGCAAGGTACGGATAGAGACGTTTGCTCTGCAGCGTGTCGAAAAAGTCTGCTGCGAAGGTCCAAAAGTGCAAGCTGATCAACACGGCCTGAGCCAAGTACGCCGCACAAAAGACAACGTAGAGAATCCCGGGAACGTTGATGTACACGAGCAGTGCCGCAGCCGCGAGGGCAACCGAAGCCGATGCGAGAAGGCCGCAGAACAAGACATCGTTACGAATGCGTCCGACGATTGCGGCATAGCCGAGACAGCCGAGCACGGTCGCGATCGGGGCCAGCACAAACGCCAGGGGCAGGGCGCTAGGTCCGACGCGTTCGAGAAAGAGTGCTTCGCTTCCCGCGAGCCCAAGCGTTTGAGCAAGCGTGAGGAATGCAGAAAGTTGGAAGAAAAAAAGGAAGCGATCTTGTTCAGGAGCCCGAACCGAGGGCATCAAGCGCCAGAACACACTCGCTCCCTCCGCGACGTCGTGCTCCGCTTTCGCGGGGCCGGGGTTGGCCTTGGTTCGTTGAGACTGCGACCGCAACACACGGGGCAATCCCAACGCTGCGCGTGCAGCCTAGCCCGAAACCGAATCACTCACCCGTGCAGTCCCGGCTCAGTCGCCAGACCGTTCCCGCGTGGTGCCAATGAAATTTGCGAAGAGCGGCTCAGATCGCGCGTCGCGCGGCGGCGCGCTCGAGGGATTGGATAAGACTGTCGACGGTGATCAGCTCGGGCAGCACGTGGGGGGCGTCCGGGCGGTCCGGCGCGTACACGAGGTAGACCGGCACGCCCGCTTTGCCATGCCGCGCGAGTTCGACGCGAATGGCTTCGTCGCGTTGCGTCCAGTCTCCGCGAAAGGTCGCGACGTTGAGGGCGTCAAGGGCATCGGTGACTGCATCGTCTTCCAGCACGATGCGTTCGTTGACCTTGCAGGTGATGCACCAATCGGCCGTGAAGTAGACAAAGACCGGACGATTCGAAGCGAGTTCGGCTTGAATGGTCCCTGGGTGGAAGGCCTGCCAGGCGATCGCGCCTGGCTCGTCGTCGCGCTGGCTTCGTTCAATGGGTTCAAGAGGCAGTGCAACCAGAATGCCCACTAGCAGTGCGGTGACGCTCAAGCCGAGTGCAAATGTTCGGTCCGACTGCTGCTTCTGTAATCGGCCCACGGCGTACGCCCCGGCGGCTGCCATCAACAACAGCAACGCGATGTAGAGCTGCGCTTGCTCACCCGCGGTTCGTCCCAGGATCCACAGGAGCCAAGCACCCGTTGCGAGCAGGGCCACGCCCAGTACGACGCGCAATCGAATCATCCAGGGGCCGGCTTTCGGAATGAACTTGGCCGCGCCCGGGATCAACGACGTCGCGACGAACGGAAGCGCGAGTCCGGCGCCAATGCCGGCGAAGATCAAGACGATGTCGATCGCGCCCCCCGCGAAGGCGAAACCAACCGCGGTGCCGAGAAACGGAGCCGAGCATGGAGTTGCGAGGGCGACCGCGAGAAAGCCGTCGAAGAAGCTGCGTCTCAATCCGGTGCTCTCGCTCCCGACGCCATCGATCTTTGCCGTATTGACTCCAATCTCGAACCAGCCAAATAAATTGCAGGCAAACACCACAACAAGCAGCGTGATTGCCGCGAGAAAAATCGGTTCTTGAAATTGAAAACCCCAGCCCACCGCGGTACCCGCTTCGCGCAAAACGAGAACGGCGGCGGCGAGCAGTCCCATCGAGGCTTGAATGCCCGCACCATAAACAAGCCCGTGGGCGGCGATGTGGCTCCGCGGCTGGTGAGCGAGCTGCGCCAGAGAGACGATCTTAATGGCGAGCACAGGCAGTACGCACGGCATCAAGTTGAGGATCAAGCCGCCCAAGAACGCGAGGAAGAGCGCATACCCCATTGCGATTCGAGGGGCCTCGCTGCCTTCGAGCATCGTCGGATCGAGCCAATCGGTTGCGATGAGTTGAGTGTCGGCGCCTTTCTCCAGCGTCGGAAACGGAAGAGATACTTCGACGTAGCCCGTTTCGGACAATGCCAGGATCCCCCGCAGTGTTGCGTCCTCTCGCGGGGCTGCGTCGTCGTCGATGTGGCCCCGCATGGCGACTAAGAAGCCTTGGTCGCTCGCCGGAAATGGCTGCACGCCCAGGGGACGCAGGGTCGGGTTCGATGGCTGGTAGGGAATGAAGATCGACGCGACATCGCGCGAGCGCAGTGCGTCGACGTCGCAGTCGCCTCCGCGAGCGCAGCGCTTGCTCCCGACGGCAAAGACGAAGCTATCTCCAGGTCTGACCGCGTCCTTCGAAAGTAGAGTTTCGACACGGGGGGTTGTGGTGTCGATGGGTGCAGGAACTTGAGCCTCGTAGACGTCAAAGATCGCTGTCGCGGCTGGGATGGGCTCGCTCGGCCCGCCCAGGATCAGGGTACGGGTGAGGTCAAAGCCACCGGGGATGCAGACCTCCTTGCAGGCGAGAAAACTCACCTTGGCGCCAACTTTGACAGGGCCGTCGAGTTGCGTGTGGATCTGCACCTGTGTGCCCAAGAATGCTTGGTCGTCGTAGCCAAAGGTGACGAACCCCGTGCCGGGTTCGTGAAAGACTTCGGGGGCAGGCCAGTTCAGTTCGCCGACCGTCGCTTCGTCGACGCGCCACGTAATCTCTGTGGGCAGGCCAGAGTCGCCGGGATTGCGCCAGTAGAGGTGCCAACCGGGTGCGATGTCGAACAGAACCCCGATGCGAAACGTTTCGTCGGTCTGGACTGAGTTCGATTCGACCAATAGCCGCGCGGAGATTCCAGTCCCGGCTTCTTGAAGTACAGCATGTCCGAGCGCACCTGGAGGGACGGTCGGAGAGGGAAGTACGGATGCGAACGCTGGGGTTCCGGCGGTAAGCGCGAAGAAAAAAAGCACGGAGCAGATGATCGTCGTCATGAGTGATGCGACTGACCTTGTCGATCTTGTCATAGAAGTCTTTGACCCCAGGAAACGGCGAACGGTTTTGGGCGAGTTTGACGGGGGCCGGCAAGGTTCGCAGAGCGCTGCGAACTGTCTGTTGCCCGCATCGACGGCGTCAACCAACAGGCTGGGCCAATCCGTGGACGAGCCGGTCAGGGTGATCGGGGTTGTCCGCCGGCTGGTTTTCGAGTCGCTCTCGAAAAAGCTGACACGGAACCTCGCTTTCGCGGTGCACAACGAATGATGGGGACTCGGGCGATCGGAATTCATAGGCTTTGCACCGCGCGGAAAACTCTCGTCCCCTGTGTGACGAAGAAGTAGCGGCACTTCGCGAAGTTCGGAGTGCGGGATGCGGGATGCGGACATATGAGCGAGTGATTCGACAAAACGAACGAGAGTCTCAATAGCCAATTGGGGGTGTGTCTGGGCCACACGTCTGCGGCGCGGCGCGCACCCTTCGAACATTGCGAGAACACGGACTCCAACCTTCTACGCCGTGGGCTCGGCGATATTGATTTCAACCATCATGTCCTGCCCCAGGCGTTCGAGGGTTTCTCGCAAATTCTCAAATTCGAGTCCGGCCGGGCAAAGCAGATCGGCTTCCGCGTGAAAGAGCATCTCTCCAGACATCGGCGCGCTTCCGCAGTGGGTCTCGAGTCGAATCACATTGACGTCCTTCGACGCGAGCGCGGCGGTAATTTCCCGGAGAATGCCCGGTCGATCCTGGCCTACGAGTTCGAGGCTTGCGCGAGACGCTTGGCCCGGGCTCTCGTCGTCGTCGCTGCGGTCGACGCGAACGTCGAGCCCTGTGCTGGCGAGGGCGAGCAAGCCGTCTTCAAGTTCTTGGGCCGTCGCGGCCGGCGCGCTGATGCGAATGAAACCTGCAAAGCGTCCCGAGAGTCGGGCCATGCGACTTTCTTCCCAGTTGGCCCCGTGGTCGGCGACCACCTTGGCGATCGTTTCCACGATGCCCGGCTGATCTCGCCCCAGTAGTGTCATCACAAACGAAGTCTTCAACACTTGCTCCTATCGATGTACTTGCGCGGTTTCTCAGCGCGAGTCCAACGCGCCCCGATGGATAAGTTTCCCTGTGGCCCCACGCCGGAAAAGTTCAAGGCTACCGCAGTCTTTGGTGCTCAGGGTGCGGAAAATAACGCTGTCTTATTGCTGATTGAATCGGGCTCGCTAGCCTTGCCTCAGTACCCGTTGAAAAAGGATTGTTGTTCATGAGTTCGGCGTTGGTCTGGAAAGCGGGTGATCGTGTGCGCGTTGTACAGAGTGAGGACGCCTACACCGGCTGTCGCGGAACGGTCGTCGAAGCGCCCGGGAGCCCGAGGCGTAGCGACCCCAACCAGCTCCCGTTGGGGTACTTCGTAGCCATCGACGGCGAAAACGGTGTAGCGCGGCCGTTCCTCGTGGATGCACTCGAGGGAATTGCTGCGATCTCGAGTCGTTCACATGCGGGGGATGCGCGCGAAGTGGGCGACAAGTAAGTCAGGAGCGAGGCGCCGACTTCGACTGGTGATCTGCGACCATCCGTGCGGCCTGAAGTAGGGCGAGCGCGATGAGGCACGCCCCGGTGACACGCGCGAGCGGAGCGGAAGCCCATTCGATTGCCATGAGCCCCAACAGCAGCGTGAGTACGTGGAGCGCGTAACTTAGGTCGAGCCCACTGGACTCCCGGTTTGCGTTTCCCCCGAGCAATCGTCTGCTCAGGTCGCGCATCACAGCGTGCGCGATCAAGCCCGCCCAACCCCACAGCGCGATCCAGCCGAACGCGATACGCCAATGAGGTTCCGGTTGAACCATGGCCACGAGTCCGGCGACCGAGGCGATGGGGGCGAGGACGAATGCACCTCGCCAAAACTGCGCGTCCATCACGGGACGGCTTCGATCTCGTAGTCGATGGAGTCCCACGAATGGTTGCAGCCAAAACCCGGCGACTGCGGCTGGGAATACGGCAATTGCCCCAACCAGTGTCGTGTTTGCAGGCGACGGTTCGGCGAGCCCGAAGTACTGAAACGTCAAAACGAGGCAGGGCGCTGAAATGCCTACCAGGGTGAGATGTCCCCACCACCGCTCAGCGATCGATCTTGTGCCTTGGCCAGGTTCGTGTTGTGCGCGCGAGATGACGCCGAAGCACGCGGTCGCCATGCCACCGATCCAACCGAGCAACGCAATCGACAGATGAACCTGTAGCCACAACCCGCGCGGGCCTGGAAACTTCATGCCGCCGTGACCGTGGGCGACCCAGATCCCGATCGTGGCCGCAGCAAAGAACGAGCCAACCGCCAAGCGAAGCGGTGTTGCGAAGGGAACGGCTCGGGTACCGCGAAGTGCCGCGATCGCGGGCCAGAAGAAGGCGATGAGACCGGGAAAGAGCGTGCCGATCGCCACGAAGACCGGCGTGACCGCAATCCCCCCGAGCCCCAAGCAAAGCGCAATGACGCCGGGCGCGAACAGGCAGTAGACCAAGAAGGCAAGTCGGGGTGCCTTGATGCGCTTGCCGAGAATGCCGGGCGCGTAAACGTAGAACGCAGCGAGCGTCAGCATCGTGAGAAAACCCAGCGTCCCGATATGGGTGAGCGCCATGGTGAGCGTTGACCAATTGTTGACTAGCGGTGCTTCGCCCTTGGTGAGCAGGACCACACCCACGCACGCGATCGCGACGGGGGCACTCAACAAGAAAGGAAGCACCGCATTTCGCGGAGCCTCGTCGCCAAGAGGGGTTTCGAACTCGGCCATGGTTAGTCCGCCACCCAAGCAGAGGGAATGCATACATTCTCGTTGGCCCATGCCTGAAGTCGTTCACCCGGCGAAGAAATGGCCGATGCACGATCGAGCACGAAGGCTTGAATGGCACGGGCGTCTGCCGCGTCGATGCGGTCTGCGAAACTCGCCATGCCTTTGCCTTTAAAGGCGCCGCCGATCACGATCGACTCCCACGCGTCATGAACTTCGCGGCTGCTGTAGCGCAAGTCCGGCAGCCAGCCGGTGCTTCGTGCCCACGGACCGTGGCAACGACTGCAGTTTGTCGCATACAGGCCCTTTCCGCGTTCAATGTTTTCTGCACCTAACGCGATTTGTGCCTCTGCGGGGGGGAGTGCGGGGCGCGCAGTCACGGGCGGGATGGGCGACTTTCCGTCGAGCTTGAAACTGAAGACCTGCCCAGCGTTGTCGTTGGCGAAGTTCTGCCGGTTGATAGCGGGAGACCCTCCGATTCCGGCCAGCACCGCGATGTACTGCTCACCATCGACCTTGTAGGTCACCGGCGGCGCCATGATCCCAACGCCGACTTCGGCTTTCCAGAGTGGGGTGCCGTCTTTCGCGGAATAGGCGGCGAAGAAGCCCGCCCCGTTACCTTGGAACACGAGGCCACCGCCGGTGGACAACACGCCCGCGTTGACGGGGTGGTCATGTTCCACTCGCCAGACGGGTTTTCCTATCGCGGGATCCCATGCGGTGAGGTGGCTGGGTTTGCAAAACGGGATCGTCCATTTCACGTCCTCGTGAAAGGCCATCCAGTCTTCGCCCGTGTTGAAGTCGCCTGGGCGATGAACGTAGTTTGGATCCGCGGTATAGGGCCAGACGTTTTCGAGCGTCGGGATGTAGACTAGGCCCGTCTGCGGGTTGAAAGACATCGGATGCCAGTTGTGAACGCCGGGCGGACCCGGCATGACGAAGCTTGTGGACTTCGACCATTCGCCGTCGCCGGTTTCTACAGGGCGACCCGTCTGCATGTCGACGTGGCTCGCCCAATTGATGGAGCCGAGTTTTTCTGCGGAGAGAAGTTCGCCGGTGGCGCGATCGAGCACATAGAAGAATCCGTTCTTGGGTGCCTGTATGAGGACCTTGCGCGGGACGCCTTTGATATTGAGGCCCGTCAAGATCATGTGTTGGGTCGCGGTGTAGTCCCAGTTTTCGGCCGGGGTGGTCTGGTAGTACCAGACGAGTTCGCCGGTATCGGGGCGGACGGCAAGAATGCAGGTCAAAAAGAGATTGTCGCCACCCCCTGGGCTGCGAACATCGCGATTATAAGGGGAGCTGTTTCCAACGCCGACGTAGAGCAGGTCCAGCTCGGCGTCGTACGCCATCGAGTCCCATACCGTGCCGCCGAGTCCGGCCGCCCAGTCAGAGTCAGGAGACCAGGTCTTGGCCGCGATGGCGAGTGCTTCATGTTCGAGCGGTTTTCCGGGACGCGGGGGTACCGTGAAAAAGCGCCAAACCAATTCGCCGGTATCAAGGTTGTAAGCGCTGAAATAACCACGTACGCCATACTCGCTCCCGCCGTTTCCAATGATGACTTTGTCTTTCACGATCCTGGGTGCACCCGTGATCGTGTAGTCGCCGCCTGCCGGAACCGTGCGGGTTTCAAATAGAAGGCTTCCGTCTTTTGCATTGAGGGCGATTAGTCGGCCGTCGAGGCTTCCGAAGTAGACGCGACCGGCGTGAACAGCGACGCCTCGATTCACGACGTCGCAGCAGGCCTTGCGTCCGGTCTCGCGCGGGACGCGCGGGTCGTAGCGCCACAGTTCGCGTCCGGTCTTGGCGTCCAGGGCGAACACGATGCTCCACGTGCTGGTTGCGTACATCACCCCGTCGATCACGATCGGAGTGGCTTCGAGTCCGCGCTGACTTCCGGTGGCGTACGACCAGGCGAGACCCAAACGAGAAACGGATTCGGCGTTGATGTCCGTAAGCGGACTAAAGCGTTCTTCGCCGGCAGTGCGTCCATGCAGCGGCCAGTCGACGTTTGCCTGCGCGGACTGGGACGCAGGCTGCGCCGAGACGATCGCGCTCGTCATGCTCGAAATAAGCATTACATAAGCCGCAACAACGATGAGCGAGCGGCGGGTGGAGCAAACAATCAATGCGCAGTCCTCAAGTGTGCGCCTCTTGGTTCGAGGCCCCCCGAGGTTAGCCGCATCGACTCGCGTTGTGCAGCCGACGGGGTTGCGATTCAACACGCAGTTCTTTTGGCTGGCTTTGCCCGTCTTGTTCCCACTTTTAGGCGGGCAGCTCGGTGTGGTAGCCCGCGTCGCAAATTGCTTGATCGAGTTGATCCATCGCGGCGTCGCCTTGTACCACTGCGCGATCGGGGTTGCGGGTGACGACGGCAGTGACCACACCATCGACCGCGAGCAACGCTTTTTCAATCTTGCCGATACATCCATCGCAGCTCATGTCGACGATCGGGATTTCGAGCGCGCCTGCAGCGTCGTGGCTCAGGTTACGGGCCCGAAAGAATCGCGATGCATCGGCGAGCGCGAGTCGAAAAATCAACCCCGCGAGAAGAATGGCGCTGCCGATCTCCCACCATCCTCGGTGAGGCTCGCCGTGAACGTGGGAAGATTCGCCGATTGGGTTGATGCCGAGGTCGAAGAGCACGCCAAACCCAAGGCTTCCCACGATCAGGACTCCAAGATAGACGGCAAGCTGTCGCGCGCCGAAGCCACGATAGATCGCACCAATGGTCGCGACGTTGGTTGCAGGACCCGCCATCAAGAACACCAGCGCAGCCCCGACCGGCAGGCCGTTCGCCACCATCGCCGCAGCGATGGGGACGGAAGCCGTTGCACAGACGTAAAGCGGCAAAGACACGACCAGCACCGCCAGCCCCGCCGCGAAGGGTCCGAGTTCGGCAAAGACGCTCAGCGTGCCGTCCGGCAAAAATGCGTTGATCGCAGCACTGACGAGGACGCCAAACACCAACCATCGCCAGATACTCGCAAGCAAGTCATTGCTGTGCGTCACAAACGCCTTGAACCCGCGTTCTTCATCCTCGGCGCTGGCGGTGCCGAGGTCTCGTTCTTGAGGGTCCGTGTCGGGCACGCGGTCAGAGATCCATCCACCGATCAGACCCGTAGCCACTGCAGCCACAACCTTGAACAACGCGAAGGGCCAACCGAGAAAGGACGCGCTGACGAGGATGGAATCCACGCCGGTCTGTGGCGTACTGATCAAGAAACCTAACGACGGGCCATTGCCGGCCCCTTCGCGTTTGAGTCCGATTCCAGCCGGGATCACGCCACACGAACACAAGGGGAGGGGAACGCCAAGGGCGACCGCCTTTGCAACGCCGAAGCGCCCGCGAAGCTGACGCTTGATGAAGTCGCGAGGGAGCAAAACGTGCAGCGCCCCCGAGATCAACATGCCGACGAGGAACCAGGGCGCGAGTTCGAGAAACGTGTTGACGATTGAATCCGTCATGCGGTTACCGCCCTGAGATGCCGCCATAGCGGGAGAAGACTTCCATTAATTCGTCGACCGACTGTTGTCGTTCCTTCTTGGAACCGCTTTCGAACGCGGCAGCGACGCACGTTTCGACGTGGGTGCCCAAAAGCACTTGGCCGGTTTTGCCTAGGGCGCCTTGCGCGGCCGAAATTTGAAGCAGGATGTCCACGCAGTACTTCTCTTCTTCGACCATGCGGCAGAGCGCGCCGATCTGGCCTTCGATGCGTCGCAGGCGTGCGAGCAGTTTTTTCTTGGCTACGGGATCGTCGAAATGTTTCACGTTCGGTCTCCTGTTCGTTCGAATTGCGCCGGGATCCTGATACCCCCGGGAGGTATCGGAACCTATACCCCCATAGGGTATCGGTCAAGGCCCCGTTTTCTGAATGGGAGGGGCGCCTTGATCGCCCGGTGTCTGCGGGCGAAGCTGTGCGCCCGGGAGACCCATCCATGCCAGGACTTACACAAATCACCCAGCGTCTAAACGGACTTCTCAAACCCGAGGCGTTCTCGGACTACTGCGTCAATGGACTGCAGATCGAAGGCAAGTCCGAGGTGCGGCGAATCGCGTGCGGGGTGTCGCTGAGCCGACGCTTTATCGAGGCGGCGATCGAGTGGGAGGCCGATGCGCTCCTCGTACATCACGGTCTCTTTTGGCGTGGGATGCCGCATCCGATGGTGCTTCGTGCGGGGCCGATCCGGGATCGCTTGAAACTGATCTTGTCACACGACTTGTCCGTGCTGGCCTTTCACCTTCCGCTCGATGCCCATGCGGAAGTCGGGAACAACGCGGTGCTCGCCCGCGAACTGGGCCTCTCAAACCTCGAACCGGTTGATGTTGGTTACGCGGGCAGTGTCGATCCGCCGGAACCTGTGGATCAGTTCATGGAACGCTTGGCAAGTGCGGTGGGCCAACCCGTTGAGGCGTTTCGTTTCGGCACCGACAGGGTCGCACGCGTGGCTCTGATTTCGGGTGCTTCAGGGGCGAGCTATCCCGAAGTCGTTGCCGCCGGCTGCGACACATTTGTAAACGGGGACCGTCAAGAGAACTTGGTACGTGAGTACGAAGAATCTGGCCTCAACCATCTCTTTGCCGGGCACTACGCGACAGAACGTTTTGGACCTCGGGCGCTTGGCGCGTGGTGCGCCGCGAACTTAGACGTTGAGACGCGCTTCATCGATATCCCAAATCCGATCTAGGCCGCGTTAGCGTTGCAGCGCGTGATAGGTTTCTGCGAGGGCTTCATAGAAACCCATCGCGAGGCACACGGTCGGGCCGTTCAATCGAAGGTTGCCGTGTTCAAGTGCATAAAAGGCTTCGCCACGTTCTTTGTCTGTGCGCGAGATCCGGTACGAGTCTGCCTGGGTGAGCGAAGCGAGAGGCACCTCAAGAATTTCAACGACTTCGCCTGGGCTCGGAGTGAGCTCGAATGGGGGCGTGACCAGGCCGACCACGGGCGTGATGCAAAAACCTGACTGTGTGTAGTAGTGCCCGAGTGAACCGAGGACCTGAACCTGCTCGGGAGGCAAGTCGATTTCTTCGTGGGCCTCGCGCAGGGCGGTTGCAATTGCGTCCAGGTCTTCTGGATCGCTGCGTCCACCCGGGAAGCAGATCTGGCCCGGATACGAGATGTCTTCGTGACGGCGCGTCAAGAGCACGTGGAGTCGTTCGGGATATAGAACGATCGGTATCAAGACGGCAGCCGGCGTGGCCGTCGCTTTTACGGCCTCGCTTACGGGCGACTCACGGTGGTAGTTGCGAATGGGTGCCGGAGCGAGTCCTCGCTCAGTGGCAAAATGCGCTTCTAAAAGTGATACGCTCGGCTCGAGATCCACGGGCCTGAATGCGAATTCGGTTTCTTTGGTTTCTTCGGTTTCCAAGGCCGCATCATAACCGCGTGCCAGCGCTTTGCCTGGTGCCCCGTTCAGTTCGCGTCCAATAAACTGAGTCACAGCAGAATACCATCATCGCAACCTCGGAGTTTCGACCTATGTCCACCACCTTCTTATGCCTCGCGCTTTTCGGCGCGCTCTTGACCGCAAACGCGTTTGTCGCGCAGCGACGCATTACGCCATTCATCATCCCGAGCTTCTTTGCGGGTTGGTTGGTTTCCGAACTCCCGCTGCATCATCTCATCTGGCAAGCGATTGCGACCGCGGGGTTTGTTGGAGCTGGCGCGCTCGAGTCCTGGCAGGGATGGCTGGGCTTGCTTGTCACGTTCGGATCTTGGGCAGGGCTTCTGGCACTGCGCTCCATCGCAGAACGCGCGACGGGCATCGTCGAAGAGTCCCTCGCGTCCGCACTCGGCACGGACTATCGATCGAGCTGGACCGATGAAACCCAAGGTGCGATGACGGTCCCCGCGACAGCGGATCGGCTGTTGTGGGCGTTCAAGATGCAGCACTCGGATGTTAAGGTGACGCGCGATGTTCCCTATATCGACGACGGCAACCCGAAGCACATGCTCGACATTTATGCTCCAAAGAACCCGCTCCCGGGCATGTCCCCCGCGCCGGTCTTGCTGCAGATTCACGGCGGCGGCTGGATGATTGGCAACAAGAAAGAACAAGCGCTTCCGCTCATGAACTTGATGGCCGCGCGGGGTTGGGTCTGCGTTGCGGTAAATTACCGTCTCAGCCCGAAGGCGACGTTTCCCGATCACCTGCTGGACGTGAAACAGGCCGTCCGCTGGATTCGCGAGGAAATTGCAAACCACGGTGGCGATCCCAACTTCATCGTCGCGACCGGTGGCTCCGCGGGCGGTCACCTTTCTTCGCTGTTGACCCTCACCGCAAACGACCCGGCGTACCAGCCGGGCTTCGAGAATGTGGACACGTCGATGAACGGTTGTGTGCCGTTTTATGGTGTCTACGATTTTTCGGACACGTACCGCATGCAGGTCCACGGCGGGCTCATCGAAACCATCGGAAAGTACGTGCTCAAAGAAAAACTAACGGACAATCGCGATGCGTTCTTGGCCGCGTCGCCGATGCACCGCATCCACAGCGACGCCCCGCCCATGTTTGTGGTGCATGGAGACCAGGACAGCCTCGCTCCGGTAGAAGAGGCCCGACACTTCGTGAAGCTTTTGCGAGAGACGTCGAAGTCACCAGTCGCCTACGCAGAGATTCCGGGCGCACAACACGCGTTCGACATTTTTCACTCACCCCGGAGCGCGATCGTGGTTGAAGGCGTTGCGCGGTTCCTTGGGACGCTGCATTCAGACTACAAGCGGCATGGCGCAAGCTTTAATCGAGGGACGCTCCCACCAGTTTCTCACTGACGTCGAAGAGTTGCTTCGCGTCGTCGTCATTCACGGCATCGCCGCGGGTCGGGTTGGGCGCGCAGTTGTAGTAGTAGCCACCGGTCTTCCCCTCGACGTCCTTGGACGTGCACAGGTAGATCCCTGTCTCCGCACCCTTGAGTGTGCTGCGGGCGATGGGCTTGATCAGCGTCATCGCGATGCGTCCGATGAAACCGTTGTTCTTCGCGAAATCACTGCCCACCATGCCCGGATGAAATGCGTTGACGGTGATGTTCGTGTTCGCGATCCGCTTGGCGAGTTCGCGCGCGAACAAAATGTTCGCGAGCTTGGATGATCCGTACGCGCCAAACGTTGTGTACTTGCCTTCGCATTGGAGGTCGTCGAAGTTGAGTCGTCCACCGGCGAATTTGTACGCGTCCGAAGCGGTGCAGACGACGCGGGCCGCGGGGGCCCGCTTGAGGGATTCCATCAGCAGGACCGTCAGCAGAAAGTACCCCAGATGGTTGACACCGAAGGTGGTCTCAAAACCGTCTTGGGTGGTCGTGCGTTCTTGCATGACGACGCCAGCGTTGTTGAACAGGACGTCCAGGGGAAGCGCCTTTTCGTTGAAGCTTGCGGCGATGGCTCGGATGTCCGCCAAGGACGCCATGTCGCCGACGTAGAGACAGCAGTCGTCGCGCCCAGTTTTGCGCTTGATTTCTGCGATGAGTTTTTCGCCCTTGGATCGATTGCGGCAAGCGACCGAAATCGTGGCCCCCATCTCGGCAAGCTTGATGGCGCCCGCACGGCCCAGACCCGCGGTGCATCCCGTGACCATCACCTGCTTGCCCGTCATGTCGACGTTCTTGATTCCCATACGTGGGTACCTCTTTGAATGTGCACTCGGCTGAGGAATGCCGAGACATCGGGAAGGAAGTTAAAGGAAGACTTTAACAAAGCGGTGGGCAGACGTAATGCTCACCCGCCGGTGGTTCGCCTGTGAATGAGTACGCCCGGAAGGGAAGTCATGAAGGCAATGCCCCGGTAGAAGAACGCGACGAAGAACACCGGGTCTGCAAACGGGTCGGGCACTCCGGCTTGCACCGGCCAGAGCGATGCCTTGGCGATTCCGAAGGCGATGGTGGGGCTCACCAACAGAACCGATACCAGACCTAGGGCGAAGCCTTTGGCAAATCGCATGACTTCCATGAAGGCGTCGGGGCGAAGCGTCACCCCCATGTCGAGCATTGCGAAGATCAACTGTGACGAAGCGATGTGGTATTCGTACGCGAGAAAGAGATCGCCCAATGGTTTTGTTGACCATTCAGAATGCGGCGCGCTCGCAGTCTGATTTGCACTGCGCTGCCATGCGAGTGTGAGTTGCGCATGGGCCACAAAGGCTGCATGTGACATCAACCAAAGTGACAAAAGGAAATTTCGGTGATTGACGCGATCTTCTGGGACAACGACGGAGTGTTGGTCGACACGGAAAAACATTTCTACGCCGCCAACCGAGAGTTGTTGGCTGAGCGCGGGATCGAGCTGGATCACGAAACTTTCGCGGAGTGGTCGCTGCGGCGAGGTCGCAGTGTTTTTGAAATGATCGAAGGCTCGACGGAAGCTGAGCGAGAAGCACTGCGCGACGAACGGAACCGACGCTACGAACGAGCCCTGCGAAGTGGCGTCGACGTTTTCGACGGCGTGGAAGCCTGCCTGCAAGAGCTTCACGGTCGCTTGCCCATGGCGGTTGTGACGAGCGCGTATCCCGATCACTTCGAAATGATTCACGCGCAGACGGGCCTGATGCGATATTTCGAGTTCGCACTTCGCGGCGGAGACTATGCGCGCCACAAGCCGCATCCCGATCCGTATCTCGATGCGGCCACGAAACTCGGCGTGGACCCGGCCCGCTGTCTGGTCGTCGAAGACTCGGAGCGCGGGCTCGTGTCGGCGGTCGCGGCGGGAATGCGCTGCATCGTCGTCCCGAACCCCTTTGCTTCGGCCCCGGACCTTTCCGCGGCCAGTTACATCGTAGAAACGGCAAGCGAAATTCCTGCGATCGTGAGCGGGTTGCTTCGAGAGAAGTAATCGCGGCGATCGCCTCACCGATTTACCCAGGTGCGGAGACGCTGCCCGTCATTCGAAGTTGAGATGTTCCCCGACGCTGGAGATTTCCGCATGTCGCCCCGGGACTCCAAAGCGCAGATGTTCGTCCCGCATGCTGAGCCCCGGCCCGATGGGCTGCTGCGATTTTGGTGCGAGAATCTTTTGGAAGACAGTCCCTGCGGCATCCATGCGACCCGTCCAAGAATGTGTCGCGCCTACCCGTCGCCAGTCATGTTCGAACGCGGGGGTTCGCTGCTTTCGGGGTGCGGCGATCGCGTCGTTTCGAATGATGCGGTCGAGATCTCTTTTCATAGAGGTGTTCGGCCATGCTTTGAAGGAGACCCGAGTGGGTTCCGGCGCATAACAGGGAGGCGTCAGCCACCCGTGCTCAAAACCTGTACCCTCGATCTCTCACAAATTGCCGGAGTGAGTGTGGGCGCAGTGAAACGATGTCGATGGGCTGAAGGCAATGACCTCGCCGTTGCGTATCACGATGAAGAATGGGGCGTGCCGTCCCGCGACGACCGGTATCTGTTTGAAATGTTGATCCTCGAAGGCGCCCAAGCGGGGCTGAGTTGGAACACGATCCTCGCCAAGCGCGCCGAGTACCAGCGTGTCTATCAGAATTTCGCCCCGCCAAAGGTCGCACGGTTTGACAAACGCAAGCGTGAGCGACTGCTCGCGAACCCTGGCATCGTTCGCAATCGCTTGAAGGTCGAGTCCTCGGTGACCAACGCCAAGGCTTTTCTCGCGGTACAAGCGGACCATGGAGCGTTCGCCAACTTCCTCTGGGGTTTTGCTGGCAATGAAGTCGTTCATAATCGACGGGCCGCCGCGCGAGGCCTGCCAACCGAAACCGATGGGTCCCGCGAACTCAGTCGAACATTGAAGCGCCTGGGTTTTCGCTTTGTGGGTCCCACCATCTGTTACGCTTTTATGCAAGCGGTTGGCCTCGTCAATGATCACGAGGTCGGGTGCTTTCGATATCAGGAAGTCAAACGCCTGACTCGCTCGAAGCACTCGGCATCGTAACGATCGACACGCCGCTACACGCCACGTCACTACACGCCAGAACCCAGCGCGCGCCCGCGCATCGAACACCCCACATACCCGGAGCCATGAATGCAACCCCGTGAAGTTCTGTCTGTTGATGAAATTAAACTGAGTGACATCGCGCTCTGGCTGCGACCGATGGAAGAGCGCGAAGGCGCTTTCGCCACGCTCCGCCGAGAGCGACCGGTGTCTTTCCACGAAGAGCCGCTGGTACCGGAAGGGATGGACTTCCCGCGCGGCCGCGGATACTGGGCCGTCACCAAGCATGCCGACATTCTCCATGTAAGTCGCAACCCCGAAATTTTCTGCTCGGGGCAGGGGACCAACATCGGCGATCTCCCGGAACCCTTCCTCGAATACTTCGGAAACATGATCAATATGGACGGCAAGCGGCATGCTCGAATGCGGGGGATCGTTTCGCGGGGGTTCACGCCACGCATGATCCAGCGTGCTGAGGAGAGCGTTGAGCGCGCAGTCGCCAAGATCATGGAGAACGTAATTGAAAAGGGTGAGTGCGACTTCGTGAAAGAGATCGCCGCGCGCCTTCCGTTGGCCATCATTTGCGACATGATGGGGATCCCCGAAAGTCAGCATGACTTTGTGATCGAGAACAGCAACGCGATTATCGGGGTGGCGGGCGGTGACCCCGAATTTGTTACGGACCCCGCGGATATCATTCCTCGAATTCTGAATGGCGGCCAAGCGCTGAACGAACTCTGCAAGGAACTCGCGATCGAACGCCGCAAGACGCCGACCGATGACTTGGTCTCGGCGCTTGTGAATTCCGAAATCGAGGGACAGTCGCTCACGGACGAAGAGCTAGGCTCGTTCTTTGTGCTGCTTGTCGTCGCGGGCAACGAAACGACGCGCAACGCCATTAGTCACGGCATGAAGGCATTGTGTGACTACCCCGAGCAGCGCGAGATATGGGCGCGGGACTTCGAAGGCATCGCGCCCACTGCGGTGGACGAGATCATTCGCTGGGCATCTCCGGTGCTCTCGTTTCGTCGCACGGCCACGCAAGACACCGAGATCCGCGGTCAGGCAATCTCAGAGGGCGACAAAGTCGTGCTCTGGTACAACTCCGGGAACCGTGACGAAGAGGTCTTCGAGAATCCCTTCAAGTTTGATGTGCGCCGCACACAGAACGAGCACGTCGCGTTCGGTGGGCCGGGCCCGCACTTCTGCCTGGGCGCACACCTCGCCCGACGTGAAGTCACCATCATGTTCCGTGAAATCTTCCGCACGCTGCCCGATCTCGAAATTACGAGCGAGCCCGATCGACTGTGGTCCAATTTCGTGCACGGCATCAAGCGGATGAATTGTCGCTTCACCCCTGGCGGTGCGAGGGCTTAGTCGCACTTTGTCGTGCTTAGTCGCGCTTAGTTTAGAAGGCTGCGAAACGTTCAACATCTTCATCAGCGGCCGTAGTTTTTATGCTGCGCCCGTGTCGCTTGAATCAAACTGAAAACTCAGGAGAGTGTCATGTCCGCCCCCTACCGAATCTTTGGTGTTGAAAATTCCCCATTCTCAGTGAAGGTCCGCTCGTACTTCCGTTACAAAGGGCTCGATCACGAATGGATCGTGCGCAACCTCTCGACCATGCCCGAATATCAGAAGTACGCGAAGCTTCCGATTGTTCCGCTGCTCGTCACGGCTGATGACGAAGCCCTACAGGACTCGACGCCGATCATCGACTGGGCTGAGGCCAAGCATCCCGAGCCGAGCGTTCATCCCAGTTCCGAACCCAATCAATTTCTTTCATGCCTGATCGAAGAATTTGGCGACGAGTGGGGCAATAAGTGGATGCTTCACTATCGCTGGGCTCGCGAAGCCGACCAGGTCGCTGCGTCAACGCGACTCGTGGCAGAAATGATGCCCGACACGCCGGAAGAACAGCGCAAGGAGACCGCCGCAGGGATCGCTGACCGCATGAAGGGCCGGGTTTGGTTCGTGGGATCGAACGAGGTCACGGCCGCCCAGATCGAGGACTCTTGGGTGGAGGCGGTCGGCCTATTGGAGGCTCACCTTTCCGGTCGCCACTACTTGTTTGGGGCGCGACCTTCGTTTGGTGATTTTGGGCTTTGGGGGCAGGTCTACAACTGTCTCGTTGACCCGACTCCGGGTGGAATTTTGCGAGAAAAGGGCCCATCGGTTGTCGCGTGGGTGGAGCGCATGCTCGATCCGAAGGCAAGCGGCGAATTCGAAGCCTGGGAAGTCCTAGCGCCAACCCTCGCCCCATTCGTCCAGCGGATGTGTGGCGACCTTTTCCTTCCTTGGTCAGAGGCCAATGCAAAGGCGCTCGCCGGCGGTGACGAAACGTACGACGTCGAACTCGACGGTCGAACGTGGACGCAGAAGCCGGTGAAGTATCAGGCCAAGTCGTTGGCGGCGATTCGCGCGCGCTATACAGCAGTTGCGGACAAGTCATCCCTCGATGCAGTGCTCGACGAACTGGGCTGTCGAAGCTGGCTCGCCAACTAGCTTCGCCTCGGTTTCCCGACGAGGATCGGGGTTGAACCTCCGTCAAAGCATCACGAGTCGGCATCCAGACCCACCTGAATGCGCAATTTGTGGGTCAGCTGCGCGATTGACCGTCTCTATTGTGCTGGTGTGCCTCGGAAGTCGGGGCAATCTTTTGTACACTTCGCCCCTCGAATTTCGAGGGCGCCCAAGCGGGCGTCGATGACCATTCGGTCGACTTGGATTTCGAGTGTTTCGCAGATTGGCTCGCACCCCTCAGCTCCAAGCTTCAGGTTTCATCCGAAACCGCGGACCAAAGCGAATCACAGAAACCATTCACAGTGCGCAAGAACTACATCGGCTCGAAAGACGGGCGCGCGAAGGGTTACGTCCCGCCCCGACCCGAGACCCCAAGGTGAGGAGAGAAAATGTCCAGCAGCGCTGCACCGCTCAGCGGAGCGGAGATGAGAAAGCTTTTGTCGACACGCAAGATTGAGCGTGTCGTCGTACTCGGTGCCAACGGCACCATGGGGTTTGGCAGCGCGGCGCTGTTTACGACCGCTGTTCCTCACGTGACGTTCCTTGCACGCACCCGCGAGAAGGCCGAAGAAGGTCTGGCGGCGGCAATCAAACAGGTTCGCTCTCCCACCGTCGCGAGTCGATCCGCGGTTGGCGACTACGACAATGATCTTGACGCTGCGGTCGAAAAGGCTGACCTGATCTTCGAAACGTTGACTGAAGACTTCGCCATCAAGAAAGACATGTTCGACCGCATCGAGAAGGCCCGCCGGGACGACTCGATTGTCGCCACGGTCACTTCTGGCCTTTCGATCAACCAGCTCTGCGAAGGGCGAAGCGATTCGTTCCGCAAAAACTTTATGGGGCTCCACTTCTTCAACCCCCCGAACGTCATTGTGGGCACCGAGTTGATCGCAGGCAAGGACACGGATCCAGAGCTCGTTGACTTCATCGACGCGTTCTCGACGATCCGCTTGGGGCGCGACATCATTCGCACCCACGACACGCCCGCATTCGCCGGCAACCGTGTTGGCTTCAAGGTGTTGAACGAAGCTGCGCAGCTCGCCGAGCAACTTGGCCCGGTGCTGGTTGATCGCCTGGTGGGTCCTTACACCGGCCGCGCGCTCACGCCTCTGGCGACGATCGACTTGGTCGGCTGGGACATCCACCGCGCCATCGTCGACAACGTGTACGACAACACCGATGACGAGGCTCACGAAACCAACAGGCTGCCCCAGTACATGGCCGACTTGATGGAGAAGGGTGTCCTCGGCAACAAGAGCGGTGCTGGCTTCTTTAAGAAGGACGGAAAGGTCAAGCTGGCACTCGACGTTGCATCCGGGGACTACAAGCCGGTTGCGGACATCAAGTTGCCGAACCTCGACTACATCGACGAAGTCTCGACGTTCCACGCACAGGGTCGCTACGAAGAAGGCATGGCCGCTTTCCTTGCAGCCCCTGGCGACGAAGCCTCCATCGCTCGCAAAGTGATCGCGGGTTACATCAGCTACGCGTTCCACCGCGTAGGCGAAGCGACGGACACGATCACCGGGATCGACATGATCATGGGCTCTGGCTTCAACTGGGCGCCCCCGAGTGTCTTGGTCGATACGATCGGCGCTGGTGCGACGGTCAAGTTGATTGACGAGGCAGGGCTTCCGGTCCCGCAGGCCATTAAAGCGGCGGCAGATTCGGGCAAGCCCACAGCGTTCTTTTCACACCCGTTCATCAACACCGGCAAGTACTTCGTCGCCGGTTGATTTGAACGGTCTTTAATGCGTCCTGCCCGATGCGTCTTTGGTTGACAAAGGACGTCGGGTAAAGGAAATCGAACAGACAGCTCACTTGAGCAGCAGGGAACAGGAGTAAGTAGATGGCAACCCCGGAAGTGTATGTGATTGGTGGCTACCAAACGGACTTCGCACGCAACTGGACCAAGGAGAACAAGCACTTCTCGGCGCTGATGCGCGAGTCGGTGCTGGGTGCTCTTAACGTGTGCAAGATCGAACCTGAAGAAATCGAAAGCGCCCACGTTGGCAACTTTGCAGCGGGCCTCTACTGCATGCAGGGGCACCTCGGTGCGTTCTTCACGGAAGTGCATCCTGCCTTCAGTGGCCTGCCTACGGGTCGTCACGAAGCGGCGTGTGCGTCGGGCAGCATCGCGATCCTCGCGGCCGGTGCCGAGATCGAAGCCGGTCGTTATGACCTGCAGGCGGTCGTGGGGATCGAGCAGATGAAGACCGTGTCCGCTGCAGAGGGCGGAGCCTTTCTCGGAACCGCGGCTTGGTACGAGCAGGAAGCGAAGGACATCGAGTTCCCGTTTCCGAAGCTCTTCGGCAAGCTCGGAGACGAATACGACAAGCGCTACGGCCTCAAGGACGAGCATCTCGCCGAGATCAGCCGCATTAACTACGACAACGCGAAGCTCAACCCGAACGCGCAGACCCGCACCTGGTACATGAACAAGGAGCACGCACTCTGCCGCACGGACGACAACGCTGAAGTTGGTGGCCGCATCCGCATCGCGGACTGCTCACAGGTGACGGACGGCGCGGTGTGCGTCTTCCTCGCATCGCGCAAGTACGCAGAGAAGTACGCCGAGCGCAACGGCAAGCAGCTTTCGGATATTCCGAAGCTCAAGGGCTGGGGGCACAACACGTCCCGCCTGCGCTTCGTGGACAAAGTTTTCGAAAGCCGGGACAACGAGTTTGTTCTTCCGCACGTTCGCAGCACCATTACCAGCGCTCAGAAGCGGGCCGGTATGGCGGACACGTCGGCGGTCGACGGCATCGAGACCCACGACTGCTTCACCACGTCGGAATACATGGCGATCGACCACTTCGGCATCACCGCACCCGGTGAAAGCTGGAAGGCGGTTGAAGCGGGTTGGCTCGAGATTGACGGCAAGATTCCGATCAATCCCAGTGGTGGCCTAATCGGTGCCGGTCATCCGGTGGGTTCCACGGGCGTTCGCCAGCTGCTCGACGCGTACCTGCAGGTGACCAACCAGGCGGGCGCGTATCAGGTGGAAGGCGCGAAGAACTTCCAGACCCTGAACATCGGCGGCAGTGGTACGACGAGCTGCAGCTTCGTTGTTGGGGTGTAGTTGGAGTGTAGTCGGCGTCTAGTCCCATAGACAACGCACGACGACAGGACTGATAAGGGCCGCGGTGCAGTATGCGCCGCGGCCTTTTTCCATTTGGTCCTCTAGTCAGTTTCTGAGTCTGCGATCGGGTTGCGCAAAAGCGTTGCCAGCCAGGGCTGTTGATCTCGTGGCAGCCCCGGGGGTCGGTAGTAGTGACATATCTCTTCGAAGCCCGCTTGTTCAGCGAATTGCAGCCACGTTTCGAGGTCGTGATAGGCGCCGTAGCGCTTGCCATTCCACCCCTCTCGGTTGTCTCCACGCGGGTTCGACGAGAAGAGCACTCCGCCGTGTTTTAGACTTCGGCGTAGCTGTCCCAGTACGCGAACGATCTCGCTCGTGGGGATGTGAAAGAGAGACGCATTGGCGAAGACCCCATCGAAGTGCGCTGTCGGCAGATCGAGAGCGATGAAGTCTTGATGTAAAACCTCGGCTCCCGATTTTGCCGTTGCCATCTCGACAAATGCCGCAGTACCGTCGAGGCCAACGGGTTCATGCCCTCGGGCCCTGAATGCGATGAGATCGCGACCGGGTCCGCATCCAAAATCTAGAATTCGATGAGGGCCTTCACCGGGCAGGGCACCGAGGAGCGCATCCATGTTCTGGGATACGTCATGATCTTTGGTGCCGAGCCAAAACCCTTCTGCCGCCGATTCGTAATGTTGGAGGGTTCCACTCGTAATTTCGCTTAATCGATGCGCTTCGGATTCCGTCACTCGGGCAACATAACAGACCAAGTTCGTAGGACACGCGCAGTTCTCGTAGCCGGTCGCGATCCCATCCCCGCAAACAAGTGATCGAATTTGCACGGGTCCGCTCGTTCCGAAGCGTTTGGAGTCTGTATTGATCTGGCGTCTGCAGAAGGCTTTGCAATCCTTGGTAATCACGGTGGCAGGCTCGCCTCAGATGAACGCAGCATGTAATTCTATTTGTGTTCGACTAATGAACAGAATGTGATATTTGTGCAACGCGCCAAAAAAACACATCCGCGAGGAACACAGATCATGACCGCCAATTTGAACCCACCGTCCCAAGCGCGCTTCGAACCCCGGAGCGCTGAAACTTGGCGCAACCCTTTTCCGATGTACCAGTCCCTGCGAGACCATGACCCGGTTCACAAGTTTGATTATGACGGGAACGAAACCTGGGCGCTGTCGCGATTCAAGGACGTCCTCACGGCTGCAGTAGATGCCGCGACGTTTTCGTCGGCGCAGGGACTCACCATGGCGATTGGAGAGATGGAACAACTCGGGATGGATCCACCGATCGTCATGATGGACCCGCCCGATCACACGGCCCTGCGCAAGCTTGCCGTCAAACGTTTTACGCCCAAGCAGGTCAAGGCGATCGCCCCCCTCCTGCGAACATTCGTGAAGGAGCGCGTCGCACGCCTTCGCGAAATGAACGAGGGCGACATTGTCGCTGAGCTCTTCAAGCCTCTGCCGAGCCTTGTGGTGGGCCACTCTCTTGGCGTTCCGGAAGCTGACAGAGGTGCATTCGATCGCTGGACCGACGCAATCGTCGCCGGCAATTCGGAAGGCGATCTCGCGGGTGCCGGCGAAGCCGTCCAAGAACTGGTGGCGTACTTCACCGCTCGCATCGAAGTCGTTCGCAAGGATCCAGGAGAAGACATGATCTCTGCCCTGGTCCATGCGGAACTCAACGGTGAGCCTGTTCCGCTGATCAATATTCTTGGCTTCGCGTTTACCATGGTGACCGGGGGCAACGACACGACGACCGGACTGCTCAGCGGTGCCGCCGAACACCTCACCCGCAACCCCGACCAGCGACGTCTTCTCGCGGCTGAGCCTGGTCGCATTCCGAACGCGCTCGAAGAGTTTCTTCGGCTCACGTCCCCCGTACAGGGACTCGCGCGCACGACGACACGAGACGTGACCATCGATGGAACGACAATTCCCAAAGACCGAAAAGTCATGCTGCTCTACGCGTCAGCGAATCGAGACGAGCGCGAGTTTGGCGAAAATGCTGACGTGTGTGACGTCACGCGCAAAATTAAACGCCACGTTGCATTGAGCTATGGGCCTCATCACTGCATTGGCGCGGCGATTGCGCGGTTGCAGTCCCAGATCGCAATCGAAGAGTTGATCTCCACTTGCCCGGACTTCACCGTCGACTTCGAAAAGGGCGTCTTTGCCGGAGGAAACTTCGTGCGCCGTTACGCCTCGCTGCCCTTTAACGCAACAGGAGGCGCGTAGTCGCGGTACCGCTTCTTTTTGAGGCCAGCCCCAGGGGCTGTCACGAGAGCGAATCAGCCCTTCGCTGTGCATGCTGTGCTCGGAAAGCCGCGTATGAACACACGGTGTCTGGGGCGTTGGCGAGACGGGCTAGCCGATATCGGCAAGGGCACGTTCGAAGAGCCCCACCGTTGTGGCGTGGAGAACGTCGCCCGTCTCCTTCGGTGCCTTGCCCGCACACGCGCGGGCGAACGTGCCCTCGAGAATGATTCCAAGCTTGTAGCAAGCCAGAACCTTGTACCACTGGATCTGGCTGAGGTCGCGCGTGCTGTTTTGCGCGTAGCGTTCAACGAGTTCATCCGCGCTTGGGAAGCCCTCCCAAGGGTGAACGGAGATCGAAGCCGGAGAAGGGTGCTCGGGGTCGGGCCAAGTGGCGAGGAGCCAGCCGAGGTCGATGAGCGGATCGCCAACGGTACTGAGTTCCCAGTCGACAATCGCCGCAATGTCTGGGCGATCGTTGTAGTACATCACGTTCGCGAGGTGGTAGTCGCCGTGAATGATGCCGGGTGTAAATGACGCGGGGCGATTCGCTTCCAGCCACGACGCAACACGTTTGACACCCGGGATGTCTGGGCCAGCGTAGTTGTCGAACTTCGCGTAGCTGTCGAGTTGTGCCTGCCACCGTGCGACCTGGCGTTCCAGATAACCTTCGGGTTTGCCAAAGCCTTCTAGGCCCGCTGCGATCGGATCAAGGCGGCCCAACGCTGCGATCGAATCTACCAGCGATAATCCCATTGCATGTCGAACCTCGGCTGAGTCCTTGTGGAAGTCGAGAAGTCCTTGGGTCGGATTGAAGCCCTCGATCGGTTCCATCAAGTAAAAAGCAACGCCGATCGGCTCTGTGTCGGGGCAGGCGGCGATCAACCGCGGGTGTGGCACATCACTGTCCGCGATGGCTGCGAGTACCCGGGCCTCGCGACGCATGGTCTCGTTACTTTTTTCGCGCGGGTGTGGCGGTGGACGTCGAAGGACGAATACACGTCCGCCGCGCGAAAAACGCAGCAAGACGTTCTGGGTACCGCCGGTCAGGACTTCGACGTCGGCGATCGCTTCGCCGGGAAGTCCCTGTTGGTCCATCCACGCCGCCAGTCGAATCGGGTCGACGATTTTTGGATCCACACCTGCTGCGCTCATCGTGCGCTCCTCGTACACCGCCTACGGCCTTTGGTAGGCTGGACATCGCATGACATACACAGCAAGTACCACTGGGGGCCCGGCAAGATGAACGTTCACGATCTTCCAACGCCAAGTTTGATCCTCGACGCCAATCACGTGGAAACGAATCTTAGCAAAATGGCGCAAGCGCTTCCCGGGGCCGCACTCCGTCCCCACGTCAAGGCGCATAAGTGCACCGAACTCGCGAAGCGTCAGGCCGCTGCCGGACATCAGAATTTTACCTGCGCGACGATTCGCGAAATGGAAGTCATGGCGGAGGCCGGCCTCGGTCACGACTTGCTTCTCGCCAATGAGGTGCTCGATACTTCTCGTTTGGGTGCGCTCGATGCACGCGTAACGGTGGCGATCGATTCGCAGGAGACCCTCGACGCTGCCGTCAACGGGGGCGTTCGTGAAGTCATGATCGACGTCAATGTTGGACTCCCACGGTGCGGTTGCAAGCCGGAGGACGCCGGCGCGCTCGCAAATGCGGCGCGCAAGGCCGGGCTCAGCGTGCGGGGGGTGATGGGCTACGAAGGGCATATCGTCGGGATCGCGGACCGGGAAGAACGCGAGCGGCGATGCGAAGAAAGCATGGTGTTGCTACTCGACGCGCATAGGCAAACCGGCGGCGAGGTGATTTCCGCCGGAGGCACTGGCACCTACGACTGCAATCGTTGGGCGACGGAAATCCAAGCGGGTTCCTACGTGCTCATGGACACGGCCTATCGCGAGTTGGGGCACCCTTTTGTTCAAGCGCTCTGGCTCTGGCTGCGTGTGATTTCCGTTTCTGAAAAATACGCGGTGGCGGACGGTGGGCTGAAATGTCTCGGTATGGATCACGGAAATCCGACGCTTGCGGAAGGCAAAGTCTGGTTCTGTTCAGACGAACATCTCACGTTCGCACCGGAGGGGAAGGTCCGCGTCGGCGATCATGTTCGCGTGACGCCGGCGCATATTGACCCGAGCCTTGCTTACCACGAACGCATTTTCGTGGTGGAGGGTGAGACGGTTGTCGACGAATGGCCGATCGACATGCGCGGTTGGTAGCCATCGACGCGCGCGAAAACTCAGATGCCTAGTCGTCTCGGGTCGCTCCATCGCCACGCTGGTATGAGGCGAATAGATGAATGCGTACGTCGTCCGTGACGGGTTCGGCGCCGAGCACCACGGGCCGAATTTTGTCCAGATCAACTTGCAACCCCCGCTGCACAGCGGGCCGCGCCAGCAGCAGCTTCTGCCATTCATCAAGATGGGGATAGGGCTCTTCGTTCGGATATCGAAACCCAAACATCGCCACCCACGGAATGCACGCGATGTCCGCAATGGAGTATTCACCGACAAGGTAGTCCCGGTCTTCGAGATGTTGATTGAGAAGCCTTCGCAGGCGTTCGACCTCCTGTCGGTAGCGATCGATCGGGTATTCCAGCTTCTCTGGCGCGTACTGAACGAAGTGATGCAGCTGGCCCATCATGGGTCCGAGGTAACTCAGCTGCCAAGAAAGCCACTGGTACGAGTGCGCTCTCGTGGATGGATCTTCAGGCAGGAGGCGCCGTGTCTTTTCCGCCAAGTAAAGAAGAATGGCCCCGGACTCCCAGAGGGTGATGGGTTGTCCATCTGGGCCGTCGTGATCCACGATCGCCGGCACCTTGCGATTCGGACAGATTGCGGCGTAGCTGGGCTCGTTCTGGTCACCGGCAACGATATCAATCGGGCATACCTGATAGGGCAGCTCCAATTCTTCGAGCGCGATTGAGATCTTCTGGCAGTTTGGCGTCGGACAGTAATAGAGGTCAATCATCGCACGAGATTAGCTTCTCGCGGGAGCCATGCTGGGAACTAATGCATGGCCGATTCATTTGAGGGCGGCGTCACGTTCACCGAGGAAGCATTGCGATACAAATGGGGTCGAGTGCCTGCACAAAGTTCGAGTCCCTAGGCATCGTCGCCTGACCTGACCCGCTCGAAGTGAAGCTTGGTGTCGACCGACTCCCGTGGTGGCTTGCCGAATTTTCCGATCGGCCATCCGATGGGGATGAGTGCGGAGCTTGGAGTTTTTTCATTCAGCCCGAGATAGCGATCGATGTCTTCACCGTCGAGTTGATGGATGGTGGTGAGCGACGCCCCGAGTCCAACCGCGCGACAGGCAAGCAAAATGTTCTGGATACATGGGAAGAGGGCTTCGGACTGCTTTTCGCCCCGTCGGGTCCAGCCCGCGACGAACAACAGCACCGGCGCCTCGTGGATGTGCTCCGCTAGGTGAAGCGCCGCCTTCATGTTGCGGACCTTTGCTTTGGGAAAGTCCGGATCTTCTTCTGCGGCTTTGAAGGCGGGTTCGATATAGCGACGAAATGACGTGACATAGCGCTCGGCAATAAATGCCTTTCGCTCGGGTTCGGTCACCGCGACGAAGATCCAGGGCTGGCGATTGCCGCCGCTTGGACTGAATGTTCCCGCCTCGCAGACCTTCCTGATCAACTCCTTGGGAACCGGCTCGGTCGAAAGCCGACGGATGGCTCGCGCCGTGCGAATGCCTTCGAGGAGCGGAAGGTCTTCGCCAATGGTTTCGATATCAAAGTCGTTGGGCGATTTCATGGCTCGACTTTACTGTGTGACGTGCAGGCCGTGCGTCCGACGTAGGGCGCGCGTCGCATCAGCGATCATCTTCTGCACGATACTCTTCGTAGTAGCGAAGGACGCGCTTCACATACTGCTGGGTTTCAGGGTATGGGGGCACGCCCTTGTAGCGATCAACCGCGACGGGGCCGGCGTTGTATGCGGCGATCGCCCGGTCGAGGTCCGGGTATCGGTCAAGCAACCCGCGCAAGTAGCGAACTCCACCGCGTATATTTTCGCTTGGTTTGAATGGCGTGGTGACGCCCATCTCTTGCGCGGTGACGGGCATCAGCTGCATGAGACCTTGAGCCCCTTTCTTGGAAACGGCCAGGGCATCGAAATTTGATTCCGCCGCGACGATGGCTTTGACGAGGTATCGGTCGACGTGATAGCGACGTGCGGTGCGACGAATCAAAGCGTCGACTGTCGGTTCGAAATTGCGCCTTTCGTTGAGGTACGCGTTGGTGGGTCGATACGCATGTTCAAGCTCTTGATTGTTGAGCGAGTCGTAGTAGGCGGTGAAAATACGCGCCCGTAAATCGTCGCGTCCGTCGAGAGTCGCGTAGTCGTCGACATAGGACATCACGCGCGCTGCGTCGTCTGCGCGCTCAAGTCGTTGATAGATCGACGCTACCCGCACCAAGTTGCGCAGAGCTGTCTGCACCCGGGGGTCACTTTCTTCTGAGTCTTCGAGTAGGGCGAGGGCGTCGATGAAAATCGCCTCTGCCTCTTGGGAGCGTCCCGAAACCATGGCTTCTCGGCCTTCGCGTGAAAGCAGTGCCCAGCGACGGCGCGCAATTTCTTGGGAATCGGTTTCGCTCTGTGATCCGTCTTGGCTCGTTGCATTCGAACTTACCAACGGAATGCCGCGACACCCCGGGGCACAAAGACTTACGACTAGAGCGAATGCGACGAAGCGAAGATCAACGCGGTCGATCATGGGTCGGCGAGTCCTGCGCGAATGCGTCGCGCGAGCAGGGTGGAGAGTTTTAGGCTTGCTCTCGTGCGAGGTAGGCCGCGAGTTCGCGCTTGACGACGGGCGTCAGGATATACAGACCGAAGATATTCGGTACGCAGATCAAGAAGACCAAGGCGTCAGAGAATTCGAGTACAGCTTCGAGTTGAATGGTGCAGCCCAGCGCCACGAAGACGCAGAAGATTAGGTTGAAAATGTTCGAGGTCCGCTTGTCGGTTCCGAAGAGATAGGTCCAGCCTTTGAGTCCGTAGTACGACCACGACACCATGGTTGACAGGGCGAACAACGTGGCGGCGAGCGCTAACAACGGAGGGGACCAAGACAGATTCCGTTCAAAGGCGTGGGACGTCATTTCGATACCCCCCAAGCCCTGCGCGAAGTCTGGTTCGTAGTAGCTTGTCGTGATGATCACCAGCGCCGTCGCACTGCAAATGATCACGGTGTCGATTAGGGGTTCGAGCAGCGACACGAACCCTTCGGTGATGGGCTCAGATGTTTTTACGGCTGCGTGGGCAATGGTTGCAGACCCAATACCCGCTTCATTGGAAAACACCGCGCGCTGAAAACCCACAATCAAGGCGCCGAGCAGGCCCCCCCCCATGGCATCGGGGTTAAATGCTTGCGAGATGATCTGTTCAAGTGCCCATGGAATCGCCTCAGCGTTCAGCGCGATGATGATGAAAGCCCCGACGAGATAGAGGACGGCCATAAAGGGAACGAGCGTCGCAGTCACTCGAGCGATGCTGCGGATGCCACCGATCACGACTGCACCCACGATGAGCGCGAGAACAAGGCCGACGAGCCAACCTTTGTCCGCGAGCCAGCTCGACTCTGCCCCGGTCACGCCAACGATCTGAACAAACGCTTGGTTCGACTGGAACATGTTTCCAATGCCCAGGCATCCGATCACGATCCCGCCGGCGTAGAAGGTTCCGAGCGCGCGCCCAAGCCCTTCGTAGCCGCGTTCAGCGAGGCCCTTCCTGAGGTAGTGCATCGGTCCGCCCGACACGCTCCCGTCGGCATGCTCTTCGCGGTAGATCACCCCGAGGCTGCACTCGACGAACTTGGTCGACATCCCGAGGATGCCTGCGACCAGCATCCAGAGAGCCGCACCAGGCCCCCCGACTGAAATTGCAACCGCGACACCACCAATGTTGCCAATGCCGACCGTCCCTGACACGGCCGTCGCGAGCGCCTGGAAATGAGAAACTTCGCCACTGCCTTCGGTGCTTGGTCCGTGGCCCATGACCAGAGCGATGCCGCGACGCAGCCCCCAGAAGTTGATGAAGCGAAAGCGAAAGGTGAAATAAATCGCGCCGATCACCAGCCAGAGCACCACGATCGGCGCGTCACTGCCGGCGATCGGAAGTGGGAAGAACACGAAGCCGGCTAGCCTGTCTGCGAGCGGCCGGAATATCGCTTCAATCCAGTTCACTTGGTCACCCCGAATCTAACGATCGACAGAAAACAGAACCTTGGGTCAGCGCAATTTGGAGCTACAGCTAGGCGTTCGACCGAATCGAAGGTTTTGGCTAGCGAGGACGACGTTAGCGAACTGGGGTGGCGTTGCGGGTCAAAGTCAAGATTTCAGGACGAAAGCCCTCGCGTTCCAAGGCGACTGTTGTCAACGCGACATCGGACATGCGGGGCAAACCCAAAACAAAGAGATCGAATCGTTCGCTTTCCTTTTTTTCGCGACGGTGGATGGTTGTTTTCCACGGATGTACATCAAGTTCGCTGTCGACCGCTTCGGCAGCGGCGCGTGTGTAGTAGGACGCCACACGAATCGCGTATTGGGCACCCGCCTGGGCTTTGATGCCGGTGTCGAGCCGCTTCGCAGCGCGTGCCATCGCTTCAGTTTGGGCTTGTTGCTCTTCTGAGCTTGGCAGGGGATAGGCCTCAATAGAGTAGATCACATAGTTGCGACGAAGGGAGTCGAGGGTCGCAGTAAAGAACTGACCGAAAAACGGGATTGCGGATAGAAAGGGTATGCGGGTCTCGATTTTTGCTTTGGACTCGCTGTTCAGGCCCGCGATGATCATGCGTTTTCCGAAGCCAGTGTCGAACGTTGTTTCGACCTTGCGGTTGGCCAAGATCGGCCCGAGTTCGGGAGACGTGGCACCGCGCACCAAGTTGAGTTCGAGATTCAACTCCAGCCGAACGTGTTCGTCGCTTGCCACTATGGGCTTCAGGCGGAGATTGACTCCGACGTCCACACGTTGAATGGTGACGCCAATGGTGGGAATAAATTGCGAGATAAGGTCACTATTCGAGGCGACCGGGATCGGGATGTTGTCGCCGACGAACAGCTCCGCTTCTTTGCCCACTTCGATCATCAGGCTGGGGCGCTGCACAATTTCGATTTCAGTGCTGACCTCTTCGGAAAACATGACGATGCCAAGTCCGGGAACCTGCACGAACTGGGGAATTCCGCGGCCGTCCGTCACTTGTCTTCCTGCCGCGTCGAAGATCGGGATCACGGTGCTTTCGCCCTGAACCTGGAAGCTGGGCGTCGCCGCAGTCTGGACCGGTGACCCGCCAAAGTTAAGTCCCGGGAACACGTCTGGAATGTTAAGCAGTCCGGGGTTGACCACGGCCACCAAGCCGAGGTCGTCAAACTGCTTGGGCTCGATGGCCGGTATCACGCCGCCGGCACCCAGGGCGAGCGTTCCGTCGGTTACGATCTCGTAGATGTTTACATCGACGCGAATTATTCGCGGCTCGCGATCCAGTTTGCCGATGAGGTAGCGGAGAGATTCAAAAGTCGTGCGATCCGACCGCACGACGATCGAACGCGTCGCCTTATATGGGGTGACGCTGTAGTGCTTGCCGATCAAGGGCCCGGCATCGACGTCGGTCTGCGCGCCAGATACGCCGGAGCCCTGGGTCTGGCTTTCGAGCAAGTTTGCGAGCTCCTCGGGGTTCTGGTGGACCAGATGAACGACGTGGATCTCTCCATTCCCGGCTTCCGGGACATCCATGATTTCGATCCACTCGCGCAGCTGCTTGAGTTCGCTCGCGCTTCCGGTTAAGAGCAGCGCATTGGTTCGCTCGTCGACGATCGCGTCGAGTTCCGCTTTTCGCGATCCGGCGCCCGCATTTCGTGTCACAAGAGCGCTGAGCTGGTCCCGAACTTCTGCGGCTTCTCTGTACCGCAAGCGAATCACGATCATCGATTCTTCGGCGGCCAGATCGAGCTGACGCGCGATACCGATCAAGCGCGCAATGCGATTTTCTGTCCCGGCGAGAATGATGCTGCCGGAAGGCGCGTGTGGAATCGCTTCACCCTTGTCTTGCAACAGCGGGCGAAGGGCGCGCGCAACCGATTCTGGGTCTGCGTGCCGGAGTTGGATGCGCGTTGTGATCGCGCCCTCGGCGCCAAGATCCAGCGCTCTCGTCGTGTAGGGCGCGCTGCCCGACATTTTTTCCCAGCGCGAGATTGCGAAGCGGTTCGGGGCGATCGGAAGTGCGACGAAGCCCTTGATCAACAAGGCCGCATTCAATATTTCGGTCGCTTCTTGGCGACTCACCCGGGACGGGACGGCGACGGTCATGCGCCCGGGGAGCGGGGGCTCGTACACATAGTCGTTGCCCGTTCGGTCAGCGATCGCCTTCACGATGTCACCAAGCGGCATGTCGACCAAGATCAGTTCGACAGGTGCCCCGCGATCTTCAACAGGGTCTGTCTGTGCGATGGCCATCGTTGGCGAAACCATAAGGACGAGCGAGATCGCAGCGCATCGAGCGACCCTGGAGCCGCTGCACCGAGTATTACTCACTGACGACTCTGTAGGTTCCCGATGCGAGGGGCGCGAGATCTTCGTCCGCCGAAAAGAATTCGACGCGGTAGTCACCCGGAGCCCAGCCCCCCCGTGACTTGAGCCAAACGTAGCTGTAGTCGTCGCCAGAGCTCACCTTGTATTGATCGAACAGCAGGTTCTCAGGCTGATCGACCCGGTACCAATGCACCATCACATTGTCGCCGCTTGACTCGAGGTTCGGAATGACCGCGTAGATTTTACGGGTGTTCACTTCAAACTGAAGCGATGCTTCTTCGGCGCCGCGTGACGAGCTCGCGCCGGATCCGAACTCGACGCTTACAGCGGTGTTGTCAAACTCGTCGGCAATGTTGGGGGTGATGATGCCACTCATTGCGATGTGCGAGAGCCGTCCCGCGTAGTCCCGCAGATCCGATATTTCGTCGAGGTCTTCGGACCTAATCTTCGTAATGCTGGTGATCGTGCTGACGAGTTCTTCGTCACTCATTTCGTTAATGATGCTGCGCGAAACCATTTCGGGGGCTCTGCCCCAATTGAGCAGGTCGGACATGCTCGCCGAGGTCAAGATATCTCCTATGGCGGACAGCCCTTCGCCCTCGGTATCGAGATAGTCTTCGGCTTGGCCGACCAATTTCATAACATCGCCAATGCCCGACGACGGTGCGGTTTTGTCTTTGGCGAGTTGATCGGGCGCTGCAGGTGGAAGTGCGCTCTCGACGCTTGGCGCCGTCATGCGTCCGACGAATCCGCCAACGATTAGACCAATGATCAGGCTGGCAACGATTTGAGTCTTGGAATCTTGCACTCTCATGTGCTCCGTGTTCGCAATGCGTGAGGATTATGACACCGACCCGGTGTCAGTCGTGCCCCATCGGAGCAGCACTATAGATCGTGAGGCGGCGGATCTCAAAATCTGGAATCGGATGGATTCGCTGCGCCACCGACTGGGGAGGAGCCCGGGAACAGGACCGAAGCGACGCACTGTCCGAAACGCGATACGGTACCGCGCGTGAAAAATTGGTTCGATAGTACGTTTGCCTCTCTTGAAGTTCCACACTTTCGAATCCTGTGGTTCGGAACCATCTTTTCATTCATCGCATTCTTCATGTCGATGATCGTGCAAAGCGTGGTCGCCTTCGAATTGTCGGGCACGAACACCGCCGTGGGCAGCGTGGTCGCAGCTCAGGGTGCTGCAATGGCGAGCTTTGGCTCGATTGGCGGTGCGGTCGCCGACCGTTGGCCCAAGCGACGTCTCATCGTGATCTGCCAGATTCTGACCGCTCTTGTCCTCACGGCCGTTGGGCTTTTGCTTGCGGCTGATCGTCTTCGCCTCGAAATGCTCGTGGTTGGAGCCTTCATCATGGGCATGTCATTCGCTTTCATGGGGCCCGCGCGTCAATCGCTCGTCGCCGACCTTGTCCCCGAAGCGCGGCTCGGCAACGCGATGGCGGTCACGATGATCGCCAACACCGCGTCGCGGGTGTTGGGGCCCGTCGTGGCGGGGCTGTTACTCAGTGCGCCCGGTTTTGGCTCCAAGGGGGCGTACTTCGCGATGGCTGCACTGTATACGATTTCTGCCGCGTCGATGGTGTTGATTCCCAAGTCGATCGTGCGGCCGACAGCCTCTGACATTTCGGTGTTTTCCTCTGTCATCGAAGGCTTCGTTTATG
Source organism: Myxococcales bacterium (assembly GCA_012960035.1). Taxonomy (GTDB): domain Bacteria; phylum Myxococcota_A; class UBA9160; order UBA9160; family UBA4427; genus DUBZ01. Next base: position 25,813 of record DUBZ01000115.1, on the reverse strand, counting down.
TGTGGGGCAACACGCATCTGCGGTTATTGGTCGTGTTCTTTGCGGCGGTGATCTTTGTCGGTTTCCCCCACGTGACGGTTCTGCCCGGCTTGCTCGAAAACGTTCACCGGATCGACTCCGCCATGGTGAGTCGCCTGTTTCTTGCATCGGCGGTGGGCGCTTTGATTTCAAGCGTGTTCGTGGCCCGATTTGCTGATTCGCCCCGTGCGCTCATGATCTACACCCTGATGGCGGCATGTTTTGGTGTCTCTCTCGTTGGGCTTGCGTTCGCGGATAACATGGAGCTTGCGACTTGGGCGATGCTATTCGTCGGCATCGGGAGCGGCGGATTTCAGGCCTTGAATAACGCTGTGATCGCCCGCGAGACGGAGCCCGCATATATGGGGCGAGTGATGTCGCTGACGATGCTTGCGTTCGCGGGATTCGGACTGATGGCACTTCCCGTAGGCGCCCTCGCAGATCGTTTCGGTGAGCAAAATGCGTTGACGGTGCTTGGCGTGGTGGTGATGCTCACAACCTGGGGCATGGGAAGCGCACTTTCACGTCGCTTGCGCTGAGGCGTCCGTTCTAATTCGCTGCTTTTAAATCTGATCCGCCTCGCATCCTGGACGCGTCATACGAGCCGCCCTAAGGTAGGCCGACTTCGCTCTGAGCCAGTGACGCGCGGCTCGAGCCCCCGGCGGTTGACGTCGGTTTAACCGTGAGTTCCGAACATGACTACCCGTGACAGTCGTCCCTTTGCGGCCGGCGTTCAGACATGGCGCCTGGAGACGCGCACGGTCGCCAGGCTGGCGATCCCGGTCGCCATCGCTCAGGTCGGCAGCATGCTCCTGGGGACTGTCGACACCATGATGGTCGGGCGTGTGGGCACCGACGCGCTCGCGGCCGCCGCAATCGGCAACGCTTGGTTCTACGCCATATTGCTGATGGGGCAGGGCGTAGTCCACGGGATCGATCCCTTTGTCACGCAGGCGCACGGTGCACGCGATGGTGAAGCGACTGCGGTCGCGCTTCAGCGCGGCATCGTGATCTCGCTTTTAATCAGCGTGCCGCTCGTAGCGATTCTTAGCTTCACCGAAGAGATTCTCTTGCTCGTGCAACAAGACCCCGAGCTTGCGAGGTCGGCACATGATTACATCTCGGTTCAAATCCCAAGCGTGCCTTTATTTTTGATCTTCATCGCGCTGCGCCAGTACTTGCAGGGGCGCGAACTCATGCGTCCGGGCATGTGGGTGATGGCATTCGCAAACGTCTTGAATGCACTCTTTAATTGGGTGTTGATCTTCGGCGGCCTCGGGGTTCCCGCGATGGGGCTCTACGGCGCTGGGATCGCGACTTCGTTGACCCGGCTCGCCATGCTGTTGATCCTACTTGCGTGGGTGATCGGCTTCCGTCTTCATGACGGTGCCTGGGTCCCGTGGAGTCGTCGCGCGATTGCACCGGACGCGCTGCTTAAAGTCTGGCGGACGGGTTGGCCCGTGGCGATCCAGATGGGGCTTGAAATGTGGTCGTTCTCGGTTGGCACGCTCATCGTGGGCACCATCGACGCCACTTCTGTGGCCGCGCACACCATCGTGATGAACATGGCGGCATTGACCTTCATGATGCCGCTCGGAATTTCGATGGGCGTCGTCACTCGGGTCGGGAATCTGATTGGCGCCGGAAAGCAAGCGTCGGCACAACGGGCGGCTTGGGTGGGCATCTCGATGGGGGCAACGGTGATGACTGTCGCGGGCGCTTGTTTCGTCATGTTTCGTGAATTGCTTCCATCGCTCTATACAGGCGACGTGGAGCTCATCGCCGTCTGCGCCGTCATCTTGCCCATCGCGGGTGCATTTCAGATTTTCGACGGCATCCAAGCGGTGGGCTGTGGCGTGTTGCGCGGCATGGGGCGCACCCATCCCGCGGCGGCATTCAACTTGTTGGGTTATTGGGTGCTTGGCATCCCCATTGGGACTTGGCTGGCGCTAAGTCAAGGCCACGGGGTGGCCGGCATATGGTGGGGATTCGTGATTGGGCTCGCCGTCGTTGCGGTGTCGTTGGTGCTTTGGATCCGGGTGCGCGGGCCAGCAACCGCAGTCTCGCTCGTTGAGTCCGACTCCCTCGCAACCTAAGCACAGTGGGAGATGCGTTCCAGCCGGCGTCGCTAGGAGTCTGCGCGGCAGAAGGCGCACGCGCCCAAACGCGGATCCAATGCCGCTGGCTGTGTTGCGAAAGCTAGCTGTAGCCCTAGCTGATTTCGTCTTTGGGGATTCGCGAGATGTAGTCGAGGTCACTTTGTTGCGTGTTCTTTGCGCCAATGACCAGAATTCTAAAGCGACCGTTCGCCACCTTCGTGTAATAGATCCTGCGCTTGCCCGCGAAGCCCAGCTCGTAGACTGAAAGATGCTTCGGCAAACCACCCACTTTGCGACGTACGCCGACGCTGTCCGCATCTTCTGAAAAACGCTTTAGGCATTCTTCGGCGCGAAGCTTCGTGGTGTCATCCCTCAACGAAATGATGTCTTCGATCGCCCGTTCGTCGACTTCGAGCTTGGGGTAAAGAACGCGAAGCCGCTTTGCGAGGAGCTCGTTTTCCTTCGCCTTCTCTCCGGGGATCCCCGCGCGTTTTCGCGCGCTGCGTAGGCTCCTTTCGAGTTCGCGAATTTCGTCGCTCTTGGCGCCCAGGTCGCCAGTCGCTTCCTCGAGTAGGTCTTCGAGAGCGCGTCCTTCCTCTTCTAAGGCAGCTGCCCGCCCTGCCTGGCCTCGAAGCGCGCGTTCTTGCCCGGCGAGGGTGTGAAGCTGAGCCTGCAAGCGGTGCTGCTCGGCCTGCAAGCGGTTGATCTCTTCTTTGTCTTCTCGCTTTGCGGGCCCGGCGTCTCGCAGTTGGGCTCGGACCCGTTCAATTTCGTCTTCAATCTGGCTTGCGCGGGTTGCGGAGGCATCGCGTGAGTTTCGCGCCTCTTCGATGACTTGGTTCTCGAGGTCGACGACTCGTCGGTGGTAAAAAAAGAGACCGGTGAACAGCACAAGGGAATAAGCGATCAAAATTGAATTCGAAAGCATCGTGCTGTGATTGACCGAAACCGAGACGGTTGCCGTTGCGGGCAGTTGACTCGCGTGGATCCCCAGTCGCTTCTTCGGGTCACGATCCGGGTATGCCGGGATCTGGGCGCGCCCCGCTACGTAAAGCCAGGTGTTGCCGTCCTTCGCGAGTACGGCGGTGTCGACTTCGACCCGCCAAAAGGTGACCCAAGGATTCTTGTCGACTTGTTCACGGAGATTGAAGAGGATGTTCTGTGCGGGCGGTCTCGTGCTCACGCCGACGCGAATGGCTTGGCTTACGATTTGTTCAAAGTGGAGTTGCAGGAACTCTTGAAACACTTGCACGGTGAACAAGTAGACAAGAAGATACATCAGGACGGAGATGTAGGTGACGCGGAAGGACGAAATCCGATCGAGGGACTCTTGCGATACAGGCGGGTTAGCCTCCACGCCGTCCGCCTCTCGATCTTCGTTTTCGCTTCCTAGGACCATGGTCCGAGAATATACCCTGACTGATTGACTCGGGGGGGACGCATCCTGAACAGATGTGCGCTTGAACGCGGTTTCAGGATGTCGACGATCGGACTAATCGGGGAGATGTCCCTTGAGGACTCCGAGCGCCGCGATCCTCATCGCGGCTGCAGCACGCTTCACGCTTAGTTTCTGCTCGACGCGGAGTCGATGCCAAGCCTCTGGCGACGTAGTGAATTCGAGTGCGTCCATTATTTCTTGGGAAACGTCCTTGAGTTCGGGGAGCCAGTTGATGAGGTTGGTGCGGAGTTTTGGCGTGTCGGACTGGTGGTTTTTTGTGAGGAAATCGGAACGACTCCGTTGGGCTTCGCCGGCCTTCCAGTACGGGCTGATCCGCTCATAGAACTGCCCGCGCAAGCGCAATAGCTCATCGAGTCGCTCTGACACGGTGCCGTCAGGGATGTCGTATCGAAGCCATTCTTGAATGTCCGCTTTGAGCCGGTTCGCAAGTTCTTCGAACAAGCTGTCCATGTCGGCGAAGTGTCGAAACACGGTTCGGATGCCCAACTTCGCGCGTTCCGCGACCAGTTTCGCTGTTGGGAGGACCGTCCCCTCCCCCACAAGTGCGAAGAGGGCGTCAACGATTTTCTGCCGGCTGCGCTCAGAACGAAGCGCTCGACCGTCCGTTTCCTCGTTTTGAATTGCGTCAGACATCGGCTCGATTGCTTCTCTTGTTGGATTAGACGCCCGGACGTCTCGTTGTTGATGAAGTGGAATAATGTCTGCCGTGCGCGACCGCGGTCATTCCCGGCGTCGCCCGCAGCCATCCGACACGCACGGTTCACCGTGGGCAAATATGACACAACGGCTGCCAAATGCACTGCGTGGTCCAGCAATCCCACGTCTCTGTGAGGGCCATGTGCGGCAGTCGAGCATTTTTGTGCGCTAGATCTCAGACGCGAAGCGTGGCAGGCCACTCGTCGGCGCGCATCAAGGCATCGGAGCCACCGTCGATGTACAGCAGCGAACCGCAAAAGAACCGGGCATTGGGGCCGAGCAGATATGCGATGAACTTCCCAATTTCGTCAGCCTGGCCGAGTCGTCCCTTTGGAATCGGGTAGGCCTCAAGGTGCGGGCGAATCTGTTCATTCTTCATCATGGCGTCATCGAATGGAGTTGACGTTCGACCGGGTGCCACAGCGTTGAGGGTGATGCCGGCTTGAATCCAGTTCTCGCCGGTCGCAGAGCGACGAACCCAGCGTGCTAACGCGAGCTTCGAACCCGCATACGCATGGCCAGTATGTTTGTCCGCAATCTCCGCGGCGGCCGCTTCGTCACCGTTAAGCAGCGCGTCGATCAAAACATCGGGAATGTTCGGCATCGTCGTTACGCTATTCGACGAAATCGCGACTGCCGACGCGTCCGTGCCTTTCGCCAACGCGGGTTGCAAGCCTTCGAGCAGTTCAACCGCACCGAAATAGTTAATTGCGACCGTGAGTGAACCGGGATTGCCAATGCCTGAGATTCCCGCGCACGCCACGAAGCCGTCGAGTTGCCCATTGCACGAGGCGAGGGTGTCTTGAAGGGCTCCTTCCCGTCCGGCCTTGGTCGAAAGGTCAGCTTTGACATCGCTGTCCTTTAGGTCGATGCCGATCACTCGAGCGCCCTCGGCCTCGAGGGCGTTTCGAGTTGCGAGGCCAATGCCCGATGCCGAGCCCGTAATTGCGATCGTACGCATGTCGTCTCCAAACAGTTGGTGGTTTTTTGAATCTCACGCCGCGCTGACGTCGCCGATGACTCGCGGCGAGGACCTCGACCTTGATGCAAGGCCCTCTCCCTAGGATATAGCGCGGACGTCTGGGGGCGAAAGTTTGACGTCAGCGGCTTCGGCCAGTTTCTCGAATGCGCTTTCAATCATGCCGACAAAGACGGGCAGGTCGGGGACCAACCCCAGGTCGGCATTGAAGCCCCAGCAAACCCGTCCGTTGTAGCTGATGAGCGCGATGCCCAGCCCCACGTTGGCAAGCAACGGAACCTGGGGATACATGCCTTGCATCTCTGCCCCGAGAACGAAGAGTGGGAACTGCGGGCCGGGCACGTTCGTGACGATGGAGTTCATCGTCCCTGCCGCGGCCTGTGCACCCATCGAAACGAGCGCGTTGGGCATCATGTCCATGAGGCCAAGGATGATCTCCGCGCCCATGGCTTGGTGTGTGTCCTTGAGCTCGCGGGTTGTTTCGTTGATGCGGGCGATTTGTTCGCGGGGATCGCTTTCGTCGAGTGGAAGTCGCACGAGCCAGCCACTCACACGGTTGCCCAATTTCCCCTTTTCGTCCTCGCTCCGCACGCTCACCGGAGCTTGAATCCGGAAGTCGAGTTCGTCGGTTCGCATGCGACGATGCGTGAGGTATTCGCGAAATGCTCCCGTCACAACGGCGAGCACGACATCGTTCACCGTGCAGTCGAGCGAGCGCCGGATCGCCTTTACATCTTCGAGCGAAACGTTCCACCAATCGAAGACTCGGTGTGGGCCCAGTTCACCGTTGATGGGCGTTTCGGAAGCGTTCGAAGATTGACTCGCCATCGCTGCACGCACGGCGCGAGTGCGCAGGGTGATCTCGTCTCGCAGGTTGTCGGTCTCTTTCCGAAACTCTTGGAAGCCTCGCAATGCGCGCAAAGGACCACGAAGGCGCAGGCTCATTGCGTCGGTGAACAACTCTCGGTCAGTCGGCTCGGGGCGCGGAAGGTATTCCGGGGGCTCGGGAATCGATTGATCCCGATCGGTGCGCATCAAAATCTGAGAAATGTCTACGCCCGACGAACCGTCGATCATGGCATGATGGATCTTACTGATGATGGCGAAGCGATCCCGGTCGAGTCCTTCGACGACCCAAATTTCCCAGAGCGGGCGATTGCGATCGAGCTGCTGCGCCATGATTCGCGCCGAGAGCTTCTTCAGCTGGTCTTCGCTGCCGGGTTTCGGAAGGCTCGTGTGACGAATGTGGTAGTCAATGTCGAACGCGGAGTCGTCGAACCAGACGGGCCGTTCTTCAACTGGAATCCACTTAAGCTTCTGGCGGTATCGAGGAATCCGGTGAAGAACAGAGGCGGTAAATCGCTTGAACGATGCGAAGTCAATGCCTCCAGCCTCGTTTGCCATGGTTCCAACTTCAAAAATTTGGGTGGAGGCTACATGCATATGCAGGTTGGGTGTTTCCCACAGGAGGAAAGACGTGTCCTGGCCTGAAAGTCGGTCGTAGTTGTACTTGCTCATTGGGGGGCGCTCCATCGTGGCGCTCAACTGTCTGCCCCGCCTGTCCCCATGTCAAGCCCCCGGCCGAGCGGACGTATTAGGGCGCTAGACTCGCGGGTTCACCCGCGGTGCTTGCAGCGCGCCGCCATCTCGGAGAACCAACTCGTGAGTGAATCGAATGCAGCCTTCCCCACGTACGAAACTCTTGCGACCGCACTCAATGATGGTGTGTTGACCGTCACGCTGAATCGTCCCGATCGACTCAATGCATTTAACACGCAAATGATGAATGACCTTCTCGCAATGTACGACGCGGTGGATGACGATGATCGCGTAGGCGTCGTAATTGTCACGGGTGCGGGGCGAGGCTTTTGCGCGGGAGCCGACTTGGGCAGTGGCGGCGCAACGTTTGATTCCGGGGGAACGAAGGACAACCCCGAAGGCCCGCGTCCTGTGCCCCGAGACGGCGGTGGTCGAGTCACGCTTCGCACGTTCGATCTCAAGAAGCCTGTGATCGCCGCGATTAACGGGCCGGCAGTCGGCGTCGGGATCACGAAGACGTTGCCGATGGACATTCGTCTTGCGAGCGAAAAAGCGAAGTTTGGCTTCGTCTTTGCGCGAAGGGGCATCGTTCCCGAGGCGGCGAGTAGTTGGTTCTTGCCTCGGGTTGTCGGCATCAACAAAGCAATGGAATGGGTTGCAACGGGGCGCGTGTTTGGTCCCGAGGAGGCGCTCGCAGCGGGGTTGGTTTCGGAAGTGCTTGCGGAGGATGCGCTGCTCGCGCGGGCCAACGAACTTGCGCGTGAGATTGTCGACAATACGGGGCGGATCTCTGTTGCGTTGTCGCGTCAGATGATGTGGAAGATGCTCGGGGCAAGTCATCCGATGGAAGCGCATCGCATCGACTCGAAGGCGATCCACTATTTGGGTAGCGGGCCGGACGCGCGCGAGGGCGTCGAAAGTTTCTTGGAGAAACGGCCGCCAGCGTTCTCGCTGAGAGTGTCCGAAGACTTACCGGACTTCTTTCCTTGGTGGGAGTCGCCGTCCTTCGAGGAAGAATAAGAAGAAAGCGTGATTTCGAGGTGGAGCCTCGACTTCGGCCCGGGCATCTCGGGGTGTTGACCCGCGCGATACCCGGGACCTCAGTTGAGAACCGCTTCGTGCAGACGCAGTCTATGCAGACTGCTGATGAACGTGGACGTCCGTCTGTGGGAATGGGATGGAAATGCCGTTCCTGTCGAACTCGAGTTTTACGTTTTCGGTGATGTCGAAACGCACGGGCCAGTAGTCACCCGAATTCACCCAGGGGCGACATACGAAGTTGACGCTGCTGTCCGCAAGCTCAGAAATCGCGATGGTGACCGGCGGGTCGGCAAGAATGCGTGAGTCCGCGGCGACTAAATCGTGCAGGATCTGCTTGGCTTGCTTGATGTCGTCGCCGTAACCAATGCCGAACACCATGTCGACGCGGCGGGTAGGCTTGGCCGAATAGTTGGTGATGCTGCCGCCGGTGATGGAGCCATTCGGGACGGTGATCTCTTTGTTGTCTCCGGTGCGAATGATCGTTGCGAAGACCTGAATATCTTCAACAACACCCGCGACACCGCCAGCTTCGACGAAGTCGCCCGCCTTGAAAGGGCGGAAGAAGATCAACATGACCCCAGCCGCGAAGTTGCCGAGTGAGCCTTGAAGCGCGAAGCCAATCGCCAAGCCCGCAGCACCAATGATCGCGGCGAAGGAGGTCGTGTTTACGCCGATCTGACCAAGGGCCGTGATCACGACGAGTGCCATCAAGCCCATGTACGCGAGGTTTAATACAAAGCCAACCAAGGTGGCGTCGACATCTGCCTTGTTCATGGCTTTGCGCATGCCGCCAGTGATCGCCTTTGCGACCCCCCATCCTATGACGAGTACGGCGACAAATCCGAGCAGGCCGGGTCCGTATTCTGCCAATCCGTTTTGAATCGTCTCTTGCCAGTTTTCCATGGAACTCTCCAAGATGAAGACGCGTACGTCTCTAATAAATATTGGGATGTGTGATCGAGATTACGATTCGCACTCGGGTTTCGGGAGGGATGTATTGTCGTTCGTTGGGAAGAGCCTTGTCAAGCACTGAGGCGTCTCATGAAATACAATCTGCGTGCACAGGTAAAACTCAGTCAGTGCGACTTGCCGCGATGATTTCATCGGGCACAATGTCGATCGTCGAATTCTTGCAGGGAATTCGATACGAAGCTGTCACGCGACTGTGGTTTACGGGGTTTGTCTTTTCGATTCGAAATTAGGTCTCGTGTCGTCGTGAAAATGACACATGTTGAATTCCTCCAAGGCGAAAGAATGGTGCGCTGGGGCAACTCGCGCTTGGCGCATTGACTGCAGTTCGCGCGTCAGACGCCGGTCAACTCGAATGAATTTGAACTTCAACAAAATTTGCGATCATTCCCGCGAGCAAGCCCACGAACTGGAACGGCACTGATGTCACACGAAACCAATCACACGGAAGCTTCAACCGAAAGCCCATTTGGCCCACCCCAGTCACGCTGGCGAATTTGGGTCGTGCGCGTGGTGGTGTTCACACTCGCTTTTGTGATGCTGATGGCGACGTTTTCGTTTCTGGGAACGATCGTCGAGAAGTTCTTTATCACGCTTTATACAGACTAGCCTCGGTTAGCCGCGAGACAGATAATCTTCGGCGACGCGTTCGAGGTGGTCTGGGTTGAAGCCGAATGGCCCGATGCCCGGGTTGTAAACCACTTTCCCGTCGACCCCGATAAAGTAAATGCGCGTCGGCTTTGCGGCGTATCGGGCACTCACTTTGTTGTCCATGGCATCTACGTATAGAGGCACGACTCCGTCGAATAGGTTGGCCTGGCAGCTAGCCGCAACTTTGCGTCGCTGTTCGAGAGTGACGGGCTCGGGGACGTCGAGTCGTGCTGGGTTCCCGGAGAACGAATGCAGAACGGTCTGGGTTCGCGATCGACCCAGCCACCACTTGTCGCTCGGGTGCGCTTCTTTCACATAGACGACGACGAACTCAACCTGATCTCGGTACTTCTGGTAGATCTCTTTGAGACGCACGGTCCCTTGGCTGAAGGGGGGTCAGGTATAGCTCCCGAAAATGAGGGCAACTGGACGATCGCCCCGAAAGTCCGCGAGGCGAAAGACCGCTTCTCCGCTCGGATCTTGAAGCTCGAAGTTCGGCGCAAGTTCCCCGACCTTAGGGGCTTCGAGGTCGTTCTCGAGTTGCCAGTCGAGTTCGTGTACGCGCCAGCTCTGCGCATTGGCAAGGATCTCCACGCCGAGGTCGAGCCCGTCTTCGCCCTCCCAGATCATGAAGAGGCCAAGAAAGAGTGCAGACACCGTGGCAAGCCGTCGGACGTAATGACCTTGTGGCTTCACTTCGTCAGGGATGCCGCGCTCAAGAAAGCTCAGAAGCCCAAGTGTCGCGATGCACGCAGTGAAAGAAGTGGCGAAGTGCATCTCCAGAACTAGCGGCAAGAGAAGGGCGGCTCCTAGACCCACCCGCGCGGCACCGACTTTGGCGGTGGCTGATTCAACGAGGGTCACGGCGCCAAGTCTTCGACTCCAAGCGCTGTCGAGCTTCGGTGCAAAAATATTGTGAAGCCCGGTCGCAACCAGGAAAAGGCTGAGCCCTAACTGAGACGCGACGACGGCAACATGAATGATGATCGCCACCGCGGTCCAAATGATGGTGGTCGGGTCGACCACGGTTTCGTATCCGGTATTCAAGCAATGAGCCTCCCTGCAAGACAATACACGGTCGTGTACAGGATGCGGAGATGCGGTAAAGGCCGGGTGCGTGGGATCGTCGTCGCGTTCTCGATGACGTCAAGTGGGGCGCCGCATCATTGCGAATGTCTTTGCGTGCGGTGTGCGCCGCGTACATCAGCGAATACGAAATTCGAATTAAGTGCGCCGATCCACTTGCGTTGCGATCCGTCGTGTTCAGGATCCCAGTCAAGCGATTGAACCGCCCGTCGACGAAAGCAGAACATCACCGGTCGACGGGCCAGCCGCGCAGCGTATGAACACCCGGGGGACCGGTGTGTCTGCTGTGCAATATGAGAGGAGTGCATGATGACATCGATAAACCAAATCGCGGGCGTGGAGCGAACCTTCTGGAGTGAGGCGGATCCATTTCGTGCTTTCTTTCGGGCGCCCGTTCGTACGCGCCAGTCCAACGATCAAAGTACGCGCGTGCGCGCCGCCACCTGGTCGCCTGCTGTAAGCCTTCGTGAAGACGACGACAGATACGTGGTGACGGTGGAAATTGCAGGCGTGAAGAAGGAAGACGTTTCCATCGAATGCCACGACAGCGTGCTGTCGATCAAAGGCGAAAAGCGGGACGAGCACGAAGACGGGGAGGGGAAGCTTCACTATTTCGAACGAGTCTATGGCGAGTTTGCGCGGAAGTTTCGGATGCCCGCCGACACGTCGGGTGACATCGATGCGAGCCTTCGAGACGGCGTCCTTACGGTGAGCCTGAAGAAGCAAGAAGAGAAGATGCCCAAAGTGGTTGCGATTCAAGACTGACCAGGTACCGACCCTGGGCGCGAATGCCCAGGGTCGCCGGTACCCGCGCCCCGAGTCTGATTGGATCCGGAAGTTCGATACCCACTGCTCACCGGTCGGGTATCGGGCCTGGACACGACGTTTAGTGGTGACCCCACTGGAATTCGGAACGCACTGAAAGAAATGCTCAGAGGCCGAAGGATGACCGTGCATCCCGATTCCGAGCGAGGCTTCGGCTTGTTAGGGAATGGGTCTCAGGAGGCTGTCGCGGAACGATTCGATTAGGCTTGGACTCGGAGCGCACCTCTTTGTCCGTGATATTCGAGTGATTGAGATCCTCGACGTTACAAAACAGCAAACTCTCAATAGATCAATCAGGAGGCCGCAATGAAAAAGATTCAGCTGAAACTACTTATCGTTGTCCTCGCCGTGTTGACGCTGCCCGCTTGCGGGGGGCCGCTGTTCTTCATCCCGGGCGGCAGGCTCGAGGGGGAGGTCGAAACGAAACCGGTCACAGATTGGTCGTTTGTCACGGAGCGCTTTGTTGAACTCGAGACGCGTCCGGCAGACCCATATTCCGTGCTTGTCGAATACATCGTGAAGGACGGAATGCTCTATATCGATCCCGCAGAAGGTCGACGATGGCGCGATTACATTCGCGCAGACCCGCAAGTCAAGATTCGTTTTGGCACGAAGGTCTATCTACGAACGGCGGTTCTGGTCGGCAGCCCGGGGCAACTCGAAGAATTTTCCGAAAGTCGCTACATCTATCGACTCGATCCGCGCGAGAACGAATAGACGAGACGCAATGCGTGTCAGCGAGGTTGAGCGCCCCACGACGTCGTGGGGATCAACTGAATTCAAATCCAGTTCAGCGCCGCCGCCGCTCTCATCCAATTGGCCCCCGAAACCATAAAGCCCCCGGAATCCGCAGATTCCGAGGGTTTGGTCTATTGGTAGCGAGGACCCGCTACGACCGAGTCGAGTCAGCGGGGGCGACGATTCGGGTCCGCCTGCGGTTTGTCACTTGATCGGCGAAAGAGGCTTCAAAAGCCTAGTTGGCCTCGGCGCTCACTGTGAGGATGGCTGGTCTGCGAGTTTCCACGGTGTGAGTAATGAGAGGCCATAGGCGAACATCGCGACAATCAGTGCCGACGTGATCCCAAAGAACACCGATATCGCCATGGCGCTCACGGTTCCCAGAACCGACATGCTGCCATTCACTCCCCACGCCCAAGCAAGCACCTGCGGAGAACTGCGCTCGATGAGCCGCATTCCGCTGGGCAATGCGATTCCCATCGCTGTTGCGAGAGGGGCGATCGTCAGCACCGTGAGACCAAGCCTGAGCCCGAGGTCCCAGTGCATCGCGCTGCTCAAGACGAATGGCATGAGCCAGGCATGGATCGCAATTCCAGCAAGGATCGCCAAGAGTCCAATCTGGTTGAAGCGCCGGAGTCCCTCGGAGCCGACTCGATGGCTCAAGAAACTGCCGATGCCGCCGAACACGAGCATGGTGCCGAGGATCACCGCAAACGCATATACAGGGCGACCAAGCAGGAGCGTGAATCGCTGCAGGAGTGCGATCTCCGTCAACATGAAGCCAAGACCGATCCCAGCGAAATAGGTCAATGTGACGCCCGAACCTCGCGCCTCGCGTAAGCGCAATCGACCTAGTGCCATCGGGATTCCGAACGCGGTGAGGAACGTCAAGCCGAAGATGAAAAACAGCAACTTCAATAGAATGTCCTGAACGACCACTGCCTGTCTCTCAAACTCGCTGCCGATCGAAATAGCGCGAAGCAAGGCAGTGCCTGGCTTTCGAAAGTAGAAAAAGAACGGCTTGTCGTCGGTCGTTGCGGCGACGTTCTGCTCGAAGTCGTCTAGGAACGAATCACGATTTGGGCCAAGGATCTGAAGAATTCCGGGAAGGTTGTCCGAGCGGCCGGGTGCGTAGAGTAAACGGAAGTCGAGGTCGTCGACGAGCCGCTCGATCGTGCCGAGATCGGTCGCGTCGAACGGTCGTTTCGAAACCAGCAACAACCCCCATTTCGACTCTGTTGCCTCTCGCCGTCCCAGCATGACGAAGTGTTGCGCTGGATCTTGAATGCCCCGCTCGCCCCACGCTGCGCGCACGATGTCGGCCATGCGCAACGTTTCTCCGACGTCTTCGGTGTTGAACGGTCGCGTAATCGAGACGAGTCCGTCGTCGGTGAGGTGATCGAAGTAATCGAGGAACGCCTCCTTCGTGTAGAGGCTCTGTTCAACGAGCGCGAGTGCTCCTGCTGCGGATGCTGCAACCGTATCGACGGCCGATAGTTGGACGTGGTCAAATTTCTCCGTGGCGGTCGCGAGGTAACTGCGGCCATCCATAACGCTGTGAGTCACACCCGGAAGGTCATACGCAGACTCGCAAAACGGCGCGCAATGGTTCCGCACGTAGTCGACGATGATGGGATTGATTTCGACGGCGTGAATGTTTTCCACACCGAAGCTTCGCGCGGTGAGGATGTCCCTTCCGCCTCCGGCCCCGATGATCACCACCTTGTTCTGCGGGCGGATCTGGTAGCCAAGGGACGAGACGTCGTAGCGAAGCAGTTCGAGGGCATCGAAGTCGCCTTTGAAGGCGAGCAGTGGTGTCATCGCGCCGCCGTCGATCATGATCTTGCGCTGGTCGATCCCCCCTGGTGGGGCCTTGGGGCTCAGGTTCCAGCCTCCTCGCCGCAAGTCCGTTTCGAGGACGGCAACGCGAGAGAAAGAGTTCCATCTCTCGTAAACAACATTCTTTTCTTCCTGATTCTTCGAGTAACGAATTTGGAATGCGTCGGTCGAAGCCGCGACGAGCCAAGTGGTAAGACAGATCGCGAGGGCAACTGTGCCGCGGATCGCGGCGGTGCGATCTTGCTGGGCTCGCGCGAATAGGATCGCGGCTCCGGCCGCGATACACGCGGCTACCAGCAACGTTTGGTGACCACCAAATAGTGCGAGCAACGGAATCACAAGGCCCGCTCCGATTGCCGCGCCAAGCAAGTCGGCTCCGTACAGCGTTCCGATGCGTTCGGTGAAACGCGAAAGTGGAATCGCGATGGCGAGCCCTCCGAAGAAAAACGGGACCACTGTCATCAGGAAGACGATTAAAAGCTCGCTGGTTCCCACATAGGGAGTGGTCGAGACTAGCCAGTGGAACAGAGCGAGGAATCCGACAGTTGCAATCGCGAAGGCAATCGATGCCGTCGCCGCGCGCCCGGCGGATTCGCTGCGAGGGAACCGCTCGGGATAGAGGTAGACGAAAATTCCTGACAGTCCGATGCCGAGCAACGTCAGACTAATCACGACGAAACCGTAGTGGTACCAGAAGATCAGCGAAAAGATCCTAGTCAGGGCGACTTCGAACAGCAAAGTCGCGCAGGTGGCAAAGCCGATCGCGACTGCAAGGTATTTGCGGCTGGTCGGTTCGCTCGATGGGTCAAACGAGTCAGGAGTATTCATTATCTGAATGTATCAACTGCAAGGCGGTCATAAAAGCGGAAGAGCTCAACAGAGTTGACGATATAGAGGCATTGCGGCGGCAGGGTGCTGCAAGCGGCGATGCAAGTGCTTGGTGTCAATCGGGCTCTCTGGTTCGCACCGAGGTTTTCGGTGGTTTCGTTCGTCGAACATTTGCGTGGTGACTGCAGGAAAAGCTTGAGCAGCTGTCAGGTGAAAGCTCTACAAATCGCGAGCCGGGCGCGAGGAGTTGGGAGCCGCGTTCCTAGGCCTCGATGATGTCGACCTGGCTGGTATTCCGTCCGCGCCATGGGAAGCATCCGTTTGGATCGTGGCCATCTCGATGTGTATTCGTGCGCCATTGCACGGCTGGAATCGGAGAAGCGCGAAATTGATCAACGGCTTCTCAACACATCGACGCCGATCGAGATTTCACCAAAGCGACTGCGCCAGCTGGTAGCCGATCGCGTGACGGACCTGAAAGAAACGTTCGCAGGAGACCGGGCTGGCATACGCAACGCGATGAAAGAGCTGCTTAGAGGCCGTCGAATGACCGTGGCACCCGATCCCGAGCGAGGCTTCCGTATAGAGGGCCTTTTCGAGTGGCCCCTCCAAATGCAAGCCGCCCGGCTTCATGAAGAAACCGGGCGACTCGACTCGGTGGTAGCGGGGACAGGATTCGAACCTGCGACCTCCGGGTTATGAGCCCGACGAGCTACCAGACTGCTCTACCCCGCAACAAAGTCGCCGTTTAATTAACGATAGCTAGGGTGCCTGTCAATGAGCAGAGCTGCTTCTTCTCGTCAAATCGGTTGCGGAGTGGTTGCACCGGCAACTTGATCTTTCTCTTCATTTTGTGCCACATACATTCAGAATAGGAGGCTGATCTCATGAAATGGAGCAGCAATCGTAATTGGGCAGCGCGCTTTGGCGCGGCGGGTTTGGTTTTTGTACTCGGAGCGAGTGCATCGGCTGGGACCCTGTACAGCTGGAAGACCGAAGACGGGACGTTTGCCTACACCAACGAGCGAAAGCAGATTCCCGCGAAGTACAAGGGTGAGGCTAAGAAGTCGAACCTGAAGTCGATGGAATCCTACGACCGCTTTACCCCCGGCCCCAAGTCGGACGGTAAGGCTCACCAGGAACGTGTTATGGAGCGCCTTGAAGTGCTCCGCACCAGCGTTGGTGACAGCGAGCAGATGGGTGCCGCAGGCGCGGGAGAACGCGTCGTCAACGTCAATGTCGGTAGCGGCGGACGCAACGGTGGCAATCAAGCCGAAGTGCAGATCCCGGTTGGTTTTGGAATGGACGACATGGAACCTATTGTCGTCGAGCACATCCGCATGAAACCCGTCGCGGGTTCAAACGCAACGCGCCACGCGCGAGTTGTGAAGCAGGGTGATCGTGTCCTTGCGGTGATCAAGAGTCGTCAGCTCGACAATCCCCTGACTCCGAAACTGGACGAATGGGACTTTGACGCGAATTCGGTCGAATAAAAAGATAGGGACTCTCGGCTAGCTCGCGCTGGCCTGCCTCTCTTCGACTTCGCGTAGCCAGCCGGGCGGAACCCCGGCTCGGCGCGCGCTTTCGGGGATCCGAGCCGCGTTGTTTTCTGCGGTTTCAAGTTCAACCTTTGCGGCTTCGATCTCAGCGTAAATCGCAGTTCGTGACTCGCCCTTAAGGCGATCGCGCTGCCTTGCCTTGCGCAGTGCTTTCTCGCTCGCCGTCAACCGAGCTTTCGCTTGGGCCAGCTTCGTAAGCGCGTTGCCGTACTCGGTCTGAAAGTTGATCTTGGTCTGCTCGTACTGATCGGTCTCGCTGCTCGCGGTGGCGACCAACGAAACAATTGCCCCACACACCCCGATAGCGAAGGCTTGTGCAACGCGTGACGTCCAAGCGATTTCGGTGATGTTCTTCATCAGTTCGTTCCTGCCGTTACCGCGTTGGGTTCCAGGGCGTGGTCGTAGACGTAGTCTTCGAGGTTGCGGACCCACTGGCTCGAGATGTCGACAAAACGCAGCCCCAAGCCTTGGGTGTGGTCGAGAGCGGCGTCGAGCTTCTTCCAAACGACGCAAGCCGTCGGTTTGAAGTGAACCTCGCTTTCGGGCAACACGAAGTCGAGCCCGATCTCAATGTTGCGATCGAGTTCGCAGTCGGTCTCTAAAAAAATTCCGCCGCGCGACAAATTGGAAATCCGCGCATCGACGGTATCGCGACCGACTTTCAGTTGAACTGTGGAGTCCACCGGGATGCGGGGCTGGCCAGTTGGAACTTGTCCACGCGTAAAGCGCTGAACGGTTTCGTTGAGCGATACCCGCGACAGTGGCTTGGCGAGGATATCGTCAGCACCTGCCCGCACGGCTCGCCCCCATGCATGCGGGTCGTCTACGTCCACCAACATGACGACCGCCGTCCGAAACAAGTCGGGGGCACCCTTCACAAAACGGCAGACAGCGTCCCCGTCGAGGCCGGGCATCACGAGATCCACCACCATCACGTCGGGTCGCACTTGCTTCGCGATCCGTAGGGCTTCGTCACTGTTGCTTGCGGTGAGTACCGTCCCGCTGCGCGTCAAAAACGCAGAGCCCAGTTCGCGAAGCATCTCCACGTGATTGACGAGAAGGATGGTTCGTTCGTCGCTCATTAAAGCCCCTCCGGCCACAGCTTCTCCAACCATTCGCATCGGTCGAAATTGCTTGGTGCTAGTTCGATGCGAAGTTCGCTAAGCCGTCAAATTCGGGTCGTACGAGCCAGTTGTTGGCAGCGCCTTCGCGGTACCAGGTCTGGGTCTCGACGATCTCAAAGACCACTGGCGAGCTCGTGTAATAGGCCGAATACGTGACCCGCACAGTTGCCTCAGCACGGTCACCATCTTCATTGAAGAGGATGCGCTCAGACTCAGAATCGGTGAACACAACCTTTTCACTCGACGGGAAGTTGTCGAGAAACTGAGTTGCGAGTTTCGGGTCGACAAACTTGCTCGCCTGGGTGAAGGCACCAAATCGAACCAAGTTCGTATATCGCTTCTGAGCTTCGCCGAGCGTGTACTCGCGCTTCAGAGGGTCAGTCCAGTAAATCTCGCCAAACGCGCAACCAAGGCTGCTGCTCAGCATGACGAACATGCTGAGTACGGCAGTGAGTTTGAGCGCGTTGCGAATCTTCATCGTGGGTCCTTGCATGTTTCCCCCTTGGCCAGACGTAGGCAGGTAGCGCCGCATGAGTCTGGTCTCGTTATGAATTGATCGGACGCATACGCCGTGAGCCTGAGCGTTTTGCACAAGCGATGCGCGGAAATGAATGTCGCGAGAAGTCGCGATGGGGAATGCCCCCGCAGGCTTCAACCAAAATTACGCATCGGCGCCGTAAGTCCTGAATTTTGTGAGGGATATCACGCAACATTCATTGCACAAGGGGAGGGCTCAGGGCGGCTCAGTCCGCCTTGGCGGAAGCCAATACTTCGATTTCTGTGTGGAAGGCGTCGAAGGTTCCGGCGTCAATGTGCCGGCGACAGTCTTCCATCAAGCGAAAGTAGAAGCACAGGTTGTGTTGGGTGGCGAGACGAGAGCCCAGTGCTTCCCCGGTGTGGAGCAGATGCCGCAGGTAGGCGCGTGAGTAGCGGCGACAGGTCGGGCAAGCACAGTCCGGGTCAGGCGGGCGCGGGTCGTCTTTGAAGCGCGCGTTGCGCACTGGGAGCAGGCCTTGGCTGGTGAACAACATGCCGTGGCGTCCGTTTCGGGTCGGCACCACGCAGTCGAACATGTCGACGCCTACGGCGACTGCGTCGACGATGTCGAGGGGCTTGCCCAGACCCATCAAATAGCGCGGGGCTGAGGCGTCGAGTTCGCCGTGGGCGCAGGCCACAACATCACGACGCTCTTCCCGGCTTTCGCCGAGGCCCAAACCACCGTGCGCGTAACCGTCAAAGCCGAGGTTCGAGATGCTCCTGGCGGAATGTCGCCTGCGGGTTTCGGAGACCCCGCCTTGCACGATCGCAAATACAGCCTGATCGGCGCGCTTGCGTGCTTGGGCGCTGCGGTCGGCCCAACGCAGGGTTCGCTCCAATGCTGAAGCGAGGGATCGGTCGAGCGCCTCTGCGCTCCGTGGTTCTTCTCCGTCTGCCACCGGGCGCAAGCATTCGTCGAGCACCATGGCGATGTCGCTACCCAAAGCTTCTTGGATGCCGATCACATTTTCTGGCGTGAGCAGGCGGCGTCCGCCGTCGAGGGGCGAAGAAAACGTGACGCCGTCGTCGTTCACCTTGACGCGGTCGGCAAGCGAAGTCACTTGGAAGCCGCCGCTGTCGGTGAGCCACGGGCCGGTCCAACCCGTAAATCCGTGTAGCCCGCCGAGGCCTTCGACGATTTTTTCGCCCGGGCGTTCGTGCAGGTGATAGGTGTTCGCGAGCAAAATCTCGGAGCCCATCTCTTGCAGGTCATGCGCCGCAACGCCGCGCACCGTGCCATAGGTCGCGACGCTCATGAAGGCAGGGGTGTTCACCTTGCCATGAGGGGTCACGAGCTCACCGCGCCGAGCGTTGCCCGTCTGCGCTTTGACTTCGAATGAATATCCAGTTGCGTTCATGTTCTTGGCAGGCCCATCACAAAATCAACATCGCATCGCCATACGAATAGAAGCGATAATCATTTGCAATCGCTTCGTTGTACGCGGAAAGGATTTGTTCGCGTCCCGCAAAGGCTGCAACCAAGAGCAGAAGCGAGGAGCGAGGCTGATGAAAGTTCGTGATCAGCGCGTCGACAACCCCGAACTTCGAACCCGGTCGAATGAAGATGTCGGTTTCGCCGGCGCCAGCGGTCACCAAGCGCGCGTCTTTCGCGCTGGCTTCGAGAACGCGTGCGCTGGTGGTCCCGACGGCAACGACACGGCCTTCGCGCTCGCGGGTTTGCGCGATCGCAGCAGCGGTTTCCGGGCTCAATTCAAATCGTTCGCTGTGAAGCTTGCCCGTCGAAAGAGACGCCTCGTCGAGAGGGCGAAACGTCCCCGCACCCACGTGGAGCACGACTTCGGTTCGGCGTATGCCCCGAGCCTCGAGTTCCGCAAAAAGGTTTTCGCTGAAGTGTAACCCCGCAGTCGGGGCCGCGATGGCGCCGGGCACCCGCGCGTAAATCGTTTGATATCGCTCGCGATCTTCTTCGGCCTCACTTGAGTCGGGGCGGCGGATGTAAGGCGGAAGCGGGGGCTCGCCCACCGCATACGGGTCGGCTCCGGCTTCAAAGCCGAGGATGACTTCGCCTCGCTCCCCCAACGAAATGACTTCGGCGGGCAGCGCACCTGCTTCGGGACCGAAGCACATCGCGATGCCCGTTCTCAGTTTGCCGCTGATCTTGAGCATGGCCCGGTATCGAACCGGGAGCGGACTCGCTGCGTCTGCGTCGGGAAGCGGAGACAAAAGAAGAGCTTCGACGGCGCCGCCGGTATCGCGTAGGCCGCGTAGGCGCGCAGGCTCGACTCGCGTGGCATTCACGACCAACAGGTCGTTGGGTTCGAGCCAGTCGCTCAGCCGATTGAAGGTCGAGTGGCGCAGTGAAGCCGCGGGCTCTTGCGCTTCGCGGTCAACGACCAGAAGCTTTGACGCGTCTCGAACCGCGATGGGCTGTTGAGCGATGCATTCTTGGGGCAAGGCAAAGTCGTAGTCGTCGAGGTCGATCGACGCGGGAGAAGAGGGCGCGCTCGCTTGCATCGCTAGTGTGCACTCTCACTCTGAGCGGGCACCGGCTTCGGTGCGACATCGCTATCTGCGTCATCGACCAGCGCACTGAACAGATTCGTGGTGGCGGACTTTTCGCGCGCGGCGTCTCGTGCGCTCACGATCGAGTCGTAAGAAAAGAGCGCGTCGCCCGCGATCGCCGTGGCGCCAACGATGTCGATCTGGTTGCGCGCGCGCTCTGGCTGCTTCTCAAAAAGCCAAACCCCGACCCCGGCCCAAATTCGTTCTGCCGTCGCGCCTTGGGCGTAGGACTCAACTTGATAGCGAAAGAGGCGTTCGTCTTTGCTGTAAACCATGGGCACCGCGAAGTCGAGTAGGCCGTCTTCGAGCCAACGCCGCCAGTCCTGGGCCAAGCTCAAGTATGCACGGTCGACGTAGCTGATCACCGCCGCCGAGAGTCGCAGCTCCGGCGCCACCTCCGCCGTCGCGGTGCCGATCTTTGCGACGAGCTCCGTCACTTTGTCGCGCCGCCACTGGTCCCAGCGGTTTGCATTCACCAAGCGGCTCGGGTCGGGTGACGCTTCGTTGGCGTACGGTCCCCGCACGCCAGTCTCGCGTCGAAATCGCAGCCGTGATTTGGGGCCGTAGCCATAGTCGAGCCCAATGCCAAAGCGTGAGCCGGGGACGAAGGGCAGCACGCCTGGGTGACGGATGTAGTCGAGGTGCAGGCCGTCGAGCTGCGGATAGTTGCTGACGAGCTCGCGGAACGTTGCGACGAGTCGGTCGGCGACGCCCGGTGCTCCGGGGTCGAGGTAAAGGCCCGCGGTTCCGACCTTGTACCAGCCCGTGTCGCTTTCGGGCAGTTGGAAGTCTGCCGGGTAGTCGAGAATAGAACGTCCGCGTCGGTCGACATGAATTGCCGAGCGTCCGAGATCCTTGAAGATCGGGGCTTCGAGGTTGCGGCTCAAACTCAAGACGTTCACCCAGGCATGAACCCTCAGCCCAGACGCGTGGGCTTTTTGCAGCAAGAGTGCGAGTGGGTCTTCGGCGCCGTTCGCAACCATGGCTCGGTAGGGCGCGCTGTCGGCCTGTTCCGCGCGATACCAGGCGCGCCCACCCCGGTAGACCTGGACGAACAAGTCTGTCACCCCAAGCTCGTGGGCGTCTTTGATGAGAAGCGCGATCTTCTTGGGATCCTCCAGAACACGCTGTGACCCCTCACAGAGAATCCATAATCCGCGATAGCGGGATGGCTCGGCGGGGGCGGGGATGTCGTCGGGGGGAACGTCTGAGGACGGCGGAGCTGCAGAGATGACGGGAACCGTCGCCGTCGTTTCATTGGGTGGGTTCGGACCGCAAGCCAGTGCAAAGGCCGCTACCGCTAGCGCCGCGATGAGACGCACGAACCCGGCGCCGGCGCGGTGCGTCGTTGCGCGCGCATTCAAAGGTGCCGGCTGGACAATTGTGTTTGTAATGAGGTTCAAGGCAAGTGAACCCTAACGGACGCTCCCCACAGCAACAATGCAGGGTCGAAAAGACTGACGAAGACGATTGCCGAGAGCGGATCACGGACGCGAATCGCGACGCCGCATGACCCAGTTTCAAGAACAGTCGGGGCCGCGCCGAACGCAATTCCTCGAGGCGTCCTCAAACCCTGGGCAAGAATCATCAACACGGTAGAAGCTGCCGAGCCAACTCGAGTTGCGCGATTGACACGCAAGGCTCGTCCAGCACAATGTCAGCTATGGGGGGAGTTCGTTTGAGACGCTGGGATCTAAAGCGTCATAGGCATACGTTTGCCGCTGTGATTTCGATGTCAGCGATGTTGGCGTTTGGGTTGTCGTTCTACACAACCCCCGTTCATGCCGAAACGTTGCTGGCCAAGGTCGACACCCGCGATCTGACGGGCAACTCGCACAACTCTCTTCCCCAAGATTCGACCACCGGCGAGCTTGGTCAGGGCAGCGACCCCGCTCGCGCGATCCGCCACGCCATTTCGGCCGAAGATCCGATGGTCGCAGCCACGCGGCTGGCCGCGGTCTCGAGAAACTTCAAGGTTGTTGCCGACTACGCGTTGCTCCTTCGAGCACAGCATTTGATCGACGCTCAACGCTACGCGGAAGCGGCCGGCACGTGTGCTTCCGCGATCGAACGCTTCGAAGACTCGCCGATCAGAGCTGACTTTTACGAGATGCTCGGGAACGCGCGCGCTGCGCTTGATCACGAGGAAGGCGCGCGAGAAGCCTGGACGCGCGGCGTGAAGGCGACCCGAGACAGCGAGCGCATCGCGGCGTTGCGTCTGCGGGCGGCCGAGTCGCTTGAAAGGTCGGGCGAAATCTCGAAAGCGGTCGCGCGCTACACCGAGATCTGGATCAAGCACGCACACCTCCCCGAATCGAAGGCCGCCGCACGGCAGCTCGACATTCTTGAACATGTCGAGGGTGTCGCGCAGCGAAGCGCCGAAGACTGGCGCAAGCGCGGCGATCAGCTCTTTCGCAAGCGTCGCAACGAGGAAGCACTTCGCGCCTACGACACGGCACTTGCGGGCAAGCTCAAGAAATCCGCATCGTATCGCGCGCAAAACCAGCGGGCCCACATCTTGTTTCGAATGCGTCAGTACCCCGACGCCGTGAAGGCGTTTACGGCGCTTCCGCAGAAAGATGATGTCCCGCTGTGGCGCGCCCGTTCACTCGCGCGTTCGGGCAAAGTTATGAAGGCCATCGACGAGTTCGAAGCCCTTGGCAAAAAGAACAAAGGCGCGCTTGGCGTGCGTGCCACGTATCTCGCCGGGCTGTTGCTCGACGGACGTGGTTTTGTCGATCGTGCCGAAGCGCATTTTAACTGGGTGTCCCAGAGCCGCGCTTCGACTGGCTTGAGCAGCGCTGCACTTTGGCGCCTAGGCTGGGGCGCGTTTCGCGCGGGCGAGGATGAAACGGCAATCGGGTACTTCGAACGTCTCCTCGAAACCGAGACCCACACCCTCGACAGGCTGCGCACTCGCTACTGGCGCGCCCGGGCGCTTGCGCGCAAGGGAAACGAACAGGGTGCTCAAGAAATATTTTCGGCGTTGGCCAACGGGTTTCCGTTCTCCTACTACGGTTGGCGCGCGCGCGACCGTATCCAAGACCACGAAGTGCCGTCTGCCGGACGGCGGCCAAACCCAGGTACGCCGCGGCTTTCGGTCGAGGACTTCGAACGTTCCAAGATCTTGCTGGCCGCGGGTCTGCGCAAACTTGCCACCGAAGAGATGCGGCGCACGAGCCGGCGGGCGCGAGGGCTCGGAGACCGACTCGCCATGGCGCAGCTCTTCAACGAGGCGGAGCAGTACCACGACGCTCAGCGGGTCGTCGTCGAAGCCTATGCCGAAGACTTGGCGCGAGGCCCGGTTCCGCACCTCGAAGAACTCTGGTGGCATGCGTGGCCCTCGGCATTTGAGGATCTCGTCGCGGCCTCGACGACAAAGCCGGACAGTGTCCACCCGGCACTCGTCTACGCGATTATGCGCGAAGAAAGTGGCTACCGACCCAAGATCCTGTCGGTGTCTGGTGCGCGAGGGTTGCTTCAGATCATGGTGCCCACCGGTGAAAAACTCGCGAGTCGCCTGCGCGAGACCGACTTTGAACCCGACGACCTATTCGAGCCAGAAACCAACATTCGGCTCGGAGCCCACTATTTGAGCGAGTTGATGGGACGCTTCGATGGCCGTATGTCCGCCTCGATCGCGAGCTACAACGCGGGGCCCCATGTGGTGTCGGATTGGCTCGAAGAGCCGACCGCGGTAGAGGACGACATCTGGGTGGAGTCGATCCCTTACGACCAGACCCGAGGCTACGTAAAACGCGTCCTGCGCAGCTATCACGCCTACCGGGTTCTGTACTAGCGAACGAGCCAATTCTGCTGCTGGTGTAGATCCTTGTGCGACTCGCTGCATGCGAGAGAGAGCGCCCGATCGAATTTCCTGTTGATTCAGCCGCTTCTACCGAAAAGCCAATAAGAATTTTCGTGGTGAAAACGGAGTCGCGACATGGGCAAGAAGAGTCAGAAGAAAGGCGGAGGCGACGGTTTTCTGCTCGTCGTCATTCTGGTATTGGCTGGCGGAGGAGGAGCTTGGAACTATCAGCGCAACCTCACGCTCGAGTCCGAACAAAGGAACGCGCGCCCGTTCCAGGGCTATAGCGACGCCGATCTTGAACAACTCGCTGGCGCTTACTCAGAAAAGACCGACATGCTCGACCGCAAGTACAAAGCATCGCTCGAAATCCGTGCCGGCGTACGCGACACGGGCGCGTTGATGGAAGAACGCGTCGAAGAGTTCGAACGGGTCCAAAAGATCGGCGACAAGATCCGGACGGCGACTACCCGGGTTGCCGACTCGGAAGCCAGGCTCCGGGAGATCCGCGATGAACAACAATGGCGTCGCATCGGCGGACAGTTCAACCTGCACCTGAGGCGTCTGACTAGCCTCTAGCGTTTTCAGGGTGGCGACATCATGGCGGGGCTACGCGATGACTAGATCGTGGCCAAGTGACGTCGAAGCAGACTCCTAGCGCCTACTTGCCGTCGATGTCCTCGATCTTGAGCGAGCCTGCTCGCGGGCCACTGGCGTCGTCGTCGACGACGTGCCCCAGCTTGGCGGAATCACCTTTTTCGACGACGTCCACAACGTCAACCACGTCTTGGTCTTCAGTGGCGTCCTCGAACAAGCTTGCTTCCGTAGCTGCAGTGCGCCCTGAGCCATCGCTCGCACTGCGATCGGGGTCGTCAGCGGGCGGACTGTCTTCGTCGTCGTAGATCGGAACCATCGGGCGCACCTTGGCCTTGACCTTCTTCTTCTTGGTCTTGTCCGCCGGAGCGTCCTTGGGCTTGTCGCGCTGATCCGCTTCACACTTCGGGCAGACGGGCTCTTCTTTGTTGAGGTCGTAAAACTTGGCGGTACAGTTAAAGCATTCCCACTTGTAACCAAGCTTGGGGTGCCGAGGGCCGCTCGGCTTCGCCTTGCCACGACGGGCAATGGCGGCCGCGAGGGCCTTCTCTTCAGCGGCCTTCTGCGCGGAGGCTTCTTTTTCAAGCTTGGCCTTTGCCTTGGCTTCTGCCTTCGCCTTGGCCTCGGCGGCCTTGCGTGCTGTAGCTTCCTTCTTGGCTGCGGCCTTTCGCTTCGCTTCGATGGCCGCGGCCTTCTTTTTGGCTTCGGCCTTCTTCTTCGCGATCGCCTTCTTTTTCTTTAGGGCGACCTTTTTGATTGCCGCTGCTTTTTTCTTCGCAGCCTTTTTCTTTTTCGCGGCCGCGGCCTTTTTCTTTTTGGTTGCTGCGGCGACCGCTTTCTTCTTTTTCGCTGCGGCCTTCTTCTTGGCCGCAGCTTTCTTCTTGGCTGCGGCGTGCTTGCT
>DUBZ01000114.1 GCA_012960035.1 Myxococcales bacterium | reverse complement strand
GAACGCGGGACGTTTCAGGTCGGGGCAAGAGCGGACTTTGTGGTCCTCGATGATGAGGGCCAAGTTCGCGAAACGTGGTTAGTCGGTCGCTCCGCTTCGGTCAGAGGCTAGGTCGCATTCTAGTCAACAGTCGAGATTCGCCGAACTCAGGTGGCGCAGCGAAGAGACCACGCGAAGTCATGGGTAGCCTCATGTCTCGGCGTTGGGTTCGGGGTGAAGGGCGATGACTCCAATGCGAGCGTCCGCCAGCGCATCGATTGCCGGAGAGCGCGTCCATCAAGTTGTGTCGGCGGCACCGCCACGGCAGATCGCTCGACTGGCAACCGAGCCCTGGTCTATGACCGCGCTTTGCGCGCCGCTCGAAAGATCAGGCCGACGGCCACAACGAGCACCGCGGCCCCGGGCCCGACCAAGAAGATGCCGAAGCCCGGATCGCCACCGTAGGTAACCAGCCCGCCCAAGAGAAAGCCGGACGGCAGCATCATCGATGCCGTCATCAACAGCGGGGATTCGAATCGCCCGGTCGCACTCGCCATGCCCGGCAGACCCCGCAGCGTTAGTCCGTACGCGATGTTGACGATGCCGAGCAGGACCCCGTGCGCGTGGGCGAGTGTTAGAAGCATCCGTCGCGTCTCTTCGCCGGCGTTCAGATACCAGCCAATCTTGAACCCGTGCATGGCTTCGAGCACAACTCCGAGCATCAAGAACAGCAGGAGCTGTCCCCATCCAAACTGAATGTGTCGACCTACTAGATCGCTTTTACTCTGCAATTTGGACTCGCTTGTCATCGCGCAGTTCGAGCCGCTGGCCTACCTCGAGACGGTTGAAGAACCCGTCCTCAAACAAAAGCAAATTTTGGGCTCTTGTGGAGTCAATTGATCCCAGCGCTTTTGATTTGTCCGAGATTCGTTCTTTGAATTTGCTTCGCGTCCAGTCTTTCGCAGACACGAGTTTCGACGTCGAAGCCATGTAGTCGTAGTCGAGCTCTTCGAAGCCCGGCACGGTGCGGAGCGACTTCCCCGCGACGTAGCGAACAACATCGTAAGGGTCTTCGAGCAGCGTTGCGAGGTGGGGCGCGATCCAATCGGCGCCGCTGGCTTCCTGGGCCTCGGCCCAGCCCATGTACCACGCAGCCAAAGAACGCTGACCGGCATCTCCTTCGATCAGCCAGCGCAGCGATGCGGCCGTCGTCTTGTCTCGGCTCGACATTTCGGGGATGGGTTGATCGTACCAGTCGGCTAACCACTGCGCGGTCCAGTCGAGGGTCTTGTCGATGTGGCATGCGTTGCAGGCGTTGGGTCGCCCGTACTCCACGGTGGCATTGGCGCTGGGTTCGTCGATCTCATGCTGACGAATCGCTTTAAGGAGTCCCCAAGTTGTGTACGGCATGTGGCAGTTCATGCACTGGCTACCGCTCGAGCCCGTAGCGTGTCGCGAGTGAGCCTCCACCTTATCTGCGAAATCCTGATGGCATTGCAGGCAAGCCTCGTTGGTGCGCATCTCGGGGCCCAGCATGTCGTCCGCCCAGGTCTCGAACGAACGCGCGTCGTCGTCGGACTTGTGCAGATCGTGGCAGGACACACAACTCAGCTCGCCCCGTTCGTAACAGGGAGATTCAATAAGTCCGTTGACCTCGCGGCCCGATGGGCGCGCCATTCCGTCGGGCCAAAAGAACATGTCGTGTAGTTCGGCGGGCATGGGGTTGTCGGGGGTTTTGCTATCGGGCCCGCCCCGAAGGATCACCCGCCCCGTATCGACGAGCACATCCCCCGCCCGGTAATCGAACCCGCGTTCGAGCGCGCCCGGTACCTGGTTGGTTGGCGTTTTGATTCCATGACATTGCCCACAAACTTCCGCCGACCGTTCCTTTGCGATGCGGCTGGCGTTCACGATCGTTTCATCTCCTTCGTCATCGAGATACTTCCGGTACCGGCGTACTGGACTCGTTCGGTTGGCATTTACGTGCTCGGCGCCCGGCCCGTGACACGCTTCGCACGAGATTCCAAATTCCGAGGCTTCAGTCCTGACCACCGAACTGTTCTCCACGAAACCCGGCCTGCCTCGTGTCGCATGACAACCGATACACGTGTCATTCCACGCTCCGGTTTCGTCGGACGGGACCATTGAAGGTGGCTTGAGAAATACCGCGTCCCGCGGCACCCATCGCGCATCTTCTATTAGGTACGTAAACAAGAGCTGACCGAGCGGTTGATTCTCTCCGCGGGAGTACCAATACGCTTGCATGTGGTGAGAGCCTGTTGTCATCACGACTTCATGCCAGTCGTACTTACCCTTGTCATAGACCTTTGCGAAGTATCGACCCTCGCGCCTTTCGAGCCGCGTCTTGAACCCCTGCCATTGCAGGTCGACGCCGTCGAAATCACCGACCACCGACTCAGGGCTCGCGACCTGAGTCATGGTTCGATGCCAGGTATTGGTCCACGAGTTGTGCTCACCCGGATGGCAAGCCTTGCACTCCTTGGCTCCGACATAGCCGTCGCGCGGCACCTCGACAGGTCGATTCGTGATCACGACCGGACGACGCTGTTCACGATAAGACTCATATCCCGGCGAAAGCAGAAACCACAAGCTCAACCACGCGAAAATCAATCCAGCGCGAAGCACCTTCTGTTTCAACGAGGCCAAAATCGGAAGCAGAGCCAGCCCTGAAGCGACGATGACGATGATCAACTCAATGGCCATTTGCGAGCCGCCAATCCCAGTATGCGAGCTGCCGAAGATACAACATTGCGCCTGATTGATCTCCATATCGCGGCGATCCACCCATAAGGCGATGGATACACAAGTCGCTCTTGCCCGGCACCTGCAAAACTAAAAGTACCGATCTGGCTCAGGGAGCGACATGAAATACTTCGCGATCTGTTCAGTTGCGAGCGAAATCCCAAACGCGTTGGGATGAGTAACGTCGGTCGGCGAGACCTTCAACTGGTCTGGGTCGTAGGGCCGGAACGTATCAAGCAGGTCGAGGGTGTCGTAGTCGAGCCCTTCGACAGACCGGAGCGCATCGGCGTGGAGATGCGCGTACGCATACGTGTCAAATTTCACCAGGGTAGGGAACACGGTTAGTAGAATTCGGGTGTCGACCCATTCATCGAGTCGTTGAAACTCGCGCTTGACATCAATGGCCTTCAGAACAAAGTCAGGTTCGATGTTGTAGTCGAAGTTGTCTCGGGCAAGGTGATAGACCACGCGCCTGAAATTCTCGAGCATGTAAGACTTTCTCGTCATGGGTAACGTGACCCGCTCGAAGGGTCGAGCTTCGACAGAACTTTTTTCAAAGTCGTTGAGGCAAAAGCCAACGATCACGAAATCGGGCTCGAACCTCATTGCCCGTTTGACGAACAGCTCTACCTCCTGCTGTGTCGAGTAGCCCGAGACGCCGAAGTTCAAGACCTCAACGTTGTGTCCTGAAGAAGCGTCGTTGAGTCGCGCTTCGAGTTGCGCGGAGAGGGTCTTGTCGACGTCGACCGCGTGTCCCCACACGATTGAATCTCCGAGGAAAACAATGCGGGTTGTAGTCGGAGGTTTGTCGATCGAAACCGCGGGCCCGCGAAAGCCATGCTCATTGATGAGGTACTGACTATAACGACCACCCGGCTTTGGCTCGTAGTACAGGACGTTGTTATCCGAACGCATGAAGAGCGAATACGCGTACTGCTCGAACATGTCCTTGGGGCGAAACTCGGCTGTGGGGAAAATCGTGATGTCGTTCAGGCGGCGGTAGCCCACCTCGGCGGCGACGAGCATCATTCCGATCATCGCGACGAGCAAACAGACCAGGGCCGCAGCGAAGGCGAAGCGCTTAGAGGTCATTCACTCGCCCCCGAGCAAGTCGTTGGAAAGCAGCCGATCGACGTGAATACATTCGTGTGCAGTGTCGTCGGCGACCGATTGCATGAAGATTTCTCCAACGATCTGTTCTCCGAGTTCGCCGCGAAGGTGGTCGAGGTTGGCGCGATCACTGTCCGAAAGGGAGCCGTTCGATTCGCTGAGGACTACGCCCGCAAGCGCGATCTGGCGTCGCTCGATTTCTCGCAGCGTAAGCAGTGTGTGATTAATGGTTCCGAGCGCCATTCGGGCGACCACAATCACAGACATTCTCAAACTTTGTGCGAGATCTCCCATATCGCAACCCGGCGCAGTGGGGACGAGCAGCCCCCCAGCCCCTTCAACGATGATCATGTCGTGCCGCGCCGAGAGCGTCGCGAAGGTGTTGCGAACGACTTCGAGATCAACGACCCGGCCTTCTTCGGCGGCCGCGACGTTGGGTGCCGCGGGCAAAGCGAACTGCAGCGGACAAATCTCTTCGATCGTGTCCGTTACGCCGGCTGCATCGCGAAGAGCCTGCGCGTCGAGCGGTCCGTCCCGACCCACACCCGTTTCCATCGGCTTCATCACACCAACATCCACACCGCGTTCACGCAGCGCGCGCACGAGCGCACATGCTGCGACCGTCTTCCCAACGCCGGTGTCGGTTCCTGTGATGAAGACGCCACGCGAAGTCATGGTTGGCCTTATGCGTCGGCGCCGGTTACGGGGTGAAGCGCGACAACTTCAACGAGTGCGTCCGCAAGCGCATCGATTTCTTCCGCGGTGTGGGTCGCCATCGGAGTAATCCGCAATCGCGCGCTTCCGCGGGGCACCGACGGATGCCGAATGCCTTGCACGTAGAAGCCGCGCTCGAGCATGGCTTCACAGACCGCCATTGTGCGCGCGTTGTCGCCGAGGATCACCGGCACGATATGGGTCTGCGACGGTTCCGTTGAAAGTCCGGCGGCGGCGAGTCGCTTTCGAAGCTGCGCGGCGTTCAACTGCAGCTGCCACCTTCGCCACGGTTCTTCTCCAACCAACTTCAGCGATTCGCGCGCGGCGGCGACCTGCGGCGGAGGAAGCGCGCAGGTAAAGATAAAACTACGCGCGACATTGATGAGTAGGTCGCGCAATTCTCTTGGACCCGCGACGTACGCGCCAAACGAGCCGATCCCCTTCGCGAGGTTGCCCATGTGGATATCGATCTCGTCCATCACGTCGCAGTGCGCGCCGCTACCACGGCCACCTTCGCCAAGCGTCCCGGTGCCGTGCGCGTCGTCGAGCATCACCATTGCACCGTGGCGATGCGCGATCTCGACCATCGTCTTCAGCGGCGCAATGTCGCCGTCCATTGAAAAGATGCCATCGAGGGGAACGAGCACGCGAACACCGTCGCGCGAAACTTCGCTGAGTGCTTTGTCGAGTGCGGCGCAATCGGCGTGCGGAAACACGCGCAACTGCGCGCGTGAAAGGCGAACGCCGTCGATGATCGAAGCGTGGTTGAGCGAGTCGGAAACCACGAAGTCGTCTGGACCCACGAGCGCAGGGATGATGCCCAGGTTCGCCGCGTAACCCGTGTTGAACAGCAACGCCGACTCGCAACCGGTGAATGCGGCGATCTCCGCTTCGAAGCCTTCGTGCAGGTCGAGATTGCCCGAGATCAATCGGGAGCCCCCAGCCGCACAACCCCAGTCACGCGCGCCTCGCACCGCAGCTTCAACCACGCGCTCGTGATGACTGAGATCGAGATAGTTGCTGCCTGCAAACAAAAGAACGTCGCGTCCGTTCAACTGGACTCGAGTTCCATGTGGCCCGGACAGTTCGCGCAACTCTCGATACGTGCCGCGTTCGCGGATCGTTGAAAGCTTTTCGTGCGCGATGTCTTTGAGCGACATGGAGGCAAACGCCTTGTACTACGAAATAGACTGCGAGACAGACTACGAGCGCGCGCTGATCTCGGGCTTGAGCAAGTCGCCGAGCGGCCCCGGCAAGCGGAACTCACCGGTTTCTGGGATCGGTCCGTCGTAGTCGGAGTTGCCCGATACGGTAAAGCCCGCGTCGGTGATCATCGCGTAAGTGTCTCGCGCCGCGTCGCCGCGCGTCGTCAAATAACCCTCGACGAAGAGCGAGTTCGCAGGGTAAAGACCCAGCGGCTGCATGCTGCGCAAGTTGCCCTCGCGTCCCCCCGCGATGCGGACTTCTGCCGTTGGGTTTACGAAGCGCATCAAGCAAAGCGTTCGCAAGCAATGCTCGGGTGTGAGCGAGCCGTCTTCCAGCACGCGGTTGCCTTCGATCGGGATCAAAAAGTTGACGGGGATCGAAGGCACTTCGAGTTCGCGGAGTTTGAACGCGACTTCGATCAAGTCTTCGGTCGCTTCCCCCATGCCGACAATCAAACCACTGCAGGTGCCGATGCCATTGTTGCGTGCAGCTTCGAGGGTCGCGACGCGGTCGGCGTAGGTGTGCGTCGTGCAGATCTTGCCGTAGCGCTCTTCGCTCGTGTTCAAGTTGTGGTTCAACCGATCGAGTCCAGCCTCGGCCAAGATCTTTGCGTGCTCGTCTTCCATCAAGCCGGCTGACAAACACACTTCGATGGGGTGTCGGCTTTTGATCTCTTTGATGAGCTTCGCGAACTTCTTGGTGCGCTCGACCGTCGGGCCGCGCCCGGAGAGCACCATGCAGTAACGCGAAGCCCCGGCGCGCGCGGCTTTGTCTGCTTCTTCAAAGATCTCTTCGTCGCTCTTCATCGCGTATTTGCGGATGGGCGCTTCGCTGTCTTTGTTCTGCGAGCAGTAGCCACAGTCTTCGGGGCACAGGCCGTTTTGCACGTTATTTAACACGTGGACCATGACTTCGCGGCCGAAGTACTTTTCGCGGACCTTGAAGGCGGCGTCGAGCAGTGCGAGCAGCGAGACGTCTTCGCCTTCGAGGATCCAGCGCGCCTGCTCGGGTGTAGGAGCGGTGCCCGCGAGGGCGGATGAACTGAGCGAGAGATAAGGGTCGGTCACGCGAGATCTCCAGAGGGGTCTTGGCCTGGTTGGCCGGTGGGGTTCGCAGGTGATTCAAAATCGAGGCGGATCGAGCCGGTAGAAACAGCCAGATAGCCAGATAGATAGAAGGACGATTTTGGCTGCCGCAGGCGCTGTAAACCAACTTTCACTGTAGGGTTTACAGCGCGAGGCACTATACTGCGCTGCGTGGCGAAGCCCAAGACCCTCTACAGCTGTTCGCACTGCGGAACACAACACCCGCAGTGGCTAGGTCGTTGTCATGATTGCGGAAAGTGGGGAACCCTCGAAGAAGAGGTCTTCTCCCCCAACGCCGCCAAAGACGCGATCCCGAGCGCCGCGAGAAACCTGCTGGGGGTTTCCGCTCCTGCGAGCCATGCTTCCGAAAAAATCCGCATTTTGGGCGAAATTGAGCCTGGGGACCACACCAGGCTGTCCTCAGGGATAGGCGAACTTGATCGCGTACTGGGAGGTGGCTTTGTGCCGGGTTCTGTCGTGCTCTTGGGCGGCGAACCCGGGGTTGGCAAGTCGACGCTGGCGCTGCAACTCGCGGCACGGGTCGATGCCGCGTCGGTGCAAGCCGGAGAGGGGACTCGGAACGTCCTCTATATCAGCGGCGAAGAAAGCCCCGAGCAAGTGCGCCTACGCGCCGAGCGACTCGAGGAGCAGGGCGACGGTGTGGCGATCTTGGCCGAGACCCGGGTCGAAGCCTTTGCCGAAGCATGGCGCGATCTTCAGCCCAAGCTCGTGATCGTTGACTCGGTGCAGACGCTTCAGACCTCGCGCGTCGAATCGTCGCCGGGCTCGGTTGCACAGGTACGCGAAAGCGCATCGCTCTTGGCCGCGACCGCAAAGCTCAACACGACGACACTGGTCCTGGTCGGCCATGTCACCAAGGACGGAAGCCTCGCAGGTCCACGCGTGCTCGAACACTTGGTCGACGTCGTGCTCAATTTCGAAGGCGACCGAAACCACGCGTTTCGCTTGCTGCGTGCGAGCAAGAACCGCTTTGGCTCGACGCAAGAAGTTGGCGTCTTCACCATGGCCGAAAAGGGACTCGAAGCGGTCGACAACCCGAGCGAACTTTTCCTCGCCGAACATCGCGACGGCGCACCGGGCTCATGCATTATCCCGCTGCTCGAAGGGTCGCGTCCGATGTTGGTCGAGATTCAATCACTCGTTGCCGCGGCGACGTATGGCACCCCGCGCAGAACAACGATCGGGATCGACGACGGACGTGTCGCGTTGATCCTCGCGGTGCTCGACAGGCGAACCCCCGTCGACCTTGTGTCCCGTGATGTGTACGTCAACGTCGCGGGGGGTGTGCGGGTCAACGAACCCGCGGCCGACTTGGGTCTCGCGTTGGCGATCGCATCCAGCGCGCTCGACATTCCGCTTCCTCCGCGCACGGCAGCGTGCGGCGAAATTGGTCTCGGGGGTGAGGTGCGGAGGGTTTCTCGCCTCGATCTCCGCATCAAAGAACTCGGCCGGCTGGGGTACGAACAACTTCTTGTGCCGCCCGGGACTCGCGCCGCTGTGAAGAAGCCTGGCTGTACACTGATCGAAGTCGAAAACATCGCGAACGTGGTCGCATGGTTGCGCGACGCCTAGTGTTCTCTCCGGTGAACCAACGTTAAGCATCCGAATTCACACGGTTTTTTTAGCATGCAGTCTTTGACACCGATTGCGCGTGGAGCTAGTCTGCGGGTTCGATGCGCGAAACCTCCCACGACAACAAAGCACCGCTTTCGAACGACGCGGCTGCGTTGAACGACCGCATCAGTCGGTTGTTTGCGCGCATGTCCGACGGGCTCGACCTTGTAAACCGCGCCATGCGGGAACAACTCGAAAGCGCGAGCGACATCATGCCGGTCATCGGCAGCCACGTGCTGTCTTCGGGGGGCAAGCGGCTTCGCCCGATCCTGGTTCTGCTTTCTGCCGAGCTTTGCGGCTATCGCGGTTCGCGTCGGGTTCAACTCGGAGCGGCACTCGAACTCATCCACACCGCGACGTTATTGCATGACGACGTGGTGGATTTGTCGTCGCTTCGCCGCGGTCAACCGTCTGCGAATGCGGTCTGGGGAAACCGCCGCGCCGTCCTGGCGGGCGACTTCTTCTATGGGCGCGCGTCTTCCATGATCGTGGAAGACGGCAGCCTCGCGATCCTCGAGATTTTTTCAAACACCATCCGCATGATGGCGGAAGGGGAGTTGATCCAGCTGCAACAGAGCTTCGATACCCACGTTTCGGAGCGGCAGTACTACCAGGTGATCGAACGCAAAAGCGCCGTGTTGCTTTCTGCGGCTTGTGAAATCGGCGCGAACCTTGGCGCGGTGACCCGCGGTGAAGTTCGGCGCGTGGCGGAATTTGGTCGCGAGCTCGGTATCGCGTTTCAGGTTCGGGACGACGTGCTCGACTACGATGCCAGCGAGGAGACGCTGGGCAAGCCCCAATGCGCGGACTTGCGCGAGGGCAAGGTCACGTTGCCGTTGCTGTTGACCCTCAAGCGCTGCACCCATAACGAACGAGAACAGGTGGCAGGCCTGCTTAAGAACGCGTCGCAGACCGCCATGCAGAACCTCGGCTTGAGCGAAGAGGCGCTGCGGGCTTCGGACGACCCCGCAGTTGAACTCGCCCCCATCCTCGAGTTGGTAGAACGACATCACGGCGTCGCGGACAGCATGCGGCGCGCAGAAGAGCACGCCGAAAAGGCATGTGCGGCGATTGCGGCCTTCCCGGAAAGCAGCGCCAAACAATCGATGCTCGATCTCGCTCAATACTCGGTGCATCGCGACCACTAGCCGTCGTTCTTGTTCAGCACGGTTGGTCAAGACAGTACGGCGAAACGATTCCATACCCCGCGGTCCCGCGGAGAACCACATGTTCAGCACCAATACCCACCGCGTCTCGGCAATTCGCCGAAGCCTTGCCCTTGCGGCAGTCATGACCGTCGCACTCGTATCCGTCTCTCAGCAGAGCTTTGCTGCCGAAAGCGGCCAATCGAGCATTAGTGGCGTCGTGAACCTCAACACCGCCAATGTCGAGGAGCTGCAGCTGCTGCCCGGGGTTGGCGAAAAGCGGGCCGCCGCGATCGTGGAGATCCGCAAGATGAAGGGTGGCTTCAAGGCGATTGAAGAACTCGCCGACGTCAAGGGTGTCGGGGACGCGCTCATCAAGCGACTGCGTCCGCACCTTACGGTGAGTGGCAAGACGACCGCGAAGCGTCTTTAAGCAAAGCGCGAGCGGAAGTACGCCCAGAAGAATGAACGAAAGAGCAAGCGAGAGAACCTTCTCGATTTAGACTCGAGTTGGGGTCGGGGAGCGTGCTCCCCGGCCCTTCATTTCCGGGTACCATCGGGCCGCAATTTTGCCGCACCCGGATGTCTGTTTCGTGCTTCTCCCCCTGTCAATCATTTTATCTCGATGTGTTCCCCACGCGCCGCGTCGCGTCGCGCTGGGTCTTGTGCTCGGCTTTGGGGTGTTGGGGTTCGGGCTTCCCAGCATTGCCCACGACAACACCGACGACACAGACAACACAGACAACCCATACCACGCGACGCGAGAGGCGAAGAGCGGTCCCGCGAGGATCATCTCCCTCAACCCGTCGCTCACTGCGATCTTGCTCTCGTTAGGCGAGGGCGCGCGGCTCGTCGGCGTCGACGACTTTTCTGCCCAGCAAATTGAAGAGGTGGCCGCGCTTCCGAAAGTGGGCGGGCTCTTTAACCCAAGCCTTGAAGCGGTGGTGGCGCTTGCGCCGGACCTCGTTGTCTTGGTCCCAAGCGCGGAGCAACGCGACTTTCACAACCGTCTCACTGGGCTCGACATCAAAGTCGAAACCTTCGACAACCATCAATTTGTCGAGGTGCTGGAAAACATCTCGCGACTTGGCGAACTCACCGGAACATCCGAAGCGGCGGCGAAACGCGTGGCGCAGATCACGGCCACGCGTCGTGGGGTGACGCGTTCGGTGAAACAGTTGGGGCGCGCGAGCGAGATCCCCCCCGCGGTCGCGATCGTTTTACAGCGCGACCCACTCTATGTCGTGGGCGGCGGGAATTTTATCGACACCATGTTGCAGATCGTGGGGGCGCGGAACGTCGCGGCAGAGTATCGCGGCGCTTATCCGCGTGTTTCGATGGAATGGTTTGTGGCTGCGTCGCCGGAGATGATCATCGACTTGAGTCCCGAAGCTCGGGTGTCGACTGCGTTTTGGAAGCAGTGGCCCAACATGAAGGCTGTGCTCGCCGACCGCTTGATGTCCATTGACGCGGCGTTGATCTCGATGCCGGGGCCCGCCCTCGACGAATCGATCGTGCTCCTCGCAAGTTCCATTTGGGGGGACTTCATTCCAAAAATGGTCGAAGAAGAACGCGCGAAAATGGCGACCGAAAAAAACACGCAAGGAAGTCGGGGCCCCGAGCCTGACACCCAACCTCATTCCGCCGACGGTGTGAAGGGCTCTGGAGGATGATCCTGACCCGTACGCGCTTCGTCGTTGTCGTGACGCTGATGTTCTTGCTCGTGCTTGCGAGCGGTTGGTTCTCGCTCTTGCTGGGGCCGAGCGATCTTACGTTTGCGCAAGTGTGGGGTGTGCTCGTGGATCCCGACGCTGCGGGCCCGGCCGGCGACATCGTGCTCCGCATCAGACTGCCCCGCACGGTGCTCGCGTTGCTGGTCGGGGCGTCGCTTTCGGTTTCGGGTGTCGTGTTTCAAGCGCTGCTCCGCAATCCCCTCGCCGATCCATTTGTGTTGGGCGTGTCTGGGGGTGCCGCGCTCGGTGGGATCCTCGCGCTATCGCTCGGCACCGCCGCAGGTTTTGGCTACGCCGCAGTCCCTCCAGCCGCGTTCGCGGGCGCGCTACTCACGACGCTTCTTCTTTACTTGATTGCCGGCGTCGGCGATCGCGTGTCATCGAACAGCCTGTTGCTGACCGGCGTGGTCTTCAACGCGTTCGCATCCGCGGCCATCGTATTCCTTGCTTCGATCGCGGGACTCACCGAGGGATCGCAGATCTTTATCTGGTTGATCGGCAACCTGTCTGCGGCGCGTACCGACGTCGCGGTCTGGGTCGCGGTCTTCCTCTTTATTGGACTCGCTTGTTCGGGCGTGCTCGCGCGCTCTCTCAACTTACTCGTCCTGGGTGATGAACCCGCCGAGCAACTTGGCGTCCCGATCGAAACGCACAAGCGGATCTTGCTTCTCGCAACATCGCTGATGGTGGGCGCCGCGGTTTCCGTCGCGGGACTCGTTGGTTTCGTTGGGCTCATCATCCCGCACCTCTTGCGATTGATTCTGGGTCCGGACCACCGTCTCTTGATTCCCGCAGCGGCACTTGGGGGCGGGGCGTTTCTCGTCATTTGCGACACCGTCGCGCGCACGATGCTCGGCGGCCGCGAACTCCCGGTTGGCGCCATCACGGCACTCGTTGGCGGCCCGCTGTTCTTGTACTTGTTGCGACGCCATCACCAGCGCGCGTTCGCGCAATGAGTGTCATCGAAAAACAAGCGCGACCCCTTTGCTTCAACAAGCTTCGTGTCCGCTTTGGCGAACGTGTTGTTCTCGACGACGTTTCGTTCGACGTAAACCCAGGGGAAGTCGTTGGCCTGGTGGGACACAACGGTTCGGGAAAGACGACACTCTTGCGCGTCGCCACTCGGGTGCTTGCAGCCGAGAGTGGAACGGTGACGCTCGGTGGCACCTCAACAAAGGACTTCGGGCGCGGCGAACTCGCGCGCGCGCTTGCCACCGTGCCGCAAGACACCGCACTCCCGTATCCCTTTACGGCCCTCGAGGTCGTGTTGATGGGACGCGCACCTCACCAACCGCTGCTCGGCCTCGACCGCCCCGAAGATCTCGTCTGTGCGCGGGCCGCGATGCAACGCGTCGACATCGAAGACCTGGCGGACCGCTCGATCCAGAAGCTGTCGGGGGGCGAACGCCAACTGGTGATGTTCGCCCGTGCACTCGCCCAGGACCCCGAAGTGTTGCTGCTCGACGAACCCACCGCGTTTCTCGACCTGCGCCATCGCATCGACCTGCTCGCCGCCGTGCGCGAACGGGTCAACGACGGCGGCTCGGCCCTCGTGGTCTCCCACGACCTCGGGCTCGCGGCGCGGGTTTGCGACCGCCTGGTTCTCCTCGCGGGTGGCCGGGTCGTGGCTCAGGGAGAGCCCGCCCTGGTCCTTCAACCCGACGTGCTCGCTCAGGCTTTCGGGATCGAAGCCGACATCGCATTCGCCCCGGACGGCTCGCTCCTCGTGGTCCCGCATCTGGGCGGCGCCGCGCGACCCAAAACGGGGGACGGCACCGGATCATTTGGGCTCTAGGGCACCTGTCGCCGTTGCGGGCGGCCCAAAACCCCGGCGACAGCTGCTAACGTGGTCGCTCGCGAGGGCGTCCCAGAGCCAAATTCGCCCCGTTGGTCTTCGCTTTTCTTGATGTCGTGAGCGCTCGTTTCGAGTGCCAGTCAAAGAGAGAAGCAAGGCATTCGAAGTCGGGCGGGCAGCGCAG
>DUBZ01000113.1 GCA_012960035.1 Myxococcales bacterium | reverse complement strand
CCTTGATGCGCGGACAGTTCAAGTACGTGGGCCCGAAAGCTTGTGCGGAATGCCACGAAGATTCGACCGGAGAGTTTCCCAAGGGCGCATCCACGGTCTGGAAACACACGGTCCACTCAGCAGCATACAAGACGCTCAGCAAGGACTACACGATCGAAATCGCCAAACGGAAACGCAACATCGACGACCCGGTCAACGACTGGCGCTGCGTGAAGTGTCACACCACCGCATTCGGCGCCCCGCCCGAACAACTCACTGCGGGTTACTCCAATGAAGACGGTGTGAGTTGCGAAGTCTGTCACGGGCCCGGCAGCGGCTACATCGACGAAGATCACGGCCCGAGCAACGCAAGCCGAGGCGACCTCGGCTTTCGCATTCTCTCGAACTTGACCGAGCGTCGAGAGGTCTGCACGAGCTGCCACAACGTAGCGAGCCCCACCTACAAGCCTTTCAACTTGCGCGAGTTTTCTCGCACAATCGCCCACTGGATCGACCCGGGTGATCGGTTCTATTACGAGGACGCGGTCTCCGAGGCGACCCGACGTCAGAAGCGCGTCGACAAGAGCCGCGCCGAGCGCGTAAGCCTGATCGCCGCAGCCAACGACAACAGCGCTGAACTAGAGGCGGCACGTAAAGAAGAAGCCGCCGCGGCTGCGGCCGCGAAGCGTGACGAAGAGCGCAAGGCTCGCGAAGCCGCTGCCGCGAAAGCAGATGCGTCCGAGCGTGCCCGACTTCAGAAGGAACAGGCTGCAGCAGACGCAGAGGCCGCCACCGAGGCAGCCGAAGCAGAAGCCAAGAAGAAGCGCGCTGCCGACGCCGCCGCGAAGGCCCAAGCCGCCGCGGCCAAGCAGCTCGATGCCGACGAACGCAAGGCACGCGCCGAAGAGCGCAAAGCAGCCGAGGCCGCCCTCGCCGCCCAAGCCGCGGCAGAAGAGGGCCGTGCGAAAGCTGCAGCCGCCGCACGCAAGAAGTCAGAAGACGAAGCACGCGCCGCGGCGAAGAACGCCACAGGGGTGGAGTCGTACTTGGAAGACGTCGACGATGTCATCCAGATGAACACCAGCGGCAAGAAGTACCAGGCCGTCGAATTCCCTCACTTGGCTCACGCTTCAAAGAAGTACTTGCCCAACGGCAGCTGCAACGACTGCCATCACACCCAAGAAGGTGAAGAGTCACCCGAGGCCTGCAGCAGCTGCCACGACATCGGCGGCGACGCTGACGAAGACATCGCCAAGAAGCGCTTCGCTCATACCAAGAACAAGGGCTTCCCTCGCAGCGGCGACCAGGAAGAAACGAGTTGCGTGGGTTGCCACAAGAGCCAGAACGCCCTGCTCAAAGCGGGCAAGCGCGAAGGCGAAAAGGCCCCGACGAAGTGCACCACTTGCCATAAACGCAAGTAGTCGAGCCCACGGCCGTGCATGGCGCAAAGCAAAGGCGATCTATTGCTCGGTAAACTTCGATTTCTTCATGCCGAACTCTCCTCATCGTGAGTTGAACTCGACCCAATTCTAAGATTCTGAATGGATCAGTTTTTCCCGGGCAGATCAGTCAGCACGCCCTCGCGTAAAATGAAATCTTTGACGAATTCGATGCCCTCGTCTTTCAGGAGATTCGTAAACACGTACGGTCGATCGCCGCGCATCCGCTTGGTGTCGGAGTCCATGACTTCGAGCGAGGCACCGACGTAGGGCGCCAAGTCCGTCTTGTTGATCACCAACAAATCAGAGCGCGTAATTCCCGGCCCGCCCTTGCGTGGAATCTTCTCGCCTTCGGCGACATCGATGACGTAGATCGTGAGGTCTGCGAGGTCGGGACTGAAGGTCGCCGCGAGATTATCGCCGCCGCTCTCGATCAGGATCATATCCAGGGTCGGGTAGAGTTCGCAGAGATCGTCGATGGCAGCGAGATTCATCGAGGCATCTTCGCGAATCGCGGTATGCGGGCAACCGCCTGTCTCGACGCCGACAATGCGTTCTGGCGCAAGCGCCATCTTACGCACCAAAAATTCGGCGTCTTCCTTGGTGTAGATATCATTGGTGACCGCGGCAATCTCGAAGCGATCGCGCAGATGTCGACACAGCGCTTCCATGAGCGCAGTCTTTCCAGAGCCTACCGGGCCGCCAATCCCTACCCTCAAGACCGGTCGCTTGTTTTCCGTCGGCTGGATTTCCATCATTCTTACTTCCCTTTCTTCGATGATTCTCATTTCACGGGTTCGATTTCGCGATGCGAGGAATGCCCAGGGCTAGGAGCGAAATAGACGCGAGTATTGGGTTTCATGCAGACTGCTCGCAATCGCGAGTGTCGGTAGCGTTCCGCCGATTTCCGTATCAGGCAAAGCGAGCGCGCCGGCGCAGATCCCCGGGATTGCGGCCGATCGCTCCAGCAAGATCCGTTGGCCCGCGACCTGGCCGAGCGGAATCAACTTGATGCCCACCAAGACCTGATTCTCGAGCCACCCCCACGCGATCGCATGCAGCGCGCTCTCGACGGGAATCTCCCAACCCACCGCGGCCACGGCGGCCAGAGCGACGAAGGGGGTATCGGCTTGCTTCCGCCAGATGTCTACGTTCGGTATGCCCAGATCGGTCAACAAGCGCCCCAGTGCTTTGCCCCGCGCGCAATCGTCTGCGACGAGTTCGCTGGTTTCGCGCATCGCGACAAGACGTCGACTCCAAGCCAACGCCGCCGTCTCATCCTTGGCTGCTAGCGCGCTGTACAAACGGACGAAGACCGGCAGGTCGACGCGCCCGATCGAATAGTCGAGCTGGTCTTGCAACCACTGCGAGAGCGAAGGCTCGTCCTTGACCCAGCCCATTTCAATCGCGGATTCCAATCCCTGCGAGTAAGCAAAGGCACCCACGGGCAGCGAGGGGCTCGTCAGTTGAAGCAAGCGAAGTAGGGGCTGCCCTGCGATTCCGTCACTCACGGTTGGTTTCCGCGCGACGAGTGGGTGGGGTCGTGTGGATGCCCATGAGCGTTTGTGTGCGGTGCATGCGCATGACCGCTGCCGTGGTCATGGTAGGCCCCGCGCTCAGGCTCGAAGGCAGCGTGCTCCCGAGCCGGTGTGAGCCCCAGCCCGCGAACCATATCGTCGAGTACGTGATCGGGCTGGTAGCGCAACCAACCCGCCTCGACCTGCAGCGGAACATGCCGGTTGCCGAGGTGATAACAGGCGCGCGCCAATTGGAGCGGATCATCGGAGCGCACCGTCGAAACCGGTTCATCGGCCGCTCGGACTCCCACCAAATCGCCTTGGGAAGTTCGCAATTGATCGCCTTCGCAAAGCCTGCTCGACGGCGGCAAGAAGATTGCCGCCTCGCGACCACTGTCGAGTTCGACGCGTTGCCTGCTCTTCTGCCGCGCGTCATAAGGCAACGTCAACGTATCCGCGACCTCGAGACCCCCCGAAGCTTTTCCAATCAACTCGATCAACTCAAGCATCTTTGCCACCCCCTGTTCACGCCTCAAAAGAGGAAGTAGCGCTGCGCCAGCGGCAGCTCGGCTGCGGGCTCGCAGGTCAGCAATTCGCCGTCGGCTCTGACCTCATAGGTCCGCGGGTCGACTTCGATGGTGGGCTGGTAGTTGTTGTGTACCAGGTCGGCTTTGCGCAGCTCGCGGGTGGCAAAGACCGTGCCGATCTGGTTGCGCAGCCCGATCTGCTCGGGCACCCCGGCATCGATCGCCGCCTTGGAGAGGAAACTCATGCACGTCGAGTTTCGCGCGCCGCCTAACGCGCCAAACATCGGTCGATAATACGAGGGCTGCGGCGTCGGGATCGACGCATTCGGATCGCCCATCGCCGCCGCCACGATCATGCCCCCCTTGATCATGGTGCTCGGCTTGACCCCGAAGAAGGCCGGCTTCCAGAGCACCAGATCCGCCAGACGCCCGACGGCAATGCTCCCCACCTCGTGCGCGATGCCATGGGTGAGCGCGGGATTGATCCCGTACTTCGCGATATAGCGTTTCACTCGACCGTTATCGTGCTCGGCGGGATCGCCTTTGAGACTGCCCCTTTGCACCTTCATCTTATGCGCGGTTTGCCAGGTGCGCGTGATCACTTCGCCGACGCGGCCCATTGCCTGAGAATCCGAGGCAATCATCGAGAAGGCGCCGAGATCGTGCAGAATATCCTCGGCGGCGATCGTCTCGCGCCGGATGCGCGATTCGGCGAACGCCACATCCTCCGGAATCGACGACGAGAGATGGTGACACACCATCAACATGTCGAGATGTTCGTCGATCGTGTTGACCGTATAGGGCCGCGTCGGGTTGGTACTCGACGGCAGTACGTTGCTCTCGCCGCAGACCTTGATGATATCCGGCGCGTGGCCACCGCCCGCCCCTTCTGTGTGATAGGTGTGAATCGCACGTCCCGCGAAAGCTGCGACGGTATCCTCGACAAAACCGGATTCATTCAACGTATCGGTGTGAATC
This sequence comes from Myxococcales bacterium, assembly GCA_012960035.1. Classification (GTDB taxonomy): domain Bacteria; phylum Myxococcota_A; class UBA9160; order UBA9160; family UBA4427; genus DUBZ01. Next base: position 8,937 of record DUBZ01000113.1, on the reverse strand, counting down.
GCGACTTGGACATCATGTTGCTCCGCCACCGAAAGACAGTTGTCGATGGCGGCCGGCGTGGTTCCCCAATCCTCGTGCAGTTTCAGCCCCATCGCTCCGGCCTTGACCTGTTCGTCTAGCGCCTCGGGCAGGCTCGCATTGCCCTTGCCCAGAAAGCCCAGATTCATCGGCAAGCTGTCGGCGGCCTCGAGCATCCGGTGAATATTCCACGGGCCCGGCGTGCAGGTCGTCGCGTTCGTACCCGTCGCGGGCCCGGTGCCTCCGCCCAACATCGTCGTCACCCCCGACATCAGGGCTTCGTCCACCTGTTGCGGACAGATGAAGTGGATATGGGAATCGATGCCACCGGGCGTGACGATCTTGCCTTCGCAAGCCATCGCCTCGGTCGCCGGGCCGATGACGATATTGACACCCGGCTGAATATCCGGGTTGCCGGCCTTCCCGATGGCCGCGATGCGCCCGTTCTTGATCCCGATATCGGCTTTGACGATGCCCCAATGATCGACGATCAGCGCATTGGTGAGCACCAGGTCCACGGCTTCGGCGCTCGTCCTCTGGCTCTGGCCCATGCCGTCGCGGATCACCTTGCCGCCGCCGAACGTCACCTCTTCGCCGTAGGTGGTGTAGTCCTTTTCGACTTCGACCCAAAGTTCGGTGTCGGCCAAGCGGACGCGATCCCCCGTCGTGGGTCCGTAGAGTTCTGCGTACGCTGCCCGGGATAGGCTCGTCATTCTGCACCATCCAATGAGCCCATGACTTCGGCCCTGAATCCATAAGCTCGGCGTTCCCCCGCATACGCAACCAACTCAACGGTTCGCGTCTGTCCGGGTTCGAAGCGGAGGGCCGTACCCGCCGGGATATTGAGTCTGAATCCGCGCGCCTGTTTGCGCTCAAATACCAATGCCGGGTTCGTCTCAAAGAAATGATAATGCGATCCCACTTGAATCGGACGGTCACCGTGGTTCTCGACGGATAGCGACACGCAGGCGCGACCCGCGTTGAGAATGATTTCGCCTTCCGGGGTCCATATTTCGCCGGGCTTCATGCTGTTCCTCTCCTTCTCATCCAGCGCAAGATCAAGCGATCGGATCATGCACGGTCACCAACTTCGTACCGTCGGTGAAGGTTGCTTCGACCTGAACTTCATGCAGCATCTCGGCCACGCCATCCATGACTTCGTCCGCCGACAAAATCGTACACCCCTCGCTCATCAGCTCCGCAACCGACTTGCCGTCGCGGGCCCCCTCGACAATGGCAGCGCTGATCAATGCCATGGCCTCGGGATAGTTGAGCTTGAGCCCCCGCGCTTTACGCCGCTCTGCGACAAGTGCGGCGGTAAAGAGCAGCAGCTTGTCTCGCTCTCGTGGTGTCAGTTCCATCGAAAAACTCCTATACGGTCCAAGTGACCTGTGATCACCCGCGATGACCTTCAAGGACGTGGCTTGCGGCCCCGCCAGAATCGTGAGGTTCGTAATCGATCAGGTGCGCCAGATCCTCGGGACGGACGCCGGCCTGCCCAGCGCGAGCGGTCTCAACTCCACCCATAGGTTTCGGAATGCATTGATCAACGGCTCGCAATGCTCGGCCAGTCCGCGAACAATCAGCACGTCCCCGATCAACGTCGAAGCGCAAATGGCATCTCCAACTCGCTCAAGTCCCACGCGGGACGCCTCGAGGGTCCGCGCGTCGCAACCGGTCAGGACGAACGTCGCACAAGCCGTGTTATCGCCGAAACCGGGCATCCCCTTCGGACCCGTGCGCTGGCGCTCCATGAGCAGCGGCCGACCGTCTCGATAGATCTCGAGCCGAAAGTCGATACTGCCCCGCTCGAAAGCCTCCCCCACGGCCGGGCGACCGAGCCCCAGAATTTCCCAGCCGCAAAATTGCGCATCGCCCTCGAGCTGAATCTGCGTCATCAAGCGTGCGTGCGCGCCATCGAAGATGAGCGTCTCTTGTGGCAACCACTCGAGCGTAGAACCCGCCGCAACCGTCGCGACTTGCTGAACCTGTGCGTAGATCCCGCGGCTAAAATACCAGCGCGTCGCGCCCGGAGTTGTCAGCAGCGCGTGTGCACCCTCGCGGAGCCCGACTTTGACGCGAAGATCATCGCCACCGACGATCCCAGCCGGCGGGTGCAATAAATAGGAATGGCAGACTTCGTCGCCTTCCGGATAGAAGGCTCGTTGCAACGAGAGCGGCCCGGACTGACTCTTGGAGCGAACGACGGTTCGCTGCCGCCTGCTGCCATAATCAATCATGAGCTCGGCGCGCCAACCCTCGGCGCTGGTTACAAGCGGCCAGTCGACCGCATGCGGCGGGGCGGGCTTCGGCTTCAGAAAGGCGTGGGGGGACGTCGTCATCTCAAACCGTCAAGAACTGGCGGACAACCTCGTCGTCCAAGCCGTTCATCGGACCTCCCGCTACAGCGCGACCCTTGTCGAGAATCGTGAAGCGGTCGGCGACGCGTCTGGCCAGAGGCAACTTTTGCTCCACGAGCAATACCGTCATCTTCATCTCACGATTGAGCCGCATGATCGTGTCTCCGATCTCTTGCACGATATTGGGCTGGATCCCCTCCGTGGGTTCATCGAGTATCAGCAGCGACGGCTCCAGAATCAATGCCCTGGCCACAGCGAGTTGTTGTTGTTGCCCGCCCGAGAGATCCCCACCCCTACGCCTGAGCATATCTCGAAGCACGGGAAAGAGGTCCAGCGCTCGCTCGTAGGCGCGGCGGCCACGTGCGCCGCCGTTGACCGAGAGCCCGGTGCGCAAGTTTTCGTCGACCGTAAGCAGCGGAAAGACATCGCGGCCCTGGGGCACATAGCCAATCCCGCCGCGGGCCCGGGACTCGGCCGACTCGCGCGAAAGCAACCTATCCCCAAATCGGATCTCGCCACGCGCGATCGGCAGCAAGCCCATGATGCATTTCAGCGTCGTGGTCTTGCCGACCCCGTTGCGGCCCATCAAACACGTGCACGAGCCCGTTGGAACCTCGAGCGAGAGATCCCACAACGCCTGGCTCTCGCCGTAGTATTGATCGACGCCCTCAAGCCTTAACATCATTCCCCCAGATAGACTTCGATGACGCGCGGATCGTTTTGGATCGCATTCATCGTACCTTCGGCGAGCATCCTGCCCTCGTGTAAAACAGTGACACGTTTTGCGATCGACCGGACGAACTCCATATCGTGCTCAACGACGACGACTGAAAACTCGCCGGCGAGCGATACGAGCAATTCCGCAGTCCGCTCTGTCTCTTGATGCGTCATCCCCGCCACCGGCTCATCAACAAGCAATAATTTGGGCTCTTGCATCAGCAACATCCCGATCTCCAACCATTGCTTCTGGCCGTGCGAAAGCGACCCCGCGTGGACATCGCGGAGCGCCGTGAGACCGATCGTTTCCAGCGTCTCATCGATCTTATCACGCTGTTCACCACTCAATTTTCCGACGAGGGTCGCCCACACCCCTTTATCCGAACGCATGGCGAGTTCGAGGTTGACGAAGACCGAATGCTGTTCGAAGACAGTGGGCTTCTGGAACTTGCGACCGATGCCCGCGATCGCGATCTCCGGCTCGCTCATTTCGAGCAGATCTTTGCCATCATCGAACAAGACCTGCCCCGAATCCGGTCGCGTTTTCCCGGTTACGACATCCATCATCGTGCTCTTGCCCGCGCCATTGGCGCCGATGATGCACCGCAACTCGCCGCGCTCGATGTAGACGCTGAGGTCATTGAGCGCCTTGAAGCCATCGAAGCTGACGGTCACGCCCTCGACATAGAGAATCGTATTCTTGAGTTCGGCAGCGCCGTGCGGGCCAACCCCATCCCGCGTCACCGTTGTCATGGCGTCGCGACCCACAATCTGGCTCGTCATTTGGACTTCCGATCAAATAAACCTACGACACCCTTTGGCAGAAAGAGCGTCCCCAATACGAAGATCGCGCCGAGCACGAAGAGCCACGCTTCGGGAAAGAGGCTCGTAAATTGCGTCTTTGAAAAATTGACCAGAATGGCACCCGCAATCGCGCCATAGAGGGTCCCGCGACCACCAATCGCTACCCAGACAACGAGTTCGATCGAATTGAGTGGCGCAAATTCTCCGGGGTTGATGATGCCGACCTGCGGCACGTAGACAGCCCCGGCGAGGCCGGCAATCACGGCAGACAATACGAACACCCAGAGCTTGTAGTTCTCGACGCGATAACCGAGGAAACGGGTTCGGTCTTCGGCGTCGCGAATCGAAACGATGATCCGTCCGAAGCGCGAATCCGTGATCGCGCGACAAACGATATACGAACCCAACAACAGCACCACCGTGGTGACGAAAAGCGCGATCCGGGTGCCGTCCGCCCGCAGGCTAAAGCCTAAAATTTCCTTAAAATCCGTCAGACCATTGTTGCCGCCGAAGCCCATTTCATTGCGAAAGAAGGCGAGCAGCAGTGCAAAGGTCATCGCCTGCGTGATGATCGACAGGTAAACCCCGTTCACCCTGGATCGAAACGCAAACCAGCCGAATGCCAATGCGAGCAGACCGGGCGCGAGGACGACCATGACCATCGCGAAACCAAAATTGGAGAAGCCCCACCAATACCAGGGAAGCTCCTGCCAATTGAGAAAGACCATGAAGTCGGGCAGCAGCGGGTTGCCGTAAACGCCTCGATCGCCGATCTGCCGCATCAGGTACATCCCCATCGCGTAACCACCGAGCGCGAAGAAGGCGCCGTGCCCGAGCGTCAGGATCCCGCAATACCCCCAGATCAAATCAACCGCCAAGGCGAGCATCGCGTAGCACAGATACTTGCCGAGCAAGGTCACAGTAAACGTCGACACGTGCAGCACCGAAGTCTCGGGGACCAGCAGGTTCAAAATCGGAACGGCCACAATCAGCAGACTCAGTCCGCCGACGACGATGCGATCCGACAACTTGTATCGCTCGAGAATAGCGCTGAGCATACTGGGTCAGGCCTCCGCCGAGCGGCCTAGCTGTGGGAAGAGTCCACGCGGGCGCCTTTGAATGAAGAAAATGATGAAGACGAGTACCACGATCTTGGCGAGCACCGCGCCGGCGAAGGGTTCGATGAATTTATTGGCGACGCCAAGCGACAACCCGGCGATCACGGTGCCCCACAGATTGCCGACGCCGCCAAAGACCACGACCATGAACGAGTCGACGATATGGCTCTGTCCCAGGTTCGGGCCCACATTGGTGAGTTGGCTGAGCGCCACCCCCGCGAGCCCCGCGACCCCCGAGCCCAGGCCGAAAGTCGTTGCATCGATCCAGCCGCCACGGATCCCCATGGCCCTCGCCATCTCTCGGTTTTGGGAGACCGCCCGGATCTGCAGACCCAGGGTGGTAAATCGCAACAACGTGGTCAGAGCCACGAAAACGATGATGCTGAAGAGCACGATATAGACCCGAATATTTGTAAATGCGAGCGCATCGTTGATCACGAGTTGGCCGCTCATCCATTCCGGCGTCGAGACCGCGCGATTGAGCGGCGAAAAGATGCTGCGTACTGTTTGCTGCAGAATCAAACTCACACCGAAGGTCGCCAGCAACGTCTCGAGTGGACGTCCATAGAGAAAGCGCACAACCCCTCGCTCGATGAGTATGCCCACCAGCGCCGAAGTCATGAACGCCACCGGAATCGCTACGAAGAGAGATATATCGAGATGGTTCGGCATCAGCTGCTGCACGACGTAGGTCGCGTAAGCGCCCAGCATGATCAACTCGCCGTGCGCCATGTTGATGACGCCCATGACACCGAAGGTAATCGCCAGACCAATGGCTGCGAGTGCGAGAACGAAGCCCAGACTCAAGCCAAAGAAAGTCGTCTCGATAAATGCATAGAAGCTGCGCCAGCGATCGATCTTGGCGACCGCCCGCACCGCCGCCGCCCGAACGAGCGACTCTGCCTCGGGTTCTGCTGCGACGTTTTCATCGGGGAGCGTCGTCGCGATTTCGACTAGGCGGTTGTGCACCTCGGGGTGCAGACTGCTCGCAAGTGCGTCAATCGCCACCACCCGACGGTCCGCATCGGCGGATTCGAGATCCGCGAGCGCCAAGGCGACCCGCAACGCATCGAGTACTTCGGGGTCGCGCTCCGCGCTGACCGCTTCGCGCAGCAGCTCAACCGTTTCAGGCGAGAGCGATTCGTACAATGACTTGACCGCGAGCCGGCGTTCTTCAGAATCTGTAGCGCGCAAGCTCAGGCGCGCGAGGACGGTGCGGAGCGAACCGCGCATCGAGTTATTGATGATGATCTTTTTCAGGGCTGATTTTTTAGTCGTCCCGAGGGCCGTGCCATCGATCGCCGCGTGGATGACCCAGGCACCGTCCTTGTCCTTGTTGGCAATCACGACCGCCGAAGTGGCCTTCTGTTTGTAGACGCGACCGGCGAGCAAGGCCTCAAGCAAGCGGTGGGCATGCGGGCTGCCGCTCTCTGCGATCTCGGCGACGGCAGCCGCCTTGGTTTTGAAGCTCTTGCCCGTGAGGCGCTCGACGGCCTCACCATACATCTGCGTATTTGCGCTGAGTGGAAACGCGATGCAAAGCGACAGAACAAGAAACAACGCTGCCAGTAAGGGGTTCCTCATCTCTGCGCGTCGTTCCGCCTTCTTGGGTTCACCGAGTTGCAGTGTTGGAATCGCAGGAATGTCATCATTCGCCGCCTCAAACGGATCCCCTATAACCTTACTTCAATCGCAGAATGGGAAACGACGTGCGTTCGCGAAACCAGCAAAACCCAAAAAGGGCAAAGACGCGATTGGCAAGAGCGGCAGTCAGACCGCCGCTCTTGCCCAATCCAAGTCATTCCCTTGGCATCTACCAACCGGAGTCGGGGTCTAGAAGTTCTGTCCCGAGCACTTTTTGGTCACGGTGTTGTAGTTGCCGCAACCGAGCTTCGCAGTCCAGTCGGCCTTGAGGATCTTGCTCTCCGGCAGGAAGTCCGTCCACGCATCACCGGGGACCAGACCGTCGGTCTCCCAGACCGTTGCGAACTGACCGTCGTCCTGGATTTCGCCAATCAGCACCGGCTTGGTGATGTGATGGTTGGCGAGCATCTGCGAAGTACCGCCCGAGAGGTTGGGCACCTCGATTCCGATGATCGCATCCTGTACTGCCGTTGCATCCGTCGTACCGGCGGCCTCGACTGCCTTGACCCACATGTTGAAGCCGATGTAGTGGGCTTCCATCGGGTCGTTCGTGACGCGCTTCTGATCCTTGATGAACTTGTGCCAGCTCGTGATGAAGTCGCTGTTGATATCGGCATCGACGCTCATGAAATAGTTCCAGGCAGCGAGATGTCCTACCAGCGGCTTCGTGTCGAAACCCGAGAGTTCTTCCTCTCCGACCGAGAAGGCAACGACCGGAATGTCCGCAGCCGAGACGCCCTGGTTCCCGAGTTCCTTGTAGAAGGGCACGTTGGCGTCACCGTTGATCGTCGACACGACCGCAGTCTTCTTGCCCGCACCGCCGAACTTCTTGATGTCCGACACGATGCTCTGCCAATCCGAATGACCGAAGGGCGTGTAGTTGATCATGATGTCTTCAGCGGCAACACCCTTGGCCTTCAAATAGGACTCGAGGATCTTGTTGGTCGTGCGCGGATAGACGTAATCCGTTCCCGCGAGCACCCAGCGCTTGACCTCGATGTCGTTCATCAAGTAGTCGACGGCGGGGATCGCCTGCTGGTTGGGCGCGGCGCCCGTGTAGAAGACGTTCTTCGACGACTCTTCGCCCTCGTATTGAACGGGATAGAAAAGCAAGCTGTCCAATTCTTCGAAGACCGGCAGCACGGATTTGCGTGAGACCGATGTCCAGCAGCCAAAGACAACCGAGACCTTGTCCTTCTCGATGAGCTGGCGCGCCTTCTCGGCGAAGAGCGGCCAATTGGAGGCCGGATCCACGACGACGGCTTCGAGCTTCTTGCCGAGCAGGCCGCCCTTCTTGTTTTGCTCGTCGATGAGCATCAGGACGGTGTCCTTGAGGGTCGTTTCACTGATCGCCATCGTTCCCGACAGCGAGTGAAGGACTCCCACTTTGATTGTCTCTTCCGCGGATGCGGACGTCATGAAGGTGGCCAGGGCAATCACCGCAAGGCCAATCGATCTGTAGAGTTTCATTTAGTTACTTCCTTAATTCTTTTGGGGGTGGTAGATCGTTAGATCTGAATCTGTAGTGCAAGTTTGATCGCGCTGACTTCATCGCCCGATGCGCCCGGCGAGTAGTCGAGACCCTTCGTCGCAATGTCGCCGTATTGATAGAAGAGCGAGACGCGAGCGTTGTGGCCGTCGATGATGTAGTTCACGCCCCCCTCGACCTCGTCGCGATCGGCACTGCCGTTGGCGTAGATGCCGGTGTACCGAACGTAGGGCTGGAACTGCCCGATTCCGATTTTCATCGGAAGCAGGTGGAGCGCGGTCAGGGACATGGAATGGCCATCGAACATGGCAAAGAGACCCGGGTTGTCGTCGCTCGATTCGACCGGATTCATCCCGAACGCCGCCGTGTCGTAATCGGAGTCGAAGCGCTTGTACTCACCGTTGAAGGTGAATACGCCCATGTCTCCGACGACCTTCTCGAACAGGACGTCCGCGCTGATCCCGAAGAAATCACCCGGGTTGGCCATAGAGCCCGAGCCGTCCTTCTGGTACTGGAAGCTTCCCGCGACCGTCAGTACATCGCCGGCCGAGCCGTAGTACGTGCCGCTGGTGTAGTAGCCGGGATTCTGTTCGACGTTCAGGAAGTTGTACGCGACGCGTCCCGCGATCAGCGGATTATCGTTCTGGTTGGCGCCCGACTGAAGGCCGGCGAAGATGCCGAAGACGTATTGCAGAGCGCCCTCGGGACCGACGGCACCCCAGATATTCACGCCGTGATCACGCCCGTAGACGCCCGCGCCACCGGAGCCGAAGTCCACGCTGAAATC
>DUBZ01000112.1:73517-218921 GCA_012960035.1 Myxococcales bacterium | reverse complement strand
AGCTCACCGCCGTCTGCCGCGCCGCCACGGGCGAGTGCGACGTGGCCGAGTCCTGCGATGGCATCACGGACACCTGCCCGAGCGATCAATTCGATCCGGCACTGTGCGATGACGGCGTCTACTGCAATGGCGACGAAACCTGCAATGCCGGCCTGTGTGAATCAGGCTCTCCACCCCAGTGCACTGGATCGACGCCCTTGTGTGACGAGGCGATCGGCAATTGCTCGGCGTGTCTGGTCGACCTCGACTGCAGCAACGGTGCCTTCTGCGACGGCACGGAAATCTGCAACGCCGGCGTCTGCGATCTCGGTGCGGCACCGACCTGCGAATCACCAACGCCTCTTTGCGACGACACCCTGGCGGGTTGCGTCGAGTGTCAGACCGACCTCGACTGCACAGACGGCGCGCTCTGCCAGGCGCAGGTCTGCCTCGGACTCCACGCGACGCCTCTCAACGTTCCGTCGGCGTCACCCACCGTCCTTTTCGTGACGGTGTTCACGCTCGGCGCCACAGCCTTCGCCGGACTGGCACGCAGGCAACGCGGTCGCAAACAGCCCTAGCCACGGCGTCGAGGATAGGAACTTCAGTGCGAGCAGGCACTGCGGGTCGACTGGGATTGGCGGGATTGCGATATCTCCATGAAGACGATGTCGATCTCAGCTGAGAGCTTTTCATCGAGAAGTGGGCTCGGCGGGTTCGAATCCGGCGAAGTGTTGCACTACGGCCGCCGGACCTTTCCCGACTTCCCGCCCCCCAAGCCTCGGATCACAGTCAAGGTCAGGGGTTCGTAGTTTGTGAGCCGCAGCTCTATGTCGACGAAGCGGTCGTCATAGGCCACGCACTTTTTGGCCAGAGCGAGCCGTACTGCCCAGCCACGGTATCGCCAAATTCGCAAATTGCAGAATTGCCTGGATCACGGCGGCGGCGGATCGACGCAGGCGTCCGGAAATAGACCATCGTCGGGCAATGGTACCGGGGTATACGGGTGACTGTCCGACGGATTGAAGAGAGCTGCAAGGTCTGTCACTTCGGGGAATTGTTGTGTGATGACTTCAGCAAGTACGTCACGCGAATCAATCGTCGGCATGAGGTCTCTTTGCAGGTGGAGGTCTTCAACTTTGCGTAGCCCCGGCCAACCAACGACTTTTGGATCGGCGGCCCCGACTGCGTCTCGGGACAAGACGCGACCCCCGCGAACGCCACCGCCCATCACATACATCGCGCCACCGTGACCGTGATCGGTTCCCGGTGCGGGACCGCCTAACCCGTTCTCGTGAACGGTACGGCCGAACTCGGACATCACAATCGTTACAGTGCGATCTGCAGCGATGTCGCTGCCGCTGCCGCTGTCGAACGGAACCGAAAGATCGTCGTAGAACCGCTTCAGCGTCGCCGCGAGCCGCATCGTATAGCCCGGAGTCTGTCCGACGGAATTGGTGTGATAATCCCAGCTCCCATGAAAATCCATGGCTACAGCTCGCACGCCGAATTTCGGCTGCTTGATTAGGCGGGCGGTATCAACAAGGCGATCTCTCATTTGATTCGGAAGGTGGCCTCCACCATACAGGCCCACCCCGCTTGGCGGCACGGCGATCGCTCCGCCGTTGAGTGAATCCAGCGCTTGGAACAAGCCGTCGCCTGCTTGCCCAATAAGACTGCTGGACGCCACGCTGTTCGTAGGGCCGTTCGGGAAGTTTGAATAGATGTTGGCCAGCGCAGCCTCGCGCGCACCCGCTGGAGAGTGATCTTGGTAAAGGTTAAACCCGCCAATGGAAGGAACTGCGAGGGTCAAATTCTGCGTACCGCCGCTTAGGGAAGTCAGCGGATTCGACGAGAGAGAGACTCCATTGAGTGGGCTGTTATTTTCCGTATCCACTGCCGCGAGCGCTTCAACCGCACGTGTGAGCCAACCTGAATCCGAAAATGTTGGAGTCTCTACCCCGCGCTCAAGCGCGTCTTGAGCGGTGAAGTGCGAGTAATTCGGGGTACTCGTATTGCCGCATGCGTGCACGACCGCCAAATGGTTTTTGACAGGGTTCGCGTTCGAATAGTATTCGTCGAAGAGTTCGTCGAACGCATTATTGACCCCGAAATAGTTCGTATGCAGTCCACCGTTCGTGGTCTGATGACCGGGATCAGAATAGTTCTGCGACAATTGCGCAATGTTCGACTCGTTGATGGCGATCGAGGGCCGCGCAGTGTTGTAGGCGTTGATCTGATCGATATGCACCGGGGATCTCGCAACGAGAGGATCTGGCATCACATGCGCGAGGGAATCTGCTCCGCCACGTAAGAAGATCACGACGATGACCTTCTTGCCTGGATTGGTACATGGATACGCAGACGCTTGTCCCGCAAACAGCGGCGGGACCGCGAGTGCCGTCATGCCAGACCCCGCGAGTTGAATAAATTGCCGTCGGTTCAGATTCATTGCTCTTCGCTCCTACCTCAGTACAAGAACGTTGCTCACGAGAGTAGACGGCTTAGTGAAGTAGAAACTCTGGCGTCGAGAGAAGTACCGACGTTGCGTGCTCTATCCGCAGGTTTGCGTTAGTGGCCGAGGGAGCCGGCCACTCTGCATCCAAAGAAGCCAAGACGTGGTCCCGGGTGGATTGGCCGGCGACAACGGAAGTGCGACGGATTCCACCTGGCAAGAATCGGTCGATTAATTTATCCAGAAGGACTGCGTTGTCATCGAGTTCTGTTGGCAAGAATTCCCACTTTGAGACCCAATCGGCATCCCAATTCACCATGACTTGTTTTACGAAATTACTCCGGACCAAGATCCCACCCGAACTCGCGAACACCTTTGAATCGTCCTGGTAGCCGATCGGGGGCACCGCTTGATACGGGGACTCGTCGAGCAACGAAAAGTAAATCCCAAGGGATCGAAAGCTCTGATTGGACTGCGAGGCAACGCCGTGTTCGTGGCCCGCGAATCGCGTCTCAGACCCACCCTCTGCACCCTCACCCAGGGCTCTAAACAGACTCGCCATGAACGCAAAGGGCCGTTTCACTTTTGCGCGATAGTACGCTCCCTTCACAAACAACGGGTCATGAAGCACAACGCGAAGTGTCGCTCCTAAGTCGCCACTGGTACTCACGTACTCGGCAGCTGCTGCGGAAACCAAGGTTGTGACCGCAGCGGTCTCCAAGTCTTCAGAGACAAAGCGTGTGACGAACAGCTCCGCAATTCTCTTCGCCGTCGCCGGGTGCTCGCTCAGCAAGCAGATCAGCAGTTCCCCTTGATTGCGATTTCCACTTCCGCATGGAGGGCCGCCGTTTGGTCCTGTGAAAACCCACGGTACGACCGGCGTCACGTCGTCGTCGATCGTGACGATCTTGTCAGCCGATTCATGCTTCGCACCGTTGTACTCAAAGACCCAGTCGTCCTGTTCAGGTCCGCCTAAGGGAAGCCAACTTGCATCGGTATTCAGCATATATCCGGTAAGCACATTCGACGCGGCAATCACCGTATTGTTGTCGTACGTGCCGTCGCCCACGGTGTGTAGCTCCATGACTTCGCGGCCGTAGTTTTCGTTGATCTTGCCCGCTTCGCTGCGGTGCTGGTCCAAGTAATCCAGCATCGCGGCACTTTCGGCAGATGCCTGCACCATGTGTTCAAATTTTCCAAACAAGTGCTCTTCAAGCGCGGCTTCGTACTGCATGATCGAGTAATAGGGCCACCGACTGAAACCACTAAAGCCGTTGACGCTGAGATGATCGAACATGAGGTCGCGCATGACGGCTTCGAGTTGTCGCTTGCTATGAATGGCGCGCCACATTTTGATCTCGGAAAGGTCTTGGAGTGGTCGCCGGGTATCCGTTCCATAGGCTCGCCTAAAATAGTTGCTATTCAGGAGGCTCACCGGGTCGGCGGGCGCGGGCATCCCCGGCACCACAGTTGGCGCAGGTCCGAGCGTTGGCCAAAAGGTGCCACCGGACCGGTACTGATTGAGTAGGTCGCCGAGGGTTGCGTCGTTGATCGAATCAGGGTCAAGCTGACGGTCGATATACGCGGTAACTCCGATCTCACGGACGAGGCGGCGGCTATGCGCATTTGCACCGTAGCCGGTGCGCGAGACGACATGATCGAGCACTTGATCGTAATCCGCACACAGACCCGGCGACAACGGCAGGGTGTTGTCGACCGCATATTGCGCGAGAGCTTGATCGCCTGCTGTGCACATTCCGTCGCCGTCAAGATCACATTTCTGTAACGCATCTACGTGAATGGGCTCTGACGAATCCATGTGTGCGGCATAGGCCAAAATGTCGTTGTTTGCGGGGGTTGGCGTCGACTTGTCCGCAGGATCTGCGGGGAACCAGTTGTCATTATTGATGTCGCCGCATTCACACGCATCGCCAACACCTGCGACGCCGCCATTGTCGGCCTGGCCGGGATTTGGCCAATTCGGGCAGTTGTCATCGCTTCCACACCAACCATCGCGGTCGGGGTCAGGCCCCGTCTCCGTTCCGAGACACGTGGTGTCGCAAGCGTCTCCAATGCCATCGCCGTCGGCGTCCTCCTGGAATTTGTTGTCTGCGTAAATACAATTGTCGCAGACGTCACCTACGCCATCGCCAACCCCGAAACCATCGTCATCGTCTTCTTGGCCTGGGTTGAAGTTCTTCGGGCAGTTGTCAGCGGTATCACTGAATCCATCTTCGTCGCTGTCAGTGGAGGCAGGGCTCGTACCGCCCGTGATTTCGGCTCCGTCCAAAATTGTGTCGCCGTCGGAATCGCGGACCAGCGGACTACTTCCCGCGAGCTGCTCCCCTAGGTTATTGAGCCCGTCGCCCATCTCTTCGTCCTCATCCTCGTCCCCGTCGAGGATGCGGTCGTCATCGGAGTCCGTATCGTTGGGATCGAGTCCATAGATGTCCTCAAAACCATCTAACAGGCCGTCGTCGTCGGAGTCCGAATCGAAAGGATTGGTGAGTAACACCAGAACCTCTTGGGCATCGGTGAGGCCATCCGAATCGGGATCGGCTTGATGCGGTCGAGTGCCATGCACGGACTCTGCAAGATCATCGAGGCCGTCGTCGTCCGTGTCCGTGTCCGCTGGATCCGAAGGGTAGGGGCCGATCGGTGGGATATGAGCGGACCCGTCGACTTCAACCTTGTCATCAAGCCCGTCGCCATCGGTGTCGTTTAGAAACGGATTACTCCCCGCCGCCTGTTCCTCCAAGTTGGTGAGACCATCCGTATCGCTATCGCCGTTCGGATCACTTGCTAAAGGGTACGTGTACTCGAAGTAATCCGTGAGACCGTTGGGAGGGATTGTCGAATCTGCGAGGCTGGGATTCGTGCCATTGCGCACCTCAAAACCGTCGAGAAGTCCATCGCCGTCGCTATCGGGATTGGTCGGGTCCGTCCGGCTCGGCAAATGATCGAACTCCTCCCCATCGGTGAGACCGTCTCCGTCCGTATCTGCCAAGAACGGGTTTTCACCGAAGTCATCTGTGAGTTCGTCGTCGTTGCGGCGTCCGTCTCCGTCGAAGTCATCATTGGCCACAGCGCGCATTAACACTGAGAGATCCTTCTCGTTCACTTCAGAGTCGCGGTTGGCCACTGGGGCGATATCGGCGAGCTCAAGCGTCAAATTGTCGAGTGCGATCTCGCCCTTGATGATCTGCATCATGAGTCGCACATCTTCCATGTCGATCGTGCCGTCGTCGTTAAGATCCCCTGCGCCGTTGAACTGTGACTGTGCGGTCGCGGGTGGCGCCGACGTCATCAATGCAATGGCGCAAACCGCGCCCTGCAGCATCAAGCGAATCCATTGGTGTAGTCGTTCAATGACCATTGAAGAGCCCTCTCGACTTCCCCGAGTTGATTCGGAAGATTGAACTTCGCCGGAGCGGATCATGGTGTTCGAAATCAGACAGCATCGATTGAGCGCGGGGCGGGGACACGCGCTGAAATGGACAGGCAGGCCCAATCGATTGGCGGGAGCAACAGTGTCGTGTTGCATCACGGACGATTTCGTAGTTACGGATTTTGCCCAGAGCATCTGACCCACCCAGCAAGTAGTTGGAAATCTCGACACGACACGATTCGACCTGGCCTTTATCAGCATACTGAAAGACGCTGAGACACAGTGCCCGCACACGCAGCCACTCCCGGACTCAAGCGTCGAACCTATTCCGCGGGGTCTCCAAAACGCAGCTTGAAGTGCCTATCCTCGGATACGATTTTGTTCGGCCTCACCCTCTCGCAATTCTGGCGCTTGGCCAAGTCTACTCAGGCCGCGTCGAGCGAGCTGGATTGCGCCCCGGGAACGCTCTTGGAACCGATTGCAGCCTAGATCTGCGAGTCGTTGGCGAAACGGGAATAAACCTCTTCGCCTCAGGTCTTTCGGGTTTGCTGGAAAAGTTCGGGAAGCGGCTTGCCAGTTCCCATATAAGGGTCCTCGTCGAAAGAACTTCCGGACTCATTCTAGAGAGCCCCAGGTCAGCAACCTTCGTAAAAAGGTTTCGGGTCAGCGCTTCCACACGATGGTCGGCTTCACGCCGGGTGCTCAGTCAGCTGGAGTCAGCGCGAATCCGACGAATACCCAGATACTGGAGGACCGAAAAGCCAAGCACCACATAGGCAAAAGCAATCGCGGCCAGCTCTCCCGTACGACCAATCTCCACCATAAAAACGAAAGGGATCGTTACCGCGACCCAGGCAGCATCACACCACACGATTACCGTGGCAGGAGCCAGGGGAATGGTCTCCCGAGAGCAAAGCCAACCAAGGCCGGCTGAAAACCCGAGGAGCCCAACTCCCAGGGCAACGAGACCCCATGAAGTTGTCCAGCGAATTGCCAAGGCCAGAAGGCGATGAGGCCAGTGCGAAAGCCATACCCGAGAGGAAAGAAAAGCCGGCATTCCCGACCAAACTTAGTCTCAATAGGCGCTGCGGATCGTGTTGCGGGTCACTCAAAGCCTTCCCCCCGTAGGATTTTCTACCACAGCGATCGAACAGGTAGCATCGGATTACCTGATTTGACAATAGCGCATGGGATAAACAAGCCCCCGTCTCGCTTGAAGTACTGCCAGAGGCGGGTTGTCAAATCAGGATCCGTGGAGAGGGAAGCCCGACACTCCACGACTCGGGAAGTGCCGGGCGGTGAGATCATCGATGCCGTTTCCATTCGTGATCGTCCCGCGGATTTCGAGGGTCGAGCCGCTCCCGGACAGGTTGCTCGTCACACGACTGCTTCGTCGGCTTCGATGACAACGTTCAAGTCGTGATCATTCCGGTTGACAAATGGCGAGTATGTCTTCTGTGACACGATCCACGGCTTCGATGGATTCCTCACGTAGCGAAAGGCGCGCTTGCAGGGCGATGGGCTCAATATTGGCCAGGCCGTGGCCTAGGCAACGCAGCGTTTTGTTTTTGCGCTGCTCGCATTCGAAGACGAAGATCGGCGTGGTGGACGCTTCTATGGGGGCCTCTGAAATGACGATCCTGGAACCCACCCGCGCCCCAACCATGCAGAGAGCACCCTTCGTGACCGGATTGTCCACGCTACTTGTGGAGAGATAGGTGTTGAATCCGGTAATCAGGCCATTCTCGTCCTCGACCAGGGTCCACGCCATTTCCGTCAATTCCTGGGTAGGCCCGGAGTCATACTGGATCACGAAAGGGGCCGGGGCACGGGTGACCCAGAGGCCTGTCATGGTCCGCCGCCCCCGGTTTGTTTCGTTCTTTCTGGCTTCCTTTTCGTTCTCGCCGCCCGAAGCCAAAGCAGTCGAGGTACCGAGAGTAAGAACAGCAAGCGAGAGGAGTAGGAGCAGGCTAAAGGAGCAGGAGCGATCGAATTTTGAGGGGCAGGTGTGCGCGTGCATGACAGAGGATCCTCATGTGTGATGGAAAATTTGCAGCATTTTCCGATGGGAAGTTCAAAAACGAATGGTGAACTGTTCCGACGGCGACCCTTCAGTTGGGGCGTATTACTCCAGTTCCAATCAAGGACTCGGCTTCCAGCCAAGCGTGCCGCCAATAAGGGAATCATAAGTGGAACCCACGTTTCTTAGCAACGGCAAATGCGACCGAGAGAGGCGCCCCTGGCCGGCCCCGCGATACGGGGTCCAGTCCCCGAATTAACCTTTTTGAAAGGCGAACGGAGACAAAATGAAGCGGAAGTGGTTCACCTAAGAACAGATCATTGGGGTTTTGAAGGAAGCGGAATAAGCGGAGAACACTCGCGAGGTGTGCCGACTGCACAACTTGACCGAGCAGACTTTCTATCGCTGGCGCAACAAGTTCGGCGGGATGGATGTTTCGGAAGCGAAGAAGCTGCGCGAGCTTGAACGCGAGAACACCGAGCTGAAGAAGAGGATTGCGGAGCGCTCGCTCGACGTTCGGATGCCGAAGGACTTGAACTCAAAACAAGGGTGGGCCTGGCGGAGAAGTGACGCGGCGCAAAGCACCTTGAGGCCGACCACGACGTGAGCGAACGCCGTGCGTGTCTACGCCCCGCTCGAAGCATCGCGATAGTTCACTGCATCCGAGTCGCGCTCAAGCGTCCAAGAGAACCATCGCAATCGAGCGAGTAGATTCAAGAAGCGAAGGTGCTTGCTCAAGATCTCCCAGCCATAGCGCGCGTAGAAAACGGGTGCGCTTTCAACCGGCAGATTCGGGCGTCGACCGTGGCGAGACTTGATTCGAAAGTAACCACTGTCGAGTGGGTGCAGTCCTTCAATCGATGAAGCGCCATGAAACCACAGCAGCATATTGGACAACTTGCGAGTCTTGATGCCGCACGCACGGGCCCGTCGAAGCAGGGTCTTGGTGTGCTCGGGTGTGTAGTAGCATTTCCAAGCGGTTTGGAAGGCTTCCCGCCATTCATCCGGCGACATCGAAGCATGCCCGGTGGTCACGTGATAGGTGTCGTAGTTGTTCATGTCCGGATCCATTGGGATCCCGGCATGGAAGAGTTCTTTGTGATCCTGGGACCCAGGAAGTGGCGTCAAGACAAAGAACTCGAGGATGTCCACAGGCAGTTCTCGCTGAATGATTTCGACATCGCGCGCGATGGTCGCGGGCGTATCCTCGGGAAATCCAATGATGTAGCCCGCGAAGATGATCACACCCTGATCGTGCCAGTCCTGCATCATCGATCGATACTCTGAAAATTGGTTCTGTCTCTTGCCGGCACTCTGCAGTGCATCGGGATTGATACTTTCGAGCCCGATGAATACCTTGTTGACGCCTGCTTGCTTTGCCTTGCGGATGAACCCCGGAATCTTGTGACACACCGTGTCGACCTGGATCGTGAGCCGGACTTTAAGCTTCTCTTTGACCCGCATTTCGATCAGGCGATCGAGAATCGATTCCCAGTCTCGATTGCGGGCAAAGTTATCGTCGGTGATGAAGAGATTGCGAATGCCCTGGGCAAGATTGGCGCGCACGATCTGTTCGACGTCATCGGCGCTGCGTCGGCGAGACTTCCGGCCCTGGACGTTGATGATCGTGCAGAACGAGCAGTGGAACGGGCAACCCCGACCGGCGTCGAAGCTCGTCTGAACTCCCAAGCCGCGCGTGACAATTTCGCGTGGCAGGAAGGGAATCGGCTGACCTTGGAGTCCGGGCAGGTCCTTCAAATAGTTGTATATGGGTTTCAGCGCACCATTTGCGGCGTCGCAAAGCAGATCTTCTAGGCGATCCTCGGCCTCTCCGGCGAAGAGCGAAATCCCGAGATCAAGCGCTTCTTGAAGATCCGGTTGGACACCGGGCAGCATCGATAGGCAGCCACTGACGTGGAAGCCGCCAATGGAAACCGAGATCCCGGCGGCACGAAACTCCCGAGCGAGATCCATGGCTCGGGGGAATTGATTGCTCTGAACACCGATGAGCCCGACGAGGCCCCCACCCGCGCTGTGAATCTGACGAATGATATTAGGCATGTCGATGTACGTGTTGGTCTCGTCCATCGCATGGCATTCGATCTCGACATTCTCTCCGAGCACGCGCCGCTCGATGCAATCCGACATCAGTCCATAGAGTGTGGCGAGGGTATTCGAGGGGACGACCGAGCGTTTCCAGCGAATTACGTAACCGTCGTCGTCATAATGCGAAGGCTTTATGAGAATGACAGGAAAGCGCACCAAATGGGGCAGAACAGCAGTGGACATGAACTCTCGATTCCGATCTGGCTTGCGTGAAAGCCAGTCAAGATGTTGGGTGAGGGGCCTAATAGCAGTTTCCGGTGCAGATAGGCAAGCAAAACCGTCATACCCAAATCCGATTCGCGAGTGATCGAGGGATGCCTAGCGGCAAATGAGAAACCTTGACCTTGCACGCACACAGACGTTTCACGGCGGAGTTCAAATCCGAGACCGTGAAACGGGTGAAGCAAAGCGATCGGACGATGAAGAAAAGGAAGAGGGCGTATCTGGCCGCAAGAGCGGCCTAGAAAACAACTGAAAACCGTCTCTTCGCAAGATCATTCTTTTGCCCGAGACGGCCTTCACGGCACCGTCCAAGCACGCCGCGTGCGAAGGAGCAACGATGAATACCAGCGCGCTTCGCGCGTCACGAAGGAAGCGGTCGGGTTGCGCTCGATATGGAGTCTGAAGTTCGGGCGCCGGTGAAGACTACTGAGATTACAGCCCGCCCACCATAAGTCGGCGTCACCTGGCCCGCCGACTTATTGGGTCCATGAGTGTCTGGCGCCGACTTAGTCGACGACTGGAACGGTCGCCAGGAACGTCACCTCACCCTCGATCTCTGAGAAGACGAAGTAGCCGCCAAGATCGGCGACATGGTCTACTCCGAACGGGAGGGGACCATGTCGGTCTAGCTCGGCTTCCACGCCGTCCAACTCAGCTTGACCACGAAAGTCGTCTTCACTTACATTATCGTCTGGGCTCACGATAATCGTCACGGATTGCGATACCGGTCCCACTTCAACCTTGAAGCGCTGTCGGCCGTCGTCCCTCGCTCGAATTCGCACGTACCCATGTTCAACCTCATCATCGCTGTCAACGTTGACAGCGAATCGATTTCGCACATCGAACTCGCTACCTCCGTCATCGTTCTGCGAATCGTCGTCTCCATGGCAATTGGGTTCTCCCGCCACTCCAGGACTTGGGATGAGACCGAGCTCTAGCGGCTCGTCGTTGATGACGAGTGTGACGACGTTGCCTGCGAGATCCAACACATTCGCAAGCTCGAGTTCTAGCTCTGCTTCTCCGTCGTCTCGTACTGTCACCGAAAAGTCGCCTTCCAAGTCTTCGATTTGGATAATCACTTGATCGACTTCGAGCGGTCCAATTTCGACTTTCAGCCGCTGGCGATTTCGGTGTTCGCCTCGTACTCGGATGTACCCGTCTTCGGGAAGTCCATCGCCATCGACATCGAGCTTGAAGCGGTTCCGGGCATCAAAATCTTGGCAACCGTTGATCGCAACTTGGATCATTTCGTTTCCGTCCACCGTCATGCCAATGGCTGCGGAATCCATGCCGGTAAGGTCGATCGTTTCGCTCAGGGTACGATCGCCAGCGCCATCGTCGTCGGGAATCGTGACGACGATCTTTTGCACACCTTGCGGCAGAGCTCCCAAGTCAAACTCACCGAGAACGTCGGTTTCCGTCGATGTTGCCAATGAGTTGGCAGACACCACAATCCCTTCGAGTCCGGTATCGGCACCGTCAACCGAGAGTATTTGGCCGTCGGTCTGCGTTTTGTTTGCAGCTTTGTCGCTGCTACCGCTTATGGGTTGAGAGCACGCTGCCAGCAATCCTAGAAGAAGAATTGGGAAGAACTTGAATGTAGTGGGCTGAACGTTGATTGAAGTATTCACTGCGGTCGCTCCTCATGGCATAATGTTGTTCGCCAATGTGCAATTGAGCCGCTACGTACAAGAAAGGGAATCTCTTTAAGGCCGCTTCGCGTTTTCTTTATATTTGGGATCGTATTCCCAAATATAAAATGTGCAAGTATGCCGACGAAAAAGATCACAATTCAAGCGCGCCGTTCCCTGGGGGACGGAGATTACGCCTTCAGCAGGATTCGAGAGTCCGGGGCCCCGGTGTTTTGTGTCGCACGAATTCCTGCTCCCCGATCTCGCAGGACGGCATCGCAGCTCCGTTCTTGAGCACGATACATCTCGAAAAGTGCGACGACCTCCTATCCAACCGGGCGAGTACCGACGGATCTGGTTGGTGAAACGGCGCAGCGAATCGCTCGGTCAAGTGATGCAAGACCCGTGGTTTGCACACGTAAACCCACGCCTGCTCAACCGGGTGGGTGAGACACCGAAGTGTATCTTTTCGCGCTTTCGGGCGAGAGCTCGAGCGACCGAGCACCGTAACCGACTTCAACCTGCCGATCGGCGTGATTTCGACGGTGGTTCCGAATGCGGAGTCGAGTCGCTTCTGCCACCAACCGTCGACGGTCTTCTCCGCTTCTTCGGCATTGTGCAGGAGCTTTCGAACGCTCGTCGCGCTTGCAGTAGGGCGCAATACTGTCCCTGACTGCGCGGGCTGTTATTTCGTCAACCACGTACTTGAGCTCGAGTCGCTCGAATACACTTTGGAATGCTGACCTCAGACTTCGATTCCGTTCTTTTCGGGGCGCGTTGCCAGGCGCTGGGGGCGTCGGTTCCTGATTCGCAACAACACACTGAGACTCAAGCTCGCTACAAACAATTGGGCGACGACAGCCGGCTCTGGGACATTCACTACTGAATTTTCCGCGCCGGGAGTTCCTTTTGCGGAGAGGCTGGCGGCCCACCGTGTCGAATCGGACGCGGCGACATTGGGATCAAGCCGCTCGAGTGAGGGCCCCGTGCCATCCGGCCCGGTGGGCCAGTCACCAAAATCGAAGTAAGTCACGGAGTCTCGAAGTACGAGGGGGGCGACTCCGAGCGATGGGACGTCAGGGCGACGGAGGTTGATAGAGTCGGTGTAATTGTCGAGCCGTCCTCCACTGGGTCCCAAGATCGGAGTCGACGGGAGGAGGCCGTAGTGAGATCGAAATGCGGCAAGCTTCAGCGGTTCCAGCACGGGATCAAATGTCACCAACAATGCGAATCCTTGAGCGGGAACAACGGCTGTAGGCGGGAAGTCGAAGCTCGGTCCGCCGCTGACGCGCCACGGAAAGATTCCTGCGGACCCGTAGTCGACTGCCATCGGAGCATCGACCATGCCGCCGTTGCGCAGTTCGATGAACTCGGCATCGCTGCCGGTCAACGGAGGAGCGAAAGGCCCGAGCGCCTTGTACATGATCTCGTTGATCACAACAGGGCCGAAGTCAGGCGCAGAGTTGAGGTCGCCCCGCGTTCGCGACGACATTCGGAAAAACGGGCCGCTTCCGTTCGGAAACCGGCCGAAAGAAACGCCATTTTCAACGGGTCCAAAGTTGGTGGAGTCGCGTCCGCCGGTCATTCCTCCGAGGCCGTCGCCTTCCGACAGATAGGCCGCTTCACCCAGTTCACCATTGAAGGAAAAAAGCAGAGTCGATTCAAGGACGACGATGTAGCCGTTTGCCGGGATGATGGTTCCCGGTGGGATTTGATACTGCATGAGGTTGACGGCCCCGTCACTTATGAACCAGCCTCCAATGTCGATCGGTGCGGCGGTCGTGTTAAAAAGCTCGATCCAGTCAACCTCCGGCAGGTCGCTGTGAGAATTGACCTCGTTGATGACGACCGACGTCAGCGGGAAGTACGGGACCACTGCGCGAAGTGCACTGAAGTCCTGAATCTGAGGGCCGGTTATGTCCGTCCACGGGTTCGGAAGTCCGAAGCTGCTCGAGGAGCCGTCGGTGTATTCGATTGCGCTTGGTGTAATTGCCCCGGTAGGCGTCGCCTCGAGTTTGAAGACTTCGGTCGTCCCGACACCCGCCAGCGGCGAAATGCCCTCGCCGGACGGGCCGTACGCAACAGCTCCAAGGTCATCCAGGATCGTGAACTGGGTATTCTCGTTCGAGACCGCGAAGTTCATCGCTGTGATGTATTTCCCAGCGGCGGTGTCGTTGGCGCGAACATTGATCCACCATTCACCGATTTCAGGTCGGTAGGCGTTGGCGGTTGCGTCGATGTCTTCGGCTACGGTGATGATCGTGCCAGATCGAAGATCAGCCCAGACGGGTTCGTCCGTAAGTGTCAGTGTGAAGATCTCTTGGCCCGGGCCTGGGATAGCGGGGACGCCCGTTCGATTGGAAATAACGAACTGCCAACCTCGCATGTCGAGATGGTCTGTGACGACAACGACCTCGAACCAGTCGTCTCCATTTCCTTCGCGGCGACCGAATCGAGAATCTTCTTTGCCAATCTTGAGAAAACCTCCGGTCTTGGGAACCGCGTTGTATTCGTTCAGTATGACGTCCGCAGACTGGGCGGGGTGGACAAATGCCATACTCAAGAGCAACGACAACACCGTCCAAGACAACAGAGTGAATGTCATAAAGCGCTCATCCGGCTGCCTTCGCGCGAGCGCCGAAATCCAAGCTTGAAGAGGAAGGTGATCACCACTCAAGGCGGAAATTCTGTTGTTTGATCGAGTCATGGTCTCATTTCCAGCAAAAAGTGCACCGACGCGTAAAAGAGCTCAAACCCACTTCACGGCTCGAACGCATACAACACGACCCTAGTATTTGGGATTAATTCCCACATATGATATAACGGCCACGTAGTCGGGCTATTTTACCCCCGAATCCTCACGGGGTCTACGTTTAAATCATCGAATTCGATGAAACCTCAGCAGTATTTGGAACGAAAGTCTGGTGAATAGGTCAACGTGCCCAGCATCGTTGAATCAGGCTGGCACTCGCGGAGGTCTCGAAATGTTGGACGTGCGGGTATCGAGAATCCGGAGAGACTGCCCCGGGCGTCGATGTCGCGGATGCCCGTATTGCTGCGTGCACTCGTCTTTCGAATCCAGGCTACGAACTTCGCTGTCGCCTGGGCTGCAACGCGGCGGCCGTCAAAGCACATGTTGACGCGACAATGCGAAACCAGTGACCAATCCGGTTGTAAATCGTGATACGTGCAGATGGCCTCACTCTTACCGCGAGTCCCCCCGGTAAATTCGGAGGCAACCGGGCAACGACATGACCACGGTCATCGATTGCAGCGGTGAATCCTGAATTCGTCGCGCGGAGAACCGGTCTTCCAACTTCGATACTTTGGAAAACTGCTGTGGCGAGGCTCGGGCGCATCGCGCCAATTGATACAGGCCAAGGTGAGCGAAACGGCTTGTCAGGTTGCTGCCGAGGAATCGCTGCCCATGTTTGGTCGAAAGACATACGATGCGGCGTACAGCACCATTGCAATGACGAGTAGCGACTTGAGTCCACCCCACAGCGAAAAGCTCTCGAGCATTCCGCCGATCAGCGCACCAAATAAGTTTGATCCCATTGCATGGCCGTCGAACTTAACGTTTGCGAAACCCTTGACGAAAATGATCCCGGCGAAAAAGACCGGCAAACACAGAGCGACGCCAGCCACGACCGCTCGCAGCCAAACATTGTCGACGAACAGCCAGCGAACGGGAAGGGCGTAGGCGGCCGCAATCGAGATGGCGAGTCCCAGGTAGGCAAGTTGGGTCGAAACGCTCGGTCCGCGTTCGACCAGGATATTTGCGAGCACCGTCAGTATGAGTACGACGGAGATGACAGCCGAGTTCACGATCCAGGTCGTTCCGAACAGCAGGGCCATCTTGCTAACCGCCTGTACCTCGACGAGTAGGAAGCCCGCGCCCAAAAAGAAAAAGTGCCACTGAATAGACCCGCCCCCAATATCGGTTCGTCTCAGAGCGAGCCAACACACGCCGACCAGTACCAATGTCATCAAGATGACGCTGGCAGGCAGCCCAGGTTCTTCTTGGTAGAAGTAGGGCCAGTCGTCTGTCGTGACACGCACATGGTCGACTTCAGTTTGCGGCGCGGCACGAATGTGCCTTCGCACACGCGGATTGCGAAGAAGCTTTTGGATTCGATCCGGGGAGCCACTTACGAAGAGTCTGCCGCTCGTTCCGAATGTGGAGTCGGTCAGCATTTGAAGCGGATCTGCGCCGAACGCTTGTTTGACAAGTTTTCGCAACCGTTCCGCAATCCAAGGTTGCTCGACTTGGAATTTGATGATGAACAGACCGTCGGGAGCGACAAGTTGTCGCGCGGCTTCCATCGCTTCAACAGTGTAGACGTAGTTATCGATACGAATGTTGGAAAAGTGCGAGACGTTGGTGTGAGAATCGAGGAGCGAGAAGACAATGAGGTCGTACTGCTCGTCAGCTCGCTCGATAAAGCTCCTCGCGTCGTCGACGAAGACTTCCACTTTGGGTGATGCGTACGGCTCCTCTGGATGACGTTCCTCTCCGAGGCGCAAGATCAGAGGGTCGATTTCCACCGCCACAACCCGCTCGGATCCGTTTCGCAGCGCGGCTGCGACATCGTTCCCCATCCCAGCACCCAGGATGAGTGTTGAACCTGGTGTTGGATGGAGTCTGTAAGGCAGGTCGTACGCGCCCCATTCCACCGTCGTACCTTCGAACAGTTTTGGGTGCCCCGCGACGAAATCGGGGGACAAATCAACGACCTTTTGGTACCAGCTGTTGTTGGTCTCAAGGTGGTAGCCAACGTTTTCACCGTCGAGTTCCGCGGCAGTGAGGGAGAGCTTTTGATACGGAGACCAAAAGACTTCAGACGTCGTTCCGTCGCTGAAAGCAACCAATAAAACGCAAGCGCTAAGCACGACAGCAATCGCGACGCGTGCCACGGGGAGTAGTAGAACCAGCAAGAAAATGATGGCGGCTGCAACCCCAAACCAATACACGGGCTGCAGGCTCATAAACGAGAGGGCGCTGAATAGAATGATCCCAGCCCAGCTCGAAAGGATGTTGACGGTATATGCGGAGATCCCGTTTGGCGCCGTCTCGAGTGACCAGCCTGTCAGCTGACCAACGGGAATGAACGTGAGCGCGATGAGGGTAAAGATTGGAACAGACAAGGTGACCGCGCCCACGAAGGCCGCGAGGCTCTGCGAACTGGTTTCGAGGGCCGGAACACCCCAAATATGAACTTCGGAATAGGCGCCAAGCCAGGTGGGAAGCGCTTCAATTAATTCACGGAGTCCGCTCCACGGCACCGTGACCAGTAGCGAAAGCAAGAGAAGCGGTCCGAGCATGGAGATGAGATGAATTCGCCTGCGGCAGTAGTGGAACCCAAGCCCAAAGCCCAAGAAGCACGCAATCAACACGAAATTTTTGAAGTAGGCGAAGATGCGAATTTCGGAGGAAATCCATCGAATCAATAAGAGCTCGAGGAACAGACCCAGCAAACTGGCGGTGATCAACAGTGGGCGAGAGTAGTTTCCGAGTTCAGCGGGTTCGAAGCTCCAACGGTCGTTCCAACGAAATCGCGGTGCGTCGACACTGTAGAGGTCCAAGATGAATACGCTGGCGCCGAGACCCGAGAGCGCCACCAATGCGAACGCGATGCTTGCTTCGAGGCCCACTATGTTCTCCGCCGAGCAGTGCTTGACGCAATCCATGAGTAGGCGTGGGTTCGCACGGTGTGTGCCAAGTCACGAATCTGCGAGGGCGTCGATAGTGTAAAAAACTATCTTCTCAACCAGGTTCTTGCAACTCACGACGAACTAAGCGGCAGACGTGCACGGAGTGAAGCCCCCTTCGAACTGTTCTGCTGCAACGGGCGCCGAGCTACAGGTGATCAACGCCTGATGAATCATCCCTCGTCCCCGCACGAGCTGCAGTCCCTTGTGCGGAAACGGGGCGGGCGCACGGCTCGTGAACCACGACTCCCTGAGCACACGCTCCAGTATCTGACGGGTGGACTGGAGTCGGGCTTCGTAGCCGGAGCATCTTTTTTCGTGCGTAGCCAGAAGTCCAGAATTTTGCCTCGAGCAGGTGCACACATCAGTCGTGCGGCAACCCGCAAAAGAATGACTGTCCAGGGTCTTCTGCAGCATCGCTTGTGTGATCGATCCGCTTTCGCCCAATAGGCCAAATCCAATCGAGCACCGTAAATCGGGGACGTTTCATCACCCGAGCGCCAGAGATTTCACGGTTTGATGGACGCAACGAAACAGCGCGATTCGAGTGGAGTGCGAGGCGGCTTTTCGCGCAGTGGGGAAGTCCGTTCCTCCGTCACCTAAAGCTGTAATCCACCCAAGGCCGGAGTGACGTTGCAGCGAATTCGTATGAAATAGGCGACGCGAGCATTGCGCTCCGACCGTTTAAAGGCCCCTGGGAGCGGAATAGGGCTGAATTGCGCGAATCGGGTCAATTTTCCTTGTGAATTTAGTTAAATATTTGGGATTTTTTTCCCAAATTGTGTATTGTGAAATCGAGTGACGGAATGGCTGCCTTGTTTGGACGCCTTCCCGATTCAGTAGAGGAAAGATCATGACCTTTGAAGAAATAGCTTCGGACTTCATAGAAATATTTGACGACCTTGAAGTCGAACAGATCAACGAAGTACTCAGAAAGAACATCCCCTATGAGCGACTCGAGTTCTTCAACGAGTACACCAACACGTTCGGCGAAGAGGCCGACATCGGCGGCGCGGCACGCAAGCGTCTCGCGAACTTGATGTTGATTGGGTACCTGCTTCGCGTGTTGGAAGATCGACTATTGCCCGACCCCTCAATCAAGGAATAACAAGCTAGAAATCGCGATCAAGGACGCAGGTATTGAACTTCACTTCGAACCCAAGTGACGCGGGTCACATCCGATCCGGTCGCTGCGAAAGCTGCAACTCATGTTGACGAAAAAATTTCAACAACAGTTCGAACGCCTCGAACTGAAATACCTAATCGACGAAGTGCTTGCGCGTGAGATCCGAGGTCGCATTGGCGCTTACTGTTCGCGCGACCCACATTGCCCGGTCAGTGGTGTTGGTTATCCGATCAACTCGCTCTACCTCGACTCTCCCGGTCTCGCGTTTCACGAGGCGAAGGAGCGTGGTGACCCGGACCGGATCAAGCTTCGCATTCGAACGTATTCCGATACCTCGCCGGCGATTCTCGAAATCAAGCGCCGACGTTCTGAAGTCATCCACAAATCGCGAGGCATCGTAGACCGCGAGCGAGCGCAAGAAGCGGCACTCGGCCTGACCGCCGATCTCGATCGGACTCCGTTCTTGGACGACTTTGCGTTCGTTCTCGCAAGTGCGGGAGCGCAACCGACGCTTTGTGTCTCCTACGAACGCGAAGCCTTCGAAAGCACGGTCGACGAATACACGCGGATCACGTTTGATCGGAAAATCGAAGTCAGCCCTTCGTCCGACTGGAGTCTTTCGCGCCCGTCCTCCGGCGTTTGCTGCTTCGATGACCACTGGAAGACCGATCATACGACGACACCGGTCGTTCTAGAGATCAAATGCGAAACGGGCTCGATCCCGTGGTGGGTGACCGACTTGATCCGTCACCACAATTTGGTCCAAAGCTCGTTCTCGAAATACTCGATCGGAATTCATCTCAGCCGGGCTCGCTCGGGATTGCGCGCGGCTCGCTCTCGGTCCGCGCAGGTATTGGGGTAACGAACACGTGGAAAATTTATTCGGCCAGCTCGTCGCGACGGGATCGTGGATCGGCCCCTTTAGCTCACTTGTCGGCGCGTTCGTTTTTGGTCAGCTGATTGCATGGACCTACGAGCGCACCTACCAGGGGCTCAGCTATTCGCGCGGCTTCAGCCACACGCTGGTGTTGGTCTGCATTGCGGCGACGATCTTGGTGCTGTCCATGCGCTACTCGATGATCGCGGGGCTCGGCCTTTTTGGCGTGCTTTCGATGATTCGCTTTCGTACCGACCTGAAGACGCCGCGGGATTTGGTGTTCGTGATGGGAAGTGCGTGCATTGGCGTCGCAGCGGGGGTTGAAGGCTGGCTCGTCTCTGCGCTTGGCACTGCCGCATTCACCCTGGTCGCCATATATCTGTCGGCCGGCCCGTTCGGATCGCGCACTCGCTTCGACGGGGTGCTGCGTTTTCGCGTGAATGCGATGGGTACATCCGAGTCTGTGATCGAAAGCCTGCTCGGAGACTTCTGCCGGCGTTACGTCCTGTTGAGTACTGCCGAAGGTGCACCCGGAGCGAACACCGAACACGTCTACCAAGTGAAGTTCTTTAAGAACACCGACCGTGGCGCCTTGCTAACGGCACTACGCGAACAACTGTCGGCCGAGGACACACGTCTGATGCTGCAGGACTCCACTTCCGAGTACTAACTGAGAAAGGCACCAGCATGGAAACTCAACGCGAATTAAAAAAAATGAAACCACCGACCGCGAACAAGTCGCGTTCAATGTCGGAACGTGTGCTTCGTGCAAGCGACGGATGGTTTGACAAAATCGGGCTGCGTCCGCTCGGCATCGCGGTATTTACTGCGAGCGTTGTTGCTTTCGTTCAGTTACTCGGGATGACGGTCGGCTCCGTGCGTTCTGAAGCCGTCGCGACATCGCGAATCATTGAACATCCATCTCCGGTTGGTTCTTTTGCCACCGATGTTTTCGTGAAGCCGGGTGATTTCGTCGAGATCGGATCCCCGTTGATCCAACTGTCTTCGCGTTTCATTGAACGCGAACTCACGCGGCTCGAGGGGAGGGTCGAAGAGCTTCGAGACGAAAGCCTACTTGCGGAAGCGACGCTGCACGTGAATGAAGAACGGTGGCTTGATCCCGGCTTGCGGCAACGCCCGAACCGGCCTTCGCTCGAAGCACCAACCAAGGCGTTCTTTTCGAAGCAGCTCGAACTTCTGGAAGCGCGGCGCATGGTGCTTGCCGAGGAAATGGAAGCGCTGGTGGTGCGGAGCTCGTTCCGAGGCGTCGTTGCGGAAGTGACCAGACTCGGCGCATGGGTATCCGTGGGTGCTTCGGTGGCTTCGGTGATGCCCGAATTCGCGGAAGAGATCGTCGCCTATATGCCTCCGGGCACGAACCCCGCGTTAATCGCACAGGAATCGGTCGCGTATATCGTCGGCACGCCCTACGAAGAGTGCTTGATCCCGGGGCGCGTCAAGCGTCGAGGGGCTGCCGTGAGCGAAGCGCCAGGTCAACTCAAAGGACTCTTCCTGAACGCAGTGCATGGCATGCCGGTCCACGTTTCGATTCCCGACGGTTGCAAGTTGGGGAACGGTCAAGTGGTCACGTTGGATTTCCGTCTGGAGGTTCATTCATGATCCGAGCCGGGAAGCGAGTCTTGCTGGCTCTCTTGGTCGTCTCCGTTGTGGACATTGTTGGGTCGGGGTGTGCGACGGATATCGGCGAAGACGCTTCGGTACGTCGTGAGGCGTTGGAATCTCGTATGCGTGATTGGGGTGTCGCCGACGCTCCCGCGGTCAAAGCAAAGCGGGCGGAGCTCGACGCTGCGGTCGCGCACGAAAGTGATTCTCCCATTCTCGACACCATCGAGGTGCGGGCGACCGCACGCCATGAGGACGACGAGAAGCTCAAGATGCTCGTGCGCCTTCCGGTTGAAGATTACCTGGGTGCTTCGGCCGAGCGTGCAGCCCGGCGTGCAGAAACAGAGGTTCGCCTTGCTCAACTTGGTGAAGTCGCGCTGAAGCATAGGGTTCGTACTTGCGTGCCGGAACTTGAACAGCTGGTTCATGCGGAGCGGATGAAGAATTTTCGAAGCTACGTGAAACGTCAACAAGCGATGCTCGACCAAAACCAAAAACTTCGTGACGCCGGGCAGCTCGATCAGATTGCGGCGCTGCGTTTCGAACTGGTGGGGCACGTGAAGTTGGCGCGCAATCGGCCGGTCCCGCCCGCGCGCGTTTTGGAACTAGACCCCGATGCGAAGCCGACCATCGTGCTCCCGTCGCTTCGGCGAAAAAACCCAGGACTCGCTGATTCACTTGAAGTCGTTCACGAGCAGGTTGTTCGTAACAACCCCGAGATCGATGAATTCCGTGCGCGCGGCAAAGAGTTCAACGCGCGGGCACAAAAGAAAAGTGTGAGTCGCTACCCGTCGGTTCGATACCTTGGGTTCGGGATCGAACCGGTTGCGTACCCGGGAGACAAGCGTCAAATTGAGGCCCAAGTGGCATTCAACATTCCCTTTGGTCGCGGTGCCAATGCAGGCGCTCGTCGCTACCGCTCACTCGCATTGGGACAAGAAAACGCGGAACGCGCGTTTGTCCAACGCCGAGTCCAGGAGACGCGCGCCGCGCTCGAAGAGATCAATCACTTCCGAAGTCAGTCCGGGCATTGGCGCGACCTTCTTGCCCGAGCCGACAAAGCTGAGAAGGCGGCGGACCGCTGGTGGAAGAAACGACTGGCTGGCCCGAAAGCGATCTCACAATTGGTGGACGAAGTATTTGACGCTCGCAGCACGGTGGTGGACGCCCAGGAGCGCGCTGGCTACGCGACCTGCGCTGTCCTGTCGAGGACGGGTTTGACCGTCGACGAATGGCCGCAATGAAGTAGGGCCCCATGGATGGGGCTCCCTATTTCTTAGCGCCGCCAATCCCCTCAATGTCCGGAAGCGGGTAATATTCATTCCCTTCCTTACTCCACTTCCGCACTCGGGCCATGTACTCAGGCCCACCGGATCCAAGCTTGTGCCCAAGGTTTTTCATCTGCCGGAAGAAGTTCCACGAGTCGGGGTTTAGCTCTGTCGCCTTGCGGAGGAAGCGTTCTCCTTCGTCACGATTGCCTTGGTCCATAGAACTCGGCTGCTTCGTTCGGAGATCGTTTGCACTGAATGGTCCACGTTTTCATGGGCGACGAAGTTAAACATTGCCCCGACTGTCCTGCGTGCTCGGTTTAAACGACCCTAAAAATGGGAAGGTGCTCAGTCCAACGAGTCGATCCTATGAATGTGTCGCTCCGCAGCAACCAATCCGCGCTCTGAGCTTGCGGCCTAGCGCATTCGTCCGGTCCCGGACTTTGTGCCAACCCAGCGCCCGGCTTTACGTGTCGGGTAAACCGAATGGCGGTGGATCCACTCGTTCGCCGCAATGGTAAGGGCTCGATTACGCCCCGCATTACGAATCGTAGTCGAATGACTACAAAAATTGCTTCAACTTGGCGAGAGTTTTGCTAGTGTGGTTTCGACTCCGAACGGAATCGAGTGTTGGGGGCTGAACATGACGCTGTATTATATTTGATAATCTATGAGGAACACCCATCAATAGTTACCTTGCTTCTCTTTTTCGGAAAATAATTACCTAGATTGGACAGGGCGATAAGGGAAAAAGGCTAGTTTGAAATCTGTAAACTACTGAAAATAATGGTAATTAATTTTTACTGCGGCTTTTGAATTTATGGTTTGTTTATTGCTTACTTAGAGGGAGGGGCTCTCGCCGGGAATCGAGAGCACTCAAGTTTTGGATCGAAAAAATTAAGACGCGAACTGGATACGGCAGCCTAAAGACATTGATCTTGACAGCTGTGAAAACTTTTCGCTTGAATATGTTCGACTTGAATGTCTGGGAAGACAAAGGATGTGATGCTGATGAATTTTGCGGAATTGTTGCGTGCGGGCTTTCCGGTAAGTCGTGGGGCGAGTGGAAGTCCGGAGTCGGCTTTTAGGGCAGGCTTAGGCTTTTGGGCCGTGCTGCTCCTGCTTGGTTTGCCGTTGAGCGCCTCGGCGGCTCCAATCACTTATACGGTTAATGCGCTGAGTAGTGTTTCGATAACCGTCTTTAAGGGCGTCACAATGTTGGGCACGGCCGCCGGCCAGCTGACGGGCTCGATTACCCTAGATAATGCGGCGCAGACCGTTGATGCTCTGAACGTGACTACGTCGCCCGATATTCAGTTGGTTCTGTCTATACCCTACGGTGGCTATGATCAGATCGTGATCAATTCGGCTTCGCTAATCAGCGATGTTGGCTTTGGGCAACTTGCTCCGCCCTTGACGATCGGCAACGGTTACCAGGCCCTTTCAGGCGGTCTGAGCGTTCAAGGTTCTTGGTCGGCGACGGATTCGTTCGGTGTTAACCCTCCTCAAAATGGAGTAGCAATCAATTTCGGGGTGCAAAGCGTGACATCCGTAGTAGACGCCTCCCTATTTACGGTAACAATTAACCAAGTGACAATTAATTCCTTGGCAGGCGCCTCCTTCGGTGAGATAGAGAACCTGACAGTGGTGGCAAGTTATCTTCTGTCTACCACGACGCCGCCGGTGGTCCCCGAACCCGGAACGGCTCTGCTCACCGGGTTTGGGCTGGTGATGCTGGCGGCTACGGGCCGGTACAACCGACCTCGCAGCTAGCTCTAATCTCTTGTGGGTATTTGGCTTAGCCTGTTCGATTTGGCTGAGAATGGTGGCTGGCCCCTAGCCGACGGGTTGGCGTTCATTCCCTCCGTTTCTCCAACACCTCTATGACGCCACCGCAGTGGACCGACTTTTCAAGGTCAGTGACGTTGATGCAATACTGATCGACGCTGGTCTTCATGGGGTGAACTCCTCGTGATGTGTGACTCTCGCCTAAGTATATCGGCAGTTCCGAGGTTTCGAACTCGCGTGTTGTGGCCGGCCGAACTGGATCAACGGGTCATCCCGAAGGCGTCATGCCGCAGTTGCGCTTGATGTCCTCAGCAGGTGCACCCGTCGGTGCTTGAAGTCGAAGCACGTCGTATGGGTCGTCTGGAGCAGGCCCGAGCGCAAAGGGAAGGGGGCCGAAGGTGCTGGCATAAAACCCGACGCCGCGCGTTGGCGAGTGCACTGTCGCGTAGCGTGATGTTGGGTATCGCACGGTTTCGACGAAACGGCCAAAGCTCTGGGGGAAGGGGACAACGTTGGTGTTGTTACATGGGTTGATGAGGATGCTGCCGGGGATCACGCGCCGTTTTCGCAAGTCGAACGCCGAAGCCCCCATCTGTTCCATGTAATACTGAAATCCCCAATGCCCCTGGAACTGCAACTGGGTCCTCGTGGTGTTTGGAATGTCGGCTCGGGCATCGGAGTTCGCGTCCGTCCAGTAGCGATCGGCGAGATCAATCGCCGCGTCCCGCGCCGAACCTGCCCATTGGTAGTCCGCATGGGCAACGAGGATTGAAGTCGCCAAGCCGGCTACAAGCGGTGCGACGCGCCAGGCAGTGTTCAACGTACCGGCACGCTCAAGGCCCCGGACGAGCAAAATGCCTGCGGCCGGGACCATCGGCAGGATCACACGTGTGCTGACGGTCCAATTCACCGCTGCGGCGAAGACGAATATCCCGAGCAACCATGCCGCGAGCAGCCAGCCGAACGTGTCGCCTCGCGGTCGTCGCAACTCGTCCACCGAGAGAAACAACAAGGGCAAGCCCGCCGCTGCAAATATGCACGCGTGCAGCGCGATGTCCCAACGCACGCCTCCTTCGAGCAGGCGGATCGGCGTGTAGCCGAGCTGGCCGAGGGCAACGATGAGTCCAAGCATGGCGGGAATGGCGAAGGCAGATGCGATGCGAATCCTTCCTCGCACGAGCCACGGCGTAAACAGTGCAACGGTAATCAAGGTTCCGCCGACAAATATGACGGCCGTGATGAAGCGTTCGTGTCGCGGGATCTTTGTCCCGATCCCCGCCGCATAGTTGGCGGCGTCCGACAGGATCCCGTGTTCGTAAACGTGCGCGGTGTAGAAATCGAAGCCGATGAGGGCCCCGATCGGGAGTAGCAGCCAGAGCAGATACAGGCGCAGTCGTAGATCGCGAACGATTGACCATGCCAGGAGCAGTGGGATGACCGTGACTGCGATGAACTTCGTGAGGGCGCCTAGCGCGACAAGGGTTGCCGCAACAAAGAAGTTGCCCTGATGGTTCGAGCGCATCCCCCGTTCCCAGAAGACGAGTGCCCACACCCAGCAAGCGAGCATTGGAATGTCGGCCATGAGCGTCGTTGCCGAAACCATGAACGCCGGGGTTGCGCAACCCGCGACGGTTGCGAGCAGCGGTGCACGACAACAGCGGCCCGCGAAGGCGTATGTGCCGAGCACCACCGCGATCGAACAGGGCAGGATTCCGAGATGCAGTGCGGCGTCGCTCCAACCTCCCACCGCCGCAGCCAAAGCCAGCACGTAGCTCACCCCTGGCGGGTTGCGGTTGAACTCCGAAACGGTGACCAGCGCGCCCTGCCAGTTGATCTGGAAACCAAAAAAGTCGGCCGGGTTGATGTGGATCTGTTGCGCGATCCAGACGTAGACGGGGTCGTCGAGATGAACCGCCTTCCCGATGAAGGGCAACAGACAGGCAACCGTGCCCAGAGTGAGGAAAAGGACGTCGCGCTGGATGGTGTTGGGGACGGGCGGCTTATTCATACGACATGTCCCGCGTGCGCATTTGGGTCGACGAAGTGCTTGCTCGTATCATCGAAAAGAAGGGTAACAGCCAATCTGTACTTTCGAGCCATCGGCTGTTCGCGGCGTTGTTCTTCTCTTGACGGATAGGGTAGGGCAGCGCACGCTTCGCCGACCTATGACGAAAGCGCAAGATGAGTCGCGGAGCAGCTGGCTCCACGATCGGCGCGTAACCGCCGCAGCCACTGCCGCAAAAATCGACGGACACGAGCTCGATGCGGTCGAAGGGCTCGCGTGTCTGGTTTGCGACGACACTCGCTTTCGGGCGCTTTTTCATGTTCAAGACATCCTGCAGCCGATCGTTGTGTGTGCGACGTGTGGCCTCGGGCAGTATTACCCGCGCCTCACAGATAAACAGATCAAGGCCGCCTATCCGCCCGAGTACTACGGACATGCTGCGTCGAAATTTCGAGGCGTGGTTGAGCTTTTGGTGCAGATCGTCGCTACGCGGCATGTTGACTTCCTAACGGCAGGGCTGCCCGGGGGAGCGAAGGTGCTTGACGTTGGCTGCGGTCGCGGGGTCTTGCTCACGCCACTCGCGGATCGCGGCTTTCAAGTGTTTGGCGTGGAAATCAATGAAAGCGCGATGCAGGGCTCGGATCCCCGCGCAGAAATTCGCATCGCGAAGCGCTTGGGCGACGCCAACTTTCCCGCCGAGTTCTTCGACGAGATCATCATTTGGCACGTGCTCGAACACGTTGAAGATCCCGCGCACACGATCGAAGAGTGCAGGCGAATCTTAAAGCCGGGCGGTCGGCTCGTTGTGGCCGTGCCGAACTTTTCGAGTCTTCAAGCCCGATGGAGCGGCCCGGCATGGTTCCATCTCGACGCTCCGCGCCATCTATTTCATTTCCCTCTGGGAGCACTCCACAGGCTTGTGGGGGACCGAGGTTTCGACGTTCGATCGACGCATCACTTTTCGCTGCGGCAGAACCCGTTTGGATGGGTGCAGAGTGCGCTCAACCGATATACAAACTTGCCACCCAACGCGCTCTATCGGCTGATGCACCAAAGCGAAGATCTGGGCAGTCTGCCGATCGGCGCCGCGACGCGGATTTTGCTTTGGGGGTTACTCTTTTGCACTGCCCCACTCACCATTGCGATGAGTGTCATCGCAGCAAATTCAAAGTCGGGCGCGACAGTTCATATTCTGGCGACGCGAAGCGCGGACTGACGGTTCTTACGTCGTCGCGAATTCTAGATCCGAGTGAATGAATCGGAGAACACGAAAATATCCTTCATGGATACGGTCCTATCCCCGCGCGCTAGCAACGAGTTTAACGGTGGGTCGGTCCTGATCTACGGCTTTTGTCTGCTGCTGCCCGTCACCTTCCGCGCAATCGTTCACTTTCTCAAGGAAGACAGTGGGGTGAACTCGATCGCGTCGATTCATCTCTTTCATGGAACGCCAGCCCCGAACAACGTGGCTTTCGGATGGTGACGGGGATCCTCCCCCTACTGGGTCTCGCGTTGTACGAGCAAACTCCGCCCCGGGTGTATTCAAATCTAGCTCTTGGGACGTAGATGTTCTCTTCCGCTTCATCGGGGTAGACTGGGAACATGGTGTCTACCGCTGTGTCTGCGCTCGTTGAGTCTTGGTGGCCTAAATGCTCGCGCCCGGGGTTCTGACTTGGACACCACCCCGCAATCGACTCAGCAGCATTGGCGACATATTGTTCTTCGCCCTCCGGTGCTCGTTGCACTCAGCGTTGGTCTCGCTGCACTCGTACGAATCGTTTGGTTCGTTGACTTGCCGCTCATTGAGCAGGTCATCCGGATCCCCGACGACGCTTTCTATTATCTAGTGCTCGCGCGCAACTTCGCCGAGTCGGGGAGCTGGACCTTCGACCACATGAGCACGACCAGCGGGTTTCATCCCCTGCACGCGTTCTACTTGGCGCTGGTTTCGGCGATCAGTGGTGCGGCCGAATTTTCAACGATGCTATGGGCTTCGGGGTTGGCCGCAGTCGTGGCGATGAGTTGGGCCGCGTATCTGTGTGCGCAGATGGTGAGTCGAAGCGGGCAGACATTCGCGCCGTTTGCAGTCGTGGCTGTGCTTACAGCGCCCTTGGTTTTGATGCAGACGAGCACCGTAATGGAATCGCCGTGGGTCATCTTGGCGGGTGCACTCTGTTATAGGAGCGTGCTTCCCAAGAGTAGGGTCTCGTTCGCGGCGGTCGCTTTGATTGGCGCATTTGGGAGTCTCGCGCGCACTGATTTCGGACTCCTACCGGTCACCATGTTTGTCACCGCCTGCGTGGTCCCCCTTGCGCCCGCAGTGAGAAAAGAGATCCAGCTGCGGCTGGTCGTTTTGTTGGCAGGTGCAACCGTGGCACTCGCACTGTTCTTATTTTACGTGCACGGATACTCGGGGCATTGGCTTCAGTCGAGCGCGAGGATGAAGTCGTTGTGGGGAGACACCGCAGACAGCGCGCTGCAGAATTACGTATTGCTGTTGTTTGTGGTGCTGGGCTCGCGGTCGGTCATTGTGTTTGCGGGTGCGGGTTTGATTCAGTTCGTCGTCGGTGGAGCCAGGCGTCTATTGGCTCGCAGCTCTGGTGAAGTAGCAGCGGTGGATCAACCGACGGGTGCGAGAGAAGATGAAACTGACGCGCCGGGCTCAAGCGCCGGGACACGGAGCTTTGTTGGGGTGAGCGGTGCCGTCGCGGTTCTGGGCTACATCGTTTTCTTTGGACTGCAGAATCTCGCCCCGCAGACGTGGTATTCCGCGGCGTTCGTCGTGCCGCTTTCGCTTGCCATCGGGGTCACCACTGGCGCGTTTCTGTCGTATGCAAGGGTGGGGCGCGCCCTGCAAGGCGGCTTTGCTGCACTCATTGTAGTGACTTGCATTTTGTCGTTCGCCGAAAGTCAGTATCCGCGCTTTCCCCACCAGGCCAACATGTTGGGAGCGGCTCTTTGGCTAAAAGAGAATCCCCCCGGCGCGCGAGTCGCTGCGTTTAACGCCGGCCTGCTCTCCTACTTCAGTGAACGCGACGTAGTGAATCTCGACGGTTTGGTGAACGACGACATCTACGGGTACGCAAGCCGCGACGCCTTGTCGGACTACTTCGATGACCGCGAGATCGGCTATTTGCTCGACTATCCTGGGATGTGGGAGCAGCCATCGTTGCAACGGCGGGGCGGATTCAGTGGTGGAGATCTGAATAAGCGCCTGCGCGTCCACCAACGCATTGCGCCGTTAATTCCAAGGGCACGTTGGCTACGAGGGCATCCGGTTTTGATGAAGGTGGAGTCGCCTCCGTCTTAGAGCCAGCGACGAACCGACTCCTTGTAGGCCAAGTACGACGTTCCAAATTTTTGTTCGAGATACGCCTCTTCATGTTGTATCGCGATCTTGTAGATCGCTGCCCATGTCGCAGCGACCAGAACCACCACCCATCCATTCGAAATCAGCACCCCCACGCCAGCTTGAAGCAGGCCCATCGAGAGATACATCGGGTTTCGCGTCCACTTGTAGACGCCGACGGCGATCACCTCGGGCGTACTGAGCCAGGGCTTTGGATCCTGGCCAGTTCGTTGGAACTGACCGAAGGCGCCCATCATCAAGCCCAGTCCTGCCACAAGGAGTAAACCACCAGCCGCGTACTGGGTGAACCCGACAAGCGGCACGGCCAATGTCCAAACGAGATGCTGGAGAATAAGTCCCACCCCCAACGCAATGACTGGAACAAGCGGGGGTGCGAATTCGACGTTGGCGCCGTCTCTTGGCTCGCCGTCACTCATTTGAGTCAACCTCCAAAGTTGCGTGCATTTGAAAGGAGCCTGCCGCTTTTGTGTTATTTCGATTGCTGTACCAGCGCGCGGTAAAATGATCCCTCGGTTGAGCGGGAGAGGCCACAACTGTTTCGCCTTTATCTTCGAACGCAGAGACCGGTTGATATGCTCTCGGCATTCAGAAGCGCACGGCAGCTCGATCGATGTTCCATGATTGACGTGACTTGCTCGAATCGAATACGAATCGTTCTTTACTTGAGGTGCGCCTTGTTCGGTGTGGTGTTTGGTCTGGTAACCACACCGTAACGCACGAAGCGCGCCTCAACTCGTTCTATACGCTTATTCCAGGACTAGCGGCTGGGGACGAGTTCAAGGGATAGGTCGAACACGTCTCTGCGATCGAGCACGAGACAGGTTTCGTCTTGGCGATGTCCCGCGGCCGGGAGCCGCCGCAGTTTCTGTGCGTCCGCAAGCGCGCTCGCGGCATCCATGTCGTCGACCCCGAAGGCCAGGCTCGAAAGCCCAGGCCGTTCGTCGTGCGCCTCATTGAGATGAATGCCAATTGAGCTGCGGCACGTCGGCGCACCATCGATCGTGTCGGTGACGTCTTCCCAATCGCACACGAACAAGCGTGAGAGCCAGCGGCGGGCATCGTCCAGGTCTGGGACGCGCAAGTGAGCGTGGTCGATGCCACTGCCTGCAAGAGCTCCAGCCTGAGCGGGAATAAAGGTGCGCCCGCGATTGTCGAGGGCTTGCTTTGCGTTGATCTCGGCGATCACCTGTTCATGGCCGTCGATGTATTCGATGAGCTCGAGCACCATCCCGAAGCAATCCTTCGGATGAAACTGAGACTGGATTTCGACACCCGGGTAGCCAATCTTGCTGATGACGCGGACACCGCAGCCTTCAATATGTGCCGTCGCAGCATCGATGTCCTCGACCAGCATTGAAAGCGTGGTAAGCCCCGGACCCCCGAAACCCGCCATCTGCCGAGCCGCAATGCCTTCGCGTTCTTTGGGCTCGAACACATCGAGATTCAGCGAGTTCATAGAATTGAGGGCTTGAATCGAATCAATGTAAAGCGGGATCTTGCTCTCGCAATCGAGGATCGACGAAAATCGCGCGATGAATGCTTCGATGTCCGTCACGCTGAGATGAACGTGGTCGATCCCAGAGGTCGCTATCGCCATCGTCTTTGCATCTCCTGAATTGCGAGGAAACCGCGCGCCAAGCGGAGAGCATCGAAGCTGTGATTCGAGTACGCAAGCCTTCGTTTGTGTTTTCTGACGGCGCGATTTCGCACGCAGTCACCAAGCGGTCCGAGGTAGCCTCTTGCTCCGAGGCTCCGTATGATGGGTCACTCGCTGTAACGAAGAGGCTTCGCGGAAAAACGTCGAAATGAAATCGACATCCTCGCCCCAGACATTTTTGTCCCAGACGCGCTCGTCCAAGACGCTCCTGTCAAAAACGCTTTGGCCCAAGACGGTCCAGCCAAGGAGGCTCGCGATTCGAAGAGTCGCTTGCCTGCTTCTATGTCTCACGTCGGGGCTTGCTTTGATCCAGTGCGAGTCGAGATCAGTGCGTCCAAATATTTTGCTGATTCTGGCCGACGATCTCGGTTACAACGACCTCGGTCTCAGCAACGACAAGTTCGTCACCCCGAACCTCACTGCGCTTGCTGCATCGGGGGTCCGATTTACGCGGCACTACACCGACGCAGTTTGCTCAACCACTCGGGCGGGGCTGCTTACCGGTATCGACCCTGCGCACTTGGGGTTTCGGCCGCTGCGGCAGGGGATTTCTTCCGACGTCGAGACGATGCCGAAGGTTCTTTCGCGCGCGGGTTACTCCACCTATCACATTGGCAAATGGCACGTGGGCAATGCGACCGCGGGGCTCTCGCCCACGGAAGCTGGCTTCGACGACTGGTACGGGTACCTGACCCAGTGGGATCTTGGCGGCAAGAAGAAGTGGCCGACCTATCGCGATCCATGGCTGCAGTCCTCCGATACAAAGCCTTCGAAAGTGCCCGGCCATCTGACTGATCTCGTCACCGACAAGACCCTCGAAGTGATCGACGAACTCAGCGCGGCGGACGAGCCGTGGTTCATCAACCTCTGGTACTACGCGCCTCATGGTCCTTTGCAGCCGGCGCCGCGATTCGCCGAAAAATATCCGGACACCGGTGAAGGAAAGTACTACGCGACCGTCGAGCAATTAGATCAGTCGATTGGTCGCGTGGTTGATCATTTGCGCGAACGGGGAATCGCCGATGACACGTTGATCGTTTTTTTGAGCGACAACGGAGGCACAAACACTTACCTCGACAACAATCATCCATATGTCGGACACAAAGGGCAGTTTCTAGAAGGGGGCGTGCGCACGCCGATGATCTGGCGCTGGCCTGGTCAGTTGGAAGGGGGCAGGCTTGTAGACGAGGTCGTGAGCTATCTCGATCTTTTGCCCACGCTCGCAGCGGT
Organism: Myxococcales bacterium; assembly: GCA_012960035.1. Taxonomy (GTDB): domain Bacteria; phylum Myxococcota_A; class UBA9160; order UBA9160; family UBA4427; genus DUBZ01. The sequence continues at coordinate 186,464 of DUBZ01000112.1, read as the reverse complement.
GAGCGGCGCGCCTCCGACTGAGAATGCGATCGCGGGCAAGAATATTTGGTCCGCAGTTCAGAAGGGCGGTCCATTTCCGGCGCGCACCCTGTTTTGGGAATCGATCACGGGGGACTCAAACGCATATTCGGTGCTCGATCGCGACGGTCGGTTTCGACTGGTCAGTCGAGACGGTGTGAATCGACTGTTCGACGTACAGGACCGAAACACTGCAAACCGCAACGTGAGCGAAGCCCACCCAGACGTCATGTCGAGACTGCAGAACGAGTACGAAGCGTGGCATGCATCGGGGCACGAGGTTCCAGTGGATGTGACACGCGTGAATGAAAGCGGAGCAACGTTGGTCGAGGGGCACGCTGTGCAGCGAACGCCAGGATATGCGGGGTTTTCGTTTGCGATCGGCGTTACGCCGGTTGTGCGAGGCAAAGACGGTATCCGCTCCGGAGTGGTGGTAGACGATCCACCGTATTGGCGGCTCGCCTTGACGGCCCGAGGAGCGCTCCAGCTCGACATGCTCGGAGAACGGCTGAACGGCCCTGTGTTAATCGCAGAGAAATGCTCCGCGATCGTAGTCACCAGTTACTTTGCCAGGTCGCGTCGGTATCCCCAAAACGAAACTGGGCAGATCGACATGTACGTCGATGGACTCCGGGTTGCGACGTCGACGGCAGCGCCACCCTTACAGGCTCCGGCCCAATTTGACCGCCTGACGCGAGTTGGTTTCGATCGACAATCGGCGGAGCCGGGCAGCTTTGAATTTACGTCGCCCCGGTTCTTCAACGATTATTTTTCTACGTCGAGAGCTGGCAAACCGAAGGCTGACGACATCGAATTGCTGAGTCGAGAAGTTTGCTCGGTACCCGCTGCCGGCTAGGAGGGTGGGGCGCCAAGAGATCGATCTTCTTGATGCCTTCGCGATCCAGTAGGTGTTGTTCGCCTTACCTGGCCAAGCGCACCCGACGTCAACAAAGAAGCCACCTTTCCGATCCTGAAAGAAATCTCGGATGATCAGCTCTTCGTCGAACGGGGAGTAACGGCTCTGCTCGGCGAGGGTGTCCTCTCTAAAGAAGCGAACCCATCGCAATCGGCTCACGCGCCACCGCCGACCGTTCCGCCGCCACCCCTATCGCAACCGCCCGCAGCCCGTCTTCTGCGGTGACACTTGCTGGCAAGTCTTGTTCAACGGCTCGAATGAACTCCCGGTGTTCCACAAAAGTGGAACCGAAGTGCGCACCGGCAGCAAGCACCGTTGGATCGATTGCGAGGACTTCGCTTTCGAGTTTTCTCGGCGACCGGGTTCCCACGACAACGCGTCCATCGGGAACCGATGCTTCAATTTTGCCTAGATCACCGGTGGCTACGATCTCTTGTTCGTTCTCTGAAGCTTCAGCGAACATGCACAGATCGAGCAGCGCGCGCGAGCCGCGTTCGAAGTCTATGGTGACAAAGCCGTTGTCGAGGATGTCAGGCGTTTCCCCGGCGTAGGTTTCGTCGAGGTGGTTTAGATCTTGTGCTGCCGACGCATAGACGAGGGCGGGTTCATCGCGGGTCACGAGTCTCATCAAGTCGAAGAAGTGACAGCATTTTTCAACGAAGGTGCCGCCGCTGTTTCGAGAGAATCGATTCCAGTTGTTTACTTTGGGCAGGAAGGGATACCGATGTTCGCGAATCGCGAGCATGCGCAGGGTGCCGATTGCACCGCCGTGCACTTCATCGATGAGGCGTGCAACCGGCGCCATGTAGCGGTATTCCATTCCGACCCAAAAGAGACCGCGATGATTGGCTGCTCGATCCGCAACCCAGCGCGCGTCTTCAAGCGTCGTACACAGAGGCTTTTCGCAGAAGATCGCTAGGTCTGTGTCAAACAGGGGCGTTAGAACTTCCCGGTGCGTGTGGTTTGGGCTGGCCACGATGACCGCGTCGATAGACGCCCCGGCGAGCAGGCTTTCGACATCGGTGAACTCCGCAAGCTCGTGCTTCGAAACCTGTTGCGACCACCACCGCGATTCACTGTGTGGGTCGGCGATCGCAACCACCTCGGCTCCCTCGACGAGTTCGAGGTTTCGGATGTGCTCGTGACCCATCATGCCTGCGCCCACAATGGCGTAGCGGAGCGATCGACTCATTTCAGTGGATCCTTTTCGAGTGCGCCGCGTACTGAAGCGATGTCTAATTGCCGTTGAAGGTAGGCTTTCGTTTTTCCACGAACGACCGAACTGCTTCTTTGTGGTCCGCAGTGCCCGCGCATTCGACCAAGCCGAACGCTTCCTGTGCGAGGCACGTTTCGAGATCGGTTCGCATTGCGCGGTCGAGGTTTTGTTTCATGAAGCCGAACGCAACAGTCGGCCCCGCGGCAAGTTCACGCGCCCAGGCGAGTGCAGCGCGGCGGAGCACGTCGTCTGCGACCACGCGATTGACGATGCCGAGTTGCTCGCACCGTTGCGCACTCACTCGCTCGGAACTAAAGAAGAGCTCTCTTGCGCGCGCGGTTCCAATAAGCTGTGTCAAAAAGAAACTCGCGCCGTAGTCGCCGGACAGACCAATGTTGCCAAAACCCGTTGTGACAAAGGCAGACTCGGCGGCGATTCGCAGGTCGCAAGCGAGGGCGATCGACAACCCCGCGCCGGCGGCAGGCCCCGGCAACGCGGCAAGCGTGGGTTTGGGGAATGCGTAGAGCGCCCCGGTCATCGCGATTTGGCGTTGGGTGAGGTCGGCGACAACTTCTTCTTTGGTTCGAGGTGCCGCCTTCGCGCCGGAGCTTTGGCTGGGCCCCATGCCCTTTATATCGCCGCCGGCGCAGAACGCGTTGCCTGCCCCGGTGATCATCAGTGCGCGAACGTCAGCATCTGCGGCCAAGCGAGGCAGGAGTCGACGAAGCGCGGGGCTCAGTGTGTCGGACAGTGCGTTGCGCGCATGCGGGCGATTGAGCGTCACGATGGCCACATTCGATTCGATCTCGGCGAGTAACTCGTCGGTACCCGTCTCGACGGGTTTGGAACGTGCTTCGGACATGGTCTCGAACTCCTCTTGTGCCGTCGTAACGATGCAACTTGATTCGAAGTTGGAGTCTAGTCCGCGCCCACGGTTCGTCATCGCCCGCCGTGCCCCGCCCGATCTTAAACGGTTGATTTGCGAGTCGTATTCCATGTCATGCCCTCAATTGCACACACCTAGGGTGTTATCTGCGTGCGCCTCGATGTTCGCATCTGCATTTGACGCACTGTCTGAAGCGCTTGAAGAGAAGACGTCTTTGTTTCGCATCGAGGCGCGCGATAGGTTGCGACTCGCGCGCAAAGAAGCAGGCGTTGAACCGGCGTGTCCGACGGTGCAACAGCTCGAGGCTGCACTGCGAAAAATTCATCCGCGCGAACTGCTGGTGCGCGGGTTCGATGACTCGCTTGTGGCCTGCGACGCGCTAGCCGATCGCGCTTCTGGATTTGTCGGTGAGACAGGATCCAGCGACACACCCGAGGACGTCTTTCGACGACTTGGCGGCTGAAGCCTCCCTCGCTTCGAGTCGGCGGGTCGAAAGGGTGTATTCCCCCTAGCCTGTTGGCACCGTAGGGATCCTCTGGGACCGGTTTTAGGTCCGTTTTTCGGCAAGCGATGCGCAGTCCCCGCGCCGCTAGCTCATCAATCGATATCGGGTATGCTCCGGTGCGCCTTCTCCGGCCCATGTGTCCCGCGAAGGTCCCTCCGTTTCTGTTTCATTCTTGATGTGACGTCAACATCGGTCGTCACGAACTGAACCCGAGCATAGAATGAAACCCCGCCGACGCCGCTTCGCGCGATTGGCCTCAGCATTGACTGAGCACTGCCCAAAAATGAGATTCCTTCGTGTCCGATAAAATCGACAGCGCTACCTCTGCAACCAAAGTTGCACCGACTTCGTCTACGCCGATTCCGCCGAATGAGCCAAATGGCTTTGAAAAGCTTGGGCTCGATCCGCGTCTTCTCTCGAAGCTTGTTGAACTCAACTACAAGACGCCGACTCCGATTCAGGTCGAGACCATTCCGCCGTTAATCGAAGGCCGCGACCTCATCGGCCAAGCGCAAACCGGCACAGGCAAGACTGCAGCGTTTGCTCTGCCGATGCTTCATCGCATCAATCCCAATAAACGTGCCGTCCAAGCGCTGATTTTGGCGCCGACGCGTGAACTCGCACTGCAAGTCGCGGAGGCCGTCAAGACCTACTCTGCAAAGCTCGGCAGAGTTCGAATCGCAGCCGTGTATGGCGGCCAAGCCATCATGCCGCAGATCAAAGAAGTAAAAGCCGGTGCGCAGATCATTGTCGGGACGCCCGGGCGCGTCATGGACCTGATGCGCCGTGGCACGATCAAACTCGGCGAACTCGACTTGCTGGTTCTCGACGAAGCAGACGAAATGCTCCGCATGGGATTCATCGATGACGTCGAATGGATCTTGAGCCACACGCCCGACAGCCGACAGCTTGCGCTCTTCTCTGCGACGATGCCGCGAGAGATCGAACTGATTTCCGATCGCTACACCAACAACCCGGCGCGGATCTCCGTGGCTCGCAAGGAACTCACGCTTCCCAATATTGCTCAGTCCTATTGGTTGGTGAAGGGACTCCACAAACTCGACGCACTGACTCGTATCCTTGAAACCGAAACGATTCAAGCGGGCATCATTTTTGTTCGCACCAAGGCGGGCTGCACCGATCTCGCCACGCAACTCAGTGGTCGCGGTTTTTCGATCGAAGCGTTGAACGGCGACATGAGCCAGAGCGCCCGCGAGCAAGCCGTGCGACGTTTGAAAGCTGGCAAGATCGATCTCATCGTTGCGACGGATGTTGCAGCGCGGGGCCTCGACATCGATCGGATCAGCCATGTCTTCAACTTCGACATCCCGATGGACGTCGAGTCGTATGTGCACCGCATCGGACGAACCGGTCGAGCGGGAAATGATGGAATCGCGATTCTCTTTGTAACGAACAAAGAGCGCTGGATGCTCAAGAAAATTCAGCGATTCACCAACTCGCCGATCCCGTCGCTCGAACTGCCGAGCTACGGCAAAGTTATCGAAAAGCGCGTGCGCGTCTTGAAAGAACGGCTCTACAAGAGCATCGAAGACAAGAACCTCGATCCGTACAACAAGGTCGTACTCGAGATGCTCGAAGACGACCGGTTTGACTTGCCAACTTTAGCCGCCGCAGCCATTCGTCTCGCCCAGGGTGACCAGTCCCTCGAAATGAAGGTCAAGTCCAAGCTCCCGAAATACGACCGTGATGCGGACGACCGCTCATCGCGCCCAAAGCCCAAGGGGCCCTACAAGGGACGCAAGTCTTACTCGAAGAGCAGCAGTAGCGACGACGACAAGCCCGGCAACTTCAAGAAGAAGGGCTACAGGAAGAAGGGTGCGAAGAGTGGCCCGAAGAAGAAGAGCGGCTTCAAGAAGGGCGCTAAGCCAAAGCGCGCGGGCGCCAGGTCGGACGGCGCGCCCCGCGCTCAACGTGCGGAATCGAAGGCGTAGGCCTCTAGGCAACCGGGCCGAAACTCTCCGTGTGTATCGCGGAAGAGGATACTCCGCGTTGTTCGAGTGTGAGCGCGATGTCGTACATGAAGCGCACTGGCCCACAGATGTAGTAGTCGGCTTCGAGGTCAACGCGAAGTGACTCGAATACCGATGCATCGACTCGACCCTGGCGGTCGTAGTCTGCTCCGAGTGAATCGCCATCGATTGGGTGGCTGCTTCATGTTCCCGTTGGTGGCCCGTTGGCGTGCAACAACGCTGGAGCTGCTGCGAAAGCTTGTCGTGCCGGCCTCGGATTTGGGCCTTTGTGGATTGGATGAAGGACGAATTGTGAGCGAATCTGCTGCGTTTCGGGCCACTCGAATGGGTTCGCTTCGCGGGACATACGCGGCATACTGAACCCCGCTGGAAGAGACGCGTGATTCGCCGCAGATCTCGTTCGAGCAGGAGACCTCATTTATGGACAAGCACGATCTCGTCATCAAGAACGGTTCGGTCGTCGACGGAACTGGGAGCGCGCCGCAGCGGGTCGACATTGCGATCCGCGACGGCGTGATCGCCGAAATTGGCCCCGAGGTTGGTGCGGCGCATCGCGAAATCGATGCCGAAGGGCATATCGTCACGCCGGGCTTCGTCGATATCCATACCCACTATGACGCCCAGGCGACATGGGATCCCTACCTGTCTCCTTCAACTCAGCACGGGGTTACGAGCGTCGTGATGGGGAACTGTGGCGTTGGCTTTGCGCCGGTCCTCGAAGGGCTTCGCAATGAGTTGATCGAACTCATGGAAGCTGTCGAAGACATTCCCGGTGCTGCAATGCACGAAGGCATCGAGTGGGAATGGGAAACGTTCCCCGAATTCATGGACGCGCTTGAACGACGTCCCCACGTGATCGACTACGGTGTTCAGGTTCCCCACTGTGCTTTGCGCGCTTATGTGATGGGACAGCGCGGGATCGACAACGAAGAAGCCACGGCGGATGACATCACAAGAATGTCGCAGATCGTGAGAGAGGCGATTAGCGCGGGTGCCCTCGGATTTTCTACGTCACGCACCGAGATGCACAACACACTCAAGGGCGTGCCGGTCCCAGGTACGTTCGCGGGACGCGAAGAACTCTTTGGGATCGGTCAGGCGTTGGGCGACCTCGGCACCGGTGTCATTCAAATGAGTCTGACCCACCGCGATGTTCCGAAAGAATTTCCGTGGATGAAGGAGCTTGCAAAGACGACCGGTCGCATGGTGACCTTCAACTTGCAGCAGATCGACGAAAACCCGGACCTCTACAAGGAAGACCTTCGCCTCTTGGACGAATGCCGCGCAGAAGGCATCCACAATTTGCGCGGACAGTTTTCGGGTCGACCCGTGAGCGTGATGATGGGCTGGGAGACCACGATCCATCCCTTCCTCGGACACCCGGTGTATGTGAAGTTGTCGCGCCTCCCGATCGAGGAACGGCTGCGTGAGCTTCGTAAGCCCGAAGTGAAGGCGGTGCTCATCGGCGATGGCACGGTTCGCACCGACGGCTTGCCGAAGGACGCTCCGATCCCACCGGCGATGGTTCAGTTTTTGGTGGCGAGTACCTTCAAGATGTTCGCGATGGGGAACGGTCACGAATACGAGCCTGACCCGAGCGAGTCGATCGCCGGACGCGCGAGCGCAACAGGGAAGACCGAAGCCGAGCTGATCTATGACGCCTTGATGGACCTCAACGGGCGCGGGCTTCTCTACTTCCCGCTGTTCGGGTACGCGACGGGTAGCTTCGACGCGATTCGCGAGACCATGATGAACCCGTCGACGGGGTTGTCGCTTGCCGACGGCGGAGCGCATTGCGGCGCGATCTGCGACGCCTCGACACCGACCTACATGCTGATGCATTGGGTGCGGGACCGATCTCGCGGCGAGCGCATCCCGCTCGAATTTGCGGTTCGCAGCCAAACCTATGAAACCGCCAAGCAGTACGGCCTCCACGATCGCGGCGTTCTGGCCCCCGGCATGAAGGCCGACGTCAACGTGATTGACTTCGACAACCTCACGTTGACCGCACCCGAAGTCAGATACGACTTTCCCGCGAATGGACGACGACTGGTTCAAGGGGCTTCTGGATATAAGACGACGATCGCGTCGGGGCAGGTGATCTTCGAAAACGGCGAAGCCACAGGAGCGTTGCCCGGCAAGTTGATGCGGGGTGAGCAGGGCCGTCGCCCTTAGGCTCTGAGGCCCGTAGGCGGTTAGTCGGGCCGGTAGCGCCTACCTAAGCGCGCCTAGCCGAGCGCCTCTTCGATCGTTTCCCGCGCCCACTTGTAATCGGCTTTGCCGTTCGGGGCCCGCTTTACGGTCTCCGCGACAAAGAGTTGCTTCGGCATCTTGTAGGCGGCGATCTTGTCGCGCAAGAATTCGCGGACCTCTTCACCAGTCACACTCTTGCCGGTGACCAGCGACGCCACGCCAGTCACGCGCTGTCCAAACTTTTCGTCGTCGATGCCGACGACCAAACAGTCGAGGACGGCAGGATGACGCTTTACCGCCTCTTCGACTTCTTCCGGATACACTTTTTCGCCGGCGGTGTTGATGCAGTTCGATCCGCGGCCGAGCAGCGTAAGGCTGCCGTCCGCTTCGACCAGCGCCCAGTCGCCCGGGAACGAATAACGAACGCCGTCGATGGTTTTGAATGTGGCTTCGGATTTCGCTTCGTCCTTGAAATAGCCCCGCGGTACGCTGCCTCCGGCGGCGACCATGCCGGTCTCGCCGCTGCCGGGCACCACTTCGCGCCCGTCTTCGGTGAAGACCTTGGTCGTGGGGTTCATTGTGAATTTCGCGGTTTCTGGAGAGGTGCCTCGCACAGTGATCTGGGTCCCCATGCTGCCCTCGGTTGAGCCCATCGCATCGATCAAGACAAACTCGTGCCATTCGAGCAGCTGCTGTTTCACTTCCGAGGTCCACATGACGCCGGAAGACAAGATCATGCGCACGCTCGTCGGATCGTAGGCGCGGCCGTCGGCCTTGGCCTCTTCGAGGGCGCGGATCATCGGCTTCGCAAATGCGTCCCCCACGATCACGATGTGGGTCGACTTTTCTCGTTCAACCGTCTGCCAGAGTTCATGGGCATCAAAGGAGCGATGCGGCAACGTGACCACCGTTGCGCCAGCGAGGTGAGGCACGAACGCACCGAGCCACATCCCCGTCCCGTGCATCAAAGGACAGGCGGGTATCGATACCGGAGCCAAGCCGTCGTCGTGGAGCTTTCGGGAAACCTTGGGGATGTCGTCTATTTCGGGAACGGCGAGCCCCATCGGCGGAAACGCCGCGGTGAGCAAGCCCTGCAACATGCCGCCGATGTCGTACATCACACCCTTGGGCATGCCGGTCGTGCCACCCGTGTAAAGCATGTAGAGGTCGTTCGGGGATCGGGTGATGCGCTTCGCGGGGTCCTGTCCTTCGATCAGTGATTCGTACTGCACCGCACCGGGAATCGATTCTCCACCGTCGTCGACTTCGATCCAGAGGCGAACCTTATTCGCACGCTCCATCACCCGGGCAACGCGATCACCGAGGCTGGTATGAAAGACCAGAGCCTCGGCGTCAGAATTGTCTAGCAAGTAAAAGAGCTCGTCGTCGAGATAGCGGTAGTTGACGTTGATCGGGACGCCGCGAATCTTCATCCCCGCGAACTGGGTCTCGAGGTATTCGTTGCCGTTGTAGAGGTACATTCCGATCTTGGAGTCGGCGCCGAGTCCCGCGTCGAGAAACGCAGACGCCAGACGAGCCGCGCGCGTTTCATATTCGCTCCAAGTGCGTCGTTGGCTGCCATGAACGATCGCGTCGCGATCTCCGATTTCGTCGCTTAGTGCTTCCCACAGCGTGGCGTAATGAAGTTCCAAAGCTTCGTCTCGCTCCCTCGTCAATGGCTCGAACGTTCCGTGGCGTTGTGTTGCCGGTCTTCCATTGCTTCTGCAACGAAACTTGAAGTCTAGGGCGCTTGCCGGATTGTGACACCCAACTTGGTCGATCCAATGCGGTAAAGTTCGGTCTTATCTTCGGAGCCCCGGCCATCATCGTCGCGCTGGATTCCAGCAGAGCAAAGGAAGCAGCCCATGAGCGATGTTGAGCTGATCACCGAAGTACGTAAAGGCATCATCACCAACTTCATCTTTAACTTCGCGATCAACGGTGGGATCACGCTTTGGCTGATGGGCGCACATGCGACGCTTGCGATGTGGGGCGAGGCGTCGTTCGGGCCAGACTTGATCGCGACTGGTTTTATCTTGTCAGCCGCAGTCGCTTCGATCGGGATGGAAGTTCATCGCCGTAAAGCGAGTCGGGGCGACATGGCGGCGGCGGTCTTGACCGAGAAGATGCAAAACCTCGCCGGAAAAAACCGATGGCTGAGTTCGGGCGTGTTCGGTGTTACGGGTGCCATAGCAAGCGCGTTTCTTCTGGTCGCGGTGGGTTTCGTCACGAGTGAAATGACTCTGAACGAATACGCGATTTTCAAGGGACTTTGGTGCGGTGTGCTCGCCGGGTTGATCGTTTATCCGTCGACCGTTTTGGGCCTACACATGGGTGCGCGTCAGGCCGCGGGTGCGTAATGAACATTGCGGTACCGAGCGCTGCAGCACTTCCACTGCCTGATTGACTTCGTGGTGGTTGACTTTTATAGGATCGGATTGGTGCTCAGCTTCCGGAAGTCATCCGGAAAGTAGCGATCGGTGTCGAGGGAGACAGAATCCTCGAGTCCAAGCGGAAAACGCCACACGTCAAGTAAGGTGAAGCCTGGTGCGACGCTCGATAGGCGCCAATTGCGCTTTGGGTGTGATCACAACGGAAGTCGCGTCGGTCGGGCTCCAGGACGCAGGCTTACTTTCATCTTGGCAGTCGCTTGCAAAACGCTCGTGCGTGTCAGATGCTGGCTTCTAGGCATTGTGTGAATCGCAATGCTTTAACATTTACAAGGTGGGGGCACGATGGGAATTGCAGTTGTTACGGGTACGAGTAGCGGGATCGGTCTCGCCACCACATTGCGACTCGCGCGGAGCGGACACAGAGTCTTCGCCGGGATGCGCAACCCCGCCAAAGCCGATGCGCTTCGCGAAGTGGTCGACTCGGAAGCCCTAAAGGTCGAAATCATCGAGCTCGACGTCAACAGTGACGGCTCCGTAGAAGAGGCCTTCGCCAAGGTCGTCGAGTCGGGACCCGTTGACGTGCTGGTAAACAACGCCGGGATCGGTGGCGCAAGCCCCTTTGAGATCACGCCCCTCGAAGATCATCAGTCGATGTTCGAGACCAACTATTTTGGCGTGGTGCGTTGCACGAACGCGGTCGTCCCCTCGATGCGAGAGCGGAAGACCGGCGCCATCGTCAACATCACTTCTGTGGCGGGGTTGTACGCGGTACCCAACCAAGTGGCGTATTCGGCGTCAAAGTGGGCGGTTGAATGTCTCGGCGAAGCGCTCGCCGGAGAACTCGAACCCTTTGGCGTTCGGGTCGTCAACATTGAGCCAGGTGTTGTGTTGACCAAGATCTTCGAGAACGCGAAGGAGACGACGCGCTTCGATAAAGCGTCTCCCTATTTCACGCTCATGCGTCGAAACGGGAAGATGTTCTCTGCTGGCTTCAAGCTGGGCACCACAGCCGAAACGGTCGCCGATACCATCTGGGAAGCCATCACTTGCGAATCCTACAAGCTTCGCTGGCCGGTCGGGCCGGACGCGGTCGGGCTTGCGAATGGCCGAAAGAACATGACCGACGAGGAATGCGTCACGCTTTCGGGCGAGATGAGCGACGAAGAATATAGTCAGCGGTTCCGAGACAACTTCGGCATTGACGTCTAGGCCCCTAGACGAGGGCGTCTCGCAAGTAGGCCGTTGCGGCACCGCGAACCAGGGCCAACGATTTGTAAAGCTGCATGTCGGCGTGCATGGTGTCGATCGCCGCGAGTAAGGTGCGCGCAGCATCTGGCGTCTCGGCGACGGCGTCGAGGCGCGTTCGGTGGATCCGAATGCCAAACAGGATCGCCCCAGTCTCGGGCAACCGTTGCAGGGTCTGGTGTTCAACGCGGAGCCATACTTTTTCACCCGCGTTGGATGCGTCGAGATCTGAACGCTCACGCGTCTGCATTTTGCCACTGGGTTGAAAGAGTGCGGGGTCGTCCATCAGGGACCAGTTGCCGCGCTTGAACACGAGCCCGGGCTTCATGCCGTCGAAAAATTGGTTGGATGATGCATTGAGTTGTTCCTGGTATCCGGGCACGCGCTCGTGAATCGCGGTCATGGGAAGGCCGAGTTGCGTTGGCAGGTCCCAGCGGGTGGGGAAGCAAACCGAGGCTGCGGTCAGACACCAGCCTTCCGGACGTTCCTCCATCACGACGAGGTCTTCTTGGGTGCAGCGCGCCGCGACTTCAAGGGGCGGCGTGTGCGGCTCGGTTAAATCGAATTCCTCGCCCGTGGCGCGAATGCAGAACTGGCTGCCATTGAGTTCGAATTCATTGGCGTAGTGGGTGAGCAGAGTTTCAATGACTCTCTTGCGCGCTTCGGCTTGGGCCGCGCGTGAGCTCTCGAGTTCGACGAAGACCTGGCCCCGCTCGTCTCGGAGCAAGCGATGTTTCTCGGCGAGGTCTTGGATGTAGTCATCGTCGATAACGAGCCACGGCTCGCTCGCTTCCATCGCATGCAGGCCAAGGTTCAAGCGATGAGGGGCGGCGACGGTGTCCCATACGGCGCGCGTCGGTCTGGAGGTGGGCGGCATTGGGTGGTTCGCTCTTTACGCAATGACCAAACGCTGTGTCTAGTCTTCTGGCAGAAGAATATCACGGAACGACGTCTACCTGGCCGCCGTGCGCGTTTCGCGCGATCGCGGTGGACCGCTTTTCATGGGGCTTAGCTTGTGGCATTGTGAATGCCAATTCATCGCGACATGGCGTCTCCCCGCAACAGAGGAATTCAAATGCCCATCCCCGCCAGCGAAATCACCGAACCTCTCCGGATCATGGGCGTGGCCGGTTCGCCCTATACGAGAAAGATGCGCGCACTGCTTCGCTTTCGCGGGATCCCGTACCGCATCATTCGCCAGAGCTCTGCAGAGTTTGCTTCTCTGCCAAAGCCCAAGGTTGGTTTGCTTCCAACCTTTTATCTGCCGAACGAAAATGGTGAGACTGTTGCCGTCACAGATTCGACTCCGCTTATTCGTCGCTTCGAACGCGAATATTCTGGGCGATCGGTTTTGCCCACCGACCCGGTGATTCGCTTTATCGACTTCTTGCTCGAAGACTACGGCGATGAATGGTTGACCAAGTGCATGTTCCACTTTCGCTGGGCTCATCAAAGCGACATCGACAAAGCGGCTTCGATCTTGCCGTTTTACTCGAAGGTCGACGTGACCGACGAACAGGTCGCGCCATTTTCAAAGCGCATCGGCGAGCTACAGGTTTCACGGATCTACGTGGTTGGCTCGAACGAAACAACCGCGCCAATTATCGAAGCTAGTTACGTGCGTTTCTTGAGTTTGTTCGACGCACATCTGCAGACCATGCCCTTCTTACTCGGCAATAGACCCGGGACCGGGGACTACGGTTGTTACGGTCAGCTGACGCAGCTTGCTCTTTTCGACCCTACGCCTTCTGCTATTACGGTCGCCAATGCGCCGCGAGTTTACGGTTGGACGGAAGACACGGAAGACTTGAGCGGCCTCCCGGTCACCGATGACGACTGGATCACCCGGGACACTGTGCCCGACACGTTGCGCGCCTTGCTCACCGAGGTGGGCCGGGTGCACGTGCCTTTCTTGCTTGGCAACGCGGCAGCGCATGCGAGTGGCTCCAAACAAGTCGACTGCATCGTTGATGGAGAAAAATGGGTACAGCCAACGTTCCCTTATCAAGCGAAGTGCCTTGGCTGGTTGCGGGATGAACGCGAGGCGCTGAGCAGCGACGACCGTGCAGACCTCGACAAGATCTTGGCGGGCACGGGGTGCGAGGCGCTCTTTTAGACCGTTGCTTGGGCATTGACCCGCCGTTCTTCCGGAACGCGAAGATGCCGGTGCGCTGCTGCTCGCGCTTCGTACGCGATATGGCTATGACTCTGCCCGCCAAACGCGCCCCATGTGATGCAAGTTCAAGGGAAAGAAATGCCATTCGACGAAGACACAGCGGTCACCTGCATCAGCCCGGGGCAATACACTTGCGACATCAGTCCGAATCATTGGATCGTGGCTGGGCCCAACGGTGGCTACCTCGCTGCACTCCTCACCCAGGCGGGGGGTGCCCATCTCGATGATCCGTCGAGGCAGCTGCGCAGTCTCACGGTCCACTACCTGCGTCCGCCCAAACAAGGCCCCGCGAACATTGAGGTCGTCGTAGAGCAGCTCGGCCGTTCGGTTGCTTACTTGCGCTTGAAGATGACCCAAAACGCGAAGCCGATCCTGCTTGCCACCGGTGCCTGGGGCGGTGAGCGAGAGGGCATTGAACTTACGACGTGGTCATTGCCGAAAGCGGCTCCGCTCGATGAGTGCGACAAAATCGGCCTGGTTCGCAAAGGGCCCTCGCTCGCGATCCATAAAGAGTGGGACATTCGCAATGCGAGCAATATCTCGTTTGGTGGCGAAGGTCCGATGGACATGACTTGGTGGATCCGTCCAGCGACCCATCGGCCCCTCGACGGGGCGATGATCGTCGCGATGGCGGATGCATTACCGCCACCGATTTTCGCGACGACGTCGGTCCCGATGGCGGTCCCGACTGTCGACTTGACGGTCCACATCCGAGCGATGCTCGCCAAGGCGACCTGGAACCCCGGCGACTGGATTCTGACTCGCTTTACAACCCGGCACGCCAGCGGCGGCTATCTGGAAGAAGACGGAGAGCTGTGGACGGCAGATGGCACGCTTCTCGCGCATAGCCGTCAGCTTGCGTTGTGTACTTGAGCGGGTTGCTCGAAGCATCGGCTCGAACTGTGTCGTGAAACGCCGCGCGATATCAGACGCGCTGGAATCGACCGGTTTCGACTTCTTTGACTTCGCCCCGGGTCTGCATCCGCTGCAAGTGCAAGAATGCGCTTCGGTGTTCGACCTGGTCGGCAAAGACGGACTTCACATGCGGCCGGTAGATAAAGCGACGTTCGACCATGTCTTCGATGCTCTGTGGTTCAGCAAGGAAGTCGAGCATCGCATCGTGCCGCCGAGTGATCACTGCACCGAATGTATCGAGTAACTCGAGGAAGCTTTTGCGACCCTCGATCACACCTTTGTGGTGGAAGGTCACGTAGAAGTCGGCGTCTTCGTCACGGACTTTACGCAGACTCTCTTCGAAATCTTCGAGGTCGCTCCACACATCTCCGTAGTAGGGCCCGAAGCCGGTGAGGTCGATGTCGGAAAGAAAAAACACGCCTTCTGAGATGCGAAAGCCACTGTGACCGCGTGTATGTCCGGGCAAGTGGACGGCTTCGATTTTTGTTTCGCCGAGGTCGAAGACCGCGCCGTCCGAGAACCCATGGGCATCGGGGCGGGGTGCGAAGTTGAATTCTTCAACGACCACCTTTTTGAACCCGTCGCGCGCTTCACCCTCGAACCCGTAGATATCCATCAAACCGTCGAGGGTTTGCACACCGGGCAGGTCCGCGTCATGGACGTGCACCCGGGCGTCGCTGAATAAGCCGTTGCCCGGGATGTGGTCTTCGTGGGCGTGGCTGTTGATGACGGCGTCGATTGCGATCGGGGCGCCGCCTTTCGCAACGACATCCACGGAGGGATCGATCACAATCGCCTCACGCGTCCCGCGCACCAAGAGCGAATTGCCAGAGGGATACTTGCCGGTGTCTGTTCCAACGAGCACGCTGACATGCTCGCTCAAGCGTCGCTCCTGTTCGCCCCAGTCTGCGATCATTGATCGTCCTTGGTCCGGTAGTCGCCAAACGGTTGGTCGCGGTCCTGGAGGGCAGCCTTGAGCCCCTGGTCTTTTGTGCGCGCCATGAACTCGTGCATGCTTTGTTGGTGGGTGCCGAGGGCGCATAACTCTGACCCGGCTCGTATCCCCGTGTGAAGTCCCATGATTTCCATTTGACGATGTACCACTCGCTTGTTGAGTTGCACGAGGTCAGCGGGGACGCTCATCACCCGCCGGGCGACGTCGAGGACCTTGGCCTCGAGTTCGTCGGCGGGAACACTCCCGTTCGCCCAACCGAGTTGGACGCATTCTTCGGCACTCAGCGAGTCGCCGGTGATCATCATTTCCATGGCTTTGCGCATGCCGACGAACCAAGCGTGGAAGTGATTGTCCGGGACACCAAAACGAACGGCGGGATAACCCATTTCTGCATCATCGGACATGTAGACAAGATCACAGCAGGTGGCGAGTTCGCTGCCGCCCGCCAAGCAATAGCCGTGCACCTGGGCGATCACGGGCTTGCCAAATTCCCAAATTCGCATCCAACCTTGCGTCACGTGGCGTGGCCAGTGTCCGTCACCAGGCGGGGTGTACCACGGATGATCTTGGCCATCGTTGCCATCGCCAAGGTCGTAGCCCGAAGAAAAGCACTTGCCCGCTCCGCGCACGATCATCACGCGTACCGATGGATCTTGATCTGCTTCTTCGAGTCCGTCCAGGATGCCGCCGCGCATGTCGTGATTGAGCGCGTTTCGTTTTTCCGGACGATTAAGCGTGATGCGCCTCACGCCGGGGATGGGTTCGTCAATCAAGACTGCGTCGTTGCTCATGGCGGGTTCCTTGTCATCGTGCGGTTGGGGGCATGGGAATTGTGCGGGTCGGAAATCAAAACCCGATGCAGCGCAGACGCGCGACACCGGGTTTCGAGTTTTCGCTGATTCGTGGACCCATTGCAAGGTCCCCGTGCGCGTGGCCTGTTCGCGTTTTGCGTTAGGCCTGGAGCCAGTTCCCATGGAAGCCGAGCGGGATCCGTTCTTCCAGCCATAGGCGGGCGAGCGGGGCGCTGTCGATCGCGCGGGCATCGAGCACGTCGATTGCAGTCTCGTCCTTGTTGGTGTCGTGGACCAGGTTCAAGATGAACCCGTCGTCTTCTTCGGCGTCCGGAGTGCGGGGCACAAAGACGGGTTCACCAACCCACTGTCCTTCGACGACTTCACGATTGACCGACGGTCCCCCGGTGCGGTCATACTTGGTAATCCGGCGAAAGAGCCCGGCCGCATCGTCGCTAGGCTCGGCGGTGCCAGCGTAGCCCCACCGGTTTTTGTAACCGATCAGGCGGTCGTCGATGCGCGGGAACTCGGCCGAAATGTCTGACAACTTCGATTCCTTGCAAGTGTCCGACGCAAGGTCGAATTCGTAGAGGTACGGATGTGCGATGAAGCCGCGCGGGTCGCCGCCACTGCGGATGATGTCGAGGCTGTTGATCAAAGCCTGCGGGTCCTCATACGTGCAGGCGTCCATGAAGATTTTTCCATCTTCTTCATACGCGTTGCTGGGGTGGAACATGTAGCCAGACGAAGGACCTTCGATCCATTTGATTTCGCTACCGGCTTCGCGCTTTCGGATACCGAACATCATGTTGCGATCGGCGTGACCCGAAATGGCATCGCTGAAGCGCCCCCCAGTGAGCATCGGGGCAAGATCGAAGTGGATGCTTCCAAGCGGAAAGATCACGTAGTTCTCGGTGATCGCGAAGTCGTGCATCATCGAGGGCCACGGCGCATCGTGAGATTCAGCGAGGGAAACACTGCCATCGAGTTCGACGACATAGAGCTGGATGTACGGCTCGATGGGCTGATATCCGTGGATCCACATCTGCCCTGTTTTTTGATCGATTTTCGGGTGCGCGGTAGTGGACATGCCGAGCATCTTGCCGTCGTAGTCCCACAAACCCTTCGAATCGAGGGTCTTTGGGTCCATTTCGAAAGGCGGGGCGTTTTCGACGAGAGCAAAGAGTCGGCCGCCGTGGGGCACAATGTTGGTGTTCGGAGCTACGAAGGGGGGCGGGTTTTCGATCGCCCGATCTGGGGCGAAGTTGAGGCTGCCCGTGACGAATTCACCTTCTTCTTGCTCGCGCTTGAAGCTGTCGGTCTGCGCGTAGCGTCCGCGGTAGCGCGCTTTGCCGTCATCGAAGGTGATGGCGTGGATCAAGGCGTCGCCGTCGAAAAGATGCATGGCCGAATAGCCGGCGGCGGGTTCGGTTTTTTGATTGGGGCCGTTGCGGTAGAGCGTTCCGTTGAGCTCTCGCGGGATCTCGCCTTCGATCCTTGAAAAGTTGTACTCGGTTTCGACCGGGTTCGGTCTCGTGACGGAAGCCAGGAGATCATTCTGTTGTTGATTCATCATGTGTTCCTTTTATGTTCCCGCGTTTTGTGCGGGAAGGCGCGGAATGAAAATGGCGCTAGCAAACTAAACGTTGAAGCTGCTGAGTTCCCGAGCGAGAAACGCTTGGACGAGTTGGTCGAGATCGACCCCCAAGTTCAAATGCCCTGAAAGGTGAAGCGCCACCTGACCGTGTATGCCGGACCAAAGCAGGTGCGCGACGATGTCTGGGTGGCCCGTTATCAAACCGTCGGCGATCGCAGCGGACACCGCGCCGTGGATGACCTTCCAGCTGCGCAAGTCGTCAATGCGAATGCTTGCGGGCTGGTTGAGTTCAAACATGATGCGGTAGGCATGGGGCTCCGTCATTGCGAATTGAACGTATGCGCGACAAAGGGCGCGCATGATCTCTACGTGATCAGTTTGTCCGCGCACTGAATCTTCGAGGGCGTCGGCGAAGCGAGCGAAGCCTGCGGAGCGAACGGCGCCGAAGATCTCAGCCTTGTTTTCAAAGTAGCGGTACGGGGTCATTGGGCTGCAGCCAAGGCTGGTTGCCAGGGCGCGCATCGTGACACCCTCGTAGCCGCACTGGGCAAAGAGCCGCGTCGCTGTGTCGCACAAGCTTTCGCGGAAGTCGTCGACTTCACTCTGAGATAGGGCGGCTCTCGGCATGGCATTGGTATACGTTGTAAATTTAATGCTGTCAAATGAACGCGCCAAGGCTGAAACGCGGATGTGGGAGGGCCGAAACCGACATTGAGGGCGAACTCAGGCGGGTTTCAGCCTCGAACCACAGCGCAGACCGCATTCGTAAGCTGGTCTAGTTGCTCGGCCTCGGTGACGAACGGCGGCATCAAATAGACGAGCCGCCCGAACGGTCGCACCCACACGCCATGCTCGACGAAGGCGGGTTGCACCAAGCTCATGTCGACCGGCTCTTTGAGTTCCACGACGCCGATCGCTCCAAGCACGCGGACATCGGAAACGTTCTCCAGTTCGCGGCAGGGTTCAAGGCCTTTGCGCAGTCCGGCTTCGAGGGTCTTCACACGATCACGCCACGGCGTGGTCTCAAGCAGGTCGAGGCTCGCGTGTGCGGCCGCGCAGGCGAGGGGGTTCGCCATGTAGGTCGGGCCGTGCATCAGCGCACCCGGCTCACCTTTGGCGATTGTGCTGCTGACGCGTTCGCTCATGAGCGTCGCCGCCAACGTCAGCGTGCCGCCAGTGAGTGACTTGCCGAGACTCAGAATATCGGGAGACACCCCAGCGTGATCTGCGCCGAACATCTCTCCCGTTCGTCCAAAGCCTGTTGCGATTTCGTCGAAGATCAAGAGGACGTCGTGTTCATCGCAAAGCGCGCGTAGTCGCCGAAGGTATTCCGGTGCGTAGAACCACATGCCGCCTGCGCCTTGAACGACAGGCTCGAGGATGACCCCCGCGATCTGATCGCCGTGCTGTTGCAGCTTTGCTTCGAGGTCGGCGATGTGACGTTCTTCGAACGGTTCGTCGAAGCGACAGCTCGGACGTTCGGCGAAGAAGTGATCTGGCAGCACGCCTTGAAAGAAGTCGTGCATGCCGTTGACTGGATCGCACACTGCCATCGTTGCAAACGTGTCGCCGTGATAGCCGCCGCGAACGGTCAGTAGGCGATTGCGTTCGGGGCGTCCCTTCGAAAGCCAGTACTGGAAGGCGACCTTGATCGCGACTTCAACCGCGATCGATCCCGAGTCGCACAAAAACACCCGGTCGAGGCCCGCAGGAGTGAGGGCAATGAGCCGCTCGCAAAGCCGCACTGCTGGCTCGTGGGTCAAACCGCCAAACATCACGTGAGGTAGGCGCGAGAGTTGATCGTGCAATGCTGCTTCGATGGCGGGGTGTCGGTAGCCGTGGATCGCAGACCACCAGGACGACATGCCGTCGACGAGGACGCGTCCGTCGGTCAAGTGCAGATGGACGCCAGACGCACTCTCGACGGGATAGAGCGGGTTCGCTTCGGGGGGCGCGTAGGGGTGCCAAACGCTCTTGTGATCGCGAGCAACCAGGTCCGCAGCGAGTTCGCGAGGGTTCAACGTCTTTGCCTAGCCTTCGTCTTTTTCTTTGGTTTTCTCTTTGGCGACTTCGGCGATCTTCTGTTCGATCACGCCGACAAGCGCAGCCGCCCTCGGGTAGCCGGAGTACTGCGCGATCATCAACAGCAGCTCGCGCAATTCGTCGGGCTCAAGCTCGCCGCGCTTGAGCGATGCCTTCGCCTGGATGCCGAACGTATTCACTTCGCCTTTTTCGGCGATGATGCCCAGTAGGAGCAAGCGACGATCTCGAATTGACAGCACGTCGCGGGACCAGACTTCGGCGAAGACTTGTTCGAGCATGATGTCGGTAAATGCCATCGCGCCTTCCGGGGGAACGATGACGTCGCCCGCGTAGACTTCTTTGATCATTTCAACGCCGCGCTTTCTGCGTTCCGAATCGGCCATGTCTGCGTACTCCTGATTTTCTGAAGATGAAGCGGGTGCGCTGAGGAGTGCTCAGCCCTTCTTGATGTTCAACACCTGCGAGGATGTGAATTCAGCGAGGCCCCACGGACCATTTTCTACGCCCATGCCCGATTCCTTTACGCCGCCAAACGGCAAGAAGGGACTGACGTCGAAATGCTGATTCACCCAGGCTGAGCCTGTATCGAGCCGCTCTGCCATTTGCGTAGCGCGCTCGGTGTCTGCACTCCAAACCGATCCCCCGAGCCCGAAGGTCGTGTCGTTCGCCCGAGCCACGACGTCGTCGTCGTCGGTAAAGCGAATGATGGGCAGGATCGGTCCAAAGGGTTCTTCGTCGACGAGCCGGTTGCCATCTGTGAGATCGGCAACGAGGGTGAGCGGGAAGAAGTATCCAGTGCCCTCGGTCGGCTCTCCTCCGATCAAGAAACGTCCACCGTCTTCTTTTGCGCTCTTCGCAAGATCGCAGACGATGTCGTACTGCATCTTGTTCTGTACGGGGCCGAAGTCCGTACCGGCCGTCATGCCGTTGCCCACGGTTTTTTCTTTCGCCTTTTCGACGAGGGCTTCGCACATGTCTTCGTAGATGTCGTCGTGCACGTAGAGTCGCTTGATCGCGCCACATACCTGCCCGCTGTTCTGGAAGGCCATGTTGAAGATCGGTCCCGCGATTTCGCTGGGGTTGGCATCGCCGCGCACGATGGCGGGGTCGTTGCCCCCGAGTTCAAGGGTGATGCGCTTCAAGCTGCCCGCCGCGCTCGCCATGATCTTCTTGCCGGTCGGCCCTGAGCCCGTGAACGAAATCTTATGGATGTCCGAATGGTCCGTCATCCACTTGCCGAGATCGTCTCCACCCGACACAACGTTAAGAACACCCGGCGGTAACACCTCGCGCACAATCTCGCCGAAGCGAAGCACGGTAAGCGGCGTGTAAGGGGACGGCTTGAGCACCATCGTGTTGCCGGTGACGAGTGCCGGACCCACTTTCCAAATCGAAAGCAAGAGTGGGAAGTTCCATGGCGTGATCGCGCCGACGACGCCGAGCGGCCTGCGACGCAATTCAACGCGCTGTGTTTCACTGTCCGACAGGACTTCAGTGGGCAGGTCGGTCGCTGCTGACGCGCGCAGCCACATGGCGGTACCGCGGACTTCGAACTGAGCGTTGGCAAGGCTCTTGCCTTGTTCGTGGACCAACACTTCCGCCATCGAATCCACTTCTGCGTCGACACGATCCGCCATGGCGTTGAGCGCAGCCTTGCGATCTTCGAGGGGCGTGTCTCGCCAAGCGGGAAACGCTGCGTTGGCTGCCGCGACCGCGGCGTCGAGGTCCGCCTTTGAAGCGTCGGGAGCCTGGGCGAAGACTTCTTCGGTTGCGGGGTTGATGACCCCAAAAGTCTTGTCGGCGGCACAAGCCTTGCCCTCGATCGTCAGCGTGTAGTCACTCATATGCGTTCCTTTCGGGGCTGTGGTGTTGCGTACCAGGGGAGGTCGCCAAGCGTGCTGCCAAGCGTTCTGCCAAGATAGGGCAACCGAAGCGCGAAACCCGTGGATCTTAACCAGCGGATTTTCGCGCGACGGCGTCGATGAAGGGCCGAGCACTGTCGCCGGTCGGCCAGGGTTGTTCTTTTCGCATCTTCTCGATGAGGGCGTCGCCTTCGGCCAGTACGCCGGTGACGGCATCGACGGCCTTCCAATGCATCGCGCGCCCGAACAGCGGCTGCGACTCGACCATCACCACCCGCAGCTCTCCTTCTTCGAAGCCGCATTGTTCCTGAATGACTTCGAGCAGGCGTGTTTCATTCAAATGGCCGTCGCCGAAGTTCCAGCCGAGCGCGAGTCCGGCGACAATTTCGCCTTCCATCCATTCATATTCGTCGACGTTGTCCATGGCGTGGGGGATCGCGTCGAACAGGGCCTTGCCCTGAAGGTGCGCGAGGCGGATGGCCGGAGTCGACATCATGACGGTTTCGACCGCGAGCGGGTCATCGATCATGCCCTCGAGTTGTTCGCGCATCGTGCCCGCCGCCTTCTTGAGCTTGTTTATTTTTTTCGCGCTATCGCCCCGGAAGAACCAAATGTTGTAGGCCCAATTCCCCGCGTAGTACCGCATGGAAAGTAGGAACGAGACGCGCGATGGCACGAAGTTTCCGTACAGAGGAAGCAGGATCAAAGAGCAGAACATCAGCGCGGCGAGCCACGGAACTTCGGCGACGGAAAGAACGCTTACTTCGGGGTTGAAGCCGAACAGGAAGATCGCGCCGTAGACCATCAAGATGTTCCACTCGATCGGCATACCCGAAGGATTGTTGAGTGCGATGAAGCCGTGAAAACCGAACGCGACGAACAGCATGCCACCGGTCAACGCCGTGCTGTCGCTCAGGAGCAGGATGAATGGGATCGCATACTCGGTCGCGGTGCCCAAATGGGCCATGAAGGTTGCAAATTTCGAAGGTCGCAGGTCGTCCGGGTAGTTGACGAAGAGCCGGTTCTTGAGGAACGCGGGGAAGAACGGCCCGTTGTTCATCATGACCATGATCACGGACGGAAAGTGATGGTTGAGCTTTGACGTCGCCGCCCAAAACCAAATGCAACACCAAAGGATCTGACACGCCGCGATCCAAACGCCCCCCGCGAACGCTCCGGCCATGCAGATGATGCCGATCAAGTAGTGCTCAGAACGTGCGGCGAGGAAGATCGTTTTGTCCGCGACGCCGAGGATCGGAAGGATGATGCAGGTTGGGACCAGCAGGTCGGGCGTGATCGCGGGCGAGAGCAGGGCGCGCAGCAAGAAGAGCATGTGGACGGAGTAAAGGACGACGTCGAACACGCTGCGGGTGCTTCCGCCGAGCACGGGGAGCTTGGGGTAGAGCGCAAGCTTCGTTGTACCGGGGCGGAGAAAGTGGAGAAGTCCCCCGATCGGTGGCCAGAAGCGCGCGTTCATCGGGCCCGAAGAACAGCCGAGTCCCAAGCATTCGTAAAACATTGCCCAGACAAGGGCCTTCTGGAACGCAACCGGAGTAAAGGCCCAGGATCCCACGTCGAGCAGGCTGGTGTAGGTCGACGAAAATGTATTAAAAAAAGCCCAGCCGCCGGCGAACAAGAGGAGGTACTTGAGCCAGTACATCACGATCACAGAAAAAGGCGTCGCGTTCTGCTGCGATGCCCACATGCGGCCAATCAGACGCGCGCGCTCATGAAACGGCAATGCCTTTACATCGGGAACATCGCTCAGCTCGTACGGAGGAATTTCGGTTTGTGAAATCGCCATCAACTTCGCTCCTCAGTCTCGCGGGGTGTTCTGGTTGTTCGCGCTACATCCAAGAATCGTCATCGAGCCCAAGTTCCGGCCATGGACCCGCGGCGATGGGTTGGCAGTTTCCCCAACCCACGGCGCCGGTCGCGCTGTCCGTCACTCGAATCGTGGTGTCGCGGATCTGATGCAAGCGCCTCGCTTGCTCGGGGGTCGAGCAGTCTGTGATGCGCTCGCCCTCGATGTTGAAGTTTCCGCGCCACTCTCCGTGGTGATGGCCGTCGAAACCAAAGTACAGCCCCGCACCAAGGTGCACGCCCGTGTCACCCATCACTTCAATGTCGAGAGTCCTCGCGCTTCCGTCCGCCATCGTGCAAGAGAGTGCCCCACCTTCGAGGCGACGGTTGCTCGCGTTGAACCGAAGCTCTGGGTCAATCTCTTCGATTACCTCTTCGCCACCGTCAGGGTGTTCGATTCGCGCGGTGGTCATCTTTTGATGGAAGCCCGGAGCCGCGTACCGGGTGAAGTGCAGGTGCATCGCATAATGGCTCCCGTCCGGGCGTTCCATCAGCACAGGGCACCAGATCATCATGAAACCGACACCCGGCGGGATGGTGGGCCGCGGCTCTACGTCGGTGCCTGGCACCCCCACGTCATAGCGGACGCCCCAACTATGATCTCGGGTCGAGACCCAGGTGTCCGGCGTCATCTCATGGCGCTCGCCATCAAGTTCGATCCAACCCGAAGCGGTCCCCGTTTGGTGGTAGCGCACGAGTTCACTCATCACGCGAAACTGCTGGCGCAGGTGCGTGCGCTCTTCCATAAAGGGCGGCACGACCGCTTCGAAGAGCCAATCGAATGCGATCGGTTGGCATTCATTGGCTTCGAGTCGAAAGCGGACTTTGCGCAGGGGCTCCACGACTTCGTAGGAGATCGGACCGATCACCGTCTGTTCCGGGTCGCTCGAAAGGGCGCGGCTCACCCGAACGGTGAGTTGTTCTTTTCCGCGTGAGAGTGCGGCATACGAGTCCATCACATTGCGGTTGGTGTACTTGCCGAGTCCGAATCCGATTTGAAGGCTGCCGTCCCGAGCCATCGCCATCGCGCACACTTTTTCTGTCCACGACGGGTCGGTCGTGCCGACCGTTGCAAAGGTGTCGGCGACTTGATGGGTGAAGCGTTCATCTTCAGCGATGAGAGGGCCGATCGGATTGGGCATGTGTGTGCGTCCTGTGTCTGAAGGGTCGGGCGGCGTGGGGGAGCTCTTGAAGTCAGTCCCACCAACTACCGTCGAGCATGCACTCGAGCGTTGGGCGGTGATAGATGACGCTGTCTTGATCCTCGGGCCATTCGGCTTGTCCGAAGTGAACGCGGCGCGCATGAACGCGTGCCATCACGATGGCGTGTCGAAGCCCCGCATAGATCTGGTACCACTCGAGGTCGCGCGTCGCGTGGCCCGAAAGTCGTTCGTAGGTCGCGCTCACTTCTGCGGGTTGCATGAAGTCGGGCAAGCCCGGCATGCCTGCGGTCCCTGCGAGTTCTTGAAAGAAGCAATGAAGGAAGATCATCCAGCCGACATCAAGTTCGCGCGGACCCATGGCGGCCATTTCCCAGTCGAGGGCGGCGGCGGGTTCGAATCCGTCGTACAGGACGTTGCCAATGCGCGAGTCCCCCCAGCTGATGACGGCTTCGCCTTCTTCTGTAGGCCAATGGTTTTCGAGCCATGAAAAGGTTTGCTCGATGATTGGATGTCTGCGGGGGCCTTTCACCCATTCATAGTAGCGGCGCTGGTTTTCGAGATGTCGTTCAAGCGGGGTCGCCCCGGGCAAGTCGAATTCCAAAAACGAAGTATCGACGCCTTTGATGTCGGTGCGGTGAAGGTCCGCCAAAAGGGCGACACTCGAGTCTTGCAAGGTCCGCCGCTCTGGCTCCGAGGCTTCGGTGAGCCAACTTCCGAAGGTGTAGGGCAGGACATCGGGAGGGACGCGTCCGTCGACGCAGTCCATGACAAAAAATGGCGCACCCAGATGTTCGGGGTCGAGTTCGAGCCAGCGCACCCCGGGTACTGGGACGGCGCTTCGTTCGTTTAAGAGTTGCAGCAAACGAAACTGGCCTTCGAGATCGTAGAAGGGAAACACCGGGCAATCGTTTGGGTCGGGTTCGACTCGAGCCACGAAGCTCCCTTGGGTCCTTACGCCGTCTTCGGTCCATGCCGCGTCGAACAGCAACGTCTCACTCGACATCCCGTTGGCCTCGGGGCTCGACACGCCCGTCACTTCGGGGTTCGCGCCTGCGCCGAGTTGAGCGGAGAGCCACGTATTGAGGGACCCACCGAACGACTGCGGGTCGCGGGTCGAACGTGTCATGTCTTCAGGTGGGGTGTCGCCTATTCGGGTGGATTCGTCGGGGGGCAAGGGGAAACTCCTCGGGGGGTTCAGTCGGCGAACTTCGGCGGGCGCTTCTCGAGAAACGCGCGCATGCCCTCGATGACGTCGGGCGACTGAGAACAGAGAATCTGGTTGCGATCTTCCATCGCGATCACCTGCTCGAGGCTGCCCGCGTCGAGGCTCATTGCGAGAGCTTCTTTGGTGAGACGCACGCCGAGAGGCGAGTTTTCGAGGATCTCGCGCGCGAGGGCTTCGCCGGCGGCGTCTAGATCTGCGTCGGGAACGACATCGGACACAAGCCCCGTGGCGAGCGCGCGTTGGGCGTGGATGAAGCGGCCCGTGAGGAGCAGCTCGCTAGCGAGGGATGCGCCGACGAGTCGCGGCAAGAAGTAGCTGACTCCGATGTCGCAGGCCGAAAGGCCAATGCGAATGAATGCTGCGTTCATGCGCGCAGACTCGCCTGCGATTCTGACGTCGGACGCAAGCGCTAACGCAAAACCACCGCCGCTCGCGGCACCCTGAACGCACGCGATAAAGGGCTGTGGTGCGCGTCGCATCATCATGACGAGATCGGCAATGCGACGTTGCATGCGCAAACCCTTCGTGACGCGGTTGCCGTCGTCGCTCGTCAGCGAGGGGGCAGCAGATTCCTTGATGTCGAGTCCAGCGCAAAACGCGCGTCCTGCACCCTTTAAGATGACGACCCGGATATCTCTTCGATCGGGGAGCTGGGTGATGAACTCACGCAGGTCCGTGACGAGCTGACGATTCATCGCGTTGAGCGAGTCGGGGCGGTTGAGGGTCAACCAACAGACATTGTCATCGACGCGAATGTCGAGGGTTTCGTACTTGTCTTGATCTGCCACGCGTGCTCCTCGTGCTTCGGTTTTCGTTGGGTGTTGTTGGGTGTTGTTTGAGCGGGAATCGATGGCCCGCTAGCCCATGCCGTATGCAGCACCGCCGTCAATCTTGATGATGCTTCCCGTCGTGTAACTCGACGCACTGCTCGCGAGGTAGAGCGCCGCGCCGACGACTTCGTCGGGCTGCCCACCTCGCGCAAGAGGAATCATGCGTGCCATGGCCTGATGCATCGCTTCGGGCCAAGCCTTGCTGATGTCGGTCAAGAACGCGCCGGGCATGATGCAGTTGACGCGGACCTTGGGCGCGAAGGCCCGGGCGAAGCTCTTGGTAATGCTGTGCACGCCTGACTTCGCGGCGGCATAGGGAACTTCGCCAGGGGTCGGTTGACTCGCGGCAATGCTGCTTACGTTGATGATCGACCCGCCGTCGCCTTCGAACATCGCGGTGCCCAGAAGTGCGGACAGCCGAAACGTCCCTTTGAGATTCACGTCCATCACTTTGTCGTAGAGAGCTTCAGTGACTGCAATGAGTGACGGGTAGGTTGGCGACATCCCTGCGTTGTTGACCAGGACGTCGACTCGTCCAAAGTGATCGAGTGCCTGCTTGGCCAACGCGTCGCAGTCGTCCCACTTTCCGACATGCGCACCCGCAGCAAGCGCGCGCCTTCCAGTTTCGCTCTCAACTTGTTTCGCAAGTGCGGCACACGACTCAACTTTGCGACTCGCAATGACCACGTCGGCGCCGGCGCGGGCGAAGGCAAGCACCATTTCTTTGCCCAGGCCTCGGCTGCCGCCCGTCACGAGGGCGACCTTTCCATCAAGGCGGAATTGTTGAGTTGGATCGATAGTTTGGGGCATCTTCCCTCCAAAGTGCTTTGCAGCATTCGCGGGCCGCTTATCAGGGTGCGACGACCACCTTGCCGACCAACTTGCGATCGATCATGTGGCGTAGCGCCTTGGGCGCATCTTCGAGGGAATAGCGCTGCGAAATGTGGGGTCGCAGCTCACCCGACGCCATAAAGCCAAGCAAGTCGGATTCGATTGCGTCTTTGGTTTCGGGTTCGCGACTCACCATGGCGCCCAAGAAGACACCGATGATCTGACAACTCTTGAGCAAAGCGAGGTTGAACGGGACGGCGGGGATCCCGGCGGTGAAGCCGATGACGAGGAAGCGTCCGCCCCATGCGATCGCGCGCAACGCTTGCTCGGCATAGTCGCCGCCGACGGCGTCGTAAACGACATTGACGCCTTGGCCGCCGGTCAATTCCTTGGCGCGCTCTTTCAGGTTTTCGGTCGAATAGTTGATGACTTCGTCTGCGCCGCGTTCCTTGCACAACGCTAGCTTGTCGTCGCGGGATGCGGCGGCAATCACGCGTGCCCCCATCAACTTGCCAAGCTCAACTGCGGCCATGCCTACGCTGCCACCGGCTCCGAGAACAAGTAGGGTTTCGCCGGGCTGCAACTCGCCGCGAAACTTCAGTCCGTAGTAGCCCGTGCCATACGCGTAAAGCATGCCCGTAGATTCCGCGAAGCCTGCATCGTCGGGAAGCACCCGAGACGACGCGGCGCCGACTGCAACTTTTTCTGCAAACCCGCCGGTGATTCCAGCGCTACCCGTCACGCGATCGCCGACAGAAAACCCCGTGACCCCTGCGCCCACTTCGCTCACGATCCCCGCGACTTCTCCGCCGGGAATGAACGGCGGTGTCGCTTTGAACTGATACTTGTCTTCGATCATGAGTGTGTCCGGGAATGTGACCGCCGCCGAGTCGACGTCGATCACGATCTGACCTTCGCCCGCGGTCGGGTCGGGCATCTCTTCGACAGAAAGAGCTTCGGGCGGTCCGAACTTGCTGCATACGACGGCTTTCATGGGGAGTCCTCCAGGGAGCGGCTTGCGGGTTGATTCACTTGCGGTGCGGGCAGATTGATAGCATTCGATTCACGAACGTAGCGATTCAAAATTGACGACCTCGGCATTCGGTGTTTCGACTTCACCTTCGGGCAACAAGAAGCGCCAGTACACCATGCCGAAGGCCCGACCTTCGGTCTGAATCCAGTTCGGAACGCCTGGGTCTTCATGGGCGATCACGATGCGGTAGCTGCCGTCGGCTTCGAACTGGGTCTGCTTTCGGTTGAGCGAAATGCGTCCGTTGTTGTAGTCGAAGCTCTGGATATAGCGGTTCCAGAGGCAGACATTCGCGAACTTGCATTCGGGGAAACGGCCCGTGATGACCAGGGCGCTGTCGGGGCCGAGCAAGTAGGGCGCCATCGTGTATGCGATGTCCATCGCCGAAAACGCCATGTCGCCGGGCTTCTCCGGCTTGTTGAAGACGTTGGGGGTCGTGGAGACCCAGTTGGGCTGTTCTTCGGGCTTACGCGGCGGCTGGTCGAGGGTGTCGCCGCGTACGAAGTTGATCACGCGCTGAATTCCGTCCGCGGTCTTTTGGTCCTGGGTGTCCGGGTCAAACGGAGCCGGTGCGGGCGGTTCTTCTGTCGGTTCAATCGAAAGTGGTATGTGGCGGGTGGGGTCGGCTGCCGCGCAGACTTCGTCTTCGAAATAATGACGAGTCGTGATGCGGCTCGCAGTCGATGTCAGCTCGAGCCAGTTTCGGTCGTGGTGCTTTGAGGAAAGTACGATTTCGAAGTTACCGTTGGCGTCCACGTCGAATTCACCATCGTGAAGGCCTGCAGCGGTACCCGTCGCGTAGGATCCTTCGCCCGGGCCTTCTTCTACGGTCACCGAGACATAGACGGCACCGGCCATGTTGCCTTTGACGATGTACTCACGATCGGGTCGAATCGCCGCGTCGAAGTAAATTGCGTCGCCGTTATCGCCGCGAAACTTCCGCGTCGGCGAAACGATGCGACGAAACACCGGTCGTTCGGGGTCGGCGTCGAAGTGGGAATACAAACCCCCTTCGAGGATGTGCATCAAGTTGCGATGACCGTCCGCGATGTCGCCCTTGTTGTCGATGCCCCATTCGGCGCCGTAGCGGCGGTCGCTCACCTCGCGGATCAAGTCGAGTAGTTCGTGGAGCTTGTTGCGGCTCAGACTATCGGGCACGGTCATTGGGGGCCTCGGTTGTAGGAATCAAAGTGCGCGCGCTGGCGAAGGCGTCGCCGAACTTAGGATTCGAGTCGAACGGGGAATCGATCAGTATAAAAGCGAAACCGCTCGCGCAGTTCTGCACCGTCGAGTTCGAAGTCTGCTAGGTCGTATTGCACGCGTCCGAAACGACCGCGGGGATGCTCAGCTTGATACTTCGCCATTGAGGCTTTTGAATCATCGTCGAAGTCGAGACCTGCCATCTTGTAGATCGCGTCCACGGTTTCGAGTTCGTTGCCCATGTATTCGTGGAAGAGGACATCGACGGTTCGCTCTTTCGGAAGCAGGTCTCGGTCTTCGACACACCGACGCAACATGAGTTCGAGACGTTCGGCCCAGTAATGGCCGAGGCGCACTGGATCTGCTTTTGCTGCGGACAGGCGCGTTGAATATGAAATCATCGTTGAAAACGACGCGACGGTAGAAACAGGGTCGCGATGATTGATCGCGACGGTCGCGTCGGGAAAGGCGTCGACGATGGCCTTGAACTGTTCGAGGTGCTGAGGGCTCTTGAGCACCCAGCGTGTTCCCCCTCGCAGCCACTGCAGCGTGCGCAAGATCTTGTTCATGTACCGGTAGTGAGGAGCTTGGTCGCGCTCCATATAATAGTCACGGAAGGTGGGACCGAGACCGATGCCCATGTTCTCCAGAAACATCGTCGAGAAGTCGATCGCGAGCAGATGAATCTCTTCGTGAATGTGGTCGACCGTCATCTCGTGCATCGCGTTGAAGTGCGGCATGGCGAGGTCGCGAAATGCGATTCCCGCTGAGGCGCGTTCAAGGCGCGGGTCCGGTTGTCCCGCCGCGGGTTTCTCGCTGTCGGCAAGCACCGGTTCGAGTGCTTCCCACCAGGGCAGGGCGCGGAGCTTCGGGTCGGCCCCGATCAGGCTGTGAAGATGCGTCGTTCCACTGCGAGGCAAACCCGCGATAATGATCGGCGGGTCTTGTTTGACGTCGTCGATCTCAGGGTGTCGCTTCCAAAGGTCTTCGAGGAGGAGACGGTTTTTTGCGAACGAGACCAGTTGAGCGTACCCGCTGAGCTTTCCGATCGGAGACAATTCAGCGTCTTCGCGCAGGCCTTGAAGCACAACGTCAAGACGTTCTTGCCAGCCGTCTTCACCGAAGTCGGTGAGGCCCGTCTCATTCGAGGCTTGAGTCACGACGGCGTCGCGTTCGAGCACGAGCGCGTCTGCCATCGGGGCCGCCGCACGGGTCTGGTCGACAAATGTCTGCGGCAACTGCGGATTCGCGAGGTCGAGAATTCGAATGTCTTCAGGCATGGACGCTCCGAGGGATGCGCGCTTGCGTTATCGAGAACGAACGCAAAGGGCGAAGTTACCCAATATGGGTGTTCAGTGGGCGCCGATTGACGTTCGGAACGCGTGCCCGTTGTGGTAGCCGCTGTACCGGGTAGCCCGCGCGACTCATCCAACTTACTCGCATTCGGGGCGTCGCCTGTGTGGAAGCGTGGGTTCAAGGGGTAGACTTGAGATTCGTCACGAACCGCGCTCACCACTACTGGATAGGAACTCGCGATGGCCTTCGAAATTGACCCGAAAGACTTGATTCACCCGCAAAATTACGGTGTCGGGGGTCAACCCCATGATCTGTGGACGCACCTGCGTGAAAACGCACCGGTGTATCGCTGTGAAATCGAAAAGTATGAACCCTTTTGGGCCATCACGAAGCACAGCGACATCATGGAAATCTCGAGCAAGCCCGAGATTTTCAGCAACGCGGCCGGGCCGGTGATCATGACCGACGAACAGGTCGCGGGTCGCACAGGCGACGAGAGCGCGGCATTTAATAACATGCGGACCATCATCGAAATGGACCCGCCGGAGCACCGCGACTTTCGCAAAGTCGCCAGTGGCTTCTTTACGCCGCGCAGCATTCATCAGCTCGACGAAATTGTGACCGAGTGCGCGCGCGAACAAGTCGACAAGCTAGGCGACGAAGGGGAGTGCGACTTCGTTGAACTCATCGCCCAGCGTCACCCACTTCGTGTCCTGGCAACGCTGCTTGGAATCGAACGCGAGGACGAAGAAAAAGTTCTCAAACTGACACAGCAGTTATTTGCCTTCGATGACCCGGACCTGCAGCGTCCCGGCGAAGATCGCAACAAGGCTCAAGCCGAACTGGGCCTTGAGTTCTATCATCTCTTCAACGCCATCATTGAAGATCGACGTGCCACGCCGCGCGAAGATCTTGCGAGCTTGCTCGCCAACGCCAAAATGAAGAACGGCGAAATGATGGGGCCCCTCGAAACATTCGGGTATTACCTGATCGTCTTCACCGCGGGGCATGACACGACGCGCAATGCCATCTCGGGTGGCATGGCTGCGCTGCTCGACAACCCAGCCCAACTCGACTTGCTCTGCAAGAATCCGGACCTGGCAAAGAGTGCGGTTGAAGAAGTTGTGCGCTGGACGTCGCCGGTGAACTACATGCGACGCAAGCTGCTCCAGGATGCCGAAATTCGAGGCGTGAAGATCCCGAAGGGCGACGACTTGGTTCTCTTCTACGGTTCGGCGAACCGGGACTCAGACGTCTTCGATCGTCCCTTCGACTTTGACATTGAGCGACACCCGAATCGCCATCTGGGCTTCGGTACCGGAGAGCATTTTTGCCTCGGCGCCCACGTGGCTCGCTTGAGCGCGAGAGCGTTGTTCCTCGAACTCGCGAACCGGTTGGAGTCTGCGGAGCACGGGACGTCGGCCTCGACGCAGATTGATTCGAGTTTCGTCGTCGGTCTCAAAACATTGCCGATGAAGTACAAGATCCGACCGGCCGCGTGAGAAGAAGCAGGCCGTAAGCTTGGATCTCCCTGGCTTCGCGTTCGAGCGACAGGATGAGAGCGCTGACGCGCTCTTTTACAGCGCGCCTCGTCTCGTCGTGCACATCGACGACGCTACGATTGCCGCGCTCACCCAGTTTTATGGAGAGACCCTGACCGCGGGCGCGGACGTTCTAGACCTGATGTCTTCCTGGGTTTCGCACCTGCCCACGCAACCGCCGCTCGGTCGCGTTGCAGGGCTTGGAATGAACGCCCAAGAGCTTGCGGCGAACCCGGTGCTTCAAGACTCCGTCGTACACGACTTGAATGCCGACTCACGGCTCCCATACGACGACGAGAGTTTTGACTTTGTCGTGAACGCAGTGTCGGTGCAGTACTTGACGCGTCCGTTTGAAGTCTTCGCCGATATTGCGCGGGTGCTACGACCGGGGGGCATCTCGATCGTGGCGATGTCGCATCGATGCTTCCCCACCAAAGCCATTCGCTTCTTTCACGCGGCGAGCGCGACGGAGCGTTGCCACCTGGTTCAGCAATATCATGTGCGCGACGAAGCGTTTTCAAAAAGTCGCGTCGTCGATCGCAGTCCCGCGGGTGCGGATCCACTCTGGATCGTAATGGGGCGTCGCTAGCGAGATCGCGACTCCGCTCGGCCGAGTGCGCGCTGGATCTCTTTGGCCACCAGCCAGAGGCGATCTTGTCCCCAGAGCGCGAGGATCTCTTCGCCGTCTGCTCCGACCAGGCGATAACAGGGGACACCCCAGAGACCCTTTTCGTACATCGCCAGGCGATTGGCCTCGATCTCGATCTCCCAATCCGTGTTGCCCATGATGGGCTTTGCTTCGGCCCAAGAAAGACCGGCACGTTCTACAACGGCTTGCATGCCGCGGTCATTGTTTGTGTTTACACCTTCGAAGAATGCCAGGTTTGCAAACGCCGAGAGCAGCTCGGTGCCTTTGTCTTGTTGGCATGCCCAGGGGTAGAGGGAATAACAATTGCTGACCGGACTTCCGATCGGGTCGTACATGTTGCCCCACACAAGGCCTAAGGTTTCTGCCTCCCGAGCGGTGTCTTTGAATATGTAAATTCCCTTGCGCTGGGTCACAGGAACACCGCGCATCACCATGGGCAGAACCGGGCGAACGACCAAATTGACGCCAACGTCCCGCGCAAGAGCAACGGTCGTGTCGAAGATCATGCTGGTATAGGGGCTGCGCATCGACGGATAGAATTCGAGGGTGATGCTGCCGTTGTCCTTTTGCGGTCCCGATTCGATCGCGGGACGAGGGCAAACGAGCGGCGCATCGGCATCGGTTTGTGCGCCAGTTTCGATCAGCCAGTTTTCGAGGTGGTAGAAACGATCTGCGCCCCAATACCACTGCCCACCAAAGTGAAACATGCCGCCGGAGTAGTGACCGAGTTTCTCTCGCCGCCTGTTTCCGTTCGCGATGATTGCGTCGGCTTGCTCTCGTGGCAACGAGCCATGTTCACTCGCGAGTGCATCCAACGTCGTAGCGTCATCCGACCAGACTGCTTGCCCCACCTTCACGACGACTTCAGGAAAGCTGGCGTTGTCCACCGCGGCTAAGATCCGTTCGGCGAGATCGACGTGCTTGGAGTCGGGCGCCTTGTCGGCGTCAGGAAAGTGGAGTCCGTAGTCGGCTGCCACGGCTTGCGCGTCGATGCGAGACAAGCTGAGCAGGAGCTCGGGTTCAGGCAGGTTGTTGTCTCGGACTTCTTGAACGAGGTGACAGACGAGATCCACGTCGTATGCAGCGAGCAGCGGCCGGAGTAGCTGCGCGGCGAGGTGGCTGTAGCCGTCATTCACCTGATGGAAATAATCGACCGTGCGACGCGCGCCTTTCGAAACTCGGGCGCGTTCGGATTTGGCGCGGCCTTTGCGTTGTGCTGCGGCGCTTGCGATGCGACTTATGATCTTGGACATTGCAAAGCGTACTAGCGCCGGCGGGTTCATCGAGGATGCACCGCCCTGGTCTTTGAACTGAGGTCGTTTGGCTTCTTCGGTCATACAAAAGAGATTGACACTCTGGGTGCTATTAACCAGGTGATCGCGTCAGCTTCGAGGGGAGTGCGACTCGAACGATTCTGTTTGCGCCGAGCGGGTCTCAAAGATCGTCAAACGCGGTGAAGAATTGCGCGCGAAGTGCGTCCAGCTCAACCATGAGCTCGTGCTTGGATCCGGGAATGACGAGTTGCTTGCCGTTCGGCAGCCGATCGGCGACGAGCCGCTGGGCATCTGGTGAAACCAGCGCGTCCTCAGCTGCCGTACAGACGACGACCGGAATAATGACTTCCTCAACAAAGCCGGGGCTATGGATCGTGT
The DNA here is from genome assembly GCA_012960035.1 of Myxococcales bacterium. Taxonomy (GTDB): domain Bacteria; phylum Myxococcota_A; class UBA9160; order UBA9160; family UBA4427; genus DUBZ01. Next base: position 151,482 of record DUBZ01000112.1, on the reverse strand, counting down.
CCATCGACCGAATCGCCTGCCGCGCCCAACCCACAGTCGGAGCCCCTAGCTCCAAAGTGGGGTCTTTGTCGATGTGGGACACATATCGCTTAAAACGAACCGGGTCGTGGGTGAGCTGATTGCCCTCGAAGTTGCGGTCTTTGGGGGTGAAGTCCCCGCCGCCGGGGATATAGGGCTTCGTGACTTTGAGAAATCGCGTGAGCTTCGCGACGGCACGCATCCACAACGGCGTGCGCGCGTGCTTTCCAATCCCCCACATCGGCGCGGAGAACACTGCGGACTCGAACTGCCCGGGATGTTCGCCGAGATAGCGCATGCCGATGTTGCCCCCCATCGAATGACATAACAGTCGAAAGGGTCCGGGGCAGTTGGGTTCGATGTATTCGATGACGGCCTGTCGCAGGTCTGAAACGTAGAGATCGAAATCTTCGACGTGTCCTTTGTGCCGGTTGTCGAGGGCGCGGTCACTCAGACCTTGGCCGCGCCAATCGAGGGTGGCGACCACATAGTTCCGTGCGAGCAGGTCGTCGATGACTTCGAAGTATTTTTCGATGAACTCGGTTCGTCCGTTCAAGAGCACCACGGTTCCAATCGGTGGCGTCGTCGGATGGAAGCGAGCAACGCGAAACCGCGTCTTGTCGGACGCGACGAGCCAGTCGCTATGGGCCCCGTTTGGAAGCGGAGCGTCGTCGGTGATTACGAAGGTCATGTGGGGTTGATAGCGCATCGATCGCGACAGGACGGATGTGAAGGTTTCGAAAATCGCTCATCGTGGAGTGGCACCGTCGCGTCATGCCTCGGCGTCAGAACAGGGTGAAAGAAGGGGACGTTCGTGATGATGAACCGGAATCAAAGTGAGGGATCAAACTGGACCCGCATCGCGGCTCACTGCCTTTTCGTGGTCGGACTGTGGCTGCCCATGGTTGTGAGCGCCACCATGCAGACGGCCAGGCTCAGGGAAATCGACGGTGTTGAAGTGCAAACCACGGAAGTAGACGTGATGCGCACGCTGCTCGGAAATGATCCGATTGAGCGAGGACGATCTCGTGGTCCTAACCGCTCACTTCGAGAGCGGCGAGCAGCGGAGTCGAAGGCACAAGATTGAAACCTTCAACGAGATCGACATTATCAGTCAACCGCCTCGTGGCCTCGCTCTCGGGTTGGTCGACGATGAGCAAGGCGAATTTCCCGTGCTCGTCGGCCTTGGCCTGCGCTTCTAGCTGAGGGCGAGCGTCAACGCGGCCAGCCGGGAACGAGCTTTCGCTTGGCGCAAAAGTCGGGCGCAAGGAACGTCTCGCCACTTCGCGCACGACCTTCTTCCGTCGTAAGCAAGAACACCAGCATTGCGGCGGGGACCTCGGCGGGGGTTCCGTGTTCGAGCTGCATTTGAAACACGGCACTGTCTTCGCCGAGAATTTCGCGAATGGCTTCCGTGGGAACGTGTCCGGGGTCGATGTTATAGGCGCGAATCCCTCGGTGGTTTAGCTCCACGTGAAGCATGCCTGCCATGCGATGCAGTGCGCCCTTCGACGCGCCATACCCGAAGCCCCAGCCGCCTTCACCGGTTGGCTGGTCGGGGTCACTCACGGCGGCCGTCGACGTCATGTTGACGATCGCGCCTGCGCCTCGTTCGAGCATGTGAGGAAGGACAAGCTTGGTGAGGTGAAACTGCGCGAGGAAGTTGCCTTCGAAAACGCGTTCGAGGTTTTCGTCGGTGAGGTCGAGAATCGTGTCCATGACACCGGCGCCTTGATAGATGCCGTTGTTGTAGAGGACGTCAATTTGTCCCCAGGTTGCGATGGCCTGCTCGACCGCGGGTGCGAGGGTTGCGCGATCCATCAGATCGAGGCGGATCGGTAGAGGCTCTCCTCCGCGCTTGCGAATTTCGTCGGCCGTTTCTTCCAGACTGCCAGGCATCGCGCGCGGTGATCCGGATTCGGCTGCGGTCGCGGCATAGTCGAACTTGTCACCCGGTTGAACGGTTCTCGCGGTAATCACCACGTCATAGCCCGCATCCGCCAGGGCTAGGGCCCCGGCCTTCCCGATCCCGCGGCTTGCACCTGTAACGAATGCAACGGGGTTGGCTCTGTTCATGCGTGTGCTCCCAACGCTCAATACTGAGGTCTTAAGTTGCTCTGGCCGTCGAGGATACCATGTGATCGCGCGTTGCCTTTGCAAGATTCACCCTTACGGCACTACACTGATGAAACCCCGAGGACGCCGGAAAGGATTTGCCATGGAACGCTTCATGAACCACGAACATCTCGCGCGGGACAGCCGCTTCAAGCGGGCGAACAACCGCAATCAATTGATGCGATCTCTGCCGGATGATGTGGGTGCCATCGTTCGCATCTTCGAAAAGATCGCTCCGAAGATTCACGAGCGCGTCCAAGGAACGAGCCTCGAAGCGGTCTACAACGATCTGGGTCCCGGCTTTCAGTTTTTGATCGCTTCGGGCGGACGTCAGGCGAAGGGCGGTCGTACACCGATCCAACTTCAGACCCAGCTACACGGCGTGTTCGTCGGAGAGTTGCAGGCCATGGAAGCAGCGGGTCGCACGGTTTGGGACTTCCCTGACGCACCGTGGGAATTCAAAATGAACATGGCGCGTCAGTGCTGGGACGAAGCGCGGCACATCCAAATATTCGAAAAACTATTGGACCACACGAGTACGAAAATCGGAGAGTTCCCCGAGAGCACGTTTTTGTTTGAAACATCTTGTCACGACGACCCGGTCTTGCGGATCACCGGCGTTAATCGCTGTCTCGAAGGACTTGCTTGTGATGTGTTCAGGTCGCTCGTCGAGTACGGCAAAGAGGTCGGAGACATGAAGCTCGCCCAAGCCATCGACTTTGTTTTGGCCGACGAACTGACGCATGTGCGCTTCGGTAGCGACTGGTCGAAGGAATTTACGAAGGACGATCCCGAGCGCTACAAGAAGGCGAAAGAGTTTCAAACCGAAACTGAGCGCGCGTTTTCGTTTGGTGGCGAGCGCATCCTCGCGCGTGAGGAACGGCTCGAAGCCGGGTTTACGGAAGAAGAACTCGACGAAATCGAGAACATCGATTTGAAGGTCCCGAACCGGACCGTGTTGGTGAAGGCGGCCGAGATGTTGAGGGATCGACACCAAGCGCGTAAGCGCGGTGAAGAGCCGCCCGCCATTCCGTAGCGAAGCGCGTCAGCTGATCCAGCGCGTCAACGTGAGAAGCGTGCCTAGGACGCGGGCTCGCCAGGGCGCCGCTCGACCATGAAGGTTGTGTTCATGTCCATCACGGTTTCGCCGCGTTGGTTCGTGAGTAGGCCGCGGGTCGTCACGATGCCAATTGCCGGCCGTGACTGAGACGGGCGTGCCGCCATGCATTCGCTCGTGAGCGTGAGGTCGTCGTCGGGGCGAAGTGGAGCGGGAAAGCGGAGCGAATCGGAACCGAGGTTCGCGACCAACGCGATCTCGCTCTCTCCTTGATGGTGGATCAAGCTGGTCAACGCGAAGGTGTGACACGAAGAACCCGTTAGGCCACCGAAGATGGATCGGTTCGCAGCATCTTCGTCGATGTGAAAGGGCTGCGGGTCAAAGCGGGTCGCGAATTCGACGATCTCTTCGCGCGAAATTCGGATCGTCCCCACTGTACGGGTGGAGCCCACTTCAAAGTCTTCGAAGTACATCACGTTTGAACTCTCCTTGGTGTTGATCAATACGGTCGATCTCGGCGGTGCGCGTCAGTTCTACCACACACGATCATTGGTCGGTCGTCCTGGCGCATTTTTGATTTCGCCACCCAGGGTTTTGGGACGCAACCGATCGCTACTTTTTGCGTTCGGTTCGACGCCGGGTTTCGCGCTTCGTATCGTCAATGCCGTTGCGCCCACCACTGCTAGCGGAGAGAGGGAGAGAGTCATGTTGCGAATCAGCTTGACCGCCGCCGTGGTACTTCCCCACTCGAGAAGAGCTTGGTGCTGCATTGATCAAGGCTGGGCAAGCGGATCGGGCAGAGGCAGTGTATCGAGAGCAACTTCACCGCACGCCGCGCAACGGGGGGTCGCGATACGGTCTCGCCGCGAGTCTACGCGCGCAAAACAAGACAACGGCGGCAGCGGAAACCGAAGCGTTGCAACGCGAAGTTTGGACTCGCGCGGATGTTGGTTTGTCGAAGTTCTAAGGCCGAAGTTTCAGGGCCGAAGATCTAGGAAAGACGAGTCGAAGACTCAATAAACGAACGGGATCAGGACGGGTCCGACCGGTTGCGATGATCTGGAATGCCGTCGTTCTCGAGTTGTGCGTCGATCTCTTCGGGGCTGTGTAAGGGGCCCTTATCCACTCCCGGACAGTGGCGTCGCTCCGAAGTCCATTGATATTCGCTTGTCAAATTGGCGCGCCAAAATGGATAGGTGAGGCATTGTCGCGGTCGAGATGTGTAGACCTGACAGCCAGTCGTCTCGTCCCAGAAAATGCAGTCTTGATTGCGCTTCTGGATCAGCACGAGGCCTCGACGTCCCGCACGTTTTACATAGGTGGCGCGGAACTCGTCGACACTTCGTTCGACATGCTGAGCGAGATTTTCGATCTCTTCGTCACTCACCCAAACGTTGCCGGGACCCCGGCAGCATCGGCCACATTGCGTGCATTCAAAGCGTAAGCCGTCTTTGTACCAGGGTTGGTTCTCGTCGGTCGGCATGGTGGACGCGAGTCTAGCATCGGGGGCTCGCGCCGGTCGCGTGCGATGGCGCTGTTGTGGCGAACACCCCAAGTGGCTTTGCGGGTCGAAGTGACTATGCTGCGAACGGGTCAAATCGACATGGGGGGTGAGATGGAAAAATCTTGTCCGAACTGTTCGGCCAGCTTGGTGGGACACTCTTGCAAGCTTCGATGTCCGCGTTGCAACCACTTCGAAAGCTGCAGCGATCTTGAAGCATTCCCGACCGACTTCGTTGGCTTTACGCCGATCGATCCCAAAGCGAAGCGCGAGCCCGACCCCAGCTGAGCAAGCGCGTGGCGTGGTTTACGATTCCGTCGGAAGCTTGAGCTTAAACAGATCGATTGACGTTCCGCCGTCGACCGCGATGACTTGCCCGGTGACGTACGAAGAAGCCTCGCTTACCAAGAACAGGACCATGCTGGCGATGTCCTGTTTCGCGCCGACATAACCAAGGGGGCAGGGCGAGTCCCCGCCGGCTTCAATGCCCTCAAATCGATCCATGCCTTCGGTGTCCGCCGTTGCACCGGGCGCGATCGCGTTGACCCGCACCCCATGCGGCCCAAATTCGACAGCCGACGTCCGGGTCAGTGAATCGACCCCCGCCTTCGCAGCTGCGACGTGCGCTTGCAAGCTCACGCCCATGTTCTGAAACGGTGCCGTGATGTTGACGATGTGTCCGCCGCGATATTTGAGTTGGGATTCGAAAGCAGCCTTTGTCACGTTGTATGTGCCGCGCAAGTCGATGTCGACGACAGACCGAAAACCGTTGTACGAGATCCCCTGAATGGGGGCCGGGAAATTCCCGGCAGCGTTGTTGACCACAATGTCGAGCTGTCCGAACTGGCGCACGATTTCGTTGACCACGTGCTCTACTTCTTGGCCTTCGCGAACGTCGCATCTCACCCAGATGCACTCGATGCCCTCTGCGCCGAGTTCCTCGGCCGTGGCGACGAGGTTCTCTTGCTTGCGACTTGCGATGCAGATCTTCGCGCCGTGGCGTCCCAAGCATCTTGCGATCTGCTTGCCGATCCCTGTGGCCCCGCCCGTGACGAGGGCGACTTTTGATTGCAAAATGTCATCGCGAAATACAGTCATACGCTGAATCCTCTCGTCCAATGTCGTGCGTGGGGCGTGCCCCATCGATGGGCCTGCAGGATAGAGGTTTTGCGCATTGTGGGAATCCCAGGTTCAGCCCCCGAGCGCAGCGATCGTCATGGCGAGTGCGGAATTTGACGTCTGGATGCGATGATCGAGCGCGCCGCCATGCTAATTTCGGCTCCTCGATTTTTGCCACGCGACCCCAATGGGCACAACCGCGCCGCGACGACGTAAGAACGAAGCGACAGGGAGTCAAACGATGAACCGTGTTTTCAACGAATCCGAACCGTGGTCTAGGCGCGAGGTTTTCTCGACCGCGGTATCGCTGGGCCTTGCGACTCTGGTGTGCCTTTCATTCACAACAGGAGCGGGTGCCGCAAAGGGGCCAGAGACTACGATCGATCGGCTTCTCGTTCAGTCCGGCATGACGCACATGATCGAGAGTTTCGCGAGGTCTGCTTCGGAACAGATGGCTTTGCGAAGTGCGGACTTCGAGAACGAAGACGAGCGATACGCGCAGGAGATTTTTCAGGCTGTGTTCGCAGCTCCCGTGATTCGGAAACACGTAAACGAAGCCGTCTTCAACAGCTATAACCCCGCGTACGCCGCTGAGCTTGCGAGTTGGTTCGGGAGCGAACTCGGCTCGAAGTTTCGCGACGCAGAAATCCACGCGCAGTCTCTGGACGCCACGGGTGAGCTCTTGCAGTTCGCGCAGGCGAGCCAAACACAGCCCCCTAACCCCGAACGCCTTGCGATTGCAGTAAAGATCAACGAAGCCCGCGGTGCTTCCGATCTTTCGTTCCGACTGGTTTCAGAAATGCTACGGGGAATCCTCAGCGGCACCGCAAACGTGTCACTGGTTGACGGGCACGCTCCTACCGCCGCGGACATTGAAGCCGTGGTTCAAGCACAAACAGCACCGCACGCCGCTTTGCTCGAACAGCAGATGATCGTTTCGTTTCTATTCACGGGACGAAACTTCAGCCTGGCTGACAATCGAGCCTATTTGAAACACATCGATTCAGACGCTGGCAAGTGGTTCTACGCGCGAAGCGGAGACGGCTTGGTGAGCGCCATGGTTTTGGCTGGCCGTGCGTTTGGGAGTTATTCGTCGAGCTGGGTGCAAGACATGCGCGGCGCCGCATCCCCCGACAGCACCGAAGAACGCAGAGAAAAAGCAGCAGAGTCGGGTCGTAGTTATGCGAATGGACAATCTCAAATTGCTTGCGTGGACAATGTCTACGAGCAGAGAAAGGCGTGCAAGGAAGACGCGTGTTTTGTGGATGCCAGTTTGTTCGCGCAAGCGTGTCTGATGGCGGCGAAACCCGCACCCAACTTCTGCAATGGCGTTCCCGGTACCGCGGATGACCTAGCAATTTTGATCTACTGGCGGCTGTCCCGCTGCGATGCACGCGGAACTCCTGACGCCTATTGCGATGCTGCGATGGGCGCTGTGCAGCAATACTGCGCGGCCAAAGCAGCCGGCTATTAGTTGAGACTGCTTACCCGCAAAGAAAACGCCGCCACTCCAGTCGCACACGGATAGCCTCGCGCCGTATCGTGCGACGCGTCGTACTACGAAAAGTCGCGCGGGCTTTCGTTCGCGACAGCTTCGATCCACCACTGGGGCGCGTTGCTCAACATGCCATTGATGTCCCAGTAGTCGCGCCAAAGCGAGATCTTGCCGTCCGAAACTTCGTGCACGCTGACGAGATGGTTCTCGACCACCTCGCCTGTCTTGAAGTGCCAGCGCTCGCGGTGCTCGACGATGATCGCGTCATCTTCGGCGACGACTCGAGAGACCGTATGTTCGAAGCGCTCGATCAGGTCGAAGCCAATGCGAAGTCGGGAGACGATGTTGTCGGGGCCAATCGCGCCGGCATCGGGTGCGGGCATATCCTTGTGCTTACATTCCGGGGCCAAGATATTTCGCAGGGCATCCCATTCGCGGGCATACACGTGCGACCACATCCGCAGAACGGTTTCTTTGTTCTGAATGAGTTGTTTGGTGGTGTCCGAGGAATTGGAAATAGGGGGGCCTTCGTTCTGGCGCGTGGGGGTGATGCCGCGGGGGCTCAAAGTACTTTACACAAACCATTCATGGGAAGGAACGCTTCTGGGGGCGATGATCCGCCGGCTCCGGTGCATCGAAGAGAAACACTCCATTTCGATGGGCACCTCGGCGCGTATCTGGGAGGACGGCTCGCTTTCGTGGCGGGGCTCGTGTCGCAGCGATCCGGGCTGAGCAGCCTGTGGCGATTCCGCGAGGACGTGCGCTTCCTGCGCGCTTGGAAAGTACGTGAAGATGTAGTTGGAAGATTGACTTGGAAAACATCGTTGGAAAACGTAGTTGAACGCAGAAGTAGAAGATTTTGGCGGATACACGACCTACAAAGAGGCCGCCTTGAACCGAAAGTTCGTGGCGGCCTTTTTGCTTCTTCGCGAGATTGAGCCCTTCGTCGGCGTTCAGCCGTGGGTAGCGCTACCCCAATAGTTGAACCCAGCGATTCGCGGTGTCTGAGGCAAGTATCTCGATTCGAGCTTTCCGATCTTGAAACCCGCGTCTTCGATGCAGGTCGGGATCGGACGGTTGAGGTTGCAGCCGCCGCCGATCTTCTTCCAAAACGGATTGACCCGCGCCTGCCAGCGACTTACCGATACGTCCGGCGCTTCTCCGTGCTCACAGAAGAGGAGCGTGCCGCCCGGTTTGAGCACACGTCGCATCTGCGCGAGCGCCGCCCGAAAGTCGGGGATCGTGCAAAGTGTGAAGGTGAGCACAACGGTGTCGACGCTCTTGTCGTCGAGAGGAACTTCTTCGCCCGGCAGGTCGAGCCACCGGACTTCGACCGGTGACGCTGCAAGGTTCGCCTGTGCCTTTCGGCGCATGCCCTCGCTGGGTTCGAGGCCGAACACAAAGTCGACTTGGTCTGGGTTGTAGTACTGAAGGTTGATGCCCGAGCCCATTCCGATTTCGAGGACTCGACCCGTTGCGAGCGGCACCACTTTTTGACGCTGCTTCAAGATCGGGGGCGCGCTGCAGGCCTTATCGATGAAGTGTGGAAGGATGCGATTTTCGTAGAACCCCATGTGATCTCCTTGGCGTGTGTGCATAGACACTTTATCCCATCGAACGCGCGCCGATAGGTCATTCGAACGCGACTGATTCCCCAGCGAGGGCGTGGATAGCCAAGCGTGGGGCGGTCGCGTAGCATCTGGGCGCTCGACGGGGGGCCGGCTCATGACACGTATTTTGAATATTCTGCTTGGCGTGCTGGTGATCGCAGCCGCGTTTGCTTCCTTGCGGCTAGTCGAAGCGGCGATCGAAACCGAGGTCTACCGAGAGCGACTCGAGGAACTCGGCTCAGACTACGAGGCACTTCGTGACCGTTACAACCAAGCGATCCGCCGTACGGCGGTGACGGAACTGTGGGTAAAAGAGCAGAAGCTGACGGTCGTGATTCGCACAGCAGAGGGCGAACTCCAGACCCTCGAATCTCCCTACGATCCAAGTCGCGAAATTTATGTCGACTACGTGGTGTTGAACGGGCGGCTCTGGATCCGTCGCTTGTTCGACGACACCACGGCCCCCGAAGAGGGCATGCTCATCGACCCGCGCTTTGTAGACGTTGACTGGGATAACGAGGGCGAAAGTCACGGCAAGGCTGCGTACCGATCGCTGTCGCCAGGGCGATGGGTGGTGGACGTCACGGGCGACGGATCGCTTGGCCTGACGCTGCGCGAGGGCGACGAACCGGCCGAACTCTCTCCGCCTCCGCCGATCCGCCGCTATGAAACGATCGACGCGGCGGTGGAGGCCAAGCTCGACGCCATTGAGCCCAGGGAAGCGATTGGTGCGCTCATCCGCCAACTCAAGCGCAACAGCGAAAGCGTCTTTTTCTGGTAGGGCGTTCTGGTCGTAGGTTCTGGCAGTGCGTTTTAGTCATGCGACCCGGTGCCAGCGCGTTAGCCGAGGAAGTGGTGGATGTGTTTCGCCAAGGTGTCTGGTTGGTCTTCTGAGACGAACGTGTAGCCATCGTCGACTTCGACGTATTGGCGGCCTGGAACGAACGCGTCGTTCGGATTTGCTGCAGGTTGGCTTCCGCGTGAGAGGCGGGCTTCGCCCGCTGGAGTCCGATGCCCGCACCGGCAAGCGCAGTGAGATCAAGGCCGACACAAAAGCTTTTGCCTTTGGCGGCCAACACGACCGCGCGCACGTCGGGGTCGTCCCCGAGCTCTGCCATTGCGTAGGGGAGGTCGTGCCAGAAACTCGCCGCCATGGCGTTGCGTTTTTCCGGGCGGTCAAGCCATAGCGTGGCGACGTGTCCGTCACGTTCAATTGAAAAAACATCGGATGTAAAACTCATGAGGTCTCCTGCACGCTGCTGAAGTCGAATGCGATTTTGCTTGTGAAATTGATTGATCGACGGGGCGGGCCATAGCGTCGGCAGCACATCGAAGCGATCGGCTGCCGACTCACTTTTGCACGTTTGCACCACGATTTGTGTCGAGGTATTTGCGATGCTTCGCCCATGACCATTCCCTCGAAGCAGACCTCCGGTGCCCCCGAACAGAGCATCGAAATGAAACCTTCTCAGGTTGTCGCTGGCCTGAAGCAGGCGGCGCCGTGGCTTGTCACCGCTTTGATCTTCTACTTCATCTTCGAAGCGGTTGACTTTGAAGACACGTGGAGGGCCGCGCAGTCGGCGCGCCTCGAAGTTTTCATCCCTGTGATGTTGATCGCGGTAGTTCTCTGGTTCCTCATCGACTCTGCCGCGTTTGCATTTTTGTTTTCCCGTTTCAATGCGGAAGTCAGTTGGGCGGAAGCTCGGTCTCTTCGGGGAATGACCTACCTGCTGACGCCGATCAATTGGAACTTGGGAACGGCCGCAGTGATTCTGCATCTGCGGACATCGAAGAAGATCGGCGCAGTGGAGTCAACGAGTACGATGCTCTTCTATCAGTCGATCGACGGCATGGTGCTCGCGGGCTTTGCGGGTTTCGGTGCGCTGCTCCTCCCTGCTTCCACCGCAGCCACATCGATTCGCAACATTGGACTTGGCGTCGTGGTGGTGACAGCGATCTCACTTGCTTTCATGATGAGCAACTGGGGGAGCTACAGCTGGGCCACGCGGCTCCGCGGCCTGGGCGTTTTTCAGTCTCACCGTAAAGCCGTGATCAAAGACGTGGCGATCTTGATCGCGCTGAAGTCGGTCTACTTTTCGGTATTCATCGGTGTCTTTTGGATGGGCTGCTCCGCGTTCGGCGTTGAACTGCCACTCAGCTTCGCCGCGGCGAGCACGCCGGCCGTGATGATGTCGGCTGCTTTGCCCTTCACGCCCGCGGGTCTGGGGACTCAGCAAGCCGCGATGCTGTACTTCTACTCGCCCTATGGTGACGAGGCGTCGGTGCTTGCGTTCGGCTTTACGTTTCCGGTGGCGTTGCTGCTGCTCCGCGCGCTTATCGGTCTGCCGTACTTGAAGGACCTGCCCGCACTTCGTGCGTCAATGGCTGAGCCGAATAGTCAGGCGAAGCAAGCGTCATCGTCTTCGGCTTGACCTTCGCTTCAGTCTCGCGAACTCATGCGTTTTTCCGACGTCAGCAGGGCAGGGTCGAATTCGACAGACCTTGAGGACGGAGGGGAACGGAGCGGCATGTGATCCCGCGCGCGCTCTGCGCAACCGACGACAATAAGTCGGTTGCCGAGAACGGACTCGGCATCGGCGAACGGACATTGTTCACCAAGCTCAAGCGGCACGGGATCTAGGCGAAATCTCGCTTCTCGGGTACCTCGCCTTCGTTTAGAGCTGACTTTGCAACAACTCGATCGTTCGACGATCGGTGTTGTCTTCGGCGGGGAAGATCGCGGCGTCAAAGTCGGTCACGCCGACATCGCGTAAGCGATCGAGCGATTTGGAAACTTCCGACTCGTTGCCCACGATGGCGATGTCCGCAGGACCGGCTGCGCCTTCTTTGTCGAGCATGGCACGGTAAGAGGGAAGGGTGCCGTACATCGCCATCCCCTTGGAGATCTTTTCGCGCACCCTGTCCGGATTGTCCGTCACGGCGATCGGGAAACCCGCAACGATGCGCGGCTCAGGTCGGCCCGCTTCGCTCGCTGCAGCACGGATCTTGGGGCCAATATGGGTTTCAATCGTCTTGGCGCCGGTCATCCACAAAATGGTTCCGTCGGAAGTCCGCCCCGCGATCTTCAACATATGGTCGCCGAGAGCCGCGATCAAAACGCCAACGGGTGCCGCCCCGGGAACGTCAACAGATGCGTGGACCTTGTACTGCGTTCCGTCAAAGGCCGCCGGTTCGCCGCGGAGCAGCGGTCCGAGCACTTCCATGTATTCGCGCATGTGGCGGGCCGGCTTTTCGTACGACATGCCGAACATGTTTTCGATGACCAGCTGATGGGAAAGACCGAGGCCCAAAGTAAAGCGTCCGCCGCACGCTTCCTGTGCGGTGAGGCATTGCTGCGCCATGGCGTGGGGGTGTCGCGGATAACTCGGGACCACCGCGGTGCCGAGTTCAATGCGCTCTGTTTCTCGGCCGACAATCGACTGGGCCAAGATGGCGTCGTGGCCGAAAATGTTGGCCATCCAGATCGCGTGAAAGCCGCGGGCTTCGAGGTCTTTGGCTCGGGTGACGAGTCCGTCGAGGGTGCCATCGGGGCCGGGTGTTGCACCGGACATAACGCCAATACGCATGGTGGAATCCTTTGCTGTCGTTGATTTTGATGTCGTTGAGATTGCAATCATTGAGTTTGCAATCGAGGCGAAGGCGCGACCGCGCGGAGGCGGTGCGGCGACGAGGCCCGTCAGACTAGAACAAGGTGAGCGAGTTCGCCTTTGTGAAGGACTCACGTTGGTTGCTGTGATGAGTGGGCCTGACATATCCTCATCGCCTCATAGCGAAGAACGGTGAAGAACGGCCAAGAACAACGACGAACAGCGATACATCACGACAAACCAAGAGAAACCTGAGCGGGACGCGTGCGAACGCGGGAGGACGCAATGCAAGGCGAGGAACCCACCGGACTTAAACCTATGGCGCAGCGATACGAACGACCCGCTTGGGTGAGACGCTTGAATTCCATCGTAGAGGCCAGCGGGGCGTCGCTCCGTGATCTCGTTCCGATAGACGCCGACGCGCTTGTCGAAACCGGTGTGCGGGCAGCGGGTGGAATGCCGAAGGGCGACTTCGGAGATCCTCATTGGCAAGACGCGTTTCTACGGCTCGCTCGCTCGATCGACACGGGTGACTTGCATTTGCTGGGCCGTCTCCTCACCAAGGGAGAGCTTTTGCGTTCCGTTCGCTCTCGTCTGTTGATGACCCACGAAGTGGACAACAAGCCAGCGATCCTCGATGGCAAGGTTGCTGCGCCGGTGATCGTCACGGGCCCGCACGTTCGGGGACTTCAATCCTGTTTGAGCTGCTCTCTCTTGACCCCGATCTCGTCGCACCCGCAGCATGGCAGGCACTACATCCCGTCGCCCACGCAGGGGACGGGGATGAAGCGGGCGACGAACGGTTGCAGCTCAGTGAGTTTGAGCAAGAACTCTGGGCGGACCTTCAACCCGAGTTTGCGGCGATTCACGAACTGCGGTCTGACCTCCCCGTGGAATGCGTGACGCTCTGCATGCCGAGCTTTACGGGGCCCCACTGGGCCATGATTGCCAAGCTTGGGGAGTGGGTTCCTGAGATGGATCGCGACTACCCGTTTCATCGACACATGCTTCAGTTCCTTCAGCGCAACAATCCCAGTTGCACTTGGCTGCTGAAGACGCCGGGGCATCTCGGCAATCTTCCGATGCTCTTTGAAACTTATCCCGATGCTTGGGTCGTTCAAACGCATCGCGACCCCGCGAAGACCATGCCTTCGACGGTGAGCACAACCGCCATGGTGCAGTGGATGCGAACGGATCAAGTCGATCTCGACATGTTGCGGGCGGTAATCGATGGCGTGTTCGGCAATGCGTTAAACGACAGCGTGACCCTGCGCGAGTCGGGTGGCTTTCCAAAGCGCTTTGTCGATGTGCACTTCTTAAAGCTTTTGAAAGACCCTGTTGAAACCTTGCGCCGCGCTTACGGGTCGATGGAGCGAGACTTCAACCCCGAGCACGGCGAGCGAATTCGCGCCTACCTCGCTGACAAGCCGAAGGGCAAATTCGGCGTTCATCGTTATACGCCAGAAGAGTGGGGCTTCACCCGGGAAGATCTTCACAATCGGCTTGCGCCTTACATCAATCATTACGGCGTCGAGCTTGAGTAGATGACGGACACTTCGGCCGAGGCGATGGAGCAGCGGCTACGTTCGCTACCCAACCGCGAACGCTTTGCGTTTCCCGCAGAGGTTGTCCCTGTTTTCTACCGTCGTGCCGCCGTCTTGATTCCTTTTTGGCGCGAGGGTGACGACCTATTCGTCGTTCTGACCGAGCGGGCGCGAAAACTGCGCAGTCACGGAGGCATGGTTTCCTTTCCCGGCGGTGTGCTCGAAGCGGATGAAACATGGAACGTCGCGGCAGTGCGCGAGGCCCATGAAGAAATTGGTCTTGACCCGGGCGAAGTCGAGGTGCTGGGACAGCTCGACGACGCGTGGAGTAGTGCGAAGCACCACATCGTTCCAGTGGTTGCTTGGCTCAAAGGCAGGCCGACGTTGGTCGCGAACCCCGATGAAGTCGCACGCATCATGATTGTGGGCGTTGCTGAAGTGCTCTCCCCTGAAGCCCGGAGCGAAGAAACCGTGTATATCGGAACCACGCCATGCATCAACGAGACGGTCGAAGTGTCCGAAGGCCGTGTGTTCGGGCTCACCGCAGACTTGCTTCTTGAAGCGGTTGAATGGGCGACGGGCGGATCGCCGGGGCGAGGCCGGGTGCGCCTGCGCGAACTTGAAGCGAAGAACGCATTGCGTGCGGCAGGCGAGGCTTAGTTCGAAAGCCGAGCCCGCGACGGTGTAGGTGCGAGCATCGCAATGTCGCCGAAGCGGTTCTTATATTCGGTATGCACCCAGAAGTCGAATGCATGGGACACGTCAACGAGCGTGAGCCCCGCGTAGTCGCCTTCAAGACCTGAAGCCCCAATGGCGCGGGCCTGGGAGATCGCGCGAAAGCTCAGGTCGAGCACGTGGTCGAGTTTGGTGTAGTACACGTAAGATACTTCGCGCGCCACGGCATCGAGTTTGTCCGCGACATCCACTTCGAGACACGCAGGCGCGCATAAGTGGATCTCGTGCGGGCGTACTTCTGGTGCGAGAAGTGCTGCGGCCTCGACGGTCTGAAGGCAGCCCAGTGAATGCGCAACGACGCGCACCCGCGAATGCTGCGCGGACAGGTCGGATAAACGCGATGCAAGATCTTCTGCTCGGGCGCTCGCTTGTCTACGTGCTTCGAGGAACTGACCGACAAAGCGTGCGCTGATGACGGCGGCTTGTTCTGCGACGAACCAACCTGCCGCGGCAACCGGCGCAAACGAGCGGGTGTGTCGAATGAACCGATAGATGTCGTAGATCGTCTTCGCCGCACTCGCGACGGGCAGCGCCAACTTCTGGAGCTTGCCCGAATCCCATTGGTAGCCCAGGGCATAGGGCGCCCATCCATGACTCTCTACGAGTTGGGTGTGGCCGGTGTACCAAGAGTCGAAGTGTGCGGGGGTTTCTCCGCGCGCGAGAAACCCCTTCACGTAGATGGTGACTTCTTCATTCGCATCCGCGTCCGAAAGCGGAATCATCACATCACTCAATTGAGATCCACCTCGCGTGTGGCATTGGGCGCACAATGTAAATCTAGCAGCATTCGAAGACGCGCTACGAATCGGCTTGTTCGCTGCGACATGAGTTGACTTCGCGGTGAGGCTCGATCACGATCACGAACAGCCTTGAGCACATGAACAGCCTTGAGCACATGAACAGCCTTCGGCGAAAGGAGCGCGAATGAAAGCTTGGAGAGTTCATCAACACGGCCCGCCCACCCAGGCTCTGGAACTCGACGAGATCGATTCTCCTTTGCCGGGCCCCGGGCAGGTCCGCATTGCGGTGAGTCACACGGTTCTGAACTTCAACGACATCGACGGCTGCTACGGCCGCTATCAGACCGTCAATCCAACCTTGCCCTATGTCGCAGGGATGGAGGTGGTGGGTACCGTTGATGAAGCGGGGAAGGGTGCGGAGTCGCTTCTTGGGCACCGCGTGATGGCGACGCCCGACGGCGCCGTCGGAGGATATGCCGAACACGCAATCGCCGGTGTCGACATGGTGTTCGACGTCCCCGATGCACTCAGCGGGATCGATGCCGCCGCGTTTTTCTATCCGTTTCACCTTTCCTATCTCGCGCTTCATGAACGCGCCCGAATCCAGTCTGGCGAAACTGTTTTAATTCACGCGGCAGCCGGGGGAATCGGTTCCGCGGCGGTGCAGGTCGCAAAGGCCGCCGGAGCGCGCGTGGTAACGACCGCGGGGAGCGCTGCAAAAGTTGCCTTCTGCGAGAAACTGGGTGCCGACGTTGCGCTCAACTACAGCGACCAAGACTTTGCGGCCGAGGTGATGGAGGCAACGTCCGGCGTTGGGGTGGATGTCGTATTCGATACCGTCGGCGGCGACGTGGCCGAAAAGACTTGGGGTTGTATCGCACGCAACGGTCGTCACGTGATGGTCGGCTTTTCGAGCGGGATTGGTGCCGAAGACAGCAGCCTCACGCCGCGCCCCATCTTGTTCGGAAACTTTGCGGTGCTCGGGGTATTGCTCGCGTACTCGACGCAACCGGAAGCGATCAAGCGCGCTACGGGTTGGAACCTGATGCCCAAGAGCGTCGGCGACGAAGTTCACGCGGCACTCACGGTGCTTCTGGGAGAAGGCGCAATTCACCCCATCGTTGGAAACGTGGTGCCGTTTGCTGACATTCCTAGCGCGCTCGAAGTGTTCGAGTCTCGTCAGACGGTTGGACGGACCGTGGTCGAGCTGTAGCCGTGGCGCGAACATGCAACGACATGCCCGCTCCATAGCGAACGAGATGTCGATCTACGCAAAGCCCGATGTCTAAGCCAAGTCCATTGTCCACGCAAAGCCCGATGTCTAGGCAAAGCCCAATGTCTAGGCAAAGCCCAATGCTTCCATGTCGACTTCGTTGCGAAGTGGTTCGCCTTGGACGTAGCGCCGCACGTTTTCCTCGAACAAATCGAAGATGTCGTCCATGTAGCGATCCACCGAAACCGACGAGTGGGCAGAGATAAACACGTTCTCGGTGGCCCATAACGGATCGCTCGAGGGCAGGGGTTCTTCTTCAAAGACATCGAGGACCGCGGCCCCCAAATGCTTTTCGTTCAGCGAGGAGATCAGCGCCTTCGTGTCGACGAGAGACCCGCGAGCGACGTTGACCAACACTGCACCGGGCTTCATCGCGCGGAGCGCCGCAGCATCGATCATATGGTGGGTTTCGGGAGACGCGGGGGCAGCGACAACGACAGCGTCACAGCGCGCGAGCATTTCGTGCAGCTGCGTGGGGCCGAATAGCTCGTGTGCCCCAGCAGGCGCCTCGGTGTCGATGGCGGTGGGGGTTCGTTTTAGGCCCAAAACCGTGAGTCCGAGGGCTCGAGCGCGCGTGGCAACCGCCTGACCAATCCCACCCATCCCCACGATCCCGAGAACCGACCCGCCGAACGTTCTTCCGTACGTGCGAACGTATGCGCGATCTCGTTGGTGGCCGTCGGCTTCGGGAAAGCGCTTCCAGATCTGCAGTAGGCGCCCAATGACAAACTCGGACATGGATGCTGAACTCACGCCGGATGCATTGGTGACAACAACACGGTCGCGTCGTGCTCCCGCCGCGACAAACTGTTCAACCCCCGCACCGAGAGACTGAATCCACTTGAGTCGTGGTGCGACGTCCATCAACGCTTTTGGGGTACTGAGGGTGATGAGTGCCTCGGCGCCCGCGAGTGCGGTGCGACGCGCATCGGCTTGACTTTGAGCCCATGCTGGCGGTTCGTCATGGGGCAAGTGAGACGTGTCACTGGCCCAGTCTGAGTCCGGGTCGACCGGGAGCAGCGTGACCTCGATGCGCGGATCGATCTCTCGCAAGCGCGCGATGAAACGGTCTTGGTACAAGGCGGGATAACCGAGGCACAGCGTGATCGGGGAGGCGTTGGCCAAGCTTGGAGTCCTTTGTCGGGTCGCAAGTCGCGGGCGGCATTGGGGAACGTTCGCAACGAGCGTGGCATGTGGGAAACGTCGCGGCCAATGAAATGGTACGAAGCATTTGGCCTTCTTTCGATCTCTCGGCCTATGCGCCTAACACCCGCGCTCCGCGGCCATCTTGGCGTAATCCGGCTTCCCGCGAGACTCCCAATCCTGAAACAACTCAAAGAACTCGGGGCCCATTGGGTTCTTGCCACGAATCGGCATCGAACCGCGTCGGATGGTCCAGTCGTTCGGGGAAAGTTCCCCGGCGCGATCAAAGTGCGTTTCGGCCGCTTCCGTTTCACCGCGCTGATGCAACGACCAGGCGACTGCGAATTCGGCCCGGGCGAGTTCTTCGTCTGGATTGGGCGGAGGCATGTGGGCTGGGACCGTTTTGTCCGTCGCAATCTCGCCGGTCTTTACCCATGCCCGGACCGCGTCGAGGAAGGGACCCGACTCTCGTCCGTGGAACTGCAAAAAGACATCGGTGCCGTATTCGGCGGTGTTGGGTCGGACGATGACACCTTGTTCATCGATCCAAACGACGGTGGGAACATTGATCATGCCGTAGCGATGCGCCACGACGTGCTCCGTGTCGATCACACTCGGATGGGTTGGATTCGCCTTTTCGATGAAAGGGCGCGCGTCATCGCAAGAGGCGTCGAGCGCGGCTGTGATCGGCACAAAACCTTCGTCACCAAGTTCTTCGTAAAGCGCCTGCCACACGGGCAGATCTTCTCGGCAGCCTCACCAGGATGCATAGGCGATGAGGAGTACCTTCTTGCCACGAAAGCTTGAAAGGGTGTGTTCGTTGCCGGCGAGGTCGGGCAGCGTGAAGTCAGGCGCTTCACCGCCGGTCAGTTGGGCGCCGTGGCTTTCGGCCGCAGCGCCGAGACTTGCGACTGCGTGATCACGATTGATCGCGAGCGGTCGACCGAGCAACTCTGCGAGTCCTTCAAGGTGGATCCCCCGGTCCGTAATCAAGTCCGGGCTGCTCGCAACGGGAACGCAGACGTCACCTTGGCAGAGCCCTTCAGGCTTTTGCGTCCAGCCGAGTGCTCCCAATGCTGTCGTGGTGTCGAGGCGTACCGAAGTCGCGTCGACCGAAGCGTTGATTTCATGGGACTGACCGTCTTCGATCAGTTTGAACGTCGTCGTCGTCATAGGGGTCCGCCTGATGTTGGGGGTTGCGGTCGTCTTTCGTTGTAGACCGTCGCGTGCGCGGCAAAGGCGAGAGCGATCGCGCTTGCGTGGGCGCGAGTATAGACAAGCCACAGACAAGCTGTCGTGATTCGCGGAGATCTCGGAGGACCGCGCATTGCGCGATCCCCCGAGTGTCCGTCGTTAGGTGCAAAACCTGAATAGGGCCTGAGCCCTCGGTAGGCCGAAACTAGTTCAGCGTGCCGCGGTCTTCGGTGAGGGTGCCCGTCACGCCACCGCTCTTCACGAGTTCTTCATTGAGCGCGTCCGCCCGCGTCCGGCGCCGTTCGCGCAGGCCGTCGGTGTCGCAGAGTCGATCGAGGACTTCCTGGCCCCAGGCGACGTTGCGACGTCGCTTGCGAACGATTTCTTCAAGCAGTTCGATCGTGGGTGCATCGCAGATCTGGTCCGTCTCGCGCATCGTCTGTTCGTAGACGTCGATCAGGTGTGGCATCAAGACGTCGAAGACACCCGTCAGCTTTTCGATCGTGAGGTCGGGCCTTTCCGGCTCGGCGATCGCGTTCACCAGGTTCGCGAAGGCGTCGTTGGCCGACTCGGAAGCGTGAACCGCCTTGGTTCCGCAGCGAAGCTCCGGCAATCGCTTGCCGAGGACGTCTGTAGCTTGGGCGGTATCCCATATCACTTTGCCCAAGCCCGTCTTGACCGGGAGTTCCGGAACCGTGGCCACCCAACCGCCGAGAACCATCATGGTCCACTCTTCGGCGTAGCGGAAGTTGCGAACCCGTCGGGCCATGGCTTCGACGTCATAGCGACCGGACAGCTCACGAAGATCTGCCGGGATGTCAAAGGCGGAGTAGGGTGCAAATGTTGTTTTTTCGTCGGGGCTCATGCCCGGGTACATGCGTTGTTGTTCGCTCATGACTGGGCACCTGTCTCTGCGTTTGCTGTACGTTTTTCGAAGTGTCGCTCGCGAAGAATTTTCGCTGCGGCGGTGAGGGTCTTCTTGCTTGGGCCATCTCCAGAAAGATTGGCCAACTCGGTTAGCTCCTCTTCTGTAAAGCCGGCTTCAAGACGATCTTCCCATGCGATCGGAATCGCCGCATCCTCACGATCAGAGCGTGCGCCGCCAAAACTGAACTGCTTGTCGACAGCGCGACGGTAGTCCTGGGTTCGCTTCAAGTACTCGGGATCGTCCTTGGTAAATTCGCGCACCCATTCGCTGCCGAAGCGCACGTGGGTGAGTTCATCTG
This sequence comes from Myxococcales bacterium, assembly GCA_012960035.1. Classification (GTDB taxonomy): domain Bacteria; phylum Myxococcota_A; class UBA9160; order UBA9160; family UBA4427; genus DUBZ01. The sequence continues at coordinate 131,104 of DUBZ01000112.1, read as the reverse complement.
CCAAGACATAGTCGACGGCCTGACGCATCTTTTCGTCGCCCGTCTTTTCTGCGTAACGAATCATGTCGCGGAAGACATCGCAGGCGAGACCTTCTAGGCCACGGTTCACACCCGCAACGCGCATCGCTGGATCGTCCGAGCATGCGGCTTCGAACAAGAACGTGCTCTCCGGGAACATCCCCACGTAGCCACCGAGGTGGACGAGGAGCTTTTCGAAGATCTGAATGTGACGAGCCTCGTCCCAGCACTGGCGTGCCATGTTCATCTTGAATTCCCACGGTGTGTCGGGAAAGTCCCAGAGTGACCGCGCCGCGCCTTCGAGGGCCTGCATCTCGCCGACGAAAATGCCGTGCATGCGGAGCAGCAAGCGGGTCAAGCCTTCCGGTGCGTCCGGATCGATCGGCTCGTTGATTACCGTGAGTGCGAAGGCGGGTCCGTAAGCGTCAAAGAGCGACTGGGCTGCAGTTCCCCTGACCGACTCTTCGATCATCGGGCTGAACTGTTCGAATGCGTTGACGATGACATCAACATCGTCGGGCATGGCTGCCAAGACAGTCGACTGGGCATTGTCTTGTCGTACAAACCGACTGTCTCGAGCGAGTTCGTTTGGATCAATGAATCTCTTCATGGTCGATCTCCTTCACAAGGCGCATAGGGGTTAGAAGTTCCGAGATAAGCGAGACAAGAAGTCGCGAGTTCATGCGCAACTTTGTCGTCGCTCATTGGCGTTGGAAAGATGTCGCGGATGCCCGCGGTGTAAATCTGCACAACCAAGGCCATCGTTTGGATGACCGCGAAGGGCACTGCGGTGTTGGGGTCGGGGTGGTTGACTTCGTCTTGACGTTCGAAGATCAAGTCGGACAAGCCATTGATCACATGGCGGTTGATCTTCATAGATCGCTCGCGCATGGGTTCGTTGGTAATGGCGCGCTGGTAAATCGCGCGATCGAGGCCCTCATTCGAGTGCAGGATCTCAACGAGAAAGGGAAAAACTGCGAACAGGATCTCAGCGATGCTCGCACCGCTCCATCGCTCTTGGCAGAGTGCGTCGTCTGCGGTCGCAAAGGCTTCTTCGCAGCGGCGTTCGTGAAGCGCATGAAGGAGAGAGTCTTTGTCTTGGAAGCGTCGATAGAAACCCGCGACCGAAGTCTCGGCACGACGTGCGATCTCACTCACATGGATGTCGTCGAAGTCTTTGTCGTGAAGCATCGACTCCGCGACGTCGAGCAGGCGCTCGAGGCTCTCGTGCGTACGCGCCTGACGGGGCGGCCGAATCCAATGAAGATCGGAAGTGCGCTGAACCATGTTGCTCGCTTCTTTTGACATCATGAAACCAACGAAGAGATTTAAATCGAAACAAACGATCTGCCGCCCGGACATGGGGTGCGGAACGACGACAGCACCACAATATCACAAACCGGAATCAAAGTCCGGTTTTGGTTTGATTTGTTCTCGCCAGAAGGCGAGCTCGCGGGGCACATCTCATAAGTACGCAGCTGCAGCCACAAACCACTGAACTTACGGGGTTTTCTTACGAGAGACCCAACAGACGCGCCGCGTTTCCATACAGCACCGCGACGCGATCGGCGGGCCTGTCTTCTGTCACGATCAATACTTTGGCGAGTGCTGAGGCCAGGTGATAGAACGGCCAGTCGGTGCCAAATAGCAGCCGATCCGGACCGATTTCGTCGAGCATCCGGGCGAGCATCGTGACGCCCTGGCCGTGGCTGTCGAACCAAAGGTTGGGATGCCGCGTCGCGAGGGTGATCGCGTCTTCGGCGTCGCGCGCACCCGCGTGACCCAATACAAATTGAACGTTGGGAAAAGCTCGGAACGCGCCTTCATAGTGACGCATCAACGTGTACTGGTGCATCGCTTCCGGTTCGATGCCCGCGCGTCCCCCGTGAAAGATCACCGGGAGCCCCAGTTCATCGCACGCGCGGTAGATCGGGAACATGGCTTCGTCATCGGGAAAGAAGCGCCCCATCGCGGGGTGCAGCTTGACCATGCGCGCGCCGGCTGCCGCGTAGCGTGCGAGTTTTGCGGGAGCCTCCGAATCGGAAGGATGAACCGAGGCGCCGGGAATCAAGCGATCTTGTTCGCCCGATTCTTCGATGGCCTGCATGAAGTGGTCGGTGAGGTTGTCTCCAAACGGCAAGCCAAAGTCGACGGGCAAGATCACTGAATGGGTGACTTTGGTTTCGTCCATCTCGGCGATCAAGTTTGGAATCGTATGGGTCTCCGCTTTGCGACTTCCCCACAGCAGCTGGGTAACGGCTTCGAAACGCATTTCACGGAGATCAGAAGGGGTGAAATTCCCGTTGATATACATGTCGAGATCGAGCACGGCCTCGGTGTCGTCTTCTTCCCAGTCGAGCAAATGCAGGGCGCGTTCGTGACGCGCTTGCAGGTCGATTCGCGGTGCAAAGAGGAGTGCCATGCCCAGGTGCGCGTGGATATCCAATACTGGCGGCAAGTCGGCGACGACGCATCGCAACGTCCCCGAGTCATCCAGTTCGAAATACGGTAAATCGGAAAGGCCGAGATAGCCTTGGTAACGCTGATCGCCGAACGGACCTTTTCCTGCCTGCTCTCGGTCGCGTATGCGCTGGTTATCAAGGGCGAGGGCGTCGGCTTGGGTGTAGCGGGCCGTTTCGCCGCAACCCGCGGCGATCGCGAGCGGCGTTGCGGCAAGTCCGGCCAGGAGTTTTCGGCGTTGCAAGTCCACGTGGGCTCCTCAATAAGGTTTGCCCAAGCGACTTGGGCGTGGCCCTGTGTGATTCGAAGCTATGAATCTACACCAATTTGGCGTAGCGCATGGATGTCACCTGAAGCACTGTCGATTGCTCGAAGAACAGGGAGCCCAGTATGCCGAGTGTCGAGACTCAAGGTGCGAGCATCTACTATGAGGTGACGGGCGAGGGGCCGGCCATCGTTTTCGCACACGGGGCTTCGACATGGGACGTCTGTTCGTGATGTTTCAGAACGACGTCTGAACCCCCGTCGAGCGACTTGACGGCTACGACGTTCCAACGTTGATAATCGCCGGAGACAAAGATCCTCATTTGTCCAATAGGTTTTGACTTTGGATCTCAGTTTTCTGCGATCCGCGGGGCGTTCGGGCGCGTGGGTTCGCTGAATTTGGTGATGCTCAGCGAATGGGCGGGGGCCTCGACGCGACGAGTTCCCGCTGTAAGGGCTCTGCCCAGTCAAGCCATTCGCATAGGGTTGGGCGTGTGCGACGGGGGTCGATCAAGTCGTGAACCGCAAAGGCCTCGGCGCGGGGAAACGCGCTGCGTCCCTTGGCGAAGCTGGCTTCGAGTTCGGCGCGTTTGGCTTCCGGGTCGGGGGCTTCGGCAATTTCGCGGCGAAACGCAACTGCGACACCTCCTTCAATAGGGAGCGCGCCGGCTTCCGCCGAGGGCCAGGTGAAGACGTTGCCCTCTGGGCCGAAGTGCGCCGCAGCGGCCACGCCATACATCTTGCGCACGATCACGGATGCCCAGGGTACCTTTGAAGTCACAGTGGCCATGATGGCGTTAACACCGTGTCGAATCGTTGCGGCCTGTTCGGCCGCGGGCCCAATCATGAAGCCCGGCTCGTCGACGAAGCTAAGAATGGGAAGCGCGAACGAGTCGCAAAGCTTGATGAATCGCTCGACCTTTTGCGCACCCTCAGCGCTCATGGAGCCTGCATAGATGTAGGGGTCGTTCGCGATCACACCAACCGTTCGTCCTTCGAGACGACCGAGCGCGGTGATTTGGGAGCGTCCATAGCCGGGGGTCAACTCGAACAACGATCCGCGGTCGAGGACGGCCGTCAAGATCGACCGCATCTTGTAAACTTTCTTGCGATCGCGCGGAATCACTTCGAGCAGGGAGTCTTCGCAGCGCTTCCGGTCGTCGGCTTCGCCGTCGTCAAATACCGGGGGCAGCTGCCAGATGTTCCCCGGCAGGTACGAAAGAAATTGACGGATCAGGTGAAACACTTCTTCTTCGTCTTCAGCCACATTGTCCACCACGCCGCTCTTTGCGTGAACCTTCGCGCCCCCGAGTTCGTCTTTGGTCATTTGGATGCCAAAGGCGCGTTCAACAATCGCCGGCCCCGCGATCAAAACCTGTGACGTATTCTTCGTCATGATTGAAAAATGGGATGCCGCGAGTCGGGCCGCAGGGAAACCCGCGACGGCACCCACGGCCGCCGAGACGACTGGCGCTGTTGCCATCACCTTCGCGAACGATTCAAAGCGCTGACGCGTATAGACCGCATCTCCGGCGAGTCGGGGGCCGGCGGCTTGCTTGCCTGAACCCCGCACACTGCCTCCGCCGCCTTCGAGGAATCGAACGAGCGGGACGCGGTAGCGACACGCGAGATCTTCGGCGTAGACACTCTTGCGAAGTCCGGCGGGAGTAGGGGACCCGCCTCTTTGCGTGAAGTCTTCGCCACCGACGGCACAAGGCCGACCGTCGATCTTGGCGAGCCCAAGAACGTAGTTACCGGGCGTGAAGGAGACCAAATTGCCGTCATCATCCGTTTCGGCATGGCCCGCGATCGGGCCTTGCTCGCTGAAGCTGCTGCCGTCGACAAGGTTATCGATCCGTTCTCGGATGGTGAGCTTTCCGCGTTCGTGTTGCGTCGCGACAGCTTCTGCGCCACCGAGTTCTTTGGCAAGCGCGCGACGCGCATCAATTCCATCAACTTCGTCTTTCCAACTCACGCGCAACTCCGTTTCGTCCCTGTTCCTTCGCTAGTCCCTGTCCCTTCGCTAAGCGAAGGCGGGCGCGACTTCTTCGATCAAGCGTTTCTGCGAACTCATCGTCTGCTCATGGGCGAGCCCGCCAAAGTTCTGCCAGCAGATCAGGTGTTCGAGGCCAATGCGTTCGCGCAGTTCGCTCACTCGCTCGCGGCAATAGGCGGCGTCACCAACGATCGTGCACTCGTCGAACAAGAACTTCAAAAATCCGTCTGGGTCTTTGTCCGGATTGAACCCGTCCTCACCAAAGACGCGGTAAAAGGAGTAGTTCTCCGGCACCGGGGCGTTGGCCTTGCCTCCGGGCGAACCGACTTGTGCAAGGGAGCGGTAGTACCAGAGAAGCCCCGCTGCCGCTTCTTCACGCGCTTTCGCCATGGTCTCGCCCACATACACGTGGCGAAGTGTCGGGGTGGGGGCTTCGTCCGGGTTGAATCCTACCGACGCAGCCGTGTCGCGATAGAGAGTTCGATTCCTTTCGAGTCGCTTGGTGGGTGAAAACTGGTCCGCAAGAACCGGGTAACGATTTTGTGCGGCCCATTCGATCGTAGAGGGACTGAGTGCCGCGATGTAGATCGGCGGTGCCGGGTCTTGTATCGGGTTCGGAAAACACTGCAGCTCATCAAAGTTGTAGAACTCGCCTTGATGACTGAAAGGTTCTCCCGTCCAGGCAAGCTTGATGACGTCGAGTTGTTCGTAGAAGATCTTGTGACTTTCTTTGATGTCGACACCGAAGCCATCGAACTCGTGTCCCTGGTAGCCGCGGCCGACGCCCCATTCGATTCGGCCTTCCGAAAGGATGTCGAGCATGGCGACTTCTTCTGCGACCCGGAGCGGATGCATGAAGGGAAGGATGGTGATCGCGGTGCCGATCTTGATCGTGCTCGTGCGCGCGGCGAGGTTCGCGGCGGTCAAATGAATTGCGGGACCGATGCCGTAACGCGAGAAGTGATGTTCGGCGAGCCACGCGCCGTAGTAGCCCTGGGACTCGGCGCGCGTGAGCTGCTCGAGTTCGTTGTGAAAGACTTCGCTTTGGCTGCGGTCTTCGGGCCACTGCATCAAGCTGAATGCTGAAAATTTCATCTTAAGGGGTGTACCAGATTGGAGATGTCCACGCGCGCTCCTGGATGGTCTTGGGGATCTCCGCGTCGCAGCACAGTTCGAGGCCGTCGGGGACGTTGCCCGCGTTGCAATCGTCTTGGCTTACCTTGGCCCTGGAACAAACCCAGCTGTTCCATCGACAGCTTGGGTTTTCGATGACCCGGGCGTAGTAGAAGGCAGGAACCTTGGGGTCGAATACGGGGTCTCGCCACACTTGGCAAAGTTCGTCGTAACCAGTGTTGCGGGGAGTGCAGGTGTCGAGATCGACGCTGGGCTTCGCTCGACCGGGTTTCGGCTCTGCGTCGCCAGCGACTTCGTAGATCTGCTCGTGGCTTCCGTTTGCGTCAACCCAACCTTTGATGATCTGGACGCGCTGTAAGGAAGTGCTCGGGACCTTTGCGTCGCCTGGGTCGCGGAGAGCCGAGACGATAAACATTGGCGCTGCCGAGGGTGCCGTCGCGTCGCCGCGGAGTTCGCCGCCCATGGGCACGCCGCCCGCATAGGCCTTTGCGATCAGCGCGGGGTCTGCGCAAAGGTTCGGATCGTAATCGAAACCTCCGAAAAATCTCGTTACGATTCGCGGCCCGCTGGTTCCATACGCTTCACGTCGCTTCATGGCTGCGAATAGGGAAGGGCGCGAATTTTCTTCGGCCCACATCACAGCGAGTCCACCCGGGTTGAAGTCCGGACGGTCGGGGAAAGCAGGAACACCGAATCGTGAACTCGATGAACCGGCCGCGTGTCCTTTGAACTCGTCTTCATCGACCATGCCCGGTGTTGCGAAGTGGGTGTCGGTCGATCCGATCAGGCCGAACTGAAACGGATTGACGCCTAGGCGTTGTTGTTCCACCAAGCCAGCAGTCAAGGTTTCTCGTGCATACACAAGTGGCTTGGCTGTGAAGGAACTGGGCGGCCGGGCCATGTCTTGCATCCGGGCGTAGGGAAGCGTTTCAAACGCGCAGAGTTCATCCTCCGCGCCGGCACGACATTCGCTGTCGCCCTTGTGCTGGGTGACTTCGACCAACGTTTCGAGTCTTGCGCGAAGTCGTGCTTCTTCTGCGTGGATGGGGCTTCCATCAGGGCGCACCGTTGACCACATGCGGCCGTTGCTGACATTCGAATTGTGCGGGATCGCAATCACGTCGCAGCCGTTGTCGGCCTTCAAACATTCGCGATCGAGCGCGTTCCACAAACCCTCCGCGGTTGGCGTCTCGATGTAGGTCGTCGGAAACGCCTGCGTGACTTCGCTCTTGAAGATGACATTGCGGTGGATGTTGTCCCCCGCTGGCATCCCCGTCCATTCGTATCCAACGAAGGTAGTGAAGCTGCACGAGTCGCTTCGATCGTAATGGTTTTCGGCAGCAGTTTGCGTGACATCCCATGGACCCTTGGCGACGTCGATGCAGTGCTTGCCCCCTTCGCCGCAAAAAGAGTAACGCTTTGGGCTTTCGCTCGAATAGGTGTTGCCATTGATGAGCGCGTACCCGAGTGCCGGGAAGCGGCGCACGACGCGACAGATGAGCGACTCATGACCTTCGAGCCCTGGGGTTCGGCAGATCTGGGTCTCCCCGAGAAGGTCGCTGTGATCGGTTACGACCGCGAAGTCGAGCGGTCGTCTCAATCTGACGCTTGCTAAGGCGATGTTGTTTTCGTCATAGGGTTGCAGGCCAATCGTCTCTCCCTTCGCGTAGCGGTACGCGTCGTCGGGGCCGCCCATGGTGCCTTGTCCCCAGGCATCAAACGAGAACGTGGTGTGGACGTGTGTGTCCCCAAAGAATGGGCGGCGAAGCGGCGCATGATCGTGACACGGTTCGCGGGTTTCAGCGTGGCTCGTCACCGCGAGCGTCTGAGCGATCAGGAGAACACATAGCGTTCGAATGGCGCTGCGCATTACGAGAGCACCTCCAGCAGTCCACCGTGCGGCGCTCGACCAAAGGGAGTCGAATAGGGTTCAAAAACGAGCGCCCAGATGAATCCCAGCGCGAAGATCGCTGCGGTTGCGAGCCACGCAATACGATCCGGAATGTGGCTCAGCAACTTCGCAACGAACGCTGCGAGCAGCCACGACAAGCCAGACGTCAGTACGCCCCAGCCCACGAAGAGGGCCACCATCAAGCCAACGGGTCCCGCTGCGCCTTCGGCAACGGCGACAGCCGCGGCGGTCGACCCAAGCAACACATATCGAACGGCTGGAACAAATGCGTCCTGAAAGATCATGAAGGGCCACGGAAAGAGGAACCACAATCCGACGAACCAGAATTGACGAAGGCGCTTCGAATCCATCGCCGCAGTCTATCGCAGCGCGATGGACTGGGTGCCGCACGTGAGAACGGTGCGAGCCCGCAGCGAGAATTGCTTGAGATTTGGGCGTTTTCCGTATTTGAACTCGACTGGACCGATCGCGTTGAATTACGGCGTCAGCGCAATGGCCTGAGGATGGGCTGAATTCATTCGACTCGAATCACTTGGCGTACATTGGACGCCCCACACAAGCGCCCAGGTTCAGTCGAGCTTGCTGAGCACCATGACCGCCGCCGTCTTCGCGCTCTCGAAACATGTTTCGGCCAGGATCCCTGGCGCCGCCACATGGCTTCCAATCAACCAGCGTCCGTGTCCGCGGTCGATGGCCGGGCGATCCCGCCAAGTCGTTCCCGGCATCTCGCAGGGTCCAACCGTGTTCCGGGTTACCCCCTTGCGCTGCCAGACTGCGCGGTTCCGCCAGCCTTTGTAGCCGACATCCATTGCAGCTTCGATCCGTCCGCGGGCAGTGTCGACAGCTTCGCCTTCACCAATACCGGCCACAGCTTGCAGTAGCCATTCGCCCTTGGGCGCGATCGAAGGGTCGCCCGCCGAAAATGATGAGATGTACACATGACCGTCGACGTCGAGCACTGCAGTCGGGTCTCCTCGCCGCTTCTTGATCGAAACATCGAGCAGTGCGTTGTCGGGGCCGGGTGAGGCGAGGCCGGGGTCATTCAATAATTTTGCCGCGGTGGGAATGTCGGTGGCAACGACACAGAGGCCGTCGGGAAGTTCAGCAAGTTTTGATCGGGTCACGATTTCGACGCCAAACGCTTCGGCGCGCGCTGCGAGTTTGTCGACCAAGGTGATCCATCCGCCACTCACGTACCAAACGGGGCGCCACTCGGATGAACGGGCGATGCGCTCTTGTACGAACGCGGCGGAAAGTATGCCCGGGTCGGGGTGGTAGGTGGGAAGTGAGGCGAAACCGATCGCGAGCTTTGCAACGTCGGTGCCGAATTCTCGCGTCGCCCAACTTCGATAGCTCTCGTCGACCGGAGCTTCGCGTTTGCCGCTGCTCATGACTTTCGGGAGCCCGGGAACCATGCGCCTCGACCGACCCCCTGATAGAAGGCGCAGGCCCAGCAGGCTTGGGTAATAGACTTTGGGGAGGAGGTCGTTCTGCATGAGCCAATCCCCAAAATGGCCGCGACGATAGATTGCATGCGGGCCGAGATTGACGCGATGGTTCGACACATCGGTACGCGCACGGCCCCCTGGTTTCGCGCCGGCTTCGTGGACCACAACTCGTCCGCCGCCCTCGGCGATCTGGATTGCTGCAATGAGGCCACTTAGGCCGGCACCAATAATCGTGACTTCTTGCATGCTGTTCCTCTTTTGCCACACGCTGCGATGACTGGTTGCGGTCTATCCATGAACCGCGCATTTTCCTCTCAAGGGATTCTTTGCCGCAAAAAGGTTCCCTGCGACGGAAAGTTTTTTGTCCCTGGAACCTTTTGACGATGTCGACCCCCTTTGAGTTTGTAGTGAATGCCGAATTGATACGTGCTGCTCAAGCAGGGGATGCCCAGGCGATGTCGCAGATGCTCGATGGCCTGATGCCATGGGTCGGGCGCATCTGCGGATCGATCGCTTTCGAGAGTGGACCGGATGCGACCCAGGACACTCTGGTCCAAGTGTTCCGAGACTTGAAAACTTTACGCGACCCGACTGCGCTGCGCGGATGGGTCCGGCGCATTGCCACGCGAGAGGCGGTGCGTCATGCACAGCGTGAGCGAAAGGCCATTGCATTCGTGTGTGATGCAGGTCGAGCCAGCGAAATCCCGAAGCCGAACGACCCGACGCTTGCAGCGGATATCCGCACCGTGCTCGAGAGCTTGAGCCCCGAGCAGCGTGCGATCTTGGTGCTCCGAGATCTGGAAGGTTTGAGTGAAGACGAAGCGGCGCAGGTTCTGGAAGTTGCAAAGGGCACGGCGAAGTCGCGATTGCATCGCGCGCGTGCGGCGTTCCTTGAAAGGTGGTTGTCATGAGTGAAGTGCTCGAACGAGCCTGGCCCGAAGCGACACTGAATGACGTGCAACGACTGCGCGTGATTGCGGCGGGGCTTCCAGGTGTGGGTTACGCCGAGGGAGTCGTCGACGCTTCGATTGAACGAGTTTGGGGACTGGCGGGAGACCTGGTTCACGGGACGCCTCAGATCGAACTGTCCGTACGATCGTCGGAGATTCTGGAGCGCCACGGTGACCACTTGGTGGTTCGTGCGCAGACGTACCTTGGGATGCCCATCAATTTCAACGTCGAGCTTCGCTTTGGCTGGTGTCTCATGCAGTCACGAAACGCTCTGGTTGGGATGGCTGCCATCGAAGAGGAGCCGGGGCACTCGACACGCTTCGCGCACTTCGAAGGCGTCAATTCTTGGGGAAGAATACTTGCACCGTTTTTTCGCTGGAACGTCATGGGCGACATCAAGCGGATTGGCCGGATACTGCGGGGGAATGAGTAGCGCGAACTGCGCCGTGAGAATACGGCGAAGCCGTGCTCGGTTTTTGTATCTTGCGCAAGCGGGCCGGACTCGAATCCCGCCTCATTCCCGATCCCGGAGGACCCACGATTGCAACTGCCCAAACGTTCGCGCGTCTACCAGAACCATCACCTCGACTCGACGCGTTGGGATGTCATCAAGCCGCGAGCCGACGACATCGTCGTGACGACGTCATACAAGTCGGGCACCACTTGGACGCAAACGATCGTGCTCCATTTGCTTTATGGCGATGAAGACGAACTGCCGGATCCGCGCACGATTTCTCCATGGCCAGATGCCCGGTTTGTGGGAACGTCCAAAGAACAACTCGCAGAGAATGCCGAAGGCATCGAGCGGCGTCGGTTTCTAAAGAGTCATCTGCCGCTAGACGGACTTCCGTACTGGGAAGACGCGAAGTACTTGGTCGTCGGTCGGGATCCGCGCGACGTCTTTATGTCGCTCTTCAATCATTATTGGAACTACACCGATCTGATGATGTCGCTCTTGAACGACACACCGGATCGCGTAGGGGAGGCCCTCGCTCCGTGTCCAGAGACTCCCAAAGAACTATGGGAGGGTTGGATTTCGCGCGGTTGGTTCGATTGGGAGTCCGAGGGCTATCCGTTTTGGTCGAACATGCACCACACCCAGAGTTACTGGGACTACCGGCACCTGCCCAATCTTATGTTCGTTCATTACAACGATTTAAAGAAGGATCTCGCCGGCGGAATTTCGCGAATCGCCGAGTTTCTCGACATCGAATTGACGCCGGAGCGGCGTGATCACATTGCGGAAGAGACCACCTTCGAATCCGCCAAGCGCAATGCCGCCGCGAATGCCGAAAAGACCGGAGAAGGCAATTCGGTCTGGAAGCAAGGCAGTGACGGCTTTTTCTTCAAGGGCACCAATGGTCGTTGGCGGGACGTCCTCGACGACGCCGATCTCGCTATGTACGAAGCCACGAAGAAGCGCGTGCTCGACCCCGATTGTGCAACGTGGCTTGAAGAAGGCGGCGCCATCTAGATCTTGGGGCGGCAACCTCGTTTCCAGGGATAGACGGCGTGCGATTCTGAAGCTGTGCTTGCCGCGATATGTGCGCCGCGTTTGGCGAAGCCAACCGAAGTGGGTGAGAATGATTCGTCGTCCTGCTGATCGGAGAACCCCCGTTGCAAGTCACCATGGTCAAAAAACGCCTGTCGAACGGCGACCCGTGCGAGAAGTGCGCGCAGACCGAAGACATGCTCCGACGACGTGGTCTTTGGAACGAGATCGACGATGTGGTCTGGGCACTCGACGGCGATGATCAAAGCGCCGGTGCTGCGCTCGGACGCAAGCATGGTGTCGCGGTCGCGCCGTTCTTCGTACTGAACTTCGAAGACGGAACCGAGACCGTTTACACGAGCGCGATGCGTATGATCCGAGATCACTTTTCAGATCTCGCCGCAGTCAAACCCGTTGCAGCGCCGAAGTCTCCAGAGTTCGACATCGTGGAGCTCGAACGCGCGTTGGATAGCGAGGACCCCGCGTCGATCGTGCGACTGGCATTGGAACGGTTCGGCAACCGCTGTGCCGTCGTGCTGACCGGAGCGGAGGATGTCGTGCTGGTCGACATGGCTTCGAAGACGGGGCTGCCGTTTCGTACGGTGTTCGTTGACCCGGGGCGCCTCCATGCCGAGACCTATGGCTTGATCGATGACGTAGGGCGTCACTACGGAATCGAAATTCGAAGTGTGTTGCCCGACCCGAAAAAACTTATCGCCCTAGTAAATGAAAAGGGCCAGAACAGCTTTCTGCGCGATGGTCACCACGAGTGTTGCGGGATTCGAAGAGTTGAACCGCTGAAGCGCGCGCTCAAAGGTTGCGATGCGTTTATCTCACTCCATGGAATGGGGCGAGAACTGACGACCTTCGATGCGCCCAAGAGTGTCGAAGTCGACACGACCTATTCGGACAACAATGCGGCGTCTCGGGTTCGGTTCAATCCGTTAGTGGCATGGGATTCAAATCGGATCTGGAGTTACGTTCGAAACAATGCTGTTCCTCACAATGAACTGCACGTCGCCGGGTATCGATTTATCGGTTGTCAGCCATGCACACGGATCATTCGTCGCGACCAGAGTCCCAGCGAAGGGTTGTGGTGGTGGGAAGAAGAGGGCAACGCTGCGTCCGAACAAGAGCGTCATGGGGACGGGATCTAGGTTGTTCGTCGAAGCGCCGAGCGATGCACGACGATCTTTCATCGTCGTCATCGTCCAATGAGGAGTCGCAATATCATGCGTACGCGTTGCAGTGTTTCACTACTTTCAGCGTTGGTTCTGTGTTTTGGGACCGGATGCTTCACCCCCATTCTAGATTTTGGGTCCATCGGTCAGGTGTCGCCTTTGGTCGAGGTTCGGGTTTCAGGAGATGCGGCCGCGAAGGTGGCGCTGCTCGAAGTCAGTGGTGTGATTGCCTTCGACCAAAGCTCCTGGAGTTTTTTCGGTGGGCAGAAGCCCAGTGTGATTTCGCGTTTGCAAGAAGCACTCGATCTCGCCGCAGCCGACCCCGCGGTCAAAGGTCTCGTGCTTCGGGTTCGAAGTCCCGGTGGAGGCGTCGCGGCAAGCGAAACCCTGCATCACCTGATCAAGACGTGGAAGTTGCAAACCCATAAGCCGGTCGTGGCATTCCTTCAGGAGATCGCGGCATCGGGTGGTTACTACGTCGCGGTGGCTTCAGATCATGTGATTGCACATCCATCTTCGATTACGGGTTCGATCGGCGTCATTATGCCCGGCTATAACCTCGCCAACTTGATGGATCGCTTTGGCGTCGAAGATCAGTCGCTGACCAGTGGAGCATTCAAAGACGCGGGAAGTTCGACGCGAGCCATGCGCGAAGATGAACGCGCGCAGTTGCAGAGCGTGATCGACGACCTGTTCTCACGTTTCGTCGACGTGGTGGATGAGGGACGGCCGAAGCTCGATCGTTTTGCTGTCGAGCGGCTAGCCGACGGCAGGATCTACACGGCCAACCAGGCGTTCGAATCTGGACTCGTCGACGAGATCGGCCACATGGATGCGGCGATCGACCGCTTGAAGCAGATTGCAGGCGTGTCGAGTGTGCAGCTCGTGACTTACAAACAACCCGGCGCATCGCCCAAGAACATCTACAGCGATTTCTCGAATCGAGCGCCAGACTTGCCCGACTTGAGCCTGATTTCGCTGGGCGCCAAGAAGATCCCGGCTGGCTTCTACTATCTGTGGCCCGCCGCGGTGTCACACTAAGGCACGTGTCTAAAGGTCTTTCCAGACAAAGCCTTCGTCTTTGCGATAGATCACACTGATCGCTTTGCCGTAGGCGTATTCCTCGGGAACCAAGCCGAAGAAGCGGCCGTCGCGACTGTTGCCGCGGGCATCGCCGACAACGAGCAGCATACCGTTGGGCACGATGGATGGCGCGATATCGGGTCCACCGCCGTAGTTCAGGTTGAGGGTGGCAACGCGACCGTCATAGTTTTCGGTCGGAGCGTCACTTGTCTCGCGCATGCGGTGGCCGTTTATCTGCAGCTCTCCCTGGGTCATGCTCACGTGGTCACCGCCGGTGGCCACCACACGCTTGATCAAGCGCTTTCCGTCTTCCGGGGAATCGAAGATGATGACCTCACCGCGCTGGGGAACGACTCCGGGTGCAAGTTCAATGTTGGTGAAGGGGACGCGTACGCCGTAGGCGATCTTGTCGACGAAGACGTGATCCCCGATCGCGAGGGTGTGCTCCATCGAACCACTCGGGATGATGTAGTGGTCGGCGAGCGAGGAGCGGGCGGCCATGGTGACAATCGCGACCACGATCATCGGCAGGACTTCGCCTGCAATACGGCGGGAGAGAGACGGGGCTGCGGTTGTGATCTCGTTTGACGTCACGGTTGGTTCCTCCAGATGACCGAATGGACCCCACGAACTCGTGACTCGTTCCGCAATCAACTCCTCGCATACACACGGAGTACCTCAGTCGCGGCTTAGGCGTGTTCGACACTGATCGTAGTGGCGAGGGTGTGACTTTCAGACGGGGCGAGGGTGATGCGATCTTCGAAGGCATTTGCGGCTTCGATACACAACATATCCCGAAAACCTTGGTCGTCGAAGTCCGTCATGGCACGTGCCTTAGCGGGCCCGGGATTCCAAACGACCGTGGTTCGGCTGCCTCGCTTTGCGACACGTACGCGGCGCGCAAGAACGGGGTCGTCCACCGTGCAGTCGCCGGTGGTATCGAGAAAAACGCGGTCGACTTCGCCTTCGATTGTCGGTGTTGCGGTTTCGCGCTTTCGGGCGAAGTCATCGACTTTGTCTAGGTACTCGGTCTTCGACAACCCGTGCAGCTTGACTTCTGAGGCTGCGCCGACTTGCAAGTACGTATGCAAGGCGGCGCCATAAGTCGCCGTGTCGTTCGAGCGGTTATGCATCGTGAGTGCGACGTCGAGGCTTGCGTTCATTGTGACGACCAAGCGAAGTTCGAAGGCACCCGGCCATAGGGGTGTCGAGCTTGGGGTGTCCTTCAGCGACAGCTCGATTCCAACACCTTGTTCCTCAGTTGCAAAGTTGCGAACGACCGAAAAATCGCTGGTCCGGGCGAAGCCGTGGGCTGGCAGTTGGCTGTCGATCGGGTGATCGCCAAACCACGGCCAACAAATTGGGATTCCACCGCGGATCGAACGGCTCGGGTCGAACGCACTTCGCTCACTTAACCACAAGACCGGTTCTTCCCCGTCTGGAGCCCAGCGAATGACTTGGCCACCGTGGAGCGTAACGTCGCCGCGGGAAGCATCGCTTTGTAGTCGGACGATGCTGAGGTCACCGGGGCCGGCCATGAAATCGACGCGACCCGGGATCCCAAATTCTTTGTTGAGCTCGTCAATCAACAGAATCTCCTTGGCGCCACGCGCTTGCGTGGCGGGCTTGCCGGTGCGGCTACGCGAGCCTAGCGATAGGGCAGTGTTGTCCGCTCTCGGTATATCGGTTGATTGCTCACGAACTCGAAGCCTAAATTGCAGCGAGTGCGTTGCGACATCTTGTCACTCGCCAACGCAGGTGGGAATCCTCGCGCCATGGCCGCCACCGACAACCAATTTGCAGCAGACACCGCCGAGCAATCGCGCTCGGCTGGGCGCGCTTGTGTGGTGTCGTCGCGAGTGGCGACGTGATGTTTGTGTTCTCGGCATTCCGGGGTGTGATCGTCACTCACGATCGGGGTGAAAGTCAGTTTCCGACGCCGTTGGATGTCGCGGGCAGTGACCAGGTGTGGCCGGGGCGCGTGGGCAAGGACCCGGGCAGTGAAAAAAATTGGATTTGGGAGATGTCTGACAACCTGCGCAAAGGAGCGGCGACCCATGCGCGCTAGATCGCGGAGGCCTTGCTCGAGCGCAAGTTGCTGAGCCGATTCGGCGCGAACTGAAGGGGAATGCTGTAGTCGGTGTCGCGGCGGTTGCTAACGCCGCCGTGACGTCGAACGACGTCCGATCAGGACGCGAGTGCATAGCGGCACTCGGCTGGTTAGTCTTGGTGGCATCGATCGGGCACTTGGTTGTGCCCGCAGCATCGCCGATCGGAACCTCATGGACTGCACACTGACCGACAACGAGAGACCCCTCTACCGCGTCTGGCTTCACTCGCCGAGTGTGTTTGGAACCGAGACGGAGACGATTCTTGCGTTCAAAATTGCTCGCGACATGGGCGCGATCCCCTCTCGTGTTCTGAGGGTGTTGCGCGGTGTTCCGGGCGTCGACCCGACACTCGAGAAAGAGGTCATTGCGTTCGTCGAGCACGAGTCCACCTTGACTTGGGTCGAAGGCGATGGCGCGCGTACGATTTCAATGGTCCGCGGCCAAGGGTAATTTTGCTGTGGTGTCGTCGCTGCGCCAGAACCACACGGCAGACATATAGGAACACATGAATCTACGAACTGTTGAACTCACGCTTGGTGATCTCGTCATTCACTGCGATGAAGCAGGGGAGGGGGAGCGTCCTCTGGTCTTGCTTCATGGGTTGACGGGGCATCGCAAAGATTTCGAGCGACAGCTGCCCGAGCTTGCAGCGCACGGCCGATGTCTTGCACCGGACTTACGAGGGCATGGCGATAGCGGCCGTGATCTCGAACCGCGTGGCTACGACTTCGACACGATGGTGGGCGACCTGCGAGAGTTGCTCGACCAACTCGGCATTCGGCAAATGGATCTTCTTGGCCATTCGTTTGGTGGGATGTTCGCGTTGCGCTTTACGCTTGCGCATCCCGATCGCGTTGCGTCTCTCATGCTCATGAGCACTTCGAGTGAAGCTCCAGATGGCTATACCCGTGAAACCTTTGTGAAGGCGGGTGGCTATGCGACGAGCAAGGGAATGGATCAGCTACAAGCGCGCCTCGAAGAACTTGGCCGAGGCCAGGAAGAGCCGCTCCCTGCTGACGCCACGGCGGACCAGCGCGATTGGCAAGCGCGGTACTGGGCACACCACAAATTGCGTCTACGCACGATGGACCCATACGCGTATGGTGCTCTAGGTGTTCAGATGATGGAGCAAGCCCCTGTAACCGAGCGTCTTCCCGAAGTCACTTGTCCTTCGACGGTCATCGTGGGCGCCGAAGATATTGAATTTGTACGCGGCGCGGCGGCGCTCGCGAAGGGACTTCCCGACGTTGTGTATCACGCGATCCCGGGCGTCGGACATCACCCTCACCAGGAGTCGCACGCGCGCTTCTTGGAGATCGTCGGCGAGCATCTGACTCGCGCCCGTTAGAAGTTTAGAGCCCACGTAATGGAGGATGGCATGTTTGCGCGGATCGCTTCAGCGTCGTCGGAACTTGATCGATGTCTAGAAATTCGGCGCGCGGTATTCATCGATGAACAGGGTGTCGATGAAGCACTGGAACTCGACGGACTTGAAGACACGTGCATGCACTTTGTCGCGTGGAAGGACGAGCCATATGAGATCGATCGCGCAATAGGCACCGCAAGATTGTTGCTCGATCATGACAGGAACGCGAAAGCCCAGCGCGTTGCCGTACAAAAGGCCGCGCGACGTTGCGGTATCGGTCGGCTTCTGATGCGCGAGCTTGAAGCCGAAGCGCAGAGACAGGGCGCCCACTGCGTTCTCCTCGGCGCGCAACTCACCGCAATGGCCTTCTATCAGAAAATCGGTTACGAGGCTTACGGAGCAGAGTTTGACGATGCGGGTATCCCCCACAGAATGATGCGCCTGCGATTGCGGTAGCTACGGGTCGGGAGCACTCATGCGGCGGTACTGCTGCGGAGCTGCGAGTTCATGAATTAACACCACCAACCGCCCCGACAAATTTGGCCGCATTTGCATCCCCAGGATCGCACGTGATCCTTCAATGGGCTGCGTTCACCGATGACGTGGGTGTGCACACGCCCACGTGCATCCCGCCGCTGCCAACAATAAATCTGAACGTCACACCTGATTTGCCCGCTCATTGGGAGTGCGTCCGCGGCCACGCGCCACCCATTCGTCGATAGGGTGTATTGACCCATTGTACAGCGATCGCGTAGCGTGATGCGCGAGGAGCGATGAGATTTCTGTGCTGATCCGATGGCTGTCATTCGCGTCTGGTATCCCGGCGCTCATCTACCAAGTCGTTTGGACGCGCGAAGTCAGCCTTCTCGTTGGCGGGCAGATGGAAGCCATTTCGCTTGTCATCGTGGCCTTCTTTGGTGGCCTTGCATTGGGTGCACGGTTTCTCGGAGCTTTGGTCGATCGAATGCAGTCGCCACTCCGGGCGTATGGTGTGTTCGAGATCCTGGCTGGATGCATGGCTGTACTTTCGATTCCGGGCCTTCGATGGTTGGGGGAAACCCTGCCGGTTGCCGGCGGGCAGGGCTTTGCCTCGATCGCCGGCGTCTTTTTGATCTTTCCGATCACTTTTCTGCTGGGCGGAACCACCCCGGCTTTGTTGCGCGCGTCTGTTACCGAATTGAACGCTGCGGCTGAACACGCGGGTGGACTCACGGGAGTGAACACCGCGGGGTCGGTGCTCGGCGTGATCTTGGCTGTTTGGTGGATTCCCGAGTTGGGGCTGCAATCGACGATGACGATTGCGGGGTGTGGAGCGCTAGCACTTGGAATCTTCTCGTTCGTGGTGGGCGGGCGTTACTCACTTCCCCAGCTCGAGGTCGTCGCCACTGCAGACACGCGCTCCGGCGGCTTCGACGCTTCATCGATTGGTTCTTCAATCGGACCGTTGGCCGTTGCGTTCGCAGCCGGCATCGCAACCCTGAGTTTCGAAGTCTGTGCCGCGCGCATGGCTGGCATTGTCTTGGGCTCTTCACTTTACGCATGGGGGACTGTTCTCGGTAACACGTTGATGGGGCTCGCTTTGGGGAATTTGTTTGCCGCGCGCCGAGCGGCCGCGAGCGATAACCCATTTCGCGATCTCGCTCGTGTGGAGGCCGCCGCTGGCATCTCGATCCTGCTGGGCCTGCTGGCGCTTGCGCCAAACCCCATATCTCCGCCGGTTGGGATCACGGTTGAGTCGATGCTGATCGTGATGTTCGGAGTGCTCCCGCCGGCTTTCGCGATGGGCGCCGCCTTCCCATATTTCGTCAGACTGTTCGTTACAAAACCACAGCTGGGACAGGCATTTGGAACCGTAAGTGCATTCAACACGGCGGGTGGCATCGCCGGGGCCCTCGGTTCTTCCTTCTATCTTATGCCGGCCCTCGGTCCAGTCGATGCCGCGGTCGCCTGCGCGTACGGCAACGGGGCCATCGCCGCGTTTCTTCTGCTCCGCGCGCGAACGTCAGTCGGCGGTCCAATGAAAGAACTCGCCGGCGGAGCGACCGCGCTCGTCCTTCTGTCTATTGTCGCGGCATCGCCACCCCATTTGCCGGTCAGTCCGCGCCTGATCTTTCTGAACCACGGTCGTCAGGCCACTGCAGCGGTTCTTCTATATGGCGATCGACGAGACTTGTTGGTCGACGGTGATCCCGAAGCATCGACTGCGAGCGCGGCTAGAGAGACTGAAGAGTACCTCGCGATCTTGCCCAACATGTTGCACCGCGATCCAAAGAGCTTGCTTGAAGTCGGGTTCGGGTCGGGCACAACCTTTGGTACTTCGAGCCGGTTTCCACTTGAGCAACTCGAGTGTGTTGAGATCGCACAATCAGTTCTAAACGCCGGAGCCTACTTTGCGCCAGACAATTTGAACGTTGCGACCACGAGTGACCCCCGCATTACAATTCTTCGCGGGGATGGACGCGCACATCTACTGACCCGCAGGGCGATTTTTGACATCGTTGTTGCGAACACGCTTCACCCCTGGTCACTCGGTGCCACCGGGCTCTACTCGCGCGAATACTTTGGCCGCCTTGCAGGCGCGCTTCGACCGGGTGGAATCGCGACGCAATGGTTACCGCTCGGCGTGATCGGCGACGAGCATCTCGCTGCGATTCTACGAAGTTTCTATGACGCGTTCTCACACGGTGCGCTCTTCTGGGGGGCTGGCAACGTCATGCTCGTTGGGAGTGATTCGCCGATCGGGGAAGTGGACAACGAGCAGTTCGAAGCGCTCGCCCCCTTTGTTGACGATGCACTCAAAAGAATAGGCATCAACTCGGCAACAGCGTTCAATCAACGCCGCATTGCTGACCTCGCCGAAATTAACCAAGTGCTGGGCGAGGGCGAGATGTTGACCGACGACAGACCTGTGCTCGAGGCGCGAACATTCCAGACCGACCACGCGATTGCACGCGATGGTGAAAACCGCTTGCTGCGCGACATCGCGAATGCCGCGCGGTCGAAGAGTTCGAAACACGAAACCGTCGCGCTTTGGCTCGAGTCGCGGGAAGCGCGATCGCGAGGCGATGTCGAATCCGCGGATCGATCAGAACGACTTGCAGAAATGTCCGGCTTCGAAGCTGCGAGGCGCGCACGGCTTCAACGCGAGTACAAAGCAGTCACCGAGATCATCGAATCGGGAAACGATACGGAAGCGCTCGCTGCACTGGCTCGCATTGGTCGCGACGCGCCCGAATTCGCCGACGTTTGGTTTTCGATTGCAAAGATCGAGCACAAGAATAAAAAACTTGAGCGTGCGCGAGCCGCAATTGAACGGGTGGTCGCGCTTGAACCGATGCGCGGCGAAGCATGGAACCTTCTGGCAGTTGCGAGTTGGCAGGCGAAGGATCTCGAACGTGCCAAACAAGCGTTCGACCGCGCGGTCAAGGCCGCACCGTTTTTACCGGAAGCACTGGCAGGCGCCGGTGGGTTCGCTTTGAGCCATGGTGATGTGAAGACCGCCGAAGCGATGTTGAAGCGGCTAGATGAAATCGCCGTGTATGGATCACTTCGCGAAGCGAGTGCCTTGCGGGAGCGACTTGCGGAGATGACGAAGCGTTAACGCGTGTCGGCGAAGACGCCGTCTACTCGTCTTCGTGATCGCTTTGATTGAAAACGAGAACACGTTCTTCGTCGTTGCTACCCCGAACTCTGATGATGAGTTCAGGACTTGTGTTCATCGCGTTCATGAAGCTGACGCTCGCCGCCGGAGTGTTCATGAGTTCGCCATTGACCTCGAGGATGAAGTCGTCGGTTTTGAAGCCCACTATTTCCCAGAAACTTGCGTCGTCCACGCGGAGTATTTGAATTCCGAGCAGGTCTTCGTTCGCGTAGAGCGGTTTGACTTTGGCGGTCGCATAGAGACGTGTTGGTGTTCGTCTTTCTTCGAGAGTTTCGGGCTCCGCTTCGGGGTTCAGCTGGCTCTTGCCCGAAGGTCCTCGGACATAGGTTCGGACCTTTGGTTTCGCTGCTTCCGGTTCCGGTGTTTGTTTTTTGTCTTCGAGGATCTCGATGGCCTCGACAAAGGGTTCTTCCTCAGTGGGGGTGAAGGCGATTACGGCGCCGTAGATCGTGATGGGTAACACGATGATTAGGCTTCCAATACGCGATCGCTGCGCGTACTGACCGAGAATTCGTTGTTCGGAGGCGTCGGTGACATGTTGTGAGATCGCGCGCAGTCCGATTAGCGCGAATCGAATGCGATCGGACAGGCTCGTGTTGTTCACGAGGGATTGCTCTTCTTCGTCGGCGCGCATCCATAACCACGCGGCGAGGGAAGCCAGTAGCCACAGGAATAGAAGTAGGAGGTGGAAGTTCAAGGTCGTCCGATGCTCTTGGCTTGGTAGGGCTCCACGGCGCCGTCAAGCTTGCGCGGGCGTCGATCGTGAAGGGGTGCTTGGTCGAACCGTTCGAGAGTTTCTGAGGAGTCCCCGGATATGAAGAGCCGCCCCTCGCAATGAGGGGCGGCTCCCGTTTCCTTGCCTGCTTGCACTAAAGCATCAGTCGATCATTGCTTTTGTGCAAAGTCCAGCACGAACCAGAGGGATGAAGGAGCACCTTTCGGATTGTTCAGCGGAGCAGGCGCGTCTGTTGCGAACGGCGCTGAACAACTGGTGTGAAGAATTTCATCACACCCGTTGATGCGCACCGTGAGCTTGGACCCAAGGTCCGTCTCACCGTGTGCCGTTCCGTCGATCGTGTACCCGTTCTCAGCCGCCGACGAAAGTACCGTCACGCCACCGATCAGATCGACGGGTCCATACACCACGGGGTCATTCTTGAATGACTTGGCGATGAACTCGACGGTCACTCCATATCGATCCGGGCCGGAATATCGGAAGAGAACTGACGCAATCTTTTTGGTACAGACCGTGGGCTCGTCCGGCGGCTCAGCGACCGTAATGGTTGCTGAGTTGGTGCCTTCCATGCACACCGTGGTTCCAGCTGGACCCGCGTTGCCGGTTACCGTGGCAATGTTGGTCGTCTCGATTTCAATCAACGCATTGGTTGTGAAGTCGACACTGGAGTTCGCTGGGATCGTCTCACCACTTGCAATGTTGCCGAGTAGGTCGTCGTCGACGGACACGTTCACTGCCTGATCCGGGTTCGGATTCGTGACGGTGTAGGTGTATTCGACATCGGAGCCCAGTGCGACGGTTCCACCGTTGGTGGTCGTCATCCCGAAGACCTGCAGTGAGCCAATCTGGTCACCGAGGTTCAACTGCTGGGAGCATGACGTATGGAAGAAGCCGTCCTGGATAAGAGCACCCGTGACTGCGTCCTTGATCCAGAAGCCCGTTACCGCTTTCAACTGACTGCCTGCAGGAATGACAACAACGATTTCGCCGCCTGCAACCGGGCTCTGATCGAGGATCCAGTTAGAGGAAGACGACGCGCTGTCACCGACGATGACTCGAACCGGGTTTGCGGTCGGAACTGCTGCGTCCCAGCAACCCACCTTGGTTGCGTTCTGCGAATGCATGGTTGAAGCACAATCGCTACCGGTGTATCGCAAGCTCAATGACGTGACCTTGCCCTCGCAATGCGGGCCGGGGACGACATCGATCTCCGAGATACATTCCGATCCATCAACTTCCGGATCGGGGATGGTATTGGTGCCAACCGTGGTCGTAATCGAAGTCATCAGCAAACTGCCGAACTGATTTCCGGGATCGAAGGGCTGCGAGCACGACGTGTGGAACTTGTCGATTTCGAGGATGTCATGATGACCGCCGGTGCCGTTCGAGATCTTCACGTAGACCTGGCTGCCGACCGTGTGCTTGCCAGCGTTCGCGGCGTCGGCACAAATGATGTCGCCAACATGAACCTGGGACTCTGAAGCGAATACAGTCTTCTTCCGCTTCTTTTTGCCCCACCAGCCGCGCTTCCAGCCCCATCGTTTCTTCTTCTTGCCAACAACGATGATGCTGACGGGGTCTTCGCCCGCGGCTCCACCAATACAGCGGACCTTCTTCGGATTCTGAAGGTTACTGGAGGCCGCGCAACCGAGACCGGTGTACTCAAAGCAGAACGACTTCACCTTGCCCTGGCAGGTATCACCCGGGACATCCGGAGGCTGCACAACGCAAGCGCTCTTGTCGACCTGCAAGCTGCAGACGTCGTTCGGCGGGGCAACAAATGGGCCCTTGCAGGTGCCCGAGGCGTCGAGCGAAAGTTGTCCATGAGTGCCGACAATGTTATCCGTCGTCAAGCCGGGAAGCAGAGGCGAGTGAATGTAGAGCAGTGCTGATGTCTCACCATCAGCAATCGGTGCAGTGAGGAAGTCCCACTGCACGCGACCCGTCAGGATCTGGGTTGCACTCGGGGCAATACCGGTTGAACCAGTAATGTGCCCCGCCGCCGTTACCTTTGTGTCGTCGACATCGAGCGTAAAGCCGATGAGCCCCGGAACGAAGATCGTCGAATCGCCGCCAAGGTGCTCTAGCCTGTACACATAGGTGTGGTTGTCGGCGAACGTCGAAACTTCCGGGTTGTCCAGATTGTCGTGCAACCAAAATTCAAATGACTTGCCGATGCTGTAACAGGGGGCGTCACATACGTTGGGAAACCCCGTATCCTCATCGATTACTACGTATCCAGAATCATCGGGTCCAGCATGTGCCACTCCTTCGGCCATCGCAAACGCGATTACGGCCAAGGAGAGCTGTCTGATCAACCGGAATCTTTTCATCATTGTCATAACCCCTCCTCCAAGGTTTTAGTCAATGTTTTTTTAGAGGCCGATGCTCCCAACATCGTGGGAGGGTCAATGGCCGCTGTATTTTAACTTGTGGTGACGATCCTTAAAATTGATCGAATTTGAGCTGCGGTCGTTTCATCGTTCGAAGCACTACGCTCTTACTCACACTTCGATCTCAACTCAAGAAAAATCGTTTATTCGTTGCCACCTGTCGTCACACGTGGACTTCAGGCTAAATCCACGTCGCCTTCGCCCATCTCTAGGCTTGTTCGACGTTCTACACGGTTTTGCGTCTAACCTTTTCCCTGTTCGTCTCTGCTTGAGTTTCTCCTTTCGTCGCGACTGGGAAGTCGTTTGGGAGCGCTGGTTTTAAGGTCAGGTCTTGCTGAGCGGACGGATCGGGCTAGATGCCGTTCGCCTTGCTGGGGCTCGGGCGTCGCGTCGTCGCTTGATCGTCATTCCGACCAAACCACCACCAAGGAGCAGGCCGGTGCTCGGTTCCGGAACCACACCGGGGACATCGAATGCTGCGCCGCCGCCTGCGGTCTGGATCATGAAGTTGATCGTGTTGTCGATGATCACGCCCTGGCCGCCGCTCACGAGGAGCTCGCCAACCCAGAGGAGATCAGCCGACGTGTCGCCAGCCTGAAGGTTGTTGGCCGAAACGTTGCCGAAATCCCAGTTGTACTGGGAAAAACCGCCAAAACCCGTGTCGATCGCGAGTGAGGGGGTGCCATTCGGGGACGCCGCGCCACCGGCGTTGCGGTAGCCAGCGCCAACCGGAGGCAAGTTGAATTGGGGAATTTGCCACACTTCGGGGTCGCCAAAGTTGGGATTGCCACCGAGAAGCGTCGGGCCCATCGAGACTTGCAATCGGTCTACGGCTGCGGATCCAACGTCCAAGGAGAGGGAGAACCAGACGAAATCCTGGAGGGTTTTGTCAGCCGAGTTGTCGAGCACGCTGCCAACCGTGTCCGAGGACGGCGAATTGCCCGAGGTCGGGGTCGGGAGCAGGAAGTGGCCGGTCACCGTGTTGATCGTGCCGAAGACACCGCTGCCGTCGTTGTTCGAGGCGTCGATCGTCACCGAGGAGTTGATTGTGTAACTCCAGGCGCTCGCCGTCGTGGCAAAACCGAGGGTCGAGAGGAGGGCCGCAGCACAAATCACCAGTCGGAGCCATTTTGAAGTTGATTTTTGGCTTGGGTCCGAATCAGTCGAAAATATCATTTTTTGTCCTTTTGACTTTTCGGCAAGACCGTTCCCCGCTGGCTTACCTGTCCTTTGTGGTTCGGCGCGTGCTCGATCATTGTCGAACTTTTCATGCGCGCCATTCTGTCGCCCCTGTTCGGGGCCCTATCTAAAAATTCTGTTGTTCCGCCAGCACGATCTCAGTTGCATGATTTTGCTGGGTCATATTGTCAGATTAAAAAAACGATTTTAATTCAAACCTTCTGAGTTCAGATCGTTAGCGAGTTCGTTGGTCTCATGGCTGACCGTTCATGGCTGCGTGCTTTGTATTCCGTCCGCCGGCCATGTCGAGAGTGAAAAACTTTCTCCACTCTGCAGGGTCGGATTGTATTGGTGTGAGTTATTGGGATCAAAGGCCTGCGTGTGAATTGCGCCTCGGTTTGGGGGCTGTTCTTACAATCATGTTGTGTTGCCTATTTGACCTACTTTCTGATGCAATAACGGTACCGAAAAGTACATTGGGAAAAAAACTCGTAAGTGGCTGTGATTAGATATTGATTGTCAATTCGGTCGAGGCGGAAAGACCCTTCAATTGGATCGTACCGCCCTATTCGGAAAAGACGGAAAATCTTTTCCACGAACCCATTGTTCGGGCGCGTCGGTGGGCGCGTTGAAACCCCCGCCGTTTTGCGATTCGCCGATCAGATTGCCCTGTGCAAATGCCGGAATCGCTGGCGCGAACGTCAACCAGAAGATCCGGCACTGAGCCTCAGTGCGGCGTGGGGAATTCTGCTGAGCCGAAGGTTCTGCGCGACATGATCGATGTCAAACCGTGCTTGGGTTCCCTTGGTTATGGGAGATCGGATTTGACCTTTCGGGAGATGGCAATTCCCTGATACTGACATTTTAAGTCCTCACTTCTGTTGTGTTGTCCGGGTGGATTTTAAAAAACTTTTTTCGCTCAGCTAAGGGCTACTTTCGAATATTCGATTTGAAGTTCATGAACCGGTTTCGCTGCACGACGTACGTGCGCATCCTGTGAGAAGTGGATAAACAAAAAAGTCAACTTTTCCGAAAATCCAATAGGAGGTGTTCCGAAAAGCAGGCCCTGCAGGGCCTGTGCGACCTCTTTACGGGAAGTGGCCGGCTGAGGTGGAAGTCAAAGCCAGGACGATGGATACCGCAACGGAGATGAACCTGAAGTGGGTCATCGGCTTCAATTTTCCCGGGTCGGTCGCATTGGCCAAGAGGGCGCGTCGAAGCTTCGCGAGCCAGCCCCCCCCCGGCATTGTTCAACAATGTCGCCGGTGGGTATCCCTGTGGCCCCGGTATGGCCGTTCTGGGTTTTTTGATGGCGTTCGACAAAGAATTTCCAGCCACTTCCGTGCCATTCCATGAGAGAATGGGGTTGCACTCGCTCACCCAAGGGAAGGGGTTTGTTATGCGGAAGTTTGTTTTGGCAGCGGTTGTTCTGGTTTTGATGGCGGGTGGCGCACAGGCCGTGACGCTCAATGTCGTCGGTGGGCAGTTGCATGGAGCATTCGGAGTCGATGTCGGCGGGACGCTTTACGACGTGGCGTTCCTCGACGGAACGTGCATTGCCTTGTTCAACGGCTGTGATGCTGTGTCCGACTTCACGTTTCAATCCTCGGCGCTCGCCGCCTCCGCCTCTCAGGCTCTGCTCGATCAGGTCTTCTTCGATGGCGTTTTAGGAAATTTCGACTCCCTCCCCTCGCTGAGCAATGGTTGCGAAGGACTTAGTGAATGTTATTTCTTTACGCCCTATGCGTTTGTACCTTCCTCTGTTGTCCTAGTGCGTATTGCGGTCAATTCTCAATCGGGGAGTGACTCCATATTGTCAGGAAGCACAGGATCTTCGAATGACTTCACCGCCTTTGCCCTTTCCACATATGCCATCTGGACCCCGATCCCCGAGCCCTCCGCCGCTCTCCTTTTGGCCCTCGGCCTAACCGGCATTTCGCGGGCGGGACGTAGGCGCAATCGATCCTGACCCTTCTGTCGGAGTAGAAGGTTCCCGGGCTCGCTCGCAGAGGGGCTCTGACCTTGTCCCGCAAAAGTGGACAAGTTGATCACGCCGCGTGTGCCAGTCTGTGTAGGCCAGGTCATGAGTCGAGGGTTCGCGAACCCCTGAATTTCGGAGTCGAGGGATGCATTGGGCCACGGGGCTTCGACTTCGGGGACTGAGTTTTCGAACGGAAACGACCCTATTTCGAGGGCGGGCGGGTCTCGGGGCCCGGGCCGTCGTCGATATAGCCGAGTTCGATCAGGAGTTGGCGCTCTGCATCCGGGATCTCGTCTATGCGGAGCGAGGGGCCGGTACTGTCCCCGTGGAGCGCTGCGCGCTGCAGCGCCGTTGAGGCGAGGTGGGCTTCCAAGTTTCGGGACAGGGCGGCAATGCGCGCCTCGGCTCCACTATCGACTTGGACGTCCGCTCCCTCGGACCCGTCAAACAGCTGTTTGTTTCCGGACTCGAGGTCCCAGACCAGGTTCCACATGCCCGACCGAACGCTTGCGAGGTGGTGGTCACCGAGCTTCAGGCTTGCGAAAGCGCCGGGAGTCAGGGCCGGCTTGGGCCCAAAGAGCGAACGCCCAGCGATGTCCCCGGTGGCCGTGAGACCGGCAGATTCGAGAAGGGTCGGCAGGATGTCGATGGTTTCAACAAGCGTGCTGTCACGAGTGCCTGATTCGGAAGTCCTTGCGGGGTCGCGAATAACGAGAGGAACATGCAGCACCTCATGAAAGAGGCCACGTCCGTGGCCCCGCCTACCGTGCTCCCAGAACTCCTCGCCGTGGTCGCTCGTGAGCGCAGTGATGGTCTTCTCGAAAAGCCCCTGGGTCCGAAGGTGGTTGATCACCAGGCCGAACCCGTAGTCGGCGTAGTTGACCTCGGCTTGGTAGAGGGCGCGAATGTGTGCTTTGTCGTCGGCAGTCAGGTCTTTGCGGTTGATCCACGAGCCGGTGCCGGTCGCTTGACCCCGGTAGTCCGACGCGGCGTCGGTAAACCTTGCGGGCGGCGAATAGGGCGAATGCGGGTCGATGGAGAGTACCACCAGAAAGAAGGGCTTGGGCGCATTGTCGATCCAGTGATTCACGCGCTTCGCAACGTCATCCGCAGACGCGATGAGTTCCTTCGGGCTGACGACGTCGTCGGTCTTCGCGGCGAACATTTCGATCAGGTCGTCGAAGCCCTGGTCAAATCCGAAAAACGCTCCAACGTTCGGATTGGTCGTGATGAGTCCCGTGTAGTAGCCGTGCTCCGAAAGCGTTTCGGACATCAGTTGTGCCGCGCCCACCAGCCGGTCGCCTCGATCTTCCGCGCCATGCGCGCGCGGGTATTGCGACGTCAATATTGATGCCACCGACGCTCGGGTCCAGCTGCTCTGTGCGAAAGCGTTTTCGAATACAATGGCGTCGCGCGCAAACTTTCCAATTTCGGGCGTTTGTTTTGTATCGCCGCGATATGGACCCAGAGCGTCGGCGCGAAGCGTGTCGACGATGTAGAGCAGTATGTTGGGTCGCGATTCTGAGCCAACGGCAGGGGGAGATGGGGGTGAAGAGGAGGGTGGCGCAGAGGATGGTGAAGAAGGCGTTTGCGCATCGCATGCAAAGGCCATACATGTCAAACAAGCCATCAGCCACAAGCCGGTGCGCGAAGCACGCTCCGGTCGGTCGTCACGGTCGTCAAATAGACGCTGACGTTCGAACGAACGAGCCTGCCGTGGGAAATGGCGCGCCCCAGAATTCAACCGCTTCATTGCAGGAGTCGTAGGACGTTTCTTTTGTTTCTGCCATCATATTCGCGTGCATGACACCGATGCGAAATGACACTGGGAGTTTCGATTCAATGAACCCGAGCGAGGTCGCAGAAGCGACATGGATTCGTCGCGCGACCGAGCGCCCGAGCCTATGGCTGGCCGTGGCGGTGGTCTTGACGGCCGCTCACTTTGCTCGGCTTTACGATGGCGATCTCGCGCTCCTGACCGACACCCGTTACTACACCTACTTTGGAACCGAGATCGCGAACGGAGCCATTCCGCATCGCGATTACTTCGGAAACAAAACCCAACTTGCGAGCATGATCGCGGCCGGTCTTCTTCATCTCGGTGGACTGTTCGGTGATAGCGGGCTGGCGACCGTTCGCATGGGCTTCATCTTCCTCACGGCAACCGGCGGCGTGTGTCTATACCTGTTCCATCGCACGGTCACCGGCGGACAAAGTGTGCCCGCAATGCTCGGTCTGCTTCCTTACCTGGGCCTCACGTACATCGGCACGCTACCCGCCACGGGAAGTATCCCCAAGCTCGTGATGGCGATATCGGCGACGGGGGCAGCGCTTGCGGTCGTGCGGCACCGATGGTTCGCCGCCGGTTTGATCGCGGCACTCTCGCCCCTCGATTGGCAGATCGGCGTGTTCGCATGTTTCGGCGTTTTCGCCGCCGCCGCCCTCGACCGGCAGGCAAAGCGAGCGCTGCTGCAAAGCATGGGTGCGGTCGCGCTCATCGCAATTCTGTACTTGGGTTACTTCGCGCTTCACGGCGCCCTCGAAGACATGCTCGCCCAGACCATCGGCGCCTCTTTCGCGCGCGGTGTCGAAACGGGCGGACCGCTATTTAAATTTGCGAGCATTTATCGTCGCCTTGTCATGCACTGCACCGGTGAGTTCTGGCTTGTGATCCTGGCGGCCGCCGGTTTTGTGATGTTCCCGTTCTGGTTTTGCATGGAACGACTCCGCGCGTGGCGGCAGCCGTTGGTCGTCATCGCGGTCTACCATTATGGCGTTGCGGCGTTTAGTGCGATCGACTTTCAGGGCTCCGGCGACACGATGCTGTTGCTGCACACCCTCGCGTTCTTTGCAGGCGTCGCATTGATTTCGGTGTGGTTCGCCATCGAGCGTTCTGGCATGACGACGGACACGAAGGCGTGGGCAGGGCTTGCATTGGTGGTCGTGGTGGCCGCATTGGCGCGACCTGTCGTTTCGAATCCAACGCCCTTGTTTACGCCCGATTCACCTCCGGGTGTCACGCTCCAAGACCAGTCGACATTCGCGCGGCGACTCGCTCCGATCGTCAAGGGACGATCGCTTTTAGTGCTGGGCCCAACCGAACAGCTCATCCTCGGAGGCTTTCCTCGCGAATCGATTTTTGTGTACTGGAACGACGCGACTGAACACGAGTTTGCCCGCACGCGAAATGACGCTTCGGGAAATTTGCTCGCGTCGCTGATCACCGAAGTGCAGCCAGGCGTAATCGTCGCAAGTGTGTTTCACGTCATTCCGGAAGGGTTTCCGTATGCGCCGATAGATTTGGGGCGACCCGGTGGCTACGGCGTTAATGTGTTCGTCCGAACAACCGATCGCGGTGCATCGGTGTCTCACATTTCCAAGGATCTACCCTGAATATGTTTCGCCGACCGCTGTTTCGATCTGATCCATGGACCGACCCAAGCCTTCGCAAGATGGCCGGTGTCATGCTGGCGCTCGTGATGCTCACCGGGACAGGCTGCAGTGAGGGTGAATTCTCCAAAAAATCGAATGACGCGGAACGCGGAACGCGCGTCGTACTGATCACCCTCGACACCATGCGCCGGGACACCCTTGAAGGGCGCGCAAGCGGTGAAAGCGCCATGCCGCTTACCCAGGCATGGGCCCGGCGCGGCCTCACCCTTGACCGCCACTACGCGGCAAGTTCAACAACCGATCCGACTCACGCCAGTTTGATGACCGGGCTTTCCCCATGGCAACACGGGGTGTCCCGCAACGGACTCGTTCTCGACGGCAAGTACACGACCTTGGCGGAGATCTATTCTCAGAACGACTATCGAACTGGGGCGGTGGTTTCCTCGTTCCCTGTTCATCGAACCTTTGGCTTCGAGCAGGGATTCGAAAAGTTCGACGACGTATTCGAAATCGTGGTCACGCAAGAATGGTCGGGCAAGGTGGTGCCAAAGGGCGCCTTCTATACGCTTGGTGATTCGATCACCTCGAAGGCGCTGTCGATGATCGACGAACTCGCCGGACCGAGACAGTTCTTTTGGTTTCACTACTTCGATCTGCACGAGCCCTATGGTGACGCTGCGAAGGACAAAGAAACGATTCGCTTGAATGACGTCTACAGCCGCATCGAAGCGGGCGATGTCGGCGTGCGTGACTTCGTGTCGCTCACGAGGGAACGCTACGAAGACGACGCGCGTGTCCTCGACAAACAGCTCGACCGTTTGTTTACCCGACTTGCCGCCGACGCAGACCGAGTCGACACGCACATTCTTGTCGTTTCCGACCACGGCGAGAGTTTTGGAGAAGACAACAGCCTCGGTCACGGCAAACGACTCGGCGACGAATTGATTCACGTCCCATGCTTTTTGATCTCTCCCTCGGTGTCGCCCGGTCGGTCGAGCGTTCCGGTCGGGTCGGTCGACGTTCCGGTTACGCTCCTTGCGCTCAGTGGTCTCGACGGGATCGAGGGCTTGGGCCGTGACGTAACTCAACCTCTCGACCCGGAACGCACCGTGTTCGGGATGCGGCGCACCTTCGAAAAACCGTTTCGTGAGTTGCGCCTGGACGGCGAGCACCACTTGATCGACAAGCTCGAATACTTCTACGCCGATGCAGGTGGGGTGACGACCGGCAACGAAGAGAGCGTCGTTCGGCGCCCGCCGAGCACGTCTTTCGACGGTGAAGCGGCTCGCGCGTTATTCGGCGTCTTCACCAGAGAACTCTCCGGCAAGGCGGTGAACACGGCCGTGGACGACGAAACTCGCGCCGCACTCGAAGCCCTCGGATACGTTCAGTAGCGGCGTTGGCTTGAACTGAGCCCTGTCTTAGTGGAGGTAACCCAGGGCCTCGAGGGTTGCGCGGAGTTCGTCGTTGATCATTTCGACGCCGGTATTGTGGATCGGATGGTCGGTTGCCCAAGCGTCGAGTTGCTCGCGCAGTTCCTGGGCCACGTTTGCATGCTGCGCAGCCACGTTGCGACGTTCGTTCGGATCGGTCGTGAGGTTGTAGAGTTCCTCGTGTTCACCGCGCCGCAAGTACTTCCATTTGCTCGTGCGAATGCCGAGTAGCTCTTCGCCGGTCACGATCTCGCGGGTCGGCTTCCCCATGACGGAGCGCAGGCGCCTTTGTTTTCGGTTCGCCGCACCCTCGTTCGAATACAAAGGGTGCTGCAAGAACGCCGCGTTCTTCGCCGGGGTATTGCTGTCAAACAGGTCGCGGCCCCGATAGGTGTCCGGAACGGGCAAGCCGACAAGCGAAAGCAACGTGGGGGCAACGTCCAGGATTTCGACGACATCGCTACGTCGCAAACCCTGTGCGACTCGACGCGGGTAACGAATGATGAGTGGGATTCGCGCCGCGCCTTCATACAAGCAGTCGGAATGTTCGAAGTAGATACCCTTTTCGAAACACTCCCCGTGATCTGCGGTTAAGGCGATGACGGTTTCTTGTTTTGCTCTTACCGGATTCGGATCGTCTGCGCGTGGTGTGTCGATGGTTTCGAGCAAGCGACCGAGCCAGTGGTCAGCGTATTCGATGTCGCCTTCGTAAAGTTCTACCGCGCGATCGACAACCGCGCGTGGCAGGTCGCCGCGATTACGCTTCGCCATCGCGATAATCGTCTCGACGCTGAGTTCGTCGATGCCCGCGGTCGCTGGGTCCTTGGCCTTGGGGACAAAGTCTGCAGGCGGACCATATGGAGTGTGGGGGTCAAACAGATGCACCCAAAGAAAGTAGGGCCGACTCGTATCGCGGTTGTTGAGCCACTGCGTCGCTGCCGTCACGATTTCTTCCGCCGGGCGCGTGCGTGATTTGCGAGGGAAGTCGAAATGATCGAAGCCGCGTTCCGCACCCGAGTTGGGTCCGAGCAAGGTGACTCCGACGAAGCCGGCGGTTGCGTAGCCGTTGGCGGAGAAGTGCTCGGCAAGGGTTTTGAATTCGGGTTCGAGCGAAATTCTATTATTCACGACCCCGTGATCGCGTGGGTAGAGGGAAGTGAAGAGCGAATAATGAGAAGGGCGCGTCATCTGCATCGGGCTCATCGCAGCCTCGAACAACGTTCCTTCGACGGCCAGTCGTGCGATGTTTGGCGTGGCCTTCGAACCGACTTGATAAGGGCCGGTCTTGTCCGCGCGCAAAGTGTCGATGGTGACGAGCACCACGCTGGAACGCGAGGAGCCCAACATGGTTTTCGGCTCTCCGCAGGAGGTCAGGGCGAAGCACATCAGCGCAAGCAAGAGCGTGTGGCTGATGTGGGGCCGTGCAATCGGGTGCAGGGCCGGTTCGGTGGGCCCGCAGTGTGCACGGGTCCTGCGGTGAGGCTCAATCATCGGTCGAAGTTACATCAGCGTCTTGAGCGCGGCGAATGGCGGCGTCACGACACCCCGCTTGCTGCGTCGGTTCAAGGTGCGAGTTCAAAGATTTGGACGCGTTCATCTTCTGCCAGCGCCGGCCCCACCTGGGCTTCGAGCATTCGGGAAATCTGTTGGAAGGTTTTATCGGGCATGAACGGCATCCGTTCGAATCGCCGACGCTCATAGAAGCTGGCATTTCGGGGGAGCGACTGCAGTGCGCTCACCACCGCTTGCCGAGTTCGGTCTTTGTGAAGCACAACGTGACGAAACCCGAGCGCGCGCAGCGCTTCGACATCGATGCGCGCCGGAAGTGCCGGGGCCATGCCCGACAACGCAAAGAGCGCGGGCTGGCCTGCGATGGCGGCATCGCCGTAGGGGCCGACTGAGATGTAGCCCCCTGCGATCGGCCGCCCGTGTCGTGTTTGATACGCCAAGTTGAGCGCCGACGTGCTGTCCTGAGAAAAAGGGATATCGAGAACGGCTCCGTCGCTGTCGGTTGCGAACTCATCCAACAGCGGCGAAAACTCGACGGGCTGCAGCGGGTAGGGCAACCAGAGGCATTCGATCAGCACCAACGCTGCAAGCACCGCGCGTACCGGGCCCCGGGTCGCGAGTGTCTTGGAGAAACCCAGCGCCGCGAGAACGCTGAGTGCAAGCATCGCAATGACAACGAAACGGTTTGCAACGCGAAGGCTTTTGAGCAGCGGCAGGTATTCGAATACGGCGTGTGGTCCAGGGATGCCGATCGTTGCGCCGCCAAGTGTTGGGTTCGCGCCGAGCGAAAGCAAAAGAGCGCAAGCGAACACAAGACACCAGCCGACGATGTTCTGGTCTCGCTTGCTTCGAACGACTGCCAGCCCGGCAAGGATCAGCGCACCGAAACCCAAAAACGCCTGGGACCCAAGAGCTGGATACGCGCGGTGCTGTTGGTAGGAACTGCGTGTAAGCGGCCCCAAAAGCGGATGATGGTCGCTCGGCATGAACAGGAACGCGATGTCGGTGCCCCGGTCGACAGGAGCCTTGGCGTAGCGATCCATCCCCGCCAGTTCGCTCGTCATCGAAGCTGCGAAGGGAGCCATGACGACGATCACGATCACGGCGGCGAGGGCAATTTTAGCTGCCGCCTGTTTTATCCTTTCGATCGGCTGCGAATCAAATGACCATTCCGCGAGCCAAAGCCAAGGCAAGATGAACAGCGTAAAGAGGCCGTAGTGCCAGCAGCTCAATGCATTCAACGCAAACACCACGCCAAATAAAAGCGTGTCTCTTCGGGTTCCGTCCCGCACGACGCGCAGCCCGTAGAGTGCGACCCACGGCAGAAATTGTAGGGTCGAAAGGTTGAGGTGCTCAAGGCTTTGTTCGAAGTGGTGGGGGAAGAACGCGAAGATGAGCCCGGCGATGTAAGCCGCTCGTCGGTCTCCACAGACTTCGTAGGCAAGTAGATGCGCGGCCACGCCGGACAGTACGAACCCCAGGAGCGTGGCGAAGTTGAGCGCCGCTGCAGGCCCCAAGAGCACGTTCACCGGGAAGGCCACGATTTGATTGAAAGTCGAATGGGTGTGGAGTGCGAGCGTGGTTCCGACTGGGTGAAACAGGAAGTCGGTCGAATAGGGATTCGACCCGAGTTCGGTTATGGCGTGACGCCACCACCAGAAGTTCCAAAGGTTCTGCCAAATGTCATTGGAGCCTGCCGGAATGTGCGTGGTGAGATGCGCCGTAAGCGGCCATGTCAACGCGATCGCGAGTGCACTATAAATCGCAACGACTCCGCGCGTCGTATCTGTGAGCGCGCGCAAATTCATGATGCCTGCTCCCGCACCACGCTCCTGCGACAAGCCACAGCGAACGCAAGTAGCGTCACAAACGAGACTACCGCGCCTGCGTAAAATGAAGTGGGGCGATACGCCAGAACAACTTCCTGAGCACCTTCGGGAATACTGACTGCCAGGGTCCCATCAAACTCTGCGACCGAGAGGGAAACGTCGCCAACCGACTTCCAACCCGGATCGTAGTTGATGTTGAGGCGCAGTAGCCCCCCGCTTCCTTCGGTTTCGACCCGAACGCGGTTGGGCGTCAAGTCGAAACGGTTGACCTTGGCGCCGGCCGCGTCAAAGAATGCCTCGCCCCGATAGCCAGCGTCTTCACGCGAAAGCGCGTGCGAAGGAAAAGGAACCGTTTTGAACGCCCAGCGAACGCCCCGGTTTTCGAGCACGGCAGGGAAACTTCCGCTCGGCCAATTCGGATGCACGGGGTAAAGCGCAGTTTCTTGATAACGGGCAATGAAGGGCGAATAGGCGTAGTGCTGGGTCAAATCACCGCGAGCCTGGGTTTCGAGCGGCGGAACCGAAAACGCCACTTTGAAAATGTCGCCATTGACGAACGCTAAGTTCGCCGCAACCGCGACCACGATCGCAACGCAGGCAAGCTGAGCATGTTTTTCGTTCGTGATCTTAGATCGCAAGATCTGAAGCCCCGCGCCGGCGAGCATCGCGATCGCGAGCAGCACGTAGACGTTGAAGCGACTCGGCACCCGCAACATCGAAAATCCGGGAAGCCCGTGCAGCAAATGCCAGAGATCGACCGGCGCCGCGGGACCAAGACTCAGCCACAGCGCAATGCCGCCGCTTGCGATCCACGCGACGTTTTTTCGAAAGGCGACCGCGCATGCAAGTAACGCCAAGAGCAGCGGAACGACGCCGACATAGCTCCCCACGTTCAGCACGTAGGGCATCCACATGGCGGGGTCGTGTGCCTGCGCGCGAGAAAGAAACATTTGGTAGAGCAAATCGATCGCATCAGGCTGGAAGGGCGCGCCGTAAAATGGGTCTTCGGTGGTTTCGCGCGGGTATCGACTCACAAGCTCGAACACAGGCAGCAGTTTGATTGCCGCGAGCAGAACGGCGCCCGTGCCGATCGCCGCGAATCCAGCCAGCGGTTTTGCGCTGCGCTCATCGATCGCCTGAACCAGGACGTAGATCCCCAAAAAAACGCCGAACAGGGCGAACTGATACGGGCCTCCGTCGAGGATGATGAGGGCGAAAAAGATGCTGCCCCCACATAGCGTGCGTGCAGAAAGCGCATGCCCAATTCGATCGACTGCCAGTAACACGAACGGAACCCACGCGATGGCGATCCACTCGAATTGGCCGTGAGCGAGTTTGTGGGCATACACCGCGCCCAATGAAAACACGATCGCCGTGAGCATGGCTTCCAGCGGACCCAGCCCGCGTGACCTCGCCAGCAAGAAACTCCCCGCCTGCGCGATCGCGAGGTAGATAAAGATGCAGAGCTTGATGCCGACCAACGTCCCCAATAACAACACCGGCAAAAAGCTTGGTGCGTACACATGGTTCAGGGTGTTCCCGGCGAGGCTCACGCCGCCGCCAAAGTAGGCGTTCCACAGTGGAAGCTGTCCGTAGTCGACAATCGCGGATCGCGACACTTCGAGCAGCGATTGCTGATAGTCCCAGTCCCAGAAGCCCCAGTTGTCAAAGTGGGCGAACACCCAACGCAGAAAAATCAAGTCAAGCACCGCAAAAGCCATCACGAGGTTGATCGCGTGCTTGCGCTCCACGGCTACTTGCCTTCTCGCGCGGGGGCGGATTCTGGCCGGTCTTTCGATTTTTCGTCTTCGTCGGGTTGTAGGTACCCAAGCGCTTCGAGAGCACGGCGCGAGTCGTCGTCCATTTCTAGATCGACTCCCGCACCCACCGAAAGCGGGCGGACCTGCGACATCATCGACTTGAAACGCGCGATCATGTCCTCGACGCGATCGGGCTGGTCGGGTGCGAGGTTGCGCAGTTCGCCCGGGTCATTCTTAAGGTCATACAGCTCGGGGCCACTGCGCGGAATCACGAGGCGGTAGCGCGCGTCGGTCACCGCAAACCATCGACGCGGATCCTGCAACGGATGCAGCGAATGGGGCATGACGCGATCGGTTGGGACGTCGTCCGAAATGAGGCTCACGCCGCGGCCGAGTTCTTCGGGCAAACCGAATGCATCGAGAACGCTTGGGACGAAGTCGAGGTGCCCCACCAACGTTTCGGCCTTGGGGCGTGGGAAATCTGCCGGATAACGAATGGCCAATGGCACGCGAACTTCTTCGTCGTAGAGATTTGCTTCGTGGGTGAACCAGTAGTTGTGTTCGCCCAAAGACTCGCCGTGGTCGGCGGTAAAAACCACGAGGCTGTCGTCGTAGACTTGATGCGCTTCGAGCCAATCGAGCAAGCGCCCAAGTTCGTGGTCGAAGTAGCGGATCTCTTCGTCGTAGCGATCTTTGTAAAAGCTCGGCGAGCGTTGGCCATCAATGATCTGGTAGTGGGGGATCTGGCCCAAGCCTTCTTGG
Source organism: Myxococcales bacterium (assembly GCA_012960035.1). Lineage (GTDB taxonomy): Bacteria > Myxococcota_A > UBA9160 > UBA9160 > UBA4427 > DUBZ01. The sequence continues at coordinate 93,052 of DUBZ01000112.1, read as the reverse complement.
TTGGTTCCGAGTCGCGGCATGATGCCCTGGCGTTGTTCGCTTTGGAAGGTTCCTTTGAAAGCGTCGGGCGGGGTATAGGGGCCGTGAGGATCCTGATAATGAACCCACAGAAAATAGCGGTCTTGCTTGGCGCCCTGATCTTCGAGCCAGGCGATGGCGGCGTCTGTCGTCGCGTCAGCCGTGCGCTCGAAGTGGCCTTTGCGGAGCCGACTGCTCTTGCCCATTTCATCGTCGAAGTGCGCGAAGCCCTGGGCGATCCCGACTTCGGTGTCGCCTCCGCTCGGTCGCCGAAGTGCCCAATTCGAAACGATCGCCGCGCTCGGAATTGCGCTGTCTCGAAGCATTTCGGGCAGGGTTCGAACTGCGGCGGGCATGAGCTTGCGGTTCCCGCCCGAAACGCCCAGTTCATCGGGAAGCCGGCTCGTCAGCAGGCTACTCAGCGCCGGGTTCGTGTGGGGAGCGGTCCCATAGGCACGGTCAAAGACAACGGCATCCTTCGCGAACGCGTCGAGGTTGGGGCTGACGGCTCGCTCGTAGCCATACATTCCCAGCCGGTCCGCGCGTAAGGTGTCGCAGCTGATCAAAATGACGCGCTTGACCGGTTCGTGGGGCGGGGCGCCACAACCCGCTACGGCGAACAACAAGCCAGCCAAGACGACCCGCGCCGCATTCACGGCTCGGTCATGAACGAACGATGCGAGGGTTCGCATGAGATCGGCCAAGGGGGTGATTCGCTGGGCCGCGCTGGTCAAATCGAGTTTCCATTCGTGTTCGAGATGCGAGTGAGAGTGCGTCATGCACGCGGGCACAAAAGCCCGGCCACGTCATCGCGACTTCGGTTTGGAGAAGTCGCCCATGAATATAGCCTTTCAGACGTTGAACGACGTCGCGGTGGCGCCCGTCCGGCGCGAAATCTGGCATGCTCCCCGCCCGATCACTTGCACACGTGGAGCCTATGGCCGTTCCCTGGAAAACCGTCGACAGCGAGACCACACCTCATGGGATACTTGAACTTCGCGAGCGCGCGAAAGACGAGTTTCTGATCACCATTGGTGGCCGAATCCTGATGAACAGCCGGGCGAATCGTTCCGAGGTCGCGTTGGCCAAGCTGGCATGCGACGCACTCGAAGGTGCGGCCGCGCCCAACATGTTGATCGGTGGGCTGGGTATGGGGTGCACCTTACGCGCAGCTGCCGAAGCGTTGCCGGACGCCGCATCGATTCAGGTCAGTGAACTCACGCCCATCGTCGAGCGTTGGTGTCGTGGGGAGTTGGCATCCGTCAACAACCGCGCGCTCGAAGACCCGCGCGTTGAGGTCCTGATCGAAGACGTGTCGCATTCGATCGCCAAGCGTGCAGACGCGAAGGGCGTGCCGCGTTACGACGCGATCGTGCTCGACCTTTTCGAAGGACCTCACTCCAAGACGCACCCGAAGCGCGACCCGTTTTATGGAACGAAGGCGATCGATGCCACGCGTCGCGCGCTGACCATGGGTGGACTGTTCGCGGTGTGGTCTGAAACGCCAGACGCCGCTTTCGAAAAGCGTCTCAAGGCGATTGGCTTTTCGCTGACTCGGACGCGCCCTGGAAAGGGCGGGTTGCGACACGCGGTCTATCTCGCGAAACGCACTCGGTAGCGTCAGTCGAACGGGGCCACGATCACGCGGTCCCCCGCGAACGACCCGATCACCAGCCGGCCACCGATATCAATACCGACAGTTCCACCGCCCATCGGCTCACCGCGGTTGGCGAAGATTGCACCCCCTTCGAGGGTGACGGGGTCGAGTGCCACAATTTCGAAGGACATCGGGCAAGGCCCTTCCTCGATTTGCATGCACGGCATTTGTTCTGAAAAGCCACCGAGATGAGACGCGACCAACAGGCGTCCGTCCTGACTCCAACTCGAATTGTCCGGAGCGGGCACAGTGGCAACCGCGAGAACTTCTCCCGAACTTCGATCGATGCGTCGCACTTCATCCGCCATGTAGACGTTTAGAAAGATCTCACTGCCGTCGGGTGAGACCTCAATTCCGTTGGGGAAGGGCGCTTCGGTTCCCGGGACAGGTTTAAAGCCCGTGTCGGCGTGCCACTCGTAAACGAAGCCCGTGTCGGAGCCGAGCACGGCTTTCATCATGCCCCACGTCGTGCTGCCGTATTCCATCATATGGGTCGCGAGAAACCCACCGTCGGGAAGGTTTACGACGTCATTGAAGTAGGCGCCTTCGGGTGGCACCACGCAACCACGCCAGACCAAGTGGACGTTGTGGGCTTCGGGGAGAACTTCGAAGAACTCAATCGACTCGCTGCCTCCATGATTCACCACCAGGAGTTGCAAGCGTCCGTCGGGACGCGCGGCCATGTCGATCCCGTGCGGGTTCAACGGTTCGGTCGCTGGACCAGGGCAGTTGGCGTCACCCCAGCCGGGTGTGACCGTCCCCTGAGAAGAATTCGGCCTCGGGTAGACGACGCGAACTTCTTCGGTCTCGAGATCCAGGACCGCAAGGCTTCCCTCGTGACTAGGATCGATCATGTCACCGTACTGGCTGACGATGAGATGGCGTCCGTTGTCGAGCAGGCTCAAGTCTTCGGGGTTCTGAAAACCACAAATCGGATGGATCCCACGTGCATCTACGCAGCCGATGATCGGTTCGGGACTCGACGTGCAGCCGAAGGCGAAAAGGCTGCCAACGAAGAGAATGAAAACAGCCAGGGACGGGTGATGCATGGGGCGATCCTCGCTTCATGGAAAACGACTCGATGTGTAACCCGGTCTTTTCAGGTAGCGCTGCACTCGTAAAGTGTGCGAGCAACGACGGTGTCTCACAGAGCTTCAGCGATCGTTCTAAAACGGAACGTCGTCGAAGCCCGGCGGTGGACCGTCCGGCATGGGCGGCTCTTCACTGCCAGGCGGACCGCTGTGATCATTCGCGCCCGCATGATCAATGGTCCAAACGTCGAGGCTGTTGAAGTACCGTATGTCGCCCTGCGGGCTCTTCCATTCGCGACCGCGCAAGCTGAAGTCGAGCTTCACTTCGTCGCCGAGGTTGAAGCCGTCGAGGTTTTCGCAGCGATCGCCCGAGAGTTGAAACTGGACGAGCTGCGGATACCGATTGTCAGCAAGTTCGATGACAAACTCACGCTTGCGAAAGCGCTCGGTAACTTGGTTGGTGTCAAAGATGGCGTGTAGTTTTCCGCGGATTTCTATTCCCATAGGCGCGGAGCATAATCGCAAGTCGTAGCCAAGCCCAGTGCGCCGGCGCATTTCCCACCGACGCAAGTGAGCGGCCCGAGCGCGCCTAGGCGGGAACCACGAAAATCATCACCGAACCGAAGTGCAGCCCGCTGCCGCCAAGGACGAAACCGTGCCAAATCGCATGGTTGTAGGGCAGCCTGTCCCAAAAGTAGAACACCAACCCGGCCGTATAGGTCACGCCCCCGAGTAAGAGCATCGCGACACCTCCGCTCTCGATGCTCCGCAGTAGCGGTCCGATCTGCAACACGATCATCCAGCCCATGACGACATAAAGGACAACAGAGGCGTAGCGTTTCTTGCTCTTCTGAATGAATTCAAATCCGATTCCGATCGCCGCGAGGGTCCAGACCACGGCGAGCAGAGTCGAGCCTACAGGCCAGGGCATCTTCGCGAGGGTAAAGGGGGTGTATGTGCCCGCGATCAACAGATAGATCGCGACGTGGTCGAGGCGCTGAAACATGATCTTGCGGACGGGGTCCTTGGTGCCGTGGTAGAGCATCGACGACGCGTAGACGAGGACGAGTGAAAGCCCGAACACCGTGCATCCGATGACATGCCACATGTCGCCGCGGGTCGCGGCTGCGAAGAGCATGACGCCGACTCCGACCACGCTCGCAATGAGCCCAAAGCCGTGGGTCAGCGTGTGCGCGAATTCTTCGCGCTGCTCGCGTTCGGTCGGGCCTGCGATGGAATGGATGCCGATTTCGACGTTCACTCGGTGCCTCCGTAGTTCGGGACTTATCGGCCAAACCGACATCGAACTGTCGGGCTGACTCCGGGTCGCAGGCCGTGGGGTAGGGTGGGGATGACAGGAGACTCGAGAAGTAGACCCCGTTGTCTGAGAGCATCGTGGTAGACTGATCGCCGGAGGTCATTTTCGTGATCGAATCGACGGGTTCAATGCCGGAATGCGGCAGTTCGTGGGAAGAAGTGCGCGAAGCATTGGTTTACGCGGGGCGCGATGACGTCGATTGGCGCGACGCCCGGACAGCGGTTTATGTCTTCAACCCAGGCGCAGATGTCATGCAAGTCGCGAAGGACGCCTACGCGCTCTACCAGTCCGAAAACGGCCTCGGCCTGACGGGCGCATTTCCTTCTCTGCGCGAAATGGAAGACGACGTCACGAGCATGGGGTTGCGGCTGCTTGGCGCAGGGCCGGAAGCGTGTGGGAACCTTACCTCCGGGGGCACCGAAAGCATCGTGCTCGCGGTCAAAGCGTGTCGAGATCAAGCCGCGAGCGAGGGGCGCGAAGTTGCGGGCGGACGCATCGTTGTCCCGAGGTCTGCACATCCCGCGTTTGACAAAGCAGCGAAGTACCTCGGCCTCGAAGTCGTGCGCGTACCCGTTGCCAAAGACTTCACCGCTGACGTCGATGCGATGGCGGACGCAGTAGACGACAAGACATTGATGCTCGTCGGTTCCGCGCCGTGCTTTCCGTACGGTGTGGTCGACCCGATCCCGGAACTTGGACAAGTTGCAGAAGCGAAGGACGTCTGGCTCCACGTCGACGCCTGTGTGGGCGGCTACTTCGCTCCCTTTGCGCGCATGAACGGTGCGGATCTTCCGGCGTTCGATTTTTCTGTGCCCGGGGTTCGCTCCATGTCGGCTGATCTACACAAGTACGGCTACGCGGCAAAGGGCGCATCGACGGTCTTTCATCGCACCGAAGCCCAGCGTCAGTTCCAAGGCTTTAGCTTCGACGACTGGCCGGCGGGAGGGATGAGCACGCCCACTTTCGCAGGCACCCGACCGGGGGGCGCGTTCGCGAGCGCCTGGGCGGTGATGCATTACCTCGGTGTTGAGGGGTACCGCGCGAAGGCGAAACTGGTGACCGATACCCGGGCCAAGCTGATGACGGCGATCGAGAAGATGGACGGCCTGCACGTTTACGGCGATCCGAAGCTCGGCTTGTTCGCGTACGGCGCCGAGCAAGCAAACATCTTCGCAATTTGGGGCATGCTGAAAGCCAAGGGTTGGTTCACTGGCGTGATTACCGAACCGCAAGGGATTCAACTGATGTTGTCGCCTGCGCATGCTGACGTCGCGGACGAATACATTGCCGACTTGAGCGAAGCGATGGGCAAGGTCGCCGAGGCGCCGAAGCCAAAAGTCGGCAGTCCCTCGTACAACTAAGGAGCTAGCCAGAGTCGATCGCCGCGCCCAGCAGGATTTTAACCTGCGCTCCTCCCAGCCATGCCAGTGGCGGGGGTCACGGCATAGGTGAGTACGGCCCGGTTGATTTCACCGGTGTCATCCACAAGCCGGTGTCTGCCTTTGGAAGAAACGACCCAGACAACCAGTAACAAAGAATCCGCGCGCTAAATATGACGACGCCGAGCGCGACGGGTGACATGCCCCTATCTGGGGGCGCAAGCCGTCTCGTGTCCTTCGGATACGACGGCCTCAGAGTCCAAGGCCGATCACCATGAGTCCAGAGATTGCGACCGCGCCTCCCGCGAACGCGTGGGCATAGCGTTCCGCGGCGCCGAAGTTGATCTGCCGTGCCCCGTAAAAGCCCGCAGCGGTTACAAAGACCATCGTCACCACCGTCACGATTCCGAAGACCAGGATGGTGGCGATCGCGATGTCCCACCGACCGCGGCTCGCCGGCAATACAAACAGCGGAATCAGGGGCTCGCACGGACCGAGTATGAATAGAACCATGAGGGCCCAGAAGGTCCGCGGTTGAACCGGTCCATCGGTGTCGCCCGCGTGATGGTGATGTGTGACGCCGTCGGTGTGGATATGCACGTGATCGCCATGGGAGTGCGGAGCAAGTCCCTTCGACGTTACGAACGCGCGTCGAATTCCCCAGGTGCAATATGCCGCGCCGAAGGCAACCATCGCCCATGCTGCAACGCTGCTGCGTCCCGCTTCGACGCCTTCCATCTCTCCGATCGCCGCGCCGGCTGCAAGGCCAACGCCAGCGAGCATGGCGGAGCCCAATACGTGGGCGACTCCGCATGCGGCAACGATGGCCAGTGTCCGCCCGATCGTCCAATGCTGAGCACGTGCAAGGGAGATGAAGGGGACATAGTGATCGGGGCCGAGCAGCGTGTGGACGAAGCCGATGCTTGCGGCCGCGACGAGCACGCTCAACGATAAACCGTCGGTTAGTTCAATCACCTGAATTACAGCTCCTATCAGCGGAGGTTGCGCGGGGCGATTCTGAGAGCGGGGCTAACTAAAGAGCGGGGCTAACCAAAGAGCGGGGCTAATCAAAGAGCGCGTCTAACCAAAGTGCAGTCCACAGTCAGAACATTCTAGGTCGTCTACCGCGATGGGGCTTTGGCATGCGGGACAAACCTCATCTTCGGTCGCGGACGGGGCGTCGGCTTCCTGTCCATGTACGTGCGCGAACACGACCTTGTCGATCTCCACCGACGCAGCGAGATCCTTCTCCTGTACCCAGGTGCCGAATACATCGGCGCCATCGAATTCGTTTGGCGAGACACCGCCGTCGGCTTCGCTGCGTTGATCCGGTTCGACGCGATGCGGAATCGTCGCCTGCTCGAGGGCAGAAGACAGCGCGCGGGTCCAGGCGATGGGACCGACGCGAACGCACTCGAGATCGGAGGAGGGCGGAAAGTTTTCGGGTGCGGGGTCGTTCTCGAAGTCGTCCGGGAAAATCAGCGGCACGTGGCAGTCTGCGCATTCAATCGCTTGCAGGGTGTATTCGTCACGGCATTCGGGACACATCTTGACATCGTTCGACATGAAAGCTCCAGGCAATAGGTCAACGGAGACAAAGCTTACGAGATTGTGGTGTCCGCTGCGAAGAGTTTGAGAGTGTAGGGGCGGGCTCAATCGAACCGGCCGATCGGACAAACGAAGCGTCACGGCCCCGACGAGAGAGCTCAAACGAATTTCGTTTCGCGCCGCCAAGCTTTGATATATGGCGTCATCACCATGTTGTTCGTCGCGTCTTCGGCGATGGCGAGCGTCGGCGGGGGGGACTTCGAGTACACCCGAGGCGATCACGAATTCGAGTTCGACTTGGTCGTGGGGTTAGGCCTTTGGCGCACACCGATCTTTCGCGTCCGGGCGGGCCCCATGTTTCGAACGTCGGTCGACTTCTACGACTCCGACCTGGCAGAAGTACGCGACTTCGGCGTTGGGGGAAGGGCGAGGCGGGGTCTCAATTGGCACCTCGGGGCCCGCGTTTCTGTTTCGCCGTCCATTGGATATCCGTACTTGTCCATTCGTGAGACGATCAAGGACGACTTCGGAAATGGCAAGTTAGACGGCCACGAGCATCTTCTGACCGCGCGGCTCGTCTTCTTCTTTCGGAGCGTTCGGATTTCTTCTAGGCCGCTTGAGCACGAATTCTTGCGACTCCCCGTCATTTCATGGACGAGTTCGACCTGATATGTGGGTCGAACTCGTGCCCAGAGGCCGCGCAATTGGATTGACTTCAAAACCGCGGGTGCCTTAAGATCAGCCAACCCGTGAATCCGAGTGGAGGAGCCTGGAAATGAAGTGGATGGCGGTCAAGTTGCTTCGCGTTGTCGTCCCCCTGGTTGGCATCGTCGCCGTGGGGCTCTATGCCGCGACCGCTCACGCCGGATACGGCGGATATTTAGAAGGCGAGTTTTCGTCTTCCGAAATCAACGACCACGGCCTCGACCGCGGGTTCGATGCCGCAATGTGGGGCATCGGGTTCATGTACGACGGCAATGTCGTCGCCGATAAACTCTTGAACTACCGCCTCGAAGTCGGGTACCGCGTCGGCGAACGCGAGCTCGACAAACTTTCAGATGAAACCGTCAACGGTTTCACAATCGACCAAACCTTAGGCATGGGCTTTTTTCGCACGCCGATACTGCGTGCGTTCGCGGGACCGTCCGTGCGCCTCAACTTCGACTGGTACTCGAGTGCAGGCGACGTCGACATTGTTGACGTTGCAATCGGCGTGGGCCCTCGGGTTGGCTTAAACCTTCATTTGACCGACACCCTCTCGGTCACCGGATCAGTCGCCTACCACTACATGTACTTGTCAGAGAACCTGGAGTCGAAAGGGCTCAACACAACCGTCGATGGTCCGCAGCACATTGTGGGCTTTCGCATCGGCATCTTGTGGCGCGCGGAAGGTGACGTCTGGGACGACTGAGTTTTGTCTTGCTCATATCGCTTTGCGCCTGTCGCTTCGGTGCATCCCCACAACCAAGATTCCGCCCCAATGCCACGTAGGCCTGTTTTCGCATCGTAATCGCGACGGATCGCCCAAGCTTGTGCGGTGATTGGTCATCAGATGACGTGGCAAGGCCTGCGCGTCGGCGTCAATCTATGTAAAACTTGGCGCCGCAACGCCGAACTCGCGCGCCCCATCGCATTCACATCAAAAGGACCGCATGTCGGATTCAAATTTAACCGACCCCAAAGCCTTCGAATCCCATTGGGATGCCACCAAGTCAAGCGGCAATGAAATGTGGGAGCAGAAGCGCAGGCTCGCCGAAGCGATGCGCCTCGTGATCGAACGCCTCGTTCCGAGTAACGCGCCCACCGACGAACTTCGCATCGCCGCCGAAGGACTCGAGCGCTACGCCGAAGCGTTGCGCGCCCATCCGCGTTTGATCAAGGTGATGGGCCATTCGGAAACCGCGAACGCAGGCAATGTCGGCGCCTTCTTTGACCAAAGCCCTTTGATTGGTCTCGCAAACCCACTCGCGCCCCCGATTACAATTCGAAAGTCCGGCGAGCGCACGGCAGAGGCGCGGGTCACGTTCAACTCCGCATACGAAGGGCCGCCCGGCTCGGTTCACGGCGGCTTCGTCGCCGCAGCGTTTGATGAAGTGCTCGGCTTCGTTCAGTCCTTGTCGGGCAACCCGGGGATGACGGGCACGCTCACCGTGAAATACCGCAAACCGACGCCCCTGCATCAAGAACTGCAGATCGTCGGCGAGTGGATGCGCAGTGAAGGGCGCAAGACCTTTTGTGAGGGCCAGATCATCGTCGACGGTGTGGTCACAGCCGAGGCCGAGGGCATCTTTGTCGCGGTCCCGCGCGAGCGAATGGACGCGTTGATGGCGAAGCGCCAGGCGCGCGAAGAAGAAATCGCAAAATAAAAGTAATTGCAAAGTAGCTGTGCCTCGAACGTTGCACGTCCACCCGCAGTGAGAGGAAATTGTGAGTGCCCGAGCCCCAAGGTCATACGACTGAACTTGCGCGTGTGCGCGGCGAACTGATTGCGCTGCAAGACCAGATCACCGCCGCCCTCGAAGCGCAGGACGGCGAGGCCAGATTTTTGCGCGAAGAAATACCGCGACCCGGCGGCGGGATCTCTCGGCCGCGGGTGCTGTCGGACGGTTCTGTGATTGAGAAGGCGGCGGTCAACTTCACCCACACGACCGGTTCCAAAATGCCCTCGGCCGCGACGGAACGACGCCCCGAACTCGCGGGCCGCGAGTACCACGCCGTATCGGTTTCATTGATCGTGCATCCACGAAACCCCTATGTGCCGACCACCCACGCGAATTTCCGTTTCTTCATCGCAGAAGCCGACGACGGAAGTCCGCCGGTTTCGTGGTTTGGCGGTGGCTACGACCTCACGCCGTACTACGGATATGAAGAAGACGCGGTTCATTGGCATCGCACAGCGGCTTCAGCATGTGGGGCGCATGGCCCTGAGATCTACGACCAAATGAAGAAAGACTGCGACGCCTACTTCACGTTGCCTCATCGTGGTGAGCAGCGGGGAATCGGCGGGGTGTTCTTCGACGACTTAGAAGAAGGGGGCTTCGAACGAAGTCATGCCTTGTGGCATGGCGTCGCGAGTTCCTTCCTCGATGCGTACGTCCCGATCCTGGAGCGGCGTAAAGACACGCCCTACGGTGACCGCGAACGAAATTTTCAGTTGATGCGTCGCGGGCGCTACGTCGAATTCAATCTGCTCTACGACCGTGGCACCCGCTTTGGCCTGCAAGCCGGGGCTCGAGCTGAAAGTGTGTTGGCGTCACTGCCGCCGGTGGTTCATTGGCAATACGATTTTCAACCGGAGCCCGGGAGCCCCGAAGCCGAGTTGTTGTCCTTCTATTTGACGCCCCAAGACTGGCTGTCGCACGAAACGGGAGCGTGATCAAGATGTCGTCCAAACCAAGTGATTCAACTGCGGTGCGCACTGCAGGGCTTGTTCTGTGTGCGATCGGCGTGGTGAGCTGGTTTGCAAGCTTGGGTTGGAACGCCATGGGGGACTACCCCGAAGCGGATGCCCTCGAAACGGTTTCGGGCCTCGTCGAAATCGCCGAAGTGCGAGAGATCAGGACGCGGACATCCATCAAGCGGTGGGACGTGGTCGAAGTCGTGTCTGCGTTGGGGGGCGGCGGCGTGAGGTCGCGCTGGGTGTTCCCCGCAAATGTGCCGCTGTTCGATGATGCCGTGATGAAGCTTGGTGTTGGGGATCACGTGACTGCGCGCGTGCGGCCTGATCCGGAAAATCTGCGCTGGAGTCAAGAGCCCGTGCGCATCGTCTGGTCGCTTTCAAACGTCGAGGGTGAAATGGTGGGGTACGACGAAATCGTCAGAGTGCTCGACGAGGCAAGGTACCAATCTCCGACCGCAGCTTTGATGGTGATTAGCGCGGGCGTTGCGTTGGCCTTGGTGTCACGTATTCAATTTCACAGGGCGCCGCATCCACAGCCCTAATAGGCGACAGGCGCGCTACACGCGGTCGAATACCGCGAGCGTTTCAACGTGGTCGCTGTGACGGATGAATGCGTATGCCGAAAGTGCGCGAAGCTGTAGCTTGCCTGCGTCGAGGATCAAGTTGGCATCGCGTACAAACGCGTCGAGTCCGCAGCTCAGGTAGATCACGCGACTCGGTGGCGTTGCGTATAGGGTGTCGCGCAGGGCCGGGCAAAGGCCCTTGCGCGGTGGATCGGCGACGACGACGTCGGCTTGCGTTGCAAGCGAGGTGTGTTCGTCCGCGCCGCCGGCATGGACTTGTGTGCGGGCTTGTACGGCCTTCGGCAGCTGTTCGATCCCGATCGCGAGCCCTCGCAATGAATCCGCACCGACTTCATTGAAAGCAACATGGCTGGCCCGTTCGACCCAAGAAAGGCCCATCGCTCCACACCCGGCGTAGTACTCCGCGATGGATGCGCCATCGGGGATGAATGCCGATGCGTCGCGCGTCATCTGCTCGGCGAGGTCAAGGTTGCTTTGTCCGAACGCGCCCGGTGGGTAGAAGACTTGTGCGCCGCTGATGGTTTCACAGACGGCTTCGGGTCCGTGAAGATGGCGCCAGTGTGGGCCGAGAATCGTATTGGTTCGGTCTGGGTTGCCGTTCCACCAGAGACTGTGGAGTTCGTCGCCAAGCTCGCGGGTAAGTTCGCCAAACAAGTCTTGGAGCGGGGCGGGCGTGTCGGCGTTCCCGACGAGCACGACCTGCGCCGTCTGACTCCGCCGTTCGACCACGATCTGTGCGCTGCGAATTTCGCCTCGATGCGGTGTGTCGGCATAAGGCGTCGTGTCGGTTGCGCGAATCGCTCGTTTGATCGCGCCAGCCACGCGGTTGATCAAGGGGTGATGAACCAGGCAATTGGGGATGTCCACAATGCGGTGTGAGTCTCTCTGGAAGATCCCAATCTTGGGAGACCGCGCGCGTCCGCGAATTGAAAGCCGTGCCCGGTGGCGAAACCCGGTGGCTTCCCCCATGACGAGGCTGGGCATCTCGATGCCTGCGCGCTGCGCAATGGGAGCCAGCCGTGCGCGTGCCACCTCGGGCAAGCCAGGTTCAAACAACCGCGGGCATCCGGGGCAGGGCGGACGATGGGAGCAGGCGCCAAGCTCGTGGGCCATCTATTGTCCGGCTCGCCGGGACATTGGATCAAGGGTCATCTTGGTGGCTCGCTCCTGAGCAATTCTCGTTTGTTCAATTAATGCCGACGTCGTGCCCTGGGTTTGGAGTCCTAGCTTGAGTTCTGCCGCCCTGCATCAACAAGGTCGCACGTTCCTGCCCACTTCTCGCGCAGAAATGGACGCGCTTTCATGGTCGCAGCCCGACATCGTGTTTGTGACGGGCGACGCCTATATCGATCACCCCTCGTTCGCGGCGTCGATCCTCGGACGGTGGCTCGAGCACCACGGCTTCAAGGTGGCGATCCTCGCACAGCCCGACTGGAAAAGCGCCGACGCGTGGCGGGAACTCGGAGCGCCGCGCTTGTTTTACGCCGTGAGCGCGGGCGCGATGGATTCCATGATCAATCACTACACCGCGAATCGAAAGCGTCGCAACGCCGACGCCTATTCACCGGGGGGGGCGATTGAACGTCGGCCCGATCGCGCGAACGCCGTTTATGCTCAACGCTGTCGCGAAGCGTTTAAGGGTATTCCCGTGATCGCCGGTGGCGTCGAAGCTTCACTGCGCCGGGTGTCCCACTACGACTACTGGTCGGACAAGGTGTGGCCCAGCAGTCTGGTGACATCAAAAGCAGACCTCGTCGCCTACGGAAACGGCGAGGCGTCGATTCTTGAAATCGCAATGCGCCTGCGCGACGGCGAAAGTATTCGCGACCTACGCGATATGCGCGGGGTTGCGTACTTGCTGGGCAAAAAAGACTCGCTGCCGGAGCATCGGTTTCACGACAACGAAGGCGACGAGCAAACACTCACCTTGCCGAGCCATGAAGAAGTCACCGAGAGTGGCGAGAAGTTCGCCCGCGCGACGCGCATCCTTCATCGCGAGACCAACCCCCTCAATGCACGCAGGCTCGTGCAGGCCAATGGCGACCGACAGGTTGTCATCAACCCGCCTCCCTTGGCTTTGACAGAGAAGACCCTCGACGCGATTTACGCATTGCCGTACACGCGTCTGCCGCACCCAGCTTATGCGGATGACGCGCCGATCCCCGCATGGCAAACCATTGCCGAATCGGTGCAGATCATGCGCGGATGTTTCGGTGGCTGCACGTTCTGCTCGATCACGCTGCACCAGGGACGAACGATTCAAAGTCGAAGTCGAGAGTCCGTCCTCAGCGAGGTGAAGGGGCTCGCTAGCCGCAAGGACTTCAAGGGACACATCAGCGATCTCGGTGGACCCACCGCGAACATGTACCGCATGCGGTGTTCCAAGCCGGAAGTCGAAGCCAAGTGCCGCAGACTTTCATGTGTCAGCCCCAAGGTATGCAAGCTGCTCGATACCGACCACGCGCCGCTGGTTGACTTGATGAAGAGCAGCCGAAAGGTACCCGGGATCAAGAAGGTCCATATTGCGTCTGGGATTCGCATGGACCTGGCGCGCAACGAGCCCGAGTATCTCGAAGAACTCGTCGAGCACCATGTCGGAGGGCATCTCAAAGTTGCGCCCGAGCACGTAAGCGAGCGGGTGCTCGCGATGATGAAGAAGCCGCCGCAAAAAACCTTCGAGGAATTTGCGGAGCGTTTTGATGCCGCGTCAAAGCGCGCGGGAAAAGATCAGTTCTTGGTGCCGTACTTCATCGCGAGCCATCCGGGCAGCGGCATTGTGGAGATGATCGAACTCGCTCAGTTCTTGAAGTCGAAGGGGTACCGCCCGCGACAAGTACAAGATTTTATTCCCGCGCCGATGGACATCGCGACGTGCATGTATCACACGGGGATTGATCCAGAGACGATGAAGTACGTGCACGTCTCGAAGAAGAGTACGCATCGCGGGCTGCAGCGCGCGTTGCTGCAGTTCTTCAAACCTGAGAACTACGACCTTGTGAAACAGGCGTTGCTCGAAGTAGGGCGTGCCGACTTGATTGGTGAAGGCCCCGACTGTTTGATCCCGAGCAAGCGGCCCCGCGTGCCGAAATATTCGCGGGGGCCCGGGAACAAACAGGACGGCAAACGCGGCGGCTATCGCTGGGCGGCAAAGCGCGGTTCTCGGGAATCTTAAGTCCCAGGCTTTGTTCGCTAGGGAACGCGAGCCGACAGTAAAAACCCCAATGGGCTATGCATGGTGCGGATTAAACGCATCACACCGACAATGCGCTCACGCCAATTTGGAATGAGGTGTTTCAAACCACGCGATTCGAAACTCCTTACGGCGCGCCCCCATGTGTAGCCGCTTGAGCAGGGAAGGGTACGACCGAGATGGCCACGAAGCAGGAACAAGAACCCGCGAAGAAAGACATCACCGAAGTCGCAGACAACGTACTGCGACTCGAACTCGACATTTCGATGCCTGGGCTCGGACACGTCAACTGTTACGCGCTCACCGACAACGACGGGGTCGCGCTCGTCGACCCCGGGCTTCCCGGTCCTGCGACCTACGACACCTTGGTCTCACGGTTGAAGCAGGCGCAACTCGGCGTGAAAGACATTCACACCGTCATCGTGACCCATTCTCATCCCGATCACTTCGGTGGCGCAGCGCGCCTCGCCAAGGAATCCGGCGCGAAGGTGATCGGTCACGCGAATTTTAGCTTTGGTCCCCGGACGCACCACGACCACGCGGAAGCATCGGTTGACGATCTTGCGGCCCACGAAGCCAGTCACTCCCTCGACGAAGAGGCGACGGAAGTCTTGAAGAAGGCGATCGTTTCGAACTACCAACCCGCGAAGCAGGGCGAACGAAGCAAGGGGACGCCTTGGGGTGGAGCCAGTGCCAAGCCGCCGATGGGGTTGTTGCTCAAGTGGCGATTCTTTCAGCTGATTGGCAAGTCCAAGTGGTACCCGACGATTAGCGACCACGTAGTAGACGGCGATGTCTTGAAGCTTGCCGGGCGCGACTGGTTCGTCAAACACACGCCGGGTCATACGGAAGATCACATCTGCTTGCACGATCCGGAGCGCCGGTTGTTTTTGGCGGGCGATCACATTCTCCCGACCATTACGCCGCACATCTCGGGCGTGTCGGATCGCGCGGACCCACTGAACACGTTCTTCGAATCTCTCGATCGGGTCGGTGAAATCACGGACGTCGACAATGTGTTGCCCGCACACGGCCATCCCTTTGATGACCTGACGCAGCGCGCCCAAGCGATTAAGCAGCATCACTTTGAGCGACTGGACAAGCTTAAATCCATCGGCGCCGAACTCGGTCCCGCAACCGTGACGAACTTCTCGCAGAAGTTGTTTCGCGAACGCAGTTGGGGCGCCATGGCGGAAAGCGAAACCTACGCGCACCTCGAATACTTGCGGCTCGCGGGCGACGCCGAATGCCACGAGAGCGACGACCATAAGCTCGTTTACGCGACGGGCTAACCGCGAACCCATCTGGAGACAAACATGCAGGATCTCAACGGTAAAGTTGCAGTCATCACAGGTGGCGCGAGTGGGATTGGCTTGGGGTTGGCACGCCGCTTCGCCGCCGAAGGCATGAAGTTGGCCCTCGTCGACATTGAGGCGGACGCACTCGACGTTGCCGCGAAAGAGTTGAAGGCAAACGGCGCAGACGTGCTCACGACGACGGTTGATGTCTCGAGTGCAGACCAAATGGATCGCCTCGGGAAGTCGGTTCTGGATCATTTCGGTGGCGTCCACCTGGTCTGCAACAACGCGGGCGTGGGCTCGGGCGGTCCGATGTGGGAACTACGACGAGAGGACTGGGAATTCGTGATGGGCCCGAACCTCTGGGGCGTGATCCACGGCGTGCGCGTGTTCACGAAGGCGATGATCGAACAAAACGATGGCCACATCGTCAATACGGCTTCGATGGCCGGGTTGATGAACGTCGGCGGGCTGGGCCCGTACAACGTGACCAAAGCGGGCGTTGTCGCGCTTTCGGAAACGCTTCACCACGATCTCGCCGAAGCCGCTAGCGGTGTCGGTGTGTCAGTTCTTTGCCCCGGCTTCGTTCGGACCCAGATCTGGGATTCGGAACGCAATCGGCCCGATTCACTCAAGGCCCCCGAACCCAAAGCCACCGACGAAGAAATCGCGCTGATGAAGAGCGTCATGCAGGGCATGTTCGAAAAGGCAATGCCGACGGAGCGAGTTGCCGATCGGGTGCTCGACGCCGTGGTGAATCGGCGCTTCTATATCTTTACCCACGAATCTACGAACGCTGCGATCGAACAGCGTATGGGCAAAATGCTGCGAGGCGAAGACCCGTTTGCTCCCCAGGGTGGCCCCGAAGTCTTTACGAAGTAGCGCCGGCGCCAAACCAGCGAACGGACGTGCCGTGGTAGTGGCAGTCGGCCAGCCGTTCGCGGACATGTGGCGCTTCGGCGCTCGGCCAATAGTCAAGCCACAAGGCAGCGGTTTCGGAATCGGCGAACTCCATGCGCAACCACGCCAGGGGGCTTGTCGCTGTCGCGGAGCGTCCGGCTTCTTTGATCGCGGCCGTGATGGTGTCGCGTTCTTCTTCCGGCACGTACATCCACATGATGCTGTGGTAGATCACCGTGACTTCACCGTCTTGTCGCGCGTCGAGCACTTCGCCTACGAAGTCGCCGGCCGGCATCTTTTCAAGATTGAGCGAAGTGCTTTCTGTCGCGCGAATCGCGCGGCGAATCATGTTTTGTCGCGCCGGCTGGTCTGGCCAGATAAACGACTGCAGCTTTCGTCGATCGTTTGCGTCCGCCATGTCGAGAGGAGAGAGGTCGCATCCGCGACGCCCGGCGATTTGGATCGGGCCCATTTCCGGATGGTTCCCAGACCAGTCCGTTTCCAGGGTGAGGAGGGCATCGTCATTGCCCCACGTCACGTCGCCGAACCGATATTGATACGAATCCCAGCACAGGTTCAAGCCGGCACTCGCACCGAGTTCAGCGAGCCGAAGCGGTAGGCCTGCTCTCGCGCTCACTTCGAGAAAACCAGGCACGAGAGCAGCACAGCGCCGGACTTCATTGGTCTGAACTTGTGACTCGAGACGCGAGTCGATGAAGGCTCGATGTTTCGTGATGACGGCATCGAGTTCGTGCCAGGCCTTGGTGGCGTCGCCGGGAAAGTCGCCGTGGGGGAAGGTTGCGGCGAGCGATTCTGCTTCGCCGCTGAGCACGAGGTCGTGCAGGGCACCGAGTATGCGCAGTGTAGAAAGCGTGCTCATCGGGTTGCCTTCAAATTGGTCAAGCGCGTCCCAAAATGGACGGTCGAGTGCAGGTTCACTCAACGCACACGCAAGTAGGTCGCAATAGAACGGAGAACCGATGTTTTCACAGGATTGTCTCTGAAATTCGACGGCATCGAGCAAGGTCTGCTTGGGCATGCGAGAAGGATATCACGGCCACTCTGCCTCGAACTTCCCAGCGAAACCCCCTCGAAATCGCTAGATATTCCCTTTTTTTCGGTTCAATCGCCGATACGAATGTGAGAGAATAATGTCCCGTTGATGAACTGAGTCCCTCGCGAATGCGACTAGCAAATAAACAGAAAAAGATCGTCGCAGCGCTTCACCACCTCGCAGTGGTTGGGGTCGTGGGGTTGATCGTGTTTGGAACCTATACCGCCGCGGCGGGGCCTATGGGCAGGTTCGATCGACGAGCTCAGGCGCTTCGCGCGCGTCTTGCGACGGCGGCGTCCACGGACGAAGTGCAGATCACGGTCGTGTTGCGCGAACCGAAAGTCCGAGGATCCCGCGCCGAACGACGAGGTCGTGTTTGGGCGAAACAAAATTCAACGCTCGCGCGCCTCAAGCACAGCAAGTTCACCCTGAAGAACCGTTATCGCTGGCTTTCTGGTTTTAGTGGTTGGGCCGACGCCGAAACGATCGCGATGTTGAACGCCGACCCCAACGTGCTGCGGGTGGACGTCGATCGCGTGGCCTACATGGCGGCGTCCGAAGGCACGGCGTTGGTCGGAGCCGATGCGGTCCAAGCCCTCGGCGTCACGGGCAGCGGTGTGGCGATCGCCATGCTCGACACCGGGATCGACAGCGATCACCCCAACTTGTCGTCGAGCCTCGTGGCGGAAGCGTGCTTTTGTGATGATCAACCGGGTCCATCGGGCTGTTGTCCCGACGGCAGCGACGCTCAGACCGGGCCTGGTTCCGCAGAAGACGACCAAGGTCACGGAACTGGAACGGCGGGTGTCATCGTGTCGAGTTCTGGTTCGCACCTCGGCATCGCTCCCGGCGCGGACATCGTTGCGCTCAAGATTCTCGACGCAAATGGTACGGGACTTTTTTCAGACATCGCTGACGCCCTTGACTGGGTGATCGACAATCACGAGACCTACGGCATCAAGGTGGTGAACCTCAGTTTGAGCGACGGAGGCCAGTACAACAACGCTGCGGCGTCTCCGTGCAGCGGGTCGAATACCGCAAATGCGATCGCGGATCTGAAGACGCTCGGCATTTCGGTCTACACCGCGTCGGGCAACGAGGGGCACGATAGCGGGATCTCGTTTCCCGCTTGTGTCCCGGATGCCATTTCAGTTGGTGGTGTCTACGACGCGTCGTTCCCCACGGTGAATTGGAGCACTCCAAGTGGGACGTCGCTGTGCACCGACACACCTGCACCCGTCGATAGCTTCGTTTGTCACAGCAACAGCGGCGCATTACTCGACTTGCTCGCACCCGACTACTTGACGTCGACGACTGGAATGGGGGGTGGCACGGCTCACTTTGGCGGAACCTCCATTGCGAGTCCTTATGCGGCAGGGCAGGCGGCGCTTCTCCTCGAAGCGGTTCCGACTCTGACCCCCGACGAAATCGTGTCTTGGCTCAAGTTCTTCGCGCCCCAAGTGACGAACCCTGACAACGGGCTTTCTTTTTCGCGCACGCGTGTCGACATCGCGGTGCAGTTCCTACTGGCAGTGTGCGGGAACGGCACCGTGGAAGTGGGTGAGGACTGCGACGACGGCAATACCGTTTCCGGTGATTGTTGTGACAGTGCATGCTTCTTCGAAACATCCGGCAGCAGCTGTGACGACGTCGACATGTGCACGACCACCGATACATGTGATGGCGCCGGGATGTGTGTCGGCTCCGGCGCGTTGTCGTGTGACGATTTAAATGCGTGCACGAATGACAGCTGCATCCCGGCGACGGGTTGTGACTTTGCCCCCAATACCGCGGCGTGCGACGATTCCAACGCCTGCACGAGCGGCGACATCTGCTCAGCGGGGTCATGCGTGCCGGGGGCACCGATTGTTTGCGACGACACGAACCTGTGCACGAATGACAGCTGCATCCCGGCGACGGGTTGTGACTTTGCCCCCAATACCGCGGCGTGTGACGACTCCGACGCCTGCACGAACGGCGACATCTGCGCAGCGGGGTCATGCGTGCCGGGTGCACCGATCGTTTGCGACGACACGAACCTGTGCACGAATGACAGCTGCATCCCGGCGACGGGTTGTGACTTCGCCCCCAATACCGCGGCGTGTGACGACTCCGACGCCTGCACGAACGGCGACATCTGCGCAGCGGGGTCATGCGT
>DUBZ01000112.1:23547-73443 GCA_012960035.1 Myxococcales bacterium | reverse complement strand
CGGGTTGTGACTTCGCCCCCAATACCGCGGCGTGTGACGACTCCGACGCCTGCACCGACGGCGATGTTTGCGCGGCTGGAAGCTGCGTCTCGGGTTCGATGCTCGACTGCGATGACGCCGATGCTTGTACCGCCGATGCGTGCGATGAAGTCACGGGTTGTTCCAACTCGCCGATCGTTGGTTGCTCTGGACCGCCGTTGGTGCCGTCGTTTGGTCCACTGGGATTCGTTCTGCTGATCGGGCTGCTCGCGTTCACAAGCGTCGTGGTGATCCGCATGAATCCGGCGGCTCGGCCGGGTCGCTAAAACGCGAGCGAGGTTGCTCAAAGAGCCAGTGGGGCGTGTTGCCGCCGGTTGCCGTCCGCTTGCCCGTCGCGAAACCAATCGGTCCACTGACTCGTGAGCGAGCACTCGTCGTGCAAGGAGCGAGGCGGTAGACTGGGGCGCGACTCATTTTGCCAGCGTTTGTCGCGCTACACGGCATGCGTTCGTCGAAAGACGAACCCATTCGCATTCATAGCGAGCCAATCGCGAACCCATTTAGACACGAGGGATTCCCCATGAGCGACAACCAGAATTTTGATCACAGCGTCGACCTCCTCATCGTCGGCAGCGGCGCCGGAGCCATGTCCGCTGCGATCCGTGCCAAGGACCTCGGCGCCGATGTCCTGTTGCTTGAAAAGACGGAACTCTACGGTGGGTCATCCGCGATGAGTGGCGGCTCTCTGTGGATCCCCTGCAATCACCTCATGGCGCAGGACGGCATCGTCGACGACACGCCCGAAGAAGCGATGGAATACCTGGTCAATATTACGGAAGGGCTCGTGCCCAAGAACAAGCTCGAGGTCTACGTCAAGAACGCCAAGGTGATGCTTGAGTACCTGCACGACAAAGCGCGGCTCAACATGTTTTCGATGCCTGGCTACGTCGATTACTATCCCGAGGTTCCCGGTGGCAAACCCGGCGCACGCGCGTGCGAACCACACCGCTTCGATGCTCGACTGCTCGGTGACGACTTTGGCAAGCTGCGCGGACTCGCACTACAAGAGCTGATCGTGGGCCGCATTTCGATGACGGCAACCGAAGCCCACGACCTCTTGACCGGCGCACCCGGCTACATTTTGTTGGCCCTAAAAGTCGGCATTCGATACTTCCTCGATATCGTCGGCCGGTTTAAGAGTAAGCGCGATCGCTCCCTTACTTTAGGCAACGCGCTGGTGGGGCAGCTGAGACTTTCATTGCTCGATCGCAACGTTCCAATCTGGCTCGAGTGCCCGTTCGAAGAATTTATTTTGGAAGACGGGAAGGTCGTCGGCGCGATCGCGAATAAGCAAGGCAAGCGGATTCGTATCGAGGGCAAGAAGGGCGTGTTGCTCGCGGCGGGTGGCTTTGAGAGCAACGACGAAATGCGCAAAAAATACCTCCCGTCCCCAACTCAAGCGGACTGGACTTGCGCGAACCCCGGCAACACCGGCGAAGTTATTGAGAAGGGACAAGCACTGGGTGCGGCAACAGGCTTCATGGACGGCGCGTGGTGGGGGCCGGTCACTGTTGTTCCCGGGGAAGCACGAGCGCGGATGCTCGTAGTCGAAAAGGGCCTCCCCGGTTCGATGATGGTCAATTCCAAGGGCGAACGCTTCCTGAACGAGTCGGCGCCCTATGACGACATTTGCAAAGATAGCTACAACCGAAACTCCGACGACGCGGTAACGGTCCCTTGCTGGTTCGTCTTTCATGATCCCTTCCGTAAGAAGTACCCAGTGGGTCCTTTCTACCCGGGTATGCCGATCTCGAAGGCGCTCAAGCAGTCGGGGTACATCCACGAGTCCGACACAATCGAGGGACTCGCTGAACAGATCGGAGTCGACCCGGCCAACCTTGCAAAGAGTGTTGAAAAGATGAACGGCTACGCGAAGAGCGGCAAGGACACCGAATTCGCGCGCGGCGACAGCGCCTACGATCGCTATTACGGTGACTCCACCGTCGAACCGAATCCGTGCATCGGGCCCATCGACACGGCTCCGTACTACGCCATCGAAATCTATCCGGGCGATCTCGGAACGCGTGGTGGTCTTGAAGTCGACGCCGACGCTCGCGTGTTGAAGGAGTCGGGTGAGGTGATCGAAGGGCTCTTCGCAATTGGGAACTGTTCTGCCGCAGTGATGGGGCCGACATATCCAGGCGCCGGGGGTACGATCGGGCCGGCCATGACGTTTGGCTTCGTCGTCGCGGAGTACTTGTTTAAGGAGTGACGAGCTTAGGACGGGTTGCGGTGCGCGGTGCGAAGCGAAGGGCCGGCGTAAGCGCTTAGCCGCCGCTCATCGCGGCGAGGACGTTCGCTCGACTTCCAAGGGTGTGTGCGATCCCTGAGAGCAGGGAGAAGACCCGCGCCACCAACACGAAGTCGCTCGGCACGTCCGCCACCGGGTCGTCGCGAATCGCGTCGAAGAGTTCGTTGGTCATCTCTTCAGTGAATTCGCCTTCGAAGCTCCCACTGTCGCTGCGGCTCACCATTCGGCGGGCGATCAACAAGAAGGTGTTGTCGTCCCCGGTTTTCGAGCGGAAGCCAAGCTCGTTGAACGCGCGCAGCATCGCGGTTTCGTTGAAGGTCATGAGCGAAAACATCAACTCGAACAAGCCGAGTCCAAAGCCTTCTGGCAAGACCTTCGAAAGCCCGAAGTCGAGCACGATGATCTTTCCCTCTTCGGTCACGAACAAGTTGCCGGGATGGGGGTCCGCTTGGAAGAAACCCGCGGCGAGGATCATGCGCACGTAGACGTGCATGAGGTCTTGCACGACGTCGACGGGGTCGAGGCCTGCTTCTTCGATCGCGTCCTTGTCCGTGATCTTGATGCCGCTGACCAATTCCATCACGAGCAACCGAGGCGTAGTGAACTCATCGTAGACTTCAGGGATTTTTACGTTGTCGTCATCTTCGAAGAGTGTGAGGACCCGGCCACCAAACTCGGCTTCGCGACGGAAGTCGAGTTCGTAACCGATGTGAGTCGTGAGTTCGGTGACGAGTGGAAGTAGGGCGAGCGGTTGCGGATCGAATAACTCGTAGACCCTGCAGACTCTGCGCATGTTGGTGAGGTCGGTCCGAATAATGTCTTCGATGTCGGGATACTGGACCTTTACCGCAACCTCGCGTCCATCGACGAGTCGCCCACGGTGCACCTGTGCGAGAGAAGCCGAAGCGAGTGCCGTCTCGTCGAATTCGCTGAAGACGGCGTCCATCGGTTTGCCGAGCTCAGCTTCGACGATGGTGCGAACCACTGGAAAGGGCTTCGGGGGTACGGCGTCATGACATTGTTTTAGGTGGTCAATGAATTCGGTCGGGAAGATGTCTGAACGCGTCGCAAGTGCTTGGCACATCTTGATCATGACGCCCCGCATGTCGAGGGCGAGGGCCAAGATTCGGCGCGCCGTTAGCGCATGGCGCGCACTGAGTTCGGCGTCGGTGCGTGGTGGTCGTCCGCTGAGTTTGCGAGCGACACTGGGGATCTTGTACGAACCCCAAACAACCGCCGCGGTATAGCCGACTTTGATGGTGCGCTCGATCCGCGTTGCGACGTTCATGCAGCGCTGGGCGTTCGCGTCGAAATGAAGCCGGTGCTTTCGGGCGGCGTCCACGCTTGATCGAGCGAGTCGAACTCTTCGAGCAGTGACTTTGGATTGCGCGCCACCTTCATCGCGTCGACCAAGGTGCCGCGGACGTCTTCTCGTTGTTCACGTTGTCGCGTTGCCGTCATGGCTTCGAGGATGCGATGCATGAATTCATCGACCACCACTTTGCCGGCGATTTCCTTTCCATCGACCGTCTTGATGGTGCGTGCCCGCGCTTCGGAGAGCGCGGTGCGCAGATATTCGACATGGGGCTTTTCGTCTTGCTGGATGAAGGCCACCATTTCGCCGGCTGACTTCGGACTCGCGGACACTTCGGGATCGCTCAAAATGTCAATCCCCCATTCGAAGGTTCCTTCGGCCATGATTTCGATCACCATCACCTGGGCCATGAAACCGAGCATGCGTTCGAGCTTGGGGTCGATCTCAGGGAACACGGGGCCGGTCTTCTCACGATTTCGCCGGCGTCCCATGATGCGCATCAGCACGTCGCCCGGGATCTTCGGATTTTCGAGGGCCTCATCGCGAGCGGCTTCCCACATTTGTTTGTGGCCGCCTTCTTCGCGGTAGCCGGATTCGTCTCGGGCGTGTGCTTCGAAGAGAGCTCCGCGCAGATGAACGAGGGCGGTGCCTCCAATGTTCTCGACAAAGAGAGCGTCGAGCTTGGGCACGCGCACGTCGCGAATCATCGCGCCAAAGCCTTCGACAATTGAAATGATCGTGAGCGCGCGGACAACAGGTTCTTGCACGCCGTTGCGAAGCAATAACTTTGCCTGGGCGGTGTTGGGATACTGGGGCGGGGTGATCGAGGGCGGTACGTCAATCAGTTCGTGGCCATCCCTAGCGAGCTGTTCCTTCCACGCGTCGATCCCTGGACCGCGATGGAGCATGCGCGGGGAACGGTAGTCGCCGTCCTGAGTGAACCCACCATGACAGCGAACCTCATTCGCAATGAGGGGCTCGGCATACGCACCGCCGGACAGAATTTCCTCGGCGGTGTAGACCAGTCGGCCGGGTTCGGCTTCGGAAGCAGTGCTCATCGGGGTACCTCGGGGCGCGTACGATGTTGATTGACGATTTTGTCGGGCTCGGTTCTGAAATCTCCGGGCGCATGCTGTTCGAAGCCGAAGGATAGCGAAATCAATCGTCCTGTTGGCTGATATCCGCCATCACGTCGAAGTTCGCGCGCTCATCGGGCGCGGGAATTTCAACGATTCGTTCATCGACGTTGTCGTACTCGAGGCGCAGGGCGCGGCACATCGTCGCGTGCAGGTCGTAGGTGCATGTGATGTACGTCAGTTCGAGAATTTCTTCGTCGCCAAGTCCGGCCTTGAGTGCGGCGAACGTCGCATCTGGAACACGTCCCCCTCCTTCCACGAGGCAATCGGTGTAGGCGAGTACCGCACGTTCAAGAGGAGAGTAGCAGTCGGCCGTCTGCCAACTGGGGACTGCTTCGATCTTTTCTTCTGTGAGCCC
The DNA here is from genome assembly GCA_012960035.1 of Myxococcales bacterium. GTDB lineage: Bacteria > Myxococcota_A > UBA9160 > UBA9160 > UBA4427 > DUBZ01. The sequence continues at coordinate 68,344 of DUBZ01000112.1, read as the reverse complement.
CACAGACCGACACGACTTGCAGTGCTGCGAGTAGACAAACTGACTGCCTCGGCTGAAGCCCGCCCGGGTCATGCCGAGTTCTCGCAGCTGGGGGTCGAGCTTGCGGTCGGGGCTCCGATAAAGTCCGAAGCCCCGCACTGCATGTTCGAGGACGTCGGGAACCAGGGCGAACACGGTCCACCAGTCGCCCGGTGTTCCAGTCGCGGTGCCAGGTTCGTCGACCGGGTCGCGGTCTCCGAATAGTTGGTCATACATCTTTTGAGCGAGGGGCGAAGCGTCTTTGCGTCGCACCTGTCCGAGTCGCGGCATGGGTTCTCCCTAGTTCGGTTCTGGTTCGGTCTACTTCGTTCGTCTACTGGGTCCGTCTACTTTGTTGTCGAGATGCCGCCATCTACCGCGATCACGCTACCCGTGACATACGCGCCGGCTTTGGAAGCGAGATAGATCGCAATGCCCGCCATGTCGTCGGGCTCCCCGATCCGCTTCATGGGGCACGTCGACGCGATCGAGTCTCCGAAGTTTTCGAGTGTGGCCTTCATCATCTTGCTCTGGAACGGGCCCGGTGCGACCGCGTTGACGGTGATGTTGGGGGCTAGCTTTCTGGCCAACACGCGGGTCATGTGATGAATGGCTGCCTTGCTTGCTGAATACGAGTAGGTGTCGAGGAACGGAACTTGGATGCCGTCGATCGACCCGATGTTGATCACTCGGCTCGGGCTACCGTCTCCTGCGGCTGCTTCCAAGAGCGGGGTCAACGCCTGCGTGAGAAAGAACGGCCCTTTGACGTTGAGATCGAGAACACGATCCCAACCCGACGCCGGGAATTCGCCGAATGGCGCGCCCCAGTTGGCGCCTGCGTTGTTGACCAGAATGTCGAGCTTGCTCTCGCGGCCCTTGATGTCTTCGGCCAAGGCGAGGCAGCCTGCTTCGGTCGAAAGGTCAGCGGGGATCGCGACGCAGGTTCCAAGTTTCGACAATTCCTTTTCGGCTTCGACGCATGCGTCTTCCGACCGCGATGCCACGTAGACGCGCGCGCCGGCCTCTACGTAGCCACGGGCGATCATCATGCCTATGCCCCGGGTTCCTCCGGTGACGAGTGCGGTCTTGCCTTCAATGGAAAAGATCGAGTTGATGCTGCTCACGTAAATACTCCAATGCGATTTCTGCGTTTCGATACGAAAGTGATAGACGAAAAGTGAGGTTTCGACTGCGGGCGCCGCAGTCATGTCGCGTGATTCCCCGTTGCGTGGGCGATCGGCGGCTCTGAGCATAGTTCGATTGATGGGCAGATGGGTCGAGCGTGCGATAGAAAACGATCGTGTCGCGCTAGTGAACGAACGTCCAAGCGCAGAGCCAGCTGGCGCCCAATAAGGCAAGCGCAGAAAACCCCGACAAGATTTGGATGCCGCGCCCCGGTGGGTGAGGGCTGAGCCGCGGTGCAACTGCGTAGCCTAAGCCCATCCCTGCGAGCATTCCCAAAATGTGAGCGCCGTAGTCGACATCCTTGCCCCCCGACCCAAGCATCGCGAGCAGTGCAACGCCGGCGCCGAGAGGAACCCATGCGCCACGCCATGGCAATGAGACTCGCTCGCGGCGCCATGCTTCGAGACCGCACAACAAACCCACTACCCCAAACACTGCAGTCGATGCACCGATTGAGTTGTGACCGGTTTGGTAGTAGATCGCGTCGGCGAGGTTTCCCAACGCTCCCGACCCAAGGGCGAGCGCAATTGCGACGCCCGCACCGATACGCCCCGAAAGCGACGCGAGGAATAACCCGCCGATAAGCGTGTTGCCGATCGCATGAGCGACGTCCTTGTGGAGTGTGAGCGCGGTCAGCACACGCCAAAGTTCGCCGTCCAGAATCGCGTAAGCGTTTGCACTGCCAATCCGCCTTGCGAAAGCACCTTCACCGGTCTGTACGAGGCCATAGTGGACGGCCAAGAGTGCCAGTGCAAACCCGTAGGCGAGGACGAAGTCGATCGGTCTTTGCGTGTTGGTGAGTTCTGCCTCAATAGGGATCCTGCGCGGTCGATTTTCTTCCATCCAGACTCGGATGGCTTCTATCGCGCGCGTTTCATCGGCTGGCGGCACGTGAACAACGAACCCAGTCTCATCGCGCACGATGTGGCTTTTGATGTTTTGGGATGTCAGTACCAAGACCCAAGCGTCAGCGTATTCTGGGCGCTCGAGCGAAGGTAAGGCCGCGCAGGTCGGTTGATGCGGCAGCGGTGTTTCAGAGATGCTCACTCGCTGAGTATAGCCCGAGCCTTGTTTGCAGGATGGCTTCGTTCGCAGCGCTTGCAGCGTGTAAGTTTGCTCTGTTAGCGTCGCGGCCACGGCGAGGCCATCAGCTTATGGGGGCTCGCTTTTTTGGGGGGGGCATGATTCGATTTCAGCACGTTCTGGCGACCGGCTTGTTGATTCCAATGCTGTTCGCGTCATTTGCGGCAGCCCAGAACAACCGCGACTTCGAGCGGGAACGCGATCGGGGGCGCGACCGCTACGAGTCTTCACAGAAGAACGACTCTCGCTTTGCGATGCGCGGAGGCATCGGCTTCACCGAGGGACCCGATTCGTTCTTGATGAACCTCGACATCGAAACCATGGCCCGCGATGAAGTCGCGGTCGGGCTCGGTTTGCAACTCGGCGTCGACGACGACTTCGTGATCCTCTCGCCCACACTCTTTACCCGATACATCTTCAATCTTTCGGGCTTCGAGAACAAGACGATGAAGAAGTTGCGGCCCTTCCTGCAGGGCGGGGCCGGCCTCACCTACATCGAAGAAAATCGCCCGGGGCGGGATCGCGATGCGACGAATTTTCTGATCAACATCGGCGCCGGCGTCGATTTCCCGCTCGACGACTCGATCAGCATCGGAACCCGCATGCTCGTGAATCTGATTCCGGGTGAAGTGTTGGACCAGCGGGTCTACTTCAATTGGGAAATTCTATCAGTTCGCTACCGCTGGTAGCGCGGGGGCTTCGTCGCCATGTTTGGGTTCGAACTTCCGGGGCCTCCCACGTGGATGAACCCGGAACTGACCGCGGTGAATCGCCTGCCGAGTCGCAGCCCCCTCGTTCCGTTTTCGACCGAGGAGCAGGCGGTTCGTCTTTCCGATGAGGACTCGCCATTTTTTCGTGATCTAAACGGACGTTGGAGGTTTGAGCTGTGTGGGTCACCAACCTTCGCGGACCCAAAGTTTTTCGAACCCGACTACGCGGACGACGCGTGGGCTGAGGTCGAGGTTCCGGGCAACTGGACGATGCAAGGCTTCGATCGTCCCCACTACACCAACATTCAGATGCCCTTCGATCCGGCTCTTGGTCTCGTCCCGCCCGAAGTTCCGGAAGCGAATCCTACCGGGCTGTATCGACGTGAATTCGAAGTGTCCTCGGACTGGGACGGCCGTCGCATCGTGTTGCATTTTGGTGGCGCGGAAAGTGTTCTTTACGTCTACGTAAACGGCGTGGCGATTGGGATGAGTAAGGACTCCAGGCTGCCCGCGGAATTCGATATCACGGCCCAGGTCAAGCTGGGAAGCAACCAACTCGCGGTGATGGTGATTCGTTGGTCTGACGCGAGTTACCTGGAAGACCAGGACCATTGGTGGATGGCGGGTCTTCACCGGGACGTATTCGTTTACGCGACCCAGGCTACGTATGTGGCCGATGTTGTCGCTCGGGCGGAACTCGAGGCGAACTTGAGTTCAGGGTGGCTACGGACCAAGGTAAACGTTGGAAGCGATCAACCGATGGGTCCGGGTTGGACCGTTGAATTGACGCTCCTCAATGCCCGAGGACGATCTGCCCTGCGCGGGGTACACCGCGCCGAAGTCGCCCACCAGGTCACCAACGCTTACGCGTTTCGAGGCAAACAAGCGCTTTTCGACGTGAAGGTTCCGAAAGTTGCGCCGTGGTCGAGTGAGGTACCGCACCGATATACGCTGATCGTGAAGCTTTGCGATCCTGCCGGAGAAGCGGTCGAGGTCGTACGTTGCAAGGTTGGGTTCAAGCGTGTCGAGGTTCGTAACAACGAGCTGTTAATCAATGGCGAACCCGTGTTGATCAACGGCGTCAACCGCCACGATCATGACGATGAGCGAGGCAAAGCTGTAACACGCGCAGGGATGCGCGAAGACGTCTTGATGATGAAGCAGTGGAACTTTAACGCGGTGCGTACGGCCCACTATCCCAACGACTCAAGCTTCCTCGACATCTGTGACGAACTCGGTCTCTACGTGATTGACGAAGCCAACGCTGAGAGTCATGGGACGCTGCGTTCGCTGTGCGACGACTCGCGCTATGACCGCGCGTTTCGCGAACGAAGTAGTCGGATGGTCGAACGCGACAAAAACCATCCCAGCATTATCGCCTGGTCACTCGGGAACGAGAGCGGCTATGGCGCATGTCACGACGCCGCGGCGGCCTGGATCCGACATTACGACCCCAGTCGGCCGATCCATTATGAAGGCGCGCTCGATTGGGACTGGTATCGGGACCACCATGCGACCGATCTGATTTGTCCCATGTACCCGAGGGTCGAAGATCTAGTGACCTGGGCACGGACGAACCAGGATCATCGTCCACTCATTATGTGCGAGTACGCCCACGCGATGGGGAACAGCAGCGGAAGCCTTTCGGACTACTGGGCTGCAATTGAATCTCATCATGGCCTTCAAGGTGGGTTTATCTGGGACTGGATGGACCAGGGGCTGAAGCGCCAAGACGATCGCGGTCGAAACTACTGGGCATATGGTGGCGATTTCGCAGACACACCCAACGACGCGAACTTCTGCATCAACGGCATGGTGTGGCCCGATCGCACTCCGCATCCCGCGATGTGGGAGATCAAGAAGCTTGGTCAACCGGTGCGCGTCACTGCGGGTAACCTTCGCAAAGGGAAGGTTCGGATCCAAAGCCGACTTGATTTTCAAGATCTGAGCTGGCTCGCGGGGACGTTCGAAGTCGAGGTCGATGGCGTGCGGGTTCAGCGAGGGAAGCTGCCTCGACTCGACGTTGCCCCGGGAACCCGTCGCGAGATCACGTTGCCGATCGACTGGGCAAAGCTTGAGCCGGGAACAGAGTGTCGACTCACCGTGCGATTTCGTACGCGGGTTGCGCTTCCTTGGGCGGCGAAGGGCCATGAGGTTGCGTGGGAGCAGCTTGAGCTGCCGACCCGCGCCAAAGTGCAAGGCCGCAAAGGAGGATCGGGCGCTTCCCGGACTTCAACTCGAACTTCGAATTTGGAAGTGGCCCGTGACGGGGACCGAGTCGTCGTGCAGTCAAGAAGATTGAACGCGGAGTTCGACTTCAGCTCAGGCATATTGCAGGGGCTGGTCTACACCGACAGCAACACCGACACCAACACAAACGAGAGCCCGCTGATTTCCGAAGGCCCGAAGCTTCACCTTTGGAGGGCGCCGATGGACAACGACGGCATCCAAGCGTTGAACTTCGATCAGGGAAAACCGCTGGATCGATGGAAGCGGTACGGACTCGAAGACCTTCGACTCAACGTCACATCTACAAAACTGATTCGCGGCCGCGACGGAAGCGTGAACGTTGGGATGACGCACGAAGCACTTAACGCGGACGGTGTGACAGGGATCGAACACAAGCAGCAGTGGTTGTTTGAACCAGGCGGTGGGCTCATCCTTCGCAATCGCGTTCGCATCCCCGAGGGCTTCGACGACTTACCTCGTGTCGGGATCCGTATGCAGTTGTCCGACCGATTCGATGAGCTCCGATGGTTCGGCCGCGGTCCACATGAAAGCTACAGCGATCGAAAGGTGGGGGCGGCCCTTGGCCAATGGTCATCGACCGTCGCAGACCAGTACGTTCCCTACATCCTTCCCCAATCCCACGGCAACCACGTGGATTCACGTTGGTGCAGTCTGCGCGACACCACGGGAACTGGGCTTTTGTTTGCCGGTTTGTCGACGTTTGAATTCTCGGCGAGCCACTACGGTGACAAACAACTCACGCGAGCCCGTCATACCTGTGATCTCGATCCCGAAGACTCAGTAACCCTGTGTCTCGACGCGGTACATCGCGGGGTTGGAAGTGGAAGCTGTGGTCCCGACACGCTTACGAAGTATCGCGTGCGCCCGGGGCGCTATGCGTTTGACTTCGCGATCGCACCGCTATCAAAGAGACAACGCGAACCTGATCTTGTGCGCGAGTTACGAGCGAGATAGGGGGCGTCGGCGTCGCGCAGGCTGCGGAAGAACCCCTCCCGTCGCATCGCACGCGTCTTCGCGTCGGTCCGGGGTTTTCGCAGCCGTTAGTGCAACGGTGGTGTCGACGGGGTGGCGCTTTGCGCGCGCGCAAGAACGTCACGCTCTGGATAGAGCGCGTATAGTGCCGCCGAAACCAAGCAACAAACTGCAGCGCACGGAGCCGCAAGCCAAACGCCAAGGGGCTCTTCAGGGCTATTCCCATATTGCGTGAAGAGGTAGGCGAGCACCGCCGCCGCAAAGCCGTATACCCATTTGGTTGCCAAACCTTGGATGCCGAAGAAGATCGCCGCACGATTGGCTCCGGTGGTCGCCTGGTCGGCATCTATGATCTGTCCCAGCAGCACATTGGTCGCAACCAGAAAACCCGCGACAGGGATTCCCCCCAGCGCGAGGCTCGCGAATGCAATGACGACGTTGCGCGTGTCGTGTTCTCCGCCGGGAACGTCGGGCACGATGAGTGCGAGCATGGAGAGTGCCACGCCGAAAAGGACCACGGATCCCACCATCATCCGCTTGGGGCCGAAGCGTTTGATGATTCGAGCCGAGAGCACAAAGCTCACGATCACACCGAGAAAAAGACACAGCCCCAACCACGAGGCAAACCCCACGTCGCGACCCAGTAAAACTTCGGCGATGTACGGTGAAAGCGGCATGATCATGTTCAGTGCGAACATGAAAAAGATTTGCGCGAGTAGATAGATCAAGAATGGGCGATTGCGAACGGTCTCGCGCAAAGCATCCTTGTTCGACAGTGTGGATCGCGTAGCGCGCGTAAATCGCTTTTCGTCTACAGAGAGTATCGCCACACCGCATAGCACGAGGCCCGCAACTGCGAGGGCAACCACGATCGTGCGAATGCTTTGGGTGGAGGAATATCCGTGGGCGATCCCCCAAGAAAGCGCCCACGGCCAGGCGAAGGCGACTAGGGAAACGAATGGCATCGTGAGCGAGCCGGTCAACACAGCGAGTCGCGCCCGTTCGTCTTGTGAGCGAGCAAGTTCCGGCTGGAGAGCGAGGTATGGAGCGACATAGACCGTAAAAAAGATGAAGTAGCCGGCGAGACAGGCTGTAAGCCAAATGAAGTTCAGCTGGCTTCCCGGTTCCCCCGGCGGCCAGAAGGCCGCGACCGGGATCAAGCACATCGGGACGAACCCCGAGATCATGAATATTTTTCGCCGACCCAACCGCGACGTCGACCTGTCGCTCATCAATCCAACGAACGGGTCGGCGAGGCTGTCGAAGATGCGTCCCACGAACATTGCGGCGCCGAATGCCGTGAGGCCTCCGAACAGGATCGTATCGCTGAGCAGCAGAGGGAGATCGCTGCTTCCAGGGGGCAGATAGAAGTAGAAGAGAATGAGAACGACGGTGCGTTCGCTGGCTTGGAAGCCAGGCGAGCCAAAAGCGTATGCAAGGCGCCGCAGGGGAGACATCGATTCGGTCATGCGTTGGCGCGAGCATAACAGGCTTGGTGACCGGCTTGATGAATACGCTTCGATGGTGGCCGCGCGCGGGGCTTCCGCTTGAAAAATGGTGTTCGTCGTCAGCCCGGTGGCATGATGCGGCGCAGAGAATTTCCCGTTTCGCCTCTAGCGAGGCGACGCAGGTCTCCTTTGAACTGCCGCTTTACACTGAACCAACCCGAGCCATCACGATACGGATTGCCTTCGAACTTAGTTGAGCGGAGAGGCTTGACTTCCGCGGAGCAAACGACCGGGGAGGGCGCCGGTCGACTCCCCGTTTCGCAGAATCGTCTGGCCACTTACGATCGTCGCCTTATAGCCGTCGGCCGCTTGCAACAAACGCCGCGCTCCACCCGGCAGGTCGTACCGCATTTCGGGTCGTCGCAACTGCAGGGCGTCGAAGTCGATCAAATTGAGATCCCCCTTGAAGCCGGGTGCCACGACACCCCGGTCATGCATGCCGTATACGTTCGCGGTGTGTTGCGTCATGCGCTGTACCGCGAACTCGATCGGAATGCGATCGCCGCGAGATCGGTCGCGCACCCAGTGGGTGAGCATAAAGGTTGTGAGGCTTGCATCGCAGATCAATCCGCAGTGCGCGCCACCGTCACCCAGGCTCAGCAGTGTGTTGCGGTCGTGCAGCATTTCGTACATGGGGTCGAGGTTGCCGTCGCTGTAGTTCATCATGGGCAGCAACAAAAGCTCGCGACCGTCGTCTTGGAGGAGCATGTCGTAGAGAACGGCGTCGGGTTTACGACCTTCGCGTCCCGCGATGGCGGCGACACTTTCGGAGGCCGCTGGCTCATAGTTGGGCGGGTCGCCCATCGGGAAGAGCTTTGCGTAGACGGCTTCATTGTCGAGGAAGGCGCCAAAGCCCGGTCCATCGGTCGCACGCTCTGGGCCAAGGATGCGCTCGCGAACGGCTGGATCTCGCAGCTTCGTCACGCGCTCTGCGAGGGGCAGATGTGCGATCTCGATATAGCCGGGTCGACCGAGTAGCGGGTTGGCATCGGTTTGATGTCCCGCCAAGACGCCAAAGGGGCGGGCGGCGAACTGGGCGATGACTTCGGAGCCAGCATCCCGAGTTTTTTCGCAAATGTCGAGCAGCTCTCGCCACTGCTGTGGCCGAGAGTCGAACTGCAGCATGGCGAAGCTGACCGGTCGGCCCACCTCGGCAGAAAGCCGGTGCATCCATTCAATCTCTTCGAGCGCGGCGCCGGGTTCGTCGCCCGCGGTGTCGCCGCCTGCGCCCGCACCGGCGAGTTCGAAAATGCCTTGGCCCGTGTCCTTCAGCGCTTTGGCAATTCCGAAGAGCTCATCTTCCTGGGCATAGGTTCCGGGGACCGGCTCGCCGTCCACCGCGCGGTGTCCCATCGTGCGTGAAGTTGAAAAGCCGAGCGCCCCAGCTTCGATTCCTTCTTTCACGATCTCGTACATCTTCTGAATGTCTTCTTTTGTAGCGGGTTGGTTCTTCGCACCGCGTTCACCCATCACGTATGCGCGCACCGCGCCGTGGGGAACATGGGTGCCGTAGTCGATCGCCTTCGGCGCCTGATCAAGGGCGTCGAGATATTCGGGGAACGTCTCCCAGCTCCACTGGATGCCTTCGGACAGGGCGGCCCCGGGGATGTCTTCGACCCCTTCCATCAAGCCAATCAGCCAGTCTCGGTCTTCGGGCTTGGCAGGTGCAAAGCCAACACCGCAGTTTCCAAAGACGGTACTCGTGACACCGTGCCAGCCCGTCGGCAATAGATGCGGATCCCATGTAGCCTGGGCGTCGTAGTGGGTGTGAATGTCGACGAAGCCCGGCGTGACGACGAGACCATCGGCATCGATCGTTTCGTGCGCCGCCGCTGTGATGCGGCCGACCTCGGTGATGATGCCGTCGGTGACCGCGACATCGGCCGTCTTGGCTTCGTTCCCCGTGCCGTCGACTAGGGTTCCACCGCGAATCACGAGATCATGCATGACGTTTCTCCGTTGACTGGTTCGGTAGTCGGCACCGTACCATACGGAGCGGCTTCCCCCTGCGGGGTTCAGCGCTTTTGGCGGCTCGCGTTTTGTGGTGTTGTTGTCGTGGTGTCTATGTGATGTTGCCGTGGCGTTGATGTTGTGCAGCACGTGAGCGCCCCGGTCGCGAACGCGAAGGGTGCGGACGTCCGAGACTGTCTTATCGTCTGCGCCGTAGGGGGAGTGCGGGCTACGCGCCGCCGCGCTGTTTTCGTCTCGAACCACCGCCTCGAATCACTGTCTCGAATCACGAAGGACACTTCATGAAGATTGAATTCACCGCTGAACAGGAGGCGCTGCAGAAAGAACTGCGCGCCTATTTCGATGAACTGCTCACGCCGGAGCTACAGGAAGAACTCGCTGGCGGAGGCGAGGGGGGCGGCCCCGAGTTTCGCAAGGCCATGCGACGTCTTGGCGCGGACGGCTGGATCGGGTTGAGCTGGCCCAAAGAACTCGGCGGCAAAGAAGCCACCGCGATGGAGCAATACATCTTCACCGAAGAAGTCATGCGGACCGGTTTTCCGTACCCATTCTTGACCACCGAAGCCGTCGGCCCCGTACTCAACGAACACGCGACCGACGAGATCAAAGAAGCGATCGTCAAGCCGATCCTTCGCGGCGAAGTCGTCATCGCGATCGGTTATTCCGAGCCGGGTGCCGGCACCGACCTCGCGTCACTGACTACCCGTGCCGAGCGCGACGGCAATGAGTGGGTGATCAACGGACAAAAGACCTTCACGAGCTTGGCCGACTTTTCGGATTACATCTGGCTCGCGGTGCGGACTGACCCCGACTCGAAGAAGCATCGCGGGCTTTCCATGATCCTCGTTCCGAACGATACCCCCGGACTTACGATCGCCCCGATCTGGACCATGGGCGTGCGCACGAACACGACCTACTACGACAACGTTCGCGTCCCGTCGGACTATCTCGTCGGCGGCGAAGGCAATGGTTGGGGATTGATCACCGGCCAGCTGAACCGCGAACGCTTGTCGCTGGTGAATCACGGGTCGGCCGACATGCTTTACTGCAACGTTGCGAAGTGGGCCGCGGAAACGCGCCGCCCCGATGGCACTCGGGTGATTGATCAGCCTTGGGTTCAGACGAACCTCGCCAAGGTCAAGAGCGGGCTCGAAGCGTTGAAACTGGTTTGCTGGAAGCAGGCGTGGGCCATGACCGAGGGCAATTTGCAGATGGCGGACGCGTCTGTCGCCAAGGTGTACGGCACCGAGTACTTCCTCGAGCATTATCGCCTCTTGGGCGAAGTGCTTGGACAAGACGGCAGCACGATCAAGAAAAATTCGCCTGGCGCGATCTTGAAGGGACGGCTCGAGTTCATGTACCGGGTTGGATCGATCTTGACTTTTGGTGGCGGCACCAACGAAGTGCAACGCGACATCATCGCAGCGGCGGGCCTCGGCATGCCGCGGTCGCGTTAAGGAGCAGGCAAAGATGGATTTTTCACTTTCTGACGAACAGCTCGAACTGCAGAACCTCGCCAAGCAGATCCTGCTCGATCAAACCAGCAACGAACACATGCGCGAAATAGATCAGCGCGAAGAGCGCTTCGACGAAAAGCTTTGGCGTGACCTCGGGGAAGCCGGACTTCTTGGGATCGGCATCGGTGAAGTCCACGGTGGCATGGCGCTCGGGTATGAAAGTCTTTGTTTGCTGGTCGAACTCGTCGGTTACACCGTGGCACCGGTTCCAGTCATCCCGTCACTGGTGTCCGCGGCCCTGCCGATCGACCACTTTGGTAACGACGAACAAAAAGGCAGGCTGCTGCCTGGTGTCGTGAGCGGCGATGCGGTCCTGAGCGCTGGGCTGATCGAGCCGATGAACGAAGAGCCTGCGACGCCGAACACCACTGCCGTGCAAGACGGTTCCGACTGGTTGCTCAGGGGGACCAAGACCTGCGTGCCGTTTGCGAATCGTGCCAGTCGTATTCTTGTTTCTGCGAAGCATGAGTCGGGCGTCGGCGTATATCTGCTCGACCCCGACGCCGATGGCGTGACGCTCGCGCGTCAGGAATCAACGAGTGGTGAGCCGCAGTTCGAAGTCACCTTGGTGGATGCGCGCGTTTCTGGTGACGATGTCCTCGTGGGGCCCGACGGTGGCGCCCGCGCGATGCGTTGGATCACGACCCGAACTGCAGCCGCGACCTGCGCGATGGCAGTCGGTGTTGCCGAACGCATGACCCGCATGACCGCGGACTACACAGCCGAGCGGGAACAGTTTGGCGTGAAGATCGCAACGTTTCAGGCCGTGGGACAGCGCGCCGCAAACTGTTACATCGACACCGAGTGCCTGCGTCTCGTGAGTCAGCAGGCGGTGTCGCTTCTCAATCAAGGTCGCGACGCTGACGACGAAGTCATGATTGCAAAGATTTGGGTCGGCGACGTAAGTCACCGCGTCAGCCATGCGGCGCAGCATCTCCACGGAGGCATCGGCGTGGATCGCGACTACCCGCTGTTTCGCTACTGCCTGTGGGCAAAGCAGTTGGAAATGACGCTCGGCTCATCGGCGCGGTTGACCTCGGAATTGGGGGCGACGATTGCCCGCGAGTACAGCCAGCAGGCGTAACCGACCGCACGTGCGCGTGAATCGCTTGCGGTGTTGAACTAAGCTGCGCCCGACATGGCCTTAGATCGCAAGACGTTTTTTATCGAAGAGCTAAAGCGCCACTTTCAGGGCGACGTCGCTTCTGCGCGTGCGGCTGAAGTGGATGCAGCGAAAGCGGCGGACGAAGTTCGCAAGCAAGCGCGCAACAAAGACGATGCGAAGGCTGCAGTAGATCCCGGGCGCATGGCGAACGGTCATCGCAAACGCCGACAGCGTGCTGTACGCGAACTTGAAACGCTGGTCTTGTTTGCGAGCCAGGGCACCAAGCGCTTTGGGCCCAACTCGAAAATCGCGCTCGGCGCGATGATCGACGTCAGCATTGAAGGCGATGAAGGTCAGGAAGAGCGGACGCTGTTTCTGCTTCCCGTCGGCGCCGGAACAGAACTCAGCGGCCCGGGCGGCGACGGCTTCATCTCGGTCATCGGGCCGAAGTCACCGGTGGGGATCGCGTTGACGGGGTCGGTGGCAGGAGACGAAGTCGAGGTGGTCGTCGGTGGCCACGATCGCGAATGGAGCGTCGTCGACGTCTACTAACTAACGCGAAGTTGGGTCGTCTTACGACCTCATCTACCGACCCTAATTGCGACCCTATTTTAGATCTCTTGCTTTGCCGCCCAGTCGAAGCCTTCCATCACCTGGGCGAAGTGTCCTTCGACGAGTTCACGCATTTCGGGGTGGGTGAAGATGAAGCGCTGGTCGTCCTTGACCGCGCGCACGACCCACTTGCCAACTGTAAGTGGGTCCATCCCCGTCTCGAAACCGCCGCCTAGAATCGGTTCAAGGCCGCCCGGACGTTTTCCAAATTCGTCAGGGCGATTGCGTTCGGCCTCGATCAAGTTGCTCGTGACGAATGCCGGGCACAACACCGACATTCCGATCCCGTGCGCCTTAATCGAGTCGGCATACGACTCCGTAATCCCCACGACCGACGCCTTGGTCGCGGTATAGACGCCTAGGATCTCGCCGCCGGGTAGGAATCCACCAATCGATGCGGTGTTGACGATGTGCGCGTCTCCGCCTTGTTCGATCATGCGCGGGATAAAGGCTTGGCAACCGTGAATGACACCGTTCACATTGACCCGGAACAACCAGCTCCAGTCGGCGTCACTCGATTCGTGGGCGGAGCCCCCGACGCACACGCCCGCGTTGTTACAGACGAGGTGGGCCGCGCCGAATTCGGCGTAGGTCTTATCTGCCAGTGCTTCGACGGCGTCGCGATCCGTCACGTCGGTCTGCACCGCGATTGATCGTGCGCCGGTCTCTCGAAGGGATGCGCTGACGCTTTCGGCGCGATCGCCTTCGATGTCCGACACGACGACGTGCATTCCTTCCGCGGCAAACGTCCGCGCCATGCCCTCACCAATGCCACTTGCACCGCCCGTGACGACGGCAATTTTTCCTTTGAAGTCTTGCATTGTGTTTCTCCTTGCTGGGGTGGACTGGGGGTGTGCGCGGTGCGCCGCATGTTCGTGTACCGAGCGATCCACAACGCGCAGACCTGCGCTGCTCGCGTTCTCGATATTGTGGAAGATGTCTCGCACAGTCGCCGGCAGCTTGTCAAATTGAAGTAGAATCTTCCCTTCGAATCCCCAGGTTGGATAGGAGCGAACACCATGCCGCCCCCGGTTGGCAAAGATCTCGAGCAGATACGTGCGCAGCTTGTAGATTGGTTTCCCAGTGTATTGCCCGCGGACGCATCCGACATTGTGGTCGGTGAGATTGGCGGCCCGGGAGGCACCGGCTTCTCAAGTGACACACTGATCTTCAACTTGGGCTATCGCACCGCGGGCCAGAGCGTTGAACGGGGTCTGGTTGCGCGCATCAAGCCCAGCGGTTTTCAGCTCTTTCCCGAATACGACCTGCCCGCGCAGTACGGCGTGATGAAGGCGTTGCACGGCAGCGGGATTCCAGTGCCCGAAATGTTGTGGGAAGAAAAGACGGGGAGCGTGATCGGCGATCCGTTCTACCTGATGGAAAAGATCGATGGCCTTTGTCCTGCCGACAACCCACCGTTTACGGCCGAGGGCTGGCTCAAAGAAATGAACGCGGCAGACCAGACGATCTTGTGGAAGGGATACCTCGACACGCTTGTCAAAATTCACTGCCTTGATCCTGTCGAGTTAAAACTCGACTTCCTGCGGATGCCTGCGTTAGGCAAGACACCGCTCGATCAAGAGCTTGCCTTTTACGACAACTTCTATCGCTGGGCGTATGGTGAAGGTGCGCACCCGTATGTGGAGCCGGCGCTCACCTGGCTTCACGAGAATCGACCGCCCGAACCCGAGAAGCCGAGCTTGGTTTGGGGTGACGCACGCATTGGCAACATGATCTTTCAGGGCCCGCACGGCGTCGCGGTGATCGACTGGGAGATGGCTCGGCTCGGCGACCCGATGATGGACTTGGGGTGGGGGCTCTTCCTCGACCGCTACCACACCGAGGGCAATGGACTTGCCAAGCTGCCGGGCTTCTTTACGCGGGAAGAGACCATTGACTACTACGTCGAGCAGAGCGGCGCGAGTGCAGACCACGTTGCTTACTACGAAGTCTTGGCGGGGATGCGTTTTACCGTCATCCTGATCCGCTTGGCCAAACAAATGAAGCACTACGAAGTGATGCCAGAAGATGTGAACTTCGAAGTAGACAATCCCGTGTCGAACTTGCACCGCAAGCAACTCGAAGACATCGGCGCCTTGTAAAACGAACGGAGTCGGTGTGACCGACTCGTAAAGGAGATCTTGTGCAGCGATTGGACGAATACGAAAAATGTGTCGATTGGTTTGAGCCCCTTCACGACATCGCGCGTGAAGCCACTGGGCTCGAAGACTTTGGTGACACTCATTATCACAAGGGCCTGCAGGTGTTGCTCGAGCAATTCGACCAGGGGTGCGACCTTTCGCCAGTTGGAAAGATTGCGACCCGGTTCAAGCTGATCCACGTGTTGACGTGGCGCTTGAAAACGGAGCAGGCGTTTAAGGACGATCCGTCGATATTTGAGAACCCGATCGAGAAGCCGCTCGTCATTACCGGGCTTATTCGAACCGGCAGCACAGCACTCCACTACCTGCTCGCCTCCGACCCCAACCGCCAGGCATTGCCTTATTGGCTTGCAGAGCACCCGCAGCCGCGCCCGCCGGAAGCGGAATGGGAAGCCCACCCCGACTTTCAGAAGTCAAAGGGCTCGATCGAAATGATGTGGAAGATGGACCCGAGTTTGAAGTCGATTCACTTCATGGCACCCGACTGGCCGGAAGAGGGCGGCCACTTGATGGCGCACAACTTCACCGACGACCACTGGGAGGGCGCGCTCAAAGTTCCGCACTACATCAAGTGGTACGAGAACACGAGCATGGTGGAGACGTACCGTCGCCACAAAAAACTCTTACAGCTGATCGGGTCGTCGCGCCCGGGCATGCCGTGGTTGCTTAAATACCCGGTGCATTTGAAGCACCTGAAGTCATTCCTCGAAGTGTATCCCGACGCTCGTGTGATCTGGACGCATCGAGACCCTTCAAACGTGATGTCTTCGTATGCGAGTCTGCTGGCGGGCTTCCGCGGGATCAACTCCGACAACATTGATCGCGACGACATTGTTCATGAGCAAATCGATATTTGGTCGACCGCGGCGGAGCGCGCGATCGAAGTTCGCAAGACCATGGACCCCGGGCAGTTCTACGATCTTCATTTCGATGATTTTATGGCGGATTCGGTTGGCGCTGCGGAGAAGATCTATCGCCACTTCGGCATGGATTGGTTGCCCGAGTGCCAGGCCGCGATGGAGGGCCATCGAGACGACAACCCGCAAGGGAAGCACGGAAAACACGCGCACCAGCAACAGGCACTCGGTGTGACACGTGAAGAAATGCTCGAGCGGTTCGCACCGTACATCAACCACTTCAACGTTCGAACTTGATTCCCGATCCAGTCCAAGCCAAGGCGGAAACAGCATGACGTTTAAAAAGAACGCACGAACGAAGCGCGAAGCAGATTTGCTCGAAACCTGTGGGCGCGTATTGCCGGTCGGTGTGCGCAACGCGTCGTACAACCCGGACTACATGATGGTGATCGAGAAGGCCCAAGGCGCTCGCATCACCGATTGCTCGGGCAACGAGTACATTGACTACTTGCTGGGGTCGGGACCCATGTTCCTCGGACACGCCCATCCCGCGGTTGTGCAGGCGGCCGAAGAGCAGCTTCGCAACGGCACTTCGTACTTGATGACGAGTGAGGCCGCGATCGAGTTGGCGGATGAAATCGTGAAGGCGGTTCCATGCGCGGACAACGTGAGCTATCACAATTCGGGCAGTGAAGCGACGTTTTTTGCGATGCGAGTTGCGCGCGCGTTTCGCAAGCGCGACAAGGTCTTGAAGTTTGAAGGCGCTTATCACGGCATGGGGGACTCGGCGCTTATGAGCACCCAGTGGACCCAGAAGCCTCTCGAGTTTCCTTCGGCACACGCGGATTCGTCGGGCATCCCCGCCTCGGTCCGAGATGAGACCCTGATCGCACCCTTCAACAACCTCGAAGTGACGACGTCGATCATCGAGCAACATGCGGAAGAACTGGCGTGTGTCATCGTTGAGCCGCTCAACCGAACCATCCCGCCGGCGCCAGGGTTTCTCGAAGGGCTTCGCGAAGTCACGGCACAACTAGGGATCCCGCTGATCTTTGACGAGGTGGTTACGGGGTTTCGCTTGGCGTTCGGCGGCGCGCAGGAATACTACGGGGTTACGCCGGACCTCTGCGCTCTGGGCAAGACGATCTCGGGTGGACATCCGTTTGGCGTGCTCTGTGGCAAAGAAGAAATTATGGAGATGGCATCGCCCATGCGAATCCTGAAGGGTGACTGGGCAAGACTGAGCGGGACGTTCAGCGGCAACCCTGTCTCATGTCGGGCGGCACTAGCCATTATCAATGAACTCAAGAAGCCGGGTTTCTATGAAACAGTAGAAAAGCGTGGCTTAAAACTCCGAACTGGACTCGAGAACGCGCTGTCGAATGCAGGACTCTCGGCACAAGTACTTGGGGAGCGCACAGTGTTCCAGCCGTGGTTCACGGACGCATCAATCGTCGATCACCGGTCGTCCCTTGCGGCGAGTGCGGGGACGAACCTCAAGTTCATCGATAAACTGCTCGACCGCGGCATTGTGAAGGGCCACGAAAAGTTCTTCGTTTCAGCGGCCCACACCGACGAAGATATCGACTACACCATCGAAGCGATCGAAAGTGCAACAATGGAAATGGCCGAGGGGTAGTCGGAGCGACAAAGGTCCGGAGCGGTAGGGGACGCGCGATCCGCTAACCCGCGACGTATCGGCTCGCCATCTGGTCCATGACTTCAAAGAACTCTTTCGACGCGTCCGCGATGATGTCGGCGACGGGTCGAACGGAGTCAATACGTCCGGCCACCTGTCCGGTGAGGGCAACCGCTGATTCCATCTTGCCGCCGAAGTACAAGTCCATGATGTCTTTGCCGAACTCGGTCATGACATTGCCTTCAAAGCGTTCGAGTTCTTCTGAACGACCGGTGCGCAAGGCGCGAAGCCCCGGGCTGTGATGGCGATTCAAGAAGACGGTGTCGGTTTCGTCGGCTTCGACGATGGCGTTCTTCCAGTTTTCGTGAACCGGAGATTCGAGGGCCGAGACCATTCGGGTACCCATCTGGACTCCTTCCGCTCCGAGCGCGAATGCCGCAGCCATCGATGATCCGCACACCATGCCGCCCGCGGCGATGATCGGGACCGAGACCTTCGATCGAACAAGAGGCAGCAGCACCATCAACGCCACGTCGCGCGGATTCTTGAATCCGCCCCCTTCGCCGCCCTCGACGATCAGGCCGTCCACCCCAGCGTCAACGGCCTTCAGCGCGCCGCGCAGCGTCGGGATAACGTGAAACACAGTGACTCCGGCCGCCTTGAGTTCGGCAGTGAACTTGGTCGGGTTGCCCGCGGAGGTTGTCACGAACTTGACGCCCTGGTCGATGACGAACTGCGCGATGCCCGGGTCGCGCACGAACGCCTGGGCGATGTTTACGCCGAAGGGCTTGTCCGTGAGCTCGCGCATCTTGCGGATCTCATCCTTGATCGCGTCGAGTTCGCCCGAAGAGGTTTCGATGATGCCCATCGCTCCCGCGTTCGACACGGCCGACGCCAGCGGCGAGCGTGCGATCCAACCCATAGGGGCTTGGACGATCGGGATGGAAACTCCGAGCATATCGGTGACGCGATTTTTGAACTTCATGTTGAGGGCGTGCTCCTTCAAACGGTTGAACTCGACGAAAGTGAATCGCCGCACTTCGGACGATGCCGCCGCGAACTATGCAGCTTCAAACAACGCCGCGAAGCCTTGCCCACCGCCGACGCACATTGTCACGATGCCGTAGCGCTTGCCTTCTCGTTTGAGTTGGCGGAGCAAAGAACCCGTCATGCGGGATCCTGTCATCCCAAAGGGATGGCCGATCGAGATCGAGCCACCCTGCGGGTTGAGAACATCGTTCGGGATGCCGAGTTCGCGCTGGCAGTAAAGCAGCTGCGATGCGAACGCTTCGTTGAGTTCAACAATGTCGATGTCCGCCATTGTGAGTCCGTGTCGCTTCAAGAGCTTCGGCACCGCAAAGACCGGTCCGATGCCCATTTCTTCGGGCCCACAACCCGCGACCGCGCTGCCGCGGTAATAGCCCAGTGGTTCAATGCCGAGTTCGTTTGCTTTCGCCGCGGACATCATCAACGTTGCGGATGCTCCGTCGGAGAGCTGGGAAGCATTGCCCGCGGTTACCGTGCCACCTTCTTCCGGCTTCTTGAAAACTGGATTCAAGCTCGAAAGGCCTTCCAAAGTTGTCGAAGGTCGGTTGCATTCGTCGAATTCAAGCGTGAACGCTTCTTCGTAGGGATTTTTTTCCTTCTTGATTACGTTGCGGGTCACGGCCATCGGGGCGATCTCTTCGGCGATGTGTCCAGCTTCGACCGCCTTGGCGTATCGCTGCTGACTCTGAAGCGCATAGGCGTCCTGGTCTTGTCGGCTCACGCTATATCGGTCGGCAACGATTTCTGCGGTGATGCCCATTGGGAAGTAGAGGCCCGGGAATCGTTCCATCGCGGCTGCGTTTGCGAGACGAGACGTATTTTGTGAGCCGTCCTGCATCATCGTGATGGTTTCGACGCCGGCGCCAATGGCGACATCCGCGCCTTCGTTGATGATCGAATGCGCGGCCATCATGACGGCTTGCGAGCCCGATGAACAGAAGCGATTGACTGTAGTCGCGGCCGATTCCTTCGGGAGCCCCGCCGCCATCGCGGCGACTCGAGCTGTGTTCATTCCTTGGCAACCTTCAGGAAACCCGCAGCCGACGATCACGTCTTCGATCGCCATGGGATCAACGGCTCCATTGCCTTCGACAACGCTGCGGATCGTGTGGGCCAGGTAGTCGACCGGTTCGGTGATGTTGAGGGAACCGCGGCCTGCCTTGGCGAGGGCCGTGCGCTTGCTATCGACGATGACTGCTTCTCGGGACATGAGGGGGGCTCCTAAAGGGTTTCATTCGCGCGCAACAGCATAACGCGTTCCCCGACTGTCGCAGGATTCGGTGCGCCAATTTCGTTAGCGTGCCCGGGCCCGTGCAGGTTTGCACGAAACCGGATGAACATGAAAGATCGCAGCCAAAGTATCGTCTACATCAATGATCTTGAAGTTGGCAAACGGCCTCTCGCCGATCTCTCGTTGCGGACCGGCTCGGCTGGTTTCGTCTTCGTCGGTGACGATGGAAGCGTCTGCAACGATCTGCAGCTCTCACTGTCGATTAATTCGACCCACGCCCTCATGGGGCATGGCGTGATCGAGGACCTGAACAAAGTCGAAACCCAAGGCCGTGTCGGCACTGGCATGGACGTGTTGGTTCCGCCGAGCCAACTCGAAGCCGTGCGTCAGATATTTTACCGGGCCGACAGCAAGACGTACGGTGGCACCCATGAGTTTGTCGTTGGCGCTGATGCGGACACCGAATATCGCATTCGCATCGACAACCGCGAGTATCAGAACACGCTATCGGGGCTGCAGTACTTGCTGCGGACCGCGTCGCACGAAGGCATGGCGGTGTGGCTTTCGATCTAGCGGGGCGATGGCGGACGACGATGTTTGCGTGACGAGTTGTGGCTCGCCGCCCTAAAGGCTTA
Organism: Myxococcales bacterium; assembly: GCA_012960035.1. Taxonomy (GTDB): domain Bacteria; phylum Myxococcota_A; class UBA9160; order UBA9160; family UBA4427; genus DUBZ01. The sequence continues at coordinate 47,842 of DUBZ01000112.1, read as the reverse complement.
GAAGATCAACGCGTCGATCGAATACACACCCGGTCCGAGCAGCGCGATCGCGGCACAAATCGCAGCGAGGTTGATCGTGTACTCCGCGCCCGGCGGTTCGTTGGTGATCAAGTAGCCAGCGCCTTTATGGCCGAGGCGGGTTGCGACGATCATCGTCCCAATCAAAAGCAAACACGCGGGGCGAGTCATGAAGCCGACCGCAATCGCAGTCCCGCCGATCATCTCGGACAACATCGCCATCCGGGCCTGAACTGCGGGCATCGGGATGTCCATACTTTCGAGCCATTCGACGAAGCCTTGCATGTTCCCGGTACCCACTACGCCAAGCTTGCCGAGGCCGTGCACGACGAAACAGACGCCGATAAATGCGCGTAAAATGAGGAGCGCCAAGTCGGTGAGTTCTGGCGAGGACTGCGTAAGAAGTGAGCCGATGTCCATGGGGTCATTGTCTCCGAGATCATCTCGTGGGTTCGGGGTGTCGTGCCGCGCATGTGGCAGCGGCATTAGGTTTAACATTCGCGAGCCCTGACCGCCGCTCGCGTAGGGTGGGCGGGGCGGGGTGTCTCATTTATGCTCGGGCCGATGCCCACACCCGAAGCGAACCCTAAGCGCCCGCGCGCGATGTTTCTCGCGCTGCTGCTCCTGACCTCAAGCTTGCTTACGCTGGCGGGGCTCGAGGTTGCGATACGCGTGTTGAAGGGGGTCGGCTTCAGCGCTGTGCCGGATCCCGCCGCGGGCATTTCGATGATTGGTCGCGTCTATCCTGGCTCGTTCGACCCGAATCTTGGATATGTCCCGACCCCGGGTGCCCGAGCACACAATCCGATTTGGAACGCGACCGCGCACATCACGTGGGAAGGCACCCGGAGCAACGGTGCGGATGCAGCGCCGCCGCAGGGGGTGCCGATCGTGACGGTCGGCGATTCGTTTACCTACGGCGACGAAGTCAACGATCGCGACACCTGGCCCGCGAAGCTTCAGGGGTTATTGGCCCGTCCCATCGTCAACGGTGGCGTGTTCGGTTACGGCTTCGACCAAGCCGTGCTCCGCAGCGAAGTTCTGATGCAGGAGACCGACGCCGATTTCTTGATCGTCAGCCTGATCGCCGACGATATTGCTCGCTGCGAGTATTCGTATCGCTACTCGTGGAAGCCGTACTTTGACGTGGAAGAGGGGGCGCTCGTACGTCGCAATATGCCGGTGCCTTCGCCCCAAGACGCACCGATCGGTGAATCGTACCTGCGTCGGGCACTGCGCAAAAGCTACCTCGCAGACTTCGTGTTGCGGCGTTTAGACCCGACTGGTTGGTTGGTGCGCGGGAGCGTTCGGGTGCATGAGCGCGGTGAAGAGGTTGCAAGCCTGCTCGTCGATCGCCTTGCCGACGCCGCGGAAGAACAGGGCCACGGTCTCTTGATCGTGTTGCAGTGGCTTCCGGAAACGAATTCGAGACGCGCGGGAGCGATGCTCAAGCGCGCCCGAGAACGCGACGTACTGGTATTGAAAATCGAGGGGCCGCTGCGTAGCGCCATCGACTCCCCTGCGTTTTCTGAAGACGATTTCTTCAACGTGACCAAGCACCCGGGCGGCGGACGGCAGGTTGGACACATGTCTGCCGAGGGCAACGCTTTCGTTGCACGCGCGATCGCGCAGCACCCCAGTCTTCAGTCACCTTGATCGTGTCGCTCGGTTGACGCGAAGCTCGGTTAAAGGGAAGGGCGCGACTTCGTTCACTGCGCTTGCTAGTTCACTGCGCTTGCAGTCCCGAGTGCGATCCGCGTCTCGGTCCCATGTTCGTCGCGCTTGTCGGCCCAGACGTCACAGTGGACCCGGGTCTGAGTGCCTTCGGGAGTCTCTTCTCTTACCCGCGCGCGCACCGCCACCGACTCGTCGACCCAGAGTACGTTGGTCAGCTTGAGCGACATCTTGCCGCCGGCGAGCCAGCCCATGCCGAATTCGTTTTGCATGACTTCGGAAACAAACGACGTCGACATCATTCCCTGCACGACGATATTGGGGAAGCCGAGCTTCTTCGCTTGTTCTTTGTCCGTGTGATAGTTCTTGCCCGGCCCTGAGAACATCCAGCAGCGGCGCGCGTCCACTTGCTTTTCGACCGGCTTGAGGTCGACTCCGGTGGCCGTCGGAAAGGCAGCTCGTTCGGGACGCGCCTTTTCTTTGCTCGCGGCGGTTGCCTTGTCGACAACAAAGTTGCTTTCTCCCGACGTTTCGGACTTGGGCGGCAGGAACGATTGAAAGGTTCGCCCGCGGACGAGGAGCTTGTGGTCGGAGGCGTCAAACAGGTCTGTTTCGTTGACGACGTAGTCCCGTCCGCGCTTCTGAAATCGCTCGATGATCGTCGAGACGGAATAGATCGTGCTGCCAATCGGGATCGGCTGAAACATTTCCCAATCCTGCTGTGCGTGCAGGTTCCCGAACAGGTTCTTCAGGTACCACTCCCCGACGAAGTTGTAACACTCCGAATGGTGGAGGAGCGGCGGAGCGAATTCACTCTGCAGTGGATGCCGGTCTTCGAGAGCATCCGCGTAGAAGGCCACAACTTCGGGAGTGACCTCGTAAGTATTCGAACCACAGAAGCGACCCACGTGGGCGGGCTGACCGAGAAGATTCATTTTTGACCCCTTGTCCTTGAAGCCGCCGCGTTAGCTCGCGACAGGTCCTTCGCGCGGCAATCTCATTTCATCGACGAGGTCGACGACATGCTGAGGCGGCGGCGGTGTGATTCGGGACACCACCAAGGTCACAACGAAGTTGATTAACATACCAATCGAACCAATGCCCTCAGGGCTGATTCCCCAGAGCCATTCTGATTCGACCCCGCCGAAAAACTTGAAGTAGACGATGTAGCCCCCAGTGAAGAAGATGCCGATTAGCATTCCCGCAATCGCGCCTTGGCGATTGGTGCGTTTGTCAAATACGCCCAGAACGAGAACCGGGAAGAAACTCGCCGCCGCAAGTCCAAACGCGAACGCCACCACTTGAGCGACGTAGCCGGGTGGGTTGATGCCAAAGTAGCCGGCGACCACAACCGCGAACGCGGCGGCGATGCGAGCGGCCATGAGTTCTTGTTTGTCGTCAAGGTCTTTCCACAAGAACGACTTCAACAAGTCATGCGAGATTGACGACGAAATGACGAGCAGTAGCCCCGCGGCGGTCGAAAGGGCAGCGGCGAGTCCGCCAGCTGCAACCAACGCGATGACCCAGTTGGGGAGTCCCGCGATTTCGGGGTTCGCGAGCACGATGATGTCGCGGTCAACTTTGAGTTCGTTTTTGTCCGCGTCGCCCACGAATGCAATTTTGCCATCCCCGTTTTTGTCGTCGAATTCGATCAGCCCTGTGCGTTCCCAGCTGTTGAACCATTCGGGGACTTCATTGTATTCCCGACCGTCGACGGTCTGGATCAAGTTCATCCGCGCAAAGCTCGCTACGGCAGGCGCCGTTGAGTAGAGGATGCCGATAAACAGAAGCGCCCACACGGCACTCCAGCGCGCGGCCGCCGCGTTTCGCACGGTGTAGAACCGAACAATGACGTGGGGGAGTCCCGCGGTGCCGACCATCAAAGCGAGAGTGATGGCGAAGACGTCCACCATGGACTTCTTGCCTTCGACCCAAGCCGCGGTGTATTCGGGAAAGCCTAGGTCGCGTTGAACGGCGTCGAGGGTTTCGAGGAGATAGCGTCCGGCGTTTGGCCCCTCGACCAACGACGCGCCAAAGCCAATCTGCGGAATCCAGTGTCCGGTGAGTTTTTCGGAAATCGCGACGGCGGGAATCATGAATGCCACGATGAGCACGACGTACTGCGCGACTTGGGTGTACGTGATGCCCCGCATCCCGCCGAGCACGGCGTACACAAACACCAAGCCGACGCCGATCATGACACCCACATCAACCGGAACTTCGAGGAATCGGGAGAAGACCACGCCCACTCCGCGCATTTGTCCTGCGACGTATGTAAACGAAACGAATATCGCGCAGAACACGGCGACGACTCGGGCGAGCTGGCTGTCGTAACGGTCGCCCACGAACTCGGGCACGGTATAACGTCCGAACTTGCGCAAGTAGGGGGCGAGCAGCAACGCGAGGAGCACATAGCCCCCCGTCCAGCCCATCAGGTAGAAGCCCCCCTGATACCCCATAAAAGAGATCAAGCCCGCCATGCTGATAAACGACGCGGCGCTCATCCAGTCTGCAGCAGTCGCCATTCCGTTCGCAACGGGATGTACACCTCGGCCGGCGACATAGAAGCTCGACGTCGTGCCTGCCCGGCTCCAGATCGCAACGCCGATATAGAGCGCAAAGCTCAAGCCAACGGTGATGTATGTCCAGGTGAGAATGCTCAAGGGGCTGGGTTCACTCGACGCCGTGATCGCGGTCATGCCGGTGCATCATCACCGCGTAGATCAAGACCAGCACCATGAAGACATAGATCGCCCCTTGCTGGGCGAACCAGAAACCTAGGGGGAAACCGCCGAGGTGAAACTCATTGAGCGGCTCGACCAAGACGATGCCCAGGCCGAAGGGGACAATGAACCAGACCGCGAGCAGGGCGGCCATAAGGCGCAGGTTTGAACGCCAATAGGACGCGTGATTGTCTCGGCTGGCGCGCTCGGCCGCCGAATCCTGATCGTGTGTCTGACTGGGCTGATGCCCCGACTCTGTTGCCACTGCCGACTCCCCGTCCACGTTGTGTCGCGGCTGTCGCAGATTGAACTGGAGCCGGGGGAGTCGGTCAACCCGTGCCAGTCTGCGTCAATAGCCGTACCCGTCGCGGGCACCGTGGTATGCGCACCAAACCGAGATGCCGTGCAGGAACAATCCGGGCACCAGAATCGCCCAGTAGCCGAAACTGACTGCGGCAAACCACAATGCGCCGGTAAACAGGTTGCCGTTGTAGACCTGACCCAGGCCGGGGATCACAACGGATAGGACGGCTGCGATGCCGGGGCTCGGGCCACGTCGGACGAGTATGCGATCTTCGTAGTCGTTTTCCATGCCTGCACATAACGCAAGTTGCGTGCCCATTTCTCGTGGCACTCACGGGCCTTACGCGAAGTTTTGCCGCAGTGCAGGCGCGACAGTGCAGGCGATTCGGTGCAGTCCGACTACTCGTTAAGGCCCCAGGCGTAGTCGAAGTACTCGAGGTCGATATCGGCTCGGTGCTCGCGCAGCCAGTCGGCGTCTTCTGTCGCCATGTGGGGCAACACGAACTGAATTACGCCGCCTCCCGCTTCGAAGTCAGACTCAAACCAACGAAAGATCTTACTGACGTTGAGCGTTTCATCGTCGCGGTCGAGGCGCAGCCCCTTCTCAGGGTTCGAGAGCCAGGCCCGCACGATCGAATCGAGTTGGGCGTTGATCCTCTCCGGCGTAAACGGAGTCCGTGCAAGTGGGGGGCAGGAGACGGACGCGCAAACAATGGCTGCGTGGATCCGTGGTTCGCCCATCGGTCGAAGGATCTTATGTTCGATCTCTTCGAGGGTGTAGGATCGGCCACCGATGGATCCCGCTTTCGCTTCCCACACGGGAGAGAAGAACGAACCGAGGTCCTTGATGCTGTCGACCGGATACGCGTTCTGGACCAAGTCAATCGCCAGGATGTTGTAGGCGTTGATCCAGAAAGCGAGCTTTTCATCGTCTACCCGCAGCGCTTTCGGGTTCGACTCGCCGAGGTCCGCAACGACTTGCTTCCAGCGCGGGTCGTTCTTGATTGCGCGATAGTTCACTCGGGTTTGGACGATGTCTTTCGTCGGCCGCGTGTGATCTTCGAGGATCGCTCCGTAAAGATCGCGGGTGTTCGCGTCGCGCCCCGCGCCCGCGTGCGCGGCATGGAGCGGAACGGCGAGAAGCAGCGTGACAAGACAAGCGAGTATGACTGGCAAAGCGCTACCGGAGAGATTCTTGTGGTGAGTCATGATGCTCTCTATACGCCGTGACGGTGACGGGCGTTACAGCGCCTTAATGAATTTCACGAGTGCGGCACCAATTTCATTCGGGGAGTCTTCTTGAATGAAGTGGAGGCCGGGCACGGTAATTTCGGTTTGGTTCTTCCATGCGCGGCAGTATTCGCGTTGGGGACCGATCAGGATCGATCCTGGGTCGGCATTAACGAACAGCTTCGGCACGTCGTTTTCGCTCATCCACGCACCGTAGTCGTCGAGGATCTTGGTGACGTCTGCCGGTTCTCGCTCAATCGGAATCTGCCGCGGCCAGGTGAGGGTGGGGCGGCGATCTTCGCCTGCTCGCACGAACGGGCGGCGATACTCGTCCTGCTCTTCTGGTTCGAGCTTTCGCATGATCGAGGCCGGGAGCACGTTCTCCACGAAGACGTTCTTTTCGATCACCATGCTTTCGCCCGCGTCGGAACGGAATCCCTTGAAAATGCCGGTGGCGGCTTCGGGCCATTCGTCCCAAGTGACAGGGCGCACCAGCGCTTCCATGTAACAGATGCCCCGCACCGCATCGCGATGTCGGTTGGCCCAATCGAAACCGAGCGCCGATCCCCAGTCGTGTATGACGAGCAAAACGTTCTGATTGACACCGAGTGCTTCGAGGATGCCGTCGAGGTATTCGCGGTGCTCGACGAACTGGTAACTGTCCGGCCCCGGATCATCGAGTTTTTCGGAATCCCCCATGCCGATCAGGTCAGGTGCGATGCAGCGACCCAGGCCTTCGGCAAAGGGCATGATGTTGCGCCACAGGTAGGACGAAGTCGGGTTCCCGTGCAGGAAGACGATGGGGTCACCTTCGCCGACGTCGATGTAAGCCATCGACTTGCCGTTCACTTCGATGTGCTTCTTCCCGTAGCGGGGGGCACTGCCGTTTTCGTTCATGATGTGGTTCTCCGACCCAGGATGGACAGTTGATTGGAAGTCGGAGCATACTGTTCGCGCGAAGCGATTGGGCGTCGTGGGAGATAATTCCGAGCGTGAATCGCACCCCGCTCCTTACGCGACTCACGCCGTGCTTCACGGCTGCGCGGTAGGCGCCTTTATTGCCCTCGACCGGACGAAATGGGTTGGCAAAATTAGACCTTCCCTTGCTTGAGCGTCAGCGCCTCGATCTGCGTCTGTTGACCTGGGCGTTGCTCGCTCACCAGAAACGCGCCGCCCGTAAACGAAGGCCGTGCATCTTCGGGGGAACGTGAAAGCAAGACCGCCACTTCGACGCCTACGCGGCAACCCGCGGCGCGCGCGATCTCGGTGATTGCACGGGGCACTTCGCTCGCTTTGCGCGGCAAGATCTTGGCTCCGTATGCGCAGGCCCATCTCGATTCGATGCAGTTCGAGATACCGGGATGGCAACACGCCGCCGAAAATCCGAACGGCGGTCGCGCCCGGGTGGTTTATGAATCGAAGCTCGAGGCGGCAAAGCAAGCGCGCCAGCATGAAGCCGAACATGCGAACTCAGTCTCCGGAAATCTCCCAGCCGAGCCAACGCTCGAATTGGTTGAAGGCACTCTGCGCCAGTAGGGCCAGGATTGCGGCGGGCACGGCTCCTTCGAGAATCAGCGACGTGTCGTCGAGGCGAATGCCGGTCAAGATGGGTTGCCCGTAACCTCCTGCGCCGATCAGTGCGGCGAGGGTTGCGGTGCCGACGTTGATCACCGCAGCAGTCTTGATTCCCGCAAGGATCGAATGACTTGCCAACGGCAGTTCGATCCAAGCGAGTCTTCGCGCAGGGGGGAGGCCGAGCGCCATCGCTGAATCGCGAAGCGCCGGGTCGATGCCCGTGAGTCCAGCATGGGTGTTGCGTACGATCGGGAGAAGGCTGTAGAGGAAGAGCGCGACAATCGCGGGCGCGGCTCCAATGCCAAACAACGGGATCATGAATACGAAGAGTGCGAGGGAGGGCAGCGTTTGCAACACGCCTGTCACTGCCAGCACCGTCGCCCCGAGACCGGGCAACCGTGCGGCGGCGATGCCCAGGGGAATCGCGACGGCGATTGCGGCGAACAATGAAATCGCGACGAGGGTGAGGTGATCGAACGTTGTGGCGACGATGCGATCGAAACGCGTGTCGCCCCCCGCTTCATTTTGCATCCCTAAGAAAGCCGCCGCAGAATTGGCTTCGCTTTCGCGGTCGAGTTTGACTCGGGCGTTCATCGCGACCATGGCTTCTTCACTGACAGCGCCGGACAGCGACTCGAGGGCGCGCATGAGCTTCGGGGATCGCGTGCTCAAGTCGCTTCGTACGATGAAAAAGGCTTTGTACTCGGGGAAGAACCGTCGATCGTCTTTGAGCGTGGTGAGGTTGTAGTAGGCGATGTCGGCGTCGGTGCTGTAGAGATCGAGTACGTGGATTTCATCGCTTTCAAGAGCGCGGTATGCGAGGTCGTGATCCATCCCGCGTACCCAATCCGGGGCGAGGCCGTAGCGCTGCGAAAGGCCGGGCCAGCCGTCTTCGCGGTCCATGAACTCGCTGCTAAATCCAAACTTGAGGGCGGGATGAGAGGCCAGGTCGCTGATTGAGGCGAGCCCCAGTTCGTCCGCTTTCTCCCGCTTCAGGCCCAGCGCGTACGTGTTCTCGAAGCCGAGGGGCGCCAACGCGTGCAGGCCTAGAGGCGCCAAGGCGTGATTGATCTCCGCGTGGGTTCGGATCTCCGACGCCGTCGACGCCAGCAGCTCATGGATCAAAGTGCCCGTGTACTCAGGGTAGACGTCGATCTCACCTTGCTTCAGCGCTTCGAATAGAATTCGGCTGCCGCCGAGTTCTCGGTGATGGCCGAGTTCGACGCCGTCTCGTTCTGCGGCTTTGCGCGCAAGTTCGGCCAGTACGACAGATTCGGTGAACGACTTCGACCCGACAACAAACTCCGCTTCGGCTAGCGCGAGCGAACTCGCGCCGCATAGCGCGGCAGCAATTGCAAAGCCCAACGATCGGGTGAGCGCGCTCAAGTTGAGCCCCGATCGTCGTCGCTGTCGCCCATCAGATGTTGTGCGCGCAAAAAGTGCGCCACGAAATCGGTCGCGGGGGTGTTCCGAAGGCCGTCGAGATCGCCCCGTTGTTCGATGCCGCCGTCTCGCATGAGGATGAGTTCGCTCGCGAGAAAATTCGCTTCGTTGAGGTCGTGGGTCACGAGCACGACGGTTTTGTTGAGTCGGCCGAAGACGTCGCGGAGTTCGTTCTGCAGTTCGAAACGGATCAATGGGTCAAGCGCCCCGAGCGGCTCGTCCATTAACAGGACTTCCGGGTCGAGCATCAGGGCGCGCATGAGCGCAACCCGTTGTCGTTGCCCGCCCGACAGTTGGGCTGGACGGCGGGCGAGGCCCGAGCTTGGAAAGTGGGTGAGTTCGCAGAGCTGGTCGATCCGCTGGCGTTGTCGCTCGTGGTCCCAACCTTGATGCCGCGCAAGGAGTGCGATGTTGTCTCGCGTACTAAGGTGAGGGAACAGGCCACCTTCTTGGATGACGTACCCCACGCTCTGACGAATTTGTTCGATGTTCTGATCCGTTACCGGATCGCCGGCAAATCGGACTTCTCCGGAATCAGGTTGTTCGAGTCCCAGCATCAGGCGGAGCACTGTCGATTTGCCTGAACCGCTCGCGCCGATCAGCGCAAGGGTGGTTCCGACAGGCACCTCGAGGTCGATGCCCGCGACAGCCACCAGGTCGCCAAAGCGTTTTTCGACGTTGTGCAAACTGAACATGGTCTTCTACAGGGTTGCCCATGGCTCGCCGCGCGTCCAATCTGGGCTTCGTTGTCAACGAGTCGGGCCAACGCGTGCGGCGAACGCGATCGGCGATGTGATGCGTTTGCGGGCTAGACTAGGCAGCCAATCAAAATGAAGCTCGCGATGGCGAAACGACGGAGACCACAATGAAGCAAGTCAACATTCACGCTCCCGGGCGCGTTGAACTCGACGAAGTTCCTGAACCGACGCTGGGCCCAAAGGACGCGATCGTTCGCGTCGCTGCCTGCGGGATCTGCGGAAGTGACCTCGGCTACATCAGCCTGGGCGGCGTCGCCGGCCCCACAAAAGAGCCCATGCCGATCGGTCACGAGTTTTCGGGCATCGTCGAAGCCGTGGGCGAGGAAGTCACGAACATTAAGGTGGGTGCGCGTGTTGTGGTGAACCCGATGAGCAACCAAAATCAAATCGGGAACGGAAGCGGGGAGGGCGCGTTCGCGCCGTTGGTCTTGGTTCCCAACGCAGCGGGCGGCGACGCAGTCTTCGAGATCCCGGACGATCTTTCGATGGAACTCGCCGCGCTTACCGAGCCACTCAGTGTCGGCTTGCAGGGAGTGGATCGCGCGAGTCCGGTGGCAGGTGAGAAGGCCGTGGTGTTCGGAGCGGGACCGATCGGCTTGTGCGCGGTGGCGAGTCTTCGCGCCCGCGGCATCGAAGACATCATTTCGGTCGATCTTTCATCACACCGTCTAGAGATCGCGACCGAGCTTGGGGCGCGTGCCACATTCAATCCATCGAAAGACGATGTATGGAAAGGCATTTGCGAGGCCCACGGAACGTCCCCGTTGTTTGGGGCGCCGATGGCGGGGAGCGACATCTACATCGAAGCGTCCGGTGCCGGTGTCGTGATCGAAGAGGTGCTCGCGAACGCCAAGACGGGTGCGCGGCTTTCGGTTGTGGGGCTGCATCGAGCGCCGGTCCCGGTCAACTTTCTTTTGGTCATGATGAAGTCGATGAGTATTGTCGGTTCGATGGCGTATCCCGACGACTGGACTGAGGCGATCGCGATCTTGACCCGCTCCGATCTGTCGCCCATGATCACGCACCACTTTTCGCTTGAAAACTTTCACGACGCCCTCGCCGTTGCACAAAGTACGGATGAAGGTGCCAAGGTGATGATCATCGCGGACGCGTCCGCGACAGGAGATTGAAATGTCGTCCGAATCCCAAAGCAGCCCAACCAATGGGCGCATCACCTTTGATTATTCTGGTTGCCGGGTCCTTGTCACCGGGGGCTCGTCGGGCATCGGATACGGTATTGCCTCGGCGTTCGCCGACGCGGGTGCCGACGTGTTGGTGACGGGACGCAAAGAAAAAGCGAGCGAATACGACCTCGATCTTTCGCGCTTTCGGTACGCGTCTCTTGAGGTGACAGACACCGATGCGATCGCCGCTCTGGCAGAGGGGCTTGAGGGCTTGGATGTTCTGGTCAACAACGCGGGGGCGAACCTTCCCGGTGGCCGCAACGAATACGTGCCGGAAGTTTTCGAAGAGGTCTTCGCGATCAACATCTTCAGCGCCTACCGCTTGACCGCCGCTTGCAAGGACATGCTCAGCGCAAGCTCTCTCGAGGGTGGTGCGAGCGTGATCAATCTCGCATCGATGTCTTCGTTCTTTGCGGTTCCCATCGTACCGGGGTACGGCGCCGCGAAGGCGGGTATCGTTCAAATGACGAAGAATCTCGCGGTCTCTTGGGTCAATGATGGCATTCGTTGCAATGCGATCGCTCCGGGGCTGATCAAGTCGAACATGACCAAAGTTATGGTGGGCGTCGATGCCCTTGAACGTCCCCACCTCGATCGTACGCCGATGAACCGCTGGGGGACGCCCGAAGACATCGCGCCTGCAGCACTGTTCCTCTCGAGCCCCGCGGCGAGTTTTATTACCGGGCAAACGTTGTGCGTAGACGGCGGCTTCACCGCCGCATAACAGGAACGCGCGGGTTGGGCGTTGGATAGGAAGGGGCGTTGAGCATGTCGCGCACATCGATGGAGATGTGGGAACTCGTCGCCCGCGAATTGATCCGCGATCTCGTCGCGCGTTACAACGCAAGCGGCGACGCGGGGCGACTAGGTCCGATGATGGCCTTGTTCGCCGAAGACGCCGTGGTCGAATTCGTAGGGCACGGTCACTTTCGAGGACGCGACGAAATTCACAGGTTGTTTTCTGGTGCGACCGGTGGCCTGGTTGAACCTCCGACAATGATCCAACACCATGTATCGAGCCACGTGATCGACGTTCTTACGCCGACGACCGCGAAGGGGAGGTCATACTTCGCAGTCTTTACCGCCGAGGGTGCCGACCACTGGGGGCGCTACGTGGATGAGTATCGCGAGGAGGACGGACGATGGCTGTTTGCGTCGCGGAAGATCAAGGTTGTTGGGCAAGTGCCCGGTGGCTGGGGTGATCGGGCATCCCGCAGGCTTTCTCAGTAAGCACTGACCTGTGTGGGCACTGCGTTACTGCGCGCTCGTGGATTCATCGGCGGCGGATGCGATCTCGATCGTTGCCTGACTGCGCAGCTGGTCGAGGGTGCGCTGCAACGCTTCCTTTTCCCATTTGCGATGAACTTCCGCCGTGACCTTGTCACGTATTTCGGCAAGCGGCGGGTACTCGTCTGCGATTCGCTCATGCACCCAAACCGCATGTTCGCCGTAGCTCGAAGCAACGGGGCCACTCCACTGGCCGAGTGGAAGCCCAGCCGCGCCTTCGGCAAAGCTCGGCCCCAGGCGTTCACCCAGGCGGCGCTTCGACCACAGCGGTAGCTGCGGCTGCAACAAGAAGGGATCTCCAAGTTGGATGATTTCTTCGAGGTTGTGACTGGGATCGAGGCCAGATGTCACTAGCTTCTCGACCAACATCAGTGCGTCGTCGTGAAGCGCCGCGCCGCGTCGGTCACGACTCAAATAAACTTGGGTCATTCGCGCGCGACTCGGCTGGACGAAGTCTTTGCGGTTTGCGTCGAGGTAGGTCTGAAGTTCTTCGTCCGTCGGGGTGCGGCTACGCGCACGGTCGGCGATCACGAGACGAACGCGTTCGAGCAAGCGGCGCCGTACGACGATGTCGTTTTGGTGCATGTTGAGCGCGTAGGCTTCCTTGAGCACCTGGTCGTCAGTTTTGTCTGGCGCCGCGTCGAGAAAACGCAGATTCTGGATGAGTCGCCGGTGGACGACCGTGTCATCGCGGTCCCAACCCAGGCTACGCGCAACTTGAATGAGCAGGGCATCATCGACGAACTGCCCGATTAAGCGCCCGCGTTCTTCTTCATTAGGAGCACGCCCGGTGTTGCGTTTCCATTGGCCGGCGAGGTTGGCGACGTCCTCGCTCGTGACGACAACCAAAGGCGGTGGTGCTTCGCGTCCCTCACTCGTCGCGACGTAGAGCAGTCCGCCGATCGCAATAAAATGCAATAACGGAGAGCGCAGTAAGCGGCCGATGCCCCGTGGACGTTGGGGGCGCGAGGGCGTGGTTGAAGCTTCGTTGTCCGTCACAGGTTGGGGGTGTACCAGATGGGTGAGCTCCATGCGCGTTCCTGGATGGTACGCACATGGTTTTCTGCACAGCAAGGCTCGAAGCCGACGGGGACCGGAGCTTGTCCGTTGCAGCGGATGTGATTCGCGATGCAGAGTTTCTGGCTCCAGCGGCAGGTCGGGTTCTCGATCACCCGGGCGTAGTAGAAAGAAGGTTGGCGCGCATCGAAGTCGGGGTCGCGCCACACTCCGCAGAGCGCATCGAAGCCCGTGCCCCAGGTGTTGCATGAGTCGAGGTCAACGCCGGCCGCGTTATGCGAGTCTCCAGCAACTTCGTACACGCGTTCGTGCATGCTCCCGTCCTCGATCCAGCCTTTGATGATTTGAATTTGTTGAAGCTTCGTTCCGGCCGTGTGCGGTGTCCCCGAATCGCGCAGGGCCGAGAGCGCGAATGTGGGCGCGGACAACGGGGTGGCCGCGTCGCCGCTTTCGCCGCGCTTCGGCGGTGGGGCGAGATCGCCGCCCATCGGAACGCCGCCCTCATAGCCGCGACTTACGAAATTGTTTTTCTCGCAGAGATCGTCCGCGTAGTCCCAGCCGCCAAAGAGGCGAACCTGAATCCGTGGGCCGCTCGTTCCAAATGTCTCTTTGCGCTTCATCGCGGCGAAGATCGCGGTTCGAGTGTTCTCTTCTGCCCAGATGCCCGCGAGACCCCCTGGGTTGAAGTCGATCGCATCGGGAAAGCCGCGGGGCAGGTCATCGCCGAGGGGCTTACCTGCACCGCCGTGCCCCGGGTAGATCGCGTCTTCAGCGGCCATGCCTGGCGCACCGAGGTGCGTGTCCGTGCTCGCGATGATGCCGAACTTGAAAGGGTTGATTCCAAGTCGATCTTCAACGCGGAGACCTTCCTTCAATACGTTGCGAACAAATTGGTTTGCAACGGGAGCGTCAGAGGAACCCGGAAAGAAGCGTCCCGAGAAACTGTTGTACTCAAGTTTTTCGAAGCGGCAGAGTTCGTCTTCCGTGCCCAAGCCGAACATGCATTCACTCTCGCCCTTGTGCTGCATGATTTCGACAAGAGGTTCGTAGTCCGCGCGACCCTGGGCTTCAGTCGTGCCGATCGGCGTGCCGTCGGGCAGGCGGTTCCGGAACATCCTCCCCGCCGAAAGGTTTGAGTTGTGGGGGATGACCAGTACGTCGCAGCCGGTGCCCGCTTCGCGACAAGTTCGTGCGAGGCCCGCCCAAAAGTCAACGAGTACCGGAGCCTCAATGAAACTCAGGGGCAAGTCGGGGACGACGTCGTTTTCGAAGATGACATTGCGGTGATAGTTGGCGCCTATGCCAATGGCACCCGTCCACTCGTAGGCGTGAAAACTCGTGAAGCGACAAGCGGAGCTTCGGTCGTAGGACGCTTCGGTGGCTTCGTGATTTTCGGTCCATGGAATGCGCGCGCCTTGGCGGCAGAGCTCGCCTTCTGGACCGCAGAAGTCGTGTCGGTAGCCACTACTCGCGACGTAGTTGCTCCAAAAAAAGGATACCCGCGGCCATGTCCGGTAGATGCGACATACCAACGAGTCGTAACCCTGCATCTCAGGAGAATTACAAATGCGGGTTTCGCCGAGCAATTCCGCGTGGTCCGTCACCGCAGCGAAGTCGAGGGGGCGATCGAGCTGAATGGTTCTCATCGGTCGCCCGCCGTCGTCGAAGGGCTGGATACCGACGCGTTCACCCCAGGCGAAACGGTAGGCGTCGGCCGGGCGCGCTCGGGTGCCCATCGTACTGGCATCGAGGGAAAATCCGGTGTGGACATGAAGGTCACCGAACAACGCGCGTCTGTTGGAGTCGCGATCGGCGCAAGCCTCGCGCTCCTTGGTGCCTTCGACGAATGGGTCGGCAAGCGCTTGGAACGGAAGTGTGAGGAAGGCTGCGAGCAACCACGCGACGAACGACAACTTGGTGAACAACAACGTCACAGTAAAAGAAGGTTGCAGGGGCAGGCTTGGGACAAATCGATTCATCGATAATTTCACTTCTAAGTAGGACGCTTCTTCAGCGTACAAGGTCAGGTGGTTGGAGTGGGAATCGGGCCGGCGGGACTTTTTACGAGTTCGATCAAACAGCCGTCTGGGTCCGTCACGAAGACGCACGACTTGTCGTTCGGTGTGCCGACCTGAGTCTCTTGCATGACGCGTCTGCCCGCAGCAACTACATCGGGACTGACTTCTGCAATTTCGTCGACGTTCAAGGAGAAATGCGTGAGGCCCCTACGGTTCATCTCGCGCGGCACCGCATCGCGGGTTGGAGCGGGTTCGGCGAAGCGAAGAATTTCGACCATCGTGACGTCTCGCTTGAGATAGACCACGTCGAGTTTGGCGTCTTTTACTTTGACGGCTGTCGAATCAGCTTCGCCGTTCAAATGAAGATGATGATGCCGCGTGAAGCCAGGCACATCCCGATCGAACGCAGTCGAGCGTTCGATGTCTGAGACGCAGACCCCGCTGTGCGAAAAATGTAGTACCGCCATGGCTCCTCCGCGGCGCATACTAGCAGCCCGCTGGGAGAGTCTGGCAGTCGGCAAAGACGTGACGTTCTCGTCGGATCTCTCGATTGCAGAACTTGGCTGTAGCTGGGCTACAGGTGGCTCAGCCTCCGCCGAAACCCTCGCAGCGGAGTCGGCGATACATCCTTAGGGGGCCGAAGTGAGGATCAAGCCAAAGGAAGAGCAATCGCCGCGCCGCCGAGGGTGGCGGCGAACGCCGACGCATCTGCGCCATATGCGACCCAAGCCATTTGGCCGAGTAGCGCAACGATGCTTCATCGAACCGGGACATTGAAGTTGCGAACCTCTTCCTCGACCGCGCATGCACAGAAGAAGAAGAGCATCCAACTCGCGCCGCTGTCGTTCGCAGCCGCGAGGATGGTGCCTGCAATTCCCATCGCCATCGCGACGGCAACCAGCGGACTGCGTTGGCTGGTCTCGAACCCTGCGACCACGTCAGCGAGGGCGTCGTTGCGAAGATCTTCGTTGGTGATTGTCGGTGTTGACATCGAAGGGCACCCACGCGCGCACGTCTCCTTAGTGAGACGTAGGCCTTAGTCAATGACCGCCAGCTCAATGAAAGCGACGAAGCTTCGACAACCCGGTCGAGAAAAGCTTGCGCTTGTCCCCGGACTTCAAGCGCGTGATGGAATTGATGCACGTTGCTTGCGTTATGAACGTAGCCTGCATGCCGACCGACGAGGCGAACTACTTGTCTTGGAAAACGGGCTTTCGCTTTTCGAGAAAAGCCGTCGGTCCTTCCCTCGCGTCGGCTGATGAAAACACGGGGATGCCACAGGGCATCTCCTTCTCATTGAATGCTTGTTGTTCAGGCAGGCCGAAGCTGTCGCGCACCGACTTCAAAATCGCGCGCACCGCGATGGGGCCGTTGCCCGCGATGACTTCGGCAATCTCACGTGCCTTCACAAGTGCCTGGCCGTCGGGAACGACATGGCCGACCAAGCCAAATTCGAGGCACTGCCGGGCGGAGTAATCCGCGCCGGTGAGAAGCATTTCGAGGGCGATGGTATAGGGGATCTGTCGTGGCAAGCGGACGGTAGACCCCGCCATCGGGAAGAGCGCCCTGCGCGCTTCGGTCACGCCGAACACCGCGCTCTCCGCTGCAACTCGGATGTCAGTGCCCTGCAAAATTTCGGTTCCGCCCGCCAACGCGAAACCTTCGACCGCGGCGATGACGGGCTTTGTCGGCCGGTAGGTCTTGAGCCAGCCATCCATAATGATGTTGGGCTCTGTCTTGAGGCGCTCCTCGAATTCGTTCTCCGGGGGCGTGCCCGCAGTGAGCTTGTTGATGACGCTGAGATCCATGCCGGCGCAGAAATCTTTTCCGGTCCCGGTCAAAATGCACACGCGCAGTGCGCTCTCGCTGTCTAGGGTGCGCCAGGCATCGCTCAGGCCGCAGAGAACTTCGGCGTCGACCGCGTTCTTTTTCTTGGGGCGGTTGATCGTGACCGTGAGGACGTGGCCGTCAATTTGAGTGAGAAGTGCGGATTCGGGCATGGTCGGATTCCCTTTTTTTGGAGTGATACAGAGCATTATGCGCGCGGCATCGCACGATACCGCCATTCAGTTCCGCGGGCCGCTGGAATTGTTGGGCGCGATCTGCCATCAAACCAGTCGGCAACCGGAAGAGGGCATGTCATCTCGCCGCCGTACGCCTGGGTACGGGGTGCGGCGCTGTGCACTGGTTCGTGTTGGCGGACTGAAAACTGCGTACCGAAATCTGCGCGCTAAAAGTTGCGCGCACAAATTTGAATGAGGATCCATGGACGCCACCATAATCGAAATTGGAACACAGCCCCCCGCTGCATTGTTGGAACTCGCGAACAGCGTGAGAAAACTCGCCGCGACCATGATTCGCATCGACTCAAACGAATCGGAGCTTCGACGTGTGCAGGCGGAAGTCGAAGTCCTCAACGAGCGGCTCGAAACGATCGCTCGAAAGGGGAGCGATCCTCGACTCCTCAGTTCGATCGAACCCGGCGAGAATGACATGCGGCCCTACTATCCCGCGAGTGCGGCCACGTGGCACTGCAACCCGATCTTCCCGCCGCTCGATGTCGAGGTCGAAGGCAATATCGTACGCGGGACGCTTAACCTCGATCTCGCATACGAGGGGCCTCCGGGCTGCATTCACGGTGGCGTTGTCGCATTGATCTTCGATCAACTGCTCGGTCATGCAAACGGCGCGAACGGAACCTACGGGATGACGGCAGACTTGAAGGTTTCCTATCACCGTCCGACGCCGCTATTTCGCGACCTTTCGTTCGAAGCGCAGGTAAAGCACGTCGACAGCCGTAAAATCACGACCGAAGGCGCGATCCTACTCGATGGCGCGCCAACTGCGTCGGCGGTCGGGTTGTTCATCGACCCGGCGTTCGAAACCAGTCCGCTGCTGCCACACATCAGCGACGACCAAGTCGATCAACTTCTGGCGCACCGCGAATTGCGTAACCTGTCCGACGACGAGAGCTGACCGTCTGAAGCGCTTCGATTTTGCCATTTTTGCGGGTGCGTCCACGCGCGTTGGGATTCTGCTGTGCACCTGAAACTGACGCATCACGCACTTCGCGTCGCTAGGGCTTTTCCTCAAGAACGATCGAACTCGACCCGACACTTGTTCCAGAAGCAATTTGGTTTGGTTGGCAGGCAAGTTGTGGTTGAAGGGGAAGTGCGGATGGCGGATTCGGTGGTGTTCGACTTCGTGTGTGAGCTGATCGAAGGTCTGACGGCCCTCGACGTCTCGAATCGCGGGGCACCGTCCGAATTGCACTCAAAACCGCGGTGCTCGAAGCGCGAACGGTGACCGCTGACCAGATGGGTGTCGTTGTAAAGCGTGTGTTGGTTTCGGAACTTGTGAACCGCGGAATCGACCGCGCCGAAGCCCACTGTCTTACGATCGAGCAACCGCTCGCGACGCTTGTAGTTGGAAGTCCCTCGTCGGAGACACCCCAAGCGGTGTTCGAACGACTCGGTCGCTAGCTCCTACGCTGGACCTCGCCGCGTCTACTTCGAACTACTCCTTGAACGCCTGCACGAACTCACGTTGTTGATCGACGTCCGGCAGTTCCATCATGCAGACGAAACGATCCAAGATGTCGCCGCAGCGTTCCTTCACCAAGCGCGGTACGTCCTTCGGCTCTGCGACGATCGCAAACTCGTTCAGAATGTCGTCGGTGATGCGGTCTCCCATGGCGTCCCACTCCCCCCGTTTGGACAGGATGTTGAGCTCAGGTTGGAGATCTCCCCAACCGTGCATCTCGAGGACGGGCCGATAGGCGGGGGTCGATCCGTAGAAGGCGATCTGTTTCCGATGGGCGCCCATTGAATTCGCCATCGCTTCTTCGTCGACGCCGGTTACGACGAACATGGGGCAGGCCACCTGAAACGAACTTCGGCTGCGGCCCGACGCCGCCAGTCCGCGCTCGACCGCAGGGATCGTGACTTCGCGCATGTAGCGCTCGGTGGTGAACGCGTGAGCGAGTACTCCGTCCGCCGTTTCGCCCGCGACTTCGGCCATCTTGGGACCAACGGCCGCTAGCAGGACACGCGGCGGTCCGTACTGAAGTTCGGCAGGCACGAACATCGGCGTCATCAAGGTGTGTTGATAGAACTCGCCTTCGAACGCGAGGGGCTTGCCTTCGTACCAGCAATCCCAGATCGCGCGCATCGCCAAAATGTATTCGCGCATTCGCGCGGCAGGGTGAGACCACGGCATCGAAAACCGTTTGGTGATATGCGGCCGAATTTGAGAGCCAATGCCAAGAATGAAACGACCCTTGGAGAACGCGTTCAAGTCGTGGGCGATGTTCGCCATGTTCATCGGGTTGCGCGCAAACGCGACCGCGATCCCCGTCAGCAGTTCGATGCGTTCGGTGTGCTCGGCTCCAAGGACCAAAGGGAAGAACGGGTCCGAGGAAACCTCGGCACTAAAGGCGCCGTCGTAGCCCGACGCTTCGAGGAGTCGCGCGCGTTCGGGTACTTTGCCGAGGTCACCGAAGAGTCCGCCGTCTACCTGCATGATTGTTCTCCTTGAGTTCGTCTATGTCGTGTCGATGCCGCTTAGTCGAAGCGACCGGCTAGGCCACGCAATCCGCGAGCCTAACACCTCGTGTCGAACGTCAATCGATCTGATCAATTTCGATGGACCGAACGGTCTAATCAATTGACCGTCGCATACGCACTGCACACGCATCGTTGGACACGCTTGCGTGTTCAACGAAAGCTGCGCATAGCGAGCCAGGCGAAGGCGGCGCACCGTTGATTCGGAGCTAGTATCCGCGTTTCAAAATAGACCAGACGGAGTAATCAAGATGGACTTCGGCCTCACACTGGAGCAGGAAATGCTTCAGGAGACCGTACGCGGATTTGTCGCCAATGAATGCCCGCCGGCAAGGCTGCGCGAAATTTTCGAGGCTGGCACCGGCACGGATACCGCCGTGTGGAAGGGCATCGTCGAAATGGGCCTCGCCGGGCTTGTGATTCCCGAAGAATATGGCGGCGCCGAGATGGAACTCCTCGATCTCGCTTTGGTGACTGAAGTCATCGGAGGGGCGTGCCTTCCCAGCCCGTTTTTCGGACACGCCCTTGCATCCCTGGCCCTCATTCACGGCGGAAGCGAAGCCCAGAAGAAGGCATGGCTTCCCCGACTCGCCGAGGGCGACGTCGTTGGCACCTACGCGGCTGCGGAAGAAAACAGCGCCTGGGACCCGTCGGAATGGAGTGTCGATGAAGTCGACGGCAAGCTCAGCGGCGTAAAAATTTATGTCCCCCACGCAGACCTTGCCGACGTATTCATTGTCGGATGCTCTCGGGGCCGTCTCGCACTGGTCGAACGCAACGCCGAAGGCGTCACTGTTGAAGACGTTGGCGGCATCGATCGAAGCCGGCCGGTTTTTAAAGTCGTCCTCGAGAACACGCCCGCCGAACTGTTGGAAGCGGGGCAGAGTGCCAGCAAGCGCGTAGCCGATGCCGCCCTCATTCTGTTGGCCGCGGACAGCTTTGGTGCCGCGACTGAGTTGATCCGAATGTCGACCGAATATGCAAAAACACGCGAACAGTTCGGAACCGTCATCGGTCAGTTCCAAAGTGTGAAGCACACCCTGGCACGGCTCTCGACGGACATTGAACCGACCCGCGCGCTCTACTGGCACGCCGCCCACGCGTTCGACCACTTGCCCGCCGAATCGGAACGCGCGTCGGCGCTTGTGAAGGCGCACATTACGGAGCGTGCCATGTTGACGGCACGTGCCGCGGTCGAACTCCATGGTGGGCTCGGGTTTACCTGGGAGTGCGACGTACAAATGTGGTACAAGCGCGCGATGTTCAATCGCGCCGCGTTTGGTTTGCCGGACGTGCATCGAAGTCGCGTTGCGACAATGGCCGGGTGGTAGCGACATGGATATGAATTTCAGCGATGCGTACGTCGCATATCGAAAGCAGCTACAAGAGTTCCTCAAGGGCTGGCCGCTAACCGGTGACGAAGCCAAGCTCCCGAAAGAGGAACAGGAGCGTATCTTCCGCGAACGCGGGATCGAAGCGGGCTACGTCTATTTCGAGATTCCCAAAGAGTACGGTGGGGCCGGGCAAGAACCCGACGTTCTCAAGGGTGCAATTATCGCAGAAGAATACGCCCGTACGGGTGCGCCCGGAAACGGAATCGATCAAGGCCCCGGTCTGCTTGCGCCCACGTTGCTCGAGTTTGGTTCTGAAGAACAAAAACGAAAGTTCGTGCCGCCGACTTTGCGGCGTGAAGTTCGCTGGTGTCAGGGTTATAGCGAGCCGGGAGCGGGAAGTGACCTGGCCTCGCTGCAATGCGCCGCGGTACTCGACGGTGACGAGTGGGTGATCAACGGCCAGAAGATCTGGACGAGCAACGCGATGGAGGCGGACTACCTGTTTGGGCTGTTCCGCACCGAGCCCGACTCTCCCCGGCACGGTGGCATTTCGTATTTGCTCGTGAATCTGGATCAGCCTGGGATTGAAGTTCGTCCCCTAAAGCAGATGACGGGTGGACTCGACTTCAACGAAGTGTTTTTTACCGATGCCCGTACCCCCGCCGACCACATCGTCGGACAGCGCGGCGAAGGCTGGGCCGTGTCCCGTGCCACGCTCAAACACGAACGCAACTTAATCGGAAACCCGAACATGATGCGCGAGCATTTCGACGCAGCGGTCGAATTGGCACGCAACACGTTGCGCGACGGACGCCCGTCGATCGAAGACCCGATCATCCGCAATCGTCTCGCCGAAATCGAAGGCTTCGTACGAACGGCCGAGATGTCGAACTTGCGACAGATGACGGCAGCCATTCGTGGCGAAGAAATGAAAGTCGTGCTGCCAATGATGATGAACAAGTTGTATTCGACGGACGCGATGCAGATGATCACGAGCCTGGCATACGACCTGTTGGGTGCCGACGGGATGTTGGCGCCGAGGGAAGAGGACTTCGCGAGCTATGCCCGCACCCATACCCCGTCCGGATACGTTGAGCAGTACATCTTCTCCCACGGTCCCGCGATCGCGGGCGGTGCCACGAACATCCAGCTCAACATCATCGGAGAACGCGGGCTCGGGTTGCCGCGAGACTTGCGAAGCTCAGCGAAGTAGCCGCGAGAGCGATGAGTCTACGCCTTCGGTCTAGCGGCCTGAGGAAGAACCCAATCCCGTCGCCATGCACCCTTCTTTCCGGCTCGCTCTTCGTAGCGAAAACTTGCTGGGGCAAGCTCCAGGGGTGTTCCCGTGCCTCGATCGAACCGAAAATCCAGGCGCCTGGCTCGGTCCGGAGTTCTTGCAGCCCGCTAAAAGAGCGAGACCCCGCCTAGGGCCAGTCCGCCGGCGACCGTTGCAGCCAAAATCTGTGCCCCGACTCCGGGCCAGATACTCAGCGATCGTTCGCGGATCATCGCGAGGGCAACGCCGCCGCCGAGCCCGGCTATCACAAGGCTCGCGATTTCGAACGGCGATTGGGGAAACGGGTTTGCGTTGGTGATGTTCCAGGCGTACGCGAGCAAGATGTAGCTGAGCATGTACAGGAAGCTCGAAACTGACGCGGCGCGCGAAAGCATCCATCGGCCGTCGACCCTTTGAGTCGGGCCGCGGAACAAGTACCAGCCGTGTACAACCCCTCGAAACCACGCCTCGGTTGCGACTGCGGCCAGACACACGACGACGAACGCCGTCACGAGGGACGCGGTTTCGTACTCGAGGTTCTTGGGCGCGAGAGCGTTCGCGGGAAGTGCACAAAGGAGCACGGCGGGCACGAGATAAAGCCAGTCATGTCCAGCGGGTCGGCGCCAGCCGTACAACCAGGGGCGTCGTTCAGATGCACTAAACGTTGTCGGCAGCGCAAAGGCGAGCGCCACGAGCGACATGGCGACTAGACCTGCACCACCCCGGGTGAGGGATTCAAGAGCACCGGTTCGAAGACCCACCGCTGCTGTGCCGATGAATGCGGCGATGCTCGACATGAGAATCATCGCAGTAGTGGTTGTGGTCGCGGCAAACCAAGGCCAGTTCTTCTGACGACTGGTTTTGCGTTCGTACGCGCGCTGCAACAAACGCAAGACATCGTTGGCTGAAAGCTGCGTGCCGGAAGTACGCGGAGAACCCCCGATGTCGTCGGAGCCACCCCACCGATTGCCAGGTGGGCGTCCGTTTACAGCGGGGTCAACGAGGTTGAGCAGATCGTAGGCGGGCGCGAGGTCAAAGTTTAAAAGTGCGGAGACTCGGCGAAGAGTGAACTCGCGGTTGTCTTCCTCGTTCGATTTTTCGAGGACGATGATGCCGAGCTGGTCGCCAAATCGGTTCTTAAGGCTGCGTTCCGCTTCGTAGATGCCCGACCGATCGCGACACGCCACTGCGACTTTGCGATCGTCGATTTCGAGATGGCCCAGAATTTCTTCGATGCTCGTGTGGTCTTGAAAGTCGGCCCGGGTGTAAACGAGCTGATCGAGTTCGCCCAGCATGGCGGCGGTGAAGCCGCGAATGTCA
Organism: Myxococcales bacterium; assembly: GCA_012960035.1. Taxonomy (GTDB): domain Bacteria; phylum Myxococcota_A; class UBA9160; order UBA9160; family UBA4427; genus DUBZ01. The sequence goes on along the minus strand of DUBZ01000112.1, from coordinate 24,120 downwards.
AATTCAGGCCAGCGTTCCTTCGCCCGGAATTCCTTTTCGAGGGTGTGCAACGTGTCGAGGCGAGAGCGGGCTTCTCGCAGGGTGTTTTGGGTGAGGCCACAGTAGTCCGAGAGCTCGGCGCCGTTGGCGTCGATCGCACCTTCGAGCCGGAGAAGTGGGAGCAGCGTGTCCTTCGAACGACTGCTGAGCTTCGGAATACGCCTAAAATTGAGCAGGACCCACACGGCGAACAACGTGTCGAGATCGGGCTCGTTGGCGTAGAGCGTCCAGTCACCCTCGTCGAGTTCGAGGCCATTCATCACCATGACCAGTGCCTGTTCACAGGTCGCCAAAGTAAAGGGCCGGATACAGCCCTGATGGTGATCGAGGTTGTAGAGCCGGGCCTTGTTGTCGAGTTTCGGCGGGAAATCGCCCGCTCCATCGAGAAAAATATTGCGGGCGCCAAGTGCTCGAGCGTCGGCCTCAGAAAAAGTTTGCTTGGGGTCGATCCAGACGCGAACCCGGGGTGCGTCGTCGCAGTGCAGGTAGATGCCGTCTTCAGATTTGCGAACTTCGTAGCGCTCAGGGATGCCG
>DUBZ01000112.1:0-23504 GCA_012960035.1 Myxococcales bacterium | reverse complement strand
GCAACGGAGCCGAGCCACTGTCGGATGTTGCTCGACTGCGGTGCCGCACTTGGGTTTCGAGGATCGTGCGGAGAAGATGATTCTCCGGGCGTTCCCACCCCCCTGGATCTTCGATCAGTCATAAGCGATGTGAGAGTGTGCCCAACTTCCGCGACATCGACCCGCCGCGGGCACGCAAAATATACCTCGGTGGCAGGGTCTCAGTGCAAACGACCGATAAAACAGGGGAAAAAACTTCGGACCTCTGGGCAGTGCCAAGCGCAGTTCAGGCGCGACCGTCATTAATCTCTAGTTTACGCTTCATCCAGCCCCCGACCATTTCCTGGAAGGGCTGCGGGTTGTAGACGTCTTCTTCGTACGACCACTTCCCGTTGCCTGCGTATTTGAGCAGGGTGAAGTTGTATTCCTGATGCAGACTCCCGTCGCCCGGGTCAGACATTCGGTTCCAAACCTTGCACGACACCCACCCACGCTCTTCATCAATGATATACCAGTCGATTGGGTAGTACTTCATTTCGCTATTGGGATACTTGGCCATCGTGGTGCAGATCCAGTTCCGAATGGCTTCGCGACCGCCGAACGTTCCGAAAAGATGCTCGATGTACGTGGCGTCTTCGGTGAATAGATCCGCCCAGCAGTTCCAATCCCCGCTGGTGCCTGCTTGCAGTGCCATGGCCTGGTAGTGCTCGAAGGCGTTTTCAATTTCTTGGCGGCTGTATTTGCCCATTGCGGTCACTCCTCTCGGGTTCGAATGCGAACGAGAGAAATAACTCAGACTTTTGCGCGCTTCAAATGCGTGTTCAGCTGTCCATCGAACCCAGGATCGCGTCCACCGCGCGGGCGGGCGTCGCGTCCCGGGAGAATTCTTCGCCGATTTCGGCGGCCCGTTCCGCGAGCCACTTGTTGTCGAGCACGCTCGGCAGCGTCCCGGCAAGTGGGTCGGCGGTGAGCGGAACCTTGGGTGAGAAAGTCTTCGAGCTTTGTGGCCAAGGGCTCTGGGTTGTGGTCGTGAAAGCATCCGAGCGGTTGAATGTTGATGGTGCAGTCGGCCGCGCTCGGCGCGATGGTGGGGGCTGTCGCCAGAATGGGGCGTCGGATATCAATCAACCTTCGACGACCGGTGAAAGTGTGCGCTTCTCGGCGGATGCGTCGTTTACCACGGTTCTAAACCTGGGGTTCGTGATCTGCTGCGGGCGCTTCCTGGTAGTTGGCTTCGAGGACGTCGGGTTCAAGATAGATCGTGACGTCGAAGGACGGCAGGGCGCTGCGCACCCGGGTCTCCGCGCGGTCGATCGCGTTGGTGACTTCTTCGAAATTGAGGGTTGAGATCAATTCGATCTTTGCGCCGACCAAGAGTTCATCGGGACTCATGTGCTGAGTGCGCATGTGAATGACGTGGTTGACGTCGTCCCCGGCAATGAGGGCGTTGCGAATCGTCACGCCATCCTCCGGATTGACGCCTTCGCCGATGAGCAGGCTCTTCATCTCGTTGGCGAGAATGGCTGCGATCACTCCGAGCAGTAAACCAATGACGATGCTCGCGCCGGCGTCGTATCGAGCGTCGCCGGTGGCGACGCTCAAGCCTACGCCAATGAGCGCGATCACGAGTCCAAGAAGGGCGCCAAAATCTTCGAGCAAGACCACGGGGAGTTCGGGGCTCTTGGTGCGTCTAATGAATGACCACCAGCTCGCTGTGCCCTTCAGCGGAATGGCAGCGTTGACCGCAACATAGAAGGAGAACCCTTCGAGGAGGATGCCGGTGAGGAGGATTACGACTGCCACCTGAGGTTGATACAGAGGTTCTACGTGTCCAAGCTTATCGATGCCGTGATTGATCGCGAAGAGACTTCCGAGCGAAAAGAGAATGAGTGCGACGACGAACGACCAAAAATAGCGCTCGCGTCCGTATCCAAATGGATGCTCCTCGGTCGCCTCACGGTTGGCCGCGGAGCCGCCCCACAAAAGCAACGCTTGATTCGCGGTGTCTGCGATCGAGTGGACTGATTCGGCAAGGAGCGAAGCCGAGTGCGTCACGGTGAAGCCAAAAAATTTTGCGGCCGCGAGACCGAGGTTCGCGCCGAGCGCTGCGAAGATGGCTCGTTTGCTGTCGCTATTCATCGATTCTCCGGGGACTGGCTCGGGGTGCTGTTGCAGAAGTGTGAAAGGGGGCGAGCGTAGCGGCAAAGGCCTAGTCGGTCGCGGTTGTCGTCACGCTTCGTCCGCCACACGCAATCGTGAAGGAACAGGTTGCCGAGATCGGGATCCAGTACGTCCATGCGATGAGCGTTTCGCCAAAGATGGCTGGATGCAAAAAGAGCATGAGTCCTACCGCGCTCCCAACGAGCAAGCCCGCGACTGCGGCCCGGTCGTGACCCGGGTTTTTGAATAGAACCCCACGCGCGAAAATCCCAAGCAAGCCGCCATAAAGAATCGACATCGATGACAGCGCGAATTCTACCAGGGTTGGGAGCGTGCCCTCGGCTTTGAGTTGCGCGTGGTAGAGCGCCATCGCCAGGGCAGACCCGATGAGGGCGAAACCCACAAGCGTCGACGTGCGTTGGAGGCGCGCCGCGAGTTCGTGGTCTTGCTCGACGCCGGGGGCTTTGGGCGCAATGTCGACGACCCAGGTCGTTGCGATGGCACAGATCGCCGAATCGAGACTACTCATCGCCGCCGCAAATAAACCGGCGAAAACCAGCCCTCGCAGGCCGGGCCCGAGTTCATGCAGGGCGAAGAGCGGCATGATCTGATCTGTCGAAGAAATGTCATAAGACGGAGCCTGGGCGTACTGGTACGCGATGCCGGTTCCAATGAATAGAAAGAGGAGGGTGATCGGAAAGTTGAGCAGTCCGGAACCCGCGAGTGCAAGACCGCCGCTACGACCGGTCCGCGTGGTCAACAAGCGTTGCACCATGTCATGGTCGGTCGCGTGGGTGGCCAGGGTTAGAAAGAAGCCTCCCAAAACCGCGGTGCCGAAACCCAGGCTCGTCGTCAACGTAAAGAACGGCTGCCACTGGAACACGTTCGTCTTCTCTCGGGCAGTCGCCCAGTCGAGTACGGGAGTGAAGCCTGTGAAACCGTCGCTTATGGCAAAGACCAACGCACATGCTGCGAAGATAAACACGGCCCCTTGAAGGGCGTCGGTCCAGATCACCGAACGGATTCCCCCAACCCGGGTATACGCCGTGGCGAGTACGCCGCATGCCACGATGGTGACTTCAACGGACTGGCCCGACACCACTGAAAAGGCGAGGGCGGCAATAAAGAGCCGAACCCCCGAGGCAAGCATGCGCCCCGCGGCAAAAGCAATGCTCGCAGCACGTCGTGTGGCAGGGCCGAAACTCGTTTCGAGAAAGCCGTAGACGGTGACGACTTTGAGTCGGTGATAGAGCGGGATCACCATTCGAGCGAGAACCAACTTTCCGAGCAACGATCCGAAAGCGAGCTGTAAGTAACTCCAATTGCCCGAGTAGGCCGCAACCGGAACACCGATGAACGTGGCTGCAGAAAGCTCGGTGGCGACCATCGACAACAACACCGCCCAGCCCGGGACTGCGCGTTGCCCCAATAGGAGATCCGCTGACGACGTGCGCTTACGCGCGCTGTACAAACCAATCCAGAGAACGAGCGCCGCGTAGGCGGCGAGAACCACGTAGTCAAAGTCACTCATGCCGGGGGCCAGCCGTCACAATTTAAGTTCGAGGTGCGTAACGGATAAAAGTCAAAGCCCTTTGTCTCGGTGTGATCGCGACATGAGCCAGAACCGACACATTTCGTCAAATGACGGATGCGCGCGGCCCCCGGGGAGAGTTGCGCATTCCGTTCGACAATTTCTAGAAATTTGATGTTCAACATGAACCCCCATCGTATAGAATGGTTGTATCCGCACAAAGCAAAGTGGGATTTAGCCGCCAAACCCGGTCGACGGGAAACGTGAGCATGGTTGAAGAAGGAGACGCAAGTGGACGTTGGTGACGACGCTTATTTCGAAGAAGCCAAAGTGAGCAAGCCGGCGCATCGCTTCGACGAGGGGTTGTTGCAGGCGCCGACGAGTGTTTTGTCGCGACGCATTCCGATGGTCTTCACCGAAGGGGATACGGTGCGGACCGCAGTCCGGGCCATGCAGGCCGAACACCGAGGTGTGGTCTTGATCTCTGAAGACGGAACCCGGCAAACGCCATTGATAGGGATCTTCACGGAGCGCGATGTGTTGCTCCGCGTCGTCGAGCGCGGCGTTGACCCGAGCACCATTTGCTTGCGCGAAGTCATGGTCAAGTCTCCCGAGTCGCTTCCGCATACCGCGCCCGTCGCGTCCGTGCTGAACAAGATGAGCGTTGGTGGGTTTCGTCACGTTCCCATCGTGGACAACCGAGGGCGACCGGTGTTCGTGGTCGCGATGCGCGACGTCGTCGAGTACCTCGTCGATTCGTTCCCAACGCAAGTCCTCAACTTGCCCCCTGAAGACGGCCCGGATCGCTATCGCACTCGCGACGGAGCATAGGGTCTGCAAGTCTTCCCAGGAGCTGGGCGGGTTGACCGATACGAACGAGATGTCCCGTGGCGGGGCATAGTCGGAGCTCAAGCGAGCACAATGGAATCGGGGTTCATTGGACGCCAACCGATCGTGAATCGGAACCAAGCGATTCTTGGCTACCGCCTTACGAAGGGCTTCCCGACGTTCAATCAGTGAGCGACGAAGGGGCTTCGCCGGCGCCACCACACGCGATGCATCCTGTCAGCCATTTTGAAGAGGCGTTGGGCGGCGCGGTCGGCTTCATCGAATTCGATATCGACTCACTCGACAGTCCATTTGTTGACGCACTGAAAGCCAAACAGTTTGTGATCGAGATCGGCCCGCTCGAAGATCACGATCCCGCGGCGGTCGAAAGGGTCTGGCGCAAGCCGAGCGCTTCACATGGGTCAATCCGCTCTAGAATTAGTTCTAGGGCCGCGGTCTCGTCCAGCGACGCCGTTACGTGGTTTCGATCCCTCGGGCCATGATGACCTTGCCCGAGCGGATGAGTTCGCTCAGGGCATAGGGCTGCAACATCAGGATCAACGCGTCGATCTTCTCGCTGCTGCCATAAGCGCGGATCACCAGACTCTCGGTTCCGTAGTCGACGACGCGCGCCTTGAACTGGTCGACGATCTGCAAGATTTGAGTTCTCTCGTCGACGTTGCACTCGAGTTTCAGCAGCGCAATTTCGGCTTCGATGATCACAGCACCGGTGTGATCGATGGCGTGGACCACGTCTACGAGTTTCGCGAGCTGCCGAATGATCTGCTCGAGGGTGCTCGGATCGCCAGAGCACGTAATGGTCATACGCGAAAACCCACCGCGCGCGGCGGGGCTCACGACGAGGCTTTCGATGTTGTAACCACGCCGTGCGAAGACGATCGCGACGCGGACAAGCACGCCCGGTCGGTCGTGGACGAACAGCGAAATCGTGTGCACAGGATTCGCGGGCAACATTTCCGGCGGGTCTCCTTTTCGGGAACGGCCAGGGGGCATTGATGAAAGAGTTGTCTCTGCGGCGCTCATCTCAAGTGCTCCCCGTGGGTTTCGCGAGTTTGTGTTTTGGCTTTTCGATCAGCATCCCGCTCAGAGGCGCGCCGGCCGGGATCATCGGAAAGACATTGTCTTCCTTCGCGACTTCGGCGACGACCACGCACGGCCCTTCGTCGTAGTCGTGGGCTTCTTGCAAAATCCGGTCGACGTCCGCTGCACGTTTGATCCGAAGCGCCTTGATGTCGTAGGCCCGCGCGAGCTTCACGAAGTCAGGATTCCCTTCGAGATCAACGCCCGAGTAGCGATTCTCGAAGAACATTTCTTGCCACTGACGAACCATGCCCAAGTAGTTGTTGTTGATGATGAGGCACTTCACGGGCAGGTTGTGAATGTTGGCCGTGGCGAGTTCGGGCAGTGTCATCTGAAAGCCTCCGTCGCCGCACACCGTCCACACCTTTTTGTCCGGACACCCAAACTGGGCTCCGATTGCAGATGGAAGGCCAAAGCCCATGGTGCCGGCGCCGCCGGAGGTGATCCAATGTCGGTTGCTGGTAGACAGACAAAATTGTGCCGCCCACATCTGATGCTGGCCGACATCGGTGGTGATGACCGAGTGTCCTTGCGTGATTGCGTTCAATCGGTCGAGAATGTGTTGGGTGCGCAGTCCACCTTGTTTGGGATAGCGGAGGGGAAATTGCTTGCGCCAAGCCGCACATTGGTCGAGCCATTCCTTCGTGTCACCGGGTTCGATCAATGGCAGCAAGTCTTCAACGACGAGCCTGGCGTCCCCCTCAATGAAGAGGTCGGGTGTGAGAATTTTGCAATTTTCTGCCGGGTCGATGTCGACGTGGATCTTCACGGCGTCAACGCAGAACTCGTCGAGCTTCCCGGTGATGCGATCATCCCAACGGGCACCGATCGACATGATGAGATCGCAGTCGACAACGGCCTTGTTGGCGTAGGCCGTGCCATGCATCCCCAGCATGCCGAGGTGAAGCGGGTGAGTTTCATCTGTGGCGCCCTTGCCGAGCAGCGTGTTGACGATTGGCGCGCGGAGCTTTTCAGCAAGACTCATGATCGACTTGCCCGCATCGGAAATCACCGCGCCGTTGCCCACATATAGAACCGGCTTCTTGGCCGCTTTGAGATAGGCCGCGGCTTCGGCGACCAGAGATGCTTCTGCACGCGCAGGGATTCCATAACCCGGCAATTCCAGGTCGTCTTCGTCGATGAACGGAGCGTCGCAATCGCCCTGGGTGACGTCCTTCGGGAGATCAATGAGCACCGGGCCCGGGCGGCCGGTTGTCGCGATGTAAAAGGCTTCCTTGGTCACCCGTGGAATGTCATTTCCGTCTTTGACCAGGTAGCTGTGCTTCACCACGGGGTAGGTGAGCCCGGTGACGTCTGCTTCCTGGAATGCGTCACTGCCGAGAAGCGAAACGATCTGTTGGCCGCAGAGCACGATGATCGGGGACGAATCCATCTGCGCGGTGAGCAGTCCCGTGATCGTGTTGGTTGCGCCAGGTCCGGACGTCACGAGCACCACACCCGGTTTCCCGGTCGCGCGAGCGTAGCCATCGGCCATATGGGCCGCGCCCTGTTCGTGTCGAGTGAGTACGAGTTTGATTCTGGAATCGAAAAGCGCATCGAATATAGGCATCGCGGCGCCACCTGAGAGGCCGAATATGTATTCGACGCCCTCACGTTCGAGGCATTGGATCAGCTTTTCTGCACCCGTTGGAAGTATTGATTCCATGATTGAATGATTTCCGTTGTTTTGGCTCAAATTATGTTCGTCAGGGTCGGATATTCTTTGAGAGTTCGGAATTATATTCAAAGAACTATATTTATTAATTTTTTATCGACGTAACATTGCCGATATTGGTACAAAGTTCAAGTTTATACGCCGTTTGATTGTCAAGTTGGCCAATAATTATTTGAACTTCTAAAAGTTTTGCACCTTTTGTCGGCAAGTTTGATGAAAATGTGACGAATGGGTCGGTGGACCCTTGGCGGCTCCGGCAAGTCGAGGGCGGCCCTCTCGAACGGGGGGGATTCGAGGGGAGCCGCGTCGCAACGAACGGGAGACTTGTCGCGCCGGCTTGTGCGATTGCGGGGCGATCGTTGTTGTTTTTCCCGGGGGCCGTGGCATCGATTTGGTCAGCGCTGCGAGCGCATCATGTCGCTCACATCGCGACCGGCAAGTTGCCTGTGCAAGGTGGCGAGACTAATTTCAAAATAACTTCCGGATCGTTGCGCGTCCCAGCGATGGGGTCTGCGAATGAGGGGTTGGAAAATCGCGCCGTGGTTTGAGGGTTGATTTCGGTGAGCGAGCCGCCGATCAAAACGATAAGCTCACCTTGTTTGTTGGGACGCTTCTTGCATAGAGAGTGTCCAAGCGTGGTGTCGCGTCATGGGTCGCATGCATGCGACCTGTAAATTGAGCAGCAGACGATCGACAGCCAAGAAACGAACGATGGGTGATTCGCGGCGAGCAACCTGTCGACGAACTTTCTAAAGCAAAGAGGAGTAGGGCGACGTGTTAGACGCAAACGACTCAAGTCAGTTCGAAGCTCGGACATCGAAACAACGACCCGCTTCGGGAACGAACGGGCGATCGCGATGGGGTCGCAAGCTTGCAGCAGTCATTTTAGTCGTCTCGTTAACTGTCGCCGCAGCTTCGCCGGCGTTCGCGGACCGCTACGACAAGAAGCAGGCAGGTCACCCGCTCCGCATTGCCGCGTATATCCTTTATCCAGTGGGAGCGCTGCTCGAAGTATTGATCGTTCGACCCGCGCACTGGCTGGTCAGCCAAGAGCCTTTCAAGAGTTCGGTCGGACACAAGGACTAAAGTCGTCCCTGCGTCATCCGGTGATCGTTCGTGCTGGACCGCGCTGATGTGATGTGGTTCGAGCACCATCGCCCGAGACTCCGATCCTTGATCAAGCCAGTCACCTAACTGCTAATCGTTCAGATGTATGGAGATCGCGCCAGTGGCACGGGTACAAAAATTGCGGTCTGCAATGTGCCAGGCGTCGGTTGAAGCGAGTTGCCAGCGGGCCGGCTGCGTCGTGCTGGGGAGTGCGCTCGCCTTTGTCATCGTCGCGACGTCGCAGGCTCATGCCGACCCCGCGCCGCAGCTCGACGTTCGAGGCATGACGTTCGTTGCGAGCCGCGAGAACAATGACGCGGTGATCCTGCGTGCCAATCATGCGCGGTTCGATACCAAAGCCAAGAAAGCCTACCTCACCGTCGTGAATGCCGACGTCCCATCAAGTGCGGATCAAGAGGGCTTCAAGATGCGTTGCGACGAAAGCGTGGTTGACCTTGCAACCAATGACTTCGAAGCCACCGGCAATGTCCACGGTGAAGTGGAAGAGGGAACGCACTTCGAGGCCGAATGGGTGCGATACAACCACCTCGAGGGTGTTCTCTACAGCGATGGGCCGGTCGTGATGAACGACCGCGGTACCAAGGTGCTCGGCGGAGGCTTCCGCTACGACATCGCGAAACGTCGCTTCAAACTATTGGGTGGCGCAAAGATCCTGCGCGATGCCGAGGCGGGGCTCGGCCGATGACGCGCCTTGGCCATCGTCGCCTCACCGCCACCCTCATCACCACCGCCACCGCTGCAATTTTGATCATGTTTGTCACAGCGGCACCCTGCCTTGCGAGCGAAGCCAGTCGCGTGTTGGTCGCAACGTTCGCGAGTGACTCCGACCATCCGGCAGGCGCAGGGGTGGGCTTTGAATCGCGCCTGGTCGAACGACTTCATACCACCGCTTCGAATCGAGCGTCCTTTCAACTCACGCCCAGCGTTGCCAAAGTGGGGAAGTTGGAGGCGCGCGACATCCGCGACTTGGCCGCCAACGAAGGCGCGTCGTATGTCGTCGTTGGGGCGTGGCGGACTGAGACGAGCTCTTCGAATGCACGCGCCAAAGTCGAATTGCGCAGTGGGCACTCGGGGGCCGCCGCGCGTCGCTATGAAGTTGACATCGCCGCGGACGGAGCGTCTCTCGACGCCGAAGTGTCTCGGGTTGCTTTATTGATCCTCCGCGATCTAGAAATTGCGCCGACGCAAATCACGCCGCCCGCCATCAGTGCAGGCGGACCCGGCGAACAAAATGCCCGGGAATCAACGCCCGCTGGCAAGCGCGGAGACTTCTTGTCGGTGAACCGGGACGAGCCGGTCGAAATCAAGTCAGAGGAGTTCGAGTTGATCGCCGAGGGCGACACCAAATACCTTGTTTTCACGAAGGCGGTAAGCGTCGTGCAGGGTGAGATGCATTTGTATGCCGAGAAACTCGAAGCGATTTATCCGAACGGCGCTTCTCAGCCCGATCGACTTGATGCAAGTCAGGACGTACGGGTCGTCGAAGGCAATATCGAAGTCCACTGCCGACAGGCGACCTATCTGCGCAACGAAGAAATTGTGATTTGCCGAGGGGACGCCTTGCTTATGCAGGGCTGCGACGAAGTCCGTGGCGACGAAATTAAATTCCTGCTCGGTGAAGAGCGAGTCAAGGTGAAAGGCGCGGCGTCGGCTGTGCTGCGCTTCGACCTTGAAGATGCAACGTCGTGCGGCGACAAAGCGGTGACGGGGTGAGCGAGACGAACCGACAAACCCTCTCCGCTGTGGGGTTGGTAAAGCGCTACGGCGAAAAGCGAGCCGTTCATGGGGTCAGCATGAAGGTGAACGCGGGTGAGGTCGTAGGACTGTTGGGGCCCAATGGCGCGGGCAAAACGACCACATTCAACATGATTGCCGGGAGCGTTCGCCCAAGTGAAGGACGCGTGTTTCTGGGAGATCAAGAAATCACGAGCCTTCCCATGTACCGGCGCGCGCGGCTCGGGCTCACGTATCTGCCCCAAGAAGCGTCGATCTTTCGGAAGCTCTCCGTCGCCGACAACGTCAATGCCATTCTCGAGACCGTTGAGCCCGATCGGAAGAAGCGCCGAGAACGGTTGGCCACGCTGCTGGCGGAACTTGGGCTGACCGAAAAAGCATCAACTCGCGGGGACGCACTTTCTGGTGGCGAGCGCCGCCGCGTAGAAATAACGCGTGCGCTTGTACTCGATCCACGATTCATCCTGTTGGACGAACCTTTCGCCGGCGTCGATCCGATTGCCGTGATCGATATCCAGAAAATTATTGAACAATTGAAAAATCGCGGTATTGGCGTTGTGATCACCGACCATAACGTGCGAGAGACGCTCTCGATCTGCGAGCGTGCGTACATCATCAAGGATGGAGAAATTTTGCGGCTCGGGACGCCGGCTGAAATTGCCGACGATCCGCGTGTCCGCGAAGTCTATTTGGGCCAGAACTTCCGGCTGAACTAACGAACGTTCGACATTTTGTGCGCTTCGTACGAAATGGGGGAAATAGTTTGACACGTTGCACTGAAAACAAGCTGACGCCAAGATGACTAGGCGTACACTAGTGGCGACGGCGAACGAGTTTGTTGTGAATTCCGACTGGGTTGGGAGCGTTTAAATCGTGGCGATCGAACTGAAGCTTCAGCTTAAGCTGTCGCAGCAACTGGTGATGACGCCCCAGTTGCAGCAAGCGATCAAGCTGTTGCAGCTCAATCGACTCGAACTCGTGAACATGGTGCAGCAAGAGCTGACCGAAAATCCCGTCCTCGAGGAAGTCGAAGGCGACGATGACCTGACTCCCGGCGAACTGTCCGACATGACCCCTGGTGAAGAACGGGGCGAAGAAGGCGGCGACGCCGACATACCCGAAGCCGCGAGCGCCAGCGAAACGGCTGAATCAAGCGACCCCATCGCTGCGGAACTAGAAGGCTTGCCCGACGACTTTATTCAAAGTCTAGAACTCGGCGCGAGTCTCGAGGGCGACGGAGCCACGCCTGAAGCCCCGGCGACCGAAGCGGAGGCGGCCGCGTCGGATGCCGAAGCCAGCAACGCCGAAAAGATCGCCGATGTCGAATGGGACGACTACATGGACGCCAACCCCCAGACGGGCTTGGCTTCGGGGCGCCGTGACGACGAACAATCCAACTACCTTGAGGCGACGCTCACTCGACGTCCGACGCTATCTGAGCACCTCCAGTGGCAGCTGCAACTTTCGGTCTTCACCGAAGCCGAGCGCGAAGCGGCGCGTTGGATCATTGGCAACCTCGACGAAGATGGATATTTGAAGGCCACGGTCGAAGACGTGTCTCGGCAGTCGGGTGTCGCCGAGGAATACGTCCAGAGTGCGCTAGGCCTGGTTCAGAAGCTCGACCCGACCGGCGTTGCCGCTCGTGACCTTCGCGAATGCCTGTTGCTTCAGCTCGACTCGATCGATGTAGTGAGTCCGCTGGTCATGAGCATCGTTCTCGATCATTTTGAGTTGTTGACGAAGCGCAACTTCCGCGGTCTGACACGAAACCTCGGCGTGGCCGTCGAAGAGATTGCAGTTGCTTGTAAGTTCATCGCGGGGCTCGAGCCGCGGCCGGGCCGAGCATTTTCCGGCGACGACCCGATCTACATCACTCCCGACATTTACGTGTATAAGGTTGCCGAAGAATTTCACATCCTGCTCAACGAGGACGGCCTTCCCAAGCTCAAGGTCAACCGCGTTTACAAGGATGTCGTCGCAAAGGACGAGCACTCCTCGAAGGACGCAAAAGAATACGTCCACGACAAGCTGCGTTCTGCGATCTGGTTGATTCGCTCGATCCATCAGCGCCAGCGCACGATCTACCGGGTCATGGAAAGCATTATCCGATACCAGCGCGAGTTCTTCGAAAAGGGCATTAATCACCTGCGGCCCCTGAATTTGCGCGACGTCGCCGACGACATCGAAATGCACGAATCGACCGTGAGTCGCGTCACGACCAACAAGTACGTGCACACACCGCAGGGGATCTTCGAGCTCAAATACTTCTTTAATTCGAGTATTGGCAGCTTTGGCGGCAATCCCGTCGCGAGCGAGTCCGTCAAGGAGAAGATCCGCAAGATTATCCGGAACGAGGACTCGCTCAGGCCGCTGTCAGACCAGCGGATCGCCGAGATGCTGAAATCGGCTGATATCGATATCGCACGTCGCACCGTGACCAAATACCGGGAAGCGATGAACGTTTTGTCCTCGACGAAGCGCCGCCAAGTGGGATAGCCTGCGCGCCCCACGGGAGTAGTTGCTACGTGAAGATCATGGACATTCTGGTCAAGGACGCGGTCGTCCTGAGCCTCACAGCCAAAGACAAAAACGGTATTCTCGAAGAGATGAGTCGCTCACTTGCGGCCGCTGAACCTTCAGTGCCTGCGGACGAACTGCTATCGATTTTGATTGATCGCGAAGAACTGCAGAGCACAGGCATTGGCGAAGGGGTTGCGATTCCCCATGGCAAGATGGCGGGGCTCGACCGCTTGATGGCCACGTTTGCACGCAGTGACGACGGCGTGGACTTTGCGTCGATTGACGGTCAGCCGACTCAACTCTATTTCATGCTTGTCGTTCCTGAGCACTCGGGTGGGCAGCACCTCAAAGCCCTCGCACGTATTTCGCGGTTTTTTCGCGACCCTTCGTTCCGTGGAAAGTTGATGGGCGCCACCAGCACCGAGGCCATCTTTCGCGCGATCGAAGACGAGGACGAGAAATTTTAACCCGGTTGCGCGCCGACGCATGATCTCGGCGGTGGCCGAGGAGGGACCGGTTGGAAACCCAGATACATGGTGCGCTCGTCGAAGTGCTTGGCTTGGGAGTCTTGCTCACGGGCAAGAGCGGCGTCGGCAAAAGTGAGTGTGTGTTGGAACTGGTACAACGCCGACATCGTCTGGTTGCCGACGACGTCGTGAAGCTCCGGCAGGTGCGTTCGGAAACCGAAGGAGAGTCAGGACCCGTCCATTTGGTGGGGACGTGTCCAGAGGCCATTCGCCACTACCTTGAAATACGCGGGATTGGACTCCTTTGCATTCCCGATCTGTACGGGAAAGAATCCGTGCTCGTTGAGCATCGAATCGACCTGGTTTGTCGACTCGAAAAATGGCAGCAGGGCGCAAATTACGAACGGATCGGTCTTGAACGACCCATGGAAGAATGGGCGGGAGTCTCGGTCGCGACATTGACCATTCCGATGCGTCCCGCCACGAGTTCGGCGACGTTGGTCGAAGTGGCGAGTCGAGACGAACTTCAGCGGCGTGCCGGAAACAACGCGGCAAGACGGTTGGATGAAAAATTGCAGCAGAGTTCAAGGAGTTTGAAGCCAAAGTGACCGATCAAGATGCAGACCAGAATATTGTGTTTGTGAGTGGCCTTTCCGGCAGCGGAAAGACGACCGCGATGGCGGCCCTTGAGGACTTGGGCTTCTACTGTGTCGACAATCTGCCCGCGAAACTCACCGGCCAATTCCTCGACCTGTGTACCAAGACGACCCCTCCGATCGGAAAGATCGCCATCGCGATCGATGCCCGTGAGGCGTCATTTCTCGGCTACTTTCCCACGGCGATTTTCGAACTACGTGAGCGCGGCGCCGAGGTCGAAGTGATCTTTCTCGATTGCAGCAACGCGGTGCTCGAAAAACGCTACCGCGAAACCAGGCGAGTCCATCCACTGTCGCCGGGGGGCAGTGTAGAAGAGGGCATCGAAAAAGAACGCGAGCTGCTCGCTGACATCGCGCGACTTTCTGACTTCGCGATCGATACCGCGGCGATGAACGTGCACCAGCTCAAAGAAGCCGTCGTCCGGAACATCATTGGGACCCACAAACAGACGATTGTGAACCTAGTGTCCTTCGGCTTCCGCCACGGAAACCCGCATAACCTCGAGCTGCTGTTCGACCTGCGATGCCTGCCAAACCCGTACTTTGAGGAGCATTTGCGGGCGAAGAGCGGAATGGAACCAGACGTTGCACAGTACGTTCTCGAAAGTGAACGCGGCGCCAACATGTTTAAGCGAATCCTGGATCTGATCGACTTCCTGCTCCCGCTGTACGACGAAGAAGGCAAGGCGTATTTGACCGTTGGTGTAGGGTGCACCGGCGGCATGCATCGGTCGGTTGCCGTGGCAAGTGCGCTGGCGGAATCACTTCGAGGCCGCGGGCGAACTCTGAACCTTGAACACCGCGATGTGTCGCGCGCTGATGCGGAGCGCACTTTCGACGCGGGGAGCCAATTATGAACACCGGCGTTTTGATCGTGACGCACTATGAACTCGGCGAGCAGATGCTTCAGGCGCTGCGTTCGATCGTCCCTCAGGCCCCCGAATTTTGCGCGGTGTCCATTTC
The DNA here is from genome assembly GCA_012960035.1 of Myxococcales bacterium. Taxonomy (GTDB): domain Bacteria; phylum Myxococcota_A; class UBA9160; order UBA9160; family UBA4427; genus DUBZ01. The sequence goes on along the minus strand of DUBZ01000112.1, from coordinate 8,762 downwards.
TCCGGATCAGAGCGTCGAGCAAATGCGCAAAGCGATTTCGACCAAGCTCGGTGAAGTTGATTCGGGCTACGGTGTGCTGATTTTGACCGACATGTTCGGAGGGACGCCTTCGAATATCGCGCTTTCATTTCTTGGGGAGCAGACGATCGAAGTCGTTACGGGACTGAACCTTCCGATGCTGATCAAACTCGCGACGCTGCAGAACGAGAAACCACTCAAAGAATTGGCGTCATTCATCATGGATTACGGCAAGCGGAACATTTCCGTCGCCAGCAACCTCGTTGCTGCAGGGGACTCATGAGCGAGAAGGCTGAAGGCGAGTTCGTGGTCGAGGCCGAACTCGGGATGCATGCACGTCCCGCCGCACGCTTCGTCACGCTTGCCAACGAGCTGGGCTGTGAGATCGGCGTCGGCAAAGACGACGAATGGGTGAACGGTTGCAGTGTGCTTTCAATTCTTTCGCTCGCGGCATCAAAAGGAACGGTGTTACGCGTTCGAGCAGAGGGCGAGGGGGCAGAACGTGCCGTCGCCGAGTTGGGCGCGTTAATCGAGACCGACGAAGACGTCCTGAGTAAAGCACCGGGCTAAGCGTCTGCGCGCCTTCTGCCACGCAGACTCCTCGCGCTTTGTCGTCGGGAAAGTGCCCGCGAGCAGAAACGCCTCAAATCCACCGGTTCTGCGTCAGATTCGATTGATCGGGCTGGCGTCTTTCTCTACCCTGCGGCTCCTCGATTTTACGGAGAAACAAAAATGGCTGCGCGCCTGTTCTTTACGTCCGAGTCCGTGTCGATGGGACACCCGGACAAAATGTGTGATCAGATTTCCGACGCCGTGCTCGACGCGATGCTCGAGCAGGATCCGCAATCGCGTGTCGCCTGTGAAACCGCGACGACCACCGGTTTGGTTCTACTGCTAGGTGAGGTCACCACGAACGCTGTCGTCGATCTTGCCGCGCTCGTTCGAAATGTCGTGAGCGACATAGGCTACACGAATTCGGACATGGGCTTCGACGCCGAGACCTGCGCTGTGCAGATCGCCCTTGGCAAACAGTCCCGGGACATTTCGCAAGGTGTGAGCGAAGGCGAAGGCCTTCACAAAGAGCAGGGTGCTGGCGACCAGGGCATGATGTTCGGCTTTGCGTGCAACGAGACGCCGGAACTGATGCCGGCGCCGATCCGCTTTTCGCATCAGCTCATTGAGCAAATGCGCGGCGCCTTCGAGAGCGGAGAGATCGGCTACTTGCGACCCGACGCCAAGTCTCAGGTCACGGTGCAGTACGACGACGACAACAACCCGGTGCGCATCGACACCGTCGTGATCTCGACCCAGCACGACCCGGACGCCACGCACGACCAAATTCGCAAGGACGTCATCGAACAAGTCATCCGCCCGTGCTTGCCGGCGAACTTGATCGACAATGACACCATCATGCACGTCAATCCGACCGGTCGCTTTGTTGTGGGTGGCCCGATGGGCGACGCAGGTTTGACCGGTCGCAAGATCATCGTCGACACCTACGGTGGCATGGGTCGACACGGTGGCGGCGCCTTTTCGGGCAAGGACCCGTCGAAGGTAGACCGCAGTGCCGCGTATGCTTCGCGCTACGTGGCCAAGAACCTTGTGAAGGCGGGTGTGGCCGAGCGCTGCGAAGTTCAGCTCGCATACGCGATTGGCGTCGCCGAGCCGGTGTCGATTCGCGTCGACCACTTCGGCACAGGCTCCATGGACCGGCACGCACTGGACGCGTTGGTGCGAAAACACTTCGATCTGACACCAAGCGGCATTGACGATGCCCTCAATCTGAAGCGTCCGATTTACCGGGCGACTTCCTACCACGGGCATTTCGGGCGTGAAAACGCCGGGTTCCCGTGGGAGGAAACCGACAAGGCTGAAGCGATCGCGCGCGATCTTTAAGCGAGAGCGGTAGAGTCAAGCCGGTGGGTTTTTTCTCTTCACGGGCTAGTCTGTTGAGGCTGCTGGTGTAGACCACCTGCGGACTCGTGAGATGGCGTGTTCTTCCAGCGCCGTGAACCCATCCCCCGCATGATGATCGGCTGAATAATTGTGACCCGATTGATCTGCGAATTGGTTGACAGAGCCTTTCCCGCCGCACGAACGTTCGCGAGTTGCCGCTAATGTCGGGGGAGTTCACCGTGGGGCAAGCGGATCGACTGCAACGGGCCTCGCGCACGGGGTTGCGCCCCAGCCTGCTGTTTTCGGTTGCTGCCGCCGGAGTTGTTCTCGTTTTTGTTTTCGCGGTCGGCGCAGCTCCCGTCGCCCGAGCGGAAACAGGTCCGATCGTTCGGGTGCGCGTGCTCGCGAACCAGCCCGAAGTCATCATCAGCAACGCCAAGGGACGTTCGATCCGAGTTGTTGCGGGGGCGCGTGAACTCGTCGTCGCCGGGGTGCCAAGCGGCGCTCGATATGAGACGCAGGGCAAAGGACCCTATTGGGTAAAGACCGCAAAGGGGGCCACGTCCAACGTGCGCGGCCAGCTCCGAGTCGACAAAACGTCGGGCGGCCTGTCAGTCGTAAACGAAGTTTCGCTGGAAAATTACGTGGTTGGAACGATCAGCGCCGAAATGTACGCATCTTGGGAGCCCGCGGCGCTGCAGGCTCAGGCCGTGGCCTGCCGGACCTATGCGCTCTATCAGATGGCCGAACGTGTCGGCGCGCCATACGACGTCACCGCCGATGTTGCGAGCCAGCGCTATTTGGGCATTCGGGGTGAATCGGAATCGGGCTGGGCCGCGCTTCGGGCCACGGCGGGCCAGATCATCAGCTACGGTGGGCGCCCGGCGCTGGCTGCCTTCCACTCTTCATCCGGAGGAGAGACCGCGAGTTCCAAAGAAGTGTGGGGAACTTCGCTTCCATATTTGCGCAGTGTGTCCGTAGCGGACGAAGACGATTCTCCCGACACCTATTGGCGGTTCGGAGTTTCTGACGCGCACATGGCCCGGGGGCTGGTGCAGTTGGGCCACAAGATCGGGCACCTGGAAGCAGTTGAGGTGATAGAACGCTCGGGAAGCGGGCGGGCAAGCAAGTTGAGGTTTCGGGGGGCCAGCGGGCGTGCGACAGTCACCGGTCGTGAAATTCGCCAAGTGCTCGGGAGCACAACGCTCAAAAGTACTTTGTTCGACGTGCGAAAGGAATCGGGGAAAGTGGTCTTCGTGGGTTCAGGCAACGGTCATGGCGTCGGGATGAGCCAGTGGGCCGCACAGGCGATGGCGCAGCAAGGTGCTGGGTATCGAGAAATCCTCAGCAATTTCTATCCCGGAACCAAGTTGGTTGGAGTTGAAGACTTGAAACAGCGCTTCGCAAGACGAGCGACGCCGCTGGCATGGACCCAAACGCCCCAAAGGGCTGAGCCGGTCAAATCACGTCCATTAAAGACTAAGTTGAATGGAGATCCCGCACGATGACGTTCTACCCGAATCTCCCACTCCAGGTGGCAGACGCCCAAGGTGGAGGTATTCCCTTTTACTTTCCGATGATTTTGATCGGTTTGATCTTTTATTTTCTTGTCATTCGGCCGCAGAACAAGAGTCAGCGTGAGCACGACGACGCACTCAAGACCGCCGGCAAAGGCGATCAGGTGGTGACGAGTGGCGGGCTTCACGGCAAGGTCGCTTCGGTCGACGGAGATACATTTGTGATTGAAGTCGGAAGCGTCAAAGGGAGCCCAGTCAAATTGACGGTTGAACAGAAGAACATCACCAAATTGACCAAAGCCGGAAGCGGCGACAGTGATGCGAAAGGCAAGGGAGGCGGCAAACCGTGAACGCGCTGAATCGGCGAATCGCGATGATTGGGGCGTTGGTGCTGTTGGCGTCGTTCATCACGTTTTCAAATTTTATCGACAAGGAAAAGCGCCTCGAAAGTGCATTCCTTGTGGACGACGGTCTGAGGCTCGGCCTCGACCTTCAAGGCGGGATCCATTGGGTCCTCGGCGTTGAACTCGAAACGGCGCTCAAGCGCGAACTCGAGTTCCAGCGCGACAGTCTTGTCGAGTTCCTCGAAAAAGACGGTGTCGTCCCAAGCAAAGCCATGGTAGACGGCGAAGCGCTCCAGTTCTCCGCTGCGAACCCAGAGGACGCTGAGAAGATTCGGACGATGACGGTCGACACCAATATCCTCAACGAAGAGGGCTCGAGCGGGAACGACCTGAACTTCGTCTTGACGGACGAATGGAAGCAAGAGATTCGCGAGCGCACGATGCTCCAGGTGCTCGAAGTCCTGCGCCGCCGCATCGATGACCCCGTCACGGGCATCCCGGAGTCGGTGGTGACACGCCAGGGTTCGGACCGGGTGTTGGTGCAGATCCCCGGCGGCGCGATCGATCGAGAAAGGGCGAGCGAGATCGTCAAGAGCACGGGCTTCTTGGAATTTAAGATCGTTCGTGACATCGCCAAGACGAAAGAAGAATTGCTCGAGCGACATCCAACTGGCTTGCCAGAAGGAACAAAGATCGAAGTCGAGCTGGACCCCGAGTCGAAGGAAATCGTCAACGCGTATCTGGTCCCTGAAGTCCCGGACATTACCGGTGACTATCTCGAAGATGCGCGGGTAGGGCGCGACAACCGACAACTCCCGGCTGTTGATTTCACGTTCAACTCTGAAGGCGGTCAAATCTTCGGTGAGCTGACCAGCAAGAATATCGGCAAAAGTCTCGCGATCATCCTCGATAACAACGTGTACAGCGCACCGACGATTCAGAGTCGCATCAGTCTTCGCGGACAGATCACGGGTCGATTCAGCCCACGTGAAGTCGCGAACCTTGCGATCGTTTTGCGGGCCGGTTCGCTGTCGGTTCCGGTTGTGATCGAAGAAGAGCGCACGATCGGGCCGGCGCTTGGGCAGGACTCGATTGATCGGGGCGCGAGGGCCAGTGTGATCGGGCTCTTGCTGGTCGTGCTTGCCGTTGCGTTCTACTACAGGATGTCTGGCTTGTATGCCGCTGTCGCACTTACGGTGAACCTGCTGCTTCTGGCGGGGGTGATGACGCTCTTTGGCGCCACGCTCACGCTTCCGGGGATTGCGGGACTGGTGCTGACCGTCGGTATGGCGGTCGACGCGAACGTCATCATCTTCGAACGTATTCGTGAAGAACTCCGCGTCGGCAAGAGTGTTCGCGCCGCGGTGGCCACGGGCTTCGACAAAGCGTTCTGGACGGTGGTAGACGCAAACGTCACCACGTTGATCACGGCATTGGTTCTTTACGAGTTCGGCACCGGGCCCATCAAGGGCTTCGCGGTCACACTTTCGATCGGCATCGTGACGAGCGTCTTCAGTGCACTCGTCGTCACGAGACTGCTGTTCCAGATCTACCCTGGGTCGCGTACGACCGGGGAGCTTTCGATCTAATGACTGCACTTACGCAAGCCAAAGAGCAATCGCAAGCCAAAGCGCAACCGCAAACCAAAGCGCAACCGCAAGCCCAAGCATCCACGACATTCCGGAGGCAAATGTGCCGTACGAGATCGTAAAACCAGGCACCAAGATTGACTTTATTGGCAAGCGCCGACTGTGTGCGATGCTTTCGGCTGGGCTTATCATTGCCTCGCTGATCGCGACCCAAGTCAACGGCATCAAGTTGGGCATCGACTTCGCGGGCGGCACCGAGGTGCAGCTCACCTTCGAGCCCCAAGTCGACGTGACGGAAGGGCCGATTCGCGAAATTGTCAGCGCAATCGAAGGCATCGATGATCCGAGCGTGATTCGCTACGGCGACCCGGTGGACAACGAATTTCTCGTGAAATTCCAGGGGAGTGTGAAGACGGGCGACGCCTCAGCCGGAGTCGATCGGGTGACCGAGATCCAGCAGGCGGTTATCGCTGGCATCGGTCCGCTGCGTGGCGGCAAGATCTCTCGGGTAGAATTCGTTGGCCCCAAGGTCGGGCCCGAACTGCGCAATGACGGGTTGTCGTCGTTGTTCTACGCAAGCCTCGTCGTGCTTGCCTATATCGCGTTTCGATTCTCTTCTCGGTTCGCACCAGGGGCGATTCTCGCGGTGCTCCACGACCTCACGGTGACTGCAGGTATCTTCGTGATGCTCGGGCTCGAGTTTGACCTGCGCATCCTGGCCGCGATGTTGGCCATCCTGGGTTACAGCCTCAATGACACGATCATTATTTACGATCGCATTCGCGAAAATCTCGAACTCCACACCAAGCACGATCTCGCAGAGGTGTTGAACTTGAGCGTGAACCAAACGCTCTCGCGAACCATATTGACGTCGGCAACCACGCTTCTCGCACTCGCCTCGCTGTATTTCCTAGGCGGTGAGATCATTCGACCGTTTGCGTTCGCAATGGTGATGGGCGTGTTGGTCGGGACGTACTCGTCAATCTTCATCGCATCGCCGACCCTGCTCTTGTTGGAAGGCCGGTTCGCGAGCAAGTAAGTCGTCGGGGCGTTCGAAAACGACAAGTGATGAATCGTTCCTTGATGAAATGAAAACGGGCGCTCGACCCAGTGGGTCGAGCGCCCGTTTCATTTTGAGTCGCGAGCCTAGGGTAGGCGGGTTCCCGCTACCCCATTCGTCTTAAGCGCTCTTACGCGCTTGGTCTCCGATCGGCGTGGCGGCGGCCGACGCCGAGCTGTCGTCCTGGGTCTTGGCAGCGACGGGTGACTTCGTCATCGAGATGTTGCCGTTCACCGTGGCGCCTTCGTGGATCTGAAGCCGGGGTGCTGTGATGTTGCCTTCGACGGTCCCCGTAGCCTGAACCTCGACCCGCTGGCTGGCGTTGAGGTCGCCGGCCGTCTGTCCCACGACGATGATCGACTTGGCTTCGATATCGGCTGCGATGCGTCCGTCCGGCCCGATGGTAATTTCGTTGTTCGGCAGCTGAACGCGTCCCTCGACCTTGCCGTCGATGATGAGGTCCTCGTCTCCCGACAGGTCTCCCTTGATGACGATCGACTTCCCGATAGTGGCCACGTCCAATCCCTCCGTCCGCGATGCAGTGCCGCGGTCTACGCCCGATGTACCCACAGAGCCGTTGCTCCCTGCCTGGGTCGCCGTGCTGCTTGTGTTCGATTGCCTCTTATGACTGGACTTCGCTTCCGGCTCTTCAGCGCGAGACGATGCAATGCTTCGTCCTGGCTTTTGTCCAGGTTTTGATGCCGAGCTCGATTCTTCAGGCGATCCCGCACTCGCCGGGGGTGTGCTTCGGGAGGGATCCGCCTTTTTTCCGCCAAACAAACCCAAATTGGCTCCTCCATAGAATTCGTTCGCGCGCAGGCATCTTATCGCAGCTATCGCACATGAGCGACGTACGACGCCGCATCGGACAAACTTACGCGCGCATGCGGGGGCGACTCAACGCGATTACGAGAAGAGGGCGGTGCGACTTGGGGCGAATCGATCGGAAATCAATTCCGGCTTGCGGGATTAATGGGATCGAGAATGTCACGAAGCCCAAACGATTCGCTTTCCATCCCATTTCTCAGCGCACCGACGGAACCCACAACGATGTTGTGGGTCCGCAAAATCGTTCCTTGTCGCCGGTCGAGATTGGCAGCCGACGTTCGGTAGAGCTGAAGCGCCCGGATCTTCGACACCTCTGCGTTCACCAAGTCGGACTCTTTCTGCAAGACATCAAAGGGGGTCGACTCGCCGTGTTCGAGCCGTATGCGCTCGGCGCGAAGCTGCTCTTCGGCCGCAATTCGTTGTCGTTCGGACGCGTCGATTCCTTTGCGGGCAGCTTCAAACAAGCGGATGTCCCGACGTACTTCCAGAATGATATTCTGATTCAACGCCAGCATCTGTGTTTTGGCGCGGCGCAATTCGAGTCGCGCTCTGGACACGCTGTGTCGCGGGCCATAGTTGCCGAGCGGAATCGAGATCACTCCGCCGACCGCATATTCGCGACCGCCTCTTTTTTCAAACCACTGGTCGTGGGTGTCGCTGAAGTTCCCGCCGGTGTCCTCCACAGGGGGGAGGGCACCGATAGCGATTGGGTCCGGATTTGCTTTGCCTTCGATTCCAGAAGTTCCGTAGGAGACGTTCAAGTCGAGCTGAGGCAGGCGTTGGTTCTTGCGAAATCTCACCAACACTTCCTGTCGTTCAATTTCGAGTTTCAAGTTGGCCAGCTCCGGTCGATTCTCAGCGGCGAGCTGGGCCGCGACCTCACGGTCGATGTGGATCTCATCGAAGTCAGATGGGCTGTCGGTTGGGGCGATTTGGAGCTGGGAATTCGGAGTGAGGCGCACACCATATACCGCGTCGATGAGAGCATCTTGCGAATTTTGGTAGCGGGCCTCGGTGTTGATGACTTCGAGCTCTCGCTCTGCCACACCGGCTTCCGCCTGGATCACTTCAACCTTGGACTTCACGCCGACTTCGTACTGGATCTTGGTTTGGTCTAGGAGAGCGAGACTCGTCTGATGGCTCTTCTTGGCAACGCGCAGTTGTTCTTGTTGGGCGACCAATTGCCAGTAGCTCTGAACCGTGCCAAGGACCGTGTCCATCAAGTCGGCCCGAAACGATTCTAGAGACGATTCGCGAAGCAGGTTCGTCACCTTGACCTGGGTCCATGGGTTGTTCCAGACCAGCCCCCTGAGCAGCGGGACACTCGCCTTAAACGCCAAGCCCGAACTCCACTGGGGGCTCAGGCTCGAGAAGCCCTGGTTCGTCTCTGCTCGCGCGCCGACGTAGTCCATTGACACTGTGGCGCCGAGCAGGGGAACCAAGCCAGTGATTTTGGCATTCCCGTTTCGATTCTTGTTGCGGCTGGCATCTTTAGTGTTGATGAGACTCG
>DUBZ01000111.1 GCA_012960035.1 Myxococcales bacterium | reverse complement strand
GAGACCAAATTTCATCTTCCGCGGTGCCAGATTCGCGACCACGACGGTCAGTCGACCAACCAATGCCTCGGGCTCATAGGCCTTCTTGATTCCCGCAAACACTGTGCGGCGCTCATCACCACCGAGGGAGAGTTCGAGTTCGAGCAGCTTGTTGGCCTTGGGGACTGCGCGCGCGGCAACAATTTCGGCCACGCGCAAATCGACCTTCGAGAAATCATCGATCGTGCATTCGGCTTCCAACGGATCTCCGTCCAATGCTTCGCTCCCGGCTTGTGAGGTCCCTTTCGATTTGGCCTGCGCTTCGGCCAGACCTTGGGTGTAGGCGATTGCTTCTTCTCGACTGGCCTCTGTCATCGCGGCCACTTTCTCAGGGTCCACCCTTTGCATCAGATGTTCGAACTTAACGACCGTCGTGCCAGTGACAGGCGTCGCTGCGTCTGACCATGTTGTCGCCGCATCGATCGAAAGCAGGCGAGCCGACTCCTCGGCAAAGCGCGGCAAGACCGGCGCGAGGTAGACGGTGATCTGGCGAAATAGATTCAGCGCGATCGCGCACACTTCGAGGAGCTCGTCCGCCTTCTCGGGATCCTTCTTCAGATTCCACGGAGCCTGCGCTTCGACGAATTCATTCGCACGATCGGCGAGCCCCATGATGAGCCTCATGGCGCGACTCGTGTCTCGAGCTTCATAAGCACGCGCGATCTCGTCTCCAGCCAGGGCGCCCGCCGCAAAGAGTCCGCCATCGGCGGCGGCCGGATAGACCGCCGGGAGTTCACGACCCTTCACAAAACGTGCGGTCCGACTTGCGAGATTCACGACCTTGCCGACCAGGTCCGAGTTCACCTTCGCGATGAAGTCGTCGAAGCTGAGATCGATGTCATCCATGCGCGCCGAGAGCTTGCTCGCGAAATAGTAACGGAGATATTCCGGCGAAAGATGATCGAGATAGGTCCGTCCAAGAATGAACGTTCCCTTCCGTTTACTCATCTTCTCGCCGTTCACCGTGAGAAATCCGTGCACGTGAATCGAGGTGGGCAGCTCGAAGTTCGCCACCTTGAGCATCACGGGCCAAAAGAGCGTGTGGAAATACGCGATGTCCTTGCCGATGAAATGATGAATTTCGCAGTCCGAGTTTCGCCACCAATGATCGAGATCTTCACCGTTCGCGTCACACCATTCTTTGGTCGCAGCGATGTAGCCAATCGGCGCGTCGACCCAGACGTAGAAGTAATTGCCCTTGGCATCGGGAATCTCGAAGCCAAAATACGGTGCAGCACGGGAGATATCCCAATCGCGAAGTTTTTCGGAAAGGAACGTTCCCCGCAGCCAATTGACGGTTTCCTGCGTAATCCGCCCGGGTGCCCCGACCCAGTCCGCGAGAAATTCATGAAAGGGCTCGAGCTTCACGAAGAGATGTGGATGAGTCCTCTCCTCGGGCACCGCGCCTGTAATCGTACTCTTCGGATTGGTCAGTTCCCCTGGCTCGTACGTCGCGCCACAAGCCTCGCAGTTGTCACCGTATTGCCCTTCGGTGTGACAGCGAGGGCATCCTCCGGTAACGAATCGATCCGCGAGGAAGATTCCCGCCTCGGGATCGAAGAGCTGTGTCACCTCGCGCTCTTCGATATGACCGCCCGCGCGAAGCGCCGCCCAGATCTCGCCGACTAACACTTCATTGGCCTTCGCATGAGTACTGCTGAAGTGATCCTGCTCGATCCCGAAATCCTTGATGTCCGCGACATGCGCGGCCTTCATTTCCTCCAGCAATTCTTCCGGCTCACGGCCTTCCTGCTGAGCCCGCAACATCGTCGCCGTGCCGTGGGCATCATCGCCGTGGAAATAACGACATTCATGTCCGCGCAACTTCTGAAAGCGCACCCAGTAGTCGGTCTGTAGAAACTCGACGAGATGACCCAGGTGAAGTCCAGCATTCACATAGGGCAATCCACTCGTCACGAGAATCTGGCGTTGCGACATCAATCAATCCTTTGCACTGACTACGATTCACCAACCATCAACGGAGAGTGCGTACACCAGCCTTTTGCAGGCGAATAATCCAACCTAGACTCGTCGGCATCGATCGACGAGCGCCCGAGAATAGGCAATTGCGTCGATTCGCCCTCCCCCGTCCGAATCGCATCGCCTCGATTTTCGAAAACGTGTCCAGTCGGGTCCTTTCCGCTGCAACATCGCTCGACTTCCCGGAGTTGAGAAACTTGGACATTCCGTCTCGATATTCTGAAATGGCCCTAGATTCCCGTCGGGGGCCAGATAAACTGACC
>DUBZ01000110.1 GCA_012960035.1 Myxococcales bacterium | reverse complement strand
TTGGATTCGACGTAGTCGCGCAGTTTGCGCTCTTCGGCCTCGTCGAGGGCGCAGCGCTCCATGATGTCCCAGATCGACTCAGAGGCATTGCCGGGGATCACTTCGCGCGCGGCTGGGCTCATCTCGTCTTCGACGACATGGGTCTGGTGTTTGATGATCTCGGCACCGGCCGAGGCGGCCGCGTCGACCATCTCGAATGCGGTCTCGAGGGAGCCTTCGTGGTTGATGCCGATTTCGGCGATCACGAGGGGCGCATGATCTGGCCCGATCGGTCGGTTGCCGATGTAGAACTCGGGTGTGGACACGCCGCGAAATTTAGCACAAGGACTGTGGCGCCCAAGCGACCCGAGTTTGAGCTAGCGATGCGACTATCTATCTATGCTCCCGGGCATGTCGCCCATACCCCGAGTGAATCGCCAACCGTGACGGACACTGCCGCCAGCGTGCGTTTTGGTGGGCCGGATCGCGAGCCGCGGGCCCTGCGCAACTTAGTCGCAGCGGCGATCGCTGCAGTGCCGAGTGGCGGTCGTATCCACTGGGCAACCTACTATTTTCGCGACCGGCAGCTCGCTCTGGCATTGGTCGAGGCCAGGGGCCGCGGCGTCGATGAGCGCTCGTGCTGGATGCAGAACCGCGCAGTAGGGCTGCAAATCGTGCCGTCGAGGAAATGGTCTCGGGGGCCGCAGGGCTCGGCGCTGGATTTACGGCCAGTCTCGAACGCAAGGTCATCCGCGCAGGGACGAGCCCGAGCTGATGCCCGAAGTCATCCGCGAGCTTTGCGATCAGGACCGCGGTTGCGACGTGCTCGTGCGCTTGCGGGATCCTGTGCTCATCAGCGCGCGGCTCGAGCACGCCGAGATGCTCGAGACGGCGCCGACGGCGCATAGGATCACAAGCCCCCTTTTCGCCAAACGTGCTGATAAGCGACGTGATGTCTAATCAGGGGCCGGGGCGAGGGAAGCCCGGTAGCGGGGTTTTTCCTATGCTTTTCGGGGGGCTTCAAATGTCGGCGACTGGATTGCGACGCTACATATTCTCGGGTTCCGTGCCTGAGCAACTCGCAATCGTTCGCATGGTTCTCGGGATTGGGTTGATTGCGTTTCATTGTCTGCAGTTCATGTATTTCATCAAGCTCAGTCCCGACGGTGCGGCCTTTCATTTCGTAAATCCGATTTGGTATTTCGACCTGCTGGGGATCAACTCGGTGTCGATTGGCGCGACCCAGGTTGCGCTTACGATTCTGGTCCTGTCGTCTGCATTTTTCGGGATTGGGCTGTTTACCCGTACCTCGCTCCTGATTGCCCTCGTGATGATCATGATGTTGAAGGGCACTCGAGACTCGATCGCCGGTGATTTGCATCATCGCTATCTCATTCCGTTCAATATTCTGTTTTTCTTCCTTTTGTCGAGGTGCGGCGATCTCTGGTCGGTCGATGCCTGGCGCAAGCGACGGCAAGGCGGAATGAAGCGCTTGGAAGAATGGGAGGCGAGCTGGCCAATACGTTCTTCGCAGATGTACATCGCTTCGTTCTATTTTATGAGCGCAGTCGCCAAGCTGCGCATGACGGGCTGGAGCTGGGGCTCAGGAGAACGCCTTCAGTCACTTTTGCTCGTGCGGAGCACGCGCTTCGGGTTGAAGGATGGTGTCCCCATAGATGGGAGCCAATTCGCTTACTGGCTGTCGCAGAATGAACTCGCCTGTCAGATCCTTGGTGCATCGACCTACGTGTTCGAGTTCGGATTTCCGCTCGTCTTGTTAATTTCGAATACGTGGATTCGCCTTTTGTTCTTGCTTGGAGTTTCGGGTTTTCACATTGCGAATTACTTCCTGATCAATGTGCAGTTTCTTCTCTTACCGATCGTGTTCGTAGTGTTCTTCGATTTGTCGAAACCGGTTAAAACATTTTTAGCCCGCCGGCAGTCTCCTTGATTGCGTGACAAACAAATGACGCAGAAAACGATTATTCGAATTTTGTTGGTGTACTGGTCGATCACATTGGCCGCGGTGGTATTGCGGATCGATCGTTTTCCGATTACTTGGGCGCCGATGTACTCGATATACAAGTCGAAGACGCCGGCCAAGTCGAACAAGCCGAAGACCCTGTCTGTCGACCGGATAGACAAGAAGCGACTGAAAACTCACGGTTTCTTGGCGACCCGAAGAAATGGTGAACAACGTTGGGTGAATCAAAAGGATCTCAACGTGCGGAACAGCTCGATGCGGCGGATGTACCACCGAAGGATGAAGGGCCGCGGGCCGCCGACCTACGGACATCGAAACCATGACGCGGGAACGATTGACCGCTGGTTGTGGGGCC
>DUBZ01000109.1 GCA_012960035.1 Myxococcales bacterium | reverse complement strand
AATTAAGTACCGGCGCCTAGAATCGTAGAACCTTTTGGGATTGCTGCACTTTTGCTGCAACCGGGTAAAACTCAATCGAGTGGAGTGGTAAAGCGACCTCCCCGACGCCGCTACCGTCCTCAGCTGTGGTGACCAAAAACGCAAGGGACGCAACTCGCCCAACTTCTTCTTCCCTATAACGTTCAGCAGTTCTTGCGTCCGCATTTCGCTCCTAGGGAGTTGTGGCTCTGCCGGACAGGGCGAGCCAAGTGGATTCAATCACAAGCCGGCTGTGTGCGCGATTGCCCCCCGTGGGGTTTGTAGATACATTCGTTGGCGTCGGTCAAGTGGACCTAGGTTTTTGCGTTTAGACACCGAGCAGAAACATGCGGTGCGCCAAGCGATACGGGGAACGTTGCGATGAGCGAGTCCACTTTCATGAGCTACGAGCAGATCAAGCAGCTCAAGGCACGTTACTTCCGCTACGTCGACACCCATCAGTTTGACGCTTTGGAAGATGTCTTTGCGAAAGATGCAAAGCTTCAATGGGGTCCGGAAGACGACCAAGCGTTCGTCGGCCGAGAGGTCATCATCGCAAGCCTTGCGGCGAACCTAAAAGACGCGACGACGATTCATCACGGGCACATGCCCGAAATCGAATTGATTGACGACGACCATGCGCGCGGCATCTGGGCCATGAACGACGTTGTCGATCATCCCGACTATCTGCTCGTCGGCGATGGGCACTACCACGAAGACTACGTGCGGGAAGACGGGGTCTGGAAGGTTGCTCGCATGCAACTCACGCGGCTGCGTGAAGAGCGCACGCCCAAGTCGTAGGCCGGGCGCTCAGCGAAGACTCCGCGTCGTGCAAATACCGGATCCCGCCGCGCTTCACGTACAGCGTGCAGCATTCGGCCGCGCAGACTCCTGGCAGGTTAGGTCGCGTGCTCGTCGAAGCAGCCTAGCTTGACCGCGCGTGTTGTTGCTCTGAACTTCGAGGGTGACCTTGCACCCCCCATCGGGTCGGTGGAGAATTCTTCGACGAGGGTCAGTACGGCCACGGCATGTTCTTGATTTGCGAGGTCGGCCTCGACGATTTTCACGTCGGACATCTTTGTCTCCGCTCTGTTTCGGTGATGTGATCTTGATTGCGAGTCGAGTTCGGCAATCTGCAGGGCTCGCGGACCTAAATGACTCGCAAAAACGTCAAGCCATCCGAGATCGCGAGCATGACGCAGTCAACACGCGGATCCTTCGCGATTTTTTCATTGAACGCGCGAATCGCGAGCGTGTTGTCTTCGTTGTTTTCTGCGTTGATCACATTGCCACCCCACAGCACATTGTCGACAAGGATCAACCCGCCGGGTCGGACAAGGCGCAGGAGTTCTTCGACATAGGCTTGGTAAGAAGGTTTGTCGGCGTCGATGAAGGCAAGGTCGAAGCCGTCATCTTCTTTGATCCCTTGCAACGTTTCGAGGGCCGGTGCGATGCGAAGATCGATGCGATCGCGAACGCCAGCTTTTTCCCAGAACGGGACACCGACGGAAGTCCATTCGTCACTGATGTCGCAGCAGACGAGCTGGCCGTCCTTGGGTAGCCCGCGCGCGATGCACAATGCCGAGTAGCCGGTAAAGGTGCCCACTTCGATCGCGCGGGTGGCGCCGATGAGTTGGGTGAGCATCGTCATCAAGGCGCCCTGTTCAGGGGCGATCTGCATCACCGAAATACCGCCCAGCTTGCTCGTGGCTTCGATCAGGCCTTGTTGAATGGCGTCGGGCGCCGTCCCGTGGGCCAGCATGTAGCTGTGCAGTTCGGGAGACAAGTTGAAGGACTTGGGGTTGTCGCTCATGAATTTCCTTCGCAACCCGCAGCGGAGTACGGGGGCAGGGTGCCGGCGTTTTTCGGAAAGCCCGATCGTACTGCGAACGAGGCACCTACGCTCTAAAGGTCGAGCACGCGCAAGAGTGCGAATCCGTCCCAGCCTTTGCTGCCCACGGTCTGGATCGCGGTGGCGTCGATGCGCGGTTCGTTTGCCAGCAGTTCGTTCATTCGCCGAACGCCGATCACGCCGGGGTCGACACTCGAAGCGTCAACGACCGCCCCACCTCGAATCACATTGTCTACGACGATCAGTGTGCCGGGTCGAGACAATTGCAAGGACGCGCGCACGTAGTCCGGGTTACGCGGCTTGTCTGCGTCAATGAAGACGAAGTCATATGGCTCGGTGTCGCTGGCGATGAACCGCTCGAGGGTTTCGATCGCTTTGCCTTCGTGAAGCGTGACTCGATCTTGGAGCTTCGCATTCGCGATGTTGCTGCGGGCGACTTCGGCGTGCTTGGGGTCCGCCTCCAATGTGTCGAGATGGCCGTCATCAGGGAGCGCACGC
>DUBZ01000108.1:56766-73668 GCA_012960035.1 Myxococcales bacterium | reverse complement strand
GCCACTCTTGAACCTTACGGCGCTATAGGCTCGCAAAGTGATGGTGGGACGTAGTGCTCGCGAATACCAGTCCCGTCGCACAATTCATCAGTCAACTTCTGCATGCCGGGTCACACCTTCATCAGCGAACCATGAACTTTGTACGCATTGCAAATGAGAGGACGCTTCTCATTCCCTCCGTTTAAAACTTGCGAACTTCGTTGCCCGGTTGCTTCCTGCGAACGCACCGGTTTGGCCTTCATGTCGGCTACGCCGACGGCCAAACCACGAAACTGTTCACTCATTGTTCACAGTTTCGCCCCAAACTTCGGAGGCTGGTGCTCTATCCAGCTGAGCTACCGGGCCACTCTTGAACCTTACGGCGCTATAGGCTCGCAACGAAAGAGCCTTCAACGTCTCTTCATAGATGGTGGGACGTAGTGGACTCGAACCACCGACCCCTGCCGTGTGAAGGCAGTGCTCTAGCCAACTGAGCTAACGTCCCATCGAGAAAGCAGTTTTTAGCGATAACCGGGTGGAATGCAAGGTGACGACCTTCCGCTCCCATCCACTGCCCAATGCTGGGATTACCGCCCTATTCCGATCGCCCGTCGCGGTGAAGCTTTGAGGCCGCTGTGAAGGCGACGAACAACGGGGCCGGCGCGAATGGTTTCGAGGCGAATTCGGGATGAAACTGCCCGGCTACGAAGAACGGGTGCTCCGGGATCTCGACGACTTCGACGAGGTTGCCGTCCGGCGACAGGCCTGAAAACACGAGGCCCGCTTCGGACAGGCGCTCTCGGTAGTCGTTGTTGAATTCGTAGCGATGGCGGTGCCGTTCGCTGATTTCGGTTTTTCCGTAGGCAGTGTGGGCCACGGAGCCTTCCTTCAAGACACACGGGTATGCGCCCAAGCGCATGGTCGCGCCCTTGTCTTCGATGTTTTCTTGTCCCGGAAGCAACGCGATGACGGGATGCGGCGTGTCGCTGTCCACTTCGCTTGAATTGGCACCTTCGAGGCCGGCGACGTTGCGCGCGAACTCACACACCGCGAGCTGCATGCCGTAGCAGATGCCGAGAAACGGGATCTCGTTTTCCCGGGCGTACTGCACCGCGCGGATCTTGCCTTCGACGCCGCGCGAGCCAAAGCCGTGGGGCACAAGAATGCCGTCGGCTTGGGAGAGCACGCTTGCGTCTACCAGCTTTTCCGAGTCGACGTATTCGATGAGGACCTTGGTCTTGATCGAGACACCGCCGTGCACCAAGGCTTCGTTCAAACTCTTGTACGACTCCGTAAGGTCGACGTACTTGCCCACCATCACAATGGTGATCTCGCCTTCGGGGTTGCGCAGGATCTCCGAAAGTTCTTCCCAATGCCGCAGGTCCGGACGCCCGGTCCACATGTTGAGCACTTGCGAGATCTTCTCGTCGAGGCCTTCTGCCGCGAACACCAACGGCACGTCGTAAATCGTGTCGACGTCCTTCGCAGTAATGACCGCGTCTTCGTCGACGTTGCAGAAGAGCGCGATTTTGCTCTTGATGCCCTTCGAAAGGAAGCGGTCTGTCCGGCACAAAATAATGTCTGGCGTGATCCCGACGGACTGCAGCTCCTTCACTGAATGCTGAACCGGCTTCGTCTTTACTTCACCGGCGGCGGCCAAGTAAAAGACGGGGGCAACGTGGATGAAGCACGTGTGCTGTCGACCGACTTCCGAGCGAAACTGGCGGATGGCTTCGAGGAAAGGCAACGATTCGATATCGCCCACGGTGCCGCCAATCTCGACAAGAATGATGTCGATGTCCTGGCCGGCTACGTAGATGCGCTCTTTGATCGCATCCGTCACGTGCGGAATCACTTGCACGGTGCCACCGAGGTAGTCGCCGCGGCGTTCTTTCGCGATGACCGAATCGTAAACACGTCCGGCGGTGACGTTGTTCACCTGCCCGAGCACGGACGTCGTGAAGCGCTCGTAGTGTCCAAGGTCGAGATCGGTCTCAGCGCCGTCTTCGGTGACGTACACCTCGCCGTGCTGAAA
Organism: Myxococcales bacterium; assembly: GCA_012960035.1. Lineage (GTDB taxonomy): Bacteria > Myxococcota_A > UBA9160 > UBA9160 > UBA4427 > DUBZ01. The sequence goes on along the minus strand of DUBZ01000108.1, from coordinate 71,654 downwards.
CGGGTTCATCGTGCCGGGGTCGACGTTTAGGTACGGGTCGAGCTTTAAGAAGGTCACCTTCAAGCCGCGCGCTTCCAACAGCGCACCGATTGACGCGGACGCCAGACCTTTGCCCAACGAGGAGAGCACGCCCCCCGTTACGAAGATGTACTTGGTCTGTCTGGCTTGCATAATCGCCTCCGCTTCGAACGGCGCATTGGTAGAGATCAATGCGTTACTTCGAGCACTGGGGGTTCAACTGAGAACGGAAAATGAGGTCGCGGTACAGGCGTTGCTGAGAGGGAGCCGTCTGAAATTCCAAGAACGACTCGTCGCGGGTTCGCGGTCTTGCGGGTGAGATCCATGACGGGCTGCATGGACGTATAGACTAACGGAAGTCCGATGACGTGACCATTCACAAGCGCAGCTTCCGGCAACTACAAACGATGTTTGCAGTGCGAGTACGCCGCTGGAAGCGTCCCGTGGAAAGGGTCGGCATCACCTGCGCGGCTTCACGGCACCGGCGCCATTTCGGTGAGGCCCGTCGTCTCGGGCCAACCCTTCATGATATTCAAGCACTGCACCGCTTGGCCGCCCGACCCCTTCACCAAGTTGTCGATCGCCGAGAGCGCTACGACGTTGCCCGTGTGGTCGTCCACAGTCACCGCGACGTCGCAGAAGTTCGTGCCTTTGACCGACTGGAGCTTCGGCGCTTCGCCCACCGGCAGGACCCGGACGAAGGGCTCATTCGCGTAAGCGCTTGCGAGGATGTCGTGGGCCGCCGCGGTCGTGAGGCCGCCCTTCCCCCGCATGAGCACGCTGCTCACGATGCCTCGAATGGTCGGGATCAAGTACGGCACGAAAGTGACCGTCACGGGCTTGCCGGCTGCGAGGCTCCCCTCTTGTTCCATTTCTGTCACGTGGCGATGGTTCGCCACTTTATAGGCGTGGGAATTGCCCTCTAGCTCCGCGAATAAGAAGCCGTCTTGCAGGCTGCGCCCCGCGCCGGACACGCCCGACTTCGAATCGACGAAAATCCCGTCAGTTTCGACGACGCCGGCTCGGAGAAACGGCAGCATCGGGAGCAGTGCGCCCGTCGGATAGCAGCCGGGAGCCGCAATCAGCTCCGTCTCTTTGATTTGCTCGCGGTAGAGCTCAGGCATCCCATACACACCCTTGCCGAACAGCTCCGGTGCCTTGTGTTCGCCATACCAGTGCGTGTAGACATCGGAATCCCGCAGCCGAAAGTCGGCCGAGAGGTCGAGGGCCAAGATCTCCAGCTTTCGAATGGCCGTCACAGTCGGCGCAGAAGCGGCATGGGGCAGGCAGCAGAACGCCGCGTCGACCCTGCCCGCCAGACTCGCTGGATCGTTGGCTTCGAATTTGAGGTCGGTGAGGCCGCGCAACGCAGGGAAGCATTCGCCCATCGGTTGGCCGGCGCGTTGCTCGCTCGTCACCACACTCAACTCGAGCTCCGGGTGGCGCAATACGATCCGCACGACTTCAAGCCCGGTGTAACCACTCGCTCCAACGACTGCGATTCTCATCTTGACTCCAGGTTCGGCCAGGCGTTGGTGCGCTCTGGCCGCTTGGTCTTACCCAAAAGGAAACGGGAGACCCGAAGGGTCTCCCGCTGCCTTTGTGGAGCGTGAGAAAAGTTCACAACCCTTCGGGGTTTAACGCTTACTGAACTGGAAGCGCGCGCGGGCGCCCTTCTGTCCGTACTTCTTGCGTTCCTTGCGACGTGCGTCGCGGGTGAGATAGCCAGCCTTCTTAAGGGTCAAGCGGCGAGCCGGGTCAATCTTCTCAAGCGCACGCGCAATGCCGTGGCGCAACGCACCGGCCTGGCCGGAGGTCCCACCGCCGCAAATGTTCGCGTGGATGTCGTAGGTGGTAATCGTGTCGGTATCGACAAGCGGCTGCCGAACAATGTTGTTCAGCACGATGCGCGGGAAGTATTCTTCGCACGCGCGACCGTTGACGATGATTTGGCCAGTTCCGGCGGTAAGGCGCACTCGGGCGATTGAACTCTTTCGCTTCCCCGTTGCGGTCGTTACTTCAGCCAAGTTTCATTTCCTCCGGTTTCTGCGACACGTGGGGATGGTCCGGACCCGCGTATACTTTGAGCTTGCTGGCCATCTGTCGGCCAAGCGAATTTTTGGGAAGCATTCCGACGACGGCTTTGCGAACCACGCGGTCGGCATGGGCCGATTGCAAAAGCTTTTCGGCACTGACCTCTTTGAGAGAGCCCTGGTAGCCCGAATGTCGGTAATATTTTTTGTCCTGCATCTTGTTGCCCGTGAGCTTCACCTTTTCGGCGTTGATCACGATCACGTACTCGCCGGTGTCGACGTGCGGCGTGAAGATCGGGCGATGCTTGCCGCGAAGCACAGTGGCGACGCGCGTAGCGAGGCGGCCGAGCACTTGGTCGGTGGCATCGACGACGAACCAACGCCGCTCGACGTCCGCGGGCTTGGTGCTTTGGGTGGCCTTGTGAGCCGTGGCTCCCATGGGTGGTGCTCCTTCACTCGTATCTCTTGACGAGTCGTTTTGCTGCGCAGCCCGAACGAAGTGCTTGGGGTCTTAGAAGAAGTGCTTGGGACTTGGAAAAAGTGCTTGGGGTTTAGAAAAAGCGCTTCGAGTTGCGAAAGTTCGTGGGGAAATTTGGTTTGAAAAGTTCTGATCCGGGGCGGTGCCCGGACTACGGGACCGGCAAGTTTTAACCAAGTGGCGCGTCCCCGTCAAGCCTTCCCCTCGGCATAACGGTGTGACTTTTCAGGGGAAACCCTCATCCGGACGGTGTTTCGCAGCCACCACTTTCGGACCTCTGCGGGGAGGTCGCGGGATAGTCGACGCGCACCAGCGTCAGCCCCTTAGCGGGCGCTGTCGGCCCCGCCTGCCCCCGGTCCAGGCTAGCGATCAGATCCGCCATCGAGGCCGGCTCACGCTTGCCTCGGCCCACTTCGATCAATGTCCCAGCGATGTTGCGAACCATGTGGCGCAGGAACCCCGAGCCTTCGACCTCCACGACGATTTCAGCCCCAGATTCCCCTGTGATTTCAAGGGAGAAAATTTCTCGAACCGTCTGTAGGACGTCCGACCCGCTGGCCTGAAAACAAGCGAAATCGTGAATTCCGAGCAGTCCCCGAGCGGCCTCGCCCATCGCGTCGAGATCCAGTGGCTGCGCGATGTGGGTCCAGCGGTTCTCGCGGAGTGGAGCACGCGCTGGGCCATTCCAGATCGCGTAGCGGTACTGCTTGCCCTCGGCATGGCGCCGGGGGTCGAAGTCTGGGCTGGTGGCGCTGGCGGAGCGCACTGCCACGTCCCGGGGCAGGTTTCCGTTGAGCGCTCGCAGCAGCGCCAGGGGCTCCTCGCTCCAGTCGATTTCGAGGGCGACGACCTGCCCTTCTGCATGGACGCCGGAATCGGTGCGACCGCTGCCGCGGACCTTCACTTCGCCCTGCGAGATCTTCTGCGCAGCCTCAACGAGGCAGCCCTGCACGGTTCGCGACGCCCCGGCCTGGATCTGCCAGCCTTCGAAAGCCGCACCGTCATATTCGAGAACTAGCCGATAGTGCCCCAAGTGCCCGATCCTCAGCCTACGTCGAGGCGGGTTTCCGCGATCTTCGCAGCGTTGACCGCCGCCAAGCGAAGCGTGTCGGCAGCGAGCCAGAGTAGAAGCCCATTTTCGACCGACGCGTCTGCGCGCACGCGACCCACGACCGCAACGTCGCGACCGGCAGTGTCTCGCGTTGAAGGACCGACTTCGTCCGAGCTCCAGGCTTCGAGACCCGGCGCCTTCTGAAACAGATCGAGCGCATGCTCGACTGAAAGCGGCTGCTTGGTCGTGACCGCGATCGCACTGCCATCCCCCGCAAACGTTGGCACTTGGATCGCGGTAGCCGAAATCGGCAGGTTCGCCCCGACAAGTCGGCGTATGTCGCGCGCCAAATCGGCTTCGACTTGCGCGGAACCATCGGGGGTCGCTCCGGCTGGCAACGCAAAGCAATCGAACGCGACCTGACCCGGAAATACGCTGAGCGGTGGCATCTCTTGCTGGTTGAGCAGGCCAAGTGTCTCGGCAGAAAGCGACTCGATCCCCGCACGTCCCGCGCGCGACGCCGAATACAAAATGCTTCCCGAAACTCTCTCGAGCCCGGCAGCACCTTCGACGGCTGCGAGCAAGTGCGACCACGCCAATGCGATACCCGCAGGCTGTGCGACGACCGGTGCACCTTTGACGAGACTCGGCGCGCAAAGGTCGGCGACGTACAGCGGGACTTCAGGGGAGTTCGCCATCGCGCCCGAGCAGTCGATACACGGGACTTCGCTTCTTAGTGCTTCCCGGACAAGATCAAGCGCCGCACCCGGTGGGGTGCACACAATGAGCATGTCGAGACCGCGAAGCGTTTTGGGCGCGGCCTCGATCGTAAAGACTTCGCCGGCGAACTCAATTTCTTCACCGATCGAGCCCCCGCTGGCAAACGGCTTCAGGTCGGCGATTGGAAAACGGCGATCCGAGAGCACGGACAATATTTCCCGGCCGAGTGTTCCCGACGCGCCGGCGATCCCGATTCGAAAACCCTTGGGTTCGTCGCTCATACGCATTCCAACTGTTCGAGCACGCGATCGCCCATTTCAACGCAGCCGATGGTGGGTCGGTTTTCGCCGTCCAACACGATGTCGCCTGTGCGATGGCCCGCGTCGAGTACTGCGTCGACCGCGCTGCGAATCGCGCCAGCGGCGTCATGCGCGCTAAACGAATGTTCGAGCATCATCGCACCGCTGAGAATGGCTGCGAGCGGGTTCGCGAGATCTTGCCCCGCGATGTCGGGAGCCGAACCGTGAACCGGTTCGTAAAGCCCCAAGCCACCTTCGGCGATACTCGCCGAGGGGAGCATGCCAAGAGAACCTGTGATCATCGCCGCCTGGTCGGACAAGATGTCGCCGAACAAGTTGCCCGTCACGATCACGTCGAAGCGACGCGGTTCCTTGACGAGCAGCATGGCGCACGAGTCAACGAGCTGATGAGCCAACTCGATGTTCGGGTAGTTCTTCGCGACTTCTTCCACGACTTCCATCCACAGCTGCGAGACCTCGAGCACGTTTGCCTTGTGGACGTGGGTGACGTGCTGGCGTCGTCCGCCGGCCGCTTCGAAAGCAACGCGAGTAATGCGGGCGATTTCATTCTCGTCATAGACCATCGCGTTGGTCGCCGTGCGCACCGGACCGGATCGATCGATGAAGCGCGGTTCGCCAAAGTAGATCCCACCGGTCAGCTCGCGCACCACCAACATGTCGATCCCTTCGACCACTTCGGGACGAAGACTCGACGCTTGCGCGAGTGCCGAAAAAACTTGCGCGGGACGAAGGTTTGCGAACAGACCGAGCGCCTTGCGAATGCCCAGAAGCCCCTTCTCGGGGCGTGTTGCGACAGGCATGTCATCCCACTTCGGACCGCCAACGGCGCCGAGCAAGATCGCGCGTGATTCGCGGCACAGTTCAATGACGTCGTCGGTGAGGGGCGACCCCTTCGCGTCGATCGACGCGCCGCCGATCAAGGCTTCTTCAAAGCCGATTTTGATGTCGTGCTTCGCGCATACGACTTCGAGTACGCGCTGCGCTTGCGCAGTGACCTCGGGACCAATCCCGTCACCGGGGAGTACAACGATCCGATCCATCGAATTTCCTTCCTCTCGTTTATTCTGGTTCTAGTTCTGGGTTTCGCGTTCGCAGCGGCGCCCGGGAGTCTGACATCACCGGAACTTCACCGGGACACCGAACCTGGGGTCGGTCGTAGCGCGAATGCCTTCTAAAGTGAAATCGAAAGTGAGATCAAATTCCTCGGGGCGAAGTGAGGGGGCGCCGCCGTTTGTGCCATTCGAGCTTGTTGAGAGCGTGGACGTAAGCCTTGCCGCTCGCGACGAGCACGTCTTCGTGTGCACCGCGACCGATCACGCGACGTCCGTCTTCACTCACGGTCACCGACACTTCACCGAGGGCGTCGAGCCCTGCCGTCACCGCGTGGACTTGATATTTTTCCAGCACGCTCTTGGTCTCGGTGAGTTGGCTGATGCCCTTAAAGATCGCATCAACGGGCCCCACTCCGAGAGTCGTGCACTTCGAACTCGTGCCGTCGAGCTTCAACTCGACCGTCGCACTCGACTTGCCGAACGTGCCGCACGTAATCGACAACTCGCCAAGTTCGAAGCGATCGTCTTCGGCTTCGACCATGTCGGCCACAATGGCCTCGATGTCTTCGTTGAAGATGGTCTTCTTCGCGTCGGCGAGGCTCTTGAAGCGAAGGAAGGCTTTTTCGAATTCTTCGCCTTCGACTTGCAAGCCGAGTTCATCGAGGCGCTCTCTGAAGGCGTGGCGTCCGGAATGTTTTCCAAGGACGAGGTCGTTGGACGCGCGACCGATGGATTCGGGCGTCATAATTTCGTACGTGATCGCAGCTTTCAGCACGCCGTCCTGGTGGATCCCCGCTTCGTGTGCGAACGCGTTGTCTCCCACGATCGCCTTGTTGGGTTGCACCATGACGCCGGTAATCGACGAGAGCAGTCGACTCGATGTGTAGATTTCACGCGTGTTGATCTCGGTGTCGATCGAAGCGAATTGATCTTGTCGCGTGCGGATCGCCATCACGACTTCTTCGAGAGACGTGTTGCCTGCACGCTCGCCAATGCCATTCACGGTGCACTCGACCTGACGCGCGCCTGCGCCGATGGCCGCAAGGCTATTGGCCACCGCCAAGCCGAGGTCGTTGTGGCAATGAACCGAATAGATCACGTTTTCGGAGCCCGGCACCCGGGCGCGGAGATCGGTGATCAAGCGCGCATATTCGTCAGGGGTCGTGTAGCCCACGGTATCCGGAACGTTGAGCGTTGATGCACCGGCCTCAACCGCGGCCGTAAACACCTGCACGAGATAATCGGGATCGGATCGCGTGGCGTCTTCGGCCGAGAATTCCACGTCGTCGACCAAGCTCTTCGCCTGCCTGACCGAGCGGTCGACTTCGGCAAGAACTTGTTCGCGACTCATCCGCAGTTTGTGTTGAAGATGAATGTCGCTCGTGGCAATAAACGTGTGGATGCGAGGCGAAGCGGCATGCTCGAGAGCTTGGCCGGCACGGGCAATGTCTTCGGCGCCAGTGCGCGCGAGACCGCACACGATGACATCGCGAACTTCCTTCGCGACGGCTTCGACGGCCTGGAAATCGCCTTCACTCGCGATCGGAAAACCCGCTTCGATCACATCGACGCCAAGCCGCGACAGCTGCCGCGCAATCACGATTTTTTCTTGCTGGTTCATGCTGCAGCCCGGCGATTGCTCACCGTCGCGCAGCGTCGTGTCGAAGATGCGAATCAGCTCACTACTCATGACGGCCCTTCTTCTTTCACGAGCGTCGGCCCTTGCGACTTTTCACTCGCCTCTCCTTCCGGAGCGATCAGTTCGAGGCTCTTGCCCGTGCGATAGCGGTAAAGCAATTCCAAGGGTCCCGATAAGACGTACACGATGCCGACGATGAAGAAGCTCACCTGAGGCATGGCGATGAGCGCGGTAAAAATCATGACCACAATCACAATCGCGCGATAGCCACTTAGGTTCGGCAAGTCTTTGTTGCTGCGATATGGGATCGGCGAGACCATCAGCAGCCCCACCAACGCGACCCCAATCGCCGGAAGCACCGCGGGGACGTTGACGTTGATTCCGGCGTCTCGCAAAAACGTCACAAACCAAACGGTGGAAACGACAACGCCCGCGGCAGCGGGGCTCGGAAGTCCGTCGAAGCGACCTCGGTAGGTGCCCGCCGTCACGTTAAAGCGTGCCAGTCGAAGCGACGCACACGCCGTAAACACGAACGCCATCACCCACCCCGTCCAGCCCAGCTCCATGAAGTGCCCGGCGTGAAACGCGATCATTGCCGGCGCCACGCCGAACGAAACCGTGTCTGCAATCGAGTCGTACTCCATGCCGAACTTGCTGACCGAATTGGTCATACGCGCGGCACGTCCATCGAGGACATCGAAGATCCCCGCCGCCAAGATCGCCCACGAGGCCTGCACAGGATCCCCCGTGCTCGCCTTCGCGATGGCATAGAACCCGGCTGCCAAGTTACACGTGGTCAGGATATGGGGGAGCAGTGGCGCTAGCCCCGTTCCGGACCGACGTCTGCGTGAGCCACGGCGCCGCCTTCGGGCGCCGCCAGCAGCCCTACCTTCGTTCCGCGCATCTTGCTCCACCGATGACTCCCTTTTTGTGGAAGGAGTGATGCTAGTTCTTTGCGCGGTCGACGAGCTGTCGCTCCTTCAACCACGGCATCAAACCGCGCAAGCGAGCGCCGACTTCTTCGATCTGGTGCTCGGCCGCGTGTCGTCGCATGGCCTTGAACGCGATGCCACCCGACTTGTTCTCAAGGATAAAGCGCTTGGCGAATTCGCCGGTCTGGATGTCGGTCAAGATGTCCTTCATGCGTGCCTTCGTGTCGGCGTCGATCACGCGAGGGCCGCTTACGAAGTCACCGTATTCGGCCGTGTTCGAAACCGAGTATCGCATGTTCGCAATGCCGTCCTGATAGATCAGGTCCACAATCAGCTTCACCTCGTGGATGCATTCGAAGTACGCCATCTCCGGGGCATAACCGGCTTCCACGAGAGTCTCGAAACCAGCCTTCATCAGCGCCGTCATGCCACCGCAAAGAACAGCCTGCTCGCCGAACAGATCGGTTTCGGTTTCTTCTTTGAAAGTCGTTTCGATGATGCCCGCGCGACCGCCGCCGATCGCGCTCGCATAAGCGAGGGCAATCTGGAGTGTATCGCCTGTCGGGTCCTGCTGAACTGCGACGAGGCACGGAACGCCCTTCCCCGCTTCGTAGTGATCGCGAACCGTGTGACCGGGACCCTTGGGTGCCACCATGAACACGCCGACGTTTTCCGGCGGCTCAATCGCACCGAAGTGCAAGTTGAAACCGTGTGCCACGCAGAGGTAGTTACCCGCTTCGAGATTGGCCGCGACTTCGCTCGCGTACACGTCGGCCGCGAGTTCATCGGGCAGGGTCAACATGATGATCTCAGAGCGACTGGCCGCGTCCGCAACCGTGGCGACTTCGAGTCCGGCGCCTTCGGCCTTGCTCCAGCTCGCTGAATCTTTGCGCAAACCGACAATGACTTTGACACCCGAGGCGTGAAGGTTCTGGGCGTGCGCGTGGCCCTGGCTGCCGTAGCCGATGATCGCCACGGTTTTGCCTTCCAGTCGGCCAAGGTCTGCGTCTTTGTCGTAATAGATGTTGAGTGCCATCGGAGTTGTCTCTTCCTTTTGTGATGTCTTGTTGTGATGTCTTGTGGTTGTTCTGTGCTGTTCTGTTCGTTTTTTTCGATGTCGTCGCTGGCGTCGGATCGCATTCTGCGGTGTGCCAGCTTTTGTCCTTGCCCGAACTGCCCCTGCCATCCGCTTGCGCACGGCGGGTTTCAGCTGACCGGGATACGGTGTTTGATTGGGTCTAGCTCTCAGCTGATCTGCACTTTGAACTCGGTGCGGATCGTGAACAAACTTGGCAGGCGATGCCGGCCGACGCCGTTCTTTTGGGTCGCCCAGCGGGTTGGTCCCGATGGGCTAACCCCGCGAGGCTACGAGAGGTTTCGCACGGTGTCAAAGGCTCTCACCACAAGGCCAGAAACCCCCTTTGGCTTGGGTTCTGGCGCCGGTTCTGCCTCGGGCAACCGGGTGCCGCTCCGGAGGCGTACCTAGCACAGCAAGGTTTCACAACGCAGTGATCGACGTAAAGACGCGTCCGATGCGACGGGAGGGGTTTTCTGCAGCCTGCTAGGCCTCGAATCGCTCGGCAGTGCGCGTCACTTCGGCCTCGGCGCGGCGCACGTATCGAGGTGCTAAATCGGCCGCATCGGCCCCACCCCGCTCGGCGAATTCGGCAACCGCGAGGCGCCCCACACTCCCGGCAGTGGGCTCGAGACCGAGCCCGGGAGCGAACGACAAATCGTCGCCGCGCTTTTCGCGAATGGCCGCGGAGACGACGTCGACTCCGTCGCCGACCAATACGCAACCCGTCGGCAAGCGAGTCGAGAGTTCGGTGGCGTCATAGACCAACTCGGGGAGGACACTTCCGCGGGCCGCATAGGCTGCGTTGTCACCCGCAAAAGCCGCGGCGTATACCTCGCCGCGTTGCGCGTTCAACATGCCGATGATGGCCGCAGTTTTTGGAAGCGAGGCGCCGTCGATCTCGGCGGCTTCGGCGAGTACCTGCAAAGTTGAAACGCCGACGACCTGAACATCGGTTCCGTAAACCAAGCCCTTCACAGTCGCGACGCCAATCCGCAAACTCGTGAACGAACCGGGGCCAATCGAAAGCCCGATACAACCCAGCGCCTCGATCGTGACACCCCCGTCACCCAGCACGCGATCCACCAACGGCAGCAAGCTTTCGGCTTGATGTCGGTCTGCAACGGCAGAATGCTCAACGACCACTTCACCGCGGTCGAGCAACGCCACGCTTGCAGTACGCGTCGCGGAACACAGCGCCAGGCAGAGCGTGTCGGACGCGCCCGAGTTCACAACCCCGTGCCGCGGAGCCATTCGACGAACACGCCCCAATGCCTCGACAGATCGTTCCAAAACGCCAGCCCCATCAGCATCAAGATAAACGTGAGGCCGATCTGCTGAACGATCTCCCGGCTGCGAAGTGAGATCGGCGAGCGCTTCACCGCTTCTACAATGATGATCACCGCTTGCCCGCCGTCGAGGATCGGGATCGGGAGCAAGTTCAGAAACCCGAGGTTGATGCTGATAAACACCATGGTGTTGAGATAGACCAGCCAACCCATGTCGAGGGACTTGCGCGCAACTTCCGCGATCCCAATCGGGCCAGAAACGTTGTCGAGCCCAACATCACCGCTCACGAGCTTGCCTAGGCTTCGCAGGAACAACGACGCCCGATCGATCGTCATGTGCGTCGCCTTCGGGATCGACACGAGCGGGTTCCAGATCTTTACGACGTGCTGGGCACCGGCGAGGGTTGGGAAGCCGTGGGTAATCCCGATCAAGTAAACCGTCTGCTCCATGCCCGTGATGTCGAACGGCCCGGGCACTTGGCTTTCTTTCGGCGCGATGCTCACCGCCTTCGTTTCGCCCGCGCGCGCGTAGGTGATGTCGAGGCTACGGCCGCCGCTTGTGCGCACGGCTTCGGCGAAGGTCGCGAAACTTCCGACGGGTGCGCCGTCGACGGCCAAGATCAAATCGCCCGGCTCTAGCCCTGCCGCTTCAGCCGGCATGCCTTCGCTGACGTTGCGTACGAGCACCGCCGCCGGGATGACGCCAAGTGCACGGAGGTGCGTGAGCGCTGGAATTTCGAGTTCAACCTGTATCGCGTCGTCGCCGCCGCCGCGTGCGACCACAATGCTGACACCCGCGCTCGAAGTCTGTTCCGCGTAGGCATCGGAAAGGCTTTCCCAGTCTTCGACTTCAACCCCCGCGATAGACTCGATTCGGTCGCCTGACAAGAGACCGGCGGCCTCTGCCGGAGAGCCGGTTTCGGGAATGCCGACCATGGTGGGCAAGCGGCGGTGGCCGAGGCCGATCCAGCCTATTTCGATCACTTCGCCAAACTCGTTCATGGACGAGCGGATGGTGACGGGAACGTCGATCGACATCGCAGCGCCTTCGCGCTCGAGCCCGATCGCAATGGAGGTGTCGCCGTGCTCGCGAACCGCTCGGGCCACGACATCCCAACTCTCGACGAGCACGCCATCGACGGACGTGATTTTGTCGCTCGCAAGTATGCCCGCAACCGCCGCCGGCGACTGCATCTCGACCATTCCCACAACCGGCGATGCTTGCGGGAGCCCTGCCCCGAGAACACCGACAAATGCGACGATGGGAAGCAGAAGGTTCATGGCGGGGCCGGCGAACGTGATGGCCAACTTTTGCCATGCCGGCTTGGCGTCCAAGTACTCGTCCGGGCGTGCGTCGGGGACGCTTTCGAGTTCTTCGCCTTGGGCGCCCTGCATCTGCTCGCCGAGCATTTTCACAAAGCCGCCGAGTGGGAACCAGGCGATCACGTATTCGGTGCCACCGCGAACCCAGCGAAGACGGAGGTTTCCGATTCCGATGGGCGAGCCGAAGCCGAGCGAGAATTTGAGAACGCGAACACCGCACATCTTGGCCACGATGAAGTGCCCAAGCTCATGCACAAAAATCAAAATCCCAAGCATGGGTACGACGGCGAATAAATAGTCGAGAATGTTCATACGGCTCCTTCGTCGTGCGCGCTTTGAGCCTTGGCTTGCTTATGATCTTCGAGTGCTATTCGCGCTGAATCGCGCGCCCAAGCATCGGCGGCAAGAATCGTGTCGATGTCGTCAACGCGAACTCCGCCGCGCGCAGCCAAGTGCGCGTCCAGCACCGAACCGTTGATTGCGGGGATGGCGCCGAACGGAATCGCGCCTTCAAGGAACGCGGCAACACTGACCTCATTCGCGGCGTTGAGCACCGCCGGAGCTTCTTCGCTGCCTTCGAGGGCGCGGTAGGCCAAGTCGAGACACGGGAATTTGCTCCGGTCCGGGTGTTCGAAATCGAGGCGGGCAATCTCTGCAAGGTCGAGGCGTGGGGTGTCGAGGGCGATGCGTTCTGGGTGCGCGAGTGCGACCACAATGGGAACGCGCATGTCCGGGAGCCCGAGCTGGGCGATCACCGAGGTATCGCGAAACTCGACCAACGAATGAACGATGGATTGCGGATGCACGACAACGTCGATCTGGCTTGCCTCGATATCGAACAACCAGCGCGCCTCGATCACTTCGAGGCCCTTGTTCATCAAGCTGGCGGAGTCGATGGTGATCTTCGAGCCCATGTCCCAGTTGGGATGATTGAGTGCTTCTTCGATGCTGGCGTTTTCGATGCGCGACGCATCCCAACCGCGAAAGGGTCCGCCTGAACAGGTCAGGATCACGCGCGATACATCTTCGGCGCGTTGCCCAGACAGCGCCTGAAAGATCGCGCTGTGCTCACTGTCGACGGGTAACAGGGTGACGTCGTGCGCCTTCACTTCTCGCAACACGAGAGCACCGGCCATCACCATGACTTCTTTGTTCGCGAGCGCCACATCACGTCCAGCACGAATGGCCGCCAACGTTGGTGCAAGCCCGACAGCGCCAACAAGTGCCGCAACGACTAGATCACACGGGTCCTGAGTTGCAACCGCATGGAGACCGTCGTCCCCGACACGGATCTCAACCGCGTCGCCAACCCGCCCTGCGAGTTCGCGCGCACCGGCTTCGTCTCTCACGGAAACGAGCTTGGGCGCAAAGCGCTTGACCTGTTCCGCGAGCAGTTCGATGTTACGACCGGCCGCCAAGGCTTCAACGCAGAACGTATCCGGGTTCTGTGCCACGACCGCGAGGGTTTGAGTGCCGACGCTGCCCGTACTGCCGAGGATCGACAGCCGCTTCACTCGGACTCGCTCGTAGCGCCGTCGGCGCCATCCGTGCCGCCTTGAACCTGGGCACTCGTCAGCCCGAAGCGACGCTCGCGCCCCTGGTAGTCCGTGATCGCATCGACCAACTGGGCTCCACGAAAATCAGGCCACATATGGTCGGTCGTATAGATTTCGGCGTACGCGATTTGCCAGAGCAAGAAGTTCGACACGCGCGAATCTCCACCGGTTCGAATCATCAAGTCAGGGTCTGGAACATCGGGCGCGTAGAGGTACGCGGAGAATGTCTTTTCGTCGAGTCGCTCGGGGTCGAGCTTGCCCGCTTCCGCGTCGCGCATCAGTTGCTTTGCAGCATCGACAATCTCTTGCCGCGCGCCATAAGAGAGTGCAAAGACGAGTTCCATTCCGCCGTTGTTCGCCGTCTTCTTCATGACGTGCTTCACGACCACCCTCGTCGCGCGCGGGAGTCTGTCGAGGCGGCCGATTGCGCGCACGCGGATCTTCTTTTCCATGATCTGCGGCAACTCGACGTCGATGTATTCCTCGAACAAACCCATGAGCGAATTCACTTCGAGCTTGGGTCGATTCCAGTTCTCCATCGAGAACGCATACAGGGTGAGAACGTTGATCCCGAGATTGTGCGCCTCGCGCACAACGGCACGGACAGACTCAACGCCCTCGCGATGGCCGCGATTGCGATCGAGCCCGCGGCTCTGCGCCCAACGCCCATTGCCGTCCATGATGATGGCGACGTGGTTTGGGATGGCAGCGGTATTCATGCGCGGCGCATTGACGCGCGGATCATCCATCGGGACTAGACCTCCAGGACCTCTTGTTCCTTCTGGCTGGTCAACTCATCGATCTTCTTGCTGAACTCGTTCGTCAGGTCCTGAATGTGTTTATCGGCACGATGCCGGTCATCCTTGGGCAAAGAACCGTCGGTTTCGAGTTCTTTGACCATTGAGATGGCGTCTCGGCGGGCTTCGCGCACCCCAATCTTGTGCTCCTCCGCCATCTTCTTCACCTGCTTCACGAGCTGCTTGCGGCGCTCTTCCGTCAACGGCGGAACCGAGATGCGAATCACCTTCCCGTCATTGGCGGGGTTGAGGCCAAGCTCGCTGGCTTGAATCGCGCGCTCGATGTCGTCGAGAGAACCCTTGTCAAAAGCGGTTACGACGAGCAGCCTAGGATCCGGCGCGCTGAGGTTGGCAAGCTGCTTGAGCGGTGTTGCGCTGCCGTAGTAGTCGACCATGATACCGTCGAGCAGCGAAGTGCTGGCGCGCCCGGTGCGAATGCGAAGCATGTCCTTGCGATAGCTCTGGACCGACTTGCCCATCGCCTCGTTGGCTTCTTCGTAAACGATTTCGAGATCTTCTTCGGCCATCTGCCCTCCGCTCGCCCGTTCCTCTATGAGGTTCGCTGCCGCTATCTGGCTGACGCGTAAATCGTAGACGCGCCACTG
>DUBZ01000108.1:0-56749 GCA_012960035.1 Myxococcales bacterium | reverse complement strand
CTTTTGACTGACGCGCTTTTAGACGCACTTTTAAATGACGCGTTACCCAGTAACAATCGTACCGACGGTTTCCCCTACCACCACCTTGGTGAGGTTGCCCGCGACCCCCATGTCGAACACGACAATCGGCAGCGAATTTTCGTTGCAAAGCGCGATCGCTGCTTGATCCATGAACTTCAGACCGTCGCGAATCGCCTGATCGAAGGTGATGCGCTCGTATCGTTTGGCGTCGGGGTTCGCGTGAGGATCCGAGTCGTACACGCCGTCCACCTGGGTAGCCTTGAGGATCACGTCCGCGTGGATCTCGGCCGCGCGCAGCGCCGCCGCGGTATCCGTGCTGAAGTACGGATTGCCCGTTCCCCCGCCGAAGATCACGATGCGCCCCTTTTCTAGGTGACGTATCGCCCGCCTACGAATGTAGTGCTCGGCGACTTGGGCGATGTCGATCGCCGACAGGACCCGGGTCTTCAGGTCGACTTTCTCGAGCGCGTCCTGCAACGCCATGGCGTTGATCACGCTGGCGAGCATCCCCATATAGTCGGCGTTGGCGCGGTCCATGCCCTCTTTCGCAGCCGTCATGCCGCGAATGATATTGCCGCCGCCGATCACGATGCTGATCTGGATGTCCATGTCGTGTACTTCGCGGATTTGATCCGCGATCCCACCGATTACCCCAGGATTGATGCCAAATCCGTCATCGCCGGCGAGTCCTTCACCGGACAGCTTAATCAACACACGGCGGTAAGCGGCTGAACTCACGAGGTGGCCGCCTCCCCGAGCTTGAACCGGTGAAAGGACGCAACGGTGAGACCGGCGTCATTGGCAGCCAGTACCTTCGCCACGGTGGTGTCGGGGTCTTTCACGAACCCCTGCTCGAGCAAGCAGTTCTCTGCGTAGAACTTGTTGATGCGGCCTTCGACGATCTTGTCGACGATGTTCTCGGGCTTGCCACTTTGCAGCGCCTGATTTCGCAAAATCGTCTTCTCACTTTCGACGAGGTCGGCGGGAACAGCCGCGCGGTCGATCGCGATCGGCGTAGGGTCGATGGCGGCAACGTGCATGGCCACGTCCTTGGCCACCGATGCGTAGTCTGCGTCGGCACCGTCTGCGCCGCCGCTGAGTGCAACGACCACACCGAGCTTGCCGCCCATGTGGATGTAGCTGCCAACAACAGTATCGGAGGCGACGCGCTCAACGCGCTTCAACGAGATGTTCTCGCCCATGGTCGCCGCGGCGTTCGTCACGCGGGCCTCGATCGTTTCGTCACCGGACTTCAACGCATGTGCTTGCTGGACGTTGGCCGCGCTGCCGTCGTTCATAATGGCGGTAGCGATTTCATTGGCCAATCCCTGAAAGTCGTCTGTCTTGGCGACGAAGTCGGTCTCACAACCGAGCTCGATCATGACGCTGGTCGTGCCTTCGATCGCAATGGCGATCGTGCCTTCGCTGGTCTCGCGACCGGCGCGCTTGCCAGCCTTCGACAGACCGCGTTCCCGCAACAGCTCGAGCGCCTTCTGCGGGTCGCCGTCGGCCTCGGTCAAAACCTTTTTACAATCCATCATGCCTGCGCCGGTTGATTCGCGCAGTGTCTTTACGTCCTGGGCGGAGATGCTCGCCATCGGGTTGCCTTTCCTTTCGGAAATCCTTCGCTTGGATCCTTTGCCTCGATGCAAAGCTTGCTTGCTGTGCTTCGTCGCGCTGGTTCTTACTTGGACTTCGAATTAGCGGTTTGAGTTCTCGATTGGCTCAATTGGGGTTGGAAGAGTTCACGCGTCACCGAGGAGGTTGCCCCCCTAGCGTCTCACGCGTCGCTCGCCGGTTCTTCCTTCTTTTCGGCAGGTGCTTCGGGTGCGGCTGCTGCGTCGGGTGCGTCGGGTGCAGCTGCTGCGGCAGGTGCGTCGGGTGCAGCAGGCGTGGCGGGTGCGACAGGAGCAGCGCTCGCCTCGGCGGCGGGCTCAGTCGCTGCAGCGGCCTTCTCCTCTGCCTTCTTCTTACGGTCTTTTTCAGCCCAGCCACCGGAACTCTGGGTACGCCCAGAACCACCGCCCTCCTTGCCACCACGACCGCGTCGCGGCGCTTGCTTGATCTCGACAACCCGGCGACCTGATGCGGTCGGTGCCTGCTGGTTCTTTTCGGGAGCCGGCTGCGAGGCGAGTTTTTCTGCCCGGGCTGCGGCGCCCTGGACGCATGCGTCTGCGAATGCGTCGCAATAGAGCGAGACCGAGCGGATGGCATCGTCGTTGCCCGGGATCGGGTAGTCGATGTCCTTCGGGCTGCAGTTACTGTCGACCACACCAATGACACTGATGCCGAGGCGCTTGGCCTCCGAAACTGCGATCGCTTCCTTGCCGACGTCGATCACGAAGATCGCCGCGGGGAGCTTGTTCATCTGGCGCATTCCAGCGAGGCTCTTTGCGTACTTCTCGCAAGCGCGGCTCATGCGCGCGAGTTCCTTCTTTGAGAGCGCTTCGCGCTTCTCTTCGTCGTCCTGGATTTCAAGCATCGACTTGTACTGGTCGATCGACTTCTTGACCGTCTTCCAGTTGGTCATCATGCCGCCGAGCCAACGAGAATTGACGAAGGGCTGCTTGGCGCGGATTGCCGCAGCTTCAATAAACGGTGCGGCCTGGCGCTTGGTGCCGACGAATAGAACGCCCTGGCCTTCGCTGGTCAGCTCGCGCACGTGGGCGAGCGCCTTGCGGAAAAGCGGTAGCGTCTGGTCGAGGTCGATGATGTGGGTGCCGTTGCGCTCGCCAAAGATGAAGTGCTTCATCTGCGGGTTCCAGCGGTGGGTCTGATGACCGAAATGCACGCCGGCTTCGAGCAAGCTCTGGATGTTGATCTCGGTGGCCTTCATGGCCTCAGCCATTTCGCTCGCGGGTGCTGCAGCTGCAGCTTCGGGCGTGGCCGCTACTTCGGTCGGTTCGACCGGGGTCTCACTCATCTTCTTCTCCTTTGCGGTTCGGCCTCCGCTCCGCTCACAACCGCTTCGTCGCTTGTCCAAGGTCACGAAACCCAGGTGTTTGCGACAGTCCGGTTGCTCCCCTGACCCGTTCATCCTCGAGGTGCAATCGAAGTGAGTCGATCTCGCTTCGTCTTCCTCGATCTGGATGGCACGGGCACCGCAGGGGCAATGCAGAACGTGTGTTTTTTTTGCGCTCGGCAGCCTAGCGCCTTTGGTTTTTCGGCGCTCGGGGCAAGGACCTGAGATTTCAGGGATTTTCGAAGATTTTTGGGGATGCGACCGCGCCCGGGAACAGGGGACGGGGCTCAATCGACTGCTATTGCCGAAATCGCCCCGCGTGGCTTCAATCACACCGAAATCGGAGCCGAAGCCCAACTCCCTTGTTGTCGGCAAATCGGAATCCACCTCCATGCAGCGAAACTCGCGCGCAAAGAAGTTGCTGATCCTGCTGGCCGCCCCGATCGGCAGCGGTCCCTCTGCCGCCGTCGCCGAGCCCTTCATAATGTCGGGCGAATGGTTGATGGGCGGAGCGATTGTTCTTCCGATCAAAGCCGGAATCGTAGCCAGTACGGGGTGTCCCGGTGGAGGGGGGCCGAATTGTTTAAGCGGGATCGCCGCGACTCGCCTGGCGGCACGTACGAATCAGGTCGTGTATTCGGCGTTGATGCGGACGTAGTCGTAGCTGAGGTCGCAGGTCCAGAGTCGCTTCGAAGAACGTCCTGCCCCGAGACTCACATGCACCGTGATGTCCGTGCTCTTGAGCCCTGCTTCGGCGCGCTTGCGGGCTGCAGGCCCCGTCGACGCACCCGCTTTGAATACCGGCGTCCCACACAGCCTCACTTCGACGCGCGGCAGGTTCAATTTCACCCGCCCCGCCCCGAGGGTCTGAAGGATGCGGCCCCAGTTCGGGTCGTGTCCGAAGAGCGCGGTCTTCACGAGCATCGAGTTCGCGATCCGACGCGCGGCGAGATCCGCCTGCTGGGGATTCGCTGCGCCGGTGACTTCGACGGTGACGAGCTTGGTCGCCCCTTCGCCGTCTCGGGCGAGCATCTGCGACAACTGTGTTGCGACGTCTAGCAGCGCCGCCTCAAATCGCGCCGCCCCCGCACTCTTGGCGCTGCGAATCGCTGCGTTTCCCGCAACGCCGTTGGCCATTACCACGACCGTGTCACTCGTCGAGCCTTCGCCGTCGATCGTCACACAGTTGTACGTCTGGTCCGCAACGCGCTTGAGCGCACCGCGCAAAAACGCCGGCGACACGTTCGCGTCGGTTGTAATGAACGAGAGCATCGTGGCCATGTTGGGTTCGATCATTCCCGAACCCTTGGCGATGCCGGAAATCGTGACCTGCTTGCGATTCACCACCACCGTCGTGCTTGCGTACTTGGCGAAGGTGTCCGTGGTGCGAATCGCTTCGGCCGCACGCTTGAAACCATTGGCTTTGAGTTCTTTCTGCGCGAGTACCGCGCCCGCGCGAATTTTCGCCA
This sequence comes from Myxococcales bacterium, assembly GCA_012960035.1. GTDB lineage: Bacteria > Myxococcota_A > UBA9160 > UBA9160 > UBA4427 > DUBZ01. The sequence goes on along the minus strand of DUBZ01000108.1, from coordinate 52,297 downwards.
TCGGGAGGGGTTCACCGATCACGCCCGTCGATGAGACGAGAACTTCGTCGGCGCTACAACCAATGGCTTTGCCTGCAGCCGCTGCCATGGCTGCAGCATCGCGCCGGCCGCGCTCGCCCATGGCGGTATTCGAGCAGCCGCTGTTGGCGACGATCGCCCGAGCCCGACCTGCGGCTGCGCGCGGCCGGGACCATTCGACCGGAGCGCCCACGATGGTCGACTTTGTAAAAACGCCGGCAACCGAAGCAGGCTCGTCGCTCACGATCATCGCGAAGTCGAGGTCCGACTCTTTGACGCCACAGTGAACGCCCGCGTAGCGAAACCCGGGGACCGGCAAAGCGGCGCCGAGTTTCCCCTGCGCGCGAGCGGCCACGCTTTTGGTTTGCGTGGGCTTTCGCTTGGTCTTTTTCGGGCTCTTCGTAGAGTTCTTCGTCGGGCTCTTTGTAGGGCTATTTGTAGGGCTCTTTGTAGGGCTCTTTGTAGATGTCGCCGTCATGCCGCGTACTTATAGCGAACGATCCCTGCGGGTCAGGGGGTCAGGCCGCGCAGCACTTCTTATACTTCTTGCCACTTCCACATGGGCATGGCTCGTTGCGCCCAATCTTGCCCGGTGCGTTGCCGCCGGCACCCTTGGTGAGATGGGGGCCCTTCGAACCTTCCGGCAATGCCGCGTCGTTTTCTTGGGCCCGATTGCGGACGGTCTCGATTCTCGGCGTCGGGAGTGCGAAGCGAAACAGGACCTCGGCGGCCTGGTCGTCCATGCGTTGCTCGGTTTCGGCAAAGAGCGCAAAGCCTTCGCGCTGATACTCCACCTTCGGGTCCTTCTGGGCGTAGCCCCGCAGGCCAATGCCCTCGCGCAGACCGTCCATCGTATGGAGGTGATCCTTCCATTGGGTGTCGAGCACCTGCAACAGGATGTCGCGCTGGAACCATTCAAACTTGGGGTAACGAATTCCGGAATACTGCTCGGCCATCTCGAGGCAGCGCACCCTCTTCTCTTCTAGCCCGGCTTCGATGATGTCGAGCAACGCACGACCGAAATCGTCCCGGTCGTCAAACGGCTGTCCGTCGGAGCCAGTGAAGGGAGACTCGTCTGAAGCGGGCGTGAGCCCGAACTGCGTTTCGAGCGCGGCAGAAATATTGTCGATGTCTTCGCCTTCTGGGCCGCCCTTGGCGGGCCAGTGGGTGGCGAGGATGTTGACCACCACGCCTTCGAAAATTTCTTCGATCTCTTGTTGCAGGCTTTCATTAACGAGCACATTCAAGCGACGGGCGTAAAACGCCTGGCGCTGTTTGTTCATCACGTCGTCGTAGTCGAGCAAGTGCTTGCGCATGTCGAAGTTCCGCGCTTCGACCTTCTTTTGGGCGCCTTCGATAACCCGGGTCAGCATGCGGTTTTCGATCGCTTCCCCTTCTTCCACACCGACACGGTCCCACCACTGGGAAACCCGATCGGCTTCGAAGATGCGCAACAGGTCGTCTTCGAGAGACAGAAAGAACTGACTCGAGCCGGGGTCGCCCTGGCGCCCGGAACGACCACGCAACTGGTTGTCGATGCGGCGACTCTCGTGACGCTCGGTGCCGAGGATATGCAGGCCGCCTGCCTCGAGCACTTCCTTCTGCGCTTCTGCGCATTCGCGTTCAAAGCGCAGCAGCGTCTCGGTGTATTTCTCGTCATCTTTGTCGCCTTGGCAATTTTCGAGCGCCAGCGCCTCGGGATTGCCGCCGAGCACAATGTCGGTGCCGCGACCGGCCATGTTGGTCGAAATCGTAACCGAAGCCTTGCTACCCGCCTGGGCGACGATGTCGGCCTCGCGCTCGTGATGCTTGGCGTTCAAAACTTTGTGTTTGATGCCGCGCTTTTTGAGCAATCGCGAAAGCATTTCTGAAGTCTCGATCGAAATCGTACCGACGAGGACCGGCTGTCCTTTTTCCTGTCGTTCAGCGATTTCATCCGCGACGGCGTCGAATTTTTCTTTCTTGGTCTTAAAGACGACGTCGGAAAGATCGTCTCGCAACAGCGGTCGGTGAGTCGGAATTAGCGACACGTCGAGGTTGTAGATCTTGGCGAACTCGGGGGCTTCGGTGTCCGCCGTACCCGTCATGCCGGAAATCTTCGAGTACATGCGGAAAAAGTTCTGGAAGGTGACGGTTGCGAGCGTTTGATTCTCACTGCGAACCGTGATGCCCTCTTTCGCCTCCACGGCCTGGTGCAAGCCGTCCGACCAGCGGCGTCCCGGCATGGGTCGCCCGGTGTGTTCGTCGACAATGATGACTTCTTTTTTGCCGCTATCGCCAACCGCCACCATGTAGTCGACGTCGAGCCGCTTCAAGGTGTGGGCGATCAAGGCCTGAGAAATGGCGTGGTTCACCGGGAGCATTTGCGGGTCGTAGAGATTTTCGATGTTCAACGTCTTTTCGACTTTGTGGATGCCCTCTTCGGTCAGCGTCGCAGAATGATTTTTCTCATCCATCCAATAGTCACCGGTTTCTTCGACGCCCTTGCTCGGCTCGCCCTTTGTCCCCGCCTTCAGGCTCGGGATGATGCGATTGACGACCGCGTAGACCTGGGTGTCTTCCTCTGACGGGCCCGAAATGATCAACGGGGTTCGCGCTTCGTCGATCAGGATCGAGTCGACCTCGTCAATGATCGCGTAGTTGAGCTCGCGCTGGACGCGGTTGTCCGCGCTCATCTTCATGTTGTCGCGTAGATAATCAAAACCGAGTTCGTTGTTCGTGCAGTACGTGATGTCACAGTCGTAGGCTTCGCTGCGTTCGGCATCGTTCATGCCGTGCACGATCTGGCCAACGGTCAGGCCCATGAAGCGATGGACTTCGCCCATCCATTCGGCATCGCGCTTGGCCAGATAGTCGTTCACGGTCACGATGTGAACGCCCGCGCCGGAAAGTCCGTTCAAATATGAAGACAACGTCGCGACAAGAGTCTTGCCCTCGCCGGTTTTCATTTCGGAAATGTTGCCCTGGTGGAGCATGATGCCGCCGATCATCTGCGCGTCGTAGTGCCGCTGACCGAGGGTTCGCTTCGCGGCTTCGCGCACGACCGCGAATGCTTCCGGGAGCAAGTCGTCGAGGGTCTCGCCTGCCTCGAGTCGAGCGCGGAACGCCGGGGTCATTGCGATGAGGTCGGCGTCGTTCATGCCCTCGTACGTGGGCTCAAGACTCGCAATTTCCTCTACAATCGGAAGCAGCCGCTTGATGGTGCGGTCGTTCGCGGTGCCAAAGATCTTACTCAGAATTCGTTGCATTGGAGTTTGGAACTCTCCCGAGCCGCTGGGCTTCGTGGCGCATGCTTTTGCTTGATGAATGTCGCGCGGATTCGTTGGGAACGAAGCTTTGGTGCGAAGCGTCCCGGGTCAACCTGCCCCCGGTTTATTCATCCACCTTGCCCGAACTTAACTGGATCCCACAAAAAAAATCCCGTGTGCAGCGAGTGCAACGGCACGGGAAACTTATTGTTTCTTGGGCGTATCATCGCTCAGTCAAAAATATAGTCGAGGGGGTTCTTTGCCTTCCCGTTGACTTCGACGACGTAGTGAACGTGGGGCCCGGTGCTGCGTCCGGTGCTTCCAACCGACGCAATCTTCGCGCCGCGATCGAGCTCGTCGCCGGCCTTCACGAAGAGTTCCTTCGCGTGCCCGTAAAGGGTTCGCACGCCAAATCCGTGGTCGACTACAACGGATTTCCCAAGCGGCCCCTTGCGTCCAACGAAGACCACGCGTCCCGAAGCGGCGGCAACGATGTCCGCACCCGATGCCGCGGCGATGTCGATGCCTGCGTGATGCTGGCGTCGACCCGTAAACGGAGAAATACGCGGACCAAAGCGAGAAGTCAGCCAACCGCGAGTCGGCCAGATCGACGGCATCGAAGTCAGCCGTGTGTGTTTGTCTTCGAGCTGAATCACGAGCTCTTCCATTGCGCTGGTGCGCAGGTCCGCAGACATCGCGATCGCTTTGCCAAGCTCTTCGAGCTGTCGCATGGCGCGCGCCTTTTCCGTAGTGAGGCCCGTCATGTCTACGCCCCTGCCAGCCCGGGTCGGGATCATGTCTCCGTTCTGGCCCTGTCGCGCCGCCGCACCCAACTCATTCGTTGGGATCGGGACGCCCACAGGCATCTGCAAGTTGTCGTCGTCCGCGTCCGGGGCAACACTGCCATCGGGCACAACCTCGGTGATGCCCTCGCCACCGATGGCACTCGCGCCGGGCAGGTTCGCGATGATGCGAACCTTGCGTTCAAGTTCCAGCACCGCGGCCATCTTTTCGGTCATCTCGTCGAAGGTCGCCTGGACGCGATCCATCTCCGTGGTCTGCTCAACACTTTGAACGCGAAGCGCCGCGAGTTCGCTATTGTCGAGCTTGGTGCGGTAGTAGTCCACCGCGCCGACTAGTGTGATCAACACCAGTGCACCGGCGGCCCAGGCCAAGTGTTTCACCCTGTCTCCGCTTACCTGAACTCTTCGAATCGGCGACGTCTCGTCACCGATTAGCATTAGTGTGTACTGCTTCATCCGTACTGCTCTCCGCCACTCCCGTTCGATCGAGATCACTCATTGTTTCGGGAGACCTCCCCCCCCGACCTCAAATCGTTTTCTTGCGTCGTGCCTGGTCGAATCTCACCGCCTAATCGGGCAGCTTGATTCCAATCACCAGTCTTCCCATGCGCACTTCGTCGCCGTTCTTGAGTTGATGCCGCTCCGCCTTGGCACCATTCACCGTGGTTCCGTTCGTGCTGCCCAGGTCCTGCACAAAGAACGCGCCTTGATCGAAACCGATCGCCGCATGCGCTCTTGAAATCGTTGCTTCTGCCAACACCACATCCGCACCGCGGCCCCGACCGATCACGATCCAATCGCGATCGAGGTTCACCTCGAGGCCTTCATAGAAGCCCGACCGGATCAGAACAGATCCACCTGTGGGCATCGCCAATGAAACGGATTTCTGCATGTTGGTCCCCACAGAATCCATCGCCGCTCCAAAGTTAAAAGTGCGTGAGGCGGGTCACTGCGCACGCAATTCATGCGCGCATCCCGCCCTACATTCATCGGAATCAAAAATTCGGAGCTTGACCTCTACTTTTCGCTGGAGAGCGAGAAGTAGACGGAGCTGTGGCTCCGAGAGGCTGGAGCGGCAGTCGCGGGAAGCGATGAGGCGACGCTCAGCTAGAACTAAGGGTTTTTGCCTTCAAAAGCTCACGGGCATGGCGCCGGGTGGAGGCCGTGATTTCTTCGCCGCCGGCCATCCGCGCGATTTCTTCGACGCGATCTTTTTCGCTGAGCTTGGTGACGGTCGCGCAGACTCTGCCCGCCTTCTCACCCTTCTCGACCCGAAAATGCGTATCGGCGAACGCAGCGATCTGGGGAAGATGCGTAATGCACAAAACTTGATGGTGCGCGGCCAGTTCGTTGAGGACTTGGCCGACCCGCTCGGCCGTCCTGCCACCGATGCCCGCGTCCACTTCATCGAAGACCAAAACCATGCCTCCGCCTTCACGCCGGAGCCCATTCTTGACTGCCAGAAACACCCGAGACAACTCTCCCCCCGACGCGACCTTTTGCAAAGGTGCCGGGGCTTCGTTGGGATTGGCTGAGAACTTGAATTCTGGCGACTCATTTCCGGACAGCCCACACGGCAAACCGTGCCGCGGTACGGCCGGCGAAAGATCGATGTGAAAAGTTGCGCTGGGCATGTCTAAGGCGGCAAGAGATTTTTGCACGGTCTTTGAAAGTGCCTTGGATGCTTTCGCCCGTCCGTTGCTCAGCTGCGCAGCTTTTTTGACGAGCCCGTTCTCAACATCTTTGCGCTCGACTTCGAGTTCGCTTTCGCGCTGGCCTGCGCCTTCGATCCCCACAAGCTGCTCCGCAACTTCGGCGCGAAAAGCAAGAATATCTTCGACCGAGCTTCCGTACTTGCGACGCAATTTTTCGAATTGGGCCATGCGCTCTTCGAGGAACGCGACCCGCGCGGGATCCGACTCCACCGTGTCGGTGCTGCGCTCGAAGTCGCGCGCGAGATCGCGCAGTTCGAGGTCAAGAGAAGCGAGTCGTTCAACAAGTTCTGTCAAACTCGGGTCGAGCCTTTCAAGCCCTTGCCCAAGTTTCAGTGCCAGCGCGATCGCGTCGATCGCGCCGCCGCCGTCGGACGCGTTGCCGTCCCCCTGCAGCGCATAAACAAGCTCGGTTCCATCTGTTTGTAACTGACCCGCGTGCGCAAGGCGGCTGTGCTCAAGGTTGATCGCGGCGAACTCTTCGGGAGTCGGCGAAACCGAATCGATTTCTTCGAGCTGAAACGCGAGGAAGTCCCGTTGGCGAATGCGTTCTTCATCTTCGGCGCGAAGAGTTGTAAGTTCGGCATCAATCGCGCGCAATCGGGTGACGCCCTGCTCTACGTCTGCGCGAAGAGCTAGGAGCTTCCCGGCTGCGTCGAGGTAGCGACCGTGACTTTCTGGGCGGAGCAACGCCTGCGAGCTGTGCTGGCTCGAAATTTCAAGGCGATCTGCGAATAACTCGTTCAACGTCGCAATCGGAACCAGCTGGCCGGCGACCCGCGCCCGACTTCGACCACTGGCCGAAAGCGTGCGATGCACCAACAACTCATTCGCGTCGTCGTCGGATGCGTCGGCTTCGCGGAAGCCGCGCTCGACCAGTTCGCGTTCGAATTCGGGTAAGCCCTCGGTCCGAAAAACTGCCTCGACGACTCCGAGGTCGGAACCTTTTCGTGGAATGTCAGCCGAGCCACGCGCACCGGCGAGCATTTCCAAAGCACCGAGAATGATCGATTTGCCCGCCCCAGTTTCGCCGGTCAAAACATTGAGCCCGGGGCCAAATTCGAGTTCGGCCTTTTCGACGATCTTGATCTCGTCAATACGCAGCGTTTCGATCAACGGTCACCCCAGTTGAGCTTGGTATGGAGAATTTCGAAGTGGTTACGGAATGGCGATGCTGCGATGTGGACATCGTGCGGCGACCGCTTCGTCACCACCCGGTCCCCGGGCCCGAGTTCGAACCCCTCTTGTCCATCGACGGTGAGGGTCGCGGCGTCGATTTTGTGACTGAACGCGGGGCGCACTTCGATCTCGCTGTGGTGGGGAAGCACGATCGGACACTGGTTGAGCGAATGAGCACAGATCGGGTTGAGCACGATCGCTTCGACGTTCGGCATCAAGATCGGCCCCGATGCCGAAAGCGAGTAAGCCGTCGAGCCGGTCGGGGTCGAAATGATCAAGCCGTCGCCGTGATACGTGGTGACCTTGGCGCCGTTCGCGAACGTTTCGAGGTCGACCAAGCGACTCGTCGCCGAGCGCGTGATCACGACGTCGTTGAGCGCGAGATACTTCGCCACTTCATCATCTTCGCGGAACACACTCACGTCAAGGCGCATGCGGGCTTCAATGGTGAGCTCACCTCGCGCGATGCGGTCGAGACAATCTTCAAGTTCGTCGCGATTGACTTCAGTGAGAAACCCGAGCCGGCCGAGGTTGATCCCCAAAATGGGCACGTCTCGGGTGCCAATCGACCTTGCCGCACCGAGCAACGTTCCGTCGCCGCCAACGGCAATGATGAGATCGACCCGGGAGTAAAGTTGCTCGGGTTCGATGACGGGGAGATCGGAGCTGCCCGCAACCGGCTGGTCGAGCACGACTTTGATCTGGCGTTTCTTAGCCCAGACAACGATGCGCCCGACGACTTCTTCGCAATCCGGTTGGTCCGGTTTGAGACAAACGCCAATGGATTCGATCTTCAAGGAGGCCCTCATTCCGACGTCGAATGACGCGTGCCCTAATCATCTCACTTGCAGCGCCCGCGCTCAAGGGCGGGCGCTACGATAAGCGTCCAATGCCCGAAGACGAAACCCTCGATCTTTTCCCCGAACGTCCCAAGAAACAAGTGGACAGCCGGGCTCCGCTTGCCGATCGAATGCGCCCGAAGACGTTCGACGACATGATCGGGCAAGAAAAAGTCGTTGGCCCCACAAGTGCGCTTAGGGGCATGGTCGCCGCCGGCGACCTTCCATCCCTGATCCTCTGGGGTCCACCGGGCAGCGGGAAGACCACACTGGCGTGGCTCCTGGCAGAAACGCCGGACACGCGCATCGAGCCGCTTTCCGCCGTGGTCGCAGGCGTCAAAGAGATTCGCGCCGCCGTCGATCGCGCCAAACGAACTGCGCTGCGCACGCTTTTGTTTATCGACGAAATTCATCGGCTGAACCGCGCGCAGCAAGACGTGCTCTTGCCCCACGTCGAAGCGGGCACCGTGACCCTTGTCGGAGCCACAACCGAGAACCCGTCTTTCACCGTGAATGCCCCGCTGCTATCGCGCAGCCGCGTCGTCACGCTCTCACCGCTAGATGACGCTGCTCTGCTTCGTGTGGTTGAGCGCGCGAGCGCCGACGAGGAGCGCGGGCTTGGAAAATACAATCTTCGCTTCGCCGAGCAGACCCTTCCCACGATCGTCAGTGCCGCAGATGGTGATGCCCGACGCGCCCTAGGCATCCTCGAAGCCGCGGTCGCGGCCCACCGAAGTGGCGCGAACCCCGAAGGCGCAGTCGAACCCGAAATCGTGCGCGAAGTCGCGGGGCGTCGAGTGCTGATCCACGACCGAGACCGCGAAGAACATCACAACGTCACCAGCGCGTTGATCAAAAGTCTGCGCGCAAGTGACCCGGACGCTGCGCTCTACTACATGGCTCGTATGATCGTTGCCGGGGAAGACCCTCTCTTTATTGCCCGGCGGTTGTTGATCTTCGCGTCGGAGGACATCGGCAACGCGGACCCCCACGCACTGCTGCTGGCGAACGCAACGTATCAGGCGGTCGACAGGCTCGGAATGCCCGAAGCGCGAATCCCTCTCGCCCAAGCGGCGACCTACCTCGCATGCGCGCCCCGAAGCAACGCAGCCTACACGGCCCTCGATCGTGCGATCGCGCTCGTCAAGCAAACCGGGTCGCCGCCGGTCCCGATGCATTTGCGCAATGCCCCGACACAGCTCATGAGCGAACTCGGTTATGGGCGCGACTATCGCTACCCCCACAACGAAGTCGACGCCGAAGTCGACGCGATCAACCTTCCAGACGCGGTTTCGAATGAACGGTTCTACGAGCCAACCGACCGGGGTGCAGAAGCAGAGATCGCAAGACGGCTAAAGCGATTTCGCGCACGACGCACCGACGCGGAACCTGAATAGCGATTCATATCGAACGACCGCTAGAGTTCAGTCGCGACTTCAACTCGGTTGCGCCCGGCGTCCTTGGCGCGGTACAGCGCACGGTCGGCCGCCGCGATCAAGTCTTCGGGTGACATCATGTCGGGGTGATATTCCGAGACCCCGATGCTGATCGAAACCGGAACGCATCCGCTTCCGTCCGCCGTTCGAAATTCTGCCGTTTCGATCCCATCGCGCCAGCGCTCGGCAAAAGTCGCCGCAGCGTCAATACCGCATTGATGAAGCACGACGATCATCTCTTCGCCGCCGTAGCGACCGCCGACGTCGGTCTTTCGCAACTGCTTGCTCAGCAGGCCCGACACGCCTCGCAGAACTGCGTCCCCGGTCAAGTGCCCGTACGTGTCGTTGACTTGCTTGAAATGATCGAGGTCGCCCATCAGGACTGACAACTTGGAATGGTACCGACGCGCCCGCAAGAACTCGATGCTCAAGACATCGGTGACATAGCGACGGGTGCGCAAACCCGTCAAGGAATCTGAGGTCGAGAGCCGCGCGAGCGTTTCGTTCTTGACCATGAGCTCGTCCTGCAGCTTCTTGACTTTCAGATGAAGCTGCAGTCGCGCCGCCAGGTCGGGTCCGTGAAAAGGTTTTGAGATGACGTCGGATGCGCCACGCTCGAGCAACCTTGTGCGTCGATTCAGGTCTTCAGACGCAGTGACAACGATGAAGGGAACATTGCTTCCGCCCTTATTGACTTCCTTGGCGCGCAGTAGCTTTTCACCGTCGAAACCCGGCATTTCGAGATCACACACCACGACGTCGACGGCTTCGCTCAACAACAATTTCAAGCCGCGGATCCCGTCGGGCGCTTCGATGATACGATCGAAGATCGCATTATTCTCCACAACCGACCGAATCTCCGATCGAGCGGATTCAATGTCGTCAACGATCAAGAGCGTGGCCACGAATGCGCTTCTCCAACCCGTTGTTGGGCTCTCCGTGTATCGGTCTCGCCCCCAGCATTCTGGATCCCGCATGTTGTGGCCGCGTCATCGGTGACGTCGAAATCGTTGTGAGAATCGAGTTCGCCCACAATCACGCGCAACCGACACGCGAACAGTGCCCAAACCCATGAGCGTTAAACACGAATCCTGCATATGCCGATGCGCATTCCAAGCCCACTGCACAATTGCCCCTACCGAAGAATTCATTTGGCCAATCACGAGACGAACGATTCGGTGGATCGCAGACACGACACGCCGGACACGTCGGCGCTCAACCCGGGTACGAAAGCTCGGATCGACGCGCCCCCCGGTGAGAGCGCCGTTTGGAATCCCCGTGAAGCGACCCAAGTACGTGACGTCCAAAATGTCTGCGCGACCCACAGCGACTTCGCGCGCTTCGGCATCGAGATGGGTGGGACCTCCTCCTAGCAGGCTGCACATCGGTTGCGCTTAGCGGGGAATCGCGCGAGGCGTCGTTTCCAACCAGACATCGCACGGCGACTAGATGAATTTGCGAGCTAGCATTGGCGATTCGACAGGATGCGCACTCAGGAGAATTCAGGATGACGAACCTCGATGCAAGCCAGCGACCGGTCATCATCGAAGTCGCGTTGAACGGCCAAACGACAAAGGACGTCAACCCGAACGCACCGCGATCGAGCAATGAGATCGCGGAAGACGCACTTCGTTGTTTCGAAAACGGCGCGGCGATCGTTCACACCCACATCGACGACATCATGTCACCGGGCAAACGCGCAGCGGAGCTTTACCTCGAACACTTCATTCCGGTGTTGCGCGAGCGCCCCGGCGCGCTCATCTACCCGACGCTGGGCTTTGGCGAAGACGGACAAGCGAAGTACGAGCATGTAAAAATATTGCACGAAGAGGCGGGGCTGCGGATCGGCTTCGTCGATCCCGGTTCGGTGAACCTCGGCGGCGCGGACGCCACCGGGCTCCCGGTTCCGATCGATTACGCGTATGCGAACACTCCGGCATCCATTCGTTGGGCCTTCGACTTTCACGCCGAACTCGGGCTCGGGCCGAGCATTGCGATCTTCGAACCCGGGTTTTTGAATCACACCCTTGCATATGAACGCAGCGGCCATCTGCCCGCCGGAAGCTTGGTGAAGTTCTACATGGGTGGCGAGTACGGTTACATGGGCGCCGGACACAAAGGTCTCAACTTCGGCCTCCCCGGCACGCCGTGGGGACTCGACGTGTACCTAACGCTATTCGGCGACTGCGTAGTGCCCTGGTCCGTCGGCGTCTTGGGTGGCGACGTCTTCGACCATGACTTGGCGCGGCATGCTCTCGAGCGCGGTGGTCATCTCCACATTGGCATCGAGGACTACATGGGGAGCGACAAGCCCACCAACCTCGAACTGCTGCAACGTGCAGTTGATCTTTGTGGCGAAGTCGGTCGACCGGTTGCGACCACCGCCCAAACGATTGAAATGCTCGGTCTACCGGGATGAGTGGTTAGGTTTTGAAGTTCGTTGTCCTGGGCGACCTGCACCTCGACTCGCGCGAGTCCGAAACCTTCGATCGCGCCCGCGCCGATGTCCGCGCCGAGACGCCTCAGGCCCTCGTTTGCCTGGGCGACCTGGGATGTGGCTCCCACTCCGGAACCCGCGAATCGTTCGAAGACGCGCGGGCCTACTTGGCTTCGTTCGAAACCGACTGGGGAACGATCCTCGGAAACCACGACCTTGAACGGGTCGAGACATTCGCAACCGACCAAGCCGCAGTGGCGTGTTACTGCGACGTGTTCGGTCTCGCCGCTCCATACCGCACCATCGAATTGGGCGACGCGTTAGGGGTTCTACTTTCGTCGACCGGTTTTCGCGACAACCGCGGTTACAAGCACGAGGTGTCGATCGACGACGCCCAGTTCGCATGGCTGCGTGCCACTCTCGAAGCCAACCGCAACCGGCCGATCTTTGTATTTTCCCACGCGCCCCCACTCGGTTCGCAATTGCGCGTGCTGCAGTATCCGCACCTGCGTGGCGGCAATGCATGGCTCAACCAGAGCAACGCACCGGGACGCTTTGCGGCCCTCCTCGCGGACCACCCGCAAGTCAGACTTTGGTTTTCGGGCCACAACCACCTCGCGCAACACTACGAAGATTCCTCTTCGTTGGTTGGGCAATGTCTCTTTGTTCATACCGGCGTCATCGGAAGCGCGAGTCGGGACGGTGCACATCACAGCCGCATCGTAACTTGGGACGAACCCATCGGTCCGAGCAGCGGATGCCTAAGGATCGACACCCTGGACCACGGCGCGCGGCGCGTCACCCCTTCCCTCTCGTTCGATCTGGTGAAGAACGAATTAGATCGAGCAACCGAGGCATATAACGAGCCGGAGACGACATTCTTCGCTGCCCCCAAGCTCGCCGCATTGGCGGAAGAATTCGAACTGCTGCGCTTGGACACGAGCGCGTTCGCGGTTCATCGCGACATGCTCGTCGAATACGACACCCAGCTGAACGACCCCGTGGGTGTCGTGGAAGGTTGGATGGGACGAAGTCGGGCCACGATCAAAGGAAAGAACGTGGTCGTAAAGAGCTGGTTGGGAAGCCGGGAAATTTCGCCGAACGCAGACGGCTACTACTTCCAAGTTCCCGCACGCAACCCGCGCATTCTCAACGAACTGCGTGAAGCCATCAACAGACGTTTCGGGCGTTGATCACGAAGGGGAGCCGCGACCCGCTGACACTGCAACGTTCTCGACCCTTATTGAATTCAATCGAGCCCAGCTGCTATCGAACGCCAACGTCCTTGCGGTCGATCAGTGATCACGCATCGCGAGATAATCCACGCTGACATTCTGGCAACCACGTGCGTCAGGTGTATTGAACCCGTACACGGCGTTGCACTGATCAGCCAGACGCTTCTCCTCCAGAGCGGCCGGCCCACAGGCCGTCAGCCACGACATGACGAGCGTGGCGAGGACGATTGTTCCGACTTTCCAATGCGAATTCTGCATAATGCACTCCTGGATCGCGCGTTTTCAAGCGACGATGCGTCTGGGATATCGGTGCTGGTGTTGAGGATCTGAAGCTGTTTTTGCTGAGAGTCGCCTCAATCGTTGTCCACACACCCGGGTCAGATCCCGTTCGCGGGGTGAATTCGATTGCCGGTGCGTCGTGTGCAACTGCGGCGCAACTCGAACTCTGTAATGTCCACGCTGCACCCCCAAGCATCGGAGCCCCCTCGCATGACAGATGAGAAATCTCTTTCCCTCACAGTCGGAGATTTACGCTTCGGCGCGTACGAAGCGGGAACGGGTCCGGTCGCCCTTTGCCTTCACGGGTTTCCGGATCACGCACGCTCTTACCGCGAGCAACTCGAACCCCTTGCACGCGCCGGATACCGCGCCATCGCGCCGACCATGCGGGGCTACGAACCGAGTTCTCAACCCGCGGACGCCGACTACAACATGGTGCGTCTCGCGGAAGACGTCGTGGGTTGGATCGACAACCTTGGCGAAGACAAAGTGCACCTCGTCGGACACGACTGGGGCGCAGTGGTGGCCTACACCGCCGCTGCGATGGCACCCGAGCGGTTTCATTCGCTCACCACAATTGCGATCCCCCATCCAGGTCGATTGCAGAGCGAAGGAATCCGAAAGCTCCCCAGCCAGATCCTGAACTCGTGGTACATGATCTTTTTTCAACTGCGCGGCATCGCCGACTATGTAGTCGAACGAAACGATTGGGCGTTCATTGAAAAGCTCTGGCGTGATTGGTCGCCAGGGTGGGACTTCCCGCCAGAAGAACTCGCGGCGGTCAAAGAGACGCTCGCCCTGCCCGGCGTGAAGCGCGCTGCACTGGGCTACTACCGCGCGGTCGCCAAAGCGGGAAGCGAAGCATCGAAGCAAGGCAACGAACTGGTCGCGGGTCAGATCCATGTCCCCACGCTTGCGATCACCGGCGCGCTTGACGGCTGTATGGACACCCGACTCCACGATCTCACGCTCCACAAAGACGACTTCCCGAAAGGACTCGAAGTGCAGCGCTTCGAAAATGCAGGCCACTTTGTCCATCAAGAAGAACCCGAGATCTTTAACGACATGTTGATCGACTGGCTGGGTCGCAATACGCCCGCATCGATTCAAAGGAAGCAGTCGGAACCATGCGCATCCTCGTGACCGGCAGCGCAGGATATTTGGGCGAAGCCGATGACGTGGTCCGCGAACTATCTTCTGACGCCGCGCTCGGCTACGAACGTCGAGGTTGGAGCCGGCACAGGAACATCGGCCAGATACGAGGACAATGGCCCACGCAATGAACTCGGTTGAGCACCGAGATACGACTTCCGTTCCAACCTCGACCGGCTGAAACACGACGAGGCGTTGTTTAGCCTGCTCGAAACTGACATCGGCCTAAATGACTACGCAGTCTGGTGTGCAGAGACGGTCTATCTCCCGTAAAATCAAAGGCGTTGATGCAGTGCGGTTGCGCATGCTGCGAATCCGCACTGCCGACCTGGGGTGCGAACGATGCGGAATGATAGGACGGACGGGAGTGATCTTGGAGTTCGCCGCGTAACCGACCTTCGCGCGCGAATGATTGTGGTGTTGTTGTCTGCGTGCGCTCTGAGCGTTGGGTTCGCGCTCGCAAGTGGGGCCGGCTTATTTCACGAAGAGGACGCCGACTCCGACGGCATTGTCGACGATGGCGACAACTGTCTGGGCTTAGCAAACCCGATCCAACGCGACGACGACGAGGATGGCTACGGCAACCTTTGCGACACCGACATCAACCAGGATTGCAATACCGGCGCGGGCGATCTCGCTACCGTTTTCGGTGAGTTCGGAACCGCATCACCATGGAGCCCAAAGAATCTGGGCGCCCATGACGTAAACGAAGACAACGGCGTCGGCGCTGCAGACCTCACATCCGTGTTCGGCAAGTTTGGAAATCCGCCCGGGCCAAGTGGAAGAAGTTGCGCGGACTGCACTGCAACACCAACCTCGGGCCAGGGTCTTGGCGTGTGCCCTTAATCTGACATTCACGGTAAGACCACGAACACCCACAGCAAATTCCTACGACGCGCTTCGTATTTTACAAAAGCGCCAGCGCACGACTCAGCAACCTATGCGCTGCAGCCAGTTCGTGACCACGCCAACGGCCGGCTTCGGGAATACACATACTCCCGACTTGCCAAAAGCCCAGCGATCGGTTTCATGAGCAGCGACTAGGGCGGGCCTATTGATGGCGGGGCGGACGGGATTCGAACCCGCAACTTCTGGCGTGACAGGCCAGTGCTCTAACCAATTGAACTACCGCCCCGCAGTTCCAAAGCGCGGCAGAGATTGCCTGATCTTGCCTGCGCTGCAAAGGGGCCAGCCAAAAAAACACGCAGTGATGAATCGATTTTAATCGATCTCGCCTCGCCCTCGAAAAACGCACCATCCCGAATTGTCGATTGCAGCCCGTGCACAACACGACTCAGGCAGATTCCGTTACATTCACACCGATCATGCCGAAACACCTCGATTTGCAATCTCCGCTGAGAACTTTTGACGCCCTTCGACTGAAGTCGACACCTTGGGCGCGCAAATGCATGGTGGCCGCACTCTTTCTCTTTCTTATTCAGACCGGTTGTTGGATCCGAACTTTCGACGCTTCTGCACGCCCGGATCTCGTGTTGATTACGATCGACTCGCTGCGCGCGGATCATCTCGAGCTTTACGGACACACGCGACCCACCGCGCCCAATTTGCTGAAGCTCGCCCGGGCAGGTGTCACGTTCAAGCATGCCGTTGCGGCTGCACCGTGGACGCTGCCCAGTATGGCGAGCATCCACACCGGACTTCCGCCGAGCCGGCACGGCGCGACGAGCAATCAAAGCTCCATCGGCGAACAGCACCCCGCGGTCGCGAGCCTCCTTCAAGCGAGTGGCTATCAAACGCGCGCCGTCGTGAGCCACGTCTTCGTCGGCAGCAGCTTCGGCTTTGCCCGAGGTTTCGACGACTTCAACGAACGACACGTGCAAGATCACAGCGGTTCTAGCTCGGAGGTGCTTACCCAAGTAGCACTCGAGTCCTTCAACGCAGCTGGAGACGGCCCGACCTTTCTTTGGGTCCACTACTTCGACCCCCATTATTCATACGAACGCCATCCGGAATACGACTTTGCGACCGGGCGCACTGGACGGTTCGGCGACTCAATCGATTTCGAGTCACCCAACGGAACCGAGTTGCTGGGCGTGTCCGCTGCCGCAGAGCGGTACATGACCGACGTCTACGATGAAGAAATTGCGCACACCGACAAACACGTCGGTGCGTTGATTGATGGCGTCATCGGCGCCGGGCGAGACCGAGGAGTGATCTTTGTCGTCACTGCCGACCACGGTGAAGGCTTTCTTGATCACAACCGCTTCGGACACGGTCGGGATTTGTACGACGAACTTATCCATGTCCCGTTGATCATCGGGGGCGACATCCCGAGGACGATGTGGGGACTATCGATTGGAAGCCCGGTTGAAACATCATCTATCGCCACCACGCTGCTTCAGTTCGCGGGCGTTGAAGAACACACGCTCCGGGGGATGGACCTCTTCGACACCGCGCTCAGTCGCTCCAGCCCGAGTTACGTGTCTTCCGAAGGCAGCTACGCGCGCGGGACGGACCAGCGGCAAGTCAGTGTCGAACGCGGCCGCTGGAAGATGATCCAACATCTCGATGACGGCAGAGTCGAACTCTACTACCGCAAGACCGACCCGGGTGAGCAAAATAACATCGCGGGCGACCCGAAAGTCGCACACTTGCAAGCAGACATGCGCGCGATCATGGATACACGGCTCGCGGAGATCTCGTCGCCAGGGACGGCACCAGAAACCACACCCAATGCGAAGACGGCTCCCGCCCAGATATCAGAAGCCGAACGCGAAAAGCTAAAGGCGCTGGGCTACCTCGAGTCGGAAGGCGCCTCGGACGCGGTCCATTGAGCGCCTAAGCGCTTTGCCTCTGGAGTCCCTGGCAGGGCTCCGAGGTTGATCGCCACCTGCACGGGCGCGTCAAAGTTGTGCGGGTCGAAAATCACGAAGTCGGTGAGTCCGTCGGCGTCAATGTCGGCAAACGAAATCACGCCAGCAGTCGGCATCTTTTGCCGAACACTTCGCCGGGCAAAAACGCGGGTCCCACCACCGATGAACACTTCCACGGCATCCCCTGCCCCCGATGCCAGCAGGTCCGCGTGGCCGTCGCCGTTTAAGTCGGCGGACACCGTTGGCACAAAACCCTTTGCGCGAAACGTGTCAAATCGAAACGGGATGCTCACGCTACGGGTCAGGCTCGGTTCTTCTGTGAAACCGACACCAGGAGCCTTGGCTTGACCATGAATTGAGATCAGAGCGTCAACTTCACGGGTCAACAACAGTTCGATGAACTCGAGCAACGTGAACTTGATCTGAATGCGAAGCAGTTCTGGCAACCCGTCTCGGTCGAGGTCGACGAGTGAGTTGCTCGCCAGTGCGTCCGTCGACTGGAAATTGCCATCGGGATTATCGAGCAACCAATTGCCGTCGCGGTTGATGAAGACACGTGTGGTCGTCACGGCGTCGACAATGCTGCCCTCGACGTGGGTGACAAGAAGGTCGAGCCTGCCGTCCAAGTTGACGTCGCGGAACTCGCACGACACGCCACCCGTGCCGCGGATATGATCGCGGCGGGTCACCATGCCAAGCGCGACAGTGCGACTTGGCGCCGCGCTAAACGTCCCGTCCGGCCGGCTCATAAACACACCAATCTCATGGCGAGTGCTCGCCACAATGTCCGTTCGTCCGTCCCCATCGACGTCGCCAACCGCAATTTTCGGTACGTCGACAAAAAGCTGGACATCACTTTCGCTGGACACGAACCCGTTGCTCGGAATGACGTAGAAGTTGGCGCGACGGGGGACCGTAAGCCGAGCAGCGATTCGCCCGTCGGTTTCCATCACGACGAGCCCGCCGAACTGTGGAACGAGCAGCCGCGGCGCGGGACCGAAATCGTCGAAAACAATTTTGACCGGTTCGAAGCCACGCTCGTCTTCGGCGATCGCCACGCTCCCGCCATCGACCGGGTAGATGACTGGCGTGCTGTCAGCGGTCGCGAGCGACAAGATGCTCACGCCATGCGGTGCGAGCAGCACCATTTCGACGCCGGGCCGGGGCAGCACGTCGGCGAGGTCATAGACACCGCTCCACTGCGGCAGGGCAACGAGGTGATTGGGTTTGGTCGGCAGCGTTCCGTCCGGCCCCTGCAAGAACACGCGAACCACGCGCTGCTCTGTCGGAGGCATGCCTTCGATCGCGACTACGAAAACGTCGGCACGGCTGTCGCCATTCAAGTCCGCGATGCGTGCCGCCACAGCTCGCCCTGCACTCGGAATGGTGCTCAGCTTGAATAATTCCTCGGCCCCGGAAGGGAGGCTCCAGCACGAGGCAATCAGGAGCAGGCAGAGAAGTCGAACCCTAGGTTTTGACGCGGCCGGACCGAGCAAAGACTTGCCGACCCATGTTCGTCTCAAGCCAGCATCAAACCGGGTGTCATTCAAGTGCAAGCAATATTCCCCAATGCCGTTAATCGATCGTGTTCCACAGTCTACGGAACGAAATCAGGCCTGCTGCAACCGAGTTGCGCACTGAACACAAAAAAACTTGCATTTGCGTACCAACGCACCCGCCGTGTCTAGTAATCTCGCACTTCGTTGAACGCCCGATATCGGACAACCGCAACCGCAGGAACCGAGCCATGACCCGAGCGATTGCACTGATCCTCACAGTAATGACCGGTTTCAGCGGCCTCGTCTATGAGATCGCGTGGCAGAAATATCTCGCCACCTTGCTTGGCTCGCACAGCGAAGCCACGGCTGCCGTGCTCGCGATCTTCTTGGGCGGGCTGTCGGTGGGTTATTGGCTGTTCGGGGTTGTCACACGACGTGTTGTCGAAAACGCAGCACGTGCAGGCACACCACCGAGACTGCTGCTCGTGTATGGCGGTCTTGAGTTCAGTATCGGCGTCTACGTCATCGCGTTCCCCTGGCTCTTCAAAGTCGTGCAAGCGCTGTCCTTTGCGATTCCTCACGGCAGCGGCGGTTTCGGTTTTGCGATTGACGTCGCGCTCACAGTTCTGCTCATCGGCCCAGCTTCGGTGATGATGGGCGGCACCATTCCGATTCTCACCCAGGCACTTTCGCGCAGCTTGGATGACGCAACTCGGTTCCATGCCTTTATCTACGCCTTTAATACCGCGGGCGCATTCGCGGGTGCGATCGCTGCAGGCTTCTATCTCATTCCGGTTCTCGGTCTAAAGAACCTGATGCTCGCGATGGGAACCATCAACTTGTTCGCGGGTGCGGTGTTCATTCTGATTGGCTTTCGCGGCCAGCATGTCTATGCGACACCCAAGGATGAGCCGACCGCCGAAGCTGTGACCCCAGACCACTTCATCACGTACGGCACGATCGCCTTGCTCACCGGCTTCGCCATGATGGTCATTCAGACGGCCATCATTCGCGTCGGCGGCGTCTCTTTCGGTAGCTCGCAATTTACGTTTTCGATGGTCGTGGCGGTATTCGTCTTGTGCATCGCCCTCGGGAGTTTTGGGGTCTCAGCCCTGACCCAGATCCCGCGCTGGTTGGTCGTTGGCAACCAATGGTTAATCGGTCTGATCCTCTGGGTGCTCTACACCCAGGTCGACAAAGCGCCTTACGCGATTCAAACCCTGCGCACGCTGATTCGCAGTAGTGATGCTGCGTTTGGGCTTTATCACGCCGTGGGCTTCGCGTTCGTCCTCGTGGCGATCGGTCTCCCGGTGTTTCTTTCGGGTGCCGCTCTCCCCTTGCTTTTTCATCACATGCGGCGAGAAGTGGATCACCTCGGCGACCTCGCCGGCAACCTCTATAGCTGGAATACCGTTGGCTCTCTGCTCGGTGCCTTGCTCGGCGGCTACGTGCTGCTCTTTTGGCTCGATCTTCATCAGATCTTTCGCCTCGCCATTGCGGCTCTGATTGCCGCTGCCTGCTTGCTCACGATTCGCGTCTACGGGTGGCATCGCGTCACGGGCGCAACCGTCACAGCGGTCATGTTCGTCGCTCTCTACTTGATGCCGGCCTGGGATCCGCGTCTCATGTACGCCGGGTTGTTTCGCATGCGTGACCCACTGCCTGGACAATACGACGGGCTCGCCACCTTTGTTCAGCGCAACTCGAACGTTTTTGATGCCCCCTTCCTATTTCAAACTGACGACCCCATCGCATCGATCACCGTTCGCCCGTACCTAGTACCGGGCGGAGGCGCCACATTCACGATCGCGACGAACGGCAAGTCCGACGGGAACTCACACGGCGACTATCCGACCATGGGCTTAGCTGCCTCATTGCCCGCATTGCTCGCCGACCCTGCTGAGCGCGCGTTCGTGATCGGATGGGGCACTGGCATCACAGTGGGGGAGCTCGCTTCACTCGACACCATCAATGAAGTTGTGGTCGCCGAGCTCTCACCCGGCGTCATGGAAGCGGCTCCTATCTTCAATCCCGTAAATCTGCATGCACTCGACAACCCAAAGGTAAAGGTCATCGCAAGTGACGCGTACCGTGCACTGATGCGCGCTGAAGGTACGTTCGACTTGATCGTATCTGAGCCGAGCAACCCCTGGGTAACTGGGGTTGAAATGCTCTTCACCAAAGAGTTTTTGGAAGCTGCGAAAAGCAAACTCAGCCCACGCGGCGTGTATTGCCAGTGGATGCATTTGTACGAAACCGATCAAGCAAGTCTTGAACTGGTTCTACGCACGTACTCCGCGGTGTTCGATCACCTTTCGATCTGGGGCTCGGTCTCTTCGGACCTTCTGATACTTGGCTTCAATGATCCCGGAAAGGCACGGGATCCCTATTGGATCGAAGAACGGTTCAACCGCTCGGACTTCAGTGCGTCTTTCAGTCGGGCAGGGGTTTCAAGCATCACGGATCTGTTTTCCCACGAACTCGTTCCGATGGACGTGATCCAGGAAATCGAACTTCGCGGCCCACTGCATTCTCTCTATCATCCGAGGCTCAGTCATACTGCCGGTATCGCGTTCTTTCGAGGCGACACCGCACAGCCCCCGTTCACCGGGTTTGGCAAGGCTGCAAAAGTCGGAGCCAAGCGCTCGATGCTCAGGCGATACATGGTACGCACTGGAGGACGACTCTCGGATCATGATCGGGCCGCCGCGATCCTCGAAACCTGCGATGTATTTATGCATCGGTGTCAGACCATGCTCGCGGAATGGATGAGCGAAGCCCCGACTTCCGACGCCTTTCACGAGATTTTCAAAGTCCTCGACCAGCGCGCAAAACATTCGCAGCCGGGTCAAGTGCGCGGCCTTGTCGCGAACGCGGACGACATGAAGTTGATGGCGGCCCTCTTTGATGGGGCATCGCCGGAGTACGCCTCGAAGTCGCAGCGAAGTCTCGACGAAGCGTGGCGCGCTACCGAGCTCTATATTGACTACTACCACCACAACGCCCCCTTCGACCCCAGCGCGCTCCTCGACATATGGTCGACCTGTAGCGAAGTTAAAATCACGGGTGCTAGGTGCCGGGATCGATTGGGCCTGCCGGCGACAGGGAAGCTTCCGGCCGAGCAAAAGGCGATGGTCACAGCATGTCGCCAGCAACGGGAGGCGGGGCCCGCATGCGCAGCAGGTGCGGCGGCGGCCAAGGCTCTGGTCACAAACGGCACCCTGCCCCCTGGCTTGGGCCCCGAATAGCGCATCGCCAAAATCGAGCACTTGATCGGGTCGGTTCGTGTGCTAGTTCATGAGCCAAGGTTTAACGGCGTTACAGTGCTTTCCCGCTGTTAGGCTTCATGAATTCAGATAGATGCGACGTCGAACCCCGAGGGGCGCCCCTCTCGCCGCGCGCCGAAACCAAGCCGAAACAACCTGCGCCCGAGCTGTATTGCAGACGTTGCGCCCCAATCCCTCAAACCTTTCCGGGGTCCTCCCTCCGTGGCATTCCACACCGCTGCCGAACGCCGAAGTCAGACTCGCGCCGACACCCGCAAGGTGATCCTCGACGCCACCGAAGCGCTGCTTGTTGAAGCTGGGCACGCGGGTTTTTCCGTGCGCAAACTGGTCGATCGCTGCGGGTACAGCGCACCCACCATCTACGCCCACTTCAAGGACAAAGATGGCTTGATCGACGCGTTGCTCGAGCAGCGACTGACGCTTCTTGCCGTCGACTTGAAACGCGTCCCGTTGGCTGACGACCCGGTCGAGAACTTGCGCGCGTTGACGCGTGCGTTTGCGGTCTTCGGCCTGCGCAATCCAACCCACTATCAGTTGCTCATGCAATCGCGCGAAGAACACTCGAGCGTGATCGAGTCTGCCGAAGAGGCACGACGTCTGATGGAGATCCCCGCCGAGATGATTGCCGAGCGCGGCTGGCTCGCCCTCGGTGAGCTCGAAGATTTCAGACAAGCCATCTGGACCATGGTCCACGGCATCGTGTCCCTGCGCGCGCTGCGTCCGGACGTGGAATGGAAAGAAGATCTCCTGGACCAAAGCATCGAGGGCATGTTCCGAGGATGGCTGGTGCCCAAAGAGAAGCGACAAGTGCAACCCGTGCAAGAAGATCGTGCCCGTACTGCTGAGGAGCAAGTGAAATGAGCAAGACCAAACCCAACAATCGATTCTCTTTGCAGCGCGCCCACGCATCGATATTTGCACTCGCAATCGCGGCATCGCTAGTCGGTTGCGCGGAAGAAGCCGTCGTCGAAGAAGTTCAGGACTTACGCCCACCGGTCATGGTCGCCCACGTCGAAAGTCGCGACGTCATCGACCGCATCAAGGCCACAGGACAATTCACCGCCAAAGCCGAAGCGACCATTGCCGCCCAGGTAAACGGCCAAGTCACCGATTTGCTCGTGCGCGAAGGGTCCGCAGTCGCGACGGGTGACGTGTTGCTCGTCATCGACCCCGAGCGCCGCGCCCTCGAAGTCGCCAACGCCAAAGCACAGGTCGCGGAAGCCGGGGCGGAACTCGCGGTGGCGAGACGCAACTACCAGCGGACCCAAAGCCTGAGCAAGGGAAACGCAGCGTCCGAAGCTCGCCTTGACGAAGACCGAACCCGACAGTTGCTTAGACGGTCCGCAAAGAGCGGCGCGAAAGCGCGCCTCGGGCTAGCGGAACGCGCGCTTGCAGACTCCACCGTGCGCGCTCCATTTGACGGGCTGATCGCTCGCCGCCACGTCAGCGTTGGCGAGTACCTCACCGCAGGCACGGCACTCTTCGACCTTGTCGCTCTCGACCCCGTTGAAGTCGAATTCACCCTGGCCGAAGTCGATTCGTCCAAGGTGAAGCTTGGCCATCCCGTCGAAGTTTCGATCGCGCCCTACCCCGACGAGACCTTCAAAGCCCAAGTCAGCACAATTTCCCCGACCATCGACCCACGCACCCGAACCCTGCGCGTAAAGGCAGAACTGCCCAACCCCGACGGTCGCATTCGCCCAGGCTTGTTCGCACATGTCGATCTCGGCGTGCGCAAACGCGCCGCCGCAGTCGTCGTGCCCCAGGACGCTGTCATCGAACGGGCGGACGGCGCCGTGGTGTTTCGACTCGCTTCGAGCGAAAGGGTCGAGCGCATTACGGTGGTCACTGGCGTTTTGGGAGAAGGTTGGATCGAAGTGAAGGAAGGCTTGAATCATGGAGATATCGTGGTCGTTCGTGGTCAAGACCGCCTCGATGACGGCGTGATGGTTTCGGTCCGCCAGGCCGATGGTCAGCCCGCAAGTCCTTCGGCAGTCGCGTCGAGCGGCGCACCGCAAACTTCGGAAAGTCCGCAATGACGCTTTCCGATCTCTCGATCGACCGCCCCATTCTTACGTGGATGATGATCCTTGCATTGATCGTCTTCGGCGTGCTCGGATACAACCGTCTTGGGGTGGATCAATACCCCAACATGGAGTTCCCGATCCTGACCGTGAGTGCGACCCTCGAAGGGGCGACGCCAGAGGGCATTGAAGAAGACGTCACTGACGTGCTCGAGGAATACCTGAACACCGTCGGCGGTGTACGCAACATCACTTCGACGAGTTATCGCGGTTCTTCTTATATTGCGGTCGAATTCGAACTCGGAACCGACCTCGACATTGCGGCGCAGAAGGTACGCGACAAGGTCGCCCAAGCGCGGCGCGAGCTTCCTCGTGATCTCGACGCCCCCGTGGTCGGCACCTTCAACCCCAACGATCAGCCGATCTTGTGGATCCCGCTCAAGATCACATCGTCCGCGACAGAAGCAAGCGAATTCGTTCGCCGGCGTATCAACCCGTATCTAGAATCGATCCCCGGCATCGCGGGCGTTGCGGTATTTGGGCGACAAGATCGCAACATTCGCATTTGGCTCAAAGGCGATCAACTGCGTGCGCGTGAGCTTTCGGCGGTCGACGTTCTAACCGCGCTGCGGCGAGAACACGTCGAACTTCCCGCCGGCGCCATTGAAGGGAACCGCCTTCAATATTCGGTGAGAACCGATGCGGAGTTCCGCACGATACGCGAACTCGAAGGCATGGTTGTCGCCCATGTGAACGGTGCCCCGGTTCGTCTGAGTGATGTCGCTCGAGTCGAAGACGGCACCGAAGACGTCGAAACGATTATGCGTTACAACGCCGAAGTCTCGGTTGGGCTTGGCATTCGCAAACAGTCTGGCGGCAATACCGTTGGCATCGTCGACGAAGTCATGTCGCGTCTGGTCGAGATCGAAAAATTTCTACCTCCCGAGATCAAGATCGAGGAAACGGATGGCTTCATCGACTTCTCGAAAGGCGTGCGCGAAGCCGTCGCCGAAACGCAGTTCGCGCTGATCTTTGGCGCACTCCTCGCGGTGCTCACGGTATTTGTATTTTTGCGGCGCAGTCGCCCGACGATGATCATTGCGCTCGCGATTCCAGTGTCGCTCGTCGCGACCTTTGGGCTCGTTTGGATCGCTGGCTATACGCTGAACACCATGACCCTGCTCGGCATGACGCTCGCCGTTGGGGTTGTGATCGACGACGCCATCGTTGTGCTCGAAAACATCGAGCGGCACCGCGCCTCGGGGAAAGACGCCATGGAGGCCGCCAAGGTGGGAACGCGAGAAATCGCATTTGCGGCAACCAGCGCAACGATTTCGGTGGCGGCGGTGTTCCTTCCCGTCGTCTTCGTCGAAGGCTTGGTTGGCAACTTTTTAGGTGAGTTCGGCTTGGTCGTCGCAGGAAGTGTGATGATCTCGCTCTTCGTCGCCCTGACGCTGACTCCCATGCTCGCCGCCCGCATCCCCCCACCCAAGCCGCGCAAACCGGGCAGCATCTACGACCGACTCGAGATTTGGTTCGTGGGCCTCGAGACGGCTTACGCAAAGATTTTGAACCGAAGCATCGACTCACGTTGGTCGACCGTGGGCCTCACACTGCTCAGCTTGGTACTCGCTTACATTTTCGGCGCCAATCTAAAGACAGAATTCTTTCCACCTGCGGACGAAGGCATTTTCTTCGCGAAAATCGAAGCGCCTCCGGGAACGTCGGTCTGGGCAAGCCTCGACTATCTAGACCGGGACGAGCGCTGGTTCCTCGACCAAC
This sequence comes from Myxococcales bacterium, assembly GCA_012960035.1. GTDB lineage: Bacteria > Myxococcota_A > UBA9160 > UBA9160 > UBA4427 > DUBZ01. Next base: position 26,533 of record DUBZ01000108.1, on the reverse strand, counting down.
CCGAAGTCGTTGGAATTTTTTCAGCCGCCGGTTCGTCGGGCGGGTTCGACCCACCAAAATCGAATGCCGCAATGTTGTTTGGCACGCTGACCGATGCCACCAAGCGCGATAGGTCGGTCATGGAGTTGATCACCGCAGCGCGCGAATCCCTTGCCCCGATTCCCGGGCGACGCATTCGTGTATTCAACCCCGCCGAGTCGATGTCGGGAAGCGGTGGGGGCTTTAGCGTTCAACTTCGAGGCAACCTTTCTCTCGAAGAACTCGACCGCGTAGCAGGTGAGTTCATCGCCGAACTTCAAAAGAACCCTGGCTATGTCGACCTCGACAGCAGCCTGAAGCTTGGCTTGCCCGAACTACGCATTCACGTCGACCGCGACAAGGCGGCCGAAATGGGCGTCGATGCAAGGACCATCGCCGAAGCGGTTCAGTTGATGGTCGGCGGCCTCGACGTTGGAATCTTTAAAGAAGACGGACGCCGCTACGACATCCGCATGCGTCTCGAAGAAGAGTTGCGTGACGACGTGGACGCGATCGGATCGCTCTACGTGCGCAACCGCCACGGGGAAGCAATCGCACTCCGCAACCTTGTCACTGTGGAACGAGGCGCCGCACCTTCGGACATTACGCGCACGAATCGACAGCGCAGCGTTACGATTCGAGCCAACCTCGACGGCCTCAAGCTCGGTGAAGCAGTAGAAATTGCCGAGAAAGTCGCGGCCGACATTCTGCCGTCTAGCGTCACGCTCAATGTTTCGGGTGATGCCGAAGCCATGATGGAGGGCATGACGCAGTTCGGCATCGCGATGGCGCTCGGCATCTTGGTCATCTACATGGTGCTCGCCGCGCAGTTCGAAAGCCTGCTTCACCCCATCACGGTAATGCTCGCGCTTCCTCTTTCGATGGTCGGGGCATTGGGTGGGCTCCTGCTTTTCGATCACAGCCTCAACCTCTTCAGCTTGATCGGCATCATTTTGCTGTTTGGTCTCGTCACCAAGAATTCGATTCTACTGGTCGACTACGCAAATCAACTCCGGAAGACGGGCCTGAACAAAGTCGAAGCGATGCGACAAGCGGCTCCGGTACGCATGCGGCCCGTGCTGATGACCGCCATCTCGATGATCTTCGGCGTCTTGCCGGCCGCTTTGGGCCTAGGTCCCGGTGCCGAAACCAGAGCCCCGATGGCCATCGCGACTGCGCTCGGGATGTTCTCGTCGACGATGCTCACACTCTTGTTCGTGCCGGTCTTTTATATCCTGGTTGACGACTTCGGAGAGTTTGTGCAGAAGCAATTCAGTCGGATTTTCGGCGGTTCTACGGTGCACGAAGACGAAAATGTCGACCCCAAACTCGAAACGCGTTAGCACCGGAGTCGTGGCTGACAGGGTTCGGCCCGTGATATCGTGCGTCGCGTGACGATCTTATCCTGTGCCGATGCGACCCACCCGACTGCTTGGCCATTCACCTGTCGACGGGCGAGCGGTGTCGCGCTCTCACTATTCGTAGCCACGCTCATGGCCTGCAGCGACACCGCCAATACGCTTCCCGCTTCTGCGACCGGTCACGACATCGTCATCATTGTCCTCGACACCGTGCGCAAAGATCGCCTGTCCACCTACGGCTACGAACGAGCAACGTCACCGAACCTCGACAGCATGATCGCCACGGCGCGTAACTTCGACAACGCACACGCAACGAGCGGGTGGACGACCCCGTCACACGCTTCGCTTTTTAGCGGACTCTACCCGGTGGCTCACGGCGCCACTCAGGAAAATTGGCGACTCACCGAGGACGTTGAATCGTTGGCCGAAGTGCTGGGCGGTGCGGGATACCAGACCGTCGGTGTAGCGGGCAATGTGATGATCACCGCGGAGCGCGGGTTCGCGCAGGGTTTCGAGATTTATCACGAGTCCTGGCGTAGTGCGAAGATGCATGCACGCGATGCCATCACCGTGGATTGGGTCAAAAAGTTCTTGAGCGAACGGGACGACCCGCGGCCACTCTTTCTCTTCATCAACTTGATTGGCGCGCACGGCCCGTTCGACAGCTGTGGCAGCAGTTGTGGCGCGTTCGGCGCGAAGCTCGACGGACAGATCACAAATTCTTTCTGGAAGGACTACTACCTCGGGAAGCGCGGGCTTACCGATGCACAGTACGACAGGCTCAGCCGCCTGTACGATGCTGAAGTGAAGGAAGTCGACGCAAACGTGGGCCGAATTCTGAAGCAATTCAACTCGCGACACGACCCGAGCACCAGCTTCGTCGCCGTCACGAGCGACCATGGCGAGAACATCGGCGACCACGGGCATGTGAATCACGTTTTTTCACTCTACGAGTCGACCCTGCAAATTCCACTCTTGATTCGGTACCTGCCCAAGTTGAAGCGCGGCCGAGACTCCCGCCCCGCTCAGCTTGTCGATCTATATCCAACCGCTCTTGATGCGGCCGGGCTCCTTGAAGGCCGCTCCGCAACCCACGGACGCAACCTTCTCGTCGACGCACAGACCCAGCGCAGCGTGTTCACCGAGTACTACCGCCCCGACCAAGCCATGCTTCGCTTGTTTCCCGACGGAGGGGGTCAGGACAATCACCGGGTTCGCAAATATTGGCGAAGGCTTCGCAGCGTGAGTCGCGATGGGTGGAAGCTCATCTGGGGCAGTGACGGCAACCACGAGTTGTATCACCTCGCGATTGATCCCACGGAAGCGACCGATCTGATCGACGCACCCGACGCGGCGACGGTCCGCGACAAACTATTGGCGGAGCTCGAAAGCTTGGTGGCAGCTTATGGCGACGGAACGAGCTTGGCTGATGATGACACGTCGAGTCCCAGTCCTGACGCGGCAGCGCGGGAGCAAGACGGGCTCGATCACGAAACTCAAGAAGAACTTCGGGCGTTGGGCTACATCGAATAGCCACCGCAAGGGATTCAAAACCGAAACGTCGTCATCTGCGGCGCGCACATTCAGCCCATCGGCTGCTGAGCTAGCCTAAGTCCATGCCCGCGAAGTCCATCACGCTCCGTACCGCCTGCGTGCTCTTCTTCACGTTCACTGCCGTGTACCAGATCAGTCTGGTGGGCGACCTCGTCGCCTGGCCAAGCCCCGAACTTGGTGACACACCTCCGGCCCGCAGCCTTCGACTCGACACTCTCTTCGATTCGGACACCCCGCACATTCTCGGCGACATTGTTTACGCGGAGACGAGTTACAAAGCCAAACGCCATCCGCTGTTCTTGCTTTATGCCCGAACTCCGAGCCAGATACTCGTGTCCCTAGGCTTGTCCCCCATGCGTTCGGTCCTTCTCGTCACGAGCACATGGGCAGCACTGTCGGTCGCACTGGCATTCTTGGCATTCTTACGCCTTGGGCTGTCACTGGGGGCTGCAACCGCATTTAGTGTCGTGCTCGGATTTTCCCCGGCACTGTGGCTACTGGCATCCGTACCCGAAACGTTTGGCTACAACGTGACGGCGATCGTGCTCGCTTTCTTGCTGGTGAACCCGAAACTCGCCGAACCCCGTCGCTACCCAAAGCGGTTCGCACTCTTCGTGCTCTACGCGGTGCTGGCCGTTGGGGCGACACTTCCCAATGCACTTTACGTTGCCACGAGCTTTGCCACGTCCTTGCTTCTCGCGAAGGCACCGCTTCGGGACCGCATCGTTTCCGGGCTGGCCATGATCGCAGCCTTTGCCGTCCTTGCGACCGCGGCGCTGTGGATTCAGGAGGTGGTCCATCCCGACGCCAAGGACCAGCTCGCATTCGCCCCCAACGATCATCTGAAACCTCGGGTCATCCGCTTTGACCGTGGCTGGCAACCTGAATACTTTGCCGCCCAGGTCAGAACGTTTCTCGCGGATTCACTCATGGGACGAGACCCAGAAATGAAGCTCGTGCGTACCACCTGGGGTCGTGCCGACCTGATTCAGTTTGAACAGGGCAGCCGCTTGTATTGGGTTGGAATTGCGGCGGTCGGAATCTTCTTCGTGACTTCGTTGTTGAGTGGCCTCATGTTCGGAGCCCCAGAAGGGAGCGAAGCAGCAGAGCAACCCGTGGCCGACGCCCTCCCCCGATGGCCTTTGGTCATGGCCGGCTTCCTGATCTTGTTCAACTTGGTGTTTCATTACTTTTATCGTTCCCACGGTCAGCCTCTGATCTATTCCACACACACCTTGTTCCCAATTTTGGTGGTGCTCTCCCGCGCCGCGCTTCCGGGACTCAAAGTCCCTTCGATTCGCATGTTGGGCTTCATGGCGTTTGCGTTAGTGATCGCGAACAACGCCGGAGTCGTAGGACAGGTACAAGAGTTACTCCACCGTCCTTGCGAACGATGGAGGCCCCGAGTGCAGTGGACGACGCCCAAGCATCCTCTTTGCGCCCGGTGGGGGCCTCTTGAAACGAAGGGCTCTCAAATTTGGCGTGAAGCTGAATTCGACTTCGCCACCGCAGCCAACGCCGACGGGCAGCTCGCGAATACGCGACCGTTCTGATCGTCCATCAAAAGGAGAGGCCCATGTTCGATCTCAGTGAGCGCACAATCGTTGTGACCGGAGGAAACGGTGGCATCGGCCTTGGACTTGCGCGCGGTGTGGCCCGCGCGGGCGCACGCGTCGCCGTATGGGCGCGCAACGAAGATAAAAATCAAAGCGCACAAGAAGAACTTGAGGCGTTGGGCGCGAGTGTTTTGACCGTTCGCTGCGACATTTCGCAGGAAGACGACATCCTCGCAGCCATCGACGCCACCACGGCACACTTCGGGCGGATCGACGCGTGCTTTGCAAACGCGGGCTACGGCGCCCCCGGCGACCCGCTCAAGATCTCCCTCGAAGCCTGGCGAGAGTTGCTGTCCGTCAATCTCGACGGCACGTTTTTGACGTTGCGTTGCATTGCCAACCATATGATCGAACACGGTGGTGGTGGGAAACTCATCGCGGTGTCGTCGATGGTGGCGCATTTCGGATCGCCAATGCAGGCCCACTATGCGGCCAGTAAGGCCGCCGTCGGCTCACTGGTCAAAACCTTCGCGGTGCGACTCGCGCGCCATGGCATCCAAGTGAATTCGATCGAGCCGGGCTGGGTCCATACGGATGCAACTGCGCCGATGTCTTCGTCCGAAGCCATGAATAAGATCTTGATGAAGAGATTGCCGGCGCGCCGCTGGGGAGAACCCAGTGACTTCGAAGGGATCGCGGTCTACCTCGCGTCGGATGAGAGCGCCTATCACACCGGCGATGCGATCTTGATCGACGGGGGCTACTCGGTCTTCTAACCGTGCAGTTCGCGCACAGCCTTAACGACGCTCAGCCGCCCGCTTCTCACCTTCAAACTTCATGGCACCATCTTCGAGACGTCCTAGGCCCAATGAAACAAGATCAAGGGCGTAGTTCTGATTCAGTCGCCAGGGTTTTCTCGTCCCCTGTTTCGGGAACTTGTGCAGAGAGCGCTGGACATAGCCGGAAGTGAAGTCAATCCACGCCTCTCGCTCCATATTTGGGTCTTCGATACGAGGCGTGCACTGGCGATAGCCGTTGGCGCGCATATGGTTCAACACGCGACAAACGTAGCCGCATGTCAAATCGCACTTCAGGGTCCACGAAGCGTTCGTGTACCCTATTGACGTCGCAAGGTTGGGCACGTCGCTAAACATCATGCCTTTATACGATGTCGTCTGCGCTAAATCGATTTTGTCACCATCCACAATCACTTCCAAATCGCTGAGCACTTGCAAGTCGAGGCCGGTGGCCGTCACGATGAGATCAGCATCCAGTTCTTCACCGCCGCGAAGTCTGATTCCTGTTTTGGTGAAGGTGTCAACGTGATCCGTCACCACCGACGCACTTCGGTTCTTGAGTGACTCGAAGAGATCACCATTGGGAACCAGACACATGCGCTGATCCCAGGGGTTGTAGCGCGGCGTGAAATGCTTTTTCACATCAAACTCGGGGCCGAGTTGCTTGCTCGCTTCTTCAATGATGCGGCGCTTGACGAATGCGGGATACTTCCGTGACAGCCAGAATATGAACATTCCACCCAACACGTTCTTCCATCGCGTAATTCCATAGGCCACCCTTGCCGGCAACCGCGCACGCAAGCCGTTCGCCAGCGCATCTTCGTCAGGCAGCGCGACGACATAGGTGGGGGATCGCTGCAGCATTGTCACGTGCTCGGCGCCCTTGGCGAGTTCCGGCACGAGGGTGACTGCCGTGGCGCCGCTCCCGATCACAACAATTCGCTTGCCTTCGGTTTCGATGTCATCCGTCCAGTGCTGCGGGTGGACGATGCGACCTTCGAAATCATCCATGCCATCGAAGTCGGGGGTGTAGCCCGCCTTATAGTTGTAGTAGCCACTGCACATGTGAAGATAATTGCAGGTCAATTGAACGCGTTCACCCGAATCCACTCGATCGACATCGATGGTCCAGCGCGCATCTTCACTCGACCACGACGCGCGCTTTACGTGATGACTGAAGCGAATTTTTTTATCGATCTCGTATTCGCGTGCGGTGTCCTTGACGTACGTCAGGATCGACGGGCCATCTGCGATGGCCTTCGGTTCCGTCCATGGTCGGAACGAATAACCCAGGGTGTACATGTCGGAGTCGGACCGAATGCCGGGGTATCGAAATAGATCCCACGTTCCGCCAATGGCATCACGCCCTTCGAGGATGGTGAAGGAGCGATCGGGACAATTCTTCTTGAGGTGGTAGCCCGCCCCGATCCCAGAGATTCCCGCCCCAACGATCAGGACGTCGAAATGTTCGTGCATGAGTTCTCCCGATTCGAAGGACTGTCGCGAATCGAATGTGGCCGGGCGCGGCGTGAAGCGAAAGAAGCAGAATCACCGGCAGCCCCACAGTGCCTTGCCAGCGCTTCTCGACTCCGCGAGAGACGAGATTCTGTCAAACGCAAAGCCTCGAAGCAAGCCGGCGTCCGGACGTCGCGCACCTCGCACGACACGCGCATCCGATGAACCACAGGCCGAGTTAGATCCCTTTTCTCTTGCGTCTCAGTGCCGCATCCCGAGGCTGACGATTTTTTGGATGAGCTCGGGATATGTGATCCCGGCCGCTGCCGCCGCATCTGCCACTTCCTCGCCCTTGGCGAGTTCCGGGTTCGGGTTCGCCTCGAGGAAGTAGAAGCTCCCATCTTCCGCCAGTCGGTAGTCGATCCTCGCGTAGCCCTTAAGCTCAAGTACCCGGTACGCGCGCCGCGACGCGCGTTCCAACACCTTGTGTTGCTCAGGCGTAAGCTCCGCTGTGACAACTTTGACCTGCCTTTTCTTTTGATAGTTCGGGTCGTGCTTCAGTTTTGCGGTGGCAATCAACCGCTCACCCTCCGCGAGATTCCCGACGACCAACTCCTGCGGCGGAAGTACCTGCAAGCGCTGGTTCCCGATCATTGCGACGTAGACCTCTCGTCCTTCAATGAACTCTTCGACGAGCGCATGGGTTTCGGCATGCTCATGTACGAACTTCACGCGTTCGGCCAGCTTCTCTTCACTGTGCACGATTGAGGCCTTCGCGATCGCGAGGGAGGCTTCTTCATTCAAAGCCTTCACGATCATCGGAAACTTGAGCCCGCGCTTCAGTCGAGGCTTGAGTCCGCGTCGCACCACAAAAAATCGCGGTCCCTTCACGCGATGGTATGCCATCAACTTGTTGGCGAGAGATTTGTCACGGGTAAGTACAAGGCCGCGAGGTCCGCAACCGGTATAGGACGCTCTTAGCAATTCGAGGTAGGCCACAACGTTGTGATCGAACAGCGCGGTGTCCAGAAATTCTTCGAGCAAATTAAAGACGACGTGCGGTTTCCATCTCACAACGGCCGAGCGAATGGGGCGCAGGTCATCGCTCACGCCAAGTTGACGTACTTCGTGCCCTAGTTCACGCAGGGTATTCACGACGTCGCGCTCACACTTCGTGTCGTGAATCTGCTGGTCCGTCAGTCCTTCGAGCGACTCCGGAGCCATCAAGTCTTCGTGAGACAGCACCAATACGCGCCGAGGTTTCATCGAAATCGGGCCTCCACCAACGCGACTACATCGCGTGCCACTCTCGCCGTTGATACACAAATTCGACACTTCTTGCGGAAACCAAGACGGCAAGATCGTTGATCAACTGGTCTGTCGGCACGATGGCGCGCAGTTTGAGCTTCCGACAGCGCGCGATCATTTCGCTTAGGACGAGGTCGATGGCGTATTCATGGCGTCCGGTACAACGCGCGACCTGATGTCGAATACGCACCCGGGTGCGGGTCAAGAACGCGGCAGCCGTCGGCGCAGCCCGGGATGCAGACGCCGAAAACAAGCGTCGGAGATCGGCGTCGTAGACATGACTATCCATGCCCTCGAAGCGTTCATGCTTGTGGGCATAGTACTCACCCAGCGTTTGGCGCAATCGAGGCAGGTGTTCGGGGCGCGCCCGACTCCGGAAGACCGGCTTTGTGTCGGCGACTTCGCTCATCAATTCGTCAAGGTATGCAAGCTTCTTCAACGCAGGCCAGCCCTTGTAACGCGACTTCCAATTTGAACGTGGCGTGAGCCATTCCGCGAATGTCTCGGCAAAGTCTTCGTCCGGATGCGCCTGGGCATACCAATAGTCTAGGTGGAGTACGTAGCGGCGGCTCGAAGGATTTGGGCAGTAAAACTCGGGATAGGGCTGGGATGAACGACCAAAATGCTTCTGCCAGCTGCGGCGCCGATGGAGGCGAAAGGCATGTTCGACCGCGTGACCCACTTCGTGCCGCAGAAGCTTGAGACAGCTCTTGCGGGTGGCTCCTTCCGCTTCGAGCATTTGGTGTCTTTCGAGCCGAATGAGCCGCGGATGCGCGAGATAGAAAGGCACGGCCACGCCGGGAACGCCTTGCGGCGAAAACCATTCTTCCGACAGCCAGAAATGCGGATTGACTCGCAAGCCTTTCGCGAGCAATTCATGTTTCACCTGTTCGATCAGCCCTGCAACCCAACTTTCTTCCAGGCGTAAGGGTAGATCGCACAAACGCACCTTGAGCAGCGCGTCGTCAGAGAGACGTGTCCATGCTTCTCTACTTTGAGGGTTGCGTCGCGCTGCCAAAAACGATCTCCACTGTGCAAGCCAATTTCGGAGGCCGGAGATTAGCGTTGATCACGGCACAATCGACCACATCGAGTGCAACTCAAGCAGGAACTTACGCTTTGAGCCTCACCTCGAGAGCCACTTCCATCCGGAACTCCGTCAAGTGGCGATCGTCCTCCAACGAATCTCTCGCGCCGTAGTCTCTCAAGAGTTTGCGAAGAGACTCTGCCCTTGCTGCCCGGAGCGTCGTTTCTCCGGGTGGAGCCAGATTCGGGTCTGCGCCCCGTTCGAGCAGGACCCTCCGGTGCGAGGTGGCCCCTTCACCGACAATCATTCGATGTCGCTCTTTCCATTTGAGTGCCGGAAAGGTGCGATCCCGGTTTTCCGTTATGTTGCCGATGGGGGTGCTCGCGGGGTGTCGTTTGGCTGCATATTCGTTGCGGCTAGTTGCCGGTAGGTTCCTGCTAAAACACACGATTGTTCCTACTCACTTGCTGGTGTCGCGAGAGTCCTCGGATGCCGTCGCGAGCCGGGCTATCGTGCTCCGCGTACCGGACCTGAATCACTGACTCGGAGTTTCGGATCGTAACGAGACCCGCGTATCCAATTTCGCTGTGCAACGCGCACCCGGCAATCAAGTCCAATCTACTCAAATCAACTTCAATGAATCCAAGGAACACATCATGGCCGATACGGAAGAATATTCACCGCCGAAGGTATGGAAGTGGGAAGCGCAAGACGGCGGACGATTTACCAATATCAACCGGCCCATTGCCGGCGCGACCCACGAAAAAGAATTGCCCGTCGGCGAGCATCCCCACCAGCTCTACTCCCTCGCAACACCCAACGGTGTGAAGGTCACGATCTTGTTCGAAGAGATTCTGGAACTTGGCAAGAAAGACGCCGAGTACGACGCCTATTTCATCAACATTGGCGACGGGGCCCAGTTCGGTAGCGACTTCGTCGCCATCAATCCGAACTCCAAGATTCCCGCGATGCTCGACCGAAGCACGTCACCGCCGACACGCGTTTTTGAGTCTGGCGCGATCCTCGTGTACCTCGCTGAAAAATTCGATGCCTTCATTCCGACAGAGCCGTCAGCTCGGGCCGAATGCATGTCGTGGCTTTTTTGGCAGATGGGCAGCGCGCCCTACCTCGGCGGTGGCTTCGGTCACTTCTACAGCTACGCGCCGAAGAAGATCGAATACTGCATCGATCGCTTCTCGATGGAAGTGAAACGACAGCTGGACGTCCTCGACCAAAACCTCGCCAACCGACGCTTCCTCTGCGGCGACGACTACAACATCTCCGACATGGCCGTGTATTCGTGGTACGGCAACATGGTCTTGAACGACCAATACAGCGCAGCCGAATTTCTAGAGGTCGCTTCGTACAAGAACGTGGTTCGCTGGGCCACCGAAATCGAAGCACGTCCTGCTGTTGCGCGCGGCCGACGCGTTAACCGCGCATGGGGGCCCGAGGAAGAACGGGTGCCGGAGCGACACTCGGCAGCGGACTTTGAACTGAATATTCCAGACTAGTTCAACGCCGTGAATACCTGGCACTCGGCACGAGCTTCAATTCGGGTCCGAGTTCTTCGACACAGACATGGGCGCAGTGCGCGCGGTGTTTATGACGGAACCGATCGAGACGACCGCGAGTCCATGTTTTTACGAGAGGGAGACATTGAGTTCGTTGACGGCGAGCGCCTCATGGTCACGATTCCAGCCAAACGAGGAACCCGGCAGCCGACCTTAAACACCGGGATCGCGTGAATTGATGAGCGCCTGACGTGCGGGTTGCGTTTCGCCGTCCGCTTCCAGTGTCGCCGACGTTGTCCTCGCGTGACGATCTGCGAGTCGCTTCAGGCTTGGGCTGTCGCGCTCGCTGCGACCGCTGCTCGGCTCTTTGACCGCGATGCATCATGGAGCGGGCGGCTGCGCTCGTAATAGGTGGGTTGCCCAAGACAAAGCGCATTGCGTACTTCATCAAAGGGTTGTTCCAGCAGTCGTTCCCAGTCTTGGGCCATCATCGATTCGGCGTTGCGACCGATCTGAAATCCTTGAATCACGGCGCGAATTGCCGGGGCACCGGGATATTCCAGTGGAATCTGCAGCAGACCAAGCAACGCGATGAAACCAGTGCCGCGACTCTCGATCTGGCTGTAGAGCACCGCGAGTAGACACAACTCGCCAAGTGGATCTCGACCGTATCCAGTAAGCACGTGCCACAAATCGTGACTGTCGCGAGCCCAGGTTGTGAAGGTGCGAATTTCGGGGTCGAGTTTGTTCTCGCCGTATCCGTCAACCGAAGCCTCCGCGAGACCGTCTGCACTAAGGCCCTCTTTTTCCATGAACGAGAGATAGACCCGACCGAGCGAACCGTCGGAAAGGGATCGGAGTCGCTCGCGGTCAGTCAACACCGTCAGCAGACTGCGGTCTTCTTCGATGATGCGGCGACCGATGCGGGTCTGCTTCATTCGAGCGAGCGACTTCTTTTCGGAGTCGCCGCGCAGGGCGTCTACGATCTTGAAGACGTGCGTGGTGTCGTCGTTGTCGTTGCGCAACGCGAGAAGCGCGCGAAAGGCGGTGCCCCAGCGAATGGGGTTGTGGGCCAGCGATGGCAGGGTCGTGGTGGATTGCATGAGTTGAAGTTCCTCTAGGTTCGATCGCCGATTGAATCTCGGCTTTCCTGTTTATGTTGCATAAATGAAACTTACGTTATCGTAACTTACATTGGCGAAACTTACATTAATGTAATATAAATGCAAGTATGCCGACGAAGCTTCCTCTGAAACCACGAGACAATGACTTAGAGACACAAACTTCCCTTCGGGGCAAGCGAATGCCCAGAAAGGAGCGCCGGCGACAACTCGTCAATGTCGCCTGCCCGGTATTCGCCGAGCGGGGTTACGACGCGACGAGCCTCGAAGAAATCGCGGAACGCGCGGGGGTATCGCGCCCGATTCTCTACAGCCACTTTGGCGACAAGCAGGGTTTGTTCGAAGCCGTGGTGGGCATGCAGATCGCGATGGTGGAGTCCGTCGTCATCGAAGCCCTCGCCCTACCCGGCGCGCCACGCGAACTCGTCGAACGTGGCATGCGCGCCTTCTTCACCTATGTGCGCGAACACCCGGACGGCCATGCGGTACTCACGCGGGACGCACCCGTTCACCTTTCAGATTCGGGGCTCGGTGTCATGCTCGACGGACTGACGAGCAACATCACCAAAGTGATTGAGTCCCAGATCGTTGCTCTCGAAAGCGATCCCGCGCCGGCGCCTATTTATGCCAATGCGCTGATCGGCATCGGGGTGCACGTCGGGCGCTGGTGGCGCGACCATTCTGAAGTCTCGCTCCAAGACGTCACCACTCAAACGACGGAAATGATCTGGAGTGGGTTCGGTGGAATCATCGCCAAGGGACCACCAGAGCGAGATTAACCCGAAGCCCGAGGGCGGTGCGGGGTTCGGGTGCGCAACCGCAAGCCAGACTTCCTGGCAACGACTAAGGCAAAGCCGGGAACCGGCTTGAAAACTTCTTCGATCTCAAGGCCGGCGCGTTCCATGCGCTTCTGTAAATCATCGACCGAGATCGAGCCCACCGTCGGAAGGAACGGAAGCGCTGTCGCGCCGAGAGCGGGGACACGGTGCAGGATGTCGAGCCCGAGCATTGCGTCGCAGCTCGCCTCGGGGGCATTCGCTTGCTCTCGCGTTCCGCGCGGTAAACTCAACATTAGGCAACCCGGCTTCGGCGGCATTGCCCTGCGCGAACTCGATGCTTCTTGTAATTCTGCCGGTTCGCCGAATACTTACTCACTTCGCGAAACAGCTGCCTGAACTGTCGCATCCCTTGATACCTTCGAATTGGATCGGAGAAGAAACCATGTTCAAGTCACGCGGATCGTGCGTCGCGCAGTTTTTCTGGTTGACGCTCGCACTCGCGATTGCGTTTGATTCGACGCTAGCCTTCGCCGAGGCGATCGTACGTGTCAATCTCGCCGATTCAGTTCCTCGTGATTCCAACACGGACCGCTACACCACACTGCGAAACGACACGCGACCGGTGATGCGCGATTCATCCAGGTTTATCTTTCATTCAAAAGGTAAGCCTACCAAGCCGCGCAAAACGAAGGCAAAGACGAACCCGTACACCCGACTTGCATTCGAACGGCAGTTGCCGCCCGAACTCTCTGCGAGCGATGAAATCCTGATCGTACCCAGGGCAAGATGGGTCGATGAATGGAAGGTTTTCAAGCCATTTGTCAGGCGCGCCCCTCAAGATCAAGAGGCCCCGGCTCGCTTCGCCGTCAGCTTCCCGTTCCCACTAACCCAGAAAGCTTGGCTCACCCTTTACCCGCTTCCACGGGACTCACTTCGGGCGGCAGTAGAAGTCGACGTTCCGCGCAATGCGACTCTCGATTTTGCGATCGGCGTACTCGAAGCTTGGCAGCAATTGGGGTCGGTGCGATTCGAGCTCCAGGCTTGCCTGGGCGGTGACTGCGAGAGCCTCTTTCGCGAAGTGATCAAAATTCGTGAAGCCGGACAGCCAGCCCTCGGTTGGTTGGATCGAAGCGTCGACCTGACGCAATACGCGGGCAAAGAGGTCGAGCTTCGCTTTCGCGCCGACGCTGCAGACGAGTCAAATCGCTTGCCGGTTGCGTTCTTTGCCGACCCCGTACTCCGACAAGTGAGCGCCCCGAAGCCAACGGGACCGAACCTTCTCCTCATTTCAATCGACACCCTGCGCGCCGACCATCTTGGATCCTATGGCCACGTCCGAGACACGACGCCCTACTTGGACAACTACTTCGAAACGAACGGAACCATCTTCGACGAATGTGTTGCGGCTTCTTCAAGCACGCTGCCTTCTCACATGACGATGATGACGTCGCTCAACCCCGCAGTACATGGAGCCCGCAACACGCAGCCCTACCAATTGCCCAAACGTGCCGTGTTGCTCGCTGAATGGCTACGCGACCGGGGTTTCGCCACCGGCGCGGTTACCGAAAATGGCGCGATCGCGCGCGCGAGAGGTTTCGGGCGCGGGTTCGCCACCTATCGCGAATTCCGCGATTCGGAATCCGCAACAAATCGGCGGACCGTCGAAAGCACATTTCGTGAAGGCCTGCGCGTCATACGCAGCATGCAAGACGATCGCTTCTTTGTCTTCTTGCATACCTACAAACCCCACAATCCATACGTTCCGCCGGAAGGCTATGAAGAGTTGTTTGGAAAGTCGAAACCGTTTGACAAGACCACGCCATTTTACGACTGGACCCCAACTCAATACGACCGCGAAATTCGATACGTCGACGACCTGCTTCGCAATTTGCTCGACACCCTCGCGCGGGAAGGCTTGCTGGACAACACGATCGTCGCGTTTACCTCCGACCATGGCGAAGCGTTCCTCGAGCACGGCTACCGTGCCCATGGCGCACTCGTCTATGAAGAAGTGCTACAAGTGCCACTCATGCTAAGTGGCCCCGGGGTTCCAAAGGGACACCGAGTCAGCGCGCCCGTCGCGCTTCTTGATTTGATGCCTTCGATGCTGGGGCTGCTGGGCGAGGAAGTACCTGTTGGGCTGATGGGCAAGAGCTTCCGCGACCTACTCGTCGATGCGACCTCAAAGACGAACGCGCAAGATAAAGCCGATGCGACAAGGGCCTGGCGAACGCGACCGATTTTCAGCGAGGCGTTCATAGAAAGAGCGGTACATCGAACCGGTGTCACGAAGCTATTGCAACCCACGTATGCCGTAAGGCAAGGCGACTACAAGCTCATTCGTCTTCGCACGCGAAGCGGACATCGGTACGAGCTCTTCAACCTCGCACTCGACCCCGGCGAGAAGAAAAATATTTTCGCAGCTACAAAACCGCTTTCGCAACGAATGAAGAAGCTGATTGAAGACTACGAAGATTCGGCTGCAATCTTGCGCACGAACCTCCACGAGTCCGTATCCAAAAGCAGCGATTCGCTGTCCCCTGAAGAAACTGAAATGCTGCGGTCGCTCGGGTACGTCGAATAACAAGCGTCGGTGCGAGACGCAGCCAATATCGATCGGATTCGAGTTCACCTGCGGCGTATTTCTCCCTGCAGCTTCTTGAGCGTCGCCGCATGCGTTGGTGATCCGACTAGATCTCGTTGTTCAAACGGATCTTCCTCTAGGTCGTAGAGGTGTTGTTCCGATTGATCGTTGATGCGCACGTACTTCCAGCGCTCGTCCACAATCATTTCCCAGCTGCCACCGCCCTGCTCCGCTAGCCGTGCGGACTCGGAATAGATCCGGTCTCTCGTCGGTTCGCCGCGAAGGAGAGTCGGGAGCAGGCTCGCCCCGGGCATGTCCTCCAAAGCCGGGAGCCCCGCGATGTCGAGCAACGTTGGAAGAAGATCGACCGAAGAAGTCAGGCCTTCACTGATCGCTCCCGGCTTTGTCTTGCCAGGCCAACGTACGACCGCGGGAACCTTTGTCGACTCTTCGTACCAGATCGCCTTGGCCATATGACCGTGGCTCCCGAGCTGAATTCCGTTGTCGCTGATGAAGACCACCACCGTGTCTTCGGCGAGTCCCAGCTCGTTGAGCCTGCCCAAGAGACGACCGACTTGCTCGTCCAACATCGAAATCGTGGAATAATAAGCAGGCCAGTCGAACACCCCGCGCCCCGAAACCAACTTCTGGTTCGGGGGCCAACCCGGAGGTGGGGTCGCGACGATTTCGGTGGCGGTGTACGGGTAGTCCTCGTACTCGTGATACGGAACGTGAGGCGCCGATGTTGCCAACCACAAGAACCACGGTTGGTCTTTGTTAGACACCATAAAGTCGATGGCAGCGTCGGTGAGGATCTGTGTGATGTGCCCCGGTACCCTCATTTCAATGCCGTCGACGATGAGCTTCGGGTTGATGTGTTCGATCCAGGGTCCATGACGATTTTCGGGCACCAGGACAGGAACACGGTCGAAGCCCCAAGCCTGGGGACGCATGCCCAGATGCGACTTCCCAATAAAACCTGTCACATAGCCGGCATCGTTCATCCAGTTTGCGACGGTTCTTGTTTCGGGGCGAATGCGCCACCCCTTCCCCCGATTCACGGTCGCGCCGTCATGGTGATAGCGGCCAGTCAAAAATGTTGCGCGCGACTGTATGCACACGGGATACGCAACATAAAACCGATCAAGTCGCATTCCCTCGGAAGCGAGACGGTCGATGTTGGGCGTCTTGATGACTTCATTGCCGCTATAGCCGACCGCGTCAAAGCGCAGGTCGTCTGCCAGGATGAAGAGAACATTCGGAGGCTGGGTGCGATCGCGCGGAGCGAGATCCCCGTCCGTATCATCGCCACACGAAATCGCGAATGCCACCACGGTGACGACGACCGCACACACCTGGCGCGTTACTAATTTCAACAAATCACTCCGCGAAGTCTTGCTTTCGACGCATTGAGTCTACCCCGCTGAAATGGGTGACGCCGGCGGACGTCTACTTCGGTCGACAGTACGAAGTGTTGACCCAACGCGCGAAGAGCAAACGGAAAACGATGAAACGAAGTAAGAGGGAGTACTTGGTCGAGAAAGCGGCCTAGACCGAAACTGGAAGCGGTCTCTTCGCAAGAGCCGTCAAGTGTCCAGGCTATTTTTCCGACGTGCAATTTCATTCGAGGCCGGTCATTCAAGGAGAGGGAATTGATACTGACAACTTGGAATCAGAAGTGAGACACGGAACAGATACAAATGAAGGCTGCTCGGAGCTAAATCCAGTGCCCTATTCGCAGAGACAAGGCGCGAGCCTCTGCCTGATCATTCTCCTATTGCTCCCGCTCCAATTGGCTGGGGCTGAAATCATCACGATCGCCGCCGCGACCGTAGAAGGAATCGTGCCTGCGATACATGGCGTGACCCAGGGTCCAATCATCAGCAGCCAATCGATCCGTGAGCCCCGGTTTCGGACACGCAGCCACTCCCCGACTCACGCGTCCAACCTAGTCCGCGGGGTCTGCGAGACGCAGCTTCAAGTGCCTATCGTCGACCGGGCGCTCAGCTGCTTGGCACAGGCCGCCGACAGTCGCTGAAGCACGTAACGTTGATGCCAGACTCTATATACTGAGAATCGAAATGATAAGGTCCATTTTCCGACCCTGTTCGTGTATCGCTGCCACGCCGAACCCGCATCGCTGACCCCTCAGCTCCAAACTCGAAGCGAGGCATTATACTTCGCACCATGATTTCCCGTCCCAACATGGCCATCCCGTCTAGCTCCAGCCTGCTTCTCGCACTCGCGCTTGGTGGTTGCGCTGTGTTGTTCGTCGTCCCGCTCGCGAGTCGGTCGCTGACGATGGCGGATGAGGGCTATTTGCTGCTGCAAGCCCTCGATTTGGCGAACGGCAAGGTCCTATACAGGGACATGGATGCGTTCGTGACGCCAGGCATGTGGTTTCTGCTCGCCGCCGTGTTCAAACTATTCGAACCAAGCGTGATCGTTTCGCGGCTTCCGGTCGTCGTTGGCTATGTCGTCTTGATTGGGCTCGCGTACCGAATCCCGACGTACATCGGCGGCTGGCGCGCTGGGTTGGCGGGCGTAGCGGTGATGATGATGACGACCGTTTGGGCTTTCCCGGCCTGGACGTTCGCCTTCTACTCGCCGTTTTCGGTGTTGTTTGCGCTGGCTGGACTCGAACGTTTGCTTGCCTTTCACACATCGAGCGCTCGCCGGGACCTTGTTCTCGCGAGCTTGCTATTCGGTCTATCCGTTCTGTTCAAGCAAAACTACGGTGCCCTCGCGTTGATCGGGGCGGGCTTGTCCCTGATCGCGTTTCGCGTCGAGGTGCGTGGCGTTTGCGCAAAGGCTCTGGGCGAGGCGACTCGCGACGTACTGTGGCTTGCTTCCGGAGTGGTCGCGATCGCTCTTTTGACCATCGCCTACTTCGCAAGTCACGATGCGTTGAGCGTGATGTACCAAAGCCTCGTCGTGCACCCCTTCGAGTTCAGCGGAAAACACGACATCTCGTACCTGGGCCTGGGGAGGCTATTTGCCCCAGACCTGATGAGCGACCACGTAGAGATGATGACCTACGGCGCGCAGCCTATCTATCGGGCACCGATCCAATCGATATTCACCGCGTCGACCCGCGTGGTCGAGCGCATGCATGTGCTCCTGTATTGGTTCCCGCCGCTGATCTTTATCATGGGCGCAACGCTTTCTCTCGGCGGCGACTCGGGCGGTCGCAACGAAGACAAAGGCGAACCCTCGGCGAAGATTGATACGCCGCTGCTCAGTATTTTACTCGTAAGCTTTTTTATATTTCTCGGGACGTTTCCCCGGGCCGACTTCAATCATCTGATCAATGTCTATCAGCCCGTGGTGATTGCGGGGGTGGCGAGCTTCGCGGTGTTCTTTCGCGCGCGCTCGGGTAGCTCGCGGATCGTGCGAGGCGTGGCCGGCATTGCCGTGACGCTCGTGCTCGGGTGTTATCTGCTGATTAGCGGGTACTGGTATTACGGCCTGGTGTGGAGCATGAACATGGAGGTCGAGGGCTCGAGGGGCGGCGTGAAGATCGGGTTCGCCGAGGCATCGAGTTTGCGCAGAGTGCTTCAAGATATCGACCAGTTCAGCAAGCCCGGTGACGCGATGCTGACGGTGCCCGACATCGCCATGTTGAACTTTCTTTCGAAGCGTCCGATGCCGAGCGCCTACTACAACCTGTACGAACATCATATTGCACACGACGCAGGGGCAGAGGTTGCTGCGGGAGCGATGGAACACGATACGACGGTCGCCGTGACGCGCGTCAACAACTTCTTCTCGGATCGCGTGGGGCTCAAGGACTATGCGCCCGTACTCGCCGACTATATCGACCGTTACTTTGAGCATCGGTACACCGTTGGCCGTGAGGAGTACCTGATCTACAGCCGTCGCGACGAGACCCTGCCCAAGCGTGATTTCACAAGCGCGCTCGAAGATTGCGAGTTCAATTCGAGCAAGATCAAAGTGGTCGACCATCTGTTGTTCCGCTCGATGTACCAGACCATTGGCCCCGGCCATCTACACAACGAAGAGAGCCTCGTTGCGCGCTGTACCGTCGACGTTCCCAAGCAAGGCGCCGACTTCGTCTTCGAGATGGACTATTCGCATCCACGGGTGCTGAACAAACCGACGACCTTGCGCGTCGACGTCCTCATTGAAACGCAGTCGCAGCGAAACCGCGTCTTCACTGAAACGATGCGGGTTACGACGACCAGCCCGAGAACCAACCGCATTCCCGCCCCCCGTGTGCAACGGGTCGATCTTTCGGACTATGCAGGCCAGCGCATCACGCTGCTTCTGCGGACGGATCGCAAGGGGAAGGTCACGATGTCGCGCAGTAAGGTGCGGGGCTTTGGCACGACCTGGCAAAACCCGCGGATCATCGCGCGACCGGCAACCGATCTATAGATCGCGACTGTCTCGTTTCCAAAGGGTCCGGTGCGCGGGATTCCGCGACCACACTTTGCCAGCGAAACGGTGAGGCGAGGTTCGCCCAGAAGCCCATCGGGAACCCTGGTAGAGATTCCATGCCGATCGCTTCTGGCGGATCGCGATCATCCGGCAACCAGCGTGTGCCGAACAGAATGTCCCACACGATGAGGTTGCCTCCGTAGTTGTGGTTCGATTCGTGCATTCGCTTCGAGTGATGCCAACGATGAAGTTCGGTCATGCTGAATATCCAATTCAGTGGACCGATCCGCACCGGCAAGTTCGAATGCTGGTAGGCGCCATGAACGACAGAAAAGATGTTGACCATCGCGAGTACTGGCAGTGCCCCGCCGAGAAGCACAATCGGTGCAAGCTTCACGCTGCCAACCAACAACAGGTCGATGGGGTGGAAGCGCGCGGCATTGAGCCAATACAGGCGTGGCGAACTGTGATGGGTCGCGTGAAAGCGCCACATCCAGGGCACCTCGTGCATCATGCGATGAAACCCGTACTCGAAGAATTCGGCCATCACCAGCCCGAGAGCGAGCTGCGCGAGGAGCGGCCAATCGTTCGGCCATGCCGTGGAGCCAAGGGTTTGAGATAGAGAAGCCGCTCCGAGTGCGACAACCGTCAGTATCGCGGTTCCGATGACAGCGTTCACCAGTGCGTTGGTGATCGCCAGACCGATGTCGGTGCGCAAGTCACCGTGGGATCTACCCCAGCTACGGTGCCAAGGCATGATCCACGCGGAAACCGCCAGCACGAAGTAAGCGGCGACAACGACGATTCCCGTGACGACATTCGGTTCGGCCCCCCGACCGATGGCCACGATCGATCCCCCGACCGTGACGGACATCATGAGCGGAAACCCTGCGACGGCCACGACCAGTTCGACACGCGAAAGGGATCGACGAGCCGATGTCGCGGGGAGCGAGTCCACCCCGACAGCTTCAGTCGCGCTGTTGATCTGTGTTGCTTCGTCTAATGCCATGACGGGGAGCATAGGAAAAACAAGCTGGGTTTTCGAAAACGCCGATAAGTAACCGTATGTCAAACGGCTCGATGGTCGTGGGCATCTGTCCCGTTCCGGGCGGGTGCAGTGTGCACCTCGTGAGCATCCTTGAACTCCGCCGCCTGCGGAGTTGAGCTTCCCCTTCTCTTCTGACGCCCTGATTCCCCACCGATCTTGCACGGGGATTCGGACTCAAAGTGGTCAATACTTCTTGGCGGCCAGCGGCTAACATCGCTCTTCATGTCGATGCCCAACAGCCAAGCGGAGAGCGCAACTTCAGAGCGACCTTCGCTTGTCTTCGTCGGCGCGCTGGTTTCGATCCTGTTGGCTGCAGCGTGCGTTCGGACACTCGCGAGTCAGGGCGACCTCTGGTTCGACGAGGTCTGGACCTGGTTGTTGCTGCGAGAATTGCAATCGCCGTTGGACATCATGGTGATGCACCACGACAACAACCACTATCTCAATTCTTTTTACTGGTACTGGGTCGGCAACTCACCGCACGCGTGGGTGTACCGCGTTCCGTCGATCGTACTTGGGACGGCAACGGTTGCACTCGGTGCAAGTCTCGCCGGAAAGCGGGGCCGTCTCGAAGGGGTGATCGCCGCAGCGCTCTTGGGGTCTTCGTTCCTTTTAATTCTGTATTCGTCAGAGGGACGGGGCTATGCGGGAGTCACGTTCTTTGCCCTCGCCGCTTTTGCAGCCATGCGTCAGGTCATTGCGACGGGGTCGAAGCGCGCGCTCGCTGTATTCTGGGCTGCATCGATACTGGGCTTCTTGTCTCATCTGAGTTTTGGTCTGGTGACGGGCGCGATCGGTCTCTGGACCATGGCCGAGCTGATACGGCCGGGGACGCGTCTT
Organism: Myxococcales bacterium; assembly: GCA_012960035.1. Lineage (GTDB taxonomy): Bacteria > Myxococcota_A > UBA9160 > UBA9160 > UBA4427 > DUBZ01. The sequence goes on along the minus strand of DUBZ01000108.1, from coordinate 5,170 downwards.
GTTGACTGGTTTCTGCGCTTGCTTCGTTATCACGCGCTGCCGCTGGTCTTTCTTGGGTTGCTCTACTGGATCGACATCTCGAAGATCCCGTACTTGTTCGTTCAGCCGGACCCCTTTGCCGCCGTACTTGCCGACGCAATTGCGCACACCTTAAGGATGCCCGCCGGATTCGCGCCGAACTGGGCGGTCGCTTCCGTCGTGCTTGCGATGATGACGGTCTCGATCGTTCGCATCGCGCGCACCGGGAGCCGCGAGTGGGTTTTCTTTGTCGCCATCCTGGTGAGCGCGCCGATGCTCTACGGCATCCCGCAATTATTCGTCGGGCCGGTTGCGATCATGGTTCGCTACTTCCTGGTTTCATTTGTGTTCGCGTTGGTGCTCCTCGCCTACGCGTTCGCCGATCTTATTCGCAGCGGTCGTGTTGGGGCTGTTGTCGCAGTCTCGGTGCTGACGCTCGCGGTCGTCGGCAACAGCCAGCTCACGGCCGAACTTCTCGAGACGGGGCGAGGCGGCTATCGACAAGCGCTTCAAGACGCTGCTGACCACTCGCTTGAAGACATCGTCACCGTTGCGAGTGACCACGACCTCGAGAATGGGACGCTCATCTATTACAACGCCGGCCACCTCAAAACCGACAAACAGATCGCGTATGTGAGAAAGAGAGAACAGGCCGAGGTGCGGGCTCACTGGTACATCGCCCACGCGTACAATCGAGCCAAAGTTCCCCGGAATTCAATCAAGGTCGGCGCGACAACCTATTTGCTGGTCAATACGTATCCCGCGACTCCGTACTCCGGGTTTCCGTGGTTCTTGTATGAGCGCGCGGACTTCAAGTCTGCCAAGGGCCGCCCAGCTTCTTGAACCGCACGGCTATTCGCGCAACCGCCACAGCACCGCGTGATCGTTTCCAAACCTGCGCTCGTAAAAGGCGTTGAGGATTGGAAGCGGGAAGTTGCCGCTTTCGACAAGCCATAAGACCTTTTGCGCGCGAAGCCAAACGGGGTCGAAATGGGGGGGGGCGACGTGGGTCTGGTAGGCCCCCGCAGTGAACGCCCAACCGTCGAGTCCAAAGAAGAAGCTGGTTTTCACATTGCTGTACAGCGGAATCGCGCGCCCCGCGTGATTCGTAAGGATCCAGTGCTCGTGTCGTGTCCGATGCGAGCGTCCCGGCAACAATACGCGCCCGTCGTCTCCAACCTCGGCCTCCACCCTTTGGGCAAACTCGACGTCGGATGCATAGATCTCTCCGAGCGGAGACCTTCGCAGCGCGTCGATGTGGGTCGTTTGATGGATTTGCAGGGCGGTGTAGGCAAGCGGAATGCAAAGCGCAGCGGACGCGATCGTTGTGCCGTGATCGATCCATGTGCTCCGCGCAGCTTCGGGGGTGCGCCAGGTCGATACGCTGGCAAGCACGAGCCCAACCAGGGTGGCGGGCGCGATACTGAAGAACAGCAAGTTGATCTGCCTTTGAAGTCCGTGGGTGTAGCGAACCAAAAGCTCCGTCTGCAGAACGTTGGCCTGACCGAACTGCGGCGTTGTTTCCGACCAGAGCGCATGCACGGCCAAAGCGACTACCGCGCAAACTGAAAAACGTAAGAGCGCGTTCGCTTCACTGGGGAACTGGCCTTTTGCAAGGCGCATGCTTGCGAAGATGACAACCATGCCGCCGACAAGGGCCAGGAGCAGGAGAACTCGTGTGGGCGACGTGTTCGTTGAACGCTTAGAGGTGTCGATGATCGCACTCCACACCTTTGGAAGCGCTCGGGGGAGCAGGCCCGCGAAGTCGATCGATTCGCCAAAGGCCCCGCCGGTGAGGTCCGTTGCGAGTTCGCGATCCTCAGCGGGAGCGATCTGCTGTTCCACGAGGTTGCGATAGAAGGGGTCGCTTCCGATAAACATCAGTACAAGAACGGTTGCTGCCGCAAGTTGCTGGGCCCATGAACGCGGCCGCGCGGTGGGCTGAGGTGGGCTCGGTCCTGGAAACAACTTCACCGCAGCGAAAGCCAGCACACCGAAGAGGAGTGCGGCCGGAGCGTGGCTCGGGTTAATGCATAAACCCACGAGAACGGCCGCGAATGGAAGGCAAAAGAGGAGGCCGCGCTGATGGATCGCCTTCCGATGCTGCATGGCAAAGAGCAAGGGGAAGATGAGCAATGCCGTGTGGGCGAGGCGGGGCGTGCCGGGCAGATACATGCGCCGCTCGACGAACACCGCGTTGAAGATCAGGTAGCACGACGCGAAATGCAGGACGGCAAGGGCCACGACGGTTTCGCGTCGGTTGATCAAACTTGCGATCGCCGAAAAGCTCGCTCCCGCGAATAGCGCCAGCTGAAAGTAGACCGAGATGTTGACGACCTGTACCGGGTGCAAGCCCGAGAGTTTCGCGAGGACGAAGTTCATGACCCCGAATGCGCTTGGGTAGATCATCCACGAGTCGGAGTTCGGGAGCAGGTCGTAGTAGATGCGGCCGTGCTCTAAGAAGACCTTGGCGTAGAAGGCGTGGGTGTCGGGGTCAGACGATGGGGTGTAGTGGAGGTCGAGCTTGAGGGCGGCGATCGCAAACAGCCAGCCTAGCCATAGCAAGTGGACGATGGACGCCGAACTCATCGTGCCCAACGTCCACGTCTGGGTTTGCTGTTCAGACGCGTTGGGCTTGAAGGCCAGCCAGAGCACGAGCGCTTCTACGGCGAAAATTTCTGTCGTCGAAATGCCCGGAAGCGAAAGCAGGTTGGCGAGCATCGATCGCGCGTAGACGTATGTGATACACGCGATCTGTCCAAGCAGCGCATCGTGAGCCGTGGCCAGGACGGTGGGCCGCTGCAGCTGGAGCAACCGACGCAGGGCGGCGCCGATCACGACGAAATGCACGAGGCCGATCAACAGCTTGAGCGGTGCGTAGGCGGGATGGAACGACGGGGTTGAACTGTTGAGCCACGAGAAAGCGGTGAGCACGACGAGGGCGACGCCGAAGCCCGTTCGTCCGACCTTGTTCGGCGCCGTAGTCGCAGTCCCCATTCCCGCCGAGTTTAGGGCGTCATGCACGATTCGCCGCCGCGTATAAAGGAAACGCGCGCCGGGGCTCCTCTTCGATCGTCGAGCGTAGGGCTCCGGGTAAATTGGCCGGGAGGACGCCTGTCCGTTCCGGGGCTAGGAAGGCTCAGCCCGAGGCTGCCACGCCGACCCCGCATCGCCGCCCCCTCAGCTCCGAACCGGGGCGGGGCCCCTGCTTGCGGGATGGCCCGGACACACAGCCACTCCCGGTCTCACGCGGTGCAATGGGTTGTTTTCACAGATCGGGGCTTCGGGCGCGAACATGAGATCTACCTTGTCGGTGTCGCCTGGCATACGCTGCAGGCCGCCATCCTGTTTTTGGGATGAGTATGGATTCCCAGCGATTCGATCAGGGACGGGGACTCTTAGTGCTTTCCGTCTGAGCAGCCCATGTGCGACGCCACCCTTGTCCAGACGCGCGCCACTCCCGGACGCACGCGCCGCAAGTTCTCCCCGGAAGAGAAGATGCGCATCGTACTCGAGGGCCTTCGAGGCGAGCAAAGCGTCTCAGAACTGTGTCGCAGGGAAGGCATCGCTGCGAACCTCTACTACCGCTGGAGCAAGGACTTTCTCGAAGCCGGCAAGAAGCAGCTCGCCGGCGACCCCGTTCGCGAAGCAGCCAGCGATAGCGTTGGGGACCAGCGCGAAGTCGGTTGGAGAGTGGGTTCGGCTCGCAGAAGAATCGAAAGTCGAGCGCGCCCATAGAACCGAGCGTACTTCTTCAAGTACAGACAGCTGGCAGCTATGATATTGGCGTTCGCTTTTGATAGTGTCCGGAGATCTTAGAACCAGGGAATACCCACATTCGGAGAATCTCACTCCGGTGGCGGCGAGGAGGCTTTAGTGGACAAAGGCGATTTGAAGAAAGTCGGGTACAGCCAAGAAGAAGAGTATTTCTATAAGCTGAACAAGGAGTTGATCGAAAAGAATCGCGAGAAAGCTTCCCAAGCAAAAGCAGAAGACGACCGCCCAGACAGCTGGATGAAGTGTCCCAAGTGTGGTGGCCAAATGGAAGAGATTGATCTGGCAGGAATTGACATCGATAAATGCCAGGGCTGCAAGGGAATCTATTTTGACAATGGCGAGTTGGATATCCTGTTGCAAAGTAGAGAACGCGGTGGGTTCTTGGGATTGCTCAAGAAGTTCGTGGAATAGCCTGCCTGCGCGCCACGCCGAACTCATCTAAGACTTCGCTCATTCGTGAACTCGCCATCGCCATGCTCGAAAAGGCTCCCGCCTGCAAGGGCAAGATCAGCGACGGGCATCGGTGATTGAAGAGCGGGTCCACATCACACCGCCAAGTAACGAAGCCCCCTCAGCTCCGAACCGGGGCGGGGCCCGGACACGAAGCCACTCCCCGACTCAGGCGTCGAACCTACTCGGCGGGGTCTCCGAGACGTAGCTTCAAGTGCCTATCCTCGGACGTTTCGACGCTGGCGGGAATATCGGGGACTGTGTCGCTTCGTCCGTTCAGGTTGTCGTCGGTCTCGTGGATCTCGACGTCGTAATCGATGTTGGGTCGAAGGGATCGAATGAGCTCGCCGTCGAGCTGGAAGGCGAGGTCGTGCTTCCAGACCCGCAAGCCAACCTCTGCGAACAAGAAGGTCGGGGCAAACGAAAATAAAATCGCGATGGCGGCAAATCGGGCAGTTCTGCTCAAGTGGGTTCACTCATTCTGGTGCCCGGTGTATCGATTGCGCAACCGACCGTTGGCGCCTTAGTCAATGTAAGCGTGTTTACTAAAAAGTCGTAGCAAATACAGCTACTTGTGATACCATAACTGTATGGCATTTCTTCGACATTTTATTCTCTGCGTTTTCTCTCGCGCGCTAGAGGCGCATTTTGGCGACGAATTTCGACAGAACTTCGACATCGAGGCGATGGCTCGATGAGGCTCATCAATCGCTCTCAGCTTGAAGGCGAGCTGTTCATTTACCAGCGGTCGGATGTGGCTGATAAACGGCGCTGGTACTGCTCTTACAAGCTCAAGGGGCACAAGCGCGTCTATGTGAATCTCGGCGTCTGCACGCAGGCTGAAGCAAAGAAGGAAGCTCGACAAGAGCTGATGAAAGCAGAGGACATTCTCAAAGATTACGGCGAGGATGCAGTTTTTGGGAAG
>DUBZ01000107.1 GCA_012960035.1 Myxococcales bacterium | reverse complement strand
CATACTGTCTGCCGTGTTTTACAAACCAAGAATGTGCGTGTTTGACCGTGTGCGTGCCGAAGACCGCGTCTTCGCCATAGTCTCTGAGAATGTTCTCTGCATCCAGCAGCTTCTGACGAGCTTTCTTCTTTGCCTCCGCCTGAGTACACACGCCCAGCTTCTCGTACACGCGCTTGTGATCGTTCAGCTTGTACGAGCAATACCAGCGCCGTGAGTCAGCCACATCGCTTCTTTGATACAGAAACAACTCGTTCTCTAGCTGTACTCGATTTATGAACCTCATTTTGCCACCCGCTCGCTGTCCAAATTCTGTCGAAATTTGCCGTCTAAGTGCGCTTCTAGCCCGCGTGAGTGAAATCTCTCGAAACAGAATGTTAAAACTCTGCAATAACAATATAGGATAAAACCGCTTAAAAACAGCTATTTAAGTATTAAACTTAGTTACGTGCAGTAAACGAGATGTCGGTTTCGTTCTCAAAGGCTTAGCGGCACGGCGGTGACTCTGGCCGACACGCCATTAAGCTATGATGTCTGCCCCCGACCAATCGATGCTCGACAAGGGAAATCTCAGGTGGGCACCGACGCGCAATCATCTCTGGCACAAGAAAGCGATGCTGACGAAGCGTCCGCGCGTGCGCCCGTTGACCTTTCGACCTTGGCTCTGTTGTCCCGGATGCTGCGCTTCGCTCGACCGTATGTCGGCACCATCATCTTCTGCGTTGCACTGACTCTGGTCTTCTCGGGCGGACGCTATGCCCGAGCCTGGTTGATGCAGCCCCTCTTAGACGAGGTGCTCCTTCCGGCGCATGCCCTCACATCAGAGAGCGTCGACATTTCGTGGTCGGCCTTCAACCCGGAGACTTCCGCCACAGTACTTTCGGGCCTTTCAACTCCTTCGACCAATACTGAACAATCACTTCAAACGACGCCCAACACCATCGTGGCGAACCTTCGCTTTATCCTGCTCGCAGCGCTTGCGCTCGCCTTGATTTCCCCGGTCGTTCTATTCCTTCGTCTGTACCTGCTTTCCTTCGTCCTCGGCCGGGTCTCGGTTGACATCAAAAACACCCTGGCGGCAAAGCTCTTGCGGCTTCCCCTCGGATTCCACCGCACCAAACACAGCGGCGAAACACTGAACCGCGCACTCAACGACGCAACCACGAGCGAAGATGCACTGAAGCTTGTGTTTGGAGATTTCCTCCAAGCTGGCGCCATGGTTGTCGGCGGCACCGTCACGCTTTTTTTCATTTCATGGCAGCTCACGTTGGTCGCGCTGCTCAGCGCACCCGCAGTCATTGGGACTGTGGCTTGGTTCGCGCGTCGCATTCGCAACAGCGCACGACGGCGTCAGGAACAACTCGGGGAAGTCACCCAGCGCCTCGTCGACATTCTTGCCGGCATCAAGGTCATCAAAGCCTTTGGCGGCGAAATGATCGAAGAGAATGCCTTCAAGCGTGAAGCCGACCGATTGTTTCGTCGGGACATGAAAGTGGTAAAAAACCGCGTCCTGTCGCGAAGCCTCGTAGACTTATTCACCGGAATCACTGGAATCGTCATGCTGGGTCTAGGGGCGTGGCTCGTGATGCGGGGCATGTGGGGCATCACGCCGGGAGCAGTCGCGGCTTTTGCAACCGTTCTTGCGACGACTTATCGACCACTCAAGACCCTGTCCCGGGGCTGGTCGAAACTCAACGAGGCCCTCGCGTCCGCCGAGCGATTCTTCGAAATCCTCGACATGGATGCCGAGCACGCTGACCGCCAAGACGCGGTCGCGATCGACGACGTCCGCGAGTCGATTGTATTTCGCAACCTGAGCTTTCAGTATGGGGGTGCCAGCGCCGGCGAACTCGTGCTGAACAACATCAACCTCACGGTTCGCGCGGGCGAAGTCATTGCACTGGTGGGCCGCAGCGGCGAGGGCAAGACGACCCTCGTCGATCTCTTGATGCGCTTCCATGAACCGAGCCACGGTGCCGTCGAAGTCGACGGTCGCGACATTCGCGATATTCGCCGCGAATCCTTGATGGCGCAGATGGCCCTCGTGAGCCAAGAACCCTTCCTCTTCGACACGACGATCCTCGAAAACATTCGTTACGCGAAACCGAATGCCAGCAACGAAGACGTCATGCAGGCAGCCGGGGTCGCTCGAGTCGACGAGTTCGTAGACCAACTGCCCGAGGCCTACGAGACCGAAGTGGGTGAGTTCGGTATGCGTTTGTCGGGAGGCCAACGTCAGCGGATTACGATTGCTCGCGCGCTGCTGAAGAACCCAGCGGTCATGGTCTTCGATGAAGCCACCAGCGCACTTGATGCCAAGACGGAGCAGACGGTGCAAGACGCCATCGACTCGCTTCGCGGTAACCGAACCCTATTCATCGTGGCCCACCGTCTCTCGACCATTCGCCGAGCGGACCGCATCGTCGTCATGGAGCGCGGACAGATCGCCCAACTTGGCACACACGACGAGCTGGTGAATCAGCCCGGGCTGTACCGCGAACTCGTTGGACTGCAGAGCGACGACACCGCGAGCTAGAACCGCGTTCGATTCCGTCGCATTCGTTATCCGAACGAAACTCGTACCGAGTTCGTCGTCCTCGCCCTCCTCACCCCCTTGCTCTCGCTAGCTTCGACGTGCACAGTATTGTGACGACTCAATCGACGCTCTTTGCGGGAGACCACTTTGGAACTTTTCACTGGCGCCGTTCGGCACATCTGCGCACAAGCACTCACCACCGGAGTGTTGTGTATCGGCCTAGTCAGCGCGGCCACCGCGCAGCAACTCGACGTCGCCGAAGCCGAAAATCTTGTTCGCAGCGTCTACTTCGAATCGTTTCCCGAAGACGATGCGCGACGTATCGGTGCCGCCGGCGCCGCGCGCTTAATCGAAATGCTTGATGATGCAACCGAAAGTGGTGCTCACGCGAACATCCTTCTTGCACTGGGGCTATGCGGTCAGCCCAGATCTCTGGAAGCGATCCGCGACTGGGCCCGCACCGCGCGCAACGGCGAGATCAGTCGCGACACGTTTCGAGCATGGCAGACTTTGCCGTTCGCGATCGGCTACCTCGTTGGTCACAACGCAAAAGCAGTCGCACTCCTAGAAGAGCGATTGAAGGCCGCTCCCCCGAACTGGACATTTCGACATCACCGCACCAACCGCCTCCGTGCACAGGCACGCAAGGGTGCTGCCACAGCACTTGGCATGTCTCGCCATCCTGCTGCACGTCGTGCACTTCGACGCGCACTCGCACGAACCCGCAACCCAGAATTTCGTGATGTCTTGACCAACGCACAATCCATGTCGTCGGAGGTTCGACGGTGATTTGGTCAACCTGGCACCACAGCATCGCCGCAACGATGACGATCTTCGCACTCGTGATCTTGCTCTTTGCCCCCTCTATTCACGCGGCCGAAACCGTCGATCTCCACAGCCAAACCTGGTACGTCCACACCGACATGGTGACCGGCGTACAAGACCTCACGTATTGGCAGGGTGTGATCGACGCCGCCCTCGCCGAAGCAAACGCGTTGGTCGAAGGCGACAACGGCCCCTTCGACACTCCGTGTTGTTCCCGAATGAACCGCTCCGCTTCAGTGGCGGTCTTTGGCACGCCCCTCGATGGACTCGACGTCCTCGACAGCTTGGCCGACCAGAACTTCTACACTGGCTTCGGCACAGGTTCAGTGGCCTTCCTTCTCGACAGCATGACGTACTGCAGCGGCTCTTCTCCATCGGCGATCGGCTGCGCGGAGACTCCGTCTTGCAGCGGCAACGGCAACGACGACCCCGATCTTTGGATGGCCGTCACGGTCGACGCCCTTGACTCGGGCATCCTTCCTTCGGTCATTGCCCACGAACGCGGCCACAATGCCTGCTTGGGTCACGTGTCGGCCAATGCTTGTCAAATCATGCAAGGCGCGGCTACGTCCCCCGGCAATGGCGGATGTTTCACAAGTAGCGAGTGCAGCAACTTTCTCGACGGTCGCACCACAACGTCGAGTGGCCTCGACTGCGATTGTCATGTGAATGGCGGCGGCCTCGAAAGCGATGGCACGAGCTGCACCGAAATCGCAAGCGGTGTTTGTTCGGGTGGCGTCTGCGGTGATCCAACCGGCGATGCCGCCGTATCGCTCGTCGCATCTGCGCATCCGGGCGATGCGGGTACGTTTGCGCCCGACGACGCACTTGTGGTGTCCGCGCTCACCGGCGGGTGGTCGACGCTTGGACAGATCACGCCAACGGCCGACGACGTCCAAGGCCTCGCCTATGCGACAGACTCGAGCACGCTCTACGGCGTCATCCCGACGTCGGGCGACGACTCGATCGTCACCGTCGATGCGACCACCGGAGCAGTCATCTCCACGGTTGGAAGCATTGCCAATGGAACCTCGGAATTGATCTCGATGGCCTACCACCCAGGGGCGACGTCGGGCACAGGCGATGATCAGCTCATCATGCTGGAAGTGTCGGGATCAAGTGGAGCCGTTGTCTGGGTCGACCCCGCGACACCGTCAGCCAAGAACACATACGGAAGTCTCATCTGGTCCCCGGCCAGCCTCTTCACTGGTCTCGCATACGACAGCGTGCAGGGCATGCTCTATGCGTCGACGCCTTTTGGGCCCGATGGCTTGTATGAGATCGATCTTGGAACTTGCCCGCCCTCTCCATGCACGTCCAATCAGCTGAGCGGTGCCGACGTGCCGATTTCCGACGGAAGCCTTTCGTATTCGCCAGACTCCGAACGCCTGTACTTGTTGGGAACATCGTTTGGCGGACAGCGCACGTTCTATCGGTCCATCGACCCGGTTAGCGCGAGCGCGGGCTTGGTTCGAAACCTCGACGAGCTGACGCCCGGGGGCCTTGCCGCGGTTGGGGCGGTCCCCGAACCGGGGACCCCCGCAAGCCTGATCGCGGGTGCCGGTCTTGTGGCCTGGTTCGCTCGGCAGCGGCGTAAAGCCGACTAGCGAGAGCAAACCCATCCAAAATGTAGGGCGTGACAACTCGGCTCGGCACTCGCGCGTTACAGCAGCTTGCCGCCGTAGAGTTCTTCGTTGAAGCCGACGATCACGGTCTTCCCAGCACGCAAAGTAGGTGCACGCAAGTTTCCCGTTGGGCCAAGCATGGCCTCGATGGCTTCCTTGGAATCCTTGTCGGCCGCGCCAAACTCGCTGATCTTTTTGCCCTTGGCCACAATCAACTTCGACGCGGCCTTGGCGATTTCTGCCGCGTCCTTCTTGCCGAGTTTCTTGCTGGCCGAAACAACTTCTTTGGGTTCGATCGAGTTTGCATCCAAAAACTTGGACGCTCGGGTACAAGACGTTCAGCCCTTGCGGTTGTAATACCAGTCAACACGTTTTGCCATGATTCCCTCCTTGGCCGCGAGACTAACGAGGTGGCTCATCGGCGTCGAGTCTGGCGCGGCGATTGGGTAGGCTTGCAGCAGGAGGATCAACCCATGTGGACAACCGTTGCGGCAATTTCAGGAACACTCGCCGTGATTGCCGGCGCATTTGGTGCCCATGCATTGAAGGCCCGGCTATCACCCGAACAACTGGAATCGTGGACGACTGCATCGCAATACCACCTGCTTCACAGCATCGTGATCCTTGCCCTTGGTTTATACGCCGCCCAAAGCGGAAAATCGATCAAACTCCCCGCGTCCCTGTTTGCGACCGGCATCGTTCTGTTTTCGGGCTCGATCTACTTGTTGGTCCTGACCAAGATGCGCTGGTTCGGCCCCATCACCCCGATCGGTGGGCTCTTCCTGATCTTGGGCTGGCTTTCACTCATTCGCGTCGGGAACGACTGAACTTCGTTCTTGCACGTACCCGAACACTCCAGAAACTCTCTACAAGGAACTCGACTCATGGCTCGACTCGAAAACAAGCGCGCGATCGTCACCGGCGCTGCTAGCGGGATCGGGGACGCGCAACCGCGATGCTGTTCGCTAGCGAGGGCGCCCGCGTCGTCTGCATTGATGTCAATGGCGCTGGCGTCAAAGAAACGGCGGCTTCCATCGAGGCCGGTGGAGGCGAAGCGCGCGCAGTCGAGGCGTCGTCGCGGGACGAAGCCGCGACCCAAGCCGCAATCGATCTCTGCGTTCGAGACTTCGGCGGGCTCGAAGTTTTCTACGCGAATGCCGGCGTTACCGGTCCGACGGCGAGCTTGCTCGACATCACTGCAGACGACTGGGCCGAGGTCCTCGACGTCAACTTGATCGGCGTGTTCATTGGAATCAAACACGCCGCACTTCACATGAAGGACAACGGCGGAGGCTCCATCATCTGTACCGCTTCCGTTGCAGGCCTTCGTTCGGGCGCCGGGCCTGCCCCTTACAGCGCAAGCAAAGCAGGCGTAATCAACTTGGTTCAGCTCAGTGCGCAACAACTGACCGGAACTGGTATTCGCGTCAACGCAATTTGCCCGGGATTGATTGAGACTGGCATGACGAAACCCATGTTCGACATGGCGAAGGCCGCAAAGAAGGAAGATAAGATCGGCCAACTCAATCCACTGCGACGCGCAGGCGCGCCAAACGAGATCGCCGGTGCTGCGCTCTTCCTTGCAAGCGACGACAGCAGCTACGTCAACGGGCAAGCATTCGCCGTCGACGGCGGTCTTTCGAGCAGCTTGCCGGTCGTGCCTGGGCGCATGGCATAACCATCACAAGGAACGCCTGAATCGTTCTCGTTTGTGAAGCGTTACATCTTGGAACAAGTTTATGATTCACGCTCTCGAACGACGGGTCGAACCCGATTTAACCGGGTGAGACACTCCACTTCGTTAAGGGTGATGTGCTAGAAATAAGAGACAGGCGCTTGGGGTTCGGCGCGCGAATCCCACCGTCGTTTGATCGTCGGCCGCTGATCCGCGGCCATTGCGCTTGGCGAGCGGGCCCGGGCACGCGCCAAGCTTTAAATTGCTCCCCACAGACGGGGCCTAATGTACCCGTCTGGCATTGTTTACTTCGTCAGAAAAATACCAGCAGGGAACTTGCTCTCGCTTTTGCGTGATACTCGCTCCATGTCCAATCGCTACGGGGTCGTGCGCCACATGCTCACTCATCCAGAGACCAGCAGTTCTCGCCGATTCGGGTCGGACGACGCGCAGAAACGGCCCGAGCCGCGTACACGCACTTTGCAATCTCTCAAGAAGGCAAACATGCGAAATGAATCCGATGTTGATAATGACGTTGCCCTGACGGCAGTGGAACGCGAAACGGCCCTGACGCGCGAAAGTACGCTGCCTCACGAGTCCAGCTCGCACCCCGCCCGGATCCCAGACTACGGCGTAGCCATCGTCAACTACAAAACCTATGACGACGTTCGACGCTGCATGGCCAGCGTCAAACGACAGAGCCATCCGCCGACTTCCGTCGTCCTCATTGATGCCGACTCCGATGACGCGCAGCTCAAAAGCTTGCTGAGCGAGTTCCCAGGTTTAATTTGTGAGTCGCGACCCAACGAGGGTTTCGCGTCGGGTGCCAACCGCGCACTCGCGCGCTTACATGCCGAGAGTTCGGCCATCGAGTTCATGCTCCTGATGAACCCCGACGTCGAACTGGCACCCGACTTTTGTGAGCGCATGCTCGATGGCATGGTGCGACACCCCAGCGCGGGCCTCGCGTCGGGCAAGCTCGTGCGTCCGGGCGAAGTCACGATCGACAGCACAGGGATCACGCTCCCGCGCAATCGCCGACCCCGCGATCGAGGGAGTGAAGAACTGGACCTAGGGCAGTTCGAACATGACGAGCACGTGTTCGCCGCCAGTGGTGCCGTCTTGATGTTGCGAACGAGCGCACTCGCAGACCTGGAAATCGATGGCGAAATCTTCGACGAAGATTTCTTCATGTATCACGAAGACACCGACCTCGCCTGGCGCGCAAGCAAGCTCGGCTGGCAGTCGCGATATATCCACAAGGCCTGTGCGATTCACACCCGGCGCTGGCGTCCGCATCAGCGCTTCGAAATCGAACCGCGCATTCGACAACATTCGTTCAAGAACCACTACCTACAGATCATCAAGAACGATGAGCTGCGATACTTTTTGCGCGACCTCCCAATCATTTTTGCGTGGGAGGTTATCCGTCTGGGCTACGCGATCTTGAAAGACCGCGCGCTCCTCCAAAGCTACGCCGAAGTTGTGCGACTCGCGCCACGCGCATTTCGAAAGCGGCGCATGATTCGTGCGCGCATGAAGCATTTACGCACCTCGCAGATCGACCCCATCAACTAGAGCGATCTCAAAACCGAAGCGGCCTCCCAGCGGCTGCTCGAACTTCGGAAGCGCGCATGACTCGACCCACCTACCAAATCGGCGACGCTCCCCGTCGCGTGCTGGTCGTCGCTGGCATGCACCGAAGCGGTACGTCGACGCTCACGGGGATCCTGCATAAGCTCGGCGCGGCGCTTCCAAAACACTTACTTCCACCCGGCCGCGGTAACCCTCGCGGCTACTTCGAGTCAAAAGTGCTGTTCCTCCTTCACCATCAATTGCTCGCAGACGCGGGCTCCTCCTGGGATCAGCTCAAAGGGCCGAGCGACACTTGGTTTCATACCGACGCAGCCGCACGCTGGGTCGACAGACTCGCCGTTGAATTCGAAAACGAGTTTCCGGATTCAGACCTCCTTGTCTTTAAGGATCCGCGTCTTTGTCGGGTCCTCCCAATTTGGAAACGCGCCTTCCGGCAACTCGACATTGAAACCCACTACCTGATTCCGGTTCGCCACCCGTTGGATGTTGCGCGCTCGCTCCAAACCGCAAACGAAGTGCCAATCGCAAACGGCTTGCTGCTGTGGCTCGACTACTTCCTTCGGGCCGAACACGAAACTCGTGGCTGTGCGCGAAGCTTTCTCCACTTCGATCAATTCACCACCGACTGGCAGGCCACGATCAGTCAAGCATCGGCTTCGGCGGGGATCTCGCTCCCCGAGCCTGACCGCGCAACCCAGGCAGACATCGATGTATTTCTTCAAACGAATGCCAACCCGGCGACTGCGCTTCATGATCCGAGTGTTGATGCGCTTCACCCGTGGATCGCGGAGGCTTATCGCGAAGCCTTGCGCGGATGCGGCGGTGAAGCACTGGACGTAGATGCACTTGACACCTTGGCAGCCGCCTTCAGTCTCGCCGAAGAAGCCTTCGGCCCCGCAGCCGCGGCGAGCGAACACCGACTTCAGGTTGAGCGCGACCGGCGTCAAGCCGCCGAGCACGATGTCACTGCTCTCGACGAAAAGCTGAAGACCCGTACCCAGCAACGCACAGAATTACGCGAGCGACTGACGAAACGACGCGAAGAGGCCCAGTCTCTCGACGAAAAGCTGAAGACCCGTACCCAGCAACGCGCAGAATTGCGCGAGCGACTGACGAAGCGACGCGAAGAGGCCCAGTCCCTAAGGAAGACAACCGAACTCCTGATGCGATGGGTTCTCGATCAGACCCGAGACACCGACAGACCCGCATCCCCCGACTTGCGTGCCGCGCTCGCGGCGATCGAAAAGGCGGACCCCGCCGCCATCCCTCAAATCGCATCGACCGCCGTCCTACTGGCAGACAAGAACGTCCAGCTCAAGGCATACGAACGCGAGCAAACAAAACTTTCCGCGCTCGTTGCGAGTGCCGAAAGCCAAGTTGCCACCGCCGAGCAACAGCTGGCATCGACCGAGAAGCTTCTATCCCGAAGCGAGAACGAAGTCGCCGCCCTGAACCGAGATTTAGATTCACTACGCACTGCTCTGCGTCGCGCGGGGGAAGACCTTCGAATCGAACGCGTTCGCTCCGAGGACGCGACGCTCGAGCAAGCGCGGTTGACGGAGCTGCTCGCAGAACAGTTGCAACCGAGCCCCTCTTCTTAGTTCGAACGATCGCTGAAAGGCAAGAAGCCCCGGACTCGCGCGACCAGACTTAGCGCCGCAGCTCACTGCTCTCGAACAGCGATCTCAGTTTGTGGATCGTCGGCGACCAATTGCTCGCGCCCATGGATCGCTTCCATGCCCTCTGCCGCAATTTGGGTCGCGACACAGGGCAAGCCGAAACTCATGCTTTGGTTCACCTTGCCCATCCCGCTTCGTCCGCATGAACCACTCGTACCCGAGCCACGCCAATGCGAAGGCGCCCGTCGACGGCTCCATCAAACCGGTCCAGTCTGGCTGACTTCCAAAGAAAAGAATGTTCTTCAAAGACTCGAGCAACACTCCGAACGGATTGAGGTCATAAACGCTGCGGTAAGTCCCAGGGTCAGAAGCCCAATGGGAATCAGCAGAACCGGAAGCAGAAACCAAGTCGCCGGGGGAACCCCGATGAACACAACATGGAAGAAGAGCAGGACACCCGTGCCGATTGCAAATAGATAGAAGGACGAGACCAGACTCACCCAGGGAACGATCTCGAGGGGAAACCGAACCTAGACGATGCAGCTTTCGTTCCTCAGCATCAGCACGGGTTGAAGCAAAAGCCATCCAACGCCCGCGAACGAACCGCGATAACGCCCTTCAATGCGACGCCACCCAAGACGCGCGATCAATGCGCGGTGGGTAAAACCCGATTTCAGGAATCCAAATGGTTGTTCGACCGTCACGCTCAAGTCCAATGGCCAGATTTTGTGTTGCCGCAACTCAGCGGGCCGTGTGATCGCATGCTAAATTTCGCGTCGCGCTCCCGCACAAGCCACACGAGTGCGCCCACCGGATCGAGTTCGTAAACACGAGCCAGTCTGCCGCTTCGGCCAACACTGGCGGCGGCCACAAGGGAACTTCGACAGGATGGTCGTACACGATCGCGTCGAGGAGAATTGGAAACCGGGCACACCGCACCGAAATTTCATGCTCATCGCCATCGCCGTGCCGCTGCTCTTTGCCCATTGGGCCTTAGCCAACTTCAACCCCAAACCCTACGGAACAGCAGCGATCGACGGTTCCGACGTCGAGTTCTTTGCACCCGCAGGCGGGTCGCCGGTTTTGATTTTCGCGATTGCCGGCTTGCTGCTATTTGGTCGGGTTCGCCGGGTCGCAGCTGGCCTCGGTAGCACTCCACACTGGAGTCTCGGGCTCGGCTTTCTCACGTGCGGCGCAGCCCTCCAACGTTGGGCCGATTACGTCGGGGCCCCCGAACTTCTGGTGCTGAGCCTCATCCTGCTTCTGCTGGGCTCGGCTTCACTCGTGGCGGGCCGCGACGGCTTGCGTGCGACATGGGCCCCCGCGCTTTTCCTCATCTTTGCTTTTCCGATCCCGGCCATTGTCGTCAACAGCGTGATCTGGCCGTTGCAACTCCAGACCGCGTCAAACGCCAGCTCGTTTCTCGGCCTGATCGGATATTCGCCACAAAAATTCGCAGATGTGATCGTGTTGAGCGGCCATTCGTTTCAGGTCATCGAAACCTGCAGCGGCATGCGGATGATCGAAACCCTCACGATGGCGGCATCTCTCTATTCGATCTTGTTCTTCAGACGACGCTCCCAAGTCGTAGTTCTGATGCTCGCTGCCCCGGTCATCGGATACTTCGTCAACTTCGTGCGCGTGATCTCGGTCATCTTTAACCCGTACGCGGAATGGGCCACGGTCCATACGGCCCAAGGCGTCATCATGCTTGTGGTCGGCGTGCTGATGTTGGCGGGGCTCGACTCGCTGCTCGAACGACATCAGGGCAGTCATAGCCGCGTGTCGAGCGGGAAGTCGAACTCACCGGTCGACGCGTCACGCTTTCACAAGAGCGGCATCGCCACAGCACTCAGTGTCTTGCTTGTTCTCATTGCGTGCAATTTCGCAATCAAGCCCTGGCTACCGGGGAAGACGCCGGTACCGCGTGCATTCAGCCTGCCCGGCATCTTGGCCGGTAGCAGGCCGACACCTCTCAAACTCGACCGACAGTTCCTAGGCAGTATTGGAGTCTCTAACTGGTTGAATCGACGGTATCAATTTGGGGGTGCACCGGTCGAAATTCAGGTCCTCGCAGACGACCGATTGAACCGACATGGATCCGTCGTGTCGCCCCGCGCGAAGATTCCGGGGCGAAGCTTCGTCGAACTCTCGCACGAAGAAATCGCGCTGTATCCAGGGGTTTATGTCGACCGGATCCTTTACGAGAGTCCCCATAAACGGACCCTTGTGTACCACTGGACCGAGGGAACGCGGAGTGTCTTTGAGGAAGCGGTCCGCAACATGCTGGCCCTCGACCGAGGTCCAATGCGGCGCAACTCCTTTGCCCTCTCGCTGCGACTCAGTACTGACGTCGGGAGGGACATGGCCGGGATCGAAAAAGCGGACAGGCGGTTAAACGCGTTCGCGTCGATCGTGCGCGACTCCCTCGAGTAAATTCGCGCTCGAGCCCATCTGCGTAAAAACCCAGGAACAAATTTGGCAGAGGTTCCCACCTACCCTGCGGGAAGCCCCTCGCAGGCCCCACCTCGGCTCGCGTCCTTTGATTGAGCTGGCTGCTATTTCTTGCCAGTGGACACGAAACATGCCGCAAGGTTCCCCGAAAAAATTCTTGGCCCTTTGCCGATCGGTAGGCGATACTTACCTGAAGCATCCGCGGTTGAGCCAAGGACTACGGGTACAATTGCGCAATGGGTCGTAGGGCAAAACGCAGTTCAAATAATGGGGTGGGAAGCACAGTGAAGACTTCGATCATTCAGGTAAATTTGACCCAGGCCAAGCCGGCGGGTCCCGCAAATTTGAGCGGGACTATGTCCGTCTGCATGCGCACCAGGACGCGCAGCACGGTCGCGATCCTTTCGGCGATATTCAGCGCATTCATCCTAACCACGCTTGCCACTCCAGCATTTGCCGGACCGCTTGACTCGGCGATCATCGCGGTTGCCGACTTCAACGAAGACGGCGTCAGCGACCTGCTCGCCGAAAAAGTTGACGCAACCAACTCAGGCCTCTTGTGGGTGATCCCGATCGACCCAGCAACGAGCCTGCGCCTCGCAGGTGCGAGTGGGTTTCCGCTGCAACTGCAAGAAGGCTACGAGTTCCTCGCTGTCGGCAATTTTGATGGCAACCTCGATGGCCAATCTCAGATTGCTGCTCGCAAGACGTCCGGTACGCCGGCCAACGAAATTGGCGCAGTTCGTTTGTGGGACCTCACCCCCGATGGCACGGGGCTTACCACGGCACTCGAAGGTGTTATGGCCTTTGCCCCGGACCCGGTCTATCGCCTCATTGGCGTCGGCGATCTGGACGCTAACGGCGTCGACGACTTTGTCTTTGAGCAGACGGACTGCGGCACCCCGTCAAATTGCCCGAACCCAGGCTTGATCCGCGCTTACTTGATGGCCCCGTCTATGGCGCTCCTGAAAATCGCGCACCCCCTCATCAACGCGGGTTTTCTAGTCCCGCACGAAGTTTTCGGCGTTGCAGACGTAAACATCGACGGTTTCGCAGACATCGTGCTCGCCAGACGGGATGCCGATCCAGCGACACGGCCGAACGCGAACGGAAACCTGCGCACGTTCCTCATGCAAGGCGACGGACTCGGTGGACTCACGGTTTCGGGCCAAGCCTTCGCCTTCGATCTCCCCACCCTTGACTACGACTTTGTCGGCTTCGTCCAGCTAGACCGCAGATACGGCGCCGACCTGCTCTTCGAGAAAACTTCTGGCACAAATGCCGGCCTGATTCAAGCTCGTCTCATGGAGGACCCCGACGCAATGGTCTTGAGCCTTCCGTATTACATCACAAATGTCGGGACAACGAGCTCGTACATTGGCAACGGCTTGTTCGACGGCGACCTAGACGCTGACTTGGTCCTTATCAATAATACCACCGGTTTTGTGCGCGTCGTACTCCTCGACATGGACCCCAGCGGTAATGGTTTCGTTCCTCCCACCGACCGAGGCTCGGTTCTGACCAAGGGCAGGACCTTCCCTGTTGTACTCGATGGTATTGAGTGGGCCAACCGGGCAACTGGCGCTGTCACGTTCGCCCCTTAGTACGACACGCGGTGCAGCACGTTATGGGCGCGACATCTTTCTTGTGAGCCGGCAGCTGTCAGATTTGGCGTGTCTCGTGCTTGGAACGTCTCGCCCTCTGAAGCAACGACAGCATCGACGCGAACGGACTGATCATGCGAATCTTGTTGT
>DUBZ01000106.1 GCA_012960035.1 Myxococcales bacterium | reverse complement strand
TAGCGGTAGCCTTCTTCTTCGCTGCGGCCTTCTTCTTGGCCTTCTTCTTCCCGGCCTTCTTCCCTGCCTTCTTCGCGGTCTTCTTGGCTGCCTTCTTCGCGGTGGCGCGGGCGGGCCGTTTGTTGGTCTTGGCCTTTGCTTTCTTCTTCGATTTTGCTGGGCTCATATGCCGATTCCCGACTTCCCGAGGCAACAAGTTCGGGAAAATTAGTAGGGGTTCACCCCCGTTCGCGGTTGGTATGTGCCGAAGGCGCCAGCGCTAAACCGCCCGTATTTAAGGGTCCTTGGGAGCCTCAGGTACACCGTCTGCAGACGATTTTCCACTGGGAAGGACGCAAAAGTTGCAAGAAACTGCGAAATTGTTGCCAGATGGCGTCGACGACGGAAAAGTTGGGCGGAAGTGGTCGAAATTCCGGCTTTTGAACAGTCAATTGCCAAATGAAGAGTTGCGTCACGGTAGTCGAGTGTTTGATTGAGCAAAACTACGGTTGGCGCTGTGGGTCCAGCGTGCCTACAGGTCTGGCTCGAGTTTTTCGCCCCGTGCAATCGCCTCGTCGTCGCTGCCCAGAGAGTTCCGATCGTTCGCTTCGAGTCTCTTGAGCGGGTGTCGCGTGGCCACCTGGCCGATGAAGAGTGGGTGGATCGAGCAGCCCAGTAAAGACTTCCGGTGAGGTGACATTCCGATCACGCGATCAGGCCGGGACGGACAGGCAGAAGCTCTCCTGTGGGCGCGCCCAAGGTTCGCAGTGCGGATGGCTGAATTCGAACGCGAGCGAGCTGCTCGGGGTCGAGCATGTCATCGAGGATCACGTAGCCGTCGCGCGCGAGCGCATCGTGTTGCGACTACGGGGTTGAGTCGGACGAGTCGGTCGTGGGTTCAGAAACGGCTGTCATTGGAACATCCAGATTTAGGGGCGCGCAAATGGGTTGCGGGGAAGGGTGAGTGGGAGATCAGTCGCCGTCACAATGCCGGGGGCAGACGAGCATACCGAGGGGATGGCGTTCACGATTCGCATGGTCGTCGCGACCATGCCTTGCGCGCTGTAGTCGGCATCGTTTCCAAGGGTGAGTTCACATTGGAAGCTCGGGTCACCGTCGACGAGTAGTCGGTAGGTTCCGTCACGGGATGCGGTCGGCCATTCTGGGGCGATGTCTGGCGCGAGTCGATTGATGTGTTCGATCACGATCGCGTCCCGTCCGTCTACGACGCCGATGGTTTCGAAGCGCACGGCGGCAACGGTGCCCGGTTCGATGGTGCCTGCTGCGACTGTGAGTTGACGGTCAGTCGTGCGTTTTTCGTAGGTCTCGCGGATTTCGTCGAGTTCGGCGCCCAGATGGTCGGCCACCATCTGAACCGGCGGTGCCCAGGCCGAAGCTTGAACGCCTGGAATCTCCATCAAACATCGATGTTCAGGTGGTTTGCCGAAGCCGAACACATCAAAGATGGTGAATGGCACTGGATAGTCTTCGTAGCCAAAGATTTCTTGTGCGCGGATGCTGTTGATGCGGTGCGACAAGCTGGTGAGGGACAGCACCAAGTGATCGCCTGCAAACCCGGGCTCGATTCCGGACGCGTACAGGGTCGCGCCGCCTTTCTTGCAAGCCGCCTCAATCGCGGCGACGTGGTTGGCGTCGAAGCCGGGCGGGTGTACCAGTCCGGGAACGGACGTTGTGACGACGTTGATGCCCGCCGCTAGAAGCCGGCAGTAGTCTTCGATGCATTCCTTCGGTCGCGATTCCCCGCTTGCCGTGTAAGACACGCAATCCGGGGCAAGGGCCATCAGGGCTTCGATGTCGTTTGTTGTGGTCAGGCCAATCGGGGCGATCCCCGAAAGTTCGCCCGCATCGCGACCGACTTTGTCGGGGTTGTGGACCCAGACGCCGACGAGATCGATGTCCTTTCGATCGTGCAGCGTGCGGACTGCGATCGAGCCGCAACCGCCTGTCGACCATTGAACCACGCGAAGTTTCTTCATGCTGGGCTCCTGTTTTTCAGTACGCGCAAGGCGACCCTCGCGCGCTGCCAGTCTAGGCGCTGACACGCAGTGTTGTTGGACATCGCAACGTGCTGCGCTCGGGGATCGCGGTGTCGGGGGCAACGAGCTTAAGAGTCGGGAAGCGGTCCAATAAAACGTCGAGCGCCACCGACATGTTGCGGCGAGTGAGATGCATCCCTGGGCATGCCTTTACGCCGCGACCGAAGGTAAGGGCGTCTTGTGTACTGCGACCGATTTCGAATGCATCGGGGTTTTCGAAGACCGCGGGGTCGTGGTTCGCGCCGGCGATCGCAAACAACACCCAGGAGTTGGCGGGAATGTCGACTCCGCAAAATTCAATGTCTTTCCCGCATGAAAGCCGCGGCAACACCGCGATCGAGGTTTCCCAACGCAAGCCCTCGTCAACCGCACCTGGGATGAGGCTGCGGTCATTGCCAACGCGATTCCATGAACCTTCGTGGCCGAGCAGCGCATAGAGCAAGTTGCCGAGAGATCCGTGCGTGGTCTCGCCTCCGGTGGGAAACAGGAGGCGAACGTGGCTGTAGATCTCTTCGTCGGTGAGCGCGCGGCCCTCGACGTTGGCGGCCAATAACTCGCTGATCACGTCGTTGCGTGGCGCGTGGCGCCTGGCTTCGACGACGGGTGCAAGAAAGCTGGTGAGTTCTTCGCCTGCGCGGGTCGCGGCTTCGGGGTCTTGACCTATTTGCAACATTTGCAGTGCCCACTCATGAAACTCATCCTCTCGATCACGGGGTAACCCAAGCAGCCGCGTGATCACCAAGTATGGGAAGCGAGAGACGAAGGAGGGCATCAGGTCGAACTCGCGGCTTGCATCGATCTTCTCGACAAGCTCGAGCGCCAGTTCTCGTAGGCCGGTTTCTTCATAGCTCGCGACTGCGCGGGAGCGGAACGCGGGTGTGGCGAGCTTTCGAAACAAAAGATGCTGTGGGTCTTCCATCGAAATAAACGTCTTGCCCGCGGCCTTTTCGATCGTGGCCTGATACATGAGGTGGGGCGGAAAACGTGCGACGTCTTTGAAGGCTTCGAGTAGGGCGGCATGTCCTGTGATCACGAATGACGGGATGGTTAGGAACCGCGTTGGCTGCACCGGGCCGCGTGCGCGGTAAGCGTGGAGCACATCGTGGAGACGCTGCCCCGGCAGGGAGTCGAGGGCGAAGTCTACTTGGTCGAGGGCCGCTTGATCGATGTCTGTTGTCGTCACGCGGGTTTCGCTCCGTGGTGATATTCTGTTTTGTGGCGCGGCCGTCAGTTTTCCAGCCTGGATAAACTCAGCCAGCGGCAGAGGTGATATTCTATGCGACGTTCGCCGAGAACCACCGTCGGCGAAAGATCAGAAGAAAGAGGAGTTTTGATGTCCGCATCCGTTCGTTCCGTACCCTCCCACGCAACCGACGAAGAAATGCTCGAAATCCTCGATCGCGACGGTGCCGTCATCATCGAGGATTTGCTCGCAGCGGATGTTCTCGAAAAGTTCAACGCCGAGCTCGACTCGATCTTCGCAGAAGAGGTCGGGATCGAGCGCCAGTTTGTCAGTGAAACGATTGCTGGTTTTTTTAGTGACAAAGTGGCTCACGTGGCTGGAATCGCGGGCAAGTCGGCTCTGTTCGTTGACCACGTCCTTTGTCATCGGAGATATATGTCGATTTGTGATCGCGTGCTGTTGCCAGCGTGCGCCGACTATCAGCTGAACATCGCGCATGTGATGGAACGTCTGCCTGGATGCGAGGCGCAGTTTATTCATCGCGATGGATGGGTCTGGAAGCGGCTTCCGCGTGAAATCGGGGAAGTGCAGCTTGCTTCGGTTGTCGCCCTGGTAGATTTTACGGCCGATAACGGTGCGACGTTGGTCGTACCGGGCAGCCACCGATGGGAAGAAGGGCGCTACCCCGAAGCCCACGAGGCGGTCGCGGCCGAGATGAAAGCAGGCAGCGCGATCGTGTACATCGGACAGACGTTTCACGGCGGCGGTGCGAACGTAACGAGCGACGTTCGACGTCGAGGCATGCACGTTTCGTATTGTGCGGGTTGGTTGCGGACCGAGGAGAACAACGCGCTGTCGACGCCGCCCGAAGTCGCAAAGAGGATGTCGACCCGGGCGCAAGAGCTTTTGGGATTCGGGATCCACGACGATCTCGCCGTCGGAGGCGGGTACCTTGGGACAGTCGAGTTGACGGCTCCGTATTTGGTGACCCCATAGCCAGTCGCTGGAACGCGAACGAAAACCGATCGGTGCGTACCCGTTGGCGGTCGGATCGCACAGTGCGGTGACAACCATCTGACTCGTGAATGCTGGGAAGAACGCGGTAGGATCACGCCTCGATTGAAACGTCCGCGCGCGTCGAAGCCCGACCCGTGCGCCCCCATCGGAGAGTGAAGCGCAATGCCGCAATACCGTGCCCCCCTGCGCGAAGTCGACTTTCTGCTGAAGGATGTCTTCGACAGTGCCACGCACTACGACGGACTGAACGGCTGCGAACAACCGACGCCCGAGTTGCTCGACGCGATCATTCAGGGCTCTGCCGAATTCGCGGAACAGGTCGTTTCGCCGCTGTTCGCGATCGGTGACCAGCAGGGATGTCGGTTCGACAACGGCGACGTTTATACGCCGGACGGCTACGCCGAAGCGTTTCGACTGTACGCCGAAGGCGGATGGCAGGGCCTCACCGCGCCGGCCGATGAAGGTGGACAGGGTCTGCCGCCGTCGCTTGGCTTTATCGTAAGCGAACTCGTCGGGTCCGGTAGCTGGGCGTTCAACATGTATACCGGTCTCGCTCTCGCACCGGTGACGTGTTTGTTAGGCGCGGGGACGCCGGCTCAGAAGCAGCAGTACTTGCCGAAGTTATTGAGTGGGGAGTGGGCTGGCACAATGTGTCTCACCGAGTCCCACTGCGGCTCGGACGTGGGGCTGCTACGCACGAAGGCCAAGCGCAACGACGATGGTTCCTATGACATCACCGGAACCAAGATCTTTGTTTCGGGCGGCGAACAAGACATCACCGAAAACATCATCCACAGCATCTTGGCCCGGGTCGAAGGCGCGCCTCCGGGAACCAAGGGGGTGTCGCTGTTTATCGTGCCGAAGCGATTGGTCGACGCTGGCGGAGAATGCGGCGAGTTCAATGGCGTGAGCTGTTCGTCCATCGAGCACAAGATGGGGCTCAAGGCCTCGGCAACATGCGTGATGAATTTTGACGGTTCCAAGGGTTATCTCCTCGGCAAAGAAAACCGCGGCCTCGAAGCGATGTTCGGACTCATGAATACCGCTCGCGTCGGGACCGCAGTACAGGGGCTCGCAATGGGGCAGGTCGCCTTCCAATGGGCACTCGCCTACGCGCGCGAACGGGAGCAGATGCGTTCGCTCACCGGAGCCAAGAACCCCGAAGGCGAAGCCGACCCCATCATGGTGCACCCCGACGTGCGCCGGATGTTGATCACGCAAAAGGCGCTGGTCGAAGGCAATCGCGCGTTGATCTACTGGCTTGGCCAGCTGGTCGACTTGTCTCGCTTCGGAGACGAAGCGGAGCAGAAAAGCGCTTCGGACTTGCTTGAACTTCTGACCCCGATCGCAAAAGCGTTTTGCACCGAGTCCGGCCAAGAAGTTGCGGCACTTGGACTTCAAGTGTTTGGGGGCCACGGCTACGTCGCAGACAATGGCATCGAGCAATTGGTTCGCGACGCTCGTATCGCGACGGTTTACGAAGGCACGACGGGCATTCAGGCGCTCGATCTGATTGGTCGCAAAGTACTCGGTAGCGGCGGGGCGCTGCTGCGGAATGCAACAGACCTCATTCGCGGGTATTGCGAAGAACAGGCAAGCAACACTGCGATCTCTGAATTTGTCGGGCCGCTCTCAAAGCTCATCGACGCGTGGGACGAGCTGACGAAATCGATCACCGAGCGAGCGATTAAGAACCTCGACGAACTCGGCTCGAGTTCAGTCGACTACGCGATGTTTAGCGGTTACACCGCGCTCGCCTATATGTGGGTCCGCATGGCGGACGCAGCGCAAGCAATGCTCGACGCGGGCACATCTGAAACTGACTTCTACGAAGGCAAGCTGGCTGCGGCGCGCTTTTACTTCACGCGGATCTTGCCGCGCACCGACGCCCACGCGCGCGCCGCACTGGCCGGCGCAGACAGCGTGATGAGCATTACCGACGCCGGCTTCGGCGAATAAGTTAAATCCACTCTGCACGATGAGGAGATCAACATGAGACTTGAAGGCAAAGCAGCAGTCGTAACCGGCGCGGGTTCCGGCATTGGGAAGTCGATCGCCGAACATTTCGCAAAAGAAGGTGCGCGGGTGGCACTGCTCGATATTCGCGGTGAAACCGCGGAAGCCGTGGCCGGAGACCTCGCTGGAGACGGTCACATTGCACTTGCCGCGGATGTCGCCGACAGCGCTTCGGTCGCCAAGGCATTTGCCGACGCGGACTCCGCGTTTGGGCAAGTCGATATTGTGGTGAACAACGCGGGCGTCGACCGCGTGGAGGGGGACGGCTTCGACGCGGCGATGAAGGGCGAGCTTCAGATTCTTCACATGTCGGACGATTCGTTTCGCCGCATGTTTGCGATCAATGTCGACGGCGTGTTCTTCGGCATGCGTGAAGCCGTGAAAATCATGCAGCGTGTTGGATCTGGTGGATCCATCATCAATATGTCGAGCATGGCCGCGCTGGCGGGTCTTGGCTTGCCGCATTACTCGGGGTCAAAGGCCGCCGTGCTCGGTCTCACCCGAAGTTGCGCGCGCCAACTCGGCCCGCTGGGTATTCGCGTGAACGCGGTGTGTCCAGGTGTGATCGACACGCCGATGACCGCCGCAGTCCCCGACTTTGCCCTGAAAGGCTTGATCCAGGGCACCCCGCTCGGGCGCGTTGGCAAGGCCGAAGACATCGCGACAGCGGTTCTTTATCTCGCGAGTGACGAAAGCAACTTCGTGACCGGCCAATGGATGTCGCCCAACGGCGGCTTGGTCATCTGCTGATTGCGTCGTTGGTTTGCAGCATCAGCGAAATTGATTCAGAAACTGAACGCAAGCCTTCGCGATCTGATCGGGCCGTTCCGGGAGTAGGGCGTGTGACGCCCCTGGGATTTCGACCAACGTGACGCGGCTCGGGAACTCGGCCTTCAAGGCCAGGCCCGCTGCTTCTGGCGGCGCGACGGGGTCGTCGCTCGCTTGAAAGACAAGCATCGGCTCAGTGCCGCCTGACCAGAATGGCGCATCCGCGCTCTTGCGCGCCGCTTCCGCTTGGCTGAGCGCACCCGCGATTGACCAGCCGGTGACCCAAGAGCGCGGGATCTCGTTTCCCTCTGCCTAGAATGGGCGGAGTCATGGCGTTGCGAAGGGCGCACAGCGCACTTGAATGAGGGAGCCTCAGTCGGCCTATTTGTCCGGCTCTGATCTCATCAATATTCTATTTGTCATAATATATCTTATCGGCGGAATTATCGGAGGGATTTTGAGCCCAGAGGAGATCTTCGAGCAATTTGGGGTGTTGGGCTCTTGTTGGACGCGTACTTCGTTTCCCGAGAAGGCAAGCTTGCTCCTCCGGTTCGGGATCTCGAAAGTACGGGTCGTGCCGAGTGTAAGCGGCAGCGGTGCACTGCTACTCGCGGCCTCAATCATCTCCGCCGATTTGGCGCGTGAAATTCGCGGAAAACATTCGCGGAAAACATGGGCGGAAAGCATGGGCGGAAAAATTGCACGGAAACAGACGCCGTACTTAGCGAGAGCGTCTGGCCTTGGCTTCGCGCAGCATGGCTTCGGTGTGTTCGGGCAGCAGCAAGTCGGGGCTTTCGGTCGTGATGCGATCAAAGTTTGCGATCGCCGCGTCGACTTCTCCCGTCTCGGCTTGCAAGCGAGCGGCGTTGAGCAGCGCGAAATAACGAAGCGGGTATCCGATCACGTTTGATGCCGCGATGTGTTGTTTGACGGCATCGCTAGCTTCGCCGCGTTCTTCGTGCAAAAGCGCCAGACGCTCGAGCAAGATGCCACGCATGGGAGCGTCGTTGTCGTAGGGCTCTAGGGCTTGTTCGAAACTCGCGATCGCCCCGGCGCTGTCTTCCAGTGCGGACTGCAGCGTTCCGGCTTGAATCAGCGCGTAACTTCCCATCTCGCTGCCCGAATGGTCGGCAGCCAATTGCTGGAAACGGCCGAGATATTGCTCTCGGGTGTCTTTGGCGGCTTCGGGGTTCGCGAGTTCGGGGATGTCGAGGGAGCCAGCGTAGCTGCCCCCCATCGCCTGGCGAAATTCATTCTTGACCGAGGCGATCTCCGTCGACGCTTCGTGGGCCGAGCCTTCGGCCCCGCTCGAGGCAATGCCGTAGATCGCGGCGATGAGAAGGATTGCGCCTCCCGCTGCGAGGATCGGCATCGGGTTGTCCCCGATCCAGTCGGCGAGGTCCTGGCTGCGCGACTCGATCGCGTCGAGACGGACTGCGGCAGATTCTTCGTTGGTCTTCTTGTTTTTCTTTTTCTTTGCAACCGCCACGATCAGTGGTCTCCCCGATTGGCTTGGATCAAGTCCGTGCATTTGTTTTCGGCGGCCCAGTGTATCGGACAAAGAAAAAAACGCGACAGTTCGTGGGTTTGTCAGCCTTTTCGCGCGCGAAATCGAAGGCGGACCGGGGTCCCCTCGAAGCCAAATGCTTCGCGAAGCTGGTTTTCGAGGTAGCGCCGATAGCTGGTCATGACCGACTTCGGCAGCGTGCAAAAGAACAGAAACGTCGGTGGGCGGACACCGGTCTGAACCGCGTAGAAGAAACGGATTGGCCGGCGGGCATGGCCGCTGCGCCGACCGAGTGCGGGCGCATGTTTACGGACGGCTTGCTGGAGCCAGCGATTGAGTGCTGGGGTCGGGACCCGTAGATGGGCCGACGCTGAGACCCGCTGGATCGCCGGAAACAGTCGGCCGACCTTTGCGCCCGTCAATGCCGAAATCGAGATGACGGGCACCTGGTCCAGGAAGCGCAGGCTGTGCCCGATCTTTTCAAGGATTTCCGGGCCCTGCTCGCCTTCAATCTGGTCCCACTTATTCGCCAGCACAACGGCGGCGCATCCGCGCTCTCGCACCAGGCTTGCAATGTGGGCGTCTTGATCGCCGATCCCGTCGCTCGCGTCGACGACGATGAGCGCGACATGGGCATGTTGGAGCGCTCGCAGCGTCATGATTGCGCTAATTCGTTCCACGCTCTCGCTGCGACGACCCGCGCGCCTGAGCCCCGCGGTGTCGACCAACACAAACTTCTGACCGTCGACCTCGAGTTCGGTGTCGATGGAATCTCGCGTGGTGCCCGCCACGTCTGAGACCACGACACGCTCTTCGCCGAGCAAGCGGTTCACGAGGGAGCTTTTGCCGACATTCGGTCGGCCCACAACCGCGATCCGGATTTCATCAAGACTTGCGCCCTCTTTCGGCTTTGCTGCGGACGTGTCTTCGCCCTCAGCGCCGAAGGCTCCGTCGAGGGGCTCGTCCGAAAAGTCCGGGACATCGTCGGCATCGGAGTCGTTGTGCCGAAAGAATGTCGAGTCTTCGTCGGAGGCTACGTCCGGCGGTGCATCCGGCAGCGCCTCGATCAACGCTTCGAGGGCGTCGAATGCCCCCGTACCGTGCTCCGCCGTGATCGCATGGATCGAGTCAAAGCCCAAGCTGTAGAAGTCGGCCGTGCGGTGTTGATGCTCAGGCAAGTCGATCTTGTTGACTGCGAGTGCGACGGGGACGTCGGTTCGGCGCAAGGTGCGCGCGATCTCCTGGTCTTCTGGCAACAGCCCGGCTTGGCCATCGACCACGAACAGAATCGCGTCCGCTTGGCTTACCGCGACCCGGGCCTGGTTCTGCACCTGGCCCTCGAGTCCCTTCGACTCATCGGGGTCGAGCCCCGCCGTGTCGACGAGCAGAAAACGCCGTCCGAGTAGCCCCATTTCTTCGACGATGCGGTCGCGCGTGACGCCGGGCAGGTCCTGCACGAGGGCGCGCCTGTGACCCGTGTACCGGTTAAACAGGCGCGACTTGCCCACGTTCGGACGGCCGACGATGGCGACGATGGGGAGTGAGGTGCGGTCAGTCATGAGCGAGCGGGACCATAGCGGGGACCTGACGCCAAGGCGTGCCGATGGGGCCACGTGAATTCGAGAACCGACGACCAGGGGGCGCTGTGTCGCCCCCACATCTCCGCGCTTGACAATACGCGCGCATTCCTCCTAGTTTGGCGCTCGATCTGCACCAACCTCTGTATCTGCAATTGCCCTTCATTCATGGAGTCGCCTCGTGAACTTTCGCCCCGTCAATCGGCCTTGTACTGCGCGGCCTTGTACTGCGCGGCCCCGTACCGCGCAGTTTCGTATTGCCGCCCTATTGCTCGCGACCGCAGTGCTTGTGACATCCGCAACCCCAGCAGTGGCTTCGACCGAAACGCTCAGGCGCTCCGTGAGCAATATCTCGCAAGCCCCGCTCGATTGGTTGTTTTCGCCGTTCGTGGGAATCTATAGTGTGATCACGCGGATGCGCGAACAGGAAGATCCCACCGCGGTTCGCGTGGTGTTCTTTTTTCCCGGGATCATTTGGAATACCGGTGTAAATATTGGGGGGGGGACGCTTCGCCTCATTACAGGCGGGCTTGAGTTTGTTCCGGGTATCTTCCTCGTTCCGTTTGAGGCAGACCTCGACTCTCTTTATGCGCCGGTCGCCAACGCCGCCGCGATGTTCGAAATGGAGACGCCCTGCTGCATCGATGTCAAATTCGGCATCGACTACACCGCCGCAGTCAACTAGCTCAAGTCTGTTCTGGGTCGCTGAAGGCCTAACGGGCCATGGTCGCCTCTGAGGTCACTGACGCTTGTAGGTCGCGAGAGCCGCTGAATCGCCGACGCGCTCGGTCCTCTCTACGCCGGTGTGCACCCGGTCTATGCGCCCTCGCCCGAGCGCATGAAGTCCTCGACTTGTTGCTCGATCGATCCCGCTTCACCCGGGTCGCACCATTGGGCGCCTTCGACCTTTCGCAGCCATGTGCGCTGCCTACGGGCAAATCTTCGGGTGTCGGTCTTCATCTGTTCGACGGCATTTGCCAGCGTGTCGCTCCCGTCCGCGACCGGGTTAATGTGGCGGTAGCCGATCGCCTGCATGGGCCGCAGGCCTGGGCCATAGCCCAATTCGCGAAGGCGTCGAACTTCTTGCAAAAGGCCACGCTCCATCATTTCGTCGCAGCGCCGGTTGATGCGCTCGTTGACGATCTCGCGACCCGGGTCGAGGACGAGGTGCAGGCTTTCAAAGGGCGACGATTGAAAGCCGTGTTCGCTCCGCACCGTCGATGCTTCTCGCCCGCAGCGGTCAACGATTTCGAGCGCGCGGATGGTGCGGCGCAAATCGTTCGGATGGATCTTGGTTGCAGCCCGCGGATCGAGTTCTTCCAAACGGCGAAATAGCTTCAGCGGGACACCCGCCTCCACTGCCGTTGCATGTTCTTTTTCAAGGCGCTCGCGCAGCTCGACGTCCGCCCCACCCGTTTCAATCAGACCCTCGAGGAAGGCGCGAATGTAGAGGCCGGTGCCGCCGACGAGCAGGACTAGTTTTCCGGACGCGTGGATTCTTTCCGCCGCAGCGCGCGCTTCGATGGCGTATCGCCCGGCGCTGTATTCGTCGTCCGGGCTTGCAACGTCGAACAAGTGATGCGGCACCACCGCCCGGTCTTCGAGGCTTGGCTTCGCGGTCCCGATGTCCATGAAGCGGAACACTTGCATCGAATCGGCATTAATGACTTCGCCGTCAAAGCGCTTCGCCATCCTGAGGGCGAGAGAAGATTTACCTGACGCGGTCGGTCCGGTGAGGACGACGACGGGCTTTTGGGGTGCAGTTTCGGACGCACGTTCGGAGGAGTCGGGTGTCATGGCGGCGCGACATTACATCACATCCATTCCTGCGCGAGGATTCAGCGCCGGGCGAACCTGCGTTCGATTTCGGGCAGGGAATACGCGACGGCCACCGGGCGGCCATGAGGGCAAGTGGGTGCCCAAGGAATCGTGTCCAGATCACGCAGAATCTGTTGTTGCTCGTGCTCGGGGAGGTGGTCACCAAAGCGGCGCGCACTGTGGCAGGCCAGGGATGCAAATACCTTGTCGGCTGCGCTGAGAAGACGTAATTCAGCACCGGCTCCCTCAGTTTCGCCACCCGGGATGTCTTGCAGCTGTTCTGCAAGGTCGCGTACGAGCGGCGCGGGGTCACGACCGCTCAGGAGCGCGGGGATGGCGCGAACCACAACCGAAGACTCGCCGAATGGCTCAAGCTCAAAACCGAGTCGGTCCACAGTTTCGATGTGTCGCTGCAGCGCCAACGCGCCAAGAGGGTCGAGTTCGACGGTGACCGAAAGCAGTAAGCCCTGCCGGTCCACACCGCGTTCGATCCATTCGGCGCGAAGCCTTTCGTAGAGGACGCGTTCGTGGGCTGCGTGTTGGTCGATCATCAGCAGGCCTTCTTTGCCTTCGACCAGCAGATAACTCGCGAGGAGCTGTCCGAGGAGACGCAAGTTTCCAAACTGGAGCGACGACGAGCGCAGTTCGCTTGACGCCGCTTCGAGCCCCGGGAGATCATTGGCTTCGTCGCGTTTCGCGAGGACCCAATCCGTTGCGGCGGGCTCTCCCACCGAAGTTGTCGGCGAAGTTGCCAGTGCATCGCGTGCGTTCTGGCTGCGAGTTCCGCTGGTGTGGTACGTGGGGTGCGTGGGGCCTGCGAGGGGATGATCTGTCGCTTTGGGTTGAGCTGAGGCCTCTCCCAGCCAATTGCGCTGGGCCATCGCGTCGCGTACGGCGCGCCGAATCAGTTGATGGATGGCCTGCGAGTCGGCGAAACGAACTTCCCACTTTGCCGGGTGGACGTTCACGTCGACCCCTGTGCCCACAATCGTCAAAAATAGAACCGCAGACGGGAAGCGCGCTTTCGGCAACAGGTCTCGGTAGGCCGTGAGCAGGGCGTGCCGCATGACCTTGTCCCGCACTGGACGTCCGTTCACGAACAGGTAGATGCCGTTTGCGTTGGATCGCGTGACTTCCGGGGAAGAGACGAACGCCTGCAGGTGTCCGGTCGCGTCTTCGCATTCGACTGGAACCAGCGCGTCGGCTTCCCCTTCCCCGAGCACCGCTGCAATGCGATCGATGGGGTCGCTCGTCGCGGGCCAAATGATGGGGGTCTTGTTGTCTCGCCGTAGTTCGAAATGAACCCCGGGAAGCGCGAGCCCCAGGCGTCGCACCCAGTCGTGAATGTGTCCCCACTCGGTGCTTTCAGTCTTGAGGTACTTCCGTCGTGCTGGAATCTTGGCGAAAAGGTCAGCGACTTCGATGCGCGTCCCGGGGGGTCCCCCGGCGGTTCCGCTGTTGATGACCGCTCCAGCTTCGAGGTTGATCGCAAAACCTTCTTCGCTGTCCGCCAGCCGAGTGAACAGACGCATGCGTGACACTGACGCGATGGCGGGCAGCGCCTCGCCCCGGAACCCAAAACTCGCGACGGTCTCGAGATCGGCGAGGTTGGTGATCTTACTCGTCGCATGTCTGGATAGGGCCAGCCGCGCGTCCCCTGGGGACATGCCTCGGCCATCGTCCGTAATGGCGACGAGCGCCTTGCCACCGTCTTTGACGTCGATGCGAATTCGCCCTGCACCGGCGTCTAATGCGTTCTCGACCAGCTCCTTGACCACGGAAGCGGGACGCTCAACGACCTCACCCGCGGCGATCTGGTCGATCAGCGCGTCCGGTAGCAGTTGTATTCGGTTCCCTAGAGTTTTCAACAAGAACCCCTAACTTTTGTAAAAAAATATAAACAATGGTGTGAATTTGCCGCCCAATTTTCCCCACTTGCGGGTATACTGCCCATGTTGATGAACCAATGTTATCAGATATATGTCGAATTCGAGTGTGTAAGGATCTGAACCGTACTTGCAACACGGATTCGCAAGCGCGTAAAACCTCAATACTTCTTCATGATGTGTTGATGGGAAAAAATGTCAGGGGGGGGGAATTCGAATGACGGAACAACGAACGACACCGTATTCACTCACGACTCCAACCGCTGCACCCGGTGCCA
>DUBZ01000105.1 GCA_012960035.1 Myxococcales bacterium | reverse complement strand
TGACTTCGAGCTTCTCCAAGAACGCACCGACATCGACGTGAGTTCCCGCGACCCGAAGTGCCTGGACCTTGTTGTAGAGCTTGAGCGTGCGTACGACCTCGCCGTTCGCGCTGCGGGTCTCCTTGATCGACTCGATCGCGGCCAGGACATCACGCGGCAGCTCCGACAGGTTTTGAACGACACCGCCGGTCGTCGCATCCATGAAGTCGGCGATGTTGCTCGTCGCTAGGAGCTGAACTTCGCGCAACACGTCGTCGGCGGTGAACTTGATCCGCTCGACCTGCGCCTCGGTGAGTTCAGCGATGCGGTGCGCGACCTTGATGTTTGTCAACAGACGTGACCCAGCGGACTCGGCACCGCGCCTCGCATACCCGGCCCTAATCGCGGCGGCGGTTGCGTTCCGATCGACGACGAACTCGTGCGCGAATCGCTCTTGTCTTGGCGTCAATTGATTCGGTTTCAACGTAGAACCTCCGCATCGCGATCGCGCGCGAGATCGAATGTTTCACGGCTCTGATGCGATTGGAACTGAGGGGCATGAGCGTGACGGGCAGGCACGCATTCGGTTGAGTCCCGACGTAACTCTTGGCCAAATACGAGCGGCGAAAACGTCTCTCGATGAGACTGCGATCGCCCGGTTTCGTTTACGATTCGTTTACAGCGAACCTCGTCGGCTACAAGGTGCTGTACGCGCTCCATAAATCGAACTAGGTCCGCGGTTCGAGTCCGTGTACGCCCACCACATCGACTTCCGGTGTGGTCCGAGGTAGTTCAGTAAGTCCATATATATCAGGGATATAAGGGGTTTTCGCTTCCGAGGAAGTCCGAAATCATTCGTTGACATCCGGGGGCAACTGGGGGCATGTTTAGGGGCAACTGCTTTACCCCTTCAAGGAGTTGCCCCCAAGTACGCCTCTCACCGCCACCGCGATCCGATGTGCCCGACCTAGCGAGAAACCCAAAAGGCTCTTGGATGGCGGCGGCCTGTATCTGGAAATCGCACCTAGCGGCGGTACGTGGTGACGCTTGAAGGGGTGCGTAGCAATGTCGTTGGCAAGGTATTGCCCCGAAGCCGACAGGAGTAGCCCGTGCTCACCCGCCGCCATCGAACCCTCGACTTGCCCGTTCTATTCTTTGCATTCGCCGCAACCCTGGGCGCTGTCCCGAGTACTGCCCAAGCCCAGTGCGCTCTTGGCGAATATTTTTCGGGCGCCGTCTGCCTCGAATGCGACCCCGGTACCTTTTGTCCCGATGGAACCAACTCGTTGAATTGTTCGAGCGGGCAATATCAGCCATCGGCGGGGCAGTCGACTTGTTTGAATTGCGCGCCCGGAACATCACAGCCCAACCAGGGCTCGATCTCCTGTGATGACTGTGCCACGGGAACTTTCAGCGTCACGTTAGGCAGCGCCTTCTGCCTGCAGTGTCCTGCCGGAAGGTTCCAGTCCGCTACGGGGCAAATCGCATGCTTGAACTGCGCGCCCGGGACTTCGCAACCGCTCACAGGCCAAGCCTCTTGCGACAATTGTTCGCCCGGAACATCACAGCCCAACGAAGGCTCGATCACCTGTGACGACTGTGCCACGGGAACTTTCAGCGTCACGTCAGGAAGCGCCTTCTGTGCAGACTGTGCCGCCGGGACATTTCAATCCTCTACGGGACAAGCAACGTGCGCGGACTGCGCCGAGGACACGTTTCAACCCGACCCCGGCGCGGACGCGTGCTTCGCCTGCGCGTGCGACGACTCGGACGTTTGCACGACAGACAGCTGCGATAGTGTGTCGGGCGCCTGTTTCAACGATCCGATACTCGAATGCACCGGCCCCGCTGTGCCGTCAATGACCTACCCGGGCCTGGTCTTCTTCCTTTTTGCCATGACGGTGGCGGCAGTTTGGGCGCTTCGTCCAAGGCACGCGTAGCTGCGAACGATCTCGCGAGGATATATCGACGTGTCGGTTTCCTCGTCCTTCCGACAGGAAACTACTGCCGCGAAGATCGCTGCCAGTCGGCCTTCGAGCCTGAACTGATTCCGACGATGAGACCGCCAATGGCGAAGTGCGAAGCCGCCGGTGCGGTCCGCGATGCAGGACAAACTGCTGAACCAGTCATCCACCCCCGTTGCAGCGCTCATATGGGGTTCTTCATGGTGTCATCTGTCGATCTGTGGACAGGTGTTCAGAAATCAGCGATTTTCGTTTTCGATCGACTGGAGTTCTTCGGTTTCTACGCAACCTGACGGATAGCCCGAGTTTCGCTGCGATGCGAATGGCGCGCCTCAGCGAGGCCCAGCCTCGCCCAGCGGGAATCGCAGCGACCGGCGCGACCTGATTCTATGGCAGGTCCGCGTGCCCAATGCCTGCTAAATACTCCGCATCGCAGA
>DUBZ01000104.1:418-2421 GCA_012960035.1 Myxococcales bacterium | reverse complement strand
CCCGACGTCACCAACGACTTCACCGATTGATTGCAGCCCCCCTCGGTGATCGGGACGGCGCAGGCGGACACGATCACGGGATCGAGCGCGGCCAACTCGCTCATCAACGCGACGATATAGGGCTGCGAGATCGTCTGGCCGTGTCCGATCGGGAGCGGATGGTCGGCGTGGGCGCGGTCACGGTCGCGATCGGCAACGAAGTGGCGACGAGGCACTCGCAACATCGCAGCGAGAACAGAAGCGTCGGTAATTCCGCGTGCACGGATCTGGTGGCTCACCATCTTTTCTCGCCGACCGGCGTGCAACAACGCTTGCGATTCGACTGTCTCGTCACCCGCTACGTCGACGAGGGTTGGAGCATCCATTGCGTTGCTAGACCTGCCTCCGAACACGACCGCGAGCAGGCACACGAGGAACCCGCCTTGCGTCGGCATCCTACGCAGGAAGCGGACTGCCAGTTTTCGCGCGCGCGAAGTATTTGAGACGAGATTCATGGCGCAGCCCTGATGGACTCGGAGAAAGGATGCCTCAGGAGGAACGTCGGGCGCGAGACCGGATCGAGTTTTGGCATTGCTACAAGACTCCCCCCTCTACGCGCAATTCATCGAATCTGAAACGAACCCCCAATTGGGAGATCGGCATCATCCAACGCCTCTTCATCGCCTTCGACCGTCTCGACCCTCGCTAGAGGTGGACCGTCGTGAACGAACGCGACCGCGTCACGAACGGCGTCAGGCGCTCCTTCGAACATCGCTTCGACGCGACCATCCGGCAGATTGCGAACCCAACCGCCAACACCCAGCTGAGTCGCCCTTTCTCG
This sequence comes from Myxococcales bacterium, assembly GCA_012960035.1. Taxonomy (GTDB): domain Bacteria; phylum Myxococcota_A; class UBA9160; order UBA9160; family UBA4427; genus DUBZ01. Next base: position 1,601 of record DUBZ01000104.1, on the reverse strand, counting down.
CGTGGCTTGCCGAAACCAGACGCCCTGAACGCGGCCGGTGACGAAGACATGGATGCGTAACAGGTCAGTCACAGGGAGCCCTTGCCTCGACCTAGTTCCGAATGCGCTCATTCGTGGGATCGACGAGCGGCTTCAGATGAGCCTTGGCGGGAACGCGTACGGTTGCGACTTCCAACTCGAAGTTCCCCTCATTTATCGCCTTCAGGTCGATTCCGTTTTTGTCGCGCACATAACCGTAGCCGATTCCTTTTTCGACGGTGTAGCCCCAACCCGCGCTGGTCAACCAACCCGTCTCGAAAAATGGTTTCGCGACCCAACAAGACGACGTTCGGGTCGTCGACCGTGAACCCGACCAGCCGACGATCGAACCCGTGCGCCTTGCGTTCGACCAAGGCTTCGCGGCCGAGAAAGTCGATCTCCGTGCCGAGTTTTACCGCCCACCCGAGACCTGCTTCGTAGGGCGTGTCGTTGGGCGTTATGTCTGCAGCCCAGGCGCGATAGCCCTTTTCGAGTCGAAGACTCTCGATCGCGCGATAGCCGGCGTTGACAATCCCGTGTCCGTTGCCGGATTCCATCAGCGTGTCATAGATGACGCCGGCAGCTTCGCGAGGCAGGTGGAGTTCATATCCAAGTTCGCCAACATAGGTGATGCGGTGAAGGCTTACGCCAAGCGGGCCGGATTCGACGCCGCCGACTTCGCTGGTCACTCGCTGCGGGCCGGATTTGTAACCAGCGCAGCGGAGCGTGGCGCGACTACAGACCGCATCATGGATCACACCGGGCACCGCTCACACGCGATGGTCCGAACATACCCCCGCCGCAGCGATGCGTTCAGCGATAACGCGGGCGAAGGGTTGCTGTAGGATATTGGAATGCGAGACGGAACGCGCAATGAGGGAGGTGCCGCATTGGCCGCGCTCCCAACGGATTCGGATGAGCACCAAACTCACGAGCTGGTTGGTGTCAAATTGGTGTCAAAGCGCCGTTGCTGCAGAACCGAGTCGCGTCCCAGAAAACATCCCGGAACACAGCATGAGGAACGACCCGTGCCCTTTGTTAAAGGTAACACCATCGGCGCAGAAACGCGCTTCAAGACCGACCAGTCGGGCAACCCCGCAGGCCGCCCACCGGATAGGTTGCGCAAACGCATCGAAGCCGAGTTGAAGAAGATCGCGTCTTTCGA
>DUBZ01000104.1:0-328 GCA_012960035.1 Myxococcales bacterium | reverse complement strand
GTTGATCGAGCGTCTCTACCCGATGCTGAACCGCCACGAGATCGCGGGGGCCGAGGGCGAGGCGATCAACATCAGATGGGAAGCCGAGATGCAGCAGGCTTCGGAGGAGCTGCGCGAGATCATCGGCGGGCGGTGAGAAGGCCGACCCCGTAGCGGATCGTTTGAGTACGGTGAGATCGATTGTTGCGACATTGCGGGATCGCGGATAAGAAACAGAGCACGTCAACTTTGAAGGAGAACCTCATAATGGATCGAGCCCCCAGTGTCCTTGCGACATGCAGCGAGTGCGGGAGCAAGTACTCCGTAGGCGAAACGCTAGAGACAAGCG
>DUBZ01000103.1 GCA_012960035.1 Myxococcales bacterium | reverse complement strand
AAGCTGTCTTCTGGCACAACGTCCGAGTATGGGCGTTATGTTAAATCCCTAGGGGGGCCCGTGACGGGCCCGTGACGGGCTCAGTCGAGTTCGACTTCGACCAACACGAGCTCGGGGGCGGCCTTCGCGATGCTCTCTTCGACAGGCCTTCTGCTTCCATCGAGCTTGATGCCGTAGACCTTGGCGTCGCGAGGGAGCGCAGTGAGAAAGCGGCGCACACCTTCGCGTAGGGGCTCGCTGTCGCCATCCCAGAGCCGAGCCTTTCCTGTGTACGTTTCTCTCGCGATCTCGATCGAAACGGGTACCGGCTCGCCGCGAAGGTTCATCCACCAGCGTGTACTGTGCGCCGACAGGAAACGGATGGTCTTGTTCTCGCGGGTGTAACTGAGGGGCGTCACGAACTCGCGCCCACTCTTGAGACCTCGAAAGTGCAGGAGCGCGATGGTGCCGCTCGCGATGCCGTGCAGGGGTGATCGCAGCAGCGCCGTCATGACGGGGTTGAGGGTCTTGTAGAGAAGGTGCTCAATGCTCACGAATCTGTCTCCTGAAGTCGGGCGCTTGGAAAGTCCGCAGGGTAGGGCACTGCCCGAGGCCGCGACCCGGGACAAACTGTGGTGGGTATAGGACATTCAAGCTGTCCTTTGGAACAACGTCCGGGTATGGGCGTTATGTTAAATCCCTAGGGGAGCCCGTGACGGGCAACGATGATTCCAACGTACACGTCAATCAGTCGAAGAAGATGGCGCGAGCGCTACGCAAGGCGGGCAAAGAGGTCGAACTGGCGATCTATGACGATGAGATTCATGGGCACCAGGTGAGTGGCACCGCATCCAACTTCTATGCCCGTCTGGAAGAATACTTCGCGAAGACCCTCGCACCGGCGCCCTGAAGCTAGCAATCGACCCGAGGCACGAGGTCGAATTTCTCGATGCCACGAACCAGGTACGAATCGATGAATTCGAGTTGAGGTTCGCGAGCCTTTAGACCGGGGAGTTCGGGAATGAGCGCTTCGAGGGCGACCTTGCCCTCGAGCCGGGCCAATGACGCGCCCATGCAGAAGTGGATCCCCAGGCCGAAGCCAAGATGCCCCTTGGCACTGCGCGTGATATCGAAGGCGTCGGGATCCTCGAATTGCCGTTCGTCGCGATTGGCGGCACCCAGCATCACCGCGATCGATGCCTTCGCGGGAATCTTCGTACCCGCCAGCTCGATCTCGGCCAAGGTCTTGCGAAAGACGAACTGGACCGGCCCATCGTATCGGAGGGACTCTTCGATCAGGTTCGGAATCAGCGTCGGGTCGGATCTCACCTTCTCGAGCTGCTCGGGATTCTCGAGCAGAGCCTTGACCGTGTTGCCGATCATGTTGGTGGTGGTCTCATTCCCGGCGACCAGCATGAGCAATACGAACTGGCCGATTCCGGCGTCATCGAGCCCCCCTTCCTTGCCCCGATTGACCAGAATGCTGACGAGATCGTCCTGCGGATCAGCGCGACGTGCATGCGCGAGTTCGCGTATGTAGGCCAGGAGTTCGCCCATGGCCTTGATGAAGGGAGCCATGTTCTCGCTCCGATTCGTGCCCGAGGTGCCGGCGACGATGGCGTCGCTCCAACGCTTGAAATGGCCGATGTGCGCTGAATCGGCGCCGAGGATCTCGGCGATCAAGACGACCGGAAGCGGAATCGCGAGATCGGCTATCAGGTCGAAGTCTTCGCCTCGCTTCAGCTTCTGCATGCTCTCGCCGACGATCGCGCGCATTCGTTCTTCCCAGGCCATGATGTGACGCGGCGTAAAGCCCTGGTTGACGAAGGTTCTTAGTTCATCATGCCGAGGGGGATCGACGGCGATCAGTATCTCGGGAGGATTTCGCCCAACCGTCAGCGGGTTGATCCTTGCACGAAGCAGAAAGCGAGCCACTTCGAAGAGGAGACGCGGACTGAGCTTGGGTCGGCTACTTCGGATCAGGACATCGAAGGCCGACTGCGATGAATAGACCGCCGGGTTCTTCAGGACCGCCACCACATCGGCGTAGCGAGACACGACGTAGCAGCCGGTCTCCTCTGCGAAATAGACCGGGGCATGATCTCGCAAGGAGCGATAGGTCGGATAGGGGTCCTGCCAATCGATTGGCGCCAGGGGATCGTAGCCATCGTGAATGTGAGCGTTCATGTCGTTGCCGTCTCCTTGTCCTCGTCAGTACCGGGATCGCTCTGCCATCGCAGCAGGTGACGCAGCATTCGAAGCATCTGTGACTTGTGCTCGGCAACCAGCTCTTCCTTCGAGGGGTATAGGACATACAAGCTGCCTTCCAGTACAACGTCCGGGTATGGGCGTTATGTTAAATCCCTAGGGGAGCCCCGTGGCGCGTTCCCGGTCACAAAAGGTGCGATGGCGACCGGCTGTGAAATCGCGGGGAACCGCCGTTACCAAGCGACTCGGA
>DUBZ01000102.1 GCA_012960035.1 Myxococcales bacterium | reverse complement strand
GCGGAGAACGCGTTGAAATCTTGCTAAATGCGACAACGCGGCGCGACGTCGAAGGAACAATCACCGGGGTCATGGGAGTAGGCCAGGATATTACCCTTTATCGAGAGCAGGAACGAAGGCTCCGCCAGGCGCAGACGATGGAATCCGTAGGGCAACTCACCGGCGGAATCGCACACGACTTCAACAATATCCTTACCGTGATCAGCGCCAACTTGGAGCTGGCTGTCCTCGGGGTCGACAATGCCGAAGAAGTCCCTGCCATAAAGGAACTACTGAGCGACGCGACCTCAGCCGCAACCGACGGGGCGTACCTGACGAGCCAGCTACTAAGCTTCGCTTCCCTGCAATCGTTCAAGCTCGACAGCTTCAATCTTCAAACACTGGTCAGTGGCATCATTCGGAAGGCTTCAGCGACCTTTCCGAGCGGCATCAAGTGTTCGGTCAGCATCGAGTCCGACGACATCACCGTGATGGTGGATCGTGTCCGGCTTGAGAGCTCCATTCTGAATCTATTGACCAATGCCAGCGCCGCTATCGAAAAGCGAGGTCGCATCTCCGTCCTGTGTCAGACAAAACAGTTTCGCAAATCTGAAGAGGCGGCGGACCATGGCGTCCCGGTGGGTGAATACATCGTCATCAGCGTAAGTGACGATGGCTGCGGCATATCAGAGAGCTTGTTGGACCAGATAAAAGACCCATTCTTCACCACGAAGGGCGTTGGGGAGGGAACTGGGCTGGGCCTGAGTATGGTCGACAGCTTTGCGACTAAATTGGGTGGCGGTCTCCGCATCCAAAGCACTGTCGGCCTAGGGACGATCGCAACGATCCTCATCCCCCTTGTTCGAAGCCAAGCCGGAACGCCGGTAGAGAAGACCAACGCACAGCAACGGACTTCTGTTCCGCGAGAAGCGAAAACAGTTCTCGTTGTGGAGGACGAAGCGCGAATCCGCAAAATTACCGTACGCTATCTGGTTGCGGGCGGGTTTCGATGCATCGAAGCTGGAGGTGCCGCGCAGGCCTTGGAGATTCTTGCTGCCGAAGCGGAAGGCATCGACATCCTGTTCAGCGACATCAGGATGCCGGGCGACATGACAGGGAGGGACCTCGCGGCAGAGGTCGCAAGGCTCTACCCCAGGATTAAGACAGGCCTCACCACCGGATACGATCAAGCGACACGCAGCCCCGAAATGACTGGAACAGATGCCGATACGGCGAACATACCCGTATTGCGCAAACCTTATTCGAGAAAAGACTTGATCGAGCTGTTGGCCGAGCTCGGACGCTCCGAGCCAGCGTGAGACCTTCGCGATTTTCGGATCGATGTTGACGCGCCCGACTCCGAGGAGGCAAAGAGCGCCCTCAGGCCCGGTGCTGGAGGAGCTAATGAAATTAGAGCGGGAACCGATTCCCAGGCGCTGCGGCGGGTCCACTTTTGCGTGCAAGGTCAGAGATCCCTTTTCACCCGCGGTCTGATTGCCAAGGAACCTTTTGGCTTACTTGGATACCCACCTACTCTGACCTCTTTATTTGGGGGCGGGTCGGACTTAAAATCGGAAGAAGCAAATTGGACTCTGACTTTCCCGCTAGTTGCTTTCATTATGGCCCAGAGCGAACCCCGATCAGCTCTCGAAGCTTGTCAAACCGGTTCCCTTCACCCGTTCGGTCCGTTATCGGCTGCGAGGGTCCGTTCGCCTTGGTCTTGCTCGTCTTGTTTGCGCTTGCAACTTCGTCGCACACAGTCTCGGCGCAGACGCTGCCGCCAGTTCCCGTTCCCCCAGAGAACCCGATCACACCCGAAAAAGCCGTACTCGGGAAGATCCTATTCTGGGACGAGCAGCTTTCAAGCGATGACACCGTTGCCTGCGGAACCTGCCATCTCCCCGAGAACTCGGGCACCGATCCGCGCGTCGCGATTCATCCGGGCCTGGACGCACTCTTTGGTAATGCGGACGATGTCTTCGGTACGCAGGGGGTGGTGCGCCGCAATTCGAGTGGAGTTGCGATCGTGGATCCTATCTTTGGAACATCACCGCAAGTCACGGGCCGGTCCGCTCCGTCGGCTTTCCAGAGTCTTTTTGCGCCCAATATCTTTTGGGATGGCCGCGCTGGCGACATCTTCGTCGACCCCCTCAGCCCGACGACGGTCTTGATCCCTAATGGCGGCGCCCTTGAGAGCCAAGCAATCTTGCCGATTCTCAGCTCGGTTGAAATGGCCAAAGACGGTCGGACCTGGGCTGAGGTGACGGCGAAGCTAGCCGGCATCGTACCGCTCGCCATCGCAACGGATCTGCCCGGGGATATTGTCTCGGCGCTTGCGGCGAATCCCATTTATCCGGACCTGTTCAACGCGGCCTTCGGTACGCCCACCATCACGCCGAGTCGGATTGCTTTTGCGATCGCGACGTACGAGCGTACGCTGGTCGCCGACCAGACGCCGTTCGACCAATTTGTCGCGGGTGACCTCGCTGCGCTTTCGCCAGCTCAACAAACTGGACTGAACTTTTTTACGGTATCACCGTGCTCGATTTGTCATCCGGCGCCGCTGTTCACGGGCGACCGGTTCAAGAACATCGGACTGCGCGACCCAGCCGAAGACCTCGGGCGGGAGGGCGCCACCGGGGCTTCGGGGGATCGTGCGGAGTTCAAAGTTCCGAGTCTACGAGGAGCTGGCCTCAAAACGAGGTTCATGCACACAGGCCAGATCACTAGCGTGAACGACGCCGTGCTTTTCTACGACCCTGCACAATTCCACTTTCCGACAAACCTAGACGTTGCCATTCCGATCGCCGTACCGGCCCTGATCCTGCCTGACTTGGTCGACTTCATCGAAAATGGGCTCACAGACCCGCGGCTGGCAGCACGTGCACCGCCCTTCGATCGACCTACTCTCACGAGCGAACTCGGTGCGCCGGAGTCCGTCCCGACGCTTGCCCCCTTGTGGCTCTGCGGTCTGGCCGTTGGCCTGACTGCGCTTGGATTGCACTTCCGGTAAACCCAGGCCGATCTCGGATGTGGGGCAAGCCGGTGAACCGATGAATGACCTCTACAAGCCGGATCCACCCTCCGTATGCATTAGGTTTCCCGGGGGTAAGTCCGTCTAATTTTTTCAGAGAGATGATGTAATGCGTTCGCGCCTCACGGTTGAATGCGAATGTTCGACGCGACATCCGCATGGCAGCGGAGGAGTTGTCGAGAGCGCAGCGTTGCAACAACCATGCCTTTTCCTGTGGAACCTTGACACCACCCCGTCTATACTGTCGCCATTGGATTTTCGGCATGTCGGGTATTGATCAACCAATAGGATGAGTCTCGTTTAGACGAGATCAGACTCATCAGGGAGTGTTTCGTTTGTTGCGCAGGCCTTCGATTTGGGTGGTGGTAGTGGCTTTGTTGGCCTTCGCGAGTCCCTCGTATGCCGACGATACCGCTTTTGCTAGATCCGGTTCTGATAAGACTTGGAGAGACGTTAAGTCTGTAGCTGCGGCTAAGAAGGCTGGGTTAAAGAATTACATGGGCAAGGATGGCAAGAAGAAGTTGGCGATTACTGCCGAAGAACTTGGCCGTAAGAAAGGCGAGAGCATCAACGAAGCTTACAATCGCTATGAGAAAAAGACTCCGCGCAAAACTGCTTCCTCTACTAGCAAGCCCAAGAAGGTTGGTTTCATTAGTCCCGCTCTTCTTGAAACTGAAGCAGCCGATTCAGCTGCCGAGGCGGTGGCCGAAGTCGGCGAAGTCGCGACGGAACAAGTCGCCGAGGCAACTGACGAAGCGGCCGAAGTCGTGGAGGCGACGGACGGTGTAGCTGAAGCCGCGGGCTTGGAACTTGCCCCTGTATCGATTGCGGCAGCGTCAACCTGGTCGCCGGTCCAGCTGGCCGTTTGGGATACGGTGCAGATTTTTGACAGCCAAAGATCCATCTACGGATTTCGGTACAGCCTGATTCGGGGTGTGAACCGTGACGTGTTTGGACTCGGTATCTCGTCTTTTGCGAATGTGGCTACGGGCGACGTGCTAGGCGCTCAATTTTCCCTGGCACATAACCGCGTTGACGGTGACTTCGGCGGAATACAATTTTCCGGATACAACGCGATCAGTGGAAAATTTTATGGTCTTCAGGTTGCCGGGGTGAATTCCACAAGCGCGAAATTTATAGGGTTGCAGACCGCGCTTCTAAATGATTCTGAGGGTTCGAATATTGGCGTTCAATTTGCTGGACTGAATCGCTCGAGCGGGGGGGTTAGTGGAATGCAGGTGGGGATCTTCGGCAATGACACGCGCGGTGGCAAAATGCGGGGGTTGCAGTTGGCATTCATGGCAGTTTTTGCGGATGAGGCGGCCGGGGTCCAGATATCTCCGTTTGCAAACGTCATGACCAAGGGTACCGGAGTTCAAATCGGTGGCCTGTTTAATGTCGCGGAGGACATGACCGGCCTGCAGCTCGGCCTGCTCAACTTCAACAAAAATGGCCTGCTCCCGTTCTTCCCATTTTTCAATATCGGCATCTGAGCTCACTTGGGCTTGACTGAAGTGCGGAGTTCTTGACGCTCCACCAATTCAGGTTCCGTCGCTGGGAGTCCTCATTCCCAAGCTGAGGGTCGCCGGCTCGAACCCGGTCTCGCGCTCCGCACACAACCCAAGACTCAATTCGAATCACCCTGAGCTGCAGTCGGCGCAAAATACCAATTCGCCACCGTATTCGACTTGTACTCCTTCACGATTCCATACCCATTACTTTCCATATAATCGCGAATCGCTTTGGCGCCAACTTTCCCGCGCCCATAAACCTCAATGCAAATGAGGTCCGGCTGAAACCGTTGGATGTCGAAGCCCGCAAGCGCCTGCAACTCCGCACCTTCAATATCGATCGTAAGGTGGTTGATCTTCGTAACACCGCGACGGTCGAGTAGGTCTGTGATCGTAATCGTCTGCACCTCGATCGGGGTCAGCTTTTCTTCGCCACCGAATTGCGCGGCGTATTCCTTGGAGAGTGACGACACCTCGGACCAGTCGTGTTTATAGAACGTCATCGTTTCGTCGGAGCGGTCGGTGATCGCGTTGTTGACGAACTCTGACTTTGGTCGCAGTCGAGCCCAGCCGGGGCCGTACTGCGCCAGGGCATCCACCGCGATTCCTCGCCAGCCGAGATGCTTTTCGAGGTAGTAGGTCGTGCTGTTCTTTATGGGGGCGGCGGCGCCGATGTCGACGAAAAAGCCGCCGCGCTTGTCTTGGAAGAAGTCACGGATGATGAGTTCTTCGTCGTGCTGCGAATATCGGTTGGTGCCCTTCAGGAAAATCTTGCCCGGCCGTTCGATGTCGGCTGGACTGTATGCGTAGACGCGATCCGCGCGACCTTTCGCGGTGGTCTGTTTCGGCGCTCCCTGTGCAGGCGGTTTGTTTGGCTCCGGTTCGCCGGCGACGGATGGATCGGCTGCATAGAGGGGGACGACGATCCCGCCTAGAACGAACCCTGCAACCAATAGGATGGTGCGATTGCCCACGGTCGATCAACTCCCCGAAGTCCAATGTTTTTGCTGACAATGCGGTGCGCATTGGTTTGAAGTACGAGGGGTTAATGATAGCGAGTTATCCATGAACGGGATCGTCGCGAAATTGAAACGACCGCGTAGCAACTTGGGTATTCTTTAAACCGGTGACGCAAACGGGCTCGAATTTAGCGTCCAACGTAGAGAGTTCGCCGCGCAACAAGTGTTGGGATGAGACTTCTTAGATGACCGATCGAGTTGTAGGGCAGGGCGGATCTTCCGGCGGCGATCAAACGGGCTCGTTCAATCGATACCCGGTTGCAGCGGCAGTGCTTGCCTGCATGGGCGTCGCGCTCCTGCTCCGTTCCCTCGGTGCGCCGTGGGTCTTCATCGACGGCGACGTGATGCTCGACCCGTGGGACGGTGCCTATCACGCCCGGCGTGCTTACTATTCGTTCATCAACTTCCCGAGCGTTCTCTATTTCGACGCCTACTTGCGTTTCCCGGACGGTGCTCCGGTCCCGTTCCCGCCGCTATACGATTGGGGTGTCGCGGCAGTCGCGCGTTTGTTCGGTGACTCGGAGGCGGTGTTTACGAAGGTCGCTGCTTGGGTGAGCCCAATATTTGCGATGCTTACGGTGCTCCCGGTTTATGCACTGGGCCGCCGTGTTCGCGGATGGCAAGTCGGTCTGATTGCATCCGCGCTCTTCGCGGTATTTCCCGCGAGCGTGATGAATACCAGTATTGGTGATCTCGACCATCACGCGGCGGTCGCGTTCCTGCTTGCATTGTTGATCGCGTGTGGCGCGGCGCTCCTCGAAGCCGATGTAGAAAGCCATATTCGTCGGTCGCTTCTGCTCGCCATGGTGCGCGCCGCACTCGTTCTCAGTTGGACGGGAAGCTTGCTCTACGTCGCAGTCGGGGAGGCCGCGCTTCTTCTTGGTGGGCTCTTCGTAGGACGCAAGCAACTGTTCTTGTCGCAATCTCTTGGTCTCGGAGTGAGTGCACTCGCGATTGCGCCTTGGGTCTACGCCGCGGGCTCACCGATCGGTGGCCCGTTCTCCAGTACCGAGATGTCGTGGTTGCACGTGACGGCGTTGCTCGCTGCGGCATCGGTGTGGGCAGGGCTCTGGTGGTGGCAACAGCAAAGCGAAGCGGGGGCTCCGGTCGATCAATTCAAACGAGCCGGCGTCCTGGTCGCAATCGTCGGCATTGGCGGCTTGTTGATCCCGCCGGTTCGCAACGCCATTACGCCCGGCATCGCATTCGTCGCGAAGGCGGACACTTGGGCGCCGCTCAACGCTGAGCAGGCACCGCTCTTTGCATGGATGCAAAGCGGGCCGGCCGTTGGTGCCGACTTTTCGCTGACGATGTTCGGCGTGTTTTCGTTGGCGATCCCGCTCTTGCCGATCATCGTGGCCTGGCCGCTGCTCCGTTCCGAGCGTCGTGCCCTCCACATCGTACTCTTCTGTTGGGCCGTAGTCTTGTCGGTGCTGGCGCTGATGCAGATTCGCTTCTGCAACGATCTCGCTCCGGTTGCGAGTGTTGGCTTCGCACTCGCAATCGACCGAGCGCGAACGTTCATCGCTTCAAAGTCCAACGGGGTGGTCGGTGTCGCGGTCGCGGGGGTGGGAAGCCTTGCTTTGCTCTGGCCCGCACTTCAAGTTCATACGCCACGGATGCCGTTGTTCTCCGCATACATGTCTGGCGAACGGCCGAACTTCGATGCGTCGCTCTATAACGGAGATTCAGCATTGGTCCGATTTGCAGAGTTGATACGGGAAGTTACTCCTGAAACTTCAGGCTATTTCGAAGCTGGGGCGGAGCCCGAATATTCGGTGATGTCGCTGCCGAGCCATGGTCATGTGATCCACTACGCCGCGAGGCGCCCGACTCCTGCGAACAACTTCGGGCCATACCTCGACGCCGAGAAGGTCGAGGTCGTCAACGCCGCCTACAACGCATCCAGTGAAGCCAAGGTTGTTGAACTGCTCGACTCCGTTCGGGCCCGGTACTGGATGACTTCCGAAGCGTTCTGGCTCCGAGAAGGAACCTTCATTCATTTTCTTCACCGCGGCGATGGCGCGCAGCAGTCATCATTCAACGGCGCGCAGAGCCTTCGCCTAGTCGCCGAAAGTCTGCCGGGTACTCGACCGACCTTTGCATCGTTTCCCGGCGGCGCGCCCGAACGCATCACGCCGTATAAACTCTGGGAGCGTGTCGAAGGCGCGTTGCTTCTGGTTCAGGCGAAAGCGGGAGATCGCGTGCGCGTTGAACTCGATGTTGTGACCAACACGGGTCGACAGTTTCGTTACGCCGCGGCGACGCGCGCCGACGCCCGGGGTGTTGCACGCTTGCGGGTTCCGTATTCCACAGAAAATCGGGCGCAGGGGAAGGGTGCAATCACGCACGCAGCGAGTTTGTACACAGTGGCGTCCGCGTCCCACCGTGTATCCATCGCGGTGGGAGAGCCTCAGGTGCTAAAGGGCGCGACTCTCTTCGTCGAACTGAAATAGGGCTTCGCGGTCGAACACGTTTGCGCGAGCTTCCCTGGAAACGCAGGGCGCTAAAGCGAGATCGCTCCCGGTCGGTTCATGTAGCCGGGCACTTCGAGCCCGAAGTGGTCGAGCAACCACGGTGCAATGTCCGTGACTTCGACTTGCTTTCGCCCGGGCTCGGGGTTCGGGTTCTGCGGGTCGTACGTAAACAGGATCCCGTGCGGAATGTGATACCCGGTGCTCCCGCATTCGTCTTCGACTTCGACGATCTCCATCCCGAGGTCAGTGTGGGAGATCGGATCGCCGCGAAGCGTTATGACCTTTGTGTTCGGGTCGAGATCGGTCTGCCCAAAGTGGAGGTCGAAGAAGCCACCGTCCTTCGCTGAGACTTTGGTCGGCTCGCCGCAGATGTGCAGCTCAGCCAAGAACTGTTTGAACGTTGCTACGTGTGCGGGGTCGACCACAATGCTGACTGTCGGGTCCATGGCCGGGCGCTTCGACCACTGTGCACTCGAAAGGCCTGCGGCCTGCATGAACTTGTCGAGATCGCGCAGGTACAGCTGGGTGTCGACGTGCCCGCCCCAAGTTGCCGCTTGGCCCATGCTTGAAGCCGTCACGATCACGTACTCGGGGTTGCGATCTGCGAATGCAACGAGTCGTTCATAAAAGCGATTGAACCAGTCCATGGCGTAGTCGATCTCGCCGCAGTACTGCTCTTGCCAGTCGTCGCTCAATTCGAGCTCGTTGAAGTCAGAGGGAAATAAGGCGGCCCAGTAGCGATGCATCGCGGAGGCCACGTGGTTGCTAAAGACGTTGCTGAAGCTGGGCTTGGTCTTCTTGAGCTGCTTCATGTAGAGATCGAAGGCCAGCACAGACTGGAATGTGCGGCGTCGCGTTCGTTTCCACGGTTCGGCTCGCTCATCAAAAATTTGCTTCGCAACGCTCAGTAGCGTCTGGGGTCGAAGGCCCAGACCCGGCGCTTGCATCATGAAACGCATAAGAGAGCCGTAGTCCATTCGCGTCGAGACATTGCCCGCCGATTCGCGCGCCATCACCAAGTTGAAGTTTTGAAAACTGGTGAGTGGGTCGGGGTGGCTTTCGGGGGTCGGGGAAAAGGTGTCCGGTAGGTAGAAGGAGTAGCGCTCTGAATCTTCGGGCAGCGGCCACGAATGAAGAGGGCCGAACACGCCGGTCGAAACTCCGGCGTCCACAAGCTTCTTCCAGATCGGTGGGTACAGGTTGTCTTGACGTTCGAGGTTCTGGCCGAGGTGCATGATGTCGTGCACTTCGTTGTTGACGCCGCGGTGCAGCGAAGGCCAGGTGATCCAGGGCGAAAGGCTGCAGTTGTCCGTCGTCACCGTTTCGAACTGAGTTGACTTGGGAAGCGTGCGAGCGAGCGACGAGTTGGGGTTCTGCTCGACGAAATGATCGAGGATGCGGTAGGGCACTTCATTCATTTCGAGTAAGACGATTTTACGAGCCATTCTGGAACCTCTTTGAACTTGCCGTGCTCCGGTTCTCACCGGCTGTATCGGTCGTGCGACAGGGCCATTTGATCGGGCGCTGGTGACTTCCGAGCCAGGACCCCGACTATAAAACAAAAAAGGGGAAAAGATGCCGATTTGTGTCCGCCGAAGTCTCGTTCGCGTCTCGGTATCCCAATCTGGCCGTCGACGGGGATAATCCAATGAAGCTAGACGCCTAGAGCTGTGACTTGCACCTAAACTTGCGCGTCAGTCGAGGTGCATAGTGAGCCCAATCGCACGGTCACGGCCAAGCAGTCTGTTCGCGATCACTCGCGACCGCACGGCTATTTGATTCGCTTTAGGTACCCGCCGACGTTGTTCGAAATCAGTAGCCGCTCGCGGTCCTCGTCTGTTTCGTAGTTGTCGTTCTCTTCGAGGAACTCGATGATGGCCCTCAGTGCGCCGGTCCCGAGAGTGTCCTGCACGATGATGTAGCTGCCGACCGGGACCATGTCGGCGTACGCCCGCAGTTCTGAAAGCACATGCTCGTACGTGTGGGCGGAGTCAAGGATGAACAATGCACGCTTTCCCTTTACCGCCGCTTTCACTTGCTTGACTACCTCGGCCCCGCTGGAGCTGCCGAGCAAAAACGTGACGCGCTCTTTCACAATGGGCAGGTTCTTCGCGCGCTCAGTTCGCTTGTCTTTGATGTCGATGGTGATCACGCGGCCATCGGGGTTGACCTGGGCCAGAAACGTCGCCCACAGAGCAGCGCTTCCGCCACGAAAGGTTCCCGCCTCGACCACGACGTCTGGCTTGACCTCGTACATGATCTCTTGGGTGATCCAAACATCCATCGGGTTCTGCCAGGTCAGGATCCCCAAGTAGTTGTTCTTCATCATGCCGTTCTTGGTGGCCTGCTGGTACCAAAAGGTGCGAAAGCGCGAGATGAACTCTTGATTGCTCATGCCCTCGATTGCGGTTCCGGTCTTCTTGTCTTCCGCTAAGGCCGCAGTCGACACAACGCATGCTGCGCCATAAAAGACAACGAGGGTGGACAACATCTGCATCAGTTTCTTCACGTACTTCTCCAAATGGTTCTCGAGGTTGAATCTGCGGATCGATCTTGGGCTGCGCTCGGACGATCGCGTTAGTCTAGCTTTGCGCGGCAACCGTGTGCGGCGTAGATCACTTTGATCGCGCGAGCGTCACCCGCGGATCGCATTCGGTTCATCGTGTAACTCACCGTCATTTCGTTTTGCACGTCGATCACCGTCATTGAGCCACCCCAGCCCGCCCACCACAGCGTGCGATCGTTGGTGCCGAGTGGCGTCTTGGGGCTGTTGAGGCCAAAGCCCATCCCAAGTCTGAAGTGATGTCCAGTGGTGCGGTCGATTCCGTCGGCCTGTTGTTCAAAGGCGCGTTCAATCGTCGCAGGACTCAAGAACCTTATGCCGCGAGCCAAACCGCCATTGGCAAATGGTGCCATGGCAAGTGCCACCGATCGTGCGTTGCCATGTGCGTTCGATGATGGGAATTCGGCCTGCCGCCAAGCGCGCGTGTTGACCAACGAAGCGCTGCGGCGGCTGCTCTTTTGACCGCGTTCGCGCAGGCTGGGGTCAGGGGAAATGTTTGGCTCTGCCCCGAGTGTTGATACATCGGCGATACGCGGGAAGTCCCGCTCGGCCACACCAAGGTGAAGGTCGAGGGAGAGTGGCTCTGCGACTTCTTCTCGAAAGAAATGGCCCAGGCTTCTGCCATCGACACGACGAACCAGCTCACCGAGCAACCAGCCCTGGGTCTCCGCGTGATAGCCCGAACCGTCGCCAGGTGTCCAGCTCGGTGCTTGTTCCGCGAGGATTCTGCAGCACGCGTCCCAATCAAAGAGCGCGAGGTCATCCGGTGGATCGTCGAAGGTTGCGAGGCCCGCGGTATGCCCAAGCACATGGCGAACCAACACGCCGTCTTTTCCATTGGCTGCGAACTCGGGCCAATACATCGCCATTGATGCGTCGACGTCGAGCTTGCCTCGATCGTGGAGCATGAGGACGCTCATCGCGCTGATCATCTTCGTGGTCGACCAGATGTTTACGATGGTGTCGCGTTGCCAAGGTTCGCGTCGCGCGACGTCGCGGTGTCCACCCCAAAGGTCGACGACCAATTTCCCGCGCAGGGTCACGGCGCAGCTCGCCCCGAGATCCCCATCGGCGAAGTTCGCCGTAAAAGCGTCACGTACCGTCTCGAACTCGGGGCTGCAGGTTCCGTCGACCCATGCGTTCGGCGCGTCCATGTGCCGAAGCTAGTCCGTCTCGCAACCGCGCGTCAATTCAGCGTCTCTGGGGCGCCCGCCTAGGCTGATCTGGTTTCGTCATGCACGGTGGGGGGAGGCCATGTAGCAAGAACGGGGGAATTCCCTCGGGAAGAGGGCCGCCGAACATCAAGATGGGGGGTTCGACGCCTGCTTCGCGAATCGCGTGAGCGTCGCGCAGGCTGCCGATGGCGATTCAGGGCACGCCAGACGTAACGAGACGTTTCGCGAAGGAGCCGATCCCGTGGCCGTAAGCATCCCCTTTGAGTGCTGCAATGATATGGCGGTCTGGGCCGAGAGGGTTGCGAACTAAATCGACGTTATGACAGAGCGCTTCGAGGTCGATCTCATCCAACAAGGGCGTGCTGCTTCTTCTGGATTCATGCCGAAAGGATTGCACAATCGTTCGCGGCCGTACGTCATTTGGTTGATGCAAGTTCTATACTGTGCGCGTGAACGACGAAGGTCCCGCAAACTCAAATCGCGTCTTCAGTGTTGAAGAGCTTCGCGTTGCAAGCATGCGGAGCGTCGACGCGTTCGCGGAAGCGTTGGCGCACAAAGACGACGCGCGTGCTGGCGAGTTTTCGAAGCGGCTTCGTTATGAAACGCTCGCAATGCTGAGAAGTTATGACGGTTGGGAGGACGACCTCATCGCGTGGGTTGCACGCCGAGAGGAAGCCGCGACGGTCGAGGCGCTTCGAAGCCAATTGAATGATCGGCTAAAGGGCCAATGTCCGGAGCCCATTGCCGAAGAACCGGAGAGCCATTTGAGCGAAATCGCGCGGAGCGTGGCGGCGGCACTCGACGCGGGGAACCGTGAGCTCGCGTTGGTTCAGGCAACCAAGCTTCACGACGACGCACTCAACCATCATGATCGCGGGATGGCGCGCGTGACTGGGATCTTGTCGTGGATCGGCAATCGGTACGAAGCCACGTTACTCGAAGAGGCAATGACTGAGTCCATGGCGGGAGACTTGTTGGGGGACGTGAGCTTTCGCGAACAGGCAGAGGCGCTGATGCACTACACGCGTGTCCACCTGCATCCCTTCGAGTTGGAAGAAGACGATGAGAAGATCACGTTCACCTGTCCGGTTTGTCCGAGTGGCGGTCGCTTGCTTCAGAATGGGCAGTACGCGGACTCGAACTTGGGCATGGAACTACAGGGGCCGCGTCCCTTTACGTACGGTCGTGAATCGCTCCCGGTTTATTGTTGTCATGAACCCGCGATCGAGATCGCTTCTATTCAGAAAACCGGCGTTCCCATGTTTATTGTCGAGCCGTCGGACGAGCTTGGCGTCAAGCCCTGCAAGACTTACCTCTACAAGAACTCAGCAGGCATCCCAGAGCGTTTCTATACCCGCTTGGGGCTCGAAAAGCCGAGTTCAAAACCCAGCTAGCTGTTGCCGTAAGTAGGCACGAGGTCGTAAGTCCATGAACCGCCCCATCAAGGTCCGTGCTTCGAGTAACCCCTATGCGAACCCCGAGCTCTTTCGTTTTGTAGGGAGTATGGAGGGGCTTCCCGAAGTCTCAGAAATTGCGGATACGGTGGAAGAGAGATCAGCACGTACCGGTTGGCGTGAAAAGGGACATGCGCTCTTTGGCTCGGCGGGTCTGCTCATGCCGGGCATCGGCATCGCGATCGGTCTTGCAACGATCGGTAGCGCGGGGTCGGCGGCCATCGGCAGCTACGTGTTCGAAGGCGCAGCATCTCCGGTGAGTCCGATCTTGATTGCGATTTTGGGCGGGCTGTTGGTCCGTAACACAATCGGCGTGCCTGCCATTTATGAACTCGGTCTTGAGTTGTGCTTGAAGCGCATCCTGCGCGTTGGCGTTGCACTCCTGGGGATTCGTCTGAGTCTTCTTGCCGCCGGTGCGACAGGGTTGGTCGCGGTGCCGATCGCGCTGGCGACGATTGGTGCTGCGCTGTTGCTCGTGACGTGGCTGAGCCGCGTCGTTGGGCTTCCGAAACGGCTGGGCATGTTGATCGCGGTCGGGACCGCGATTTGCGGCAACACAGCCATCGTGGCGACGGGCCCGGTCATCGGCGCGGATGAGGATGAAGTCAGTTATGCCGTTGCATGCATTACATTGTTTGGGCTGTTCGCCCTGATCGTTCACCCCTTCATCGCCTTCGAACTCTTTGCAGGGGACGGCCATCTCGCAGGTCTCTTCCTGGGGTCGGCGATTCACGACACAGCACAGGTAGCGGGCGCGGGGCTGCTCTACGCCCAGCAGTTCGGCGATATCTCAGCGCTTGAATCGGCAACCGTGACGAAGTTGGTCCGGAACCTGTTTATGGTCGGCGTGATTCCCTTGATGGCCGCCGTCTACCACGGATCATCTGAGAGAAAGGACGAAGTTGCGAAGCCTTCGGTGCGACAGCTGGTGCCGTTCTTCGTGTTCGGGTTCATCGCGATGGCGTTTGTTCGGACGCTGGGTGATGTCGGCGAGCGGCCATTTGGATTCCTCGATCCCGACGTGTGGGCGCTTGTGATCAAGTCGACATCAACGGTGTCTACGTTCTGCCTCACCATCGCGATGGCGACGGTTGGCCTCGGGACCAACTTGCGGCGCCTGCAGATGCTGGGCTTGAAGCCACTCGCAGTCGGGTTGGGCGCGGCCCTGATCGTCGGAACGGTTGGCGCGGGGATGATCAAGCTGATCGCCCCCATGATCGGCTAGCGCATCGACATGGCGGTTGTCCTGCGGAGACTGGGTGCGCGACTTCGGCGTGGGGAACGTCTCCACGCACGACCAGTTCAATGACCTTGAGTGTCGTCGGACGCTTTGACCGGAAGCGAATTCGTTCGAGTGAATGTCCCGGGGAGGGCAAGTTGAAAAAGCCGTCCTGTGCTTCAACTTGGTAGTCGGTCGGTCTGTTCGCGTGTCCGGACTCTCTAACTTCGCTTTCAATTGACGTCCTTCAATGTAGAGAGTTTTTCCGTCAACGATGGGCCAGTCTGGAGCGTCGAGTCGGAAACCGTTCCGAAAGCGATCCCGCTTAAGACGCGGCTTCGCGTATCGCGGGTTGATCCGAGTGCGTTTCTCATTCATTATCCAAGCCGTGGATGGAGACTCTGGCGCCGTTCATAAACACGCGAATGAGGCGAGTGAATCGTGACGGGTGACAATCCTGTGTCAGAGTCGACGTCAGAGTCCGCCTTTGGGTGGATCGCTTCATACTTGCTAGTGATTCCGTTTGCATGGCGCGGCTTTTTGTTGGGTGAACACAGCCCCTTCACAGGCGACATCCGCCACTACCATCATCCGATCACTCAGGAACTGGTGCGCGCGTGGCAAGAAGGGCGCTTCCCACTTTGGTCTGATCACGCGTTCTTGGGCATTCCGTTCTTTGCAGACCCACAGACCGCATTGCTTTATCCAGGCACACTGCTTCCTGCGCTTCTGGGCCCCCATTGGGGCTATGTCATCTTTCTTATCGTCCATTCGCTTCTTGCAGCGATCGGGATGTTTGGGTTGATGCGATCTCATGAGGTCGACAACCTCGCCGCCTGGTGTTCGGGCCTGATGGTGGCGCTCTGCGGATATTTCGCGCACGAAGCACAACATCCTGGGCTGTTCGCGATCTTATGCTGGATTCCTGCTTGGCTTTGGGCGACGTATCGCTTCATGCGGAGGCCAAGCTGCCTCGGTGCTGTCGGGGCTGCCGCAGTGGTCGCGATGATGATCTTCGCTGGGACGCTGCAGGTCCTGTTCGGAGCCCTGTTTTTTTACGGGTTCTACGTTCTGGGGGTCACAGCAGACATTCGCGTTGAATTGGGAACTCGCGTTGCTGGCCGGCGATTCGGTTTGATCTTTGCCACACAGTTGCTGGGACTGTCTCTTGCGGCTGTGACTTTGATCCCTGCCGTTGAACACCTGCCCTCGACCGCACGCGCGCTTGGGATGACGTACGAGTTCGCCTCTATGGGGTCCGTGCATCTCGTCGAGTGGCTGGGCATGTTCGTCAACGGGAGCGCAGAATGGCTGGGGGCCGGGATGCCTCTCGATCATGAAGGCGGGTCTTTCTACCTTGGCTCGCTCGCTTTGCCACTGCTCGTTGTCGGACTGTTCTCGCAGCGAAACGGCGTGACAAGCTCCGTCGCCATCGCCGTAGTGGTACTCGTGCTCATCGCGATGGGCCGTTACGGCGGCGTCCACGGTTGGCTGTTCGAACAGAGTCCAGGGCTTGTCGGCGGACTTCGCGGGATGGGGCGCGCGCTGGGTCCGGCGGCTGTGGGAATCGCATTTCTCGCGGGCTTTGGGATCCAGGGTCTTGTGACGCATGCAGATAGACGGTGGAAGCTTGCATTTTCGGTTGCAACCGGTGTGGTGGTTGCTGTCCATGTCGCTGCTTTCATGATAAGCGGCACGTTTGCGACGTCGGCCCTTTGGTCAGCGGGGTTCGCGCTCACTGCACTCGTGGCTTCAGTCGCTGCGACCAAACGTCGCGCTCCCGAAGTCGAGCCGGGCGATGCACGCGAATGGCTTCACCTCGTGATCGTTGGGCTTCTGGCGATCGACCTACTTGCATTGGGTGCGTTGCACGGAGTGACGACCGCCAGCCCTGCACCGCCCTCGGGCAGTACAATTCCAGACACCGTTCCAGAGTTCGATGAACTCACTGCGGGCGCGTTCGACTACCAGGGCGAACGCATCATGCTTCACGGCTTCGGTCCACTCAACACACCCACCCTTCAAGGCTTCGACGGAGTGGGGGGCTACAACCCGCTTGTCACGCTTCAATACCTAGACTTCGTTCAATTGATCAATATGGGCAAGCGCTATCCACGCGAACCCATCGATCAGTTCGTGAGCGGTTCGAAGCCACAACGGTTCGATTCTCCGCTCTTCGACACGGCATCCGTGCGCTTTATTGTGAGTACTCGGCCTGAGCGCACGCGAGGTTTGAGGAGCGTGCATCAGTATGTTGACTCGCACCTCGCGGGCTACGGTGCTTCTCTGTATCAAAACGAGGGTGCGTTGCCCCGCGCCTACCTCACGGATCGAACCCGTCGGGCCGTTGACGCGGTTGATCTGGAAAAGCAGTTATCCCGAGGTTTCGATCCCTATCGAACGACCGTAGTCGAAGGAAATGGGCCAGTCCTAAATGGCAGCGGCGCCATTCGGCCCGTCGCGCGGACGCGCCATCGTCCCGAGCATCTTTCGTTTGATGTCGGCGCGAACTCGCCCTCGGTACTTGTCGTGACCGACAGTTGGCACGAGGGTTGGCGTGCCTGGGTAGACGACGAAGAAACAAGTGTGTTCCGGGTCAACGCAATGTTTCGCGGTGTGGCGATCCCCGCCGGAGCAAAGCGCGTAGACATGCGCTTTGTCCCAACATCTTTTCAAGCCGGATCGGCGATTTCGTTCTCGGCGCTCGCCTTGCTGTTGCTGCTTGGGGGTCTCGGCATGCGTAGTCAGCGGTCGGTGTAGTCCCCGAATTTGCTCCACTTGTATCTCCGTCTAAGGGGTACAGATTCATTTTTTTCGCGGTTTGGGCCACGATCTGCACACTTTGTCGGGCGAATTGATGTCTTCTCACTCGATCCGCTGATTTGTGCTTCCTATTCGATGCTCGAAGCTGAGACAATCGGGAGGGGGTATTGGCTTCCGCTTGGGGCGGAAATGCAAAGAGAGAGACGACCGACTGAGTGCTTGCGCGAACTTCCACACGCATGGATGGCCTAGGAGATAGGAAATGCCCAGAACTCTGGTGGCGAAAGCATTGCTTTCGTTCATCGCGCTCACGCTCGCTTGGCCGATCACGGCATACGGCGCCGAAGCTTTGCCGCTCGCAAAGTTCGAAAAGCAGATCTATTCCCAAGGCGGTGAAGACGGCGTAATCGAAAAGATCTTCGAACTCATCGAACCTACGCAGCGGTTCGCGGTCGAATTCGGTGCGGGAGACGGACTTCACGGTAGCAATGTGCGCAGGCTCTATGAGCAGGGTTGGCGCGGACTGCAGATCGAGGGCAACCCCGCCGCGTTCAAGATGCTGGTTGAAAACACCAAGGTATTTCCTGGGGTCGTGAACCTCAACGCGTGGATCTGGCCAGGCAATATTGAACACCTGTTCGAAGAAGTCGGGGTTCCCGCAGATCTAGACTTCTTGGTGATCGACATCGACAGCAACGACTATTGGATTTGGAAGGTCATCCATGACTTCCGTCCCAAGCTCGTGCAAATCGAATACAACGCCGCGTTCGCTCCGCCCGTGAGTGCGGTCGTTCGATATCACCCGATGAACCACGCCGACTCGACAGACTACTACGGCGCAAGCATTCAAGCGCTCTACGAACTCGGCAAGAAGAAGGGCTATGAACTCGTTCACGCATCCGAAAACGGCGTGAACCTGTTCTTCGTCGCAGAGAAGTACTTCGAACGCTTCGGCATCGCGGACAATTCACCAGAAGCGTTCTACCGCGCTCCTGCGTTTGGCTATATGAAGGGTGGACGCGCGCCAAACGGGCGTGGCTGGCTGCCTGCCGAAAGCAAGGGGCCGCTGAGCTACCCAGGTGGGCAGGTCGGCAAAGTGTTTGTAAGCCCGCCACGGTTGGCCGAAGTCCCCGCGTTGCCATAAACCAAGCCCGACGCACTGCGTGTGCGTTGTGCTCAGACGCCCTCGGGCCGACTCCCTATGATGCTGTCGGCTTCGAGCCCGTCGATTTCGTCTGCGTCGTAGCCGACTTCTAGCAGGACTTCTCGGTTGTGCGCACCGAGAACCGGGGCGCCGCTTCGGATCCATTGGTCGACCGATGCAAAGCGGTAGGGAAGCGTGGCAATCGGGTGAGTCCCGACGACGGGATGGTCGACGCTTTCGTAGAACCCGCGATCGAGCAGCTGCGGATGATGGGCTGTCCAGCGCGGGTTCGTGAGGGACGCGGCGGGGACCCCGATCGCAATGAGCGCGTCGATACATTCGTCCCGGTCGCGGTCCGAAAACGCTTTGCGCAAATGTTCGTCGATCTTGTCGTGGGCAGCATGGCGCTCGGCGGCATTGGCTTGTGCAAGCGCCGTAGACCAACTTGGGTTGCCTAGCCACTCGAGCAGCGCACTCCACTGTTCGTCGTTCGCGATAGAAAGTGCGAGCCAACGTGGGTGGTTCTGCGTATCGTGATCCGCGCACGGGTACAAACCCTGTGGCGCTGCTTCAGGGCAACGGTTGCCCATGCGTTCTTGCAGATGACCGTGCGCTGTAAACTCAATCACTTGTTCGGCAGCAACGTTCAACGCGCCTTCAACCATGCCGCATTCGACGAAGTGGCCGCGACCCGACTTGTCTCGTTCGGCCAGGGCGACAAGCATTGCGAAGGTGGCGTGCATGCCCGCAAGTGGGTCGCACGGACCTCGTTGGATACGGGGCTGGTCGTCGGGATGTCCGGTCAGCCAAGCCATCCCAGAGAGCTGCTCCATCGTTTGGGCGAAGCCCACGTTGTCGCGCCACGGGCCGTCGAGGCCGAAGGCCGGCATGCGTACCATGATGCAGCGGGGGTTGAGGGCCTGGACGTGCTTCCAGTCGATGCCGAATCCTTCCATCACACGCGGCGAAAAGTTTTCGACGAAGATGTCTGCAGTCGCAATGAGTCGGTTGAGGATCTCGCGGCCGCGAGGGCTTGAAAGGTCCGCAGTCACGTCACGCTTGTTGGTGTTTGCGGCGAGGAAAATGTTGCCGGCCTCCCACCAATCGTCGTACTTGCCGACGAGCATCCCTCCAAGGGTGCGGCCTCCGTCGATGCGCTGGATCGATTCAACATGGATGACGTCTGCGCCAAGCGCGGCCAGGGCGTGGGTGGCGGACGGGCCGGCCCACCACGTGGTCGCGTCTACGACGCGGACGCCCGCCAGCGGTAGAGACGGCTTCTCTTGCCCTCGGCGGGTTCGCGCGTCTCCTTGAAAAGCAGCATCACCGCTGTGTTCGCCGAGCCGCGGTGCGGGCCTCGGTGCCGGAGGGCGTTCGCCATCAATTCTGTATGGCGGTTGCGGGGCTTTGAAGCTCGGGGCGTTTGGGTCGGCGGGCGAGTCGACATAGATGCCACGCGCAACCAACTGTTCGTGTTCGAGGACGCTGCGGCCATTTCCAACCTGGGCCACGGGAATCCGAAACAGCCGCGCCTGTTCGATGATGTCCGCCGTGGTGTGTTCTCGCGTCCAAGTGCGAAGAATGGTCTGCCACTCATCGAGTCGTGCGGCGCGTTGCATCGCAGAATCGAACTCGCCGGTTTCGCGTAAATCCGGCCGTTCAATCAAAAGCAAGAAGTCAGAGAATTGTTGCGCCGTGTTGGTGTTGAAGCCCACGTAGCCGTCTTTGGACGGTTCGATCGAAGGGGATTCGCTGCTTTGGCCACTCGACTCGTCTTTTTCAATTTCGAGGAGCGACCACATCAGGTCAATGAAGACCGTTGAGGACATGCACATGCAGGCTTGTATCGAAAAATCGATGTGTTCTCCGCGCCCGGTACGTTGGGCACCGCGCACCGCCGCAAGTGCACCCGCCGCGGCAAACGTTCCGGAGACCCATTCGGTAACACGACCGCCGGCTTGAAAAGGTTCGCGCCCAGGCAGACCACGTCCGCCTGTCGACGCGGCTTCTGCCTGAATCGTAAACTCGGTTGCCGGCCGTGTCGCGTACGGGCCCGTGAGACCAAATGGAGAAATCGAGAGCAACACCAGCGCAGGATTTGCGCGCAGCAGAGCGTTCCGGTCGATCGTTGCGTCGGGCCCGAAGTCTTCGACCACGAGATCCGCTTGGGCGATGAGGTCGCCGATTGCCTTGTCGCCCAGTTCCCCGACGACGCTTCGCTTCGACGCATTGAGAAATCGAAACAGCGGGCTATCGCAGCCGCCAAGGTCTTCGCCGCTTGCCGTCCAGGTTCGCAGTGGATCGCCATGGGTCGTTTCTACTTTTATGATGTCGGCGCCCGCGTCTGCAAAGAGTTTCGTGCAGTAGGGACCCGCAATCTGGCTCGTAAAATCGACGACTCGAACTCCGAGAAGTCCCACCATTATTCGATCCCGTAAAGCACAGCGGCGTTTCCGTGGAGCACCTTTGCGACGTCTTGTTTATTGACCCCGGCCAATGCCTTTTCGGCGTAGATCCCAGGATGCGTGCCCGCCGATGCGGGGCCGGGTGCCATACAGGTTGGGTGCGGGTAGTCAGTTTCGTACAAGATGTTGTCCGGGTAGCACGCGATGGCGTTCGGCAAGCCTTGTTCCTCGAACCAGAAACTTCCGTAGATTTGCCGTCGAAAGTATTCGCTCGGAAGCAAGTCGTAGGCGGGGTTCTCCGTGGTCACCCCCGAATTCTTCCACTGCCAGTCGAGGGCTTCGAGGACGAAGGGAATCCAACCGACCCCACTTTCGACGGAGACCATCTTGAGGTCCGGGAAGCGGTGGCAGATCCCGCCGAAGATCAGGTCGGCGAGGCAACGTCCGTTGTCGAGAAACACAAGCGCGGAGGCGCGGGCAAAGTTGGCCTTGTATCCGATGTTGGCGGGGTCTTCGAGCAAGTCGGAGAGGTCGCCACCCCCGATATGAAAGGACACACTCATGCCCGTGGCCTGCGCGGCCGCCCAGATCGGATCCCAGTGCTTGTCGCGCAAGAAGGGCATCCCGAAGTCCTGGGGTTGGTTGCACATCAAGACTGCGCGGTAGCCCTTCGCAGCGCATCGTTCGATCTCTCTGGCCGACGCTTGGACATCCCAAAACGGAGTCGACATCACCGGGATCAGGCGTTTGGGATCGGCGCTCGCCCATTCAAACAAAAAGTCGTTGTAGACGCGCACGCATTCGAGCATGAGTTCACTGTCGTTCAAGCGAAGAAAGCCAGCTGCGCCAAAGCCACCGACGTTTGGATAGAGAACGTTCGCGTAGATCTTCTCTTCGTCCATGAACGCAAGACGTGCTTTCGGCTTCATCATCGAATCCGCGATTTCGTTGTACTTTTTGGGGAAGTCCGGAATCGTTCCGGTGTGTCCTGCCATTGAATACGCGCCGGGCATACCGATCAGGGTGTCGCCCACCATCCAGATGTCGCGCCCATCGACGTCTCGTATCTGGGGTATGTCGTCTCGCCACTTGCTCGCAATGCGTGACGTAAAGACGTCCGGCGGTTCGGTGACGTGAGTGTCGATGTCGATGACGCGGTGTTGTTCGAACAGCGGGGCGGCCATGGTTAGAGTCTCCATTGTTTCGGTTTCGCGCAGCCCATAGTTTGATGGGGCTTCTACATCAATGCCATGGCTCCAATGCTCGCGTATGGGTGCGTTCTGAAGATCCCGTGACGGGGCCTAAATTCCCGGTCTACGACCCCGGACGCTCCCGTTGCCTTGTGGCATGGCTTTCGAATGTCTGCAGATGCGTACCGCCACGCATCTGAAGGAGTCGAAAATGAAGTTCGGTTGGGTTGGCTTGGTGATGACATTGTTAATTTTCGTTGCATCGACTTCTGGCGCCTAAGAGCAGAGCGGTGCGCCGCTCGAGACATAGGTCGGCGGTCGCGTTGGCAAAGCGGGTCAATCTGTTGGACGCATAAAACCCTACTTGGGGCTTGGCTTTTGGTACGAGTCAACGATGATAAATGGGGATGGGCTTTTTTGTGCGAAACGCAATTTGGCATCAACGTTCTGTCGAGCTTCAGCGTCGCGTACTTGTTCTAGTTCCGCTGGCCGGGCCGCTGATGGATCCGTTATCGTCGGCGCCTTCGAACCTTTAGAGTGGAGACAAAATGCCGAATGCACTCGTGATCGGTGGCGCCGGTGCGACCGGGATCGTCATCGTCCGTCAATTGTTAGAGCGCGACTACCAGGTGACGATCCTGCATACCGGGAATCACAAACCTGACTTGCCGGAAGAAGTCGCGCACATTCACGCCAGCCCGTATAAGCGCGATGCGCTCGAGGATGCCCTCGAAGGTAAGCACTACGACTTGATCGTCGCGACGTACGGCATGCTCAAACATGTGACGAAGGCTGTGGTGGGCAAGACCGCGCGTTTTATTTCGGTCGGCGGGCTCGCTCCGATCTACAAAGGGTGGGGCGACATGATCGCCCGGAATCCGTGGGAGACCATGGAGCCCACGCCGCTGTCTCTTCCCGAAGACCATGCCCTGGCTTCGGACGAAACCGAGTCGCAGTTCTCCATGGCGGTGCGCGGGATGGAAGGGCTCGTGATGCAGGGCCATGCCGCGGGCGACTTCAATGGGACTCACTTTCGCTATCCGTTGGTCTACGGGCCGTCGAACATTTGTCCGGCAGAATGGGGCGTTGTGCGACGGGTGCGAGATCAACGTCGCACGCTCATCATGCCGGGCGGCGGGCTCACGATTATTGCGCGCGGCTACGCTGAGAACATCGCTCACGCCATCATGCTGGCCGTCGAACAGCCGGAAAATTCCGGGGGGCAGATCTACAACATTCGCGACGACCGTTTGCAGTACAACCACGAATGGGTGGCTCAGCTCTGCTCGGCCCTTGGACATGAATTCGAATTGATCGACATTCCTTTTCATCTTTTGCCAGAAGGCTTCCGCGCGTCACCGCCGCAGCTTCTCTATCGTCATCATTGGCATCCAAGCATCGATAAGATCAAGGAGCAACTCGGCTATCGCGACGTTGTGAGTTTCGAAGACGCTGTCGAGCGAACCGCAAGTTGGTACATGGATAATCCGTTGCCTCCGGGCGATGAGGCGGAACTCAACCTCGGTGATCCGTTCGACTATGAGCACGAAGATGGAGTCGTCGCGGCATGGCGCAAGCTCGCGTCTGAGTTTGGAAATGCGATTGCCGATATCCCTCGTAAGGAAGTGGTCTGGCACCACCCGTATCGGAAGTAGAGGCTTGGGTGCTTCGCGAGTGAGCCGGGACGAGAGGACGCGAGTTGCTTACGCGTCGATTTCGCTTTGCCCGTTGGTCTTCCATCGATGCGCGGTGAGCCGTATGCCCTCGATCGACGCTCGAGCGAACATTTCTTCATAGGTTCGGACATACCCCGTATGCGCGATACGCCACTGTCCATCGGTTTCTTTGACGTAACGGTCTTCGTAGAAGGCCGAGCCTTGGATCGTGAGCCCAAAGGTTTCGTGAATGACCGTGTCTTCGAGAGACCAGGTTCCGGTCGCTTCGGTTTCGCTTACTAGATCGATCTCAGGATGATGAACCGTGTGGCTCGTCAAGATCTCGGTGCTCCCGAGGCCGCGCACGAGAAATTCGATGATGGCTTTGCGTCCGTCGGCGCTGTACTTCCCACCGCTGTAGCCCGCGGTTGCACCTTCGGTGAAGCAGGTTTCCATTTCTTTCCAGAGTTTTAGGTCGACGCAGCGCATGTATTTATATTTTACGCGCTTGATCGCTTCGAGGTCGCGCCAACTGATTTCCATGGGTTGGGATCCTTTCTTCATTTTAGTGGGTCTACCCACCGTAGCAGTGGCGCTGGCGCAGTAACTCGCGTTGCGAGCCGGGAACACTGGCGTATCGTGGCGATGCCTTCGGGGTGAGTGAGGGCGCAGCATAGGGGGCTGAAGATGGAGTCGAATGCGAAGGGGGTCGGGACACGTGCGGTTACCGCAGCGATGATCCGCGCATTCGCGCAACTGACGGGTGACCGTTCCCGAATTCATATTGATCCCCAATTTGCACAGGCCAGCGGTTTTAGCGGACCGATCGCCCATGGCCTTCTGACAGGCGCGCTGGCCCTCGGTGCGTTGACACGTCATCAGCCCAATGCTGTCGGTGTGGGAAACGGCGACGAACTGATGACCCACTACGCACTGCGTCTGTCTCGGGTCGTCGAAAGTGGGGACGAGCTCAGCTTCCGGTGGGTCAATGCGCCATCGCAGGCTGGGGTGCGCAATCTTGCGTATGTCGATACAGGCTACGAAGTCGTGAATCAACGAGATGACGTTGTCGCGTCCGGGCACGTGTCGCTGTGCTCGCAGGGTGCCGCGTACTTGCGCGAGCGGCCCAAGGCTCGGGTGGCATTGTTGCGCGACGCGGACGGTCTCCACCCGGGCGCTCCAGAGATGTACTACGCCGAAGATATCGTCGCGTGCGGGCCCAGGGGAACGGTCACGCTTCCGACACAGACCCAAGCTTCGGTCGACACCTTCGTTGCGCAGGTCGATGAATGCAACCCGCTGTATTCCGATGGCGCAGGCGCGGTTCCTCCGATGTTAAACTTCTGTCTCGGGTTCAGCGCCTTTCTCGAAGCACTGCTGCGTGTCGCGATGCCCGCGGCGGGTTCAGCCGGACATGTCGCGGACGAATGGCAAGTGCACCGTTTGGTCGCACTGGGAGAAAAAATCCGGGTGATTCATCAGCCTCTCGACTGCAAGCGCACGCAAAGTCGGCCGGAACTTGCGGTCGTGCGCTTTGGCCTCAACTTCGTGGATACGAAGCATGAGCTCGTGCAGCAGGGAATCGTGAAGATGATGATTCCCTCCCGACCGGACCGCTAGTTCGGCAATCTACTTACGCGGCCTGTGTCCTTCGCGAAAGTCGGTGAATGAAAGCACGGCGGGTATGAAGGGGGACGAATTTGCGTTGCGTGGCTCGGTTCCCGACGCGAGGTCGCCGTTGAAGCCATCTTGATCACTGTCGGGTTGGAGCCGATTTATTTTGTGTCGGTAAGATTTACGCTGTCCACGCTGCCATTGAGGTTGAGGTCTTCTTTGGGGTTCCCAAAGGCCATCGGTGTCGCTGTGCGTCTCAGTGAGTGAACTCGCCGCCGTTTACATCGAGGCATTGACCGGTCACGACTCGCGAGAGATCACTCGCCAAGAAGACAACGCAGTCCGCAATTTCGTTTGGCTCCGGGATCTGGCGCAACATGTGGGCTTCCACAATTTCGGCTTTGATGGTTTTCGCCGGCACGCCCGTTGTGTGAGACTGCAGCGCGGCCAGACCGTCGGCCGCAACCGCACCGATGAATCCGGGAGCGATCGAATTCACGCGAATGCCCTTTGGGCCGAGTTCGCAGGCAAGGCTTTGCGCCAGGGCGAGCAGCGCATGCTTGGCCATTTTGTATGCACCAAAGGTGGGCCTGGCACTTCGCATCACCGATGAGTTGATCATGACGATCGAACCGCCCGCGCTTTTTTCGAGGTGCGGTGCGGCTTCGCGAGACATGCGCAGTGCGGCGTAAAGGTTGACCTCAAAGGTTTCGCGAATCACGTCCAATGGCGTGTCGACCAAGTCCTTAAAGGGCGGCATGGTGAAGGCGTTATTGACGAGGACGTCGAGCTGACCAAAGTGTTCGACGGCGCGAGCGACCACATTGGCGCAATCTTCGTCTTTCGAAATATCGGACTGGACGCACAGGGCACGCTGGCCCGTCGCTTCGACTTCTTTCGCGACTTCTTCGAGTCGAGAGGCCGTGCGCGCGGCGAGCACGATGTCCGCGCCTTGGCGCGCGCAGGCGAGGGCGGTGTTGCGGCCCAACCCGGGACCGATGCCCGAAACAAGAACCACACGATCTTTTAGGAGAAAGTTGCTCATTGATATTGCTCCTTGCTTGACTTCGAAGGGTTCACTGGGTGTGTGGTGAATGGCGTGATGCGGAAACTTCATCACATGACATCGTTTGCGTCACGTTGGAATCCCTAGTCGGGCAAGTCGAAGTCGCCGCCTTCGTCTGGGCCTCGACACGCACGACAAACCCCGACTAGCGAATCGTCTTGAATGAGGTCGAGCGCGGTCAGCGCCACTTCGCTCGCAGGCTGAATCGGAATGTTCTTCAGGATTTCGGCAAGCCAGGGTGCGGGTTCGCCGTCGCCCGTCGTTGCGAGCATCGGGGTTTGGGTCATGCCCGGAAGCATCGCGACGACACGCACATTGTGACTTTCGGCGAGGCCTGCGCTAGCGCGGGTGAGATAAACGACGCCCGCCTTTGCGGCACCATAGGCGGGGTCGGTTGGGAGTGGGACGAGGGCGGCTTGGGACGACGTGTTGACCACAACGCCGCCACCGCGCTTCGCGAATGAATCAAGGGCAGTGCGCTGCACAATGAAGACGCCCGCTAGGTTCGTTTGGATCACTTGGGCAAGCCGTGCGGCGCCAACATCGGGCCAGCCTGGCGGACCCACTACAATGCCGGCATTGTTGATCACGATGTCGATCCCGCCGAATCGAGCTTCGCCGGCCGCGAAGAGCTGCTCCACCGCGTCGACTTGACTGATGTCTGCCGCGATGGCAAGTGCTTCTCCGCCGTTCCTTTCGATCAAGTGAACCGTCTCTGCCGCGCCGTCGATTGAGACGTCAGCGACCACGACATGAGCACCGTGCTCAGCGAGCAATAGAGACGTTGCCCTTCCGATGCCGGAGGCACCGCCGGTTACGAGCGCGACTTTTCCTTTGACGTTCATGATGACTCGCTCCGCTGAAAGTGGGGGTGACGGCTTGATTTGTGCATCATGGCTGGCGAATCATTCGCGTCGACTTCGGCATTGAGGTCCCATCGCGAGCGAGGCAAGGTTCGCAAAGTTGTTAGGAGAGGTCGATGGTGTCGAAGGCGGTCAAGCAGAATGCGAGTAATGGGCGCCGCCTGCGGCCGGGGTCCTGCGCATGAGTTCTTTCGTCGACGACGAAGGGCGGCTGCGGGATCAGGCCGTCGTGGCTTGCGGCTACGACGACTTTGGGGATGAAGCTGAGCTTGAGGGACTTCATGTTCTGCTCGAATCGCTCGACCAGAATCGGTACCTCAATCCACTGGGGAAGATCGCGATTCGACACATGATCGTTCGGGATTTGAAAGCCCGGCTGGTTGCGGAGCACGGGTTCAAGTCCTGGCCCGAAAGCCAGAGCCCAGGTGTTGAGGCGCCGCTCGTCATCGTCGGCTTACCGCGCACCGGCACCACAGCACTCCAAGAACTCTTGTCCGTCGACCCGAACTTGCAGGGACTTGAGTTGTGGCTCACGCGAGCGCCAAAGCCCCGGCCGATGCGAGCGCAATGGCGGGATGACCCCGACTATCAGGCGTGCGCGCAGGAGATGAAACAGATTCGGGAGTTTCAACCGGAGCTCCATGCGATTCACAAAATGGACGCAGGCAAAGCTGACGAGTGCTGGTATCTGATGTCCCAGAGCTTCGTTCATTCAAGTTGGTTGGCGCAGACGCAGTTGCCGGCGTACCGCGCTTGGTTTGAGCAAGTAGACAAAGTTCCGGTTTACAAACGACACCGCCGCAACCTCCAGCTCATCGGTTCGCGAGAACCGGGGAAGCGCTGGCTGATGAAGGACTCCACCCATCTGTTTGGGCTGGATGCCTTGCTTGAGGTTTATCCCGATGCGCGGGTTGTGCAGACCCATCGCGACCCGGTCGAATCGATCCCTTCAGTGTGCGGGCTTTGCTGGACAGCGCGCAAAACCCTCAACGAGTCGGAGTCTCCCAAAACATTCGGCGAGCTGACGACGAATCTTTGGCACATGGGAGTTGAGCAGACCCGCAATGTTCGCGTAGGCCGGAACCAAGATCAGTTTTTTGACGTTTCGTTTCCCCGCTTCAAAGCGGAACCCATGGCGGTCGTCGACGAGATCTACGCGCACTTCGGGCTCGAACGCAGCGATGAAACGAGAGCCGCGATGGATGCGTTTCAGAAACAGAATTCGGCTGACAAGGCGCCGCTCCATCGTTACGCGGCCAGTGCTTGGGAACTCGATGTTGACGAGATTCGCGCGCGTTTTTCCACTTACCGCAATGAACAGGGCTTCCTTTAAACGGGCGAGCCGCGCGGGCTAAGCAAGTGCCCGGAGCTTCCGCCCTTCAAAGAAACGCTTCGGATTGTCGATCAATAACGCGTCGATTTGTGCGTCGGTGACGCCTCGGTCTTTGAGCTTGGGCACGATGCGCTTCGAAAAATGTGACGGATTCCATTCCTGGGTCATGGCTTCATAGACGGCGGGCGGGAAGGGCTGCCCTTTCCAACACCAAACAGAATCGTGTGAAACTACGATCCGATCCCCCGCGCCTGCTTGGATCGCCCGGGCGAGGGCGGCGACACGGTCGTCGTCAGGTTGAAGTGCGTTGATTCCAAAGCGGTCGAAGCCCAAATACGAACCGCCGCGCGCGATCTTCATATGATAGTCGTGGTCCGTTGTGCCACATGAATGTCCGATCACGATGCGGTTGGGCGCGACTCCGGCGGATGTGAGGATTTCTTGCTGAACGTCGCCCATGGTTCCGTCGTCGGTGTGGGTAGTGATCGGCGCTCCGGTTTCGACTGAGGCTTTGGCGGCCGCTTCGAAGATGGTCCGTTCGTAATCGGTAATCGCGCCTTTGCCGGTCGCAACTTTAATGATGCCGGCACGCACGCCTGTGTCTGCGACGCCTTCGGTGATCTCCTTGATGAAGATGTCTGCCATCGCGTCGACTTGTGATCCAAACGCGCTCCGCACGTGCCAGTACGGGTGCCCACCTTCGGCCTGTTTGTACAGGCCTGTAGCGCAGATGATCTGGAAGCCCGTCTTCTGAGAAACGGTCGCCATCAGTTCGACGTCTCGCCCGAGGTCGGAAGGACATGGATCGAGGAGGGAGGTGAAGCCAAGAGCTTTGATCTCTGCAATACGGTCGACGCACTGCGCGATTCGCTCTTCGCGATTCGGCCCGGGGTTCAGGGTGTCGGCTTCAGCGCCTGGATAACCGATCAGGAGGTGCTCGTGCATAAGTGTTTTGCCGAGCGCGTCGGGAACGATGCTGCCGGTTACGGTTTCGATTCCATGGGTGGTCATGTTCTCTCCGGTGTTTTCAAAATGAGAAGTGACGTGGCCGCGGGGCTGGCGTTGAGTTGTTACCCGTGTCGTAGAAGAGAGCCTAGGAGTCTGCCGGCCAGACGCCTAGAGGTGCGCAATGACGTCGTCCGCGAAGCGTCGAATCCCGTCGCACTTTTGTTCGCAGCTCTGGTTGCCGTCTCCATAGAAGAGCCACGGGACGGTGATGAGTTCGGTAACGCCTCGGTCCCGCATGGCTTTGTAGCCGTCAGCGTCGAAGACATCTCGCAGTGCTGCGCAGATCCCAAAGGGTTTGCCCGCGAGGGGGGAGTCGTCTCGAAAGCGAGCGAGGTCTGCTTGAATTTGAGTGAGTTCTTCGGTGGTTTGGATTTCAGACGCCCAGCCGTCACATAGGGTCGCAGCGCGCCGCAACGCCGGCGGTGAAATGCCACCGCCGTAGATCGGGAGAGGCTTGCTGGGGACCGGGCTCATCTCGACGGCGTCGAAATCAAAGAATTCACCGTGGTGCTCGACCATGCCGCCTGCGAGAACACGGCGGAGCACTGTGATCGCTTCGTTGAGGCGTTTGCCCCGGGTCTTGAAGTCTGGGCCCATGAGGTCGAACTCTTCCCGCATCCAGCCCGCGCCGACGCCTACGGTCAGCCGGTTATTCGACATGACGGCCGCGGTGGAAATACTCTTCGCCGCGAGGACCGGATGCCGCAGGGCTAGAAGGTAGATGCTGCAGATGAATCGAATGCGTTCGGTGACTGCGCTCATCGCGCCGATCGCCACCATGGGGTCCGGCCAAGGTGTGGAAACTTCCCAGCGTGGTCGTCCATGCGACGTATAAGGATATTTCGTTTCGAGGTTGCCCGGATAGATGATGTGGTCGGAAACGATGATGCCGCCGAAGCCCGCTTCTTCTGCAGTACGTGCGATGTTGCAGAGATGATTGGGGTCGTTGTACGCGACTGCGATGCAGAAGTCCAAGACTCGTCCCTTTGTTGTGCGTCTCAACCGGGAGTCAAGATGCGAAATGTGTGTGCTTGCGGTCAGTCGACGGGGAAGAGTGCCGGAACCGCTTTCGGCGGAAGTCTTTCGGCATCGACGTACCAACGGAAGAGGTCGGCGACTGTCTTCACCGCGGGACGCCATGCGACGCCCAGTTCCGCGATCTGGCGCGAGTCATGCATTGGAGCAAACCGAGTGGCGATTTCTATGCCTTCTCCCGTCATTGGCATTGTCTTGCCAGTGAGCTTTCCGATCACATCCATGGCGCGTGCGGCAAAGCGAAGCACCCATCCGGGGGCGGTGATGCGCGATATGCGGGCTCCGGTTGCTGTTTCGAGCATCGTTGTGAACTGATCCCAATCGAAAAAATGTCCACCCGCGATGATGCGACCGGGCGTTTTTTCTTCGAGCATCCGAACAAAGAGCTGGGCAAGGTCGCGGGCATCCACGAGCTGATTGCCGCCCTCACTCTTCAGGGTGCCGCGCAAAAATGCGCGGTAGGCCTTCACCGATTCACTGAAGCCGGGATCGTCCGGGCCGACGACACCAGGTGGGTACACGATGGCGACTGATGCCCCCGTCGCCTGCCGATCGCGAACCCAGGCGTCGCACTCGGTCTTTGACCGACCGTAGTGGGTTTTACTTCGGACCAGCGGGGAATCGCCGGTCATCGGTTCTTTGGATGTGAAGATCGCCATCACGCTCGAAACGAAAATGGTGTACAGCCCACGTCCGCACGCGCGCCCGATAACGGTTTCGGTGCCGCGCAGGTTCGCCGAGAAATCAGTTTGGCCGGTCGTAACCGAAACCCCTGCTGCTGCGTGCACCACACTGTCGCAACCGACGAGTGCGCGTTCTACCGCGTCAGCGTCGGTCATGTCTCCAACGACGATTGCATCTTCGTTGATGCCCAAGGGACCGAGAACGCGTAGAGCCTTCTTTTTGTCGCGTACCAACACGCGTACGTCGTGCCCACACTCACGCAGTCTTCTCGCGGTGTGGAAGCCAATAAATCCGGTCGCGCCGGTTACCAGTGTCTGCATCAGTGCTTGCGCATGCGTAGGGTACGGCGCTGTTCGAACTCGAAGGATGCGCCGCGGCTAATTTTTGCGAGGTTGAGTTCTTGCGGGGGGAGTTGCGGCGTCGATGTCGGGTCGACGACGAGTTCCCAGGCGAGTCGCGCTTTGCCTTGGCGTGGAACGGGGTGGCAACGGGCACGGGGATTGATCGCCCCGGCGATGGCGTCGAGAGCCGGGTGCGTACTTTCGCCCAAGGTCGCGAACCACGAGTGCGCGTCGCCTTCGTTGAGAGCGGGGCAGTCGTTGATTGAGATGCGCGCGCTTTGGGGTCCAGTAATTTCGACACGGAGGTCGACGTACGTACGCGGATAAAAGCAGGGATGTATTTGAAAAATTTTGGCGACGTCTTGGATGTCGTCCCCCTCGATCTTGAGGAGCTTCGACAGGCGTTCGGCGGTGAGTGCTGCAATGCCGGTCCACTGCGCGCTTCCCAACTCTTTGGCGACGTCATCTCCTTTGCGCTGAGACGCACAAAGCATGAAGGCCCGTGCGAGCAGGTGGCTCTGCACCGCGAACTCTTGGCAGACGATGACGAGCGCTGAATGAGAAAAATCTTCGAGCTGAAAACCGGGATCGAACTTGCCCGAATAATCCGACCAGCCGCCTTTCTCTGCGTCGGCTTTTGGAGCCTTGATTCGAACCTTTGCGATCTTGGACGCGCGAACCAACTCGAGATTGGGATGCTGCTCGTAGGGTTCGGCTTCGTCTCCGATAAAGACAGACCAGCGACAATGCGGAAAGCGACCCGTGGGAACTCGCGGAGGCCTGTGAATGGGCCGCATCTTCATGGACGGATTCGTCGCGGCTGCCGTGGCGTCAAACGTGGGGTCTTCGATGTCATGGCACATGAGCTTGACGCGTTCTTCACCGAAGGGTTCAACGTCGAGTAGGGCGCCACAGTGGGAAAGCCAAAATTCACCGTAGTCTGGGCGGTCCAGCCGAAACTGGAAATCCATGAACTGGTGAGGGGCTCCAATTTCGAGCTGCATATTTTTGAAGACGGTTCCGACGTCGCTGCCTTCAAAGCCCATGGCGCGCTGCATGCGCTTCGAATAAATTGGGCTCGCACCCATCCATTCTTCGATTGAAAACTGTACGTACGCGTCGCCGCCGAACTGCTTGGCGACAAGCGGCAGGCCGACCCGGTCTTGCAGATGACCGTTGAGCAGGAATTCCCGACCGAGTTGTGAAAGCGCGGTGCGTGAAAAGTTCTCAAGCCCAACCTTCGGGTCGAACTGTCCGGCGTAGTTGTCGAGCAATGACACAGGTATCTCCGATACGCAACGTGCTGCGGTCCATTCTCTGTTGGACTGAACTTCAGCCTCTAAGCGTCCGGGTCTTCCAACGTCGAAAACCAGTCGAAGTCTGCGCGTTTGGTCCAGCCCGGCATACGACTGCCTTTTTGCATCCGCTCCTGCATCTCCGGGCTCAACTGATCGTTCTTCATCATGGCGCCAAAGACGGCACCCGCGTTGGCGTGATCGAAGAAGTCGCGCTGCCAACTCCACTTGAAATCTCCGGCATACCGATACCAACTGCCGCCCGTGCCATGGATTTCGTAGGGCGTGCCTTCGGGGTCGTTAAGCGGCGCGACCTGACGCCAAATGCCGAGGAACTCTCCCTTTTGATCGTCGATCAAGCGACGCACGTAGGGATAGGTCCATTGTTCCAGGCCCGTCATTTCGGAGCCAAACGCCCATTCGTGAATTTGCTTTCGCCCTTTGGCGACGAACTCCCACTTGGGTCCGTTGTTCCAAGTGTAGAGTGCGTCGTCGGTATAGAAGCTGCTCATCTTAGACCAATCGCCGGTGCGACCCGCTTCGTCGTTCGCGGCGACCCAGCGGTTGACCATTTCTTCCATTTCATCACGGGGGAATGCAGGCACGTGCTTCTCCTTTGGTGGCTTCTTATGAGTCTTCGATCTTAAGCGCCCGGGTTGGGCAATGTTGGACGGCGAGCGCGATCTTTTGGCGGAACTCGCTGCTTGCGGTTTCGCTTTCCAGCACGACCTTGTTTTGCTGTTTGTTGATGCTGAACAGTTCAGGGGCTTCTTCGGCGCAAACGCCGTGGCCTTGGCAGAGGTCGAGATCGACGCTTAGGCGAAATGTGCCGGGAGCCAGTGGCGCTCGCTTCACTTCACTGTGGGATGTGGCTGCAACATTGGCGTTCGACGACGTGCGTCGTCGGTAGCGCGCATGGCAAGGCTGCTCGATCTGAACCACCATCTTCGAATGGTCGTTCTTGTAGCTGTCACGCGGCTGGCACAACTCGAATTCATAGTTGCGCAGCAAGTCGCTGAAGATGGCCTTGAGCTGCATCATCGCGAACGCGCTGCCGACGCATTTATGTCGACCCGCGCCAAATGGGATCCAGGCGAAAGCCTGCTTGTCTTCTTCGCGCCCCGGTTCATAGCGCTTGGGATCATATTGGTTGGGCTCGGGGAAGTTTTCTGGCATTCGGTTTGAAACCGAAGGTGACACGCCGACAAGTTTTCCCGCCGGTATCGTCCAGCCCTTGTAATGAAAGTCGTACATGACTTTGCGCATCAAGATGATGAGGGGCGGGTGGAGTCGCAGTGCCTCCATGACAGAATGTTCGAGTATGGGGATTTCGCGCAGGGCCTGGTGGCTGACCTCGCGGCCATCGGCGTACAGCGTGTCGAGTTCCGACACTACGCCTTTCAAGATATGCGGGTGTTTGAGCAGTTCGATGAGCGTCCACGCAGCGGTGCCCGAAGTGGTGTGGTGTCCGGCGAACATGAGCGAGATAAACATGCCCGTAATTTTGTCGATACTGTATCGATGTTCGCCTTGCTCATTCTTTAAGGTCAGCAGCACATCGAACAACTCGCGTGTGCTCTCCGGATCTTGGCGTCGCCGCTCGAATATCTCGGTCAACATGGCGACCAAGCGAACTCGCGCCTTGTCCCGGGCGCGGAAGGCCGGCAGTGGGAGGTACGGATTCACGTATGCGATTGCGTCCGTGCCTTTTTCGAGTTCGTAGAATGTCTTGAAATATTCAGGGGTCAGTTCCTCGCGAAATTCTTTGCCGATCAGGCACGCGCTCGATGTGTAAATCGTGAGTTCTGAAAAGAAGTCGAGGACGTCGATTTCTCCCCCGTCGCCCATGCCGTCCATCATGCGCTTGACTTCGGCCGAAATCGTTTCGGCGTGGCCCTTCATGAATTTGGCCGTAAGTGATTGATTGCGAATCGCCTGCTTTCGCTGCTCGGGGGTCCCGTCGAAGACGACGCCTTCGCCGAACACCGGGGTCATGAAGGGGTATGCGGCGGCCTGGTCGAGTTGTTCGTCGCTCCCGCGAAAGAACGCTTCTTGGGCTTCTTCGCCCATCATCATGACAACGCGATTGCCGGCGAAGTTGATCTCGCCGATTTCACCGAGTTCATCTCTCACCCGTTGAAAGAGTGCGATGGGGTTCTTGCGCAGGGCACCAAGGTGCCCGAGTAACGGAAGGCTTCGCGACAAGACCGGCGGTTGCTTACCACCGGGATGCGCGGTTGTCGTCGGAGCTTGTGGCTCCGACTCGGACGCGGCGCTCACTTGCCAACCTTCGAATCGGCCGGGATTGCGATGATCTTGGTTTCAAGGAATTCTTCGAACCCCATCACGCCGTTTTCGCGCCCCACGCCGCTCTGCTTGTACCCTCCGAAGGGCGTGTCGACATGGAACCACTGCGCGCCCGCGACGGAGATCGTCCCCGTGCGAATCCTACGCGCCATGGCGATGCCGCGATCGACGTCCGCGGTTTGGATCGCACCGCAAAGCCCGTATTCGGAATTGTTCGCAATGCGAACGGCGTCGTCGTCGTCTTCGTACGGAATGACGCAAAGCACCGGTCCGAAAATCTCTTCTTGGGCAATGGTGGAGTTGGGATCGACGTCGACAAACAGGGTGGGTTCAACGAAGCAGCCTTTGTCGCCAAGATCCCCATCGGGCTTCTTGCCGCCGACGAGACAACGTGCGCCTTCTTTCTTGCCCTGCTCGATGTAGCCGAGAACCCGTTCTTGCTGACGCTTGCTGATCTGTGGGCCTTGGAGGTTCGCGGGGTTGGTGGGGTCTCCGTAGTTCCAGTTTTCGAATGCGGTCTTAAGGATGCCAAGGGCTTCGTCGTAGCGCGCACGAGGAACCAAGAGTCGAGTCGTGATCGCACAACCTTGGCCGCCGTGCACACACGTCATGGCCGCACCGGGGAGCACCGCTTCGAAGTTGGCGTCGTCGAGCACGATGTTTGCGCTCTTGCCGCCGAGCTCAAGGAAGACGTTCTTCACGGTCGCCGACGCATTTTCCATCACACGTCGTCCAGTTGCGGTTGACCCTGTGAAGGTCACCACATCAATGCGCGGATCAGTCGAAAGGATTTCTCCGAGAAGGTGATCGGACGATCCCACAATGTTGACGACGCCTGCCGGGAAGTCGGTCTTTTCAGCGATGATCTTCCCAAGGTGGGTTGCACTCCACGGCGTGTCGGGAGCGGGCTTGAGGATGAGGCTGCAACCAGATGCCAGGGCGGGGCCGATCTTCGCAATGTTGAGATACAGCGGGACATTCCACGGTGTAATCGCGCCGACCACGCCGGCGGGTTCCCGGCATAGCAAGCGCCCTTGTTGGCGACCCGCAAACGGGATGTCGACCATGCGCGATTCGTATTCGTAAGAAGCCGCGAGGTCCGACCAGTAGGACATCATCTCGATCGGATCGTCGACATGCATAAAGCCGGTGAGCGAAATGGAGGCGCCGGCCTCGGCGATGACGATGGCCCTCAGTTGTTCTTTCTCCTCCAACATGCCTTCGTAAAGTTGGCGGAGGCAGCGACTGCGGAGGTCGTGGTTATTGGCCCAGTCGGTTTCATCAAAGGCGCGCCTTGCGGCTTCGACTGCGCGAAGCATGTCGTCCTTGGTGCCGTCTGCCGCGGTGCCAAGGAGCTCGCCGTTGGTCGGATTGAAATTATTGAAGGTGTTCCCATTGCTCGCGTCGCAAAGGACGCCATCAATGAGGTTTCGGGTCTCAGGCGCAAGGGCGGGCAGGGCAGTCATGATTTCAAACCTTATTTGCGCGCGCGGCCTGGCCGCGGGCATGGGAAATAGGGGCGCGCGGCCAAGGGCCATGCGAGCGAAAGCGTTCGTGGGAACACGAGGGGGGAACGATCATCTCCTCGACGCTAATTAAGTTACCATGCGCTTGCAAGGTAAATTGTGATAGGGTCGATCGACACAACAATCGGCATACGAATCCGCGATCCATCGTGGCCGAATCAATCAATGCACTTGAACAGGACTGAGGAGTGAGGGATGTCGATCCGAGTGGGATTTATTGGCCTTGGAAATCAAGGCAAGCCGATCGCAGCGCACTTCGCACCGGCGGGTTTTGAAACTACGGTCTATGACATCGCTGACGCGCCCGTCCAAGAACTCGTCGCCGGCGGCGCGAAGGCGGCATCCTCGCCAAGAGAAGTCGGAGTCAACGCCGACGTCGTTGGCATATGTGTCCCCGAAGATGCCCACGTCCTTGCAGTCGTGCTTGGAGAAGACGGACTGCTCGCGGGAATGAGTGCCGGGGGAGTCATTCTAATTCACAGCACCATCCTGCCCGAAACCGCGAGTCAACTCGAGCGTGAAGCGAGTGAGCGCGGCATCGCCGTGATGGACGCCTGCGTGACGGGCGGGGCTGCACGTGCGCAAAACAAAGAGCTTACCTATCTGATTGGTGGCTCCGAAGCTGCGCTGGAAAAAGCAGGTCCCTATTTCGAAGCGACGACCAATATTCCGGTCATCCACGCAGGGGATCTCGGTAACGGAGCCAAGGTCAAGCTCTGTATCAACCTGATTACGTACATCCAATGGGCCGCGGCTTACGAGTCGATGGCGTTGGCTCGCGCGATTGGTTTGCCCCAGGAAATCCTTGAAGAAGCGGGGCGATCCAACGGCCAGCTCACCGAGATGATGATCACCTTTCTGACCGGTCACAAACTTCCGGACGAAGTCCGCAAGGACGACGGTTTTCAGGCATTGATGCGGGGCCACATGAACATCGCCGAAAAGGATCTGGCCTGGGCGCTGCAGCTTGCGCGAAAGTCGGGGGTTGCATTGCCGGTGGGTTCGTTGGTGTCTCAGTCAATGGCGCGGTTGTACGGTGTCGAGGATGAGGGGCGTCGATGAGTTCCGCCGCCGCCCCCCAACGCCGCACCCATGCGGAGCGCACCGCGCTGATGCGCGAGCGGGTGATGTCGGCGGTCATCGAAGTGATTGCCGACGTTGGCTTTGCTCGCACGACCGCAGCAGAGATTGCTCGGCGTGCCGGTGTAACGTGGGGAGCGGTCCAGCATCATTTCGGAGACAAGGACGGCATCTTGATGGCGGTGCTGGAAGAGTCTTTCGGCCACTTTGCCGACGAGCTTGGCGAAGTGGGCCCACGCCAGTCGCGAGAGCATCGCGCCGGGTTGTTTGTGGATC
This sequence comes from Myxococcales bacterium, assembly GCA_012960035.1. Classification (GTDB taxonomy): domain Bacteria; phylum Myxococcota_A; class UBA9160; order UBA9160; family UBA4427; genus DUBZ01. The sequence goes on along the minus strand of DUBZ01000102.1, from coordinate 40,763 downwards.
GAGGCTGGGCACATTTTTCGGGATCCCGATACCAATCGACCTTTGAGATCCTTCTCAACCTTCCCGCGGAGACCGAACTGCCATGGCAGCGAGAAATGCTCAAACAATGGCACCACATTTGGTCCCAGTATTTTCCAGAGAGCGACCCCGCAGAACAAGAGACTGTGGAACTCATGCTCTACGCGGTGTCCGTGTTGACCGGTCTCGCGTCAACGCAGGTCCTTGGTGGAAACCCAGCGCGATCCCGTGATCGTGAGCTTGGGATGTTGAAAGAGACTCTCGTGCGTGAACTGCGCCGGGGCACATCCACTTCGTGATGAGCGGACGACGTTGACCGTGACCAATTTGATAGGATCTCCTTCATGACGACCGATTCGAAGGCCGATCTACCAACCGGACCGTGTGCGGGACTCAAGGTGCTCGACTTCACCACCGTCATTTCGGGTCCGATGTGTACCCAGGCGTTGGGCGACTACGGGGCGGACGTGATCAAGATCGAGTCCCCCTTGGGTGATCCCTCCCGCTACAGCGGTGCGCCGTTTCGTGAGCCCGGGTTTTCGGGCTTTCTTTCGCAGTTCAATCGGAACAAGCGAAGTGTGGTGGTTGACCTGAAGAGCGACGCCGGCCGCGGCTTGATCCTGGACCTCGTCACGCATATGGATGTCGTTGCAGAAAATTTTCGACCCGACGTGATGAACCGGCTCGGTCTTGGCTACGAAGTGTTGGCGGCGCGAAACCCGAAGCTGGTGTACGTCGCGATTAATGGCTTTGGGAGCGACGGGCCCTACGCAGACCTGCCCGCGTACGACCAGGTCATGCAGGGCCTCGTGGGGCTCATGCCGGTGCAGGGCGGAGATGGACCGCCGCAACTCGTTCAGGGTGCGATTGCGGACAAGTCGACGGCACTGACGGCGTTGGGAGGTGTGTTGGCTGCACTCTTGGCGCGCGAGCGTGATCCGGAGCGCCGCGGTCAGCGCGTTGAAGTCGCGATGATCGACGCGTTCAGCGCATTCGCGCTGCCTGAGCCGATGATGGAACGTACATACCCTCCGCTGACCAATGAAGTCAGCACAGGCAAAGACTTCTTTCGTTGCTGGGAAACCTCCGACGGTTACGTGGTCGGGCTGATCATCCAAGACGATCAATTTGCCGGGCTTTGCCGAGTGATCGAGCGCGCAGATCTCGCGACCGATGATCGTTTCCAGTCGATGGTCGAGCGCTTCGCGCATTGGCTTGAACTTGTGCCGCTGTTGGCGGAAGAAATTGCGAAGATCCCGAGTGCTTTATTTTTGGAAAGGGCGCGATCAGAAGGAGCGCCTTTTGCCCCGGTGAATTCGCTCGACGATTTCCTCGTGGACCCCCAGGCCGTGCATCGGCAGTGTGTCGTGGCCCACGAAGACCCGCGGTTCGGAACGGTGCAGTACGTGGCGCCCCCCGTCCGCTTCGAACGCTCTCCGGCGTCGATTGATCGGCACGCCCCGCGTCTGGGAGAGCACACCGACGAAGTTCTTCTCGAATTGGGCGTCACCCAGGACGCGCTCGCCAAGCTCAAGAGCGAGGGTGCCGTTCGCTGAGGTCGGATGACGCCGTAGCCCGGCGAAGCGTCGGCGCTTCAGCGGCATGACGATGCGTACTTCTTCGCGGTTCAAGAGGGTGAGAGCATCGACGCCGAGTTTGCAGACGGACATTCTGTCCATGTCCCGGTTGAGCAAGGCCGTGTGATCTTTGTCCCGCCCGGCAACACCGAAACCGCAGTCAATCGAAGTGCAGTTCGGTATCGAGGGATTTCGCTGGAACTCCTCGATCGTCCCGGTGTCTGACTACGCTCAATTCGTGTGGGCGGGGTCGATGCAACCCACGGATGCGTCGCAGGAATCGGGTACCCGAGGTAATATGGTTTTCTCATTCATCATGCGGCTCGAAGATCATTCGGAAGCATCGGCAGAGTCGTCGCGAGCGTGGCGCCCGGAACCGAGACGACATCAAGCCATTGCATAACGTCAAGCTCTACTCTCAGCTGGTCAATCCGTTCACCGAGAAGGTCGCTTGCGCGCTCGCGCTCAAGGGCGTCCACTATCAGCGCCTCGAAGTTTCTGGATCGGACGAGGTCAAGCAACTCAGTCCCGACAAACAGATCCTTCCGGTGCTGGAAGTTGACGGCAAGCGGGTGTCCGGCTCCGTGGACATCATTCGTTGGATCGAAGAGCTTTATCCCGAGCCTTCACTGTATGCGGCGGACCCGAAGACTCGGCACCAGCAGGAAAGCCTCGCGGACTGGTCTGACACCAGTTTTGCCTTCTACTGGAACCGATGGTTGACCGCGGTAGAGGAAAACGAGCGCAATCGCGTAGCGTCGTCGGGCGGAATCCTTTCGCGCATTCATCAACATGTCGACCGGCAGCTTGGGATCGGCCAGGACGATGAAATGGCGTCATTGGCTTCCGTTCGAAACATCATGGACGAGCTTGGCCGCCGGATGGACGACTTGGTGGGGTTCCTTGGAAATCGCCCGTACTTTTTTGCGGACCAACTGAGCGTCGCCGATCTCGCCGTGTTTGGGATGCTTCTCGTTATCCGAGATGGCCCAATGCCTCGGAGCATTGTGTTACTTGCTGATCGGCCAACCTTGGCCGCCCACACGGCAAGGCTCTCCAAGTTGACGCAACAAGGCATCGGCGAGAGAGACTCCCAGTCCGACGACTGAAGCGAACCTCGGGGGCGCTCCGGTTGGCATTCGGTGGAGCGCGTCTGTTATTTTCCGAGCGGCGGGGTTCCCAGTTATTTGTAGCTGTGTCCGGCTCCTGCTGCAGGCGTAAACGTATTCGTCGTGAAGCACGCGATCGTTTGCGGCCGCCGTCACGGTCGGTTCGGTTTCGACTTATTCGCCCTTGAGAAGTGCTCGCGCAAAGCCGCGCACGGTGCCGTCGGCTTTGATCTGCGACAGTTCGTGTAACAGTCTTCCACGTTAGATGACTTTGCTTCGTCGCAGTTGCGCTTGAGTTCGTGGCATCGGCTATTTGAGGTTTCGGGCAAGCTCGGCCATGGCCGCGGGAGGGAAGTTGGTTGCGAATGCTTGCTTGAAGGCATTGCGCTCGGACACCATGGCTAGATGCTGCGCCAAGCCCTCGGGCAGTTCGATCCCGATGAACTGAGCCCAACTCGAGCAACTCCCGACGAATATGTCCGCAGCACTAAACGCTTCGCCCATGAGAAACGGACCCGCCTCTGAAAGCCATCCTTCAACGACCTGGGCCTGTCGCACGTAGTATTCGCGCGCGGCATTCACGGCCGTATCCGATGCGCCGTAGATCTCAGCTAAGCCTTGGTGCCGTCGAATGATATAGAGCGGGCCGTCCAATTCCATCATTGTGAAGAAGCAAATCTCGTCGAAGTGCGAACGCTCGATTGATCTGGGTTCGGGTGTCAACGCGATGTGATCGCGAAATTGATCTGCGAGGTAGAAAACGATCGCGCCGCTTTCTCCAAGGACCAAGTCGCCGTGTTCGAGGATCGGGACCTTCCCGCGTTCACTGCGCTTCAGAAACTCTGGGTCATTCATGGTTTCCGTACGAGGGATGATCTCGTGGGTTTTATAATCGACACCAAGCTCGCAGAGCGCCCAATGCGCACGGATTGTGCGCGCCGTCCCGACGCCCCAGACCACGGGAGTGGTTTCGCGGGTCACGAGGCATTCCCCAGTACGCCAGCGCTCCGCAGTGCGTCGACTTCTTCTTTCCCCAAGCCCAGTTCTTGCAGGACCTCGTCCGTGTGTTGGCCGAGGGTGGGCGCGGGGCGCGAAATCTCCGAAGGGGTCCCGTCCATGCGCTCAGCGGGGCGGGTCTGTCGCACTTTGCCGACGACAGGGTGGTCCAGCTCGACGACAATTTGGTTCGCCACAACCTGTGGGTGCAGGTGAACTTCGTCGCGACTCAAGACAGGCGCACAGGGAACGTCGGCCTTGTCGAGTACGTCGAGCCAATGTTCACTGGATTCGGTCTTGATGACTTCGGCCATCATGTCGAGTCGCTCTTTCGCGTTCTTGACGAGCCCGGCCGTGTCTTTGAAGCGCGGATCTTCGAGCCACTCGGGGCGCTTTGCGGCGCGGCAAAATGCCTGCCATTCGCGGTGGGCCACAGTTGAAACGACGATGTATCCATCTTCCGATTCGTAAATGAGATCGCGTCGAGCCACTTGCTTGGGCTTCGAGTATCCCTCTTCGACAAATGTGTGATACGCCATGCCTTCGGGCCATACGAACGCCAACACTGCATCGAGCATGTTGAGACGAACGTGTTGCCCCACGCCCGTGCGTTCGCGCGCCAAGAGTGCCGCGGTGATATTTTGAGCCGCGGTTAGTGCTGTGACTTTGTCCGGGATAATGACGCGCATGAGTCGCGGACGATCGTCGGGGCCGCCTTGAATTTCCGCCAACGTCGACATCGCCTGAATCAACGGATCGTAGACGCGCTTGTTCTTGAACGGACCTTCTTCACCGAAGCCTGAAATTGAGACGTAAATCAGACGCGGGTTGATCGCGCGTAGCTCCGCCTCTGACAAGCCCATGGCCTCGATCGCACCAGGGCGGCTGTTCTGGACAAAGACGTCCGCGTCCTTGATCATGCGCTTGATCGCGTCGAGGCCAGCGTCAGTCTTGAGGTCGAGCACGATGGAGCGTTTGCTGCGGTTGGTGGTGGTGAAGGTTGGAGACAAACCGGGCACGCCGCCCATGTGCCGAAGAATATCGCCGATTGGAGGTTCGACCTTGATCACGTCGGCGCCCTGGTCCGCGAGGATCCGCGTTGCGAGGGGGCCGCTGATGACCTGGGTGACGTCAATAATTCGGAAGCCAGAAAGTGCACCTGCCAAATTCGAAATCTCCTATGAAGGGCGCTCTCTGGGACGCTTTCTTTATCGAAGGACTTTTGATCATGTGTGCACTACACCCGAACTACGCGAGCGCGCATAGGGCCGCGCGGCTCGAAATGCCGATACCCCGGCGAGCCTGGCGCATATGATTGCGGTCGTGGCCATTGGTGCAGTAGCCAATCGAGATTCCGGTCTCCGGGTCTGCCCAAGCGATCTGTCCGCCCGCGCCCCCATGGCCGAAGGCACGCTCAGAATTGGTGTGACCAAAGCCGCGGTAGTTGCGCTCGGCGTCACCGGCGATGATCAATCCAAGGCTCCGGTTCGCGGCTTTGCGGAAGATCGGGTCGGTCAACGCGCCGGACCGAATTCGCAACGCCATCTCCAGTGTCTCCGGCTTCCACAGCACTTCGCCATCGAATGACTTTCCACCGTTGACCAGGGCTTGAAAGAAGAGCGCCAGGTCGGCGGCGGTCATGATTCCACCACCACCGGGGATCCCCGAGCGGCGAAAGTCCGGCAGATTGAACTTGGTCAAATTCTCTTCGGAGACTTCGCCCACTGGTGGTGGCTGCATGCCCATCTGCTCGTAGTCAGCTTCGGTGAGTGCGTCGCCAACATGCTCGATGTTTGCGAGTTGGGGATGCAACCCGTCGGGCAGACCCACCCACATGCTTTCGAGGCCAAGGGGGAGTGCGACCCGTTGTCGTACGAATTCGCCATACGTCATTCCTGAACGACGCTCGATGATCTCGCCCACGACATACATGCTCGACGAAGGGTGATAGGTGAACTGCGAACCCGGCTCGAAGTTGAGATGCCACCGCGCAAAAATGCGAAGGCGCTCACTGGGGTCTTGAAAGAGCGGCGGCGGAAAGGGCGCGGTCGGAAAACCAGCGGTGTGGATGAACAACTGCTCGACCGTGATGCCTTCTTTTCCGTTCGCTCCGAACTCGGGGATGATGTCGGAAACGATCTCACTGGGGTCGAGCTTGCCTTCCTGAATGAGGAGCCATGCTGCGGCGGAAGTCAGCGCCTTTGTGGATGAGAACACGGCGTAGAGTGTTTCGTTGGTCGCGTCGGCTTGGCTTTCGCTTCCGTCGCGATTCGAAAACGTGGTGCGTCCAAATGTGCGCATCCCGGCGAGCTTTCCGTTTCGCGCGATCGCAATTTGCGCCGAAGGGAGTAGACCTTCGCGAACTTCTTTCTCTGCGCGGTCAAATACGGCCTCAAGTTTTTCCGGGTCAATCCCAATACTCTCTGGACTCTCTGCGATAAATCGTTGATCAGGCATGCCTCACCTTAACATGGTCGTTTCGTTTTCGTCTATGGCTATGTCGATGGCTTTGTCGATGGCGCTGATGATGTAGAGGGTGTTTTAGATCCCAAGGCTCTCACGCAAGGCCGCGCGGACTTCGAGGTCTTCGAGGGCCGCCTCTGCGCGTCCAAGGAACGCCTGGGCAAACTTTCGCCGCGCTGGATCCTCGTTGTCGGGGAACATGACGATCTGGCAACACGCAGGCACCACGTACGCGGCCTGCAACCTGTGGGTGTGCCATGCGTCGTCGAATGAGATCTTGGGGCCGCCATTGGCGCGCTGGACGTCGAGGTAGTGGCGTAGAAGGTCACGTTCGTGGGCACGGCGATCTTCGATCGACATCGCCATCAACATCAAATAGCTGACATCGCGCATCGGCGTGCTGACATTGATGATGCCCCAGTCGAGGAAACCTGTGCGGTTCCCATCGAGAAACAAGTTGCCGATATGTGTGTCACCGTGGATGACCGTGTGGGGTCCTTCATGCCAGCGTGCGTGTAGGGCGGGACGGTGCGCGATATAGAGTTCGGCGTGTTCGGCAAAACACGGCGTCAAGCGGTCTCGATGTTGGTCGAGACCGTGCTGCAGCATGACCGAGCCGTAGTCGCTTTCCATGGGTGCGGGGACCCATGGAGCATGGGCTTCTCGAACCGCGCGTTCGGCAAAACGTACGTGCAAGTCGGCGAGATCTTCGAGCGCGAGTGCGGCGGCGTCGGGGTCGAGTCCGATGCTGCCGTCGGAAATGGTGCACTGAGAGGCAATGAGATCTTCGATCAATAAGATGAAGGCTTCGTCGGCTTCATCATGGAGCGCCACGAAGCAGCTCGGTACGCGGAGCTTTGTATGCGGGGCGATGTCATTGTAGAAACGAACTTCCCTTGGCCCCATGCCCGTCTGGGCGATGAGATCACGACGCTTCTCACTTGCAGGCAACAGCTTGCAAAACATGCTGCTCGGAGCGCCGACATCATCTCGGTACGTGACCGCGAGCCGAGCGTGGCTGTTGGTCATTTCGGTGCGATCAATGATTTCCACGCCCGATACCGATACACCCGGGTATCTCGGAGCGAGCGCGCGTTCGAGCCAAGGGCCGTCGATGTCTCCCGCGGTGTCGGGGATTGCGATCAAACTTGTGGGTCCACGTTGAGGAAGTTGAGAGGGTGACCCGGCGTTTCCCACTCGCAGCGGACGAGACGTCCGCTCATTGAACAAGTGATATAGGCCGTGCGCAGACCGTCTCCCCCGAAACAAATGTTCGTGGTCATCGGATCCCCGGTCGCAACATGCTTTGTACTCTTGCCGTCTGGCGAAATGATCGTGATGCCGCCGTTCACCAACGTTGCAACGCAAACGTTCCCCGCAGCGTCGACGCCCAGAGAGTCAAAGAGTTGAAAATTGGAAAAGCCTGCGACGAGGGCCTCCCACTCGGGCACGGGTGCAAGTTCGCCGGGCGAAACGATGGGGTAGCCGAGTAAGCGAGATGTGGTGGTTTCAGCGACGTAGAGCACGTCTTCGGCGGGGGAAAGACCAACGCCGTTGGGCGTTGTCACCGGGAAGCGCACTTCGCGAATCGATGAACCGTCGGGCATCGCGTAGTAGACGGCTCCGCGGTCGATTTCCCTTTTACGGGTTTTACCCAAGTCGGTGAAGTAGAAGCCGCCGGTGCGGTCAAAGACGATGTCATTGGGCCCGCGAAGCGGAATGCCGTTGCACTCGCTGTAAAGAACTTCGCTTTTCCCGGTTGCGAGGTCGACGACTTCAATACGTCCTCCGGAATAGTCGTCGGGTTGCTCGCCGGGAATGAAATTGTCGCCGATCTGCATCCATTCAAAGCCGCCGTTGTTACACACATAGCAACGTCCATCGGGGCCGATTGCCGCGCCGTTGGGTCCGCCACCTAGATCTGCCACGACCTCGACCACGCCATTCGGATCGACCCGCGAAAGCGTACCGCGGCGAATTTCGACGAGCACCACGCTTCCATCGGGCATCGCGATTGGACCTTCAGGAAACAACAGACCGCTTGCGCATTCAACGAAATCCGGCATTCACTGCTCCTAAGATTTGGCGGTTCACTATGGCGCGACGCTCTCGGGAAGCCATCTCTATTCGATTGCACCGGCGGCATAGAGCTCGCCGATCTCGACGTCATCGAGACCGAGCAGCTCACTCATGACTTCGAAACTGTGCTGACCGATCGTGGGGGCGGCTGTTCGCGGGCCGGCGTCGTAGTCGCGAATACGAAACTGGTGCCCTGCGTACGGTGCGTTTCCGATTTCGGGGTGATCGTGATAGCGATAGAAATTGCGATGAATGAGCTGTGGGTCGCGAAGCAAGTCACTGCTTCGTTGGACGGGGCCAGCCGGGACGTGCTCTTTGAGCAACTGTTCCGCCACGGCTGCAGGGGCTTGGCCCGCAGTCCATGCACTGATGTGATGATTGAGATCGACCTGTTTTGCAAGTCGGCCCGTCACGGTTTTGAGTACCGGGTCTTGAGACCAAGCAGGGTTGCCCAGCGCTCGGCACAGGGCGAACCATTGAGCATCGCTATCGACCGCGATCGCACACCATTGATCGTCCCCGGCGCATTTGTAAACGCCGTGCGGCGCGGCATCTCTTGAAACGTTTCCGCAGCGCGATGCAAGGTGACCGTTGAGTTGGTAGTCCATGAGTTCGGGACCCAAGAATTGCAAACTCATTTCAAGCTGGGACGCATCGATGTGCTGGCCTTCGCCTGTTCGCCGCGTGTGATCCAGGGCGGCCATCACGGTACTTGCGACGAAGCGTGGCGCGATGGTGTCGGTGTAGGCCATCCACGGCCCGGCGGGGGGAAGGTCGGGCCAGCCCGTGAGTTCGTAGAACCCTGCAACCGCACCGGCGTGATATCCGTAGCCTGCCATCGAGGCAGCGGGGCCGGTCTGTCCCATCAAGCAAGTGCTCAACATGATGATCTCGGGGTTGAGCACTCGGGCATCCTCGTAGCCGAGTCCGAAGCCTTCAAGAATGCCGGGCGTAAAGCTCTCGAAGACGATGTCGGACCAGCCGATGAGTCGTTTCGCAACCTCGACGGCTTCGGGCTTCTTGAGGTTGAGCGTCAGGCCCAACTTCGAGCTGTTCATGTCGGCGAAGAACTGGGAGCGATCGATCCCCATTTCGCCGCGAAAGGGAGCCACGAGGCGGAGCTTGTCGGGCGCCGTCGTCGACTCGACGCGTACGACTGTCGCTCCATGGTCCGCGAAGTACTTCGCCGAAATGGGGCCGACGCCGATCCAGCTGAAGTCTGCGATCTTGATGCCTTCGAACGGGAGTTTGCCGCCTGGTTCGTTGTCGCGGTCATTGTCGAGTGCGGGGGTCGTGACGCGTACCCGGGACTCCTTACGAATTTCGTCTCCGTGTTGATCCACGGTCGGTGCCCATCGCGTGACTTCGTGTTTGCCGTGGTTCGAACGAGCAAACGCACCGGGCATCGAGATGGCTTTGCCGTCGGGGAGTATGGTGTCGATCCAGAACTCGCGCGCCTTGAGATGAGGAAAGTCGAGAAGGTCGGCCACGGTATTGACTGGCGCGATCGTGGCTCCGATTTCGAGTCCACGTTCAAATAGTTCTCGCTTCGTGTGGAGGGCGGTAAAACGACGATAGACATCGAGCAGGTCATCGACGGGGAGTAACACTTGGCCTCCGCCGATGACGCGCAGCTCGTAGCTATTCCAGTCTTCATGCTTCCACGCTGGGAGTGCGACGCCGTCGTCGATCATCCAGTCGAGGAGCACCGAAAACAGTTCGCCGTTCGGGATGATGACGACGTGTCCATCCGCACATTCGAACACAAGCGGATAGCTGATGGGGCCAAGTTGCAGCAACGAACCTTGACGCTCGAAGTCATGGCCTTGTATTGCGGCCGCGCCCATCGCGTTGAGCATGGTCCAAGTCATTGCACTCTGAGCAGAGACGTCGACGAATTGAGCAACTCCGGTGGTGAGCATGCGGCGATGCGCGACCATTGCGGCGACTGCCGCTTCGGCGCCCGTATGTCTCCAGGTTTGCGGCACGCTCACGCGAACCGGCTCTCGTTCGGGAACCCCTTGCAGTGAAACCGGGCCCCCCATCGCGGCCACGGTAAGGTCGCTCGCGGCCCAGTTGGCATGGGGTCCGTCGGCGCCGTACGGCGTGACTTGGACGTGCACGATTTGCGATTGGACATTGCAGAGATCTTCGAAGCCAATTCCGGCTTCCTCAAGTGGCCCGCCTGGAGCGGACTCAATGACGAAGTCGGCGCTTGCGACCAAGCGAAGAAATTCTGCGCGTCCAGCGTGGGTCGACAGCGCGAGGGCAATCGAACGTTTGTTCCGGTTGAACGCGAAAAACTGAAGACTCAGAGGATCTTCGGTGGTCGAATCATCGGAGTAGAAGGGGCCCTGCTGCCGGGCGGTGGAGCCTACGGGCGGCTCGACGCGAATGACATCGGCACCGAGGTCTCCGAGGATCATCGCTGCAAGTTCGCCTCGATGATCGGTGAGGTCGAGTAGGCGGTAGGGACTCAGCATCAATGAACCTCCGAAGGGGAGAGCAAGTGTATGCAAAACGTTCGAGCCGGTCACATTGCCATACTCGTGTATCGCGGGAGGCGTTGCTTGCAGCGCGAGTGGCGACCTGAGATACTGCGCTTCATTCTGCAACGTCCCCAGCGTCTTTAACGATAAGAGAGCGAACTTGACGCTTCCCACCCCCCCGACGGAAGACGAATCCGGCGAGTCCACCGAGCTGTCGCTCACGCCGGAGCAGAGCCGCGTGGTCAAAGTCTGTCTGAGCATGATCGGTGTTTTGACCGTCGCAGCCTGGACCGGTCTGGCCTTCTCTCCGTACCTCATGAGCAACTACCCGCTCGCGTTGATCGGCATGAGCCCGGCGAGCCGTCACATGGTCTTGGTCGCACCCATGGTTGGGCCTTGGCTTGTGCTTACGGTGGGCGGCGCGAGGATGCTTTTGTTTACCGCCATCGCGTTTTTTCTTGGACGTTCGATTGGCGAACCCGGTTTGCTCTGGCTCGACCAGAATTCTGTGAAGTTTTCGCAGTTTGTGCGCTGGCTGCAGGGGGTCTTTCAACGCTGGTCGTATGTCGCCATTTTTATCTACCCATTCGGTGCGATGGCGAGCATCGCCGGGGCAGCGCGGATGTCCCCGGCCCCGTTCTTCCTCTGCGCCGTGGCGGGGATCTTGTTTCGCTTGACCGTGCTGGTCTTGCTCGCCCATTCGATCCGCGAACCGCTGCTCGAGTTCATCGACCTCGTGCGCGCCTACCAGTGGCCGGCAACCGCGGTGTGCCTCGCCGTCGTGGTGGTCTATCAGCTGTGGAAGCGCCGAGCGAAGTTCGCGAAAGCTTGAGCCGCGGTTCCGAGGGTCGATCTAGGATCGCAACGTTTCTACACCGCGCTTAATTTAATCATCGCGATTTCTCGCGGACAGTTGAGCCGAAGCGGCAGACCCGCCATGCCGAGACCTCGACTCACGTACATCGTCGTGTCACCTCGTCGATACAAGCCGCGGGTAAAATCTGAAATCATGCGTGAAATGTTTTGGTGCGTTGCAAAGGGAAGGGCGACTTGGCCGCCATGGGTGTGCCCCGAAAGAACCAACGGGAAACCAAGCTCTTCGGCGTGATGAAAGAAGCTGGGTCGATGGGCGAGGAGTAAGCCTGGTTGATGATCGGGGATTTCTGCGGCCAGACGTTCGAGCACGGGGCTGCGTGTGTGCTTGTCCATCCAGCCTTCGAGGGGGTCTTCAAGGCCCGCGATCACAAACCGCATGCCGTCGACGTCGATGTGTTCCCATTCGTCGCGCAGCAATCGAATGGATGTGTGTTGCGAGAGTCCGGCCGCGACTTCTTCGGTCCCGGTGTAGTGATCGTGGTTTCCGAGTACCGCGTAGACGCCGTTCTTGGCCGCGAGCTTCGACAAGGCGCGGCATCCGTCTTCGACGTAACGCGGGTCGAAGTCGAAAAGGTCCCCGGTAATCACGATCAAGTCCGCTTCGAGCCCGTTGATACGATCGATGTAGCGGCCGAGACGGTCGGGTTGCATGAGCGGGCCGATATGCAGATCGGTGATGTGTACGACCTCAAGACCCGGGTGATCGGATGGAATGTTTTTCATTTGCAGTGGGATCAAGTCGACGCGAACGCGGTGGTTTCCAACGGTTGCCCCCCACAGGCCTGAGCCCAAACCCAATGCCACTGCTGCACCGCCAAATCCGATGAAGGCCGCTTGTGCATCGCTTTCGAAGCCCAGTGCCCAGGCGAAGATGTTGACGAGCATCAGCACAGCGGTGAGAAACATGCCCGTGAGTAAAAGGGACACGCTTCCTAGGATCCAAACCCGACTGAAGATCAGGCCCAGCCCCTTGTCATGGATTCGTCGTCTGGCTGCGGGGAGCGCGAGCACGTTGACCACGCCGAGCACCACAGTCGTGAGCAGCCCACTGGCAAAGTCGAGGCCAACGCCCAGAACGGCCAGCATGGCCCAGTGCAGGATCAACGCTTCGCTCGTCGAGACGAGCAAAATCGTGAGTGAAAAGATGCGTAGCATTCGTGCGTTCATGCGGGGTGATTCCTGTTTCTGACGTGATCCGGGCGCATTATTTCGGCTAGACTCTTTCAATGCGGTGGGCGGCAAAGGCAATTGCGGGCGCGCTGGTTGTCGGAACAATAGTGAGTGGTGGTTTAGCCGCTGCGCTGATTCGGATAGAGCATCATCTGGATCACGGTTTCTTTGCGCGCGCCGCGGACACCGCCGCCGATGCAATGCTGCGTGGTGTGGGTGTTGCGGTTCTAGCTGCTCTAGTCGCTAGCGCGCTTCGATGGTTGATCGAACGTGTTGCCGGTCCAGACCGCGGTCAGAGCTTACTCAACTTCGGGACCTTTTTGGGCGTATCGCTCCCTGTATGGTTCTGGGTGCCGCTCTATTCGCGGAGCCTATTTCCGGGGGGGCGCGGCGAGATTCTGACGTTCTGGTCGGTTGTGACGGGGGTACACGTCTTGGGCTTCTTCGTGATCTCTCGGCTTTTCGCTGCGCGCCGAACCCCGCCTGCGTTGGTGGTCGGAGCGTCGTCGGTCTGTCTCGCACTGTTGGCCATCGTTGGTGGTGTTGTGGGCGCTCGGGCTTTCGATGCCGACGACCTAGCGCAACGTCCGAATGTTCTTTTGATCGTGCTCGACACCGTGCGTGCCGACCGAATGTCGAGCTACGGATACGGGCGCCAGACGACGCCTGAGCTCGATGCCTTTGCGGCTGAAGGCATCCGTTTTTCAAACTTCTATTCGACCTCGTCCTGGACGGTGCCGAGTCACGCTTCCATCTTCACGGGGCTCTATCCCATTCAACACGGGGCCACCCAAGAGAACCTGTCTCTCTCGAACCGGTTCGCGACACTTGCCGAGACCCTTGACAATGCGGGGTACCAAACCTTTGCCGCGTCGCAGAACCCGTATGTGAGTGACACGGTCAACCTCGCCCAGGGGTTTGCGGAATTCGCCGCGCTGTGGCGAAAGTGGATTGATCCGGACGGAACCATTCGCGAAGCGGCGAAGGAACAGCACCTGGTGAACGAAGCGTTCGAACAGTACCTGGCGACGGCGCCGGGAGATCGACCTTTCTTCGCGTTCTTGAATTACATCGACGCGCATCTACCCACCGCGCCGCCGGAACCTTTCTTGAGTGAATTTTTGCGTGCGGGAGTCGACCGCGACCACGCCCTCGAAGTTGGGCGCAAGCGGTGGTCGCGTTACTACGTTGGTATGTCCGCAAGCCAGCACGACTTCGAGGTGCTTTCAGATCTGTACGACGCCGAGATGGCGTACATGAGTTTTACCCTCGACAAGTTATTCGCTTCGCTTCGTCGAGACGGACGGTTCGACAACACGCTGATCATCGTGACATCGGACCACGGTGAACAACTCGGTGATCACGAGCACCTCGGGCATTCGTTCGCGCTCTATAATACGACCGTGCAGGTCCCGTTGATCATGCGCCTGCCCATGAACAAAGAGGGCGGGCGCGTTGACGATCGCATGGGCCAACTGGTAGATCTGTTCCCCACCATTCTCGAGGCGACGGGAGTCTCGTACGACGGGTCCGTCGTACAGGGGCTGAACTTGCTCGGAGACACGCGCGATTGGTCGCGCGCTGCTGTTTTCTCGGAGTACTACTATCCCACCCAAGCGCTTGCGATGTACGCCGACGAAGATCCGGAATTGGTGGCTGACGGTCTCCAGCAATACCAGCGCCGGTTACGCGCCGTCGAAGCCAACGGAAAGCGTTTGATTTGGTCATCGACGGGAGACCACGAGCTCTACGACACGGCGAGCGATCCGGGGGAAACCCAGAATCGATTTCATGATTGGCCGGACGTAGCGGCCGAGATGATGGCCATGCTCGACGCAGCCATCAGCGAGTACGGCAACGGTGCGCAGACGATCCGAACGGTTGCCGAAGCCCCCGAGCTGGATTCCGAAACCGAAGACGCTCTCCGGGCACTCGGCTACATCCGCTAGCGCGCGTCTTCGCGAAGTTCGTGGACCGTCAGATTGCAGAAGACCGGCGTTTCCTTTGAAACCTGAATCGCTTCCTTCGTCTGTACGGTGGCCTCGGGGAGGTCGAAACTTCCCTTGAGAACCTGTGCGAGCCAGATGGCCTGTTGTTCAGACAGCGGCCAGAGCGAACAGAGTACGCGTGTAAAACCGACAAAGTATAAGTTGGACTGGCTCGGATGAACGACTCGGCGATAGAGCGCGAGATCCCGTGCTTCACGCCCGAGTACTTCATCACGTAGAAAAGGAAAACGAAGCTCGTAGCCGGTGGCGTAGATGACCACATCCACTTCGTCATTGGAACCGTCGACATACTTCACTTTGCTTCCGTCAAAGCCCTCGATGGCGCCTCGTGTTTGCACGCGACCTTCGGTGAGTGCCGGAATGAAGCCATCAGAAAGTGTCGGGCGCTCGCCCCAGGGTGGGAACTCGGGGTTGGGAAGGCCCCAGTCGCTGGGTTGGCCAACGTCGCGTTGCACGCTTCCAAGTGCGGCGCCAATTAAGGTTCGGGCCATCTTTAGTCGTTCGTCGGGGGGAAGAACCCGGGCAGCCTCGGGGAGTTCGTCCGAGGCATGCGCCGCGTTCGAATCGAGGGGCACGCCGCCGACATACTTGGGCATGACATATCGTCCCGACCTCGCCGAGATCAGCGTCTGTGCCGCAATGGCCGCACCATCCTCGCCGCTGGCAAGTTCAGTCGCGATCTCGGCCGCACTCGCTCCAAGCCCGACGACCAGCACGCGCTTGCCGCGGCAGTCGATCGGTGTTTGCGGGTCTAGGTAGTCGGACGCATGCATCACGTCGCCGGCGAAGTCGCCCGGTGGCATGGGCTTCGGCCAACGCATGGTTTCGTACTGGCCGGTTGAGACGATGCATGCAGAGAAGGTTGCTTCGTCGCCAGCCTCGGTCTCGTCGTGAGTGCGGATTGTCCAGCGTCCATTCGACGTCGGCTCCGCAGAATCGACGCGTGAGTTGAGCCGAATATGATCACGCAGCTCGAAGCGATCCACGTATGCGTTGAAATACGCGAGCATGTCCACGTGGCTTGGAAACAGCGGGATTTCTTCGGGGAAGGGGAAGTCCGAAAACGCCATCTTCGCTTTGGACGTGTTGGTGTGCAGGGAGCGGTAGCCGCCTCCGTGTCCACCTTCGACGTCCCAGATGCCGCCCACGCTACGTCCCGCTTCGAAGCAAACGAAGGGGATCGCTGCCTGCTTGAGTGCCTTACAGACGGCGAGGCCACTGGGACCCGCACCGATGACACAGACGGGTCCATCACCGCGAGTCAGCATGAAAGTGGCGCTATATCCATGAGTTTGGGCTCACTGTTGATGTGAGTGATTAAGAGTCTTTGGCTGGAAAAAGAGAGCGGCAGACTCGGGACGCTTCGTCTTTGTTGCTTCCGCCCGCGGTCGCGGTGTCGACGCAAGAATCATAGTGGTATCGCGGGCCCTTCCCGTGTCGCTTGCCGTGGTCCTTACCATGTCGCTTTCCGTGGTGGTGCGCTTTGCAGGTCTCTCCACATTCGGCGTGCTTGCCTGCTTTGTGCTCGCCAGCCTTGTGCTCGTCGTCGTGCTTCGAATGATGCTTGCATTCAGATTCGGTGCATTCTTTCTCGCTGCAAGTCTCCGGATGTTCGCCGGCATGATGCCGTTTGTGATGATGTTTCCCTGCGTTTTCCTTTTCTTTGGAATCAACGACTTTTTCGTCGCCAAGGGCTTCGCGACTCATGTCCAGGTCTTCTGCCCCCAACGTCACCGGGGCTTCTGTCGATTCCGCTTTTTCTTCTTCTGCGAATGCGACGTTGCCCAGGGAAATGAGCACGATTCCTACAAACAAGGTCAGCTGTTTCATGGATGGTTTTACCTTTCGATTATCGAAGACGATTCAAAGTCTTCGTTCTAGAGATGGCTCTTTACGAAGGCGCCTATCTTCCCGATCGCTTCAACCGATTCCGGCACGATTGGTGCGAACGCCTGAAAGACGTGGATCAAGTCTTCGTACTGCTCAAGTACCACGCTGCCTCCGCTCTCGCGCAAGCGCGCTTCTATGCGGACCGCGTCGTCGAGCAATACTTCGGCGGTGCCGACCTGGATCAATGTGGGCGGGAGCCCAGAGACATCGGCGTATAACGGCGCGGCGAGAGGCGATCGTGGATCCGCGTCACCGAGATACATTTGCGCGAAACGTGCGAGCCCGTCCTTTTGAATCATCGGGTCCGCGGCCGCGCGAGATTCCATCGAATCGCCGAGGCCTTCCATGTCGACCCAAGGCGATAGGGTGAAAGCCGCTGCGGGAAGTGGGTGACCTTGATCGCGGAGATTGACGAGGGTTGCAAAGGTGAGCCCGCCGCCGGCCGAGTCTCCGCCGATCGCAATGCTCTCGGCTTTGATGCCTTGTTCGAGCAAGAAGAGATACGCAGCGGTGCCGTCTTCGACTGCGCCGGGGAAGGGCGTCTCTGGTGCGAGGCGATAGTCGGGCATGAGCACGACGCATCCCGACGCTTCGGCGATTCGCGCGCCGAGGCCTCTGTGGGTGTCGATCGAGCCCAGTGCATAGCCACCGCCATGGAGATAAAGCACGACCTTGGTTGCGTCCGAATTTGGAACGCGGATCCATTCGGTCTTGATGCCGCCAATGCTGATCGTTTCGCATTCGGTGCCCTCGGGGAGCACTGTGTCCCCCGTCATCGCTTCGAGGCCCGCACGGGCGACGGCAATGTCGAACTCGTCCCCCGAGCCGAGAGCGGCATTGGCGCGCAGGGCACTAACCACTGAATTGTGAGCGTCACTCGGCACGGAAACCTCCGATCGAACGTTGTTGTTCATGAATGAGGGTAAGATGTTGTCCGGCGTGGTTGAGTTCCAAGCCACTAATCATATAAATCGATCCTATCACACGCACATGTCGACTGACGCGCATGCGAGTTTTGTCTAATCTGGGTCTATGACTGAGAGAAACTACGACCCCGATTTCAAAGACTTGATCGCCATCCTGCCCACCGTGGCCGATTTTTCGACGGTGGAAAAAGTCCAAGCCGCGCGCGAATCGCGCTACGAAATGTTTGCGAAGGTTCCGCCACCGCGGGACGACGTTGTGGTCGAAGACCACATGGTGCCCGGGCCTGAAGG
Organism: Myxococcales bacterium; assembly: GCA_012960035.1. Classification (GTDB taxonomy): domain Bacteria; phylum Myxococcota_A; class UBA9160; order UBA9160; family UBA4427; genus DUBZ01. The sequence goes on along the minus strand of DUBZ01000102.1, from coordinate 22,870 downwards.
TGCACCCGAGGTGGCCCTTCGCGTTTACCGCCCAAAGGCGGCCGCCACCGAGCCACGACCGTGCGTGTTTGAAATTCATGGCGGCGGTTTCTTAACTGGCAACCTCGAGATGATGGACCCATGGTGCCAACGGGTGTGTGGTGAACTCGGTGCCATCGTGGTTTCAACGGACTACCGCTTGGCACCGGAAGATCCGTTCCCGGCCGGTGTTGAAGATTGTTACGCCGCGCTTTCTTGGACCGCGAGCCAAGCTGAGGCACTGGGTTTTGATCCGGAGCGTCTTGCGATTGCGGGGCAGAGCGCAGGCGGAGGTCTTGCCGCTGCATGTGTGCTGATGGCGCGCGATCGAGGGGGCCCGAAGCTTTGCTTTCAGCTGCTTGAGATTCCCGAACTTGACGACCGTCTCGAAACTCCGTCGATGAAACAGTTCACCGACACGCCGCTTTGGAACCGACCCAATGCCGAATGGAGTTGGCGTCACTACTTGGGGCCCGACCCTAAAGGCGAAGTCTCGCCCTATGCAGCACCGTCTCGCGAAACGGACCTGACGGGGTTGCCGCCCGCGTATGTATCGACGATGGAATTCGATCCTCTGCGTGACGAAGGGATTCTTTACGCGCTTGGGATGATGCAGGCGGGCGTCTCGGTGGAACTGCATGCGTATGCGGGCACGTTCCACGGCTCGGCTTTGTTGCCCAACGCCGACGCCTCGAAGCGAAATGCGGAAGAAGTGCTTGCGGTGCTCGCGCGTAAAGTATGAACTTGCGCGCTCATTCTCGTGACGTGCTGCGGGCTATGTCGCTGCTGGCTCTTTGTTCGCTGGAATCCTGAGAAGGGTCAGCAGACCGAGGGCAATGAATGTCACGACGACCAAGCCCATCCAGGCGATGTCGTAGCTGCCCGTGGAGTCGTACACCGCTGCGGCTGCTGGTGGCCCCGTCGCTTGAAATGGAATCATGATCGGCGCCATGAGGCCCATCATGGGGCCGAACTTCGCCGGGCCGAATGCCCGCGCGAGCAATGCTGCACCCAGTGGCATGACGCCACCGAGGCCGACCCCGAGTACGAGGCAAGAACTAAGCAAAGCCGCATAGGGGATGTCGACCAACAAAATCGAGATTCCGATCGTCTGCGCCGCAATCGCGACCATCAGACTCCGCTGTTCTCCGAAGCGATTTGCGGCCCAGCCAAAGACGAGTTTTCCCGCGGCCGCTCCGATCGCCAGCATGGAAACTAGAAACGCCGCGTCGGCCTTGTCCATTCCTTCGCCGGTGGCATGGAGGATGATGTTGTTCAGCAGAGCCGTCGTCGCCATGAACGAAAGCCCACATACGATGGCGATGATCCACAGATTTCTTTCTTTCAGTCCATCGCGCATCGAAAAGTCGTCTGGGGCGGCTGACAGGTGCATGCCGTCGTGGACTGTTTTGGAGTTTGATGACGGCAACTCGCTCGGCCGTCCGACAACGGTAAACCAGACAAGTGGGATCGCGGCCAGTGTGACATAGCCAAAGAGTTCATACGCTTCACGCCACCCATCGCTACTGACGATCGAATTTGCGACCGGAGCCATCACCGCACCCGACAAAGACATCCCCATCATCGAGATGCCAAGCGCCATGGTTCGATTTTCTTGAAACCAATTGACGACGAGTGCTTGCGTGGTCACACCGCCCATCGTCCCCGCCGCGAACGTCATGCAGGTCCCGAAGATGGCAATGAGCTGCCAGAGCTCTGTCACTTGGGTCGAAAGCAGGAAGCCGACGCCCATCGCAAGGCATCCCAGGCACATCATGTTTCGAATGGAACCTTTGCCTGCCCATTTGCCGAGAAACGGCGCCATGAGCATGCCACCGACGCTCATGGCGGTGGGAAGCATCATGAGCGTTGCCCGGTTGACTTCGAACTCTTGTTCCATGGGTTCGTAGACGATCCCAAGGGAATAGAACGTGAACCCCATCGCGAGAAACTGCGTGAGGAAGGTGATTGCCACCATCAGCCAGGCTTTGGACACTTGGACTTTCTCCCAGACTCTGCGCAATCGTTTCAGGACGCAGCGCATCATCGGCCGTGTTCGTTTTGGGGTGAGCGTCTAGATAAATGAACGAAGCACTTCGCGAGTGCGATTTCGTTCATCGTCGTTTTTGCAAAACTCGACTGCAGAAAACTCGGTCGCACCCGCTTCGGCGATCGCACTCAGGCGGTCCTTCACCTGTGCCTCGCTGCCGATGATGCTCACGTCGGCTGGGCCCGCCGAGCCTTCGCGGTCGAGCATCGCGCGATAGGACGGCAACTGGCCATACATCGCGAAGGCCTTGCTCGCGCGGGAATGCGTCGACGCTGTATCGTCGGTTACACAAACTGGCAAGCTCGCAACGACTCTCGGTGTCGGGCGTCCCGCCTTCGCGGCGGCCTCACATACGCGCGGCGCGATGTGATCTTTGATCGTCTTCTCGCCCACCATCCACAGCACACTGCCCGATGTGTGGGTCCCCGCAAGGCGAAGCATTTGTGGACCCAGTGCGGCGACCAGGACGGGACATGGCGTCGTGTCCTGGGGCATGGTGATCGCGCCGTGCCCAGTGAGTGTTTCGCCATCGAAATTGGCTTCGCCTTGGTTGATCATCGGCATCAAGATCGACAAGTATTCGCGCATGTGGCGAATGGGCTTGTCGAAACTCATGCCATAGAGGCCCTCGATCATCGGTTTGTGAGAAAGGCCGATGCCCAGGGTGAGGCGACCGTTGATGATGGCCTGAGTCGTCATGGCTTGGCCGGCAAGCGTCGTTGGATGGCGTGGGTACGTGGGGATGACCGCGGTCCCAAACTCGATGTTGGGGACACTGCGGCCAAGTGCTGTGATCACCGTCAATGCGTCGATGGTGGTCGCCTGGGCGAGCCAAAAAGAAGCGAAGCCTTGTTCGGCAGCAGTTCGCGCTTGGGTTTCGAGTCGTTTTAAGTCCGGGTTGCCGAGCATCCCCGAAGCATTGATGCCAATTCGCATGGTGATGTTTCCTTGCTGAATATTCGCTTGCCGAGCGGGCTAGCGATTGAGGGGGACGATGACTTCCTTGGCGAAGTTTTCAAGCAGTGCGTCGTCACCTGCCTGGATCACTGTATAACTAATGCCTGTTTCTTCGCGCCTTCGAATCAGGCGCTCACGGATCTCGTTCGCCGAACCTGTCAAGAACAGCGGGCAGTCGGCGACTTGGTCCGGGGTCATGCCACTGCTCTTCGCGAGTCTCTCGCGAAGAGGCATCGGGTCGTCGGTGATGGCCGTGACAAAGGTGAGGGCGTTGAATTCGATGTCGTCGGGATTGCGCCCGGCGGCTTTGGCTCCGTTGCGAACCCAAGACACCTTTTCTCGAATGCGCTCGGGGGAAGAGTCCGCGGGTGTTGCGCTGGTGACTTTGCCTTCCGGGAGTGCGGGGTTGACGCCAACAATGTCGGCGACCCTGCCCGCGAGGGTCAACAAGCGTTTGCCGCCACCCCCGATCAAGATCTTCGGGCTCTCGCCATCTTTCAGCGGAGTAGCCTGGGCGATGTTGTCGATCTGGTAATGCTCGCCCTTAAAGCTCGTCCGCTCGTTCTTCCACATCGAACGAATTACCTCGAGCCCTTCCTCGAGCCGGCTGATGCGGACGCCGGGGCGGTCGTACTTCATGCCCGCTTCTACGTAGTCGGTCTCCATCCAGCCGGCACCGATCCCGAACTCAAAGCGCCCACCGGACATCTGGTGCAGCGTCGCGGCCGCCTTCGCGTAGATGACCGGGTGTCGGTAGTCGATGTCGTAAACGAGGGAGCCCACGTTGAGCGTTGTAGTCGCCGCGGCGATCGCCGGAAGAGCGGTCATCGGGTCCCATTGGGTGGAGAAGTGATCCGGAATAAATAGCGTTGAAAACCCGAGCGATTCGATACGTCGTGCCGCGTCCTGCCAAGTGTCCGCGGGAAGTTGAGCGGCCTGCACGCCGAATCGAAATGGCTTCATCGAGGCTCCTGTTTTCGTTGCGACAAGGCGTTTCGGTCCTTGTCTCGTCGATGCGAGGGTTGGTTGAAAACTGTGAGTATAGGCGGGTTCGCGGCTTACGGTGTGTCGTGTTTCGGCATTGGGTTCAAGGTTGTGTTGACATCGTGGGCCGACGAGCCCGCAAAGCGACCCTTGTGGGCCGCGTTCAAGAGAACGTTGAACGAAGGTGCGTTGTGTTGTCGCTGACTGATCTTGCGAACACTCGCAGCGAGTCCAATCCAGACCAACGTAAACACGCCCACTCCAACAAGGGCGAGCAGGGCCTGAAGCTATGGGCTCTCGTTCAATGGCTCAACGTCGCTCGGCGGCTTTGCATGCCGCAGTGCCGAGACGCACGACGCGAAGGTCGCCGAACGGTGTGCCCAGACCGCTATTCAACGTAAGCCCGATCGCGAGATTTCGATCGGGGTCGGCCCAAGCTCCCGAACCTCCATAACCCGAATGACCAAATGCGTTCGGCGTCTTGGGGCCGATCGTTCCGACCCGGTGATAGCCGAGGCGCCAATGCATCGGGACCGGAATCACACGTCCCATGGTTCGGTTCTGGACTCGAGTCGCAGTGTGAAGGGTCTCTGCAGAGATCAACTGAGTTCCGTGAAGGGACCCCCCGTTGGCCAGTACCGCGTAGAGTTTCGCGAGGGACCTGGCGGTAAACATCCCATTGAGTGCGGGCATGCAGGCCGCCGTGGCGGCATCGCTGTTGAGATCCAGACCCTGCATGTTGGGGGGGAGCAACGCGGCCGCCCCCTGCGAAAGATCGATCGGGATGCGTAGTGCTTTTAGCACGCGATTGATGCGACGTGCATTGCGCATCGTGCGCTCAAAGTTGCTCGGATCGTTCTGGCTTGCGGGCACAATCAAACGGGCGCGCCGGTGCATCTGGTCTTCGGGGACGCCGACGTACAAGCCGTCGAGATCGAGCGGGGTGGCGAGTTCGCTCTGGAGAAGCTCGCCGAAGGGTTTGCCGGTCACACGTTGGGCGATTTCGCCGACGAGCCAGCCGTATGTGAGGCCGTGGTATCCGTGGGTGGCTCCGGGGACGTGGACGGGTGCAGCAGCCGCGAGCGCTTGAACCATGTGATCCCAGTCAAGCATTCGCCCCGCGTCGTCGATCAAATGTCGAATGTCGTACATCCCCGCTTCGTGGCACATGAGCTGGCGCACGGTGACGCGCTGTTTGCCGTTGGCGGAAAACTCAGGCCAGTACGTTGCGACGGGTTCGTTGTAGTCGATGAGGCCGCGGTCGACGAGAATGTGAATCAAGGTCGAAGCGACACCCTTGGTCGTCGAATAAGAAAGTGAGATCGTGTCTTCTTGCCAGGGTGCGCCGTGTTCATCCCGAGTGCCGCCCCACATGTCGACGACCTTTTCGCCGCGATGGTAAACGCAGATCGCAGCGCCTCCGCCGCCTTGTTTGGGGATGATGTCTTCGAGGCCGCGTGCGACGCGCCAAAAGTCTGGGTGTGCGTGTCCTTCGAGCATAATGATTTCCTTTTGGCGCTTATGACGATGATGACGCGGGCGTGATGAGATGTCGGATGGGCATGTGCTTGACGCCACCCAAGAAACTGGAAGCGAGGCGTTCGACATCGCCCGTAAGTTCGGCTTCTTGCATGCGCTCCGCGAGTTGGCGGAAGAGAACGCGTAGTTCGCGCCGTGCAAGGTTTACACCTAGGCCGAAATGCCCGCCAATGCCGAACGCGAGATGACGCTTGGCTTGACGATCGAACCGGAACTCAAAGGGGTCTTCGAAAACTTCTTCGACCGCTGAATCGGCGAGCGTCGGATCTTTGCACGGCTTGTCGAATGGCTCTGGGTTCTGAATCAACGCCAGAGGTCCGTCTGTCCCACAGGTTGTCCTTTCGAATGGCAGCAACTCGCGCACTGGGTTGTGGCGATTCGGGCGCGAGCGGGAAGGTTGCACTCGGCATTGGGAGTTGCCACTCGCAACGGATGGGTCGTAGCGGCAGGGTCGTTGTTTCCGCACGCAGGCAGCTAAGATGTCGAGATGACGACCACCACACGCACTGAAACCGATGACGACACCTGGCTAAGCATGGATCCGCTTCCTTCGGACCCGGTTCCCATTCTGAAGCAGTGGCTCGACCAGGCATTCACAACGCGCTTGCAAGCCAACCCGCATGCGGTCGCACTCGCGACAGTCGACCCGAGCGGCCGACCGTCCGCGCGCATGGTCTTGGTCAATCACATCGACGTCGAACGCGGCGCCTTTGTGATGTATACGAACCGCGAAAGTCGAAAGGGTCAGGCGATTGCCGCGAATCCGTTTGCATCGATCGTGTTCCACTTTGGGCCTCCCGGTCGCTCGGCGAGAGTGGAAGGCTCCGTTGACTTTACCCCCGACGAAGACTGCGACGCCTACTTTGCGACGCGCCCGGTGGATGCACAGGTTGGCGCATGGGCGAGTGTTCAAAGCGCGCCGATCGAATCGCGAGGGGCGCTCGTGGCCAAGGTGGAGGCGGAGGCGTCTCGCTTTGGAGTGACCCTTAAAGACGCCGGTCACGTCAAAATCCCAAGGCCTCCGCACTGGGGCGGGTTCACGCTGGTCGCCGACGCGATCGAACTCTGGAAGAGTCGTCCCGCTCGTATCCACGACCGCGCATTGTGGCGACGCGAATGCGCGAATGATCCCGACGCAGAACACGGATCATGGTCTGTGCAACGACTTCAGCCGTAGTACAAGGTAAGAGCTTCAGCCGGGCTTGAAATCAAGAGCTTCAGCCGGGCTTGAAATGAAGAGCTTCAGCCGGGCTTGAAATGAAGAGCTTCAGCCGGGCTTGAAATAAAGAGATCGGCGCAGCCGACTCGCGCAGTCTCGCGCCTCAAACTGGTTCAATCGATCTTCGCGAGTTCCGCAACGAGGGTCTGTGGGTCGAGCCAGATATGAAAATCTTGGCGGATGTCGATGAAACGCATGATGCCTTCCCGGTCTACGATAATCGTCGTCGGGTGGGGCACTCCCTTTTCTATCGGCTCTGCTGCGTCGTTCCCGATCCCAAAGCGTCGAATTAGGTGGCTACTTCGGTCGACGGAAAAGAAAATCTGGTCTCGCATGTTGCCTTCGTTGATGAAAGCGCGCGAGCGATCATTGAATTGGTTGTCGGCCAGGATCCAGACAATTTTGAGGTCCTGATCGTCTTCGAGGGTTTGCCGCAGCTCAACGAGCCGCGCTTTTGTGAAGGGTCACCAGTCGACGCTGCGTTCGAAGATCAGCAGCAGTTTGTGGCCGAGCAAATCCGTCGACCGGATCGATTCTCCGTCGATGTTGACTAGGTGGAAACGCGGCAGTTTGTCGCCGATTTCGCCGAATTGGCCAGGATGGTCTCTGCGCGCTTCTGCTTCCGTGCCGCGTCGACCGATCGACGTGCTCGGTAGCGCGATGTTTAAAATAAACAGAAGCGCGATGATTGCGGTAGCGATCCATCGAAACATCATTTTCGTCCCTATGCCGAAACCTGGACTGCTGACGGACGCAGCCAGAGGAATGCAAGTGCGATGAGCAAAAAGAGCGCGACTTCAAGACGCGGTAACGAGCCGAGCCATACGTAGTAGTCCCCAATGAGCCACGCCGTCATGCGAACGATACTCATCAAGACGAGAGCGACGATCGTGGCGTTCGTCATGCTGCCGCCTGAGCTTGGGTCGCGCGCAACGCCAATGAGACCGCCGCCCCAGCCCACTAGGGCGCAGCCTGCGAATGCGACGAAGTAATACCCGACAGGCCCGGTTGGGATTCCGGGCGTGGTGTCTGGTTGCTGATAGCCGAAGAACGCTGAGGTCAGGATCAAGCCAGACAAAATCAACAGGCCGCCAAAGATTCCCGCGAGCATTCGAAAAGACGTAGTGGATTGCATGGGGCCAGATTTTACGCGTCTTTCGAAATTTGCCAACGTCTCGCCAATAGAGCGGGCAATACCACCAGATTTCCAACCGCGGTGAGCGACATTCCGACGCTCAGCAGGGTTCCGAGACCGGCTAGGCCAACGTGAGACGATAGTGCGAGTGATCCGAAGCTTGTGATTGTCGTTAGCGCACTAAAGAGCACAGCACGTGCAGTTGTCGTACCGAGGACTTCGCCCTCACCTGGCTTTCGGGCTCGCGCTTGTTCGACGAGATGGATCCCGCTGTCGACTCCGGCACCCAGCAGAAGCGGAACCACGACGACATTAAAAAAGTTGAGGGGTTGGCCCAGTGCCACCATGATGGCGCCGGTCGCCGCGCCGGCGAGTGTGAGCGGCGCGAGTACCAAGAGAAGGTCGCCCAGCCTGCGCCACAACACCCAGAGGATGACGGCGATCACGATCAGCGCAGTCGCGATCGCTTGGCGAAAGGCCAACTTGGTCGTGCGCGCGAACTCCACCAAATTGACCGCGATGCCGGTTGCATTGGGGTCGACACGCTGGACCGCGTCGACAAAGCGAGTGAAAGCTTCGTGATTCTCCAAGTTTTCGGCGGGGAAGGTCTGCACCCGGGCACGTCCGTCCGGTGCGACAAGTCGGTGCACGAGACGGGGAGGCAGGTTGTCCAGGTGAATCGCCTGGGCTTCGAGCCCGCGCTTTAGGCGGCTGATCTGGTCTGGAAGCGAAGCAAGCAACACCTCGTTGAGTTTTGCGACCGCAATGCTGGGCTCGTTTTCGCCCTCGATGCGAAACAAGAAGTCGTCGAGCTTCGAAATAAGGTCCCGAATACTCACTGCCATCGGGGATTCAAGGTCAGTCCCCAATGCACTTGCGAGTAGCGCGCGCAGCTTTCGAACCGCGTCGACTTGTTCGTCTTCCGAGCGATTCTTCCGCGCGAGGACTTCGCCCGAATGACTGGGCCCCATAAGAAACGAGATGTCTCCCAAGATTTCGAGTTTTGCTTCCTGCTCTGCGGGTACGTAGTCGGACAAGCTGATCGATCGACTGACTTCCGGAAGCGCGCGCATCCGCAGCGTGAGTGCATCGGCTTGCTCGAGGTTTGCGACTACGGAGTTTGCGTACCAGGGAGACGTCGTTCCTGCGTCTGCAAGGAGGTCGTTAAACGTCTGCACGGACTCTGTGGACGGGTCCCGCATCGCGACGATGTTCGCGTCAAAACGAAGTGACGGCAGGAGTGCGAGCGAAGCGAGAAATACGAGGGCGGCGGTGACGCGAATCCCAGCTGCGTGTTGGGTGATCCAGCGCGAGGGCGCGTCACCAAAGCGCAGCGATCGGTCGGCGAGTTGGCTCGGGTCAATTCGAAAAACGGTTGTCAGCAGCGCGGGGAGTAGGGTCAACGTCAGGAACAAAATGATGAAGAGACCCGTTCCGGTAATCAGCCCGAGCTCCGCGACGCCTCGATAGTCAGTCGGGAGGAAGGCGAAGAAGCCGATTGCGGTGGTGGCCGTACAGATGACAAGGGACGCCCCAACGCTGCGCGCCGATGCATCGAGGGCGGTGCCGTGATCGTTTCCTCCACGCAGCAGGTCGGCGTAGCGCATCGCGAGATGCAGGCCAAAGTCGACGCCAAGCCCGAGGAACAAGACTCCGGCGGCCACTGAAATGACATTCAGGTTTTCGACCGCGATTGCGGCGAAGCCCGCCGTCCAGACCAAGCCCACGAGCAGGGTTGTCACGACTGCGAGAGAAAGCCGCGACGAGCGCAGGGCGACGAGCAATATGATGCTTACAAGGGAGAGGCACAGCACTCCCGATACGCCCAGATCCCAAACAAGGCTCAAGGTCTCCTCGTGGGTGAGGGCAGGGTTGCCCGTCACGCGAACCTGGACCGTCCCGCCGCTCGAACTTTCAATGTCGCTCCTTAACTTGTGGACGGCGGCGAGAGGAGCGCGTGCGGGCAATGCGTCGCTCCAGTCGAGAACCGGATGCGCGAGGACCACCCGCCGCGTTACGACATCGATGGCGGAACCTTCGATGAGCAAGCTTTCCCACGACGTCGCGACAGGATGTTCGCGATAAATTTCAACGCTCGCCTCGCCGATCCGGTCGAGAATCTCGCGAACCATCGGAGAACTCGCGTCTAGTTCGGGCCCGAACTGGTCGAGTCCCTGATCAATAAGCGTGGTCAGGTTCGCGAGACTCGCGTCGCGTTCCAACTCGGCAATGATGGGCTGCGCTTGGATCAGTCGGTCACCAAACGACTCCAGCTCGTCGATGTCCTGATAAAGCAGGGCATGGGTTTCGAAGAAGTCCCCGCCAGTTGGCAGGTATGCATCTTCGAAGTTCGTGGGATCGCCACGAAGCGCCAAAACGAGCGCGGTGGCGGCGTCTCGTGAGGCTTCCGGAGTTTTCGCATCCACCACGATCAAGAGCGCGTTTTCGAGGTCCGGGAACAACGCGACGAACGCGTCATGGTTTTGACGAGCGGGCAGATGTTCCGGGAAGAGTTGAATCGTGTCGGAATTGATCCCGAGGTGGCTGCCCGCATAGAACGCGGAACCCAGGGTGCCGGCGACACAAAGCGCGAGCACGATGGGAGCGTGCAGGCGAACCCAACGAACCCATTGCTCAAGCTTGGGAGATAGCACGGCGTGGTAGTCGACCAAGTATTTTCTCGAGGGTTCGTTCGCTGGGAAGCGAGCGTGCGCAAGTGCGGACGGCAACGGGGCGGGTGCTCAGATGAAAGCACGTGGTGGGCGAGTCGGCGCCCACGAACGACAGACTCACAGCCGGTGTGAGTCTGATTCGAAACCGCAAGACGGATCGCGTCGTCTAGCGGAGAAGCTCGGAGGCCTGCATGAGGGCTGCGGTGTGCGGGTGTTCGACCTCTCGCGTTGATCCAGCAGGCCCGTACTACGTCCCGCGCCCGCTGCGTGACCTGTTCAGCGAGTCTGTGCGTTTCGCGCTGCGGGTCATAGCCGCTATGCGCGTGCTTGCGCGCGGGTTTCAGGTTTCAGTCGACTTCCGCCATGACGTTGCGATGGTGGGGCGAGGCCAACGTCGCGAAAGCAACAGCATGGTGGTGCCATAGCCCACGCAAACCAAGGCCGCAGCGAGGAGCGTCATCGACGTTCCGATCGGTTTTGCGATGTACCCCATGGTGAGGCTGCCGAAGGGAACGAGCCCTGCCCAACAGACTTGAAACAGACTCATCACGCGACCGCGCATCGATTCGTCGACGACCTGCTGGATCAGAGTCTGCAAGCTCGTCATCACGGCGAAGTAGCAATACCCGATGACGATCTGGGCGAGGAGTGCAATCACGAGGACATCGGTGAGAGCGAAGACGACTAGAGCACATCCATAAACGATCAGTTGTCCCGCGGCCGTTGAGATCCCCGGGTTCTTGTCTCGACCACTTCGCAGGGCGCCCGCAACGGCCCCCGCGCCCGTCGCGCATACGAGCCAGGTGAAGTAGCGGCCGTCATTCAGAATGTCGGTGGCATACGCGCTGAACAGCACCGTATGGGAAACGCCGAAGAAAGAGAGCGTGGCGACCAGCGACAACGCCGGAACAGCAGGGTGGCGTTCTTGAGCGTGCGTGAACCCGTTGTACACCCGGTTCCAGATCCCCGTTTCGTCGTCTCGAGGGACGAATCGTTCGATCTTCATGAGAAGCGTGAGTGAAGCCGCGATCAATGCGGCGACGAGGTAGCTCGCGAATGAGATGTCAAACCGTCCGGTCGCCACCAACGGGGTTGCGATAAACGGTCCGAGTACCCGGGTCAAGTTGTTGGCTGCGGACTGGAGTGACACCGCACTCGGCAAGTCTTCCTGAGGCACGGTGTTTGCGGCGATGGCGAAACTCGCTGGCCCCGAAAACGCGAACGACAGACCCATGCAAAACGCAACCACGAGCATTCGGTTCGGCGTCATTGCGCCGGTCGCGGTGAGGGTCGAGAGCACGCCACAGCAAACGGCGATCAGGGTGTAACAAGAGATGACGATGATTTTCCGGTCGAAGCGGTCGGCCGCAACGCCGGCCAGCGGCGCGAATACAAAAGCCGGCAAGAACAAAAAGAAGAACAAGAGGCCAATCAACCGGGTGTCGTTGTTCGTGAGTTGGGTCATCTGCGCTTGCAGCGAAAGATGAGAGATCCAGAAACCGGTCTGATTAATGATGAACGCGGTGAAGAGCAAGCGAAACGGCTTGTGGGACAGCGCGCGAAAGCTTCCCGTGCGTTCTTCAACGCGAACTTCAGCGGCGGGAACCCCCATCGCGACCGAGTCGGCGGGGTTTAGCGCGGCATCGCCTGGATTTGCACCGAGGCTCTCTTCAGGGTGGATTCTGGTCACGCGGCCTTCGATCGAGTTGGCACAGCAGCGCGGCGCGACGCATTCAGTGCGTGGGAACGGCGCACCTTAGCGCGAGCGATGCGGGTCGTCATGATGGGATCCGCAAAGGCGAGTGTTCGGCGGCGCGCGTACTACTTCAGCGCACTACTTTCCAAACCGTCATTTGACAACGACGGTTTTGCGCCATGCCTTCTGGCGTGTCGTTGCTTGCGACCGGAGCCGTCATGCCAAAGCCTTTGATTTCGAGCCGCGATGGATGGATGCCGACGCCTTCGAGGTACGTGCGCACCGCCGTCGCGCGTCGCTCGGAAAGCCCCTGGTTGAATTTCGCCGTGCCCGTGGAGTCCGTGTGTCCGTCGATCCGGACCCGCAGGTCGGGGTTCATTTCCAAGACCTTTGCGACTTTGTCGAGGTGTCCGAACTGCGCTTCGACGATGTCCGATTCGCTGGTGGCGAACGTGTAACTGTCGAGGACCCAGCAACCGAACTCGTTCACTTGGGCCATTTTTGGTGTGCCGAGGCATTGGTCGCTGCCGTCTTCCACGCCGTCGCCGTCTTTGTCGACGAACATCTTCGGCGTGACTTCCTCGACGAACATTGCACGCTGAAAGTCGTGAAGTTCGTCTTCCGTCGTGAGGTCCGATGCGTTGGCGTGTTGCCCGCACGGAGTTAAGGCGGCCAGCTCTTCCATCAACAGGGAGCCCTTAGGGTTATTGCCCAACTGGATGGCGTAGAAACAGACGTTCCCGGTCGCGGCCAGCTGCTGTGCGGCGGCGATCGTGGTGGCCGCGCCAATGTCGCGACCGTGCATGGACGCGATGCCGTCCGAGAACACCACCACCGCGTTGTTGCCTTCGCGTCCTGCAAGCTGCGCGGCGGCGGCGTCGATGGCTGTAGCGATGTCGCTGCTCTTGCCGAGCAGATCGTTTTCGTACACGGCGGTGTCAACGTCGTCTCGATCGAAAGCCGCAAGCTCGGAGACCTGGTTTTCGTCACCGCCAAACGTCACAACCGCTGCGCGATATTCGCCTTCGGGCATGCCAGCGACGAAGGAGCCGGCGAGGTTCTGGGTCGAGCCCCAAGTCGATTTTGGCTCCATCGAGCCCGACGAGTCGAGCAGGAGGACGACGTTGTCGACGCGCACGACTTCGTTCTCGGCGGCTTCGACGACTATCGAATCCAAGCTGTCGGTCGGCGGAGGTGGAGAGACGCACGCCAATGCAAAGCTGCCGACGATTATACTTGCCAGCAGCGAGAATGTGGATTTCGGGGCGGGGCGGGCGCTGAACATACGTGGGATCTCCGGGGAGTGAACGAATCGGGTTTCAGTCTGTGGACCATCCTAGCAGCGGAGCTTTCGAGTGGCTTGCAGTGCTGAATCGAAAAAAAACGAAGCGCATAAGCGCTGGATAGACGACTCAAGCCTGATCCAACGCGTCGCTGACAAAATACTGCGTGCGACCTCACCGGTGCGAGCGTATGTCGCAAGTTGACGGAGGGGTGGGCGTTGATGCAGAAGACGGCTCGCGAGTCGTCCGGACGTACGAAGCATCCCGGAGGCGTAAACCCGATCGCTCGCGCTAGGAGTCGGCGCGACAGAAGGCGCACGCGCCGAAACGCGGATTCAATGCCGCTGCCTGCGTTGCGAAAGCTAGCTGTCGCTAGCTGGCGGGAACGTAGAGCACGCGAATCATGCTGGTGCTGCCTGACTCTCGGTCGACGCCGTGGGTCGCCACGATAATGTCGCCCGGTTCGACGTAGCCGAGTTCCTTGCCGCGATCGGTCGCGAAGCGCAGCATTTCGTCGTCGCTGCCGTCGCCCCCAAAGTGGATCCCGGTCACACCCCAGTTCATCGAGAGTTTGCTGACCACGTCCGACGAGGCCGTGATGGCAAGGATCGGGCAACTCGGCCGAAACTTCGAAATAGAACGCGACGTGAAGCCCGTCTCAGTGAGCGTCACGATCGCAGCCGCAGCAAGATGATGGGCCATGGTGATGGCGGCCTGGCTCACTGCGTCCGTCACCTTGTCGGCCGGCTTTAAATCCGTCTTCTGCAGATGCCCATATTTATCGAGGGAAGCTTCTGCGCGTTGGGCGAGCGCGGCCATCGTGCGCACTGCTTCAACCGGGTACGCGCCGTTCGCCGTTTCGCCCGAAAGCATGACCGCAGAAGTGCCGTCGAAAATCGCGTTCGCAACGTCGCTCACTTCGGCACGCGTCGGCACCGGGTTGCGTTCCATGGAGTCGAGCATCTGGGTTGCGGTGATGACGGGTTTGCCCGCGCGAACCGTCGAGTGGATGATTCGCTTTTGAATGATTGGGACTTCTTGTAAATCGACTTCAACGCCCAAGTCGCCGCGGGCAACCATGGTGCCGTCGGCCACCGCGATGATTTCGTCGAGGTGCTCAACCCCGTCCTTACTTTCGATCTTGGCGATGATCGGGATGTGGGCGTCGTGCTCGTCGAGGATGCGTCGAATCGCCTGCACGTCGCGGGGCCCACGTACGAACGACGCTGCGATGTAGGTGATGTCGTGATCGATCGCGAACAGGATGTCTTCACGATCTTGGGAAGTGATGTCGGTAAAGGGGATGCTCAGGTCGGGAATGTTGACGCCCTTGCGATCACCGAGCCGACCGCCGCGGGTAATTTCGCAGCGCACGCAACTGGGCAAGATCTCGCGAACCCGCAACTCGATGACACCGTCGTCCACAAGGATGCGACCGCCCGGTTCGATTTCTTCGCATAGTTTCGTGTAGGTAACGGAAACGCCTTCCGTGTCGGCGGGGCGACCGTCGGTATAAAGATTGAACATCTCGCCAGTGGTGAGTGTGACGCTGCCGCCATCGACTCGTCCCGTGCGAATTTCAATGCCGCGTGTGTCGAGCAAGATTCCGAGGTTTGCATCGAGGTCCTGCGACGCCTGGCGAATCGTCTCGATGCGTTTGCGATGTTCGTCGTGGCTGCCGTGCGAAAAATTGAGACGGGCGACGTTCATGCCCGCGCGGATCATGGACTTGATGGTGTCGACCGAGTCCGAAGCCGGACCAATTGTGGCGACGATCTTGGTTTTGCCGAGTATGTGATGACGCATTGCGCGTTCCCCCCTTGCTGCGCGCAAGAGTACCGGCTCGGAGGGAGGACACCAGTAAAACTGGGATCAACGGTGGACGAGTATCGCTTCCTAGTGACTCGGCGTCGCAGTCATGTCCAGCAAGTAGACCGAAAGCGCGCGCTTGTCTTCGGCACTGAGCGAAAAGATCGGCATCGGTGGCGGCGGCGTGTTGAACAGCGCTTCGAGCTTCGCGATGTCGAAGCGCGGGTCGAGGGTCACGAGCGTCTTCACCGCAACGCCGGGGGCCGCTTGTGCGGCGTCATGGCAGGTCGCGCAGCGGTGTGTCTCGTAAAGCGCGGCGCCTTCGGCGACAAGCCCGCTGCGATCCGAAGCGCTTATCCCCGCGAGCGGGTCGCCGGTGGGGGGCGCACCGAGTTGGATGTTTCCGCTGCCAGACTCGCCGTAAGCCACTCGCCAGATGGAGCCCGAGTAATCGTCCGAGATATAGAAGGCGCCATCGATGCCCTCGACGATCTGAACCGGGCGCCCCACGACTTCGTCGTTGACCAGGAAGCCGGTGAAGAAATCGGTCTCCGTAATCGAACCATCCGGTTGCCAGCTGAGGGAGACCACCTTGTAACCGTCTTTGCGGGTGCGATTCCAAGAACCATGAAGTGCGACGAGGGCGGAACCGCGCAATGCGTCGGGCACCCTCGCGTTCTTGACAAAGGCGATGCCGAGTGGTGCGTTGTGGGCGCCAAATGGATGAGCGGGACGTTTGGCGCTCGCGATGCGGTCTTCCTGGCCGTCGCCAAAGTCCGGGTCGACGATATTGTCGCCGTTCGCAACAGGCCAACCGTAAAAGCCACCCACTTCGATCTTGTTCAACTCGCACGGCGGGAAGTCGTCGCCGAGTAGATCGCGGCCGTTGTCGGTGGCGTAGAGATCGCCGGTGTCCGGTTGCCAGTCGAAGCCAACCGAATTGCGGAGCCCGGTGGCGATCCGTTCTTCGCCACTTCCGTCTGGGTTGAAGCGCAGCATCCCGGCCCGGCGCGGGTCTTCTTCTTCGCAGACATTGCACGAGGAACCGACCGACATATAAAGAAGACCGTCGGGTCCGAACGCGATCGTGCGCGACCAGTGATTGCCACCACCCGGGATACCGGTCGCGATGCGATCGAAGCTTCCCGAAAGCTCGCCAGTGGTTTCGTCGAAGCGAACGCGACCGAGTGCGTCGGTTTCGGCGATGTATAGCCAGCCGTCGGCGATCTCGATCCCATGTGGTTGCTTGAGGTCGCTAAGCAGGACCGTCGTGCCGTCGCTCTGGCCGTCGCCATTCGCGTCGCGTTCGACCAGGATCACTTCGCCTGCGCGCGAGCGCGTCGCGACGAAGTCGCCGGCGGCCGTCGTGTGGAGCCAGCGCAGGTTGTCGATGCCCGTGGCAAAGAGCGAAAGGCCGAAACCCTCTGGAACCTGGAAGCGTTCGTCGATGATGTCGCTCGAAGGCGCAGGGTTGCTCGAGCCGAAAAGCATGGATGCGATAGGCGCGTTGATGGCAAAGCGTTCCGGCAGCAGCACGTTGCACGAGACGATGGCTGTGATGAGCGAAACTGTTACGACGATCAAGATCTTCCGAATCAAACCACGCGCCTCCAATCAGCACGCGGGAGACTAACACGACGTCGAGCACAGTTAGATTGATATCAGCTCGCCTCCCGAAACCGCTTGGCGCCCGCCAGACGTGTCCCTACATTATCCGACTCCCGGAGGACATCCTATTGGCACCCAACGCAACCTCTCTCCCCGATGGCCTCGTCGCATTTGTGAAACGCGACTGCCCGACCTGTGAACTCGTTGCGCCCGTCCTGCAAGGGCTCGCGGCCGATGGCGTGTTGACTGTGTATTCCCAGGACGACCCAGGTTTTCCAGAGGGCATGACCGTCTCCGACGACACGACGTTGGAAATGTCATGGCGTCAAAACATTGAAGCGGTTCCGACGCTGTTGCGTGTGGAAGGTGGCATCGAAAAAGAACGCGCGATCGGTTGGCATCGCGGCGAATGGGAATCGATTGCGGGAAAGACCGGCTTGGGACCCGACCTCCCGGAGTTGCGATTTGGCTGTGGCTCTCTTTCGGTTGACCCGGAGCACGCCACCGATTTGTTGCTGCGCTTTGGTCAGGCAGGTTTGCAGGCGCGCCGCATTGAACTTGCGAGGCTCGAAGACGAGATCGAAGCCCTTTACGACCGCGGCTTCAGCGATGGCTTGCCCCTCGTACCCCCAACTGAAAAGCGTGTGCTCGCAATGCTCGAAGGCACGACCCGCAAGCCCGATGAAGTCGTCGCCGTGGTGCCCTCCGACCTGGTCGAGTGCACGGTTGAGAAAGTCGCGATCAATGCGGTGATGGCGGGGTGCAAGCCCGAATATCTTCCGCTCGTGCTCGCCGCGGTAGAGGGCGCATGCACGGACCAGTTCAATATGCATGGGCTGCTAGCCACAACGCTCAGTGCCGGTCCTGTCCTCATCGTGAACGGGCCCATTCGTAAACGGCTTGGCATGAACAGCGGCGTCAACGCGCTTGGCCAAGGCAACCGGGCGACCGCGACGATCGGACGCGCGCTTCAGCTTGTCGTTCGCAACGTCGGCGGGGGTCGTCCAGGCGAGGTCGACCGCGCGGCGCTCGGCAACCCGGGCAAGTTTGGTTTTTGCATTGCAGAAAACGAAGAAGACTCCCCGTGGCAGCCGCTATCTGCTGACCTCGGTGCGGATATCGGCACCGACACCGTGACAATCTTTCCGGGTGAGGGGCCACGCACCATCATTGACCAACTCTCTCGTGAACCCGAATCGCTGGCCCGGAGTTTTGCTGCGACGTTGCGCGGCGTCTATCACCCCAAGGCAGTGATGGCGTTTGATGCAATCTTGGTGGTTGCGCCCGAACACGCACGGGTGTTCGCCGAAGCGAGTTGGGATAAGGCGAAACTCGCCGCGCGATTGCACGAGCTGTGCATGATCCCGGGTGCAGAGTTGTTGCGGGGAGCTGGCGGCATGGCCGAGGGCATCCCCGGAGACCAAGCTCCAGAGTTCATCCCGAAGTTTCGCCCCGGCGGCATCCATATCGTCCACTGCGGTGGAGATGCGGGGCTGTTTTCCGCGGTCATCGCGGGATGGGTGGGCGGCGCCATCGGAAGCCAACCGATCATTATGGAGGTTCAGTCGTGAGCACAGACACACAGACACAACCCGGGCGCGTGATTTTAGATCCGACCGGCGAACGGGCCATCGTGGCGCGCGAACGCGTGGCCAGACCCAAAACGATCGACGGGCTCAGCATCGGTCTACTCGATATTTCAAAGGCTCGTGGCGACATCTTCTTGAATCGTCTCGAAGAAGAACTCACGAACCGCGGGGCGAAGATCAAGCGCTATCGCAAGCCGACGTTTACCAAGCCGGCACCCCATGACCTGCGCCAACAAATCGCGAGCGAGTGTGCGGCGGTTGTCGAAGCACTGGCCGACTGAGGCAGCTGCACGTCGTGCAGTGTGCACGACACAAAAGCACTAGAAGAGCAGGGCCTGGCATCGGTCTTCATCGCATCAAACGTCTTCGTTCAAGCGGCGGAGAGCCAAGCGAAGTCATTGGGTTTCGATGCGACGCCGGTTTTCACCGAGCATCCGATACAAGACCGAACGGATGAAGAGATGGTGGTGATCGCAGACAAGGCGATCGATGAGATCGTGGCGAAGTTGACGGGGAAGGGGTGAGTTCGCTTCGTTTCGCTTCGTAATGGAGCGTGGACCCAGCCTCTAGAGAGTTGATCGCCCCACATTGCGACCTCGACGTGGACAGGGGCTCGACGGCCGTCAATGTGCTTTTGGCGCATCGAGGGCTGGTGATTCAATCTCGCCGCCGCGCTGGACCGACTCTTCTTGTACACGGACGTGTGCGAGTTGGTCTCCACTCCGCAGTGAATACGGACCCGTCGCAAACACGGGGATCGAGCGAGTGCCTTTTGGGCTCCCAACGTTGTCCGTCGCATATGGGACCCGCGCGCGGAATTTGCCTCGCGCATCGGCTCGGACTCGAGACTTCCACTGCAATAGACCCGCCGTGGGGGTCTGGACCTCGAGTTCAACAGCGACCATCGCACCCGGGGATGCCATGCCCCGAATAACCGCACCGCGAACCCTTTCATAGACCCACACCCCTTCGCCGAATGTCGGTGTTTGGTAGACCAAGCGGTGGCGGGTTAATGCGGGCAGCCAGACATTTTTGTTTTCGCCTTGGACTCGAATCAGATGTCCCGACCCGTTCATCGAGACGAGCCGGTTCGTCATGGTTCGAGTTGCATACGGTGGGTCGCCCGCACCAGATTTGTCCGCGATCACGTATCGCGCGCCGACACCTCGGAGGCTTTTGATCGCATCGTTTTCGTCGACTGCAGAGAAATACGACTCGGCGACTTCAACATTTTGCGGGGAAACATAGGGGCCGAAACCATCCTGATTTACGGGCCAACCCGAGTGATAGCGAACGCGGTGTCCGGGACCCCACGCACACATCACGCTCGCTGTAGGCATCCCCTGAGCATCAAGTGGTGCTGGCTGCACAGTTCTTAACCAGTCTGCCGCCCGTACGATCCCGTGCAATCGAAAGTCGTGGTGCCAGCGTTGGTCGTTGCGAATGACGTCTTGATAGAAAGTTACGGCGGGAAGGGCGATGCATGCTCCGTAAACGATGTAGGCGGATACCACGGCAACGCGCTGAAACATTAGGCGTTTGAGGTTGCTCGCGATCCAATCGATGAGCATCGACATCGCGCCGCCCAGTACGATGGCGTGAGCGACGGAGTAGGTATTTATGAATCGAAACTGATTCAGAGTCATCGAGCCGAAAGCGATGCTCCAGAGAATCAGCAACCAACGATCTGGGCGACGCGGGCTCTTTCCTACGAGAACCATCGCGAGGGGGACAAGAAAAAACAGAAATGACAGATGCGTCTTTGCGCGCGACCAATCGAACGTGTCGCCAGTGCCCAACAGCGGAGCGATCTCGGTGATATTCGCGAGGAATTGGTGGCCGCCCGTAAACCAGCCCGCCGAGCCTTCGAGAATATTTCGCAGTTCGGGCACGAAGCTGAGCGCGAGAACGAATCCGATGCCACCGACTAAAAGGGCCGAAAGCCAGCGCTTCAATATTGTGCTTCCTAGCGTGAGATAAGACCAAGCCAGAACTGACAGCGCGAGACATGCCGACACAGCCACATACCAGGTTGGCTGAAACTGTGATAAGACCAAGGGATTGAAGTCGCCATATATTTCCCAGCGATAAAGGGAAAAAGGAAGAATCAAAAGCGCAGTGGTGACGTGCGCTCGTGCGAGACGCAGAGTTCGCCTTTTTGCGATTTGGCGAGATGCCGCCCCAAACGCCCAGCACACCAAGGCGCATTGCAGGATCGCGATGTGAAGCAACGCGCCCGCCCACGTAAGTAAGGCGACACCACAGATTGCGCTCGCGAATTCTGGCCACCATCGCGGGCCCGCGTCCTCGCTTGAAACGACCATCATTGCGCCGCCAAGCATCGACGTCCCGATCAGTGTCATTGCTGCGTGGTGGTCGAGGTAGCCAAACTGCGTATAAGCGAAGCTCCCTGGGAGCACCGCCAATGTCACGCCTGTGACCCACCCCGCGGAGTTGGAAAAACAGCGCGACGCGATCAGTGAAGCGATCGCGATTCCGGCGGAGCCGAGTAATACCGGGACCCAGGCTCCTAACAGCTCTGTGCTCTGTTGATCGAGGCTGAGCACCTGAACCGCACTTGCGACTCCCCAGTCGAAGAGAGGCGGCCACGGTATTTCTCCGCCGCGGGGGAAGTTCGCGAATGGATTCCGACCCGAAAGCGGAAAATCTTGCGATGCCGACATCCAAATGCGCCATATATGCGCGTAAGAATCGCCGTCCGTAAAAACGATGCCGTCGGGGGTCATGACGCGACGCCAAGGAAGGAGTCGTACTAGGACGGCGAGCGCAAAGACGGCCGTTGCGAGTGTCCGATTCGCTACTGGTCTCACTCCGGCTGCCGCTCTCTGCCGCTTGCCCGTTCGATCGCCATACGTACCGGTTAACGATCTTCCTGACGTTGGTCAACACTCAGCCCTGAAGCGTCGACCGTAGTTGCCCTGTGTCTGGATACAGCTCCACGGTGTCACGCCGGTGGCATTACGGAGTTCATACCAAACACGGCGTGGAAGCGGTTCGCGTTCGCCGCTTGCGGGGTTCGTTCTGTTACGGCACCGGATCAAATGATCCGACTTGGGTAGCTCGCTGACGCGTAGGATCTCTGTCGTGAATGGGAGGTTGTAGTCGAAACTTCCGTCGGTGCCCGTGCCTGTAATGGTTGCCCGCACCGCTGCGACGTCGTGATCCTCGCCGAATGAGACGTAGGAGGGCCAGTCGAAGGTGAGGGGGCTTCGTGTTTTGGGGTCGCACTCAGAGGGTTCAATGCGATGCGTGAAAGAATGAAGGTCCTGATTCGTAGGTTTGAGAGGTTTCTCCACGGGCTGGGTATCGGTGGGGCGATCTCTTGAGGTGGCGACGCGCTTCGAAGTGATCACCCTGCAATTATGGATGTAAAAATGGCTGCACGATTCGAAAGTTTAGAATGCTTGTCGTTCGATTTAGGAGCGGTTGTGGGTTCACCCACGAAGTCATGCGAACTGAAGTCCATGAAGCGTGCTCCTCATTTAAAGACGCAATCGATTCGAGTAGCCAAGAAGCGAATAAACGATCAGGCCGGTTCCGACTGGCAGGGATGCGATCCCCCATTTTTCTGATGTGGAAGGCAATGCGGACAGTGGGATCGAAACGAACTCGTGCGCGTATTCGTCAGTGCGAAGTTCGAGTGTCCTCTCGCCGAACGGATTTGTCACAGCACTTACGCCTCCGTGGGCGACACGAACGAGTGTGAGCCGTTGCTCGATCGCTCTGAATGCTGCGATGTTGGCGAGTTGGTGCGAGAGGGCTTTGCTAGACATCCAGCCTTCGTCGCTTAGGTTGAGAATGAACCTTGCGCGCTTGCTGCGACGTTTGTCTACAAGTGACGCGAATAGAACTTCGAAGCACAGGGCAGGTGTCAGTTCGAAGTTTCCCCTTAATGGTCTGCTGCTCGTGACTTCCTCGACCTTCGGCCAACGTGCGGCTGCGCCGAAGAGTCGCTCCGCAGTCGATGGAGAAACAATCGTTCGACTCGATTCGACGACGGGGACGGCTCGCTCTTTGTCGATGGCATCGACGATTCCGCGACCGGGTTCGACCCGAATTACGGAACTGCGATAGAGGCCCTCGGCGGTTCCCACTGCGGGTCGCACCATCCCAGTGATTAGATCTGTGTTCCACAGATCAACCCATTTCTGAAGCTCTGCTGCTTGCTTGGAATTTGGTGAGAGCGCAGTGGTGAGCATGTTCTCCGGCCAGATCACTGCGTCGGGCCGAACTGCTTGTTGCCCGAGCGCGCGGTTCGTGTATTCCGCGACCACGCTGAGGTTGTGGTGC
>DUBZ01000101.1 GCA_012960035.1 Myxococcales bacterium | reverse complement strand
GGCCCCTTTTCTCTACCACCGGTCAATATGGATATGACAATCAGATTCCGAGCGAGGCGTAATCGCCCAGTTTCCGGAAAAAGACGTTTGAATTATCTATCTGCGCACCGCTCCGAGGCACTCGTTCTCATTCTGAGAGCGACGCGAGCGACCCCAGAAGAGGGTCCGCCCCAAGACGACCTAACGTATCTTGGGGCGGAGGCCCGTTCATTAACGCGCGGCTAAGCGAGCCGTTCCCGCCGACTCAGGTCAAGTCGTCCTCATCATCTTCATCTTCGTCGTCGTCCTCGCCGTCCTCATCATCGTCTTCGAGCTCCGGCTCTTCCAGCTCAACCTCGCTGGCCGGATCGAAAATCGTTTCATCGCCGTCCACTCGGTCCTTGGCTTTTACAACAGACCCGACTTGGATTCGCTCGAAGAACGCCTCCGAGGTTAGAGTTTCGTCATCGTCCACCTCGAATTTCGTCCCGCTTCCGGTTTGAATGAGCACGCCCAAGATCGTGAAGTTCTGAGCGACCACATCGATCATGTCGACGGGCCCTCGCAAACGCAGATCGTCGCTGTCTTCCCTTTCGAGACGAGTGGCGGTGACGGTGCCGTCCGATCCCGCGATCCCGCGCAACTCGACGAAGTCACCAGCCTGCAGATCCGCAAGGCCGAACCCATCTAGATCATCACGCTTATCCTCGATCCGGGTCCCGCTATCGACTTGAATCGGAATGCCGAGCAAATAGAGTTCGCCAAGGACAGCGTCGACGTCGGCATCACTCGCGATCTCCGCCTCGATCCGGACACGATTGGAGCGAAACTTGAGCTTCTCCGCGATGAGTACCCCATCGGCGTCATACCGCCCCTCGACTTCGATGCGAACGCCGTCACGGAGCAGACCTGCATCGTTCGGAATTAAACGGGCCTCGCTGGCATCGACACGTCGATCGGCGACTTGGAAATCACTCAACGAAACGTATTCACTCACGATGCCCTGAAATTCGATTTCGTCGAAATCGTCGTCCTCGCCGCGTCGCCGCAACCCTTCGATTTCCTCGGCGTCGATCGCATCATTCGCAAGCAAGACACCTTCGACACGAACGGCCATCCCTTCCTCAAGAGTCATGGCCCCGAGGTCGTCGAGCTCCGTGGAAGCGTCGAATAGCACCTCAGTCGTTCCAATCAGAAAGCTGCCACCGGCGAGGTCCATCACGTCGCCCGAAACCTTGACCTCACTCATTCCGACGATCGCGTCGCCGCGGGAACGCAGATGCGAGGCCTCGAGTCCACCATTCGCATTCACGAAACCACTGGCTTCGACGATTTCACCCACGACGAGACTGTCCAAGTCGGTGTCTTTGAAACGCGTCCCGGCGCGGGAGACCAACACATCGAGCCCGAACACGGTGAGTTCGAGGGTGGCGGGTCCGAGAATCTCGATGTTTCGAATGGGACCGCGAAGTCTTGACTTGAAGACGACTCGATCGGCCTTGGCCGATCGATCTTTTGAACGCTGGCCTTCGATCCGGACGAACATTCCGATGCTCAGATCATCTTGCGATCCGGTCGCGCCATCGACCTCAAAGCTCGCGTCGTCGGTATTCCAACGAACACCGTTCATGATCACGCTGCCGAACCCAGCAATGGGACCTTCTGATGCCGCGGCCGTCTCGCCGCCCCCGCCCCCGCCCCCGCCTGCGTCGGACGAGCCACAGCCGACCACGAAGGTCGCCCAGAGTGCAACTAACACAATTCCTAGGATGCCTCGAATTTTCTTCGTCATCTTGGGTCTCCTCTTCTTCAGATGTCTACGCGGGGGGAGCGCGGTACATTCAGGTTCTGGCCTGGGTGGCAACGTAGATCGAAACCAGGCCCCGGTCTGTCAGATTCATCGATAGAACCATAGTGTAAATGGGAAATATTTCCCATCTCATTGGGCACTGAGTGGATTTGGGGCATCGAGAGCACCTCCAGGTGTGACGAAGGATCCCGAACTTCGGCGGCGATCCGAGTGCAAATAGAGTCCCCGGAAACCGAGCGGTCTGAGTAGGACTTCGCTGCGGGCCGGCTAAAAGGCCCCCTTCAGAGCCCTCACGAGGGGCCGTCACAAGAGAGCCCAACATCGTTGACTGACTACGGATAAGATCAGCAATGACCCAGCGCGGCTGCGAACGAAATTTGTCGAAGCCGCCGAATCACACCGATCGAACGCGGGCGAGCTAGAAATCCATAAACCGATTCAATGATCGATCGATCCAATACTCATCGCCTGCTGCGCGCCATGGCGGAGAACCTCGAGGACCACGTTCTTCCGGCCACCCAGGGCGGGGCTGATGTGTCTCGTCTGAAGGCGACTTAACAGAACAGTCATTAGTGGTGGTGCGTATAACGCTGTTTGAAATGAAGAGTGTCGTATGACTCCGACTTCGTAGGGCGCAAACGTTCGAATCTTCACCGGTCAATATGGATATGACAATCAGATTCCGAGCGAGGCGTAATCGCCCAGTTTCGGGGCAGGGGATGAGGCCC
>DUBZ01000100.1 GCA_012960035.1 Myxococcales bacterium | reverse complement strand
AAGCCGAGTTTCGAGCTCGTTCGCGTCATCGAAATCGCCGGACGACAGGGCGTCGCCACGGACGGCGAGGCCTATTTCGCGAGTAGCAGTACGAGCTTATTCCGGTACAGCAAGACGGGTCAGCTGCTTGCTGAAAACGCCAAGGCCCTGTCGGATCTCCCCCTGAAAGCAAATCATATCGGCGATATCAGTGTGCACGAAGGCGAGCTCTACGCCGCGATCGAGTTCTTCGAAGATGGACGTGGCCAGGACATTCAGATCGCAGTCTACGACGCGCGTACTCTGACCTACCTGCGCTCGATGCCTTGGGCACCCGAGTCGGGCCAAGTCGAAGTCAGCGCAATCGCGGTCGATGCCAGCCAGGACGCGATCTGGCTCACAGACTGGGTTAGCGGCCACTACGTCTACCGCTATGGCCTGTCGAGCGGGCGTTACCGAGGAAAGCTCCATCTGCGGGCGCCACCCCAATGGCAGCAGGGCATCGCTGTCTTCGACGGAGACCTGTACATCACCGCGGACGACGGCGACGCCGAGTACGGCGAAGTCGACAACCTCTGGCGCGTCCCAGCAGACAGGGAGTCGACCGCTGCTTACGTCGCGCATGCCCACGCGTTCCGCGAGTTTCCGCGGGCCGGCGAGATCGAAGGCCTCTGCTTCGACGCCGCCGCCAACGAGATGATCGTTCTGTCCAATCGAGGCAAGCGCATCGTGCTCGGGATGCCAAAGGGCCTCTACCCGGGATACGATCGAGAAATTCACGAACTACACGTCTACCGAATAAGAGGCACCCAACCGAAGCATTGAAACCCCTTCATTACTTGGGGCGCAGCGCGTCACGAAAATCCGCTGTCTCACCGCAGTGCCGCGAGGTCGTTCGCGCAGGGACTTTGGCCGACCCGCCGCTCGCGCCGGCCCCTGCGGCGTTGGCCCAGAAGCGTCTTACGGCCGCTCGAGCCGCGCTTTTCGCGCTCTTGCTGGGTGCCCTTGCGCTGGGGGCCGCTTCCCCTGCAGCGGCAGCCGCCAAGGCGGACCCCAGCGACAATCACGGGCACGGCAGCCTCGACAACGTGGGGATAAAGCTCGCGAATCCGGTCTCCGACGTCTGGGCGCTCTTCACGGAAATCGATCTCGGCTTCAACAACGGCGCGGCCAACGGAGGAGAGGACTTCGTCTTCTTCCAGACGCTCTTCCAGCCAGTGATGCCCATCAAGCTCACGCAATGCATCACCACAGCCACGGGTCTTGGGCTTCCCCGGTCGTCGCTTATGCGCCTCACGCGATGCGATCGCGGGCGGCACATCCACTCGCAAAGGCAAGACACAGCAAGAGGAGAGCGAGCCCCTCTCGACAACTAAGAGCGAGTTGGGGCTTGTGCGCGGGCATCAGTTGTCGCCGTATGGGAGGATACGACATTCAAGCTGGCTTCCGGCAGGGCGTCGGCGTATGGGCGTTATGTCAAGTTCTTATTGGGAGGCCCCTGACAGGCATTCGCATGCCTAAGAACTGCCAATGTTCCGGAGGAATTGCGGCGCTGGAGCGGCGGCTCGTAAGACGGCGCGCACAGCGCCAACGATTGGACCAGTGGGGCTAGGTGCACGACTGCCCTATCCTTTCAATGCGCATACGGGGAGGACTCCTTGCTGGCAAAGTCAAGCTCGAACCCGCCGACGACAGCGCAGGCCGACGTGCCCGGTGCGTGCGCAGCGTCACCGATGGCGTACATAGACCGTGAGTCGCGCTTGACCCTGCGCGAAGGTCTCCGCGAGTATTTTGGCCAGAACAACGCGCTGATGGAGTCATCTGAACTGCCAGCGGACCTGAGCCTCGGGTTGCAATCGCACGACGTCGCACACGTGGTCTTCGGCTGCGATACGTCGCTGCTGGGAGAGGTAGTGCTCGCTCGCTGGAGCCTTTTCGGTGTGACGGGCTCGATCCGCCCTTATCTGATCGGTCTGCGGCGCCGAGAGACGCGTGGGTTGTTCCGAGATGCCTTGGCGGCCTTCAGGCCCTCGATGCTGTGGCGCATCGCGAAGTTCGCAAGTGTGGCGGTCGTAAGATCGCTGCGCATGCGTGAGCGTTGGCCCTTCGAAGACTACGGGCAGTACCTCGACCAACCGCTTTGCGAGATTCGCGAGCGCTTTGGCATCCGGGTGCTCGGGGTGCTGTAAGACGGGATCTCTGCACCCGAGGTGACCCGATTCGGGAACGCCCAGTTGCCTGTCGAGGGCTGCAAGCAACGGCTACAAGGTGAACCCAACCCCTGTGCCCATCGAATCCAGCCATGCACGGAGGACAGGACATGCAAGCTGGCTTTTGACATAACGCCCGTACCCGGAAGTTGTGCCACAAGCCAGCTTGTATGTCCTATCCCCAGCGAGCCCTGAGGTCGATAGTCCGCAATGAAGTCATCGTGGATGAAATCTCCGATCCTCGACACGTCACCCGTGTTCCAGACAACCTTGTTGAGAGTCAAAAGCGTGCGCTTGTTGGCTTCAGACATCATGGCTCCTTCGGCTCAAAGAGGAAGGCGGATGGAAAGGGTACACCCCGAAAGCGGATAAGGGG
>DUBZ01000099.1 GCA_012960035.1 Myxococcales bacterium | reverse complement strand
GCCGCCGCCCGATTCTTTGCACGAGCCCATCATCAAGACGGCTGCTGCGACGAACAGCACTCGAAGGATCTTGTTGTTCGTACCCTGCATCTTCGCGTTCCTTATTTGCCCCGCTCATGCGACGGTTTGTTGACCGGTTGATCGGCCTCTGGATATTGTGCTCGGGGTATGCAATTCAAACGCGGAAACCACCATTCGCGTGCAGCTCGGTGCGCGCGAATGGGTGCGGTAACAGCGAGCCATGAGACTAGGCTACTCCACGGATTTTTTCAGCGCCTGACAACGGGGAGCCCCGTGAGTTTCTTGAACCCTGTAGCGGTTCTTTGGCGCAAGCTTCTTGTCAAATGGGGAAACCGCGACGACTGGCAGTCGCGGCGCGCGCAACCGGCGCTTGCCCCACGTCACGAAGCGACAAGTGGGCACCCAGGTGGTAGCGGCGGCCGGAGTCGAACCGGCACGTTCTTGCGAACAACGGATTTTGAATCCGTCGCGTCTACCAATTCCGCCACGCCGCCAAATTGGGCCGCGTAACTTACAGGATGGAACCTGTATGCGCCTGTACTTCCATATAGATCGGCGCAGTTCAGTTCATTTCGGCTCGGCCAACTTGCCGATTCAGTGAAAACCCCATGGGGACAGAACGTCCGATGCGAATCGAAGCTTCTTTTGACATCAATTCATCTCAGCGTTAAGGTCGCCTCCCACCGTGGGGCTGTAGCTCAGTTGGGAGAGCGCCTGAATGGCATTCAGGAGGTCGTCGGTTCGACCCCGATCAGCTCCACCACGTATATTCCTCCGAGTTGGCGTGCGGCCACCGGCTGCGAACGACCAATTTTTCGTGTGGCCGCAGCGCTTCGTGTGGCCGCAGCGCTTCGTGTGGCCGCAGCGCTTCGTATGGCCGCAGCGCTTCGTATGGCCGCAGCGCTTCGTATGGCCGCAGTGCCTTGTACGGCAGCAGCATCTACCGGCAAGGCTCCGAGGCGAATCGACCCAAAACGTCTCCGCCACGCCCCGCTTGAAGGCTGGGAGCCCGAATGGCTAGCGACGAATTCAACACGATGATGCGCGGCCTGCAGTCGCTTGCCGACCAGGGGATGGCCGACCGCTTGCTCAACCCCGCGGACTCAATGGCGGTTGCGCGCGAAAAGTTGAATGCCTTACATGGTCATCCGGTGGCGCCGGACACGCGCGTCAACTGGACCCAACTCGGTGGCGTTCGCTGCGCCTGGGTACAGGTCCCGGGCGTCGACGACGCCAGCCCATGCTTATTTTTGTGTCATGGCGGCGCATACATCGCAGCCGGCGGTGACGGATATCTTTTCTATGCCGAAATGCTCGGACGCGCGTGTGGTGCCCGGGTCTGTCTCGTCGACTACCGACTTGCACCGGAAAACCATTACCCCGCAGCGCTTGACGACATGGTTGATGCTTATCGGGGACTCGTCGATCAAGGCGAAGCCCCTGGTCGCATCGCCATCATTGGCGACTCGTGTGGTGGCGCGCTGGCAGTCGCAACACTGCTGCGCATACGGGATGAAGACCTGCCGGCTCCCGCCGTCGGTGTCGCGTTGGGCGGATGGTTCGATCACGAAACGCCTTCGGGCGACCGTGAAGCCGACCCCATCCGTGATCCATTCGCACATCCCGACTTTACCCGGGCCCGCGGGCGCGACTACGTTGGGGTGGGGGGGGACCTTCGCAATCCGTACGTCTCCCCAGTCTATGCCAGCCTAAAAGACCTCCCTCCCCTTCTCTTGCAAGTCGGAGACGTCGACCTCACGTTCGGAGATGCCGAACGCCTGCGCGCGCGAGCAAACGCCGCCGGTGTGGACACGACATTCAGCGTGCACCCAGAAATGATTCACGGGTTTCAAGGACTGGCCAGCGCGGGCATCCCCGAAGCCGATGCCGCCCTGGCCGAAGTGGCTGCGTTCATCTCCGCACGAATTCGCTAATCCACTTTCGTCGACTCAACTCAAGCCCGCCGACACGGCCGTACTCGCGTTTGCGCTTCATCGCCGATGAGACGCGCTTCCAGTCTTGTCACCCACTTTCGAACGTGTTCTACTACTCCGCGCATCGCGTCGAGAACCTGCGGGTTCTCGCCAGAATCATTCAGTTATTTCACATCAACCTCTTCGCGTCGCCAACGAATTTTGCGCGCGCGTCGGGGGGATCGTTCGATCGACCAGGAGGCCAAGATGAGCGAAAGCCCACGCGCAGCAGACGCGCTTCTGCGCGCAGACCACATCATGGAGTACGCGTACAAGCGCTCGCTCGGACCGGTTCTAAGCCATTTTTTCACAGGGCTCCGCGACCGCAAAATGTTTGGCATCAAGACCGCCAAGGGACGCGTCCTCGTGCCGCCTGCGGAATATGACCCCGAAACGGGAGACGCCACCGACGGCTTTGTGGAAGTTGGCCCGGGTGGCGTGGTCGAATCGTGGTCCTGGGTCGATAAGCCCAAGCCAAAAAATCACGTGCAGGAACCCTTCGCCTGGGCGCTGGTGAAGCTGGATGGCGCCGACACGGCAATGCTTCACGCACTTCGCGCACCGGCTTCAGACGACGTTTCAACGGGCATGCGCGTCACGATTCAGTGGGCTGCCGAAACCACAGGCTGCATTCAAGACATCGCGTGCTTTGTGCCGGAGGGGAAGTCATGAGCGAAGAATTGAAAGACCCGGTCAAGATGATCGTGACACCGGTGCGCTGCGAGTACAAATTCACCCCGGGCGTCGCATCCCAGAAATTTTTGCGTGCAATCGAAAAGGGCAAGATCTTCGGTCAGGCGTGCGACGGCTGCGGCAAGGTTTATATCCCGCCGCGCGGCGCGTGCGGGCGCTGTGGCCGCGCGACCAATCGCGAAGTAGAGCTGAAGAACACCGGCACCGTCGTAAGTTATTCGGTCATTCGCGTTCCGTCCGAAAATATCTCTGTTGAGCTTCCGTACGTAGCCGCAAGCATCGTGCTCGATGGCGCGGACATCAGCATCATCACGCTCATTCAGGGCTGTGCCTACGACGAGGTCCGCATCGGAATGCGGGTCGAAGCCGTATGGCGACCGGAGGCAGAGTGGGGACCGAGTTTGAACAACATCAGCCACTTTGTTCCGATCGATGAACCCGACGTTCCATTCGAACAGGTCAAGGAGCTTTCCTAATGCGCAAAGTTGCCGTCGTTGGATATGCGCAGACACCCAATGTGCGCTCCCAGCTCTACCAGAACGAAGTCGAGATGTTGCTCTCGATTATTCCCGAGTTGTATGAAACGTCGGGCTTCAATAAAGACGACATCGGTTTTACTTGTTCCGGCAGTACCGACTACCTCTCGGGCCAAGCCTTCTCCTTCGTGATGGCTGTCGATGCCCTCGGCGCCTGGCCGCCGATCAACGAGTCGCATGTCGAAATGGATGGCGCGTGGGCGATGTACGAAGCCTGGGTCAAAATTCAAACCGGCGAAGTCGACACTGCGGTTGCGTTCAGCTTTGGACGATCTTCGATGGGCGACCCCGCCGAAACGATGATCCTGCAACTCGACCCCTACACGTTGGCGCCGTTGGGCCCCGACGCGCCAGCGGTCGCTGCTTTGCAAGCACGCGCATTGATCGATTCGGGTAAAGCCACCGAGCGCGACTTCGCCGAAATCGCGGCACGCTCTCGGCGCGACGCAAAGAACAACCCGCAAGCGCAGCTCAAGGGTGACTTCGATGTCGACGCCCTCCTCGCGGAGCCCTATATGGCGTCGCCGCTGCGCAAGCACGACTTGCCGCCCATCACGGACGGTGCATGCGCGATGATCATCGCCGCAGAAGACGTGATCGACAAAGCCGCAAAACCGCCGGTTTGGATCACAGGCCTCGAACATCGCTTTGACAGCCATCAACTCGGCGGGCGCGACCTGACGATTTCACCGTCGACCCAAGCGGCGGGTGAAGCGGCAGGCGTCAACAAGGGGAAGGTCGACTTGGCTGAGCTTCACGCGCCATTCTCCCATCAGGAGATCATCCTGAAGCAGGCGCTCGGGTTGGCAGACGACGTCACCCTCAACGCGTCGGGCGGCGCCCTCGCCGGAAACCCGCTGATGTGTGCGGGGCTCGCCCGGATCGGTGAGGCCTACCGACAAATTCAAGACGGCAAGGGCAACCGCGCGGTGGCCCACGCGACGTCGGGTCCGTGTCTGCAACAAAATCTCGTGTGCGTTCTGGAGGGACAGTCCTGATGGCGACGAATCATCACGCAGCCGTAATCGGCATTGGCCAAACTAACTTCGACGCAAAACGTCTCGACGTGTCGCAGGTCGGCCTCATTCGCGAAGCCGCACTGCGCGCGCTCAAAGACGCTGACCTCGAATGGAAGGACATCGACGCCGTCGTCATCGGCAAGGCTCCCGACATGTTCGAAGGGGTCATGATGCCGGAGCTATTCCTGGCGGAAGCGCTCGGATGCGTGGGCAAGCCCATGCTGCGTGTGCATACCGCGGGCAGTGTCGGGGGATCGACCGCGATCGTGGCCGCCAGCCTGGTGCAAGGCGGCATCCACGAGCGCGTCCTCACTGTGGCGTACGAAAAGCAGAGCGAGTCGAACGCCATGTGGGCACTTTCGCTTCCGGTTCCGTTTAGTCAGACCGTGGTCGCCGGCGCGGGTGGGTTCTTTGCACCGCTTATTCGCGGCTACATCGAGCGATCGGGTGCCCCCGAAGACACCGGCATTCGCGTTGCGCTCAAGGACCGACTCAACGCACTCAAAAATCCGTACGCGCACCTCAAGATTCCGGACGTGACCTTCGAGATGATCGAAAGCTCGCCGATGCTGTGGGATCCGATCCGGTACCTCGAGACCTGCCCGTCTTCTGACGGCGCCTGCGCGATGGTGATCGGCAGTGAATCCGTCGCCAAGGACAGCGCGAAGCAACCGGCTTGGATCCACGCGACCAACATGAAGTCAGAGCCGACGATGTTCGCCGGCCGCGATCAGGTCATGCCTCAGGCAGGGCTCGATTGTTCGCGCGAGCTTTACAAGAAGGCCGGGATCCAGAACCCGCGTGCCGAAATCGACTGTGCGGAAATCTATGTGCCCTTCTCTTGGTTTGAAGCCATGTGGATGGAGAACCTGCACTTCGCGCCGATCAACGAGGGCTGGAAGATGAGCTACGAAGGCGCGACCGCGCTTGACGGAGATCTTCCGGTCAACATGAGTGGCGGCGTGCTCTCGACCAACGCCATTGGCGCGTCGGGCATGGTGCGGTTCGCCGAAGTCGCGATGCAGATCCGCGGGCAAGCCGGAGAACACCAAGTCGACGGCGCAAAGAAGGTGCTGGGCCACGCGTACGGTGGCGGCAGTCAGTACTTCTCCATGTGGATCCTAGGCGACAAGCCGCTCTAGGCCGGGCGTAAAGCACGCGGTGCCGAGCGGGTGCGGGTTCTCTGTTAGATGTCGCAGAAGCGCTTTAGCATGAGGACCGTGACCGCTTGAAGCGCAATGAGTCCAACGAGGCCCCGGGCTGCGTCGCCGCGCAGGGTTTGAGTCACTGTTGCGACGGTGAAGACGCAAACCAGCGGTACGAGGAACATCCATAGCCGCGCGACTTCGGCCATGGTTCGTCCGAACGCGCACATCAAGAGCACGACGAGCACGGTGCCCAGCATCAAGAGATCGATCGGCCGTTCTTCGCGGCGTAAGAATGCGCTGAGTGACATCAGCGTCCCTCCTGCCCACGCCAAACTAATAGGCACCCCCAACCAGGTCCCGAATTCGATCCAATTCAGGATGCTCGTATACGCGATCGTTCGCATGTCGGCGGGCAACGACTTCCACGCCGCGTGATAGGCCATCGCGTTCTTAAAACGCAGAACCGGGTCGTAATCGAACGCAACGTAGAAAACCAACAGCACGGCGGCGGCACATCCCGCAAAGGCCAAGCCGCTGGAAATAAAAGCGCTGCGTCCGGCGCTCGCTTCATCAATCCGCCGAGCCTCCGTCGCAAGGACCACCCCCACCAGCGGCACAACGGGCAGCAACGAAAAACTGATGAACGTCGAAACCGCGAGCACCGCTCCCGCCCCCCCAATAAGGGCCAGCGACGCACTTCGCATGCCATGGCCCGCCATCGCCAAGGTCAGGATCGCGAGCGTCGGAAACAACACCTGGTCGAGATGCCCATTGATCAACTGAACGCTCGGGACCACCAAATACAGCAGGCTCGCCGCCATCGCGTCCCGATCGCTCAAGTACAACCGCGCAAAATAGAAAAGCGGGAACACCGCCGCGAAGCTCAACAGCGACCACCCCACTGCCCCAAGCGTCGCCGCGCGCGCTTTGCGCACCACGGGATCGGGCCCTTGCCCCAGCGAAGCCACGCGCTCCGTCAGCATGTAGCCAATAATAAAACCGGGAGGCTTCGATTGCGCGTAATGCATCAAACGATCGGACGCTGAATAAGCTTCGTAATTCGCAACGACGTCAAACAAGCTCGGCTCAGCCATCGCAACGTCAAACATCTCACCGTGACCGCCGATGCGAACCAACGGATCACGCAACGCATCAAGCCCCCGCCCCTCAAGCGCCGAGAGCCCGACCTGCAAGACGAACCCCAACCCGAACAACACAAACAAAACCGACCGCGTCGCCTGCGACCGCCGAAACACAAGCACAGCGCCACCCACCAAACTCACCAACAACAACGGCAGCGGCCAAACATTCCCAAATGGAAGCTCGCTATACCCCAAAAACCACCCGCGCAAGCTCTGCGCCAACGGCAACCGCAACGCCAACGACCCCCAATGCAAAACCGTCAGCAACACCACCCCAAGCACGAGCGCCCCGTCCAACTCCCCGTCCCCCCGAGAGTCATCACCCACACCTGCAGCCCGCGTCATTTCATCCACAACCAAAGCATACCGGCTCGCACCCCATCTCTCCCCCTACCGGTCTTCGGAGACACTGCCCAAGTGAAGGGCCACTCCCCGTGCCCCCGACAAAGAAAAACGGGCAGGACCAAAGTCCCACCCGCTTAAAAACACCTCTCGACCGAAGCCCGCCCCTACGCTTCGTAGGTAATCGCCTGCCTCGGACAAAGACGAGCCGCCTCGTACGCCTTCTCTTTCAAGTCGCCGGGCACCGCGTCGATCAAAACGGTGAGCGTGTCATCGTCTTCCACGCGAAAAATCTCGGGCGCCGCCTTCATGCACAGGGCGTTCGCTTCACACAGGTCATAGTCGACAACCACCTTCATCCCAATCTCCTAGGTTCGTTTCGGGGCTGCCAATCTAGCGAAGGCCTGCCCACCTTGCCGCCATGAAAGACGACGTTGAACTCGCATTTGAAAGCCAGCGCCGGTCCCGGCCCGAATTAGGACATCTGCCCAAGGATCATCGCGCTCGTGGGAATTCCGACACCCGCCGTCACCAATACATGCCCGTTCTTCTCGGGCTGGTTGGATGACGTCCCCCGAATCAAGCGGACACCTTCGTTTACTCCGTTCATGCCGTGGATATAAGCTTCGCTCAATTGGCCACCGTGGGTATTCGTGGGAAGCCGCCCGCCAAGACCGAGGGCGCCGTCCTTGATGAAGTCTTTCGCTTCGCCCGGCTTGCAGAAACCGAAGCTCTCGAGTTGCCAGAGCACGATCGACGAGAATGCGTCGTAGATCACCGCCGCGTCGATGTCGTCCGGCGTCAGGCCGCTGATCTCCCAATTTTGCTTGGCGACGAGATCCATTTCCGGAAGGCTCGAGATGGAGGGTCGGTAATAACTCGTCATCACTTCCTGGTCCGCACCCGCACCCTGAGCCACGCTGCGAATCATCGCCGCGCCACCGCAGTCGAGATCGCGCGCACGTTCTGGGGTCGTCACAATGCATGCCGTGCCACCGTCCGTTTCCTGGCAGCAGTCGTAGAGTCGAAGTGGATCCACGATCTTGCGGGCAGTCTGGTGATCTTCGAGCGTCATGGGCCTCTGGTAAAAGAAAGCCGCCGGGTTGTTCACCGCATGGTTGCGCTGCGAAATGCAGATTTCTGCGAGGTCTTCGCTCGTGCAACCCGTCTCGTGCATGTAGCGCTGGGTAAACATCGCCACCCAACTCGCCGGGGTCATGAGCCCCGACGGCATGTACCAGCTCCAATGGATTGCATCGGAAGTCGTCATGCCCTGTGAAACGCCGTCGCTATAGCGCGCGCCGGAACGACCGTTGAGCGAGCGGTAAACCACGACTGTCTTGGCTGCGCCGGTGGCGACCGCCATGGCGGCCTGATGCATCACGCCAATTGCCGCACCACCGCCGTGTGGCGTGCGACTAAAAAAGGTCAGATCTTTGATCCCGACCGCACGCGCGATTTCAATTTCATCGCTCGTGTCCATTGTGAATGTCGTCATGCCGTCGACATCGGCCGGAGTCAGGCCTGCGTCTTTAATGGCTGCCGCGGTGGCCTCACAGGCGAGTTGAAGCTCACTGCGTCCGGAGTTCTTCGAGAATTCGGTCTGGCCGATCCCGACAATTGCGGCTTCGTCTTTCAACGTAATGGGCATTGCTGCTTCGCTCCTGTCTGCGGCTCCGATGTCACGGGTTGGGTCATCGTCGTGTTGAGATGACACCCGATACGAGGGAATCCAATGGCTGCCCTAGGGCAGTGCAACCTTGATGGTGCCGGTCACGTGGTTTCCCCAAGTGTTCTTGCCCGTGATCTCAACGGTCACGGCGCTGTCCGAGTCGTCGCGGTCGGTAATTGAACCGGTCATGACCATGGTTTCTCCGGGCAGGTTTGGCGTCCCCAATTTGATCGATACATTCGTGACTCTTGCGTCCACTCCCGCCCAATCGGTCACGAAGCGCTCGCACAACCCGTTGGTGGTCAGGATGTTCATGAAGACGTCCTGCATTCCGGATGCCTGCGCTGCGCCCTGGTCGTGATGTACCGGCGTAAAGTCCTGGGACGCGATCGCGCCTCCAACAATCAAGCTGGACGTAATGTTGATCTCCTGCTTCGGGAGTTCATCACCAACAGAAACGTCACCGTATTGAACGCTTGCCGTGTTGCTCGCCATCTTTCATTGCTCCTTCGTGTTCGCTTGCGCGTGTGTCGCGACTCAGCGAACCGGTTTAAAGACCACCATCGACAACTCGGAATCCATTTCGCGGATCTCCGCTTCAACCTTCATTCCGATTTCGACTTCGTCGGGATCACAGTCGACGACGTTGGAGATGAAGCGAATGCCGTCCTCCATGTCGACGACGGCGACGGCGAGCGGGTAGTCGTAGCCGGGAACCTCGGGGTAGTGAATCACCACGTAGCTGTAGACCGTGCCCTGGCCGTTTGACGGAACCGAATCCCATCGCACCGACTGGCACTCCCCGCACATCGGACGCGGCGGATGCCTCAGCACACCACAGTCTTCGCAGCGCTGGATCAGGAAGTGACCGGCGTTGACCCCGTCCCACCACCACTGGTTGTCGTGGCCGACCGCCGGGCGAATGCGTGTGGGTGCGGCAGGGGCTCCACCTGTGTCGGTCGAGGCCGCTGCCGGCGGTGCCGAGGGTTCGAACTTCAAGACGCGAAACGTCATCGAGCCCACGACTTCGCTGTTCTGATCCGTGAACGTTGTGCGCGTGTTAATGAAGTACCCAATGCCCAGGCCCGTGGCCTTCTGCTCGGAAATTTCTTCGATCACCGTGACCGCGCGCACTTCGTCGCCGAGCTTCAGGTAGCGGTTGTATTCCTGATCGGTGTTCGTCGCGACGACGCCGGTGTAGCCGACGCTGTCGAAAAGCCGGTGCAGTTCTTTTTGCTTGTCGTTCGGATTGTCTTCCCCGACGGCCATCGCCATGCCGGGCAAAATCCACGCCTGCAACATGGTCGGCGGCGCGACGATTTCACCGTGAGCAGAATTCGCAGCGGATTCGGCATCGGTATAGATCGGGAGTTCATTGCCGAGTGCTTCGCACCAGTGGCGAATCATTGCCTGGTTGATGGCATCGCGTCCGATCTCGTCGACGCCCAGCTCGAGCCCGACGTAAGGTTCGAGTTTCTTCTCGAAATCCTCTCTTTCTTTGCCCTGCAGACCCATGTTCTCGCTCGCTCCTGTCATGTTCATTGCGCTTGTTCGGTGCGCGAGTTCAACGCACGAAGTTCGTTCGCCTGAGATCGCGGTGTCGTCGGCCGGCGCGTCGCGTTGCGTTGCGACGAGACCCCGAATGAAGTGGCCGATCCACGTAAACGGTGCGGGAGGCCAACATAGCAGCGACTCGCGCACGTTTTCCCGAGGAATTCGCGGCACCACAAATGGCGCTAACGGTGCCCTCCACCCGAATCGAAGTCGCACAGGTTGTACGCCAACTCTTGAGGGAATTCACCGCGAGTACCGTTCGGTTCACTCGGATCGATGAGTTCGCGAGCGGTTAAGTCGAAGCGGTTCCGAGGCTGCGTCACGCACCAGAGCAGCCGATTGACATGTCCCGCGACAACTCAGTTCAGGCCAGCGCCAGTTTTTGCCCCGATCGGCCATCACAGCTCAACCGACACAGGTTTTGGGCCGAATCGCCAAATGCGCTCCTGCAGACGAGCTGAACTCCGGTGATGACCCAGTACGTCAAATCACAATTGCCCGAAATCGCTGCTTTGCGACCATCTAACGGGTCCTGATACATAACTCGAATCGCATCGGCACAAATTAGTCTTTGGATTCGCGCGCCGGGCGTTATGATCCGTACCTCGGCATTCACGAACAAAGAGATATTGCATGTCCGTACACGCAGTAACCCTTCGTCAGTTTTGCTCCGGCATACTGGGAAGCGGTGATTTACCGAGCAAGTTGTCTCCGCCCGTCCAAGCAGACGGACGGCCGCTGGACGACAACACCCCGGGCCACCCGTTGTACATCGCACATCCCGTTCGCGATCCCAATATCAGCATGGGCTCAGGGTTGCCCAACCTTCCCAAACTCCAAGCGCTGCGAGACCCCAACGCTCGCATCATGTGTCTCGCACGGTTCGCGCATCACGAGCTGATGGCGGTCGAACTGTTTGCCTGGGCGCTGCTTCGCTGGCCGGAACTGCCCCGCGACTTGCGCCGAGAATTCACGCGCACCCTCGCCGATGAACAGCGCCATTGCAGCATGTACATCGACCGTCTTACCGAACTCGGTGGCACATTTTTTAACCCACCCTATTCGAATTACTTCTGGAAACACGTCCCGGCGATTTCACGCTCACCCCATGGCGTAAACGCTTTCATCACAGCGATTGGACTCACCCTCGAGCAGGCGAACCTTGACTTCACCGTCATGTACAGCGAAGCGTTTGCAAAAGCGGGCGACAAGAAGAGTGCGGACATCTTGATGCAAGTGCACGCGGATGAGATCAAGCATGTCGCGATGGCGGCCCATTGGATCAAAGCCTTGGGACCCCCGGGCAGCGACATCATCGAGGCCTACTGCGAAGCCGTGCCGTTTCCGCTCTCTGCCGCACGCGCGAAGGGAAAGCAATTCGACGTCACAGCGAGACGTCGGGCAGGCCTCGGAGAACCCTTCATCGAGTTCGTGCGCGAGGCGCAGTCAAGCCAAAATAAACGGAACACCGCCGACACGACCCAACCAAGTTCGCGCACCGCACGACGAAGCCCACTGCTGTACCCAAACCTTGGCGGCGAAGAGTTCCCCGGCAAAGGCGGCGTTGTCATGACTCCGGCGACGGTTCCCTCGCTTCGTCTGTGGAAGCTCTTGTTTGGAAATCAGGCCCATTTCCTTCCCGTCCTCAGTGGTGGCGAATCGTCCGACATCTCGGAAACCCTCAACGATGCATGGTGGCCTGAAGGCTTCGGACATCAACCCGCGAAGGCAGTGTTTCCGTGGCTCTCCGAACTGAGCGGGATCGTGCCGTGGATCAGCACTGCGCGATTACAGATCCATCCTTCTCTCGACAACCAAAAGATTTCTTCGTCACCCGCCGGTGCAGTTGCGCGGGTTCACGATAAGGCATTTGCTTATCACCTCGCTCGTGACGAAGGGCTGTTGCCAGACGCGCTACAGAATCTCTTCCTCGTGATTGAGCCCGAGGCATTGCTCGAACCCGAAACCGCGATTCGGCAGATGGAAAGAGCAGTCAAAAATTGGCCGAGCAGCGTCGGGCACAACTTCACCCTAAAACCCCGGC
Source organism: Myxococcales bacterium (assembly GCA_012960035.1). GTDB lineage: Bacteria > Myxococcota_A > UBA9160 > UBA9160 > UBA4427 > DUBZ01. Next base: position 3,173 of record DUBZ01000099.1, on the reverse strand, counting down.
TCGGGACCAGTGGTCGCGGACGGGTTCCAGGCGTAGACGGCAAGGTCGATTCTTCTGCCGTCCGCGGCGCACTCAAGCGACTCGCGAAGCGCGGTGGCGCCATCCTCGAACCTTGGTTCAAGCGCGGCGTCGACCTTTCTGGCCAGATGCACATTTCGGAGACAGGGGAAGTCACGCTACTCGGGACCCTCGAACAGATCGTCGCACCCTCCGGTGTCTACATTGGACACCGCGGTGAAGTCGACAATCGCGGTCGCGTGTATTGCGGCACTGAACACGATGAAAGTCTACGAGAAACCGCGGTCATCGCAGCCAATCGCGCGTTTCGTGAGGGCTTCTTCGGAGCGTGTGGGATCGATGCGTTTACCGCACTGATCCCCGGTCCCGATGGTGCGCCCCAAGAGCATTTGCGAGCAATCGTAGAGTTCAATGCGCGTTACACGATGGGAACCATTGCGGTGGGTCTGGTGAGGCGCGCGATGGATCGGATCCGGGAACCCATGGACCTCACTCCGGGGACACGACGGGCATTCTATTTGGGTCTCGACGCCCCCGAACAAGGTTGGGAAGCGTGCGTCGGTGACATCCAGGGCAAGAAGCATTTCATCTCGCTCGCGCACCCAGCTGACGTGATCAAACCGGGGATCCTTTTCGCCGAATCGACTGACGCGCTCGACTCCGTCGTCGACGCCGCGCGCAAGCCCAAGACAAAGCACCGGCGCCGGGGCAAGGACCAAGCCAGCTAGCGGCCTACCGTGGCGTCTGCAGGAGAATCAGGGGAGCTGAATATGCCGTTTGCAATTCGACGGAAGGTGGAAACGGCGGCGGCCGTTGCAGCACTTCTTCTTACAGCTCAGGCGGTAATCGCCAGTGAGCCGCTGACGAAGTATAGCGACAACATAAACCTGGCACGCTTGGATACGTATATGTCAGTTCCGAAGACCGAAGTAGGCTGGATGTCCAGAACGGCCCTGCTCTCGGGCTATTCCATCCTTTATGATTTTGTGCTCGAGCCGGGTGGCAATGAGAAGTTCATCAGCTTCACGCGCGATTGCTACGACAAGGCGTGGACTTCCCCCAAAACCGTGGACACTCAGGAGGCTAGCATTGAGCTATCCGGAGGAGTTACATGGGTCGTCAACGTTTTACCCCCGAGTTTAAGGAAGGAGCCGTTCGCCAGGTGATCGAGCGCGGATGGTGTAGGCGCAGCGTCGAGCGCCGGCCAGGATATGGTCTGTGCGCTCGATCTCGACGGCCCCGCCAAGGCAGCTGCGAAAGAGTGCGAGCTCATCCCGGCACAGGTTCTGACACACGGCAGCGGCCGCGCAGATGGGACAGTGGTTCTCGACGAGGATCCACTCGCCCGGGGTCTCTCGACTCCACTCTGCCATGTAGCCCTCTTGTTCGCGGACTTCTGTGAGCGCAGCGATGCGCGCTTCGATGTCGGGGCCTGCGGCCTCGACGCGTTCCCGGTAGAGGGCGGCCGAGTTCGGGGCGACGCACTCGCTCGCGGTGGCGGAAGACATTCGAGCGATGCTGCCTCGTTTTCCCGCCTTCGAGTCCGTTCGACCCCTGATGCAGCTCATGGATCTCGCGAGCCAGCCGAACGTGCGCCGCAAGTTGCGGAAGAGCCCGGAGCCGGAGTTGTTGCCAGACGCGAGCTGGGATGAGATCGGTGAGCTCGTCTTCAAGTGCGGCAGCACCTTTCAAATCAAACGCGGCGAAGCGCTTTTGCGGGGGGCCCTCGCTCGCGGGGCTTCACGCGAGATCGTAGAGGTCTGGCTCGATCGAATCTGTGTCGAGCACTTCGGGAATTTCGGCCATGCGCTCATCTATCAGCGCAAAGTGTTCGAGTTCCTGGAAAAAGTAGGCTGGGAGCACGCGAGCGAGGTCCTGCCGGCTCACCTCATGGGCGTGATCGGGATGGCGCGTGACGAGGAGATCCCAACACATTCTGGATTCCGCAAAGCGCTCGCGGCGGCCGAGCCCGACCTCGCGAGCTGGTGGGAGCTAAGTGTCGCGGGCTCGCTGCGGTCCTTGGACGACGCCGAGCGGGGTGCGTTGGTTCGTGAGATTCTGGACGGCAAGGAGGCGGTTGCACTTGAGGAAGTGGGGCGCTTGCTCGGCGATGGGGTGAGCCCCGAATCGCTCATCACGGCAATCCTGGGCGCGGCAGCAGAGCGACTCTTGCGCTTCGACATTGCGATCGATCTCGACCCTGCGATTCAGGAAGGCTGGCTCGACGTCACTCATGTATTCACATTCGCCGATGCGGTCTCCAAGACACTCACTCGCTATCGCGAGCCGGGGGTGCTGCGTCTTCTCTTCCACGCCGCACACTTCGTTCACCGAATGGGGCCGCTCGACGAGTCTGCGATCGCCCGCCAGCGCCGCCTGGGCGTGAGTTCCTCGACCAACCTGGTCGAGAGCGTGCGCACCCGCGATCCGGAAACGGCGGTCGCAAGCGCGAGGTTTTTCCTTGAGCGCGCCAGCGCAGCAGAGAAGACCAAGCTGCGCGAAGATCTCGAGGATCTCATCCTCGCCGACCACGGCAACCGCGCGATCTTCGTTGCCCATTACATCAAGATGCTGCGCGCGGCCTTCGAGCAACACGACAAGCTCGGCCAGGACCCGGCAGCCGAACCTGTCGTTCTCGCGACGATCCGCTTTCTCGCCTCCCCCATCTACGAACGCGGCCTTGCTTCCCTGACCAACGACGCGATCCGCTTCGTCCTGCATAACACCACGCCCCGGCGCCTCACCCAACAGTGGAGCGGCCACACGGCACGCTCAATCAAATCACCCCCGCTGCGTACGCAGCGGGGGTGGAGCAAGACAACAGGGAAGCGGCATGACGTTCATGTCGTATTGCAACCTTGGGACTGGATGCGTTCCGTTGGGCTTGCCATGAGCACCAGAACCACGGGCGCTACTGGTTGCGGCTGCCGACCTAACGACCCATCGAACACCGTCGAGCCTTCGAACACGATAACCACTGCCAACGGTGAACCCGTGGCGCGGGCGTTGCGGGCGCGGGCCGGAGCCAAGGGCGGGCTGGTGGGAGTGGGAGCACGGGGTGGAGGAGGACAGTGCAAACAGCCGCCCTTTTAGTCCAGAGGGGGTCTATCCGCGGCGCTCAATCCACGCGGGGGGTGGGAGCTGGGCCGGTTGCG
>DUBZ01000098.1 GCA_012960035.1 Myxococcales bacterium | reverse complement strand
CAGCATCGTGGTCACCCAAGACTTGCCCTCAAATGTGACAACTTTCATTGTGAAGGCACAGGACAGGAGGTCGAAAAAATCGGTTTCATCCGTCGTAGTAATTGAGGTGAAAGCCATCCTCCAAGCACCACTGGAATTTGACCTTCCCGTTGACACCGTTGAGGTTAAGAATGAAGCAAGCAACAAGATCCTGGAACTGAAATTGACCAATCTGGAAGCAGCAGATACAGGCGTGATCTTTAACATCAGCCGTAACTCCAGGATTGCCATCGACACCGCTACAGGCATCTTGTACAACATTGGCGGCGGCGGCCACGATGAAGGAACAAACAACCCCTTAACATTGTCCGTCTCGGCACGAAGATCCTTGCTGATTTGCAGCGTCATGGGGTCCCCTCCTCCTCTGGACTGCGATCTGCTCAGATCGAACGCAGTTCTTCCATATAGGCAGCGCGGTCGGCATCGTTTGCAAACGGAACGCTGCAGACCACACGGTCGACCATGCCGCCGAAACGAGCCTTGAGGGCGCCGGCGACCTTGGCAGGCTCGGCGACGATCGCGAAATCCTCGAGAATTTCGTCGCTGATCTGTTCGCCCATCACGACCCATTCGCCGCGCTTCGAAAGGATGTTCAGCTCGGCTTGAAGGTCACCCCATCCATGCGATTCGAGGACGCCGCGGTAGGCGGGCGTCGAACCGTAGAATGCGATCTGTCTTGTCACTGCGGTGCGCATCTGTTGCCATTCGGCTTCGTCCCGGCCGGTCACGACGAAGGTCGGAAAACAGATTTCGAGATCGGATCGTTTACGACCGGATTTCTCGAGGCCCCTCTCGATCGCCGGAAGCGTGACCTCCTGCATGTAGCGAGCCGTCGTGAAGGCATGGACGATCATTCCGTCCGCGACCTCTCCCGCCACCTCCGTCATCTTCGGACCGACGGCGGCGAGCACGACGCGCGGTGCCCCGTGCGGATTGTTCACCGGCGTGAACATGGGCGTCATCAACGTGTGCGAATAGAACTCGCCCCTGAAGTCGAGCTTTTCACCCTCATACCAGCAATTCCAAATCGCACGCATCGCCAGAATGAACTCGCGCATCCGAGCCGCCGGACTCGACCACGTCTGACTGAAGCGTTTCTCGATGTGCGGCTTGATCTGAGAACCCAACCCGAGAATGAACCGCCCCTTCGAGAAGGCCTGCAGATCATTCGACAGACCCGCCACGATCATCGGATTTCGCGCGAAGGCGACGGCGATCGACGTCATGAGTTCGATTCGCTCGCTGTGCTCGGCCGCGAGCAAGAGCGGAAAGAATGGATCTCCGTTCATCTCCGCCGTGATGAGGCCGTCGTAGCCCTCGGATTCGAGCTTTCGCACAGCATCCGGAACCTTCGAAAGGTCGGCTGTGTTCATCAATCCGGCATCGATCTTCATGGTTTCTCCAATTCTATTGATTCATCAATCGCGAACTCTCGTCAGCTGTCGTCCGACTCCGCCCAACTCGCAGGACGTCTCGCGAGAAAGGCCTGCATGCCCTCTTTCGCTTCGTCGCCCGAAAAGAGCTGATTGGAGAGCTTCGTCGTCCACTGGACTGCGTCCGCCTGGGTTCGTTTCGGCACTTCATAAACCAGATTCTTGGCGAGCCCGAGCGCCTTCGGACCGCCCTTACGAAGATCTGCGAGCACTTCTTCGACGGCACTGTCCAGCTGATCTCCAGGCACCGCCCGATTGATCAACCCGAGTTCCGCGGCTCGAGTGGCCGGAAAACGATTTCCGCGCAGAAAGGCTTCCATCGCATCTCCCTGGCGCATCTTCGGCAGACACACCACCGAGATGATCGCCGGAATGACGCCCAGCCGTACCTCGGTAAAGCCGAACTTCACATCCTCGCGCGCGATCGAAATGTCGAGTGCGGAGGCAAGACCATTTCCACCACCGACCACATGGCCGTCTATCCGACCGATGATCGGTTTGGGCGAGGTCTGAATTTCCTGGAGCAATTCAACAAAGCCCCCCCCACCCTTCGCTTGCTTCGTTTCACTCGAGCGCTGTTTCAGATTCGCGCCGGCACAAAAAGTCGAACCTTCATTCGTGATGACCACTGCGCGAATGGACTCATCCTCGTTGGCCCGGCGAATCGCGCCCCGAAGGCCTTCTACCAAATCGGCACCCAGCGCGTTTCGATTATCGACATCCGCCAGTGTTGCGGTCAACACACCGCGCGCCACTTCGACCTTCACTACGTCCGCCAGAACGTCCATCTGTCGCCTCCCCGATTCATGCCGAACCGGCCGTCGCATTCCAAGTCGCTTGGTTGATGATCATGGTCGGTAATATTTGTTGCTTATTGTTACCAGACCTGTTACGAAAGTGTCAATACAACGTGCCGATGCCCACTCAATACATCGATGGAGAGGCCATGCAGCCCGCCCTGCTCGCACCCCCGGTCCAGTCGCAACTCGACCCGAAATCCGAAGAGTTCGCTGACAACCAACGCGTGATGCTCGAGCGACTCGCCGAGATCGACACGCTGCTCGGCGAAGCCGAGGCCGGGGGCGGTCCCGAGTCCCATGCGCGCCTGTTGAAGCGGGGCAAGCTCGCCGTGCGTGAGCGAATCGCGCTGGCGCTCGACCCCGACAGTCCGTTCCTC
>DUBZ01000097.1 GCA_012960035.1 Myxococcales bacterium | reverse complement strand
AACGTCGGACGGCGGCCGGGGTGCTGCGGCGGTTCCCTCCGGTGCATCGACGGGGGCGCGCGAAGCCCTCGAACTGCGCGACGGCGACAAGGCGCGCTACCTCGGCAAGGGTGTCGTGAAGGCGGTCTCCCACGTCAACGGTGAACTCGCAAAGCTTGTGACCGGCATGAAGCTCAGCGGCCTGGACGAACAAGTCGCGCTCGACACCACGATGATCGAATGCGATGGCAGCGACACGAAGTCGCGCCTCGGTGCGAACGCGCTGCTCGGGGTTTCACTCGCCGCGGCACACGCGGCCGCCAACGCCTCGAAGACGCCCTTTTATCGTTTCCTCGACCCAGACGCCCACGTGCTCCCGGCCCCGATGATGAACGTCATTAATGGTGGCGCCCACGCGGACAACAACGTCGACTTGCAAGAGTTCATGCTCTTCCCGCTCGGCGCACCGAGCTTTCGCGAAGCGCTGCGCTGGGGTGCCGAAGTTTTTCACACGCTGCGCGGCATCCTTCAGAAGAAGGGGTATTCGACGTCCGTTGGGGATGAAGGCGGGTTCGCGCCCGACTTGAGCAGCAACCGCGAAGCGATCGAGCTTGTTTGTGAAGCGATCGAAAAGGCGGGCTACCGACCGGGCGAAGACATTTTTATCGCCCTCGACCCGGCGGCGAGCGAGATCTACAAAGACGGCAAGTACGTGCTCGCCGGCGAAGGCGAAACCAAGACCACCCGCGAAATGATTTCCTTCTGGAAGGAATGGATCGACAACTACCCCATCGTATCGATCGAAGACGGCCTCGCCGAAACCGACTGGGCGGGTTGGGGTGAGCTTGTCGCCGCAGTAGGTGACCAGGTGCAGATCGTGGGTGACGATCTTTTTGTCACGAACCCCAGCATCTTGAAGCGCGGCATCGAAGAGAAGGCCGCAAACTCGATCTTGGTGAAGGTGAACCAGATCGGCACTTTGACGGAAACCCTCGAAGCGATCGCCACGGCGCGTGCAGCGGGCTTTTCTTCCGTGATCTCTCACCGCTCTGGCGAAACCGAAGACACCACGATTGCCGACCTCGCTGTTGGATCGGGTGCTGGGCAGATCAAGACGGGTTCACTTTGTCGCACAGACCGTGTCGCGAAGTACAACCGCTTGCTCCGCATCGAAGCCGAACTTGGCGACCGCGCCGTCTACGCTGGCGCGAGTTGTCTGACCGGCGCGGCAGGTAAAAAATAATGCGCGCTTGTTTTGGTCTGGCCTTGGTGCCCGCTCTTGTGATGAGCTTGTTGCTGTCGACTTCGCTTGTCGCGTTTTTCGTGGGGATCGTGGGGATCGTGGTGATCGTGCCAGGCGAAGCAGAAGCCTTGGTGCCGCGAGTAGAACGAGTCATTAACGCAGTGGCTGCGGCCAACCGTTCAGGACGAAGGGTAAGCGCGCTTCGCTTCAAACTGAACCTGCATATTGGTGAGGGCCCGCCGGTTGCCATCGGCGAACTCGTCACGCACCCGACCGGCCTCGCGCGCTTGGAACTGCGGGCAAGCGGCGGTCTCGTCGAACGTCACATCTTGCTCGGCAATCAACACAGCGCAGCGCGCAACGCGCGAGTTTTAGTGCGACCGCGTGAGTTTCTTCCGCCGCTGTTCGTCTTGCAGTCGAACTCGGGCGCTGTGCTTGAAGCCGCCCTCTCAACGTTGGGAATTGACGGCGACATCGTCGGGCTCGCGCCGTGTGGCAAATACGACTGCTTCGTGATCGGCGATCCCGAGCGCGCGGTGACGCGACCCGGCATGCCCCCGGTCGCGAAGCCGGTCATCGACGAGAGCGATACGCGGCGGGAAAAAGCGCCCTCGCTTTGGGTCGACACGGACGACTTCAACGTGCGTCAGATCGAGTCGATGTCTGGCGCCAAAATCGTGCTCGGACCCTACGTGTCGTTTGAACGTTTGAGCGTGCCCCAGTGGTGGAGCATCGAAGAGGCCGGCAAGCGGGTCGTGCGCTTCGAGGTCGATTCGGTGGTTGAAGTCAACGCGCCCGCGGCGGCGTTCAGCAAAGCCTGGCTCATGACGCCGGACCACGAGACCGTACCGGGGGCTCCGGGCGCGGAAGAACGGCTTCCTTCTACGAACAGAGAGATCCCGGTGAGTGAAGTGGTCCCGACACTGCCTGCAGTTTCTTCGCCAGGCCCCGGTTACAGGGAACACCCAGACGACGACCTCGCCCCGGAAGACGGCGAATGGCTGGCCGACCCCGGCGCGGACGGTGCTTCCCGCCAATAGCGGTCTTGAACCTCCCCGCTGACGAGCTTCGCCGCCACACCTGTCGTTTGTGTCTCACAGGAGCCAACGAAACCCTGACGCATCTCAGCGCGGCGACGACGTGCCGTTCTTCGGCACTTCTAAACACGTTGGCCTTCGCGTTCGCGTTGGCGGCCGACACGACGGCAAGTCGCTCGTGCACCCCCGACCAAGAACAGCCGCGCAGGGGATGCGAGCTGCGGGGCAGATCTGGAAAAGGGCTGCCCGATGCGCAAGTTTGAGGCGCGGGAGGCGGGTTTGCGGGGGACGAGAATAGAGGGCGCGGGTTCCTTGACGGGAAAATTGCTTCGCTCTACCGTCTCGCCTCTTCGAGAGAGGGCGCGCGTTTGCGCGATGCTTTCGAACACGGACTCAAACCAAAGCGACGCGCACAAAAGCGACAGGCAAGACAGCTAAAGACGATCAAGCGTT
>DUBZ01000096.1 GCA_012960035.1 Myxococcales bacterium | reverse complement strand
CCGAGTCGATGAATCACGCGCGGGTGATGTTTTTTATCTACGAAGCACTCTTTGTGCTGCTTACGCTCACGCTTCTCCGGGTTCACGAGAACGTGCGCACGAACCCATGGGTGAAGCGCGTCGCGTATTTTGTCGTGATCTACTACAGCCTGTGGGCGACCGCCGATCTGATTATCCTGACAACCGGCGCAGACGTTGGCTTCGCTGTCCGCGTTCTGCCCAATGTCTTGTACTACGGCGGGTTGATTGCGGTGATGGCGTGGAGTGCAGAAAAGGCCACCGAGGAACTGCGGTAGAACTGGCGCCTTTGTGGTGTCATCGTTCAGTCGCGTCGTTTGCAACTCGCAAGCAGCTTCTTTACTGCGTCGAGCCCGAGGGATTCAAGCTGCTCGACGTTGCGCTCAGGGATTTTTGCGGGGTCCCCGAAGTTTGCAAGGGCGCGTTCAACGCTGGCTTCGCGCAGAATGTGCAGCATCGGGTAGGGAGACCGGTTCGTGTAATTCCCGACGTCGTCGGGTTGCGTCTCCGCGAAGCGATAGTCGGGATGAAAGCTGGCAATTTGGAATTCGCCGGAACGCGGCGTTGCTTCGAGGATTTCGTCCGCGTGGTCGAGGAAGTCGTTGAAGCTCTCGAATTCGGTCAGGACGTTTGGATGCACGACCAGGCAACCGTCGAACGCCTTGCCCGCATCCGTTCGAAGTTCGAGCAACGCATTGCGAAGCACGGAAGCAAGCTCCTCGGGATCGGTTGCATCACAGCGCACCATCTTCAGGCCTCCCTCCGTGATCGATGCTTGCGCGAAGGGGCAGAGCCCAAGTCCGACCACTACGTTTTCGATCCAAGCGCGGGTCTCGTCCAGTACGTCGTCGATCGGCGCGGCGTGCGCTTCGCGGGTCAACGGCCCATCATGACGGCGCCACCATCGACGACGATGGTCTGGGCGGTGGTCCAGGCGCCCGCGCGGGATGCGAGGTACACCGCGGCACCGGCGAGGTCTTCGGGTTCGCCGAGGCGACGCAGTGGGGTCTTGTCGATTCGTTCTTGTGCCATCTCGGCGTTCTGCCAGAGGGGGCTCGCAAAGTCAGTTTTCACAAGACCCGGCACGATGGCATTTGCGCGAATGCCGTCCTTGCCGAATTCCGCCGCGATATTTCGCGCGAGTTGAATCACGCCAGCTTTCGAGATCGAGTAGGGCCCAAGGAGAGAATTGCCCTGCAGTCCACCGACCGACGAGATCAAGATGATCGACCCCGCGCCTGCGGCTTGCATGCCGGGGATGACCCACTGCGCGAGTTGCATCACGCCCGTCAAGTTCGTCTCGATTGTGGCGTTGAAATTTTCTGCGGTGGTGTCGAGTAGGGATCCAGCGTGGAGGTTGATCGCGGCATTGGCAACGAGGATGTCGACGGGGCCAAATCGATCTGTTGTGGTTTGAATCAGGTTGGCTTGGGCATCCGCATCGCTGATGTCGCATGCGATGCCCGTCGCGGTTCCTCCGGACGCTTGAATGGATTGGGCGGTTTCGTCGCAAGTTTTCGAATCTCGCCCAGAGATCACAACCTTTGCGCCGTGGTGGGCGAAGGCTTCGGCGATCGCTCGACCAATCCCCTTTGTCGAGCCCGTGACGACCGCAACCTTGCCGCTGAGATCAAACAGGTTCTGAATTTTCATGGTCGCGAGACTAGCGTGTTTCGGATACCCGACTGCGTCGCATATGCGCGGCCACGGCGGCGGCATCGGTTCGCCCCTGGGTACGCTACGCAACACCCGCAAAGCCGCGGAGCAGTTGCGAGAGGACGTCCAGCGCAATCCACTCTACGCCGGGAGTCTTGTTTCGCATGATTCGCGCAACACGTCGCGGGTGCTTTATCTCGACGATGTTTCGTGTTCCGTTGCAGCGATTCATCGACGAAGAACTCGATCTGCAGATCGAACTTATCGCGCGGGATGCGGGCCCGAGAATGACCGTGATGTTCACAGGGTCACCGCACATCAAGGCGACGACGTCGAGGTTGACCTTCAAGAGTCTGAGACGCGTGCTTCCCCTGCGCCCGCTGTTTGGGGTCGGTAAAACCAATAGCGGCGGGTCCGCATTGTCTGCGTCCCGCCGCCAGTGTTTCCGAGTTGCCTCTTACGAGGCGACCCTTGTTGGTCTGCTTACGGGTTCCTTAGAACTCGTAAACCAACTGTGCGAGGGCCATTGCGGCGACATCTTCACCTGCGTTGCCATCGCTATCCGGCAGTGTGTCATCAGCTGCAAAGTCGAGTCGAAGTTCGACTTTCGCGGTCAGATTGTCGGTCAGCGCGCTGTCACCCGTGAGTGTCAACGAGTACTCCTCACTGTTTTTATCGACGGCATTATTTCCGTGTGGTTTACGCAGCAATGCTTCACCGCGCACCGCAACACCGCAACTGTCATTGAGTGCCATGCGCGCCGCCACAGCGATGCCATGAGTCTTGCCTTCGGACAGTCCTTGCTCGACGGTGACGAGCGTATAGTTCGCCCACATCGACACGTCTTCCATGCCGCCGTAGTTCAAGAGGAGGTCATACGTGCCCTGTTCCGAATCGTCAGCACCCTGCAGTTCGCCCCAGTTGAACTGGAAGGATGCCGAAATATCCTCACCCGCCCAGGCGACCTGACCGGTGATGGCCTTGTTGTTGTCGCCATCCGTGAGCGTCGCAAGACTCGGATCATTCAACACGCCGAACGAAATACTGATGCTGTCC
>DUBZ01000095.1 GCA_012960035.1 Myxococcales bacterium | reverse complement strand
GCGATGAATCGAATCAAATTCAGCGGCCGTATCGTCCCCGGCGATACCGTTGTGGTTCAAGTTGAGCGAAAACCGCGGTCCAGTCGTGTTCGCTTCAAGATCCGAAAAGAGAAGAAAATTTGTACGACCGGCGCGTTGTCGCTAGCCGACGGGCCCGCGACGTGATCGAGTTTCGTTGCTGCGCGATCGTTCCGACCTATGACAATCCGGAAACGATTCGTCTGGTAGTCGACAGAATTGGCCGACATCTAAGACACATCATCGTGATCGATGATGGCAGTGGCGAAGCCTGTCGAGATGCGTGTTTGGCGATCGAGCGCGATGGGTTGGCTAGAGTCTTTCGGCTTGAGGTGAACAGTGGCAAGGGTGCTGCGGTGATGCGTGGACTCGAAGAGGCGGAAAAGGCCGGCTTCAGTCATGCGTTTCAGATCGATGCGGATGGCCAGCACGATCTCGAGCAGACTCCGCGCTTTCTATCTGCGGCTCGCGAATTCTCGACGCATGCAATTCTGGGCGAGCCAATCTACGACGATTCGGCTCCAAGTGGTCGTCGAGCGGCACGTGAGATCACACGCTTCTGGGTTGACCTCGAAGTCGGTCGGGGCGTGATCCATGATGCGATGATCGGGTTTCGCGTCTATCCGATCTCGCAGACGCTGGCGCTTCCTCTGAAATCAAATCGAATGGCGTTTGACGTAGAGGTCTGCGTGTTGTTGGCCTGGGCGGGCGTGCCGATCCTGAATCTTCCCGTAGGTGTGCGGTATTTGTCGAGCGAAGAAGGCGGGCTTTCACACTTTCAACCTCTTATGGATAACTTGCGTCTTTCTTGGCTGCACACGCGGCTTTGTACGACCGCGATGCTTCGATGGTGCTTCTCGTTTATTCCGCGTTCGGTTGGGCTGAAGCGCTCATGAAGACGGTACGCGAAGAGATCCGACCTGATGAGAGCTGGCTCAATCATCGCGAGCGGGGAGCAATCGGGCTTATTCGTTTGACTGCGTTCTGGGTCGAGTTGATCGGACGCAGGCCGATGCGATTGCTGCTACGACTGATTGCCGCCTACTACGTAGTCTTTGACCGTACGGCGAGGCGTGCCTCTCGGAATTGGCTCGAGCGAGTGCATGGTCGACCGGTCAAGCTCCGTGAGATCTACGGACACATATTCCAATTTACACAGGTTACACTTGATCGACTTCTCTTCGTTCGTGATAAAACCGACGCCTTGAGTATTAGTCGGACAGGCACTGAGGCCCTGGAGCAACAAGCGGCAACAGGGCAAGGCTCATTTCTGTTAGGCGCACATTTGGGAAGCATGGACGCAATGCGGGCGGAGGGTCAGAATCAAGATCTTCCGGTTTCGGTCGTGGGAAACTTCGACAATGCCCGCATGATCAACGCGGTCCTCACGTCCCTCAACCCGGATCTGTCGAACCGTGTGGTTCATGCGGGCCGTGACCCCATTGGCCTGGCGTTGACACTGCGCGACCGAATCGCCGAGGGGCAACTCATCGCCATGGTGGCTGACCGCGTCGGGATGAACGACAAATTTGTCGTGGTCGACTTCTTCGGTGCGCCCGCCGCGTTTTCGACCGGCCCCTTCATCCTCGCGTCGATACTGAAATGTCCTATCTACCTGGTGTTTGGTCTCTATTTCGAGCCCAATCGGTATAAGCTTTTTTGTGAGAAGTTTTCCGACCGAATTGATCTGCCTCGCCGGGATCGCGAAGCCGCGCTCAGAGACGTGGTGAGTCGCTATGCGGCGCGGCTAGAAGAGTATTGTCGTCGGGCTCCTCAGAACTGGTTCAACTTCTTTGATTTCTGGGCGAATCGGCCAGAGAGCGCACTCACTTCGAGTCGAGAAAGAGCGGAAGGGTAAGGCGTGAGGTTAGAGGGAGTACCGGCAGAGCAGCCCGAGTGCGTGATCGGCGATCAGCCCCTTCGTATCGACGATGTCGTTGGCCTGGCGAACGGCCGCTTGCGCGCCGTATTGGCCGGTAGCGCTCGCGGCCGGATGAAGCGAAGCGCGGACATTCTTTCCAGATTGCACGAGCGAGGCGGTGATATCTATGGCGTGACGACGAGTGTTGGCGGTTCCGTGGGCACCCGGGTTCCGCCCGCGCAGGCTTCCGACCTTTCACTCAACGTCATGCGAATGCATGGCATCGGAACCGGTCGTATTCTCGATGACGTCGAGTCGGCCGCCGTGATAGCGGCTCGGCTCTCGTCTCTTGCGCAGGGATTGAGTGGGATTCGCCCGGAAGTTGCGGATCGGATGATCGAATTGCTCGAGGAGAGAGCGCTGCCGCGTATTCCGTCGGAAGGTTCGGTCGGGGCGAGTGGTGACCTAACTCCACTTTCCTACGTGGCTGCAGTCTTGGTGGGGGAGCGCGAAGTCAATTTCGGCGGCCGCGAGGTCGATGCCGCGGCCGCGCTGCGCGAACTCGGCCTGGTACCACTAAAATTGTTGCCGAAGGAGAGTCTCGCACTCATGAACGGCACAAGTATGACGACTGCGCTGGCTTGTTTGGCCTGGTCTCGCGCGCGTCGGCTTGCGCGAATCGCCTCGACTCTGACCGCGATGACCTCAATTGCGATCGATGGAAATGCGATTCATTTCGACCGGCGGCTGCATGCCGCAAAGCCTCATCCTGGACAGGGTCGGGTTGCTGAATGGATTCGAGCCGACCTAGACGGGTTCCAATCCAGATTGAAGCCATCGCGATTGCAGGATCGCT
>DUBZ01000094.1 GCA_012960035.1 Myxococcales bacterium | reverse complement strand
AGGCGGTAGACGTTGCTCTCACGGGCGCGAAAATCGCCGCCCTTGATGGTGTCGTAGAAAAGACGCCGGACACTGTCGCCGTCGTTCTGATAGTTCTTGGCGGCGTTGATCCCGCCCTGGGCGGCCACGCTGTGCGCTCTGCGCGGACTGTCTTGAAAACAGAAGCAGTGGACGTCGTAGCCGAGTTCGCCCAGGGTCGCTGCGGCGGACGCCCCGGCCAGCCCGGACCCGACGACAATCACGGTGAACTTTCGGCGATTGGCAGGATTCACCAGCTTCATATCGAAGCGGCTTTTCTCCCATTTTTGTTCAAGTGGCCCACTGGGCTCTCTCGCGTCGAGCTTCACGTCTATCCCCCAGACAGGCCGATCACCCCGGTAAAGACCAGGATGGGAAGCGAACAGTTCCCGATCACGAAAATCGCGACGAGTACCAGACTCGCGATACGAATGGTGCTGTTGTAGCTGTCGTGATTGATTCCCACGGTTTGAAACAGGCTTCGTGTCCCGTGCAGGAGATGTAACCCGATCAGGTTCATCGCCACGACATAGCTGCTGCAGATCCAAGGATTGCGAAAACTGTTCACGACCATTGCATAGACGTCGTGTCGACCGGCGCTGTCTAGCGCGCCGTAGCTTTCCAACGAAACCACACCGAAGGTGAAATGAAGCAGGTGGTAGACGACGAAGGCCAACACCAGCAGCCCGGAGAACACCATGTAGCGCGAAGCCCAACTCGTCTGATACGTCGGGGAAGTCGCGTAACGGATCGGACGCGCGCTTCGATTCTCCAGTGCGAGCGCGATCGCGACGTAGACATGGATTCCGAAGACCAGCGCAAGACCCGAACGCATGAACCACAGCGCCGGATGGCCCTGCAACCAGGCCGCATAGGAGTTGATCGCCTCGGGACCCTGGAGCAGGGTCATGTTGCCGAGCATGTGACCGAGCAGGAAGCCGAGAAGCATCAGACCTGTAACCGCCAGGACGAGCTTGCGACCAATAGACGTGCTGAAGAGACGAATCAGCCGATGCATCTGCGAGCCCGGTCCTCCCCAACGCACGACCTCGAACGCAGACCGCCACTCAGAAGGTGAGCAGTCGCGCAGCGAGGCATTGGCGCTGGGTCCATTGTGTCAGATACAGATCCGAAATGAAAACACCAAATGCACTCGGAATCAAATCACTCGTGATGGCCAGTCCACACAGTCGAGTCCTGAATTCGAAGGTCCAGGAATGTTGATTGGTCTCACACCGCCTCGATCTTCGGATACTGAGGGTTCCACATTGTGTTGGATACCCTCGCTTCAATTTCGGCGTCCGGGATGTCTCCGCCGACTCCGAGGGCATTGGCTTCGCGTACGACCGCGCAGGCGATTCGAGCCGTGATCTCGCGCAATTCGGTCAACCTCGGAAACAGCGTTCCAGAAGCGAGCGCCTCCTCGGAGACCGAAGCGGCCACGATCTCGGCGGCGATCGTGAACATCGAATCCGTGACCTCACGCGCCTCGCCGACCAGGCACCCGAGCCCAACCCCGGGAAATACATAGACGTTGTTGCTCTGGCCAATGCGGATCGACCGTCCACCGTACTCGACTTCCGGAAATGGACTCCCGGTCGCGACAAGCGCCCGGCCGTCGGTCCAATTGATGATGTCGGCGGGCACCGCTTCGGCTTTGCTCGTGGGATTTGAAAATGGGAAGATCGCAGGCTCCGAGCACCCCTTCACCACCGCGCGAATCACGTCTTCGCTGAACGCTCCCGCTTGCCCCGACGTACCGATCATAATCGTGGGGCGGAGAGTGGCCACGGCGTCGAGAAGTTCGATCTTTGCTGCCGTGTCGAGGCCGGCCGCCTGTGCGAGTTTCGCCGGCCAGGCGAAGGCGAGTTTGAACTCGTCGGAAATTTCACGACTGTCGACCAGCATGCCCCCACTATCGATCAATGCGATCGCGCGAGTCAGCGCGTCGCCCTCGAGACCCGCGCGTTGCATCGCATCGCGAATCTGGTGCGCAATTCCGACGCCTGCTGCACCCGCCCCCAGAATGATCACTCGCTGCTTCTCGATCGGGGTCCCAGTCTTGCGCCCCGCCGCAAAAGCCGCGGCCAGACCCACCGCAGCGGTACCCTGGATGTCGTCGTTGAACGAGGCCAGATCCTTGCGGTAGCGCTCCAGGAGCTCGATCGCGTTGTTCTTCTTGAAATCTTCCCACTGAAGCAGTGCCTTCGGGAAGCGACTCTTCACGGCTTCGATGAACTCGGCAACGAAAGCCTGATAGGGCTCGCCTCGCAGCCTCGCTTCGCGCAGACCTACGTAGAGCGAATTGTCGAGCAGCGCCTGATTGTCCGTGCCGACATCGAGACAAATGGGCAGGCAATGACGCGGATGAATGCCAGCGCCCGCGGTATAGAGGGACAGCTTCCCGATCGGAATTCCCATCCCGCCCGCACCTTGTTCACCGATCCCCAGGATGCGTTCACCGTCGGTCACGACGATCAAGCGGATCTCACCGTTGTCCGCGTTCGCGAGCACCTCATCGATGCGACCCGCGTCGCTCGGAGTGATCCAGATGCCACGACCTTTGCGAAAGATCTGGCTGAATGAGGTGCAGGCTTCGCCAACCGTCGGCGTGTAGACCACCGGCATCAGTTCTTCGATGTGGTCGAGCAGCAATCGGTAGAAGAGCACCTCATTGCGGTCCTGAAGCGAAATCATTCCGATGTACTTTTCGAGCGGCACATCTTTGCGCAGGATGTTGTCGTGGGCGCGCTCGACCTGATCGGCCATGCTGGCGACAGCTCTCGGAATCAAGCCTTCGATCCCA
>DUBZ01000093.1 GCA_012960035.1 Myxococcales bacterium | reverse complement strand
AGGGGGCGGACTTGATTGGAGTCCGCAGGGCGAGAGTCTGTATAACGAGCGGTCTCGTTAACCTCGACGTTAAAGTCGCTCATGCTGTGCACGATCAGCTCGCCATCAGCTCGCGTGATGCCATCGGCACCATCGATTTCAATGATGCCCTCAATGGACCCGATGGTCCCAATGTTTGATTGGCCCGGGGTATTGTCGCGAACGATCTGCGCATGGGCACCCGACGCGCAAAGCGACGCGGCGATCAATAACGACAAAACAAATCGTTTCAACAAAATTGGCATATTACCACTCATATTTTGTTCACCTCTGTATCTCTTGTATCACCTATACATGTCGCGAATCAAGCGCAACCTATGGGAAGCGAGCCTGCAGGGAGAAGTGCAAGCCATTGTCTTGCAATTCGTTTCCCGTTACTGCATTGGAATCGACTAAATCGTGGGCCCATTGCACAGACATGCGCAAGTAAGACGTGATGTCGGTATGGAGTCCCAGACCAATGCTCACGAGGTTCGCCTGACCGTGCGGAGAGTCGATATCACGCCCTACTCCGGCGTCTAGAAATACTCCCAACTCAAGACGCTCGATGGGCTTCACCAGTGGGAGGGGTACTCGCAACTCAAGCGATGCGACAGCCCCCATGTCGCGCACAGCGAGATTCTCCCTGTAGCCCCGCACTGAACTGTGCCCACCCAGGGCAAATTGCTCAAGGCCCAGCATGTCGCTGTCCGTCAATTGAACGTCGAACCGTGACTGGATCCGCATGGCGTACCAGGGCAGATACTCGACAGCTTGCAGTTGAATCAATGCACTTAAGAATTCGCCATCGGCGAAGCCTTCCTCTGAGCTTTTCGTGGCACCCAAGGCGTCCACGCCAATACTCAGGGTGACGCGTGAGGCGATGGCGCGCTGTCGCAAGCGCAGCATGTAGTCCCACCCGACACGGAGCGCCATCACGGTCGACTCCCCTTCATTCGGGTCGCCGGGGATCAGGCCTTTTTCATTCGCCAGGAAGGATTGGCCCCGTTTCCAGTCTGCTGCGAAGAACAGCCGCGAGTCCTCGCCCCGTTTGCGCACAACAGGTTGACTCATGCGAAAGCCATAGGATTGGGTCTCGCTTTCGATGTCGAAGATGGCCGCGATATCGTTTTCGACGATTTCGCTCCAGGCGCGACGCATCCAGATTTCTAGCGAAGTATCCCAGCGAGAAATCGGCACCTCGACGCGTGCATCGATGTCATGCAATCCCTCGGCGACCGAGTACGCAGCGGACCACGAGTCGCCCCAACCCGAAGCGTTTATGTATCCCCCGCGAAAGCTTCCCCGCAACCCGCCGACCGACTCCGACGCATAGTTGTCGAAGCTGGCTCGACTCCAATACGGAACTGCTTCTTCGACCGAGATCGTGAGTAGACTTTCACCGCGCTGGTCGCCGGGCGTCAGTTCTGCGGCGACCGCACTGACCCGGGAGTCGCGCTTGAGTAGGCGAAGGCTTTCACGCAAGGTATTTACGTTCAGCGTCCCCCCGCTCTTAAACAGTCGCGAGGTAAAGTATCGCTCGCGCAGGCGGCCATCCGTCGTGACCTCGATCGCGGTGAGTTGACCTTCGACGATCGTGATGTTTACGATGCCCTCGGCAAAATCCTGAGGTGGCAGAACGGCGCCAGAACTGATGTATCCCGCATCGACGTACACCCGGGTGACCCGATCGCGTGCTTCCAAAAGTGCCGAATAGCGACGCCCCTCGCCGAGGTAGCTTGCGGTGACGGCCTCTAGCTCCGCGTCGGACAGCGCGAGATTGCCGGAAAAGCGGAATGCAGTGACCGCGATCGCGCCCCCCGACAGTGCGGTCGCTGTGGTGTCATCTTCGGGGATTTGAATCACCGGTAACGTTCGACCGCGCGCAATTGGCGTTTCATCGTCTGCGAGGCCGGCGGCAGGCAGCTCGGGGCGTGTTTGACCTGGCCCTTGGAGCAGCGGTGCTTGTTGCTGTGCAATCGCGAAGGTCGGAGCGATGACTAGCTGCATACAGGAAATGAGTACGGCGGCGGCAGCAATAAGAACGGAACGGAGTCGAAGAACCAACATCGAAATTGAACCTCTAGCTTGGAGGGTGCGATCGAGAAACAAGTGTTGCTCTCAATCACATCAGAACCATCTCGTAAGCCCGGCGTCTCTACTACGCGTGCGGTCTTGGTCTCGCACAGAGTGGGGGTGCCGGGACTTGCGATCTTTGGGGGGGACCCTCGATGAGTTAGGGGCTCGCGCGATTGTGATCGCTCGCCGTTTTGGTTGGCAACATTATCGCAGCATTTGAAGCCCTTGGCTACCGCGCGCTGGCCCGGTGCCCCCTGAACCTGGAGCGAGGAGGCACCGATTTCCCGTGTCTCCTGCTTCAATAACTCATCGGCCTTGGGAAGGATTCGTGTCGATGCTGGCCGGGTCAGCGCACCCAGTGCGGCTCCGCTGCGATGGGCTTGCGGCCCTGTGTCAGACGTATCTTCGCCCCGAGTCGCGGGCCAAAAATTGGCGCTTCAAAAAATGAGCCATTGCCGCTTCGATGCCGACTCGATGTACTTCACGAGACCGAGGACAGGGCCGCGCCCGATCTTCAATGCAGACTGCGCTGAAACAACTCGAGGGGCCCGGCGTGGCAGCCTTGCTCTGCAATACCGAAAACTTTGTCAACCGGTTGCGTATCGGCGACAACGAAAACGCAGCTTGTTTTTCCTATGCGCGCAATCAAATGCAGGGCTCTCTCCGCAGTGGGAACAACGCGGGCCTGGTACTCGCCTCCGAAGTGGCGTGCGGACGGGTCCGAAGATGCGATTCGGCGAGCGCGGTCGGGGTCTGGCAGAATGTCCGCGTGACGAATCGACAATCGGAACCCGCGAGTTCGGAAGGTCTCCCCTCGGCGCCTCGGCGCATGAGCGAAGCGTCGTGGCTCGCGCTCCTATTTTTCGCAGCGTTTGCGATTCGATTCGCCTACGTGTTGACCGATCTAGTACTTCCGGAGATCAACGACATGGGGGTGTACGCCCAACTCGGCGCGGGTCTTTACTCCGGCGAGGGCTACCACTCGGATCTTGAACCGCACTTCACGTCTCTCCGCGCTCCCGGCTTCCCGTATTTCATCAGCGCGGTCTACTCCTGCTTTGGAAAGAGCGCATTCGCGGTACTCGCGGTGCAGGCCCTGATGGGTGCAGCAACGTGTTCGATCGTAGGCCTGATCGGTCGCGATCTAGCAGGCCCTGCGACGGGGCTGATCGCCGGGGCTCTGTGCGCGATCAATCCAGAGGCGCTCCACTGGACCCGCGAGTTCCTGACAGAGACGCTGTTTACCTTTCTGCTCGCGTTGGTCGTGTACGGATCCATCCAACTCTCGAAGTCTCGGAGCGGCGTGTGGCTCGTCGTGGTCGGCGTGGCCCTCGGCTACGCCACCCTTGTCCGGGCCAATGCGCTCGCTTTCATCCCCTTTGTCTTGGTCTATATCACTTGCTTTGCCGACCAACCGATGCGATGGCGTGTCTCCGCCTGTACTGCGCTACTGGTGTTGGCCGCAGCGGTCTTGACACCGTGGACGATCCGGAACTATCGGATTCACGGAGTGATCGTCCCTGTATCGACGATCGGTGGCCTCGCGCTCTACGTGTCGCTGCCCCCCGAAAACGAGAATCTAAAGGACGTGCCACTGCCGCTCGCACTCGAGCAAGGTCGCCACGAGATGCCGAACGGCTACGTCCTGGCCTGGGAGCTGTTCGGACACCCTCCCAGGCAGACGTTTCCAGAGGACTTCAACGAGGTCGAGGAGTCGGCTCGAGGTCGTGAGATCTATCTACGCTACGCGATGGAAGATCCGCTGGGCTTTGCCGAGTTGGTTGCCGTAAAGGCCTCGTTGATCTTCAACCCGTTGCCGAGAAAATTTCACAGGATCCACGATGCCGACTACGGGCTCGGCGCATACAACGTCCTCGTCCGCTACACGTCTGCAATCTTCTTCTTCGGCTTGTTCATCTTCGGGGCATTGGGCTTGATCGAGAAGTCGTCTACTCGGGGCCCGGTCGTGCTCCTGTTCGGCCTACTTGTCTATCAAGTTTCTTTTTTGCTCGTGTTCAGACCCGCGCTTCGGTACCTGCTGCCAGGCCTTGTCATCTGTTCCGTGTTCTCGGCGCATGGCATCCTTACCGCAGCTCGGCTGCGGTCCTGGGTGACCGAGCAGGAAAACGGTGGACGGTGGAAACTGGCTGCCTGGGTCTTCGTCTCGCTACTGCTGACGCTCAACGCGTATTACCACGTTTTCGTGTTGCGAGGGGCCGAGACGGCGAAGAGTATCGCGATGATTTCGAGGCTGCTGGGTCTCGGCTGAAGCCGTCCTCAGTGAGGAGCGGCTTGAGACCGCCCCTGTGCGGCGCGGGAGCCGTTCCTCGCGAAGGGAAACCGGTACAAACCGCAACCAACCATCGGACAGCACATGACGGCCTCGAGTTGACTTCTGCTTCTGAAGGCGATCGTCGCGCAGGACGCGAGGACGGCCAGCAGTGGGTACACGCTCAAGAGATCGCCGCTTCAAAAAATGAGCCATTGCCGCTTCGATGCCGACTCGATGTACTTCACGAGACCGAGGACAGGGCGTGATGTCAAACCAGGGGCCGGGGAGAGGGAAGCCCGGTGGCGGGCTCGGCGATGGACTTGTACCGATCGCGAGTGCACTCGGACAACATCGCGACGAGACCAGGACTCGCGACTTTCCCGATTCCCACCCGTTCGTCGTTTCCGGAAGTGATCAAGGGGACCTGCTGAGTGACTCGGGAATTTATCAGCAGCTGCGCGATTGGCAGTCTTCGTTCGAAACCAACAATCCTTGTCAGGGTAAAACTCGCTGCGGCCCGATCGGCATGGCGGCAGCTGCAAATCCGAAGACAGTTCCGCGGTGATCGTCACGGTATCGCCCTACCGTGAGTTCAGGCCCCGGTGTGGGTGTCCTACTCGTTTTGACCGCGCCAACTCCGTGGGTCGCCGCCGTTGCGCCTCCCCCGAACACGGTCCAATCTGTTGTGCGACCTGACTGCGTATGACCTCGGACCTTGGGAGAGCGTGTGGAAGCGTGGTTGCTAGCAGGCCTCGTGGCGGTAGCACTCAGCACGGTTGTTGCCGTATCGATGCTGCGCCCGGGATGGATCACGGCTTCTCCTCGATTCGTTCTACTCCTTCTCTTCCTGCTGACGGCAGCAGCAGCGGCTTCCTTGGTGGAGACGAATCCCTTCGGCTTGGGTCTCAAGATCGACCCGTCAACAGAACCCCTGCTGCCCGCTGGCGATCCGGGCCAAGCCCTCTACGAGAGTGCTGTCCTGGATTTTGGAGACGACGAGGTTTACGTCATTGCGCTCGAGTGCGAGGAGGTCTTCACCCCCGAGTGCCTGGGCATCATCGACCGCATATCGGGTCCCATTCTCCGGCTCGAGGGTGTGCGCTCGGTGACGAGCCTGATGGACGTGACGTCATTTCGCTATGTCGCCGAAGAGGACTGGATCGAAGTCGCGCCCTTCATCAAGGACATCCCCAGTGATCTCGCTTTGCTCGCTGATCTCAAGACGCGTGCATTGCGAAACCCGGTCTATCAGAAGACGTTGATCTCAGACGATGGGCGCACGACGGCAATCAACGTGAATTTTCGGAAAATGAGCAATGCCGAGTTGATTGATCGCGATCTGGACGGGAAGATCCAGACGATACTCGCGCGAGAGACGGGATCGAATCACCGCTTCTATGTCTCGGGCCGACCTCACTTCAAGACCCACGTGTATCGCGGAATGCTCTCGGACCTCTTGCTGCTCATTCCGCTGGGCATTGCGGTCATGGCGACGGTGCTTTCTGTTTTCATGGGGTCACTTCGGGGTGTACTGCTTCCCATCGCGAGTTCACTCATGGCCATCGTCTGGACCTTCGCGGCGATGCTGCTCGCCGGTTTGTCCCTCAACTTGCTGACGGTCCTGCTCGCGCCGATGCTCCTGGCCATTGGCAGCGTCTACGCGCTCCACGTCGTTTCGCGTTTCGATGAGGAGATGTCGCTATTGCGTGCCAAAGGCGCCGCAGTCGATCGAACAGGCTACGGGGAAGCCTCCCTCAACTGCTTGAGGCATATGGCGATGCCAGTCGCCATTGCGGGGGCGACCACGATCATCGGTTTTGCGGCACTTCTCCTCACCGATGTTCCCGCGGTCTTCGAGTTGGGTGTGTTGGCGATGCTGGGAATTGCGTCCGTTACCCTGATTTCCCTGACCGGGGTGCCCGCAGCCTTGATTCTCCTCCCCGTGTCCGGTTCAACAGGAACAGGATCTGCGTGGCGCCGACTGAGCCATTCTGCCGATGCGATGTTGGGCAAGTTGTTGCTCTCGCTTGCAAAGGCCATTCGCGAACGAAACAGCACAATCATGTTCGCTTGCCTGTTGGCTTCCATTTGCGCCGTGGCTGCCTTGCCCAAGATTGTGATCGACACCGACTACCTCTCGTACTTCGAGGAGACGGATCCGGTACGGATCGATTTTGATGCAATCAACGACCTGCTCGCGGGAGCAGTGCCTCTCTACCTCATTCTCGAGGGGGGGACTGAGGGCAGTTTTCGCGAACCCGAGGTGCTCAGACAGATTGAAGTACTGCAGAAACGGCTCGACGCTCTGCCGGGAATCAGCCGTAGCCTGTCCTTCGTCGACAGCCTAAAAATGCTGAATCGATCGTTCGAGGGAGACGACCCCGCGGAGGAACGTGTACCGGATACGCGTGGGAGCGTGACGGAACTTCTATTCATGCTTCCCAAGACAGAAATGTCCCGCTACATCACCGTAAACCACAATCGCGCGAACGTCGTACTGCGAACGGGTTTCGTCGGATCATCGGAGCTGGCGGAACTGACGCAACAGATTGAGGGCGTGATCGCGCAGACCCCTTTCCCCAACGCGATCCGAGCGCGGCTGACAGGCAACGCGATTCTTCTTGGGCGCAGCGCAGATGGAATTGCGGAGGGGCAACCTCGAAGCGTCGTGCTCGCGGCGTTGTGCATCTTCGTATTGATCGCGGTTGGCCTGCGCTCGCCCAAGCTGGGCGCGGTGGCGATGCTGCCCAACTTGTTGCCGGTTCTGCTTTTCTTCGGCCTTCTCGGTGCCGGGGCCGCACCGCTTTCCCTTCCAACAAGCTTGATTGGTTGTATCGCCCTCGGCATTGCCATTGATGACACGGTCCACTTTCTGGTTCGCTACCGCGCCGAGAGGCTGGCTGGCGCTGACCCCAATGTTGCCGCCGAACGCTGCGGGCAACGGGTGGGGCGCCCAATTGCAATTACATCCGTGATGCTCGTACTGGGCTTTCTGGTCGTCGCCTTCTCGCGCTTCGCCACGCTCCAAGAGTTTGGCGTTCTCACTGCGGTGACCATGGGCCTGTGCCTGATCGCAGACTTGATCTTGCTGCCCGCCCTGCTGACACGTTTGAGGGTCTAGCTTCGCGTTCAAAAAGCCCTGCGAAGCCAGGTCGGTGCAAGGCGACAGCGCGACTTTTCTAACGGGTTGCGACTGCCGGGGCGAATGACTATCGCGAGGCCGTGAGCTTTCGCTGGGAAAAATGCTTGTCCCGCAATTTCCGATCAAGTTCGAGCTTCTCAACCTTCAAGGTTGTGTAGGTCTCGTTCTTGAGCTGTGTGATGCGAGAAGCGGTGGGCACCCAGATCTGCTTCTTGTCGCCGTTGCGTTCGGTGCCCTCGAACATCTTGATCGCCTCAAGGTCCGCGTTGAGTTCCTTGATCTTGATCTCATACTTGTCCCAGTAGTGGGTTCGGATGACTACGTAGTGTTGTTTTTCCACGTAGACGACAAGTTTTGAATACTCGGATTCCTTTTCTGGCTTGGGGGTCACTTCGACGACGAAAACCGGAAGTCCTTCGATCGTGCTGTCGGCATCCCTCACGTAGGTTGCGTCTTCGATCTCGCGCGGCAGGATGTCTTCCATGCTGAAGTCCGTCCCAAAGACCGCTTCTCCCTGCAAATTGATGCGCCGTACACGACGAGAACTAGGTCGATAGACAAATTGGTCCTCGCTGCCATCGCTCTTCTTGATGACGAGGTAGCCGAGATGACGAACGTCCTGAGGCATACTGTATTTCGCGATGCTCTTGGACAGGAAGCGGGGATCCTCGCCTCGGTAGCTCAGATACATCATCTTCATCTCGGTCGTCTGGACATGCTTGGAACGGTCCCCGGACCTCATGACGATTTCTTGCACGTAGGAGTAGAAGCGGTTGTCGAGCGCGCGATCGTAGATTTCTTCACCGGTGAGTTGATCGTCGGAGTGGGTCGCTGTGTCGGCGGCCGCTGAGGCTTCTTCTTCTGCCTGGGAAAAACCCGCACTGAAAAGAAAAACGCCCAGCGCAGCCGCGAGACTTACGATTCGCATGGTTCCCTCCCAGTGATCGATGAAGTTCTTTAGCGCATAGGAAAAACAAGCCCCCTTTTCGCCAAACGTTTTGATCAGGGACGTTATGTCAAATCAGGGGCCGGGGAGAGGGACGCATCAATCAAGCCACTTGGCTTTGCGATCTGGACTGGACCATCGTCCAATTCTTCTGTTTGATCATTTGTAGAGATGGACTTCCCCCAAAACAGTGGACCCCTCGGAGGCTAGAATTGAGCCGCGAGGCCCGGCACGCCTTTCGCAGTTCAGACATTGCGTGGCCTCCTTGTCTCTACTCCCGCGCGCGGCGAGCTGTTCCATTTTCGCTCGGAAAGTTCTCTGATCGAGCAATCTGAACTGATCGTGACCGGAACATGGCTCGCTCGGACGCAGGTTTCGGTTCCCTCGGCGGCACTCGAGTTGCACCTGGCTGTCATTCAAATCGACACCGTGCTCAATGGGGATCCGTCTCGCAGAGTTGCTTTGCTGGGACTTCCGGCGCCAACGCCCGGGATCCACAACAGCGGAACGATCACCTAGGTTCCGGGCCAGGCGGGGGCTCTGGGACCTGCGAATCCGCGCTGCGAACGAACGCGGCCTGTTTCTCGCCGACCCCCCGCAGCGCTTGGTCCCGATCCAGACTGCCACCTAGCCCATCCGCCGCGCCAAGCAGCGACTCGCTCCCTGAAGCACGCCTAGGGAACATTTTTCCTAATATTGCCGTGTTGATACCCCTCCGGCCCCTTCCCATCAGTTGCCGGTCCGGGCAGATAAGTGAAACAACGTTTAGTTTCAGCGTGTTACACAGTTGCACACAAACGGCACAAGAATTGCGTGTTTATTGCCACAGTAAGAGGAGGCTGGTGTCGTCGCTCAGATGAATCCGTGGTCCTCTTCTCACTTCTCTTGGGAAGGAGAATGGTCATGTGCGACCCCAGTTTCGACTACCGCGCCAGCAGCGCCAGACGTAATTTCTCCACGATTCGGACTCTTTGCACGTTGCTCAGCCTAGCCTTGGCTGTATTTGTCACGATTCCGTCGAACGCATCTGCGATCACGATCGTGCGAAACTTCTTGGGCACGGGCGCATTCCCGCTCGCCGGCGGAGTTGGCACCGCTGCACCGGGCAATGCAGTGGGCGGGGGCAATCTGGTTGCGATCGTCGACGCCGCGGCAGATTACTGGGAGGCGGCGCTCCTTGACCCACACGTGTTCTTAATCAATTTTGGCTGGCAGGCACTGGGCGGGGCAAACCTCGGTGTCGCTACCCAGTTCGTCATTCCCCAGCCGGGACTCGGAGGGGACATTCAATTCGACAGCGATGGTTCCAACATCTACTTCATGGATCCGACGCCCTACGACAACTCGGAGTTCAACACCCTCACGTCGTCGTCCGCCGACCTTGGCGGAGGGGTGATCAACGCAGGTCGCGTCTATTCGGATCCGAATATCGCCGCAGCCTTAAACATAGACATGCTCTCGATCGCAAAGCACGAGATCGGTCATCTGCTGGGGATTGCCGACTTCTTCGGTTTCACCACTCCGACGCTGACCACTACGGCGCCTCGCCCGAACCCGGGCACGGTTATTCCGACGACCTCGAGTGGTGGTGGACACATCAACCTCGTGCCTTCGCTGATGTTCGGGTCCATCAGCCCAGGTATCCGGCGAATGCAGTCGGAAGTCGATATCCTCGCTGCGGCGGAGGCGAATGGCTTTGTCAACATAGATCTCACCCCAAACGTCGTCCCGGAGCCCGGCACCGCCCTCCTCCTGAGCCTCGGCTTGGTCGGACTGGCGGCGAAGCGGAGGCGGTCGCGATCAGAAACCACCAAGCAGATCCCGGTCACTTCTTGCGATTGGCTGCGCCTCAGCGTTTACATCCGCCCACGGTCAGAGCGGATGTAAACGCTGTGCATCTTCGAAGCCCGAGTCGATGAGTTCGTCGAGCACACGCGGGCCCACCGAGTAGGTTCAGATCTCAAGCGCGGAGATCGTCCGGCTAACGATCGAACGGGATGACGTCGTAGGGCGCGAGCGGTGCGATGTCGAGTCGCGCGCGAACCTGCGCCAGGGGCTGCGAGAGGTGTTCGTTCCAGTCCTCTGCCCACAGAAACTTTGCGCGGCGACCGCGGCGGTATGCCTTAAACATAAACGGAATCGCGCGGAAGTTTCCAGTGACCAGCATCCCGAGTAGGTTGGTCAGTGTGAGCATGAGATATCCGCGATTTCGAATGTTGCCGAAGGTGAATGCGACCGCCCCGCCTTCGCCGAGCATGTCGACGCCATAGCCTGTCATCGTGTGGATCAAGTCATGGAGTGAGCGTGTGCGAACGCGAATGAATTCGTGTTCAGCGCTGACTTCTAATGAGGAATGGGCACGGCGCGTGTCTTGGTCGATCTGGGCCGGGTCGAGAGCCTCACGCTCTAGAAAGTCCCCGTGGATTCGCCCGACACTACCCTGTTCATATTGCTTGAGGGCTGCGAGATCAATTAGAGCTGCGGGAAGAGGCACGCGATTTTCGAGGACGCGCTTGCCGTTTTCACACGCGACAATGCGTCGGTACGTCGAACCGTCATCGTGTCCGCCGACATAAAAGAAAAAACGGGCGGTCGCGGATAGATCGCCCGGGTTCTGGCGAATATCGATCATCGCGCGAAACGCCTTGATGGGACGGACCCGAAAGTACCAGGTTGGTTGATCTGGGGTCTGGGGTGCAGCGTCGCTCGTCATGTCGGAAGACTGCGACAGATCAGTAAACTCGGAAAGGCGTCTGTGACAATTCTCATGACAACGCGAGTCTTACGAGCGCAATGTCTCGACCTCGGGATTGTCCTGTTCGCCTTCCGATGCAAGCCGACACGGCACCTTAACGCCGCCCGAAGACCTTCACGAGAAGCGCCGGCGCCAGCACGATATCCGCGAGAAACGCGAAGACGATCGTCAGTGCCGTGAGCAGCCCGAAGTAGAACAGGTTTGTCAGGTAGGCCTGGGTGTAGATCGCGAACCCGAGGGCCAGCACGATGCTCGTAAAGAGCAGTGCCTGTCCCGTGGTCTCAAGGGTTTTGCGCACCGCGATCTCCACGTTTGCGTGTTCGTCGAAGTAGCGTCGAAAGTTATGCATGAAATGGATGGTGTCGTCGACTGCGAGCCCCATCGCCACACTCCCAATCAATAGCGTGAACACGTCGAGTGGAATGTCGGCCCAGCCCATGATGCCCAGGGTCAATAGTATCGGCGTCAAGTTCGGGATCATGGCCAACAAGCCGACCCGAACGTTCCCAATTAACAAGACCATGAGCGGCGTGATGATGGCGAGGGCCATCGCGTAGCTGCGCAGCATGGTTTGGACGACGGCCGTCATTGTCGCCCCGATTACGTGCACGATTCCTGAAACTCGGATCACCACTTCGGCCCCGAAGACGCGCTCCGCTTCTTCGACAACAGCGTGAATGAAGGGCGGAAAGGCCATGGCATCATTCATGGGAACGCGGACCGTGATCCGTCCACTCTGAAACGTTGAGTCGACAAGATTTTCGACGTCATCGCTTCCCGCGTTCTCGAAGAGCAAGAGTTCTTGAGCCACGAGGTTTGGGTCTTCGGGAATCGCATAGTACTCACTGCGATTTTCATTGAGCGCTCGGTGAGTTTCCTTCAGCACGTCTGTAAGCGACTGAACCTTGCCCGCGCGAACGTCGTGGATGTCGAGGGTGTAAATGTAATCGCGCAAGCGGTCGGCCGACTCAAGAAACGCAGGATCATGAAAGCCATTCACCCGGCCGGTATCGACGATGAGCTCGATGTTTCCCATCCCGCCCATGTTCGTGTCCATGGTTTCCATTCCTCGGCGGACCATGTCGCCTTCGGGAAACCAATCGAACGGACTATGGGCGACACGGATCATGCTCGCCCCGTAAACGGAGACAACCACGAGGACAAACGTGGCAACCAGGATCGGCGTGCTGTGGCGCGTCGAGAACACGCCCGCGTCAATCAAGAGCCGCTGCGTAAAGAAGAGCGACTTGGCCTCTGCTTGCGCTCTACTTCGGCCCGGCGAAATCGCAATGAGCGCAGGCAACATGGTCAACGTATAGAAGAGCGAGACCATGACCCCAATCGGGGCGAACACACCAAAGTGCGAGATCGGCAAGAGTTCGGCGGCAACAAAGGAGAGCAGACCACCCGCCGTCGTTAGACTCGTCATGATGACCGCAAGCCCAGAATGCCCAAGGGCGTGGGCAAGCCCATCTTCCTTCGTCAGGCCCCGACGACGACCTTGATAGTAGATCGTCATGATATGCACGGAGCCACCAACACCGACCGCAAGTAGGAAGGTTGGGATGATCTGTGTCGGGGACGTGAGTGGGGTTCCCGTACCCGCCATGATCGACATCGTACTGATGACAGAACAGATCACGGTAACGAGTGGCACCAGCACGGCTCCAACTCGCCGGAAGAGCGTTGCAAGGCTAATGACAATGATGAGTAGCGCGAGCGCAGTGAAGCGCCCCATGTCGGATTGCATCTTCAGTGCCATTTGATTCGAGAGCACTGGCGTGCCGGCCACTTCGATCGTCAAGTCGTCGCTGCGATATTCCTCGAGCATCGCGAGCACCGCGTCGATCACTTCGGCCTCTTCCGCTCCGGTCAAGTATGTGACCGGTTCATCTTCATCTTCCGAACCCGGGTCGCCGCCATCGGCAAAGCCGTCGAGAGCATCCCCCTCCCCGCCGAGTTGTGAATAGACTTCGAGTTCGACCATGATCGACGTCAGCTTGCCATCGCCGGAGATCAGGTTGTTCTGATAGAGCGGGTTCGCGCGCGCCCGGCTTTCGATCGCGCGCAAGGCCGCGTCATCCTCGGGCCAATCTTCCATCAACTCGCCGACGACGAGTTCGTCCCCCTCCCCACGTGTGATGCGGGCATTGACGAGGCTGGTGACTTCGACCACTAAGGGCACTTCGTTTTCGAGACGCTCATGCAGATCGCGAAGTGTTTCAAGAAACTCGCGTTCAAAGATCGGTGTGTTGGGCTCGAGCGCAATGAGGATGAAGGTGTCGCGCCCGTACTGCTCGCGAAACTCGTCATAGATCACCCGGACCGGATCGTCTTGATGAAAGAATGCTTCGAGTGACGTCTCTATATAGAAGTGCTTGAGCTGAGTGGCGGTGCCGGCCGTCATGGCGAGTGCCAGAACGAGGATCCACCACGCTCTGCGATAGACGAAGTGTCCCCAGTTTTCGAGTAGTGCTTCGATTCGAGCGTGCATAGGGCGATGCCTTCCAAGACTGTGCGGGCACAGTTTAAGGCCCGGAATGCGGACGCGCGCAGGACAGCCCGATCCTGGCGAGGAGCAAATTCGCAACAGATGCGTGGCCTGTCAAGCGTCGCGATTCTACGGACTCGGTCGCGCCAACGCGCCTTGCGTTACGGGGTCCACAGACTTCGAATCGAAGGCCGTTCGTTCAACCGACGAACGAACCGCGTCTTCATCACGCGTTTATTCTTTCTACGCACTTCAGAACTTCGGCGTGGCACGTTTTTCCGGTTCGTTGAGGACGTCCACCACGCGCAGCGAAGTCGGCACGAAACCAACCCCGGGCTGGGAGCAACGCTCGGGCCGGGTGATCGGTCGGTTTGTCGGTTCGAACCCAATGGACTCGCGGAGCGATTTTAGCTTGTGGGCACGCCCGCGAATTCAGAGAACCCCGAAGCTATCGCGCCGAAACAACCGGAAGTTCGAGCCAACTCGCTCTGCTCGGTCCCGTATAAAGGCCCTGGATCGCCTCGACCGCGTTCGCTTGTGCAGACCATACACCCGCCCGGTTCGGGTGGGCGTGGTACTTCGGGAAGTCCGAAGACGACACGTCGAGACGGAGGCGCGAGCCCTCTGTCACTGCCCAGTCGATAGGCCAGAACTCAAGGGTGAGATCGACCGGCACCCCGGCGTCGTACGCCATCGGTTCGGTGCTTCCATTTCGGTAGGCAAGCGTGGTGATCCCGTCACGGATGTTCACCGCACGCCCGTCCGGATAGACCTCCACCAGCTTCGCTGTAAACGACGTGTCTTTCGCATCGGAGGCCACAGTCAACCCGACCTTGATTGCGCCTGCGATATGCACTGGAGCGCTGAGCGGATCACTTAGAAACGAAAGAATGTCTTCGCGCGCGCAAAGGTCTCCCTGCCAGACGTTTGCCGGGGGAGCACCATCGAAGCCCGGCAAGATGAAGGCCAACATGCCTGAGCCACCGCGCGTCGGGACCGGGTCGTCGGGGTTGTACACAAAGTTGGTTTCGATCTCCGCGGTCGCGGGTTGCGGCGCAAGTCGAGCACCGTCACAGCGATGCGAGTCGCCCTCTGCGTCGAGATAGAATCGAAGCGCGTCCGTGGCGGGTGGCCACTGCGCGTATTCAACCCAGTCGTTGTTTCCCATTTCATAGACCGCCACGCCGGGTGCGTTGGCGAGCACTTCCCCTTTCAAATGATGGCCGAACCAGTCGAGCACGAGCTTCCACTGCGTGAGGCCCCCGCCTGCATTCGGGGTATCGACCGCCTCTCCACTCTGCCCAACATGGGTCCACGGCCCGATCACAAATCGACTCTTGCTGCGGCTCGCGAGACGTTTCCAATCTTCGAACTGCGGCCCGAAGAAGACGTCGTACCAGCCCCCGATCATCAAGATCGGAACTTCGATCCTTGCAGGGTTGCTCTTAAACAGTTGATGAAGGTCTTGCTTCCAGTACGTGTCGCTGCGCGACGGGCTACCGATCCAGTCTTGGTACCACGGCAGGCTGTGCCCAAAGTAGAGTTCGTCGACTTCGTTGTGAGGTCGGTGGTGGATCGCCTTCGCGTACTGCTCTCCGGAATCTTGTCTGTTCATGCCACGGGTGGGCATCGTTGCCGTCCACGCGGTGAACGATTCATGGCGGAACATTCCGTCGGCGTAGAGGGAGTCGTACGTGCGCGTCGTGAACACCGCCGGAATGAGCGTCTTGACTTCTTCCGGAAGGTCGCCCGCAACCGCCCACTGCACCGCAGCGAGATAGGAGGGGCCCATCATCCCGACATTGCCGTCCTGAAAGGGTAGTGCGGTCAACCAAGCCAGCGTGTCGATGCCATCGTCGCGCTCATTTACGAGAGGCTCCCAATCGCCTCCGCTTTCACCTTGCCCACGCACGTCCTGATACACGCATGCGTAGCCGTAGCGCGTGAGCAATTCGCACCATCCCCCCACGATGAAGTCGAAGCCTTGGTAGGGATTTCGGATCAGGACCGTCGGCCAGGGCCCGTCTCCCTCAGGTTGATAGATTGTCGCCGCAAGCAAAACGCCGTCGCGCATCGCGACAATTTCATCGGAGGCTTGCGCCGCCGAATGAGTGAATGCGGGCAACCCTTCGCTGATTCGCATGATCTCGAAGCGCGCGAACCATCCCGCGACTGCAAGCAAAATGACAAAAGCCGCGATCGCGACCGCGGCTCGGAAGATCTTCGTCAACATTGACTTCGTCCAACTCCGAAAATTTTGGATGTACCCAGCGCGCAATTCGACCACGCCAATACTACCAGTAGATCAACAGCGGGAAATTGCAGGCAGCCGCTTTGCGAACAGCCATCATTCATGAGCTGAGCTTGGGGCTCAGCGCACATGTCGGCCTCGGCGTGGCAAAGTGGAGAATCCAAACATCTCAGGGCTGGCTGCTAGGCCCGGTTCTACTGCGCACAGCTGGACTACCAACCCGGTGTAGACAGAGCACGTGCTGAAATCGAAAGACTTCGAAAGCTGGTGAATCCAACGCGCTAGAGGGAGCGAGACCGCGACTTACGGCCATCTGATCGCACCCGCAGACGTGAGTTGAAGTGGGCAATGCAAGTCCCTACTCGTTGCCTGCACCGTTCACTTCAAGCGCGCCTATCGCTTGCTTGGCGCCCGGTCGATACCTGACTCGCGCATCGCCAACGGGATGTTCCTGAGCCCAGGCAGCGATCGCGATCTTTTCTACTGCTCGACCCTCGGCATTGCCCGGGTCGCCTGGCATTGAGCCCTCTCTCATCGTCGGGAACAAGAGCTGCGTTTTGGAGAAACCCCGGAGTGGGTTGGACGCGTGAGTCCGGGCGTGGCGGCGTGTCCGAGGCCTTCGCGGACTTGATGCTCGAAGAACTCGATCGGCATCTGCCGCGCCCCGTTCAGTCGACTACCCTCCCAGAATGACCGCGAACGGACCCGGCCCGTCGAATGGGGATATGCAGAACTATCGCTTGACCCTCGCCTATGATGGCCGCGAATTCATGGGCTGGCAGCGGCACGGCGATCAGCGCACGGTGCAGGGCGTCTTGGAGGCGTCGATCGAGTCCGCGTTCGACCAGCGCGTATCGGTCCAGGGCGCGGGACGAACGGATCGGGGCGCGCACGCAGACGGCCAGGTTGCGAGCGTGGCGCTCACCCGGGGTCTCGCCGTCGGTGATGTACTCGCCATGCTGGGCGCAGAGCTACCCGCGGATCTCGTGCTGCGCGATGTCGCCGAAGCCGACGCCAATTTTCACGCTCGGACTTCGGCGATTGGCAAGACCTACGGCTACCGGATCTGGAATGCGCAGGATTGTCCGGAGTCGGAACTCGGGCGAGTCTGGAATTCGCCTCGTCCCCTGGATATTTCCAGCATGCAGGAGGCAGCCGGAATCCTCGTCGGCGA
>DUBZ01000092.1 GCA_012960035.1 Myxococcales bacterium | reverse complement strand
TGATCTGCAGTTCGAGCAGAAAACGCCAAACGCCCTCCCGCTCACCTCATCGGTGGCTGGCGGGCGTTTGGCGTTTTCTGCACGTGTCCAGCGGAATGCGCGACGAAGAGCGCGAGGACCACAACGAAAGCCGAGACGTCCGCTAGCTGAAATGCGGAGGCGATTGTCCTAGTCTCGAATTGGGATGTCCGACACTGACACGCGATGGTGGGCCACGGATCCGTGGATTGCATTCGCCTCGAGTTTCGGGGTATTCCTGCTGTTCTGTGGGATCGAAGCGCTGGTCGAATTCGACGGATACTTCGTCAAGTACAACCTGGCCGCGCGGCAATATCTCGACGGCAACTTGCCCATCGTTCGCCTGACAGATCTGAGCCCGCTCTATTTTCAACTCTGTGTGCTCGCCGAGCGATGGTTCCCCGGCCCAGTTCTGGCTGTGGAAGCAGTCGGTTGGGCGCAGCGGGTCGCAGTATCGGCCAGCGCGGGCCTGCTCTATCTCATTTTGACTACACGGCTGTCGCGCGCCTGGGCACTGGCTGGGGTGTTGGTTTTCGCTTTCGAACCCCACGTGTTGGTGTACGTGAAAATTTTTGAGCCAGAAATTGTGCTCGTTTTCTTTCTACTCGGTTGTATCGCTGCAGCCGATCGGCAGTCAGTCCGGAGCGCACTGTTGGCCGGAGTCTTTGCGGCTTGCGCCATCGCGACCCGACCTACCTTCCTGCCGCTATTGATTCTGCTCGGGCCCATTTCCTATGCCTTGCGCGGCACTCGGGGACGAAAACTCCTGACGAGAACGGCTGCTTTTCTCCTGCCGGTGATGTTGTGTGGCGTTTTGCTCGGGCTGCGGGCAGAGAGGGTTGCCGGAGATTGGTCGAGCCCCGTAATGAACCCGGGCACCGTGTTCTTCGAGGGGAATCATCCTCTTTCTCGAGGAATCAGTGCCGAATATCCGCCCATCGTTGCAAGCATGGTCGAGATCAATCGCAATGTTCCTGTCCCCGACGAAGCGCACGTTCGCTATCGCAGTATCGCCAGAATAGAACTCGAGCAAAACCCCAGCATCGGGGACGTCAACGCGATCTGGGCAGGCAAGGCATTGGCGTTCATTCGCGCAGAACCCGTTCGTTACGTCAAAGGAATTGCGGACAAAGCGTCGAGGATCTTTCGAGACTATCGCTGGCACGACATCGGGAATGCCGAGAGCTATGCCTCGACGCTTCCGAATCTCGACGGATTCTTCGCGGCGCTTTCCACCTTGGCGCTGCTGGGTATGGTGTGGGAGCTTCGGCGCTGGCGAGCGAATCTGTTTCTCTATGCCTACGTCCTCGCGCAAGTCGGGGTGATGCTGATTTTCTACGTTTCGGCGCGGCAACAGATCGTGACCGTGCCGCCCTTGATCTTCTTTGCCGCGGCCGCTGCGCGATCGCTGATTCAACTTCGAGGCAAGGCGATCCCGTGGTTGGTTCTAATCGTTCCGCTCTTCGTTGTGTTGCTGAACAGCAGTGACATGGTGCGGGATAAGGTTCATATGGCCGCCGGAGCTTCGAGGGCGGGCGAGATCGCACAAGAAATTGAAGCGCGTATGTCGTCAACGGAGCTGGCGTCGCAGTCCGAGTTGGTTGCCGAGATGTTGGCAGCAGCAAGCTGGGCCGCGAACGAAAATACTCCTGGAAATGTCGGGCAGGACGATGAAAGTTTGCGGATGGCGGCAGTTCGCGTGCTGCGAAAGAAGCAGAAGCGAGATTTCTTCGACGAATTTGACTTGGCGACACTCGAAGTCGAGGCGGGGGCTCTTGAGGACGCGCAGCTGCGCCTCGAGGATCTAGCCGAAACTGGCCGGTTCGCTTACCGCGGTCATCGGCAGGCTTCAGATCCACTCTTCTACCTAGGTCGAATTGCGGGCTTGCAGGGACGTAGCGAGGAAGCGGTCGAGATCTTGCATCGCGCTCTTGCCCGAACTCCCGGCGACCCCTTCGTGCTGGCGGAGTTGGTGGTGCTCGGAGGTAAGCCCGAGCATCGTGAGTTGCTCCAGCGCTATTACAGCGTCGCGGATGCTCAACTGTTCCTGGGAGAGTCCTACTTGCTACACGATCGAGCCGACCAGGCGATCGTCGAATTAAAGGCGCTGTTGCGGTATTTGCCCCGACTGCGTCGCGCTGGCGTGGCGTTGGCGGTGGCCTACGGGAAGGCGGGGAGGCTCGACGAGGGGGTAGAGGTTTATCGCAACGTCTTGAAAATCAGTTCGACGCCGGTGATCTGGAGTGAAGGCGTGAGCGAGCTCTATCGGCGCTGGGCCGCGAGCCGGCAGGGCGATCTCGATGTTCAGTTCGATGCCGCAAGGATTCTGTATTTTCACGGTCGCTTCCGGGATGCGTTGGAATTGTTGCTCGCGACCGATTCCCAAAACGACGCGATACGCGACATGATTTACAAAATTCGCATAACCCTGTCGCAGGTCCCAGCAGCGGCCGAGTGATCGCGATTCAGTCGCGGATGGATTCGGGCGTGCTTCTTGAGCCTGCGCGCCAACGGATTCTTGGACCATGAAGAGTCGATGGCCAAGATCGTTCTCCGCTTCGCGGCAAAGCTTCTCGGTCCAAACGACAACCAGGTCGAGTTCAACCGCGCGTTACTCCAGCGCTACCGAGCGAAGTTTGGACTGACCCCGCGTGTCCTAGAACAACCGCCAAAGCGAGTCTTCAGACTTGCGGCCCTTGAACCCGGTGTACCAAACACACGCGGGGTAAAGGAGCACGAGCCCTACGATCCAAACGGGGTACATCGCGTAGAGACTCGTTGCGTCCGGGTATGCGAAGCCCGCAAGCGAATAGAGATAGAGGTGCGCGACATAGAAGAACAGCGGCGCGCGTCCAAAGACGAGTAATGCCTTCCCCGCGCCTTGGAGCCGCGATTGGGCGCGAACGATGGCGGCGAGCACAAGCGCATTTGCGCTTAGGCTCAACAAAATGAACGCGATGCTGGGCGGGTACTTGGTCACGGTGAAGAGCGCCATCCCATTGTCACCCGGCATCGGGTGATGGGTCCCGAAGCCTTCCGCGCTGCGAATCGCGACGAAGAGCACTGCGCCAATAACACCCGCAATCAATGGCGCTTTGAGAGCGCGCTCCGGGTTCGCCTTCACCGCGTGGCCGTACGCCATGCCGAACAAGCAGACCGGAACCCACGGCAAGATGGGGTAGATCACCATGAGAATGCCGTCGTGCCCCGGGACAAAGAACAGACGCTCGGCAGCGTTCATGGGTTCGAACACGAGTGATGCGTCGGGGACAACGACCTGACACAGCAACATCAGCGCGACGCCCAAGCCAAGAGTCAGCCCCGCGCCAAGTCGCAGCAAGAATGACGTGATCATCATCGTGCCGCCGAGACATGCGAGTACGCCGATCAAGATCAACGGACTTCCACCTGCGCCTGGCGTTTGCCCAACCGGAGAATTTTCGGATGTAATTTGTTCGAGCGTCCCGATGACCCAGGCCGGTGTCATGATGAAGATGTCCATCGCGATGAGGACCGCGCCGCGCTTCAAGTAATGCTTGGTGATGCGCGCTTGGCTCCAGCCCCGCACCGTGCGCGAGGTCCAGAAAAAGTGCATGCCAAGGCCCATCAAGAAGAAGAACCCGGGCGCGCATAGGTGGCTGATGACCCGGGTGAAAAAAGAAAGAGCGCTGGGGTAGACCGGAAGTGGGATTCCCCAACTCTCCGAATAGTGCTGCAGCGCGATGAACATGCTCGCGTGGTCGAGCGCCATAAAGATCATGATGAAACCGCGCAGGGCGTCGAGCACGTCGAGGCGCCCGGTGGGTGCGCTCGTGGTTTCGGGCGTCATGGTCAAAGCCTCAGTGGCTGCAGTGTGGGTAGCCAAACTCGTCGCGGCTGCGCTCAGGGAAACACCATCGTAGACAAACCATGGGGCGTTACACCACGTATCGAGCGCAATCCGCCGTGTGCCGGTGGAACGTATCTATAGAAGGAAGACTTGGCGCCGCGCGATTGGCTAATCTCGCGCCCAGCCAAAACAACGCAAGCGCCCGGAGCCTCGTATGAAGAAACTCATCGTCATCCTCATTGCCTTTCTCCTCGTCGTCTTCTTGATCGTCCAATGGTTGGGCCGGGGCGGGTTGGGGTCTCATTGGGGGGCGGGCACGCCCACGGCCGTTGCACTGTCGGCCGAAGTCGTTGGCGAGCGAGCGCATGTGCAGAAAGAAGCCGCGCTCGACATCGGGGTCGCGCGTCCCAAGCAAATTCTCTTCGGCGACCTTCACGTCCATAGTACGTTCAGCTTGGATGCCTTCATGATGGCGCTCCCGACTTCCGGCGGTGAAGGCGCTCACCCCGTTTCCGACGCCTGCGACTTCGCGCGTCATTGTTCGGCCCTCGACTTTTGGTCCATCAACGACCACGCGATCGGCCTCGACCAACGCGCCTGGGATGAAACCGTCGAAGCAATTCGCCAATGCAACGAAATTGCGGGCGACCCCGCGAACCCCGACGTCACCGCTTACCTGGGTTGGGAATGGACCCAGATGGGGACCAACCCCGACAACCACTACGGCCACAAGAACGTCATTCTCCGTGGCCTCAAAGACAGTGACATCCCGGTGCGCCCCATCGCGGCGCGCGCTCCCCTCGACGCTTTCGACCGACAGGCCGACACAGCACTTCCGAGTCCGCTTGCCATGGGGGTGCTCGCACTGATGCGTCCCAACCGCGACACCTTCGACTTGATCCGTTACTTCGACATCTTGGGTAACGCGGTGCATTGCCCAGACGGCGTTCCCGTGCGCGACCTTCCCGTTGATTGTCGCGAGTCGACGATGACTCCCAGAGGCCTCTTCGACAAACTCGACGACTGGGGCTTTGACTCGATGGTGATCCCGCACGGAACGACGTGGGGTTTCTATACACCCCAAGGTTCGGCCTGGGACAAGCAGCTCGAGAACAACTTGCACGATCCGCTTCGACAACGCTTGATCGAAATCTATTCGGGCCATGGCAACAGCGAGGAATACCGAAACTTTCGTGAAGTCGTGATCGCCGCCGAGGGAAGCAAGAGTTGTCCCTCGGCCCGCAGCGACTTCCTGCCCTCTTGTTGGCGCGCGGGAGAAATCATTGCGACACGTTGCATGGCTGAAGGCGAGAGCAAGAGTGAGTGCAAAGAGCGGGCTGCAGTGGCGCGGCAGAACTACGTCGACGCTGACCTCATGGGCCACCTCACCGTGCCCGGGGTAAAGACCGTTGAATGGAAAGACTCTGGCCAATGCCGCGACTGCTTTCAGCCTTCGTTCAACTACCGCCCCAAGAGTTCCGCCCAGTACATCTTGGCGCTTCGCAACTTCGACGAGCCCGGCGAGCCCAAGGGCTTTCAATTCGGCTTCATGGCCTCGAGCGACAACCACACGTCAAGGCCCGGCACTGGCTACAAAGAATACGGGCGCATCTACAACACCGAAGCGCTCCTCACCGAGGCGGGCGAGCGAACTCTTGGCGATCTGCTCCCCGTCACGCCCAAAGTTCCCGGGCCCTACAGCGAAGTATTCGACCCCGATACCTTTGGCGGCGCGTTCTTCAATTTGCGTGAAAGCGAACGCGGCTCGTCCTTCTTTCTTACCGGTGGCTTGATCGCAGTTCATTCACCGGGTCGCGGCCGCGACGAGATCTGGCAGGCCATGGAGCAGCGCGAGGTCTACGGCACCAGTGGCCCGCGTATCCTGCTTTGGTTCGACCTCTTGAATGCGCCCGGGATCCGCGGCGGGCGACTGCCGATGGGGGGCACTGCCGAACTCAGCCAGGCACCCATCTTCCAAGTCCGCGCGACAGGATCGTTCATACAGAAGCCCGGCTGCCCGGAAGAATCCCAGGTGGCACTTGGCGAAGAAGGCATCGAACGACTTTGTCGCGGTGACTGTTACAACCCCGACGACGAACGGCGGGTAATCTCGCGGATCGAAGTCGTACGCATCCGACCACAAATCGAACAGGACGAACCCATCGACCCATTGATCGAAGACGCGTGGCGTGTGTTCGAATGCGACCCCGACCCGGCAGGTTGTTCGGTGAGTTTCACCGACCCCGAATTCGAAACCTCAGGACGCGACGTGATCTACTACGCGCGCGCGATCGAAGCGCCCTCGATGGCGATCAATGCGGGTGGGCTCCGCTGCGTATACAACGACAAGGGCGAGTGTCTCGAGACCAACGCATGCCCGGGCAGCACCCCGGCCAGCGACGAATGCATGTCGGAAACCGAACAGCGCGCATGGTCGTCGCCCATCACAGTGGGTTGGACGCAATAGCGAAGAACGTCGCTCTTCTTAGTCGAGGGCGCGCACAACGGGTTTGGTTCGACCCTGAATTTGTTCGGCATTTTCGCGGGGTAGCGCGCTCGCGAGTCGTTGCTTGACGTCGACATGCTGAGCCGCACTTGCGAGGTTTGTCCATTCCATCGGATCGCTCTCATGGTCGTAGAGTTCTTCCGAACCGTCGTGGTAGCGGATGTAGCGCCAGCGTTCGTCCCGCGCAGTGTGATTGCCTGACCCGTATGTCGTAATGCTGGGCCACGGCCAGTCGCGGCTTGGATCTTCGAGTAAGGGTGCAAGACTGCGACCTTCGATCTGTTCTTTGGGTGCGGTGAGCCCGGTAAGTTGGGCAAGCGTGGGGTACACGTCGAGCAAGTTCACCGGTGCGTTCGAGTCTGCGCCGGTCGCTACACCTGGCCCCGCGAACACGAGGTTCACTCGGGTTGCGCGCTCCCAGAGTGTGAACTTCGACCAGTGCTTCTTTTCACCAAATTGCCAACCGTGATCCGACCACAGAACGACGATGGTGTTGTCCGCATAGCCGCTGTTTTCCAGACCTTCGAGTAAGCGCCCAACGCAATCGTCCGCGAACGTCGTCGCGGCAAGGTAGGCCTGGATGGCCGTCGCCCATTGCCCATGACTCGTGATCGCTTCATGACGCGCCTCGCCCACACCCATGTTGCGACCCGCGAGTGGAACATCGGCGAGGTCATCTTCTTTGACAGCCGGCAATTGGATTTCGTCGAGGGGGTACATGTCGAAGTACGACTGCGGCGCATAAAAGGGAAGGTGAGGCCGGATGATCCCCGCGGCGACAAAGAAGGGCTCTTTGATTTCGCCACTTTGAAACTGGTCGCGCACCCAGTTCACCATGCGGCCATCCGACATGTCGTCCAGCGTGATGTACGACGCCATCGGGCCCCAATCCCAAAAGCCTTTCGCTCCTTGCCCCCAGTCCGACACCGGCTTCGGCCGTGCGCGGTCTTTGGGTTCTTTGTAATGATCGTTTTCTTTTGACGGGAAGTACGTATCAAAGCCGCGGCCCTTGAGCTCACTCTTGTGGTGATGACCGTGAAAGAGCTTGCCCGCGCCAACGACCTGATAGCCGGCTTGCTGAAACAACTCGGGCAAGATCACGGCGTTGTTCAACACGGGGTTGTCGGTGAACGTGTCTGCGTTTTCGTAGTTGCCCGACGTGCTGGGGCGTATCGAAGTCATGATGGCCGCGCGCGAAGGGCCGCACGTCGGAGCCGCCGCGTGGGCGTTCGAAAATGAAACGCCGCGCGCCGCCAGCGCGTCGATGTTTGGTGTCTTGGCCTGAGGGTGACCGCCGAGTTGCGACGTCCAGTCGTTCAAGTCGTCCACGGCAATAAACAAAACGTTGGGGGGCTTCACGGCGGTGGGTTCACCGCCGCACGCCAGTGCGAGCGGGACTAGCGCGAACAACGCCGCGACTGAACGAGATCGCAGCATCAACCGATGACCCGCAACTTGCTCACTACAAATTCCTTCGCATGACATTCGCAAGCCAACCCAAAGGCATTAGTTGATTTCGATCCGGCTTACCGAACGCGCGTCTTCCCAATGGCTGCTCAAGTTCCGCTGAAAGTAGGGCGGTCGTTCCTTGAGCGTTTCGGTTGCGAGCCAAAGCCGCTTCAAATGTCGAACGAGGCCCGCTTCACGGTCGTCTTCGTACGCTTCGCGCGCGTGGAGGACGTGATAGTTGTTGATGAACTGCATGTCCCCCGGCTCCATGTCCATGAAGACGTTGTAACTGCGGTCCTGGGTCATCTCGTCTACGCGCTGCATCGCGCGCTCGGCAACTTCGCCGATCCGCGGCGCGTCCGCGTGTCGTTGTGAAGCCAGGATGTAGGGCCGGATGTAACGGACGAACAAGCGCCCATTCCATTCGGTAAAGACCGGCATCTCATACCAAGGCTTTGCCCCTTCGGGCTCTGCACCGCGGAAGTCGTACGGTTGTTTTTCGTAGAGGGCCGCAGCGAGTTCAGGCTCTTCGCGAACGAGGTCGTTGTGGATCGACACCGCGTTGGCGACCGTCGACGCGCCGCCACTCTTTGCTGTCTGCAGACAGAGGAGGCCCACAAGATCTGAACCATCGGAGTGATAGGGGAATGCGATCTTGCCGATCTCGTTTCCGCGCGACGTCGGGTCCGCGGGGTCGATCCCCTGGTCGGTCACATCACCGAGTACATGCCCGTACTGGTTCTGCGGCCACGGCGCGCCGAGGTGCATCCCGATGCCCCAGTAGATCATTTCGATTTCTTCGCGCGAGTAACGCGCGCGATCGATTCCCCGCAGCAAAACGAAGCCGCGCCCGTTGATGAGACCTTCTTCGAACGAACGGACCCGCTTGACCAATGTGGGGAGCGGGAAGTCGTCCCTCGAAACCTGCATGACATCGCTGCTCTTCTCGAGCGCTTTGCGCAATGCGGCGTCGATCTCGTCGCACTCGCTTTCGTCGAAACATTCGATCCACTGCGATTCGTCGGCGACGTCTTCGGCGCGCCATTCAGAGGCAGGTTCGAGAAGGTTGAGTTCAGTCATTGGCGGAGTCCTTGTGCCCGTGGGGGTGTGGCGAACCGAAACAGTAAAACAGTTGATTCACCAACGCGACGCGGCGTAAGCTGTTCGGCCTACTCCCGCAAGATAAAAGATGGAAGGAGCGCAACATGCTCGACTTATGGATCCGTGGCGGCACAATCATCGACGGCACGGGCGCTCCCCGCTTTACAGCCGACATCGGCGTGCGCGACGGCAAGATCGCGCAGCTTGGCGCAAGCGACGAACCGGCAACTCGCGAAATCAACGCAGCGGGTTTGCTCGTAACCCCGGGCTGGGTCGACGTCCACACCCACTACGACGGCCAAGTCACCTGGGACCCCTATCTCACGCCTTCATGCTGGCACGGTGTGACGACCGTCGTGATGGGCAACTGCGGTGTTGGGTTCGCCCCCGCCGCGCCCGATCAACACGAGTGGCTCATTAGTTTGATGGAAGGTGTTGAAGACATCCCGGGCACCGCACTCGCCGAAGGCATCACGTGGGACTGGGAAAGTTTCCCGGAATACCTCGATGCCATCGACAAGAGCCCACACGCGATCGACGTCATCGCCCAAGTTCCCCACGGTGCGCTGCGCGCGTACGTGATGGGGGAGCGGGGCGCCGACCACAACGAGATCCCGACATCAGAAGAAATCGAAACCATGGGGCGACTCGTGCGGGAAGCGATCGCTGCGGGCGCGCGGGGCTTCTCGAGTTCGCGCACCAAGAACCACCGCACGCGAGACGGTGAATTTACGCCGAGCCTCACCGCGGAACACGCTGAGATGATCGGCATCGCAAAGGCGATGGGCGAAGGCGGCAAGGGCGTGTTCGAAATTGTTGCCGACTTCAAAGACCTCGAAAGTGAATTTGAACTGCTGCGCGAAATGGTCGAGGTATCGGGACGACCCATGTCGATATCGATCGCGCAGAACGACTACGTGCCAGACCAATGGCGACGCTTGCTCGAACTGATCGATCAAGCCGTCGCCGATGGTTTGCCGATGAAGGGGCAAGTGCCGTCGCGAGCGATCGGTCTGCTGCTCGGCCTGCAAGCAACCTTGCATCCCTTCGTCGCAAGCGCGACGTATAGCCACATCGCAGAGCTGCCCCTCGAAGAACGCATCGCGAAGCTTCGCGACCCCGAGACGAAGGCGAAGATTCTTTCGGAACCAAGCCCGCCCGGGCTTGCCGAAGTGACGTCGAGCTTTGGTCGCATCTTCGAACTCGGCAACCCGCCCAACTACGAGCCCGCTCCTGAAGACAGCATCGCGGCGCGTGCCGAAGCACTAGGCATTGCGGCAAACGAACTCGCCTATGACCTGATGCTTCAAGACGGCGGTCGCGCGCTTCTCTATAGAACCTTCCTCAACTACACGGACTTCAATCTGGACGTGAGTCTCGAAATGCTGCAAAGCCCCAACACCGTGCCGGGGCTCGGCGACGCGGGAGCCCACTGCGGGATGATCTGCGACGGCAGCTTCCCCACGTTTCTGATGCTCCACTATGGGCGCGACCGCACCCGCGGTGAACGGCGCGAACTCGAATGGCTCGTGAAGCGACAAACGTCAGACACCGCAGAACTCATCGGGCTTCGCGACCGAGGAACCATCGAAGAAGGCAAACGAGCCGATCTCAACCTGATCGACTGGCAAGCGCTTCAACTCCGACCCCCCGAAATTCTCTTCGACTTGCCGGCTGGCGGCAAGCGGCTGGTTCAGCGCGTAGACGGTTATCGCGCGACATTGGTCGCAGGCGAGACCATCTGCGAAGACGGCGAACCTACGGGGGCCTTCCCGGGCAAGCTCGTGCGTCACGAGACCCGCGC
This sequence comes from Myxococcales bacterium, assembly GCA_012960035.1. Lineage (GTDB taxonomy): Bacteria > Myxococcota_A > UBA9160 > UBA9160 > UBA4427 > DUBZ01. Next base: position 75,120 of record DUBZ01000092.1, on the reverse strand, counting down.
ATAAAACCGAAGATTCGGCGCGTTTGCCTTGGGGCGCATGTTTGCGACCATGACGACGTCGTCCTCTCAACAACGATCGGAGTCCCGATGTCCGCTGCCCTTGAAAATACATTTGAAACCATTTCCGTTTCGCCCATGAGCCCGACGATCGGCGCGGAAATCGGCGGCGTGCGGATGAGTGGCGACGTCACGGACGAGCAGATCGCGGAGATCCGCCAGGCACTACTCGACTGGAAGGTGATCTTCTTTCGCGACCAGGACGTGACCGACGTTGAGCACGTGGCATTCGGTCGCCGCTTTGGTGAACTCGAAATTCATCCCTTCGGTTCGAACCATAAGACTCATCCCGAGATCCTCATCATCCATCATGCCGAGGATTCAAAGGCTGGGCAAAACGGTTGGCATAGCGATGTGACTTGGCGCGATGAACCTTCACTCGGTTCGATCTTGCGTGGCAAGATCATCCCCGCCGTGGGGGGTGACACCCTCTTCGTTGACATGTACGCCGCGTACGATGCACTGCCGGACGACATCAAGGAACGCATCGACAACGCTACGGCGGAGCATAGTTTCATCGGCCCCTTCGGCGGCAGGATGGACGCCGAAGAAAAGGCCAAAATGCTCGCGAAGTATCCGCCGGCCCATCATCCCGTCGTGCGCACCCACCCCGAAACCGGACGTCGGGGTCTGTACGTGAACGCATCTTTCACAACCCATATCCTCAATATGGAAAAGGAAGAAAGCGATCGCTTGTTACGGCGCCTGTATCGCCAAGCAACCGTGCCCGAATTTCAGTGTCGCTTCCGTTGGCAAACGAACTCTGTCGCGTTTTGGGACAATCGCGCCGTGCAGCACTACGCGGCGTTCGACTACCCGGGCCAAGTTCGCCGCGTTCAGCGCGTGACCGTCATCGGCGACAAGCCGTACTAGACATTCCATGGAAACGTAAGCACAACACATTTGCCTTGCATCTCGGCGGCCGCTCACGATTGGCCGATGAGACGCGCCGAAACCGAGCATGACGTCACTTGAGTCCGTTACACTCCGCCGCTCTCAAGAGGCCCCCGACAATGAAATTTTCTTACGCGCAAGCGATGTGTGACCCGAGCTTCCACCTCCCGATGGCGATCGAAGCCGAAAAGGCTGGCTATCACGGCATGGTTGTTCCCGACAACCTCGGGTACCCGGGGCCGTCCAAGGTCAAGTACCCCTACACCCCAGACGGTGACAATTCGTTTCTCGAAGGCAAGCCGTTCATCGAGCCCTTCATTTTGATTTCGGCGATGGCCGCGGTGACGTCCACGCTTCGCTTTTGCACCCTCGTTGTGAAGCTTCCCGTTCGCCAGCCCTACATCGTCGCCAAGCAGGCAACTTCGCTCGCCGTCATTTCGAACAACCGCTTTAGCTTTGGCGTTGGGCTCAGCCCTTGGCCCGAAGACTTCGCGGTGACGGGGCAAGACTGGAAGAGCCGCGGCAAGCGCATGGACGAAATGATCGACATCTTGCGCGGCCTCGAAACCGGCGAGTTCTTCGAGTTCCACAGCGAACACTACGACATCCAACCAATCAAGATGTGCCCGACCCCCACCGAGCCGATTCCGATTTTGATCGGCGGCCACGCAGAGCCTGCACTCAAACGCGCCGCCCGCACGGGCGACGGTTGGATGCATGCAGGCGGCGACCCCGCTGAACTGCCCAGCTACATCGCGCGCCTTCACGAACTACGCGAAGAATACGGTCGCGACCACTTGCCCTTCGAGATCCACGCCATCTCGCCAGACGCATTTACGGTGGACGGCGTGCATCGCCTTCAAGACATGGGGATCAGCAACGTGATTGTTGGCTTCGCGAACGCCTATCGCAAAGAAGCCGACACCCAGACCCTCGAACAAAAGAGAGACCTGCTAAAGGGCTTCGCCGACAAAGTCATTTCCAAGGTCTGATTTATGTGCACTCGATGTAGTGCATGAACCAAGGAGACGACATGCAGACAAGAAAACTCGCCGACCTGGAAGTTTCGGCGATTGGCATCGGGTGCATGAGCATGTCCCAGGCCTACGGGAAACCCGACCCCGAAGAATCTGAACGCACCCTTCTTCATGCTCTCGACGTCGGGTACACGTTCTTCGACACCGCGAGCGTCTACGGTCTCGGCCACAACGAAAAGCTCATCGGCCGGGTTCTCGGGAAGCGGCGCAGTGAATTCGTGTTGGCGAGCAAGTGCGGCATCGTGGTCGATGACAAGGGCAAGCGCGGCGTTGATGGCTCCCCGGCCGCGATCCAGAAGACCTGCGATGAGAGTCTCGCAAACCTGCAAACCGACATGATCGACCTCTATTACCTGCACCGCCGCGACTTCAATGTCCCGATCGAAGAAAGTGTCGGTGCACTCGGACGTCTCGTCGAGCAAGGCAAGATTCGAAACATTGGCCTTTCGGAAATGTCGTCATCGACAATTCGCAAAGCCCACGCCGAGCATCCCATTACCGCGGTTCAGTCCGAGTATTCGCTTTGGACGCGCGAGCCTGAAGCCAAAGTCCTCGGGACTTGCAAGGAACTGGGGATCGGATTCGTGCCCTTTTCGCCGCTCGGGCGCGCGTTTTTATGCGGCACAATTGAAACCCGCGACGACCTCGCTCCGCGAGACCTGCGCAGCACGATGCCGCGCTTTCTCGAAGAGAACCTCGCAAAGAATGTGCTGCTCTTAAATGACCTTCGCGCGATGGCGCAGAAGTATGAATGCGCGCCCGGACAGATCGCACTCGCGTGGTTACTCGCGCAAGGGGACGACATCGTTCCGATCCCCGGCACAAAACATTTGCAGTTCGCCGAAGAAAATGCGGGCGCAGCCCAAGTGGAAATTTCGAGCGAAGACATTGAACGCATCGGCGCGATCATCAATTCGGAAACCGTCGCCGGCCCGCGTTACGCAGAAAGCCAGTCGATTTCGCTCGACCCCGAAGAAGAAGACCAGGAGAACAAACAATGAAGCTTTACGACAGCAACACGGCCCCCAATCCTCGACGCCTGCGAATCTTCATTGCCGAAAAGGGCATCGAGATTCCGACTGAGCAGGTCGACATCGGAAAACTCGCGACGCGATCCCCCGAGTTCCGCGCCATCAACCCGCTCGGCCGAGTCCCCGTCCTTGAACTGGATGACGGTTCTCGCATCGCGGAGTCGATCGCGATTTGCCGCTACCTCGAAGCGCTACATCCAGAGCCCGCGCTCTTCGGCACCACCCCGAACGAAGTCGGCGTGACCGAGATGTGGATTCATCGCGTCGAGTACGAACTCGCGCAAAACGTCTTTCATTGTTTTCAAAACACCCACGACTACATGAAGGATCGACAGCAGCAGGTCCCCGAATTCGGCGACCTTTGCCGCGACCGCGCGAACGCGTTCTGCGGTCTCCTCAACGAACGTCTAGGCGAAGCGCAGTTCATTGGCGGCGACCACTATTCGATGGCCGACATCTCGGCACAGATGTCGCTCGACTTCGGCAAGGTCGTGAAGGTGCGTGCGGCGGAGAACCACACGAACCTGCAGCGCTGGCACAAAGAAGTGTCGACACGGCCAAGCGCCGCCGCGTAGTTCCGCGTGAGTTCGCTTTTAGTTCTTCGAGCGTTTTCGCTTAGACGGAGTTGAGTCGGTAGCGGATAGGCAGGTGCTTCACCCCGCCCACCAAGCTCGAGTGTAAGCGGTCGGGTTCGCCGATCAGCTCGACCTCTGCAATGCGCGGCAGCAAGTACTTGTACGCGACTTCCATTTCGAGTCGCGCCAAGTGGGCGCCGAGACAAAAGTGTTCCCCTACCCCAAACCCAAGGTGGGGGTTGGGGTCGCGATCAATGCGAAACGTGTACGGGTCGTCGAAGACTTCTTCATCGCGATTCGCCGATGGGTAGAAGAGCGCGAGGACATCGTCTTTGCGAATCATCTTGTCACGCAGTTGAAAGTCTTCAGTTGCGGTGCGCCCGAAGTGGATGATCGGCGTCGTCCAGCGCACGACTTCTTCAACCGCATTCGACAGCAGACCCGGTTCGTTTTGCAGGCGTCGCAATTCGTTTTGGTTCTGGATGAAGGCCAGCATGCCGCCAGTTGTCGCGTTGCGGGTGGTTTCGTTGCCCGCGATCACGATGATGAGACACCAAGCAAGAACATCCATCTGGGTCAGCTTTTCGCCATCGACTTCGAACTGCGTGAACAAGCTCACGAGATCGTCGCCAGGGCTCTTACGCTTTTCGTCAACGAGTTGGCTGAAGTACATGAAGAGCTCAGTCATCGTTGCTTGCGCGGCTTCGGTCGGAGTTTTGCCTTCGACGGCGAAGTCGGGATCGCCTGCGCCGATAATGCGATTGGTCCAGTCGAAGAGCAGGTTCCAATCTTCGCGGGGTAGGCCGAGCATCCATGCGATGACGGCGATCGGAAGCGGTGCCGAAACTTCGGACACAAAATCGCACTCGCCTTCTTCATTCTGAACAAGGTTGTCGACGATCTCTTTGCCGATCTTGTCGATGTCTTCGTGAAAGCGCAGCAGCGCACGTGGCGTGAAGCGCTTGCTGATCAAGCGTCGAAATACGCCGTGCTTCGGCGGGTCGAGTTGAATCAAGGTCGGCGGGAAGTCGTTGTCTTCCCGGGGCAGGTGACTGATGGTGAGGTTTGGGCCGTTATGAAACTTGCTGGGGAGCTTGCCGATGGTCGTGATGTCGGCGTGCTTGGTGATCGCCCAGAAGGGCATGCCCTCGGTCTCTTCCCAGTAGTAAACGGGGTCATTCTTGCGGAGCCATTCCCACGTGTCGTGCGGGTAACCGCGCTCGGCGTAGTGAAGCGGGTGGACGAGGTTGAACTCGCTGAAGTTGGGGGCCGGACTCGCCATGACGTTCTCCTCGGGGCGCGGGAAGGTTCAAACCCTTGCGCGACGCATCCGTATCCCGACACGACCCACGAGGTGAATGATTGTTCATTCGCGAGTTTGGCAGTTTCGGGTCGGGTTTCAATGCGAGAACGAGAAATTCCGCGCTCCCCCGAGTTAGAGAACTCTCAATTTCCCCGAGTGCTTGCGAATATCTCGGCCCGACCGGGATCGCTATGGGACCACGATGCTGAACGCCGGGTCCTGCTCGTCGAGCATTGCGAAGAAGCCAATCAAGGAGAGTGTGCTGCCGTCGACGTCAATTCTGCCGTCAAAGATCAGCTCTTGAAGGGTGACGGTATTGGCAATCAGCTTGTTCCAGTCGCCCCGCGTCAGGGTAACGGTCACGTCGGCATCGGAACGTGCATCGCTCCGCGCGTGATGGAGCACCCCATTTTCGATTTCGAGCACGTGGGTTTCGTCAATGTCGGTGAAGACGAAGTTGAGGACCGTGTCTTCGTCCGCGGCCTCCTCTCCGTTTAGCCTCACCGCGAGCGCATCGAAGAACAAGTGGGTCGGCATGCTCTGCACGATGTCGATCGGCGTGATGGCGTCGCGACTCGCCGGAAGCGCGTTGCCGCGAAGTTCGCCCGCACCGGTTAGATAGAAGTCGCGCCACGGCCCGGACTCGGCCTGATAGCCGAGCTGATCGTAGACGTCCGCCAACGCCTGCCGCGCACCGGTGTGAGTCGGGTCGGCGAATACGAGATGGTTGAGCATCGTCGCGGCCCAGCGATAGTCACCGTCGCCATACGCGGCGAGCCCCTTTTCGAGCACCGCGGCTGCGCCCCCCATCGCGTCGACGTAGCGCACCGCTTCTTCTTCTGGCGGTAGTGGGTTCAGGCCTGCCGGGTTTCCCTCGAACCAACCAAAGTAGTGCTGATACACCGCCTTCGAGTTGTGGCTCACCGTGCCGTAGTACCCCCTGACCGCAAAGGTCTTTGAGAGACTGTCGGGGAGGGTGATCAGCTCGGCAATTTCACGCGGCGTATAGCCTCGGTTGGCGAAGCGCAGCGTCTGGTCGTGGATGTACTTGTAGATGTCTCGTTGCTTCTTCAAGTACGCGATGATTTCGTCGTGTCCCCAGGTGGGCCAGTGATGGCTCGCAAATAGAACGTCGACATCGCTCGCGCGCGCAATGGCGTCTTCGAGATAAGCGCTCCACCGAAGTGCGTCGCGCACCTTGGCACCGCGCAACGTCAGCACGTTGTGGAGAACGTGCGAAACGTTCTCCGCGCCACACATGGCTCGCAGCGTTGGGAAGTAGGCCATCAATTCCGCGGGCGCCTCGGCGCCGGGCGTGTTCTGAAAGACAACCTCGAGTCCGTCGAGGTTCATCACACGTTCCACACCCGTCACGAGTTCGGTGGGCGCAACCAAGCCATACGTTCCCGGCGCCGTGCCCTTCCCCAGGCCCGAATCGACGTGCGCGCGGGCATTGCGTTCGAGCAAGAAGCCGAACATATAACTCGCGCGTCGCGCCATCGCGGTACCGGCGAGCACGTTCTCACTCACAGCCTCTTCGAGAAAACCGTCAGGGGCAATGATGGGTACGCCCGCTGCAGCGTCGGCGTCCGGAAGCACGCCACGGATGCCACCGAAATGATCGATGTGGCTGTGTGTGTAGATCACGGCCTTCACGGGCTTTGTACCCAGGTGCTCGCGCACGAGATCCATTGCCGCGCGCGCGGTCTCTTCGGTTGTCATCACGTCGATCACGATCCAACCGGTGTCGCCCTCCACGAGCGTCATGTTGGCAAGGTCGTACCCGCGAACTTGATAAATGCGCGGCGCCACCTTGAACAAGCCATGGATCGAATTGAGCTTCGCCTGTCGCCACAGGCTTGGGTTCACACTCGCCGGGGCATCACCGGTTTCAAAGCGATAGTCATCGAGGTTCCAGACCACGTTGCCTTTGGCGTCGAGAATCTTGGGGTCTTTACGGGCCCCGATAAAGCCGCGCTTTGCCAAGTCGAAGTCGGTCCGGTCATCGAAGGGGAGCGTTTTGAGAACTGCGGCATTGGCGCGAAGCGTTTGTTCGGTAGGAGCCGTGTGACCACTGCCATCGTCACCCGCTGCTGCAAGCTTTTCTGGCGCCGTGTCGGAGCTACAGCTCAAAGCCAAGACAGCGAGCCCAACCGTCAGATGGTGTCGGTAATTCATAAACTCTCTCCGCTAATTCATCGCACCATAAAGTCGCTGCGATCCGGGAGTCTCGCATGCTTTCCATCTCGGAGCTGAGTGGCCAGCAAAAAACACGGCCTTAGGATCTTCTACGGCGCTCCCAGCCTAGATCCTTCACCATCGCCTGCTGGGCGCCAATGATCTCGTCGACCCCCACGGCAGGTCGATTCAATCCCTTGACGGCATGGAGCGCGAGGTCATGCGAAAACAGGCAGCGAGTTTCAATTGATTCAACGCAACGTTGAGTCAAGAAAAACACTGGCACTCGTTTTATTGTGTTACTGCGACGGCGCGTGCTGGTGAATGTGTGCTGCCAATGCGGCAAGGTTTTGCAGCGGACCAATGAGCTTGGTTTCCGAAATGTCGAGCCCGTATCGCTCATCGATGTGAGCGAGCAGGTCGGCCGCGGTAATGGATGTCACATAACCCGCGTCGTACATATGAAGTTCAACATCGATCTCTTCGGGCTCGCGCGGGTCGGGCATTGTTTCGCACACTTGAGAAGTCAACTCGGTAAGAACCTCCGCCAGCGTTCCGGCGGGTACAATTTCGCGCGCGGGTTTGGCTGCCGCGCGGCCTGCGGCTTCGGCTACGGGTTCTACCGGAGCCAGCGGAGCGCTTTCGGTTTGCGAAGTGAGACTCGGGTCGTCACCTCGACCAAAGAGCGATTTGAGAAACTTTCTCATGACAAATGACTTCCTTGGGACCCGATTACTGGGATGGACCCGCGTCACGCGTCGACGCGCTCGCGGGCCAACGAGGTCGAGCAATTTAACACAGGCTCGGTTCTTCGTATGAAACCACGGGTGGCGCGAGTGCAGCGCGAAGCGGCCGTCAGTTGCAATCGCGGTGGCAAAAGCGGGACTGATCGCGATCTGCGCGGTACGATCCGCGACAGCCATGAGTGAACTTAAAACCATCGATATGCGCGAGCCCAGCGGCGCAGCGGTACTCGAAACACTTCTCAAAGTGCTTCGCGGCGGCGGGCTGATGAGTGCTGGGGGAACTGGGGACACCGACGTCCCCCAAGTTGTGGCCGATATTCTCGCGCAGGTCCAAAGCGGGGGGGACGAGACTGCGGCGAAACTCACGTCGCAGTTCGACCGAGCAGACATCACCCCGGCCAACCTGCGCGTGCCCGAAGAGCTGATCGCCAAAGCCCACGCAGAAGCTGAGCCCGAGTTTCTCGCATTGATGCGCCGCGCGATTGAGAACATCCGCGCATACCAACAGCACATCTTGGTCACCGCTCCTCCGCCGCTCGAGCGTGGGGGCCGCAAACTTGGCGTCCGCTACACGCCGATCGAACGCGCCGCCGTTTACGTGCCTGGGGGCCAAGCCCTCTATCCATCGACCGTGTTGATGACCGTGGTCCCCGCACAAGTCGCTGGGGTCCAAGAAGTGGTCATGGTTTCCCCACCAACGGGCGGCGAAATCAATTCGATGGCACTGGCCCTTGCCGGTGAACTTGGCATTCGCGAAGTGTATCGCCTGGGTGGTGCAGTCGCGGTTGCCGCGATGGCCTACGGAACCCAATCGATTCGTCCGGTCGACAAGATCGTGGGCCCCGGCAATGCGTTCGTCGCCGAAGCCAAGCGCCAACTCTTTGGTCGCGTGGGCATCGACTCGATCGCGGGCCCAAGTGAAGTCGTCATCGTCGCCGATGACACTGCACCCGCTGACTGGGTCGCCGCCGACCTTCTCGCCCAAGCCGAACACAACCCAGGCTCCGCCGTGCTCGTGACACCCAGCGATCAACTCGCCGCAGAGGTGCAAAGAGAACTCACTTCACAACTCCGGCAACTCGATCGCGCGGACGTCATCCGTCCCGCGCTCAAAGCCTACGGCGCAATCGTTCTTGCAACCGACCTCGAAGACAGCTGCGCAATCGCAAACCGTTTTGCCGCCGAACACCTTCAGATCATGACCCGCGACAATGACACCTGCGCGAATGCCATCGAGCAAGCAGGCGCCATCTTCCTCGGCCCCAACACCCCAGTGCCACTGGGCGACTACTTCGCAGGTCCATCCCACGTCCTCCCCACCGGAGGCACCGCCCGCTTCTTCGGCCCACTGTCTTGCAACGACTTCACCAAAGCCACCAGCACCCTCGAATACACATCCGAAGCCGTCACCCAAGACGCCAACGACGTAGACACCTTCGCTACCCGAGAAGGCTTAACCGCCCACGCCGCCGCTGTCCGCCGCCGCAAATCTAAGTAGGGCTCGTCTTCCATCCCCGCGCGCAGCTTGCACCCAACGCGACAGATAGAAGGCACTCGCTATGACAGAGAGTCGAGCCCCACTCCTAGCTCCGCTCAACAAACGCCCCAGCCAGTTGCCGCACAATATCTCCACCCGTGACAATCCGATCCCCATCCTCATGCGCCGCCGTCCCCCCGGCATTCACAATCGGCGACATGTCCACGTTTGGCGACTCAGCCCTCAACGCCGCAACCGTGCACATCTGTTTCGGGCGCTCCGCAGTGAAGTCCAATCGAAATTCCCGCATCGCGTTTTCATGAGTCATCGCATTGATCTCAGCCTCCGACACTTTGCCTAAGCCTTCGAACAGAATTTCAGGCGCGTTGGGCCATGTCGTGTCGGAATGCGGGTAGTCGCATTCCCAGCAGATGGTTTCGACGCCAATTTTGTCGCGCTGATCGATGCCGGCCTTGTCGTCGATAAAGCAGTTGACGATATGGTCGCGAAAACATTCGCTCGGGAGCTGGTCGCCAAAGTCTTGGTGGGTCCACGCCTTGTGGTGCTCGTACACGTAGTCGGCGCGTTCGAGGAAGTAGGGCACCCAACCGATGCCGCCTTCCGAAAGCGCGAACTTCAGTGTCGGGTGGCGTCGCAGGATCTTTGAGAAGAGCAGGTCGGCGGCGAGGTTCACGATGCTGATTGGCGTGGTGGTGATCATGACGTCAACCGGGGAGTCCATGGTTGGAAAGCTCATGCCGCTCGCCGAACCGATGTGGATGCAGATCACCATCCCCTCGTCGGTGCACACCTGCCACAGCGGGTCCCAGTACTCGTCATGGAGAGTGGGGAAGCCCAGCTTTTCGGGATTCTCACTGAAGCTCAGCGCGGTGCAGCCTTTACGCGCGACGCGCCGAACCTCTTCGACCATCAACTGTTGATCCCACATGCACGGGAGCGCGAGGGGGATAAAGCGTCCCGGGTAGGCGCCGCACCATTCGTCAATGTGCCAGTCGTTGTAGGCGCGAAGCATCATGGCGGCGAGATTCTTGTCTTCGGTCCGTGCCCAGAGCTGCCCCACAAACCCGGGGAACGATGGAAAGCAAAGCGACGCCAGCACACCGTTGGCGTTCATGTCTTCTATCCGCGCGTCGACGTCGTAACAGCCTTTGCGCATCTGATCGTAGGAAGTCGGCTCGACCCCGTATTCCTCGGGTGCGCGGCCCACCACTGCGTTGAGCCCGATGTTCGGAAGCTTCTGTCCGTTGAACACCCAGACGTCAGCTCCGTTCGGAAGGCGATCGATCTTGGGCGCCTTGTCTTTGTACTCCGGTGTCAGGTGTTGCTGGAACATGCCCGGGGGTTCGACGACGTGGTCGTCGACGCTCACCATGATCATGTCTTCGGGCTGCATATTGCTCTCCTAGATGCGGCGTGGGTTCTCGTTCCCTAAGGCCAAAATGTATCTGACAGGCAGTCAGATTTACAATACGGCCCTCATATCACTCGAGTTGGGGGCCGGGCGCGACTGCGCAAACCGGAGCATTTCTCTACAATGCGACCCCCGATCGAGCGCCAATCCCATTGAATTGCATCATTTTTTCCCGTCTTCGGGGTGAAGCTGGAGATTGGGTTCGAAGCGTCCGATGGGGATTTCAGGGGAGGTGGCGATCCGGGTGTGCCGGGCGAGCTGCCGTGGGGGGGCCAAAAAATGTGCGGGATCACAGGCGTCATCCGCAGCGAAGGCCGACCCGTAGACCCCGCCACGATTCGTGCGATGGGGCGGTCGATCGCCCACCGCGGTCCCGACGACGAAGGCTACCTGCTCGCGGACCCCGCGAGCGGCAACATCCAGATCTTCGGCGGAGACGACACGCCCGCCTCGGTGTTTGCGCACGCCGCACCCTACTGTCCCGAGCAACCGCTCGAACCCGAGCGCGTTCGCGGCCAGGCCAGTGTCGCACTCGCGCACCGCAGGCTTTCGATCATCGACATGTCGGCCGGCGGCCATCAGCCGATTTGTAACGCCGACCAAAGTCTTTGGATGCTCTACAACGGCGAAGTCTATAACTACGCGAGTGTCCGGAAAGAACTCACGGACCTCGGCCATCATTTTGCATCGGACTCAGACTCTGAGGTCGTACTCCACGCCTACGAAGAGTGGGGCGCGGATTGTCTGGTGCGCTTCAACGGCATGTTCGCAATCGCGATCCTGGATCGAAATCGCAACAAGCTCTTCTGCGCGCGAGATCGCTTCGGCATCAAGCCCTTCTACTACGCCCATAATCACGAAGGCTTCGTATTCGGGTCCGAGATCAAAGCGCTGCTTCAGTCGGGACTTGTGAAACCGGCTCCGAACCTGCCCATCCTGTACACGTACCTGTTGCGAGGTACCGACGACATCTTCGAGACTTGTTATGAAGGCATCGTCCCTCTCGCACCTGGCCATCATCTGACGATCGATCTCGACGGGCGCAATCTTTCAATCGAACGCTATTACGAACTGCCCTACGGCAAGAACAAGATCAAACTTTCGAGCGACGACTACGCCGAAGGCTTTCGCGAACAGTTCAGGCGCTCGATTCGCTATCGCTTGATCGCGGACGTGCCGATCGGAACTTGCTTAAGTGGTGGTCTCGACTCATCCGCGATCGCATGCGTGGTCGACAAGTTGATGCGCGACGACGGCCTCAAGATCGCCGGCACCGACATGCAGAGCACGTTTTCTGCGCGCTACAAAGACCCGCGTCACGACGAAGGCCAGTGGATCGACGAGGTGGTAAATGCCACCAGGAGCGTGCCCCACACAACGTTTCCAACGGGTGCTGAACTCTTAGACGAACTCGACGATTTCCTTTGGCATCACGAAGAGCCGTTCGGAAGCACGAGCATCTACGCCCAGTGGCGCGTGTTCAAACTCGTCAAGTCGTCGACCGACGTCGGCGTGAAGGTGACGCTCGACGGGCAGGGGGGCGACGAAACCCTTGGCGGCTATCACCGTTACTTCACCACGTATTTCGCGAACCTTCTCTCGAAGGGCAAGTTCGCGCGTCTCAAAAAAGAACTTGCGGGCTGCCAAGCGCTTCACGGTTACGCGACTCGCGCGCTTGCATCTCAGGTCGCTTCGGTGATGACACCCGTCGCGCTCAAGAACGCGCTTCGATCGCTCGCGAACAAACCCGAATACCCCAACTGGATTTCAGACGAATTTGGCAAGGCCATGGTGGGACACCCCGACGTGATGCGACGGCGCGACGCCTACTACGACTGGGCGTCCGGCAACGTGTTCGAAGGTGATCTTCACAGCAGCATCTCGTACGGCATCCCGAGGCTCCTGCGTCACGGCGATCGCAACTCCATGGCGCATTCGATCGAGTCTCGCGTTCCGTTCCTCGACCACAACCTGGTCGAATTCTGCATGGCGATGCCCGACGAGCAGAAGATCCACAATGGCGTCACCAAGCGGGTGCTGCGCGACGCGACAAAAGGGCTCATGCCCGACGCGGTGCGACTGCGACACAGTAAGCTCGGTTTTTCGACACCCCAAGATTCGTGGTTCCGAGAAGACTTGGCGCCCTTGGTGGAAGACGTCGTCATGTCGGACAGCTTTGCGGAACGTGGTTTTGTCGACACCGACCGAGCGCGCAGCCTGTTCAAACAACACAAGGCCCACGAGATCGACATCAACAATGAAATCTGGAAGTGGACCAATCTCGAACTCTGGATGCGACGCTTCATCGATTAAGATCGGATTAAGCTCAGACCAGAACGTGACCCTATTTCAAGACTGAGGTTTCCAGGCTGATTCATGTCTGAAGAGAGATTCAAGCAGCTCCGCTCCGGTTCGATCCGCGAACGCCTCGCGTTCGTTGCGAAGGATTCCGTCGTCTACGGGAGCGCGGCGGCACTGAGTTCACTGCTCAACCTGCTCTTGCTGCCGTTCCTCACCCGCCTCTTCTCAAAAGCAGAATACGGCGCCCTCGACGGGATGATGGTGCTCGGGACCGCGTTTATCGCCTTCATCATCATGGGCCAGGACAGCTCGATCGCGCGCTACTTCTACGAAACCGAAGACCCCGAAGAACGCAAACAGATCATCTCCCAAGCGTTGTTTACCGAGCTTTTCCTCTGCACGGCCGTCACAGCGCTGGTGTGGTTCAACGCGGGACGTCTCCTCGAAGCGGCCTACGGCATGGAGGAGTACGCCGACTTCTTCCGCGTCATGGTGTTGAGTTTCCCGTTCGTCGTGCTCGTGCGCTTTTCGTCGAATCTTTTGAAGTGGACGTTCGATCGTTCGAAGTTCATCTTGATTTCGATCGGATCCGCGGCCGGTGTCATCACCGTCACGTTGTTCTACGTCCTCAAGCTTGAGCTTGGGATGAAGGGATACTTCTACGGGCAGCTCACCGGCTTCGGGTTTTTCTCGCTGCTCGGCCTTTGGTTCTGTCGTGGCTACATCACGGTTCCCCGCGGTTTTGATCATGGCGCAAAGATGTTGAGCTACGGGGGGCCTTATATGGTGACCGCCGTGGCGACGTGTCTCATCCCGGCGGTCGACCGTATCATGATCGCGAACTACGTCGGCCTCGACGCAAACGGTCTGTACGCGATTGGCTATCGCTACGCGTTCATGTTGATGTTGCCCATCCAAGCGATATTGACGGCCTGGGTGCCCTTCACGCTGGCGATCTACAAAGAACCCAACGCCGAAGAGACCTACAATCGCGGTCTCATCTTGATGACGGCCGGCCTTGCGGTGGTGAGCGTGATCATGATTTCCATGGTGGAGCCCATCATCGAACTCGTCGCCTCGGCGCGGTATTTGCCCGGCCACGTTGTCGCGCTGCCGCTCTTGCTCGGCCTCGTGATCCAGAACATTTCCCACATCGCGGGTGTCGGGATCACCCTGTCGAAGCAGACCCGATACACGATGTACAGCTACATGGTCGGCATCGTGGCGAGCGCGGTGTCGATCTGGCTACTCGTGCAACCGTTTGGGATATTGGGCGCGGCGTACGGCGCACTTCTCGGGAAACTCGCCCAGTCGATCTCCTACGTGGCCTTTGCGTACAAGGTCTATCCGATGCGCTTTGACATGATGCGGCCATCGGCAATGGTGCTTCTCGCCGCAGGTGCGGGGCTCGCACTTCAACTGGTTGCAATCGAAGCCACAGGGACTCTGATCGCATATCGCGTTGCAATCGTCACGTTCTTCATGACTCTCGTCTGGTTCGTGATGTTCAACGCAAGCGAGCGCCAACGCACAGTTCAAACCGTCATGGGATACTTAGGCCGAGGCTCTAGCGAAACCTAAGTACCGGCCCGCGCTACGACGTACGGAACCAATCGAGGGTGGCGCGCAGTCCGTCTTCGAGCGAAGTCGTTTCACCGAGCGGCGGCGGAGAGCCTGGATCGAGCACGCTGCGTTCGACGTCGCCCGGCCTGCGCGGGCCCGTGTTCACCGCGCTCTTTGAACCGGTGAGCCCGATGATCTGGTCAGCGAGTTCGCGGGTCGACGTGCCGACGCCAGTGCAAACGTTGATCATCGACTGTTCAAGACTGCCGGTGATCGCGCCGAGGTTGGCTCGCACGACGTCGTCCACGTACACGTAGTCGCGAACACAGCCGTCGTCTCCCTCGGTAACCCGCGCAAACACGCTGAAGGGTTCGTCGTGGAGGGTGCGCTTGCTCAGGATGGCAACGACCCCGGCTTCGCCGTGCGGATCTTGACGCGGGCCGTATACGTTCGCGTAGCGGAGCACCGTCGAGCGCAGGCCGTGTTCGGCTGCGAAGCAAACGAGGTAGCACTCGACCGCAAACTTCGAACACGCGTATGGGCTGAGTGGGCGCGGCTGCCAGTCGATTGCGGCACGTTTCCCGTCCGGGACCTCTCCGTAGATCGCTCCGCCTGTACTCGCGAAGACGATCTGTCCGACCTTGTTCGCTACGCACGCGTTCAAAAGGTTGAGCGTACCGAGGATGTTGATGTCTGCGTCGAGCACGGGTTCGCGCGCACTGATCGCAACGCTTGTCTGCGCAGCTTGGTGGCTTACGACGTCGGGGCGAAAGCTTGCGATCGTCTTGCCGACAAAAGATGCGTCGCGAATGTCACCTTCTTCAAACTGCGCTGCCGTTGGAACGTTCTTGCGCTGCCCGGTCAAGAGATTGTCGATGACGAGAACGTCGTGACCCGCCGATAGGCATGCATCTGCAATATGGCTGCCGATGAAGCCCGCACCACCTGTAATGAGGATCCGCATAGTCGGCGCAGTATAGCGGGTGCGGTTGCAGTCGGTTTGAGGGCGATGCATTATCACCGCCCTTTCAACCGCATGCGCTTGTATCGCGCGCTGCCAATGGCGCGCGTAGACGAGTGAACCTGGAATCCAAATCGCGATGCCGAAGCGAACAGAAATTTTGGTCATCGGCGGGGGCAACCTCGAACGCGGCCCGGCCGGTGAGTACGTCACCAAGGTCCCGATCGCGGACTACCTCCACGAACTCTCGGACCGCTTGGGACACCTCGTTTGGTTCGTCGACTGTTCGGGCACGTGGGGTGTTGTGCTCGAAGGCACCAACACCAGGGTGAAGGGCGTGCTCGATCCCGAGAAGGTCACCGTCGTCGCGGTAAACACCACCGCGCGGGGAACCCTTCGAAACACATGGCTCTTTCTCCGCACCATCATTGACCGGCCCTATGGCGTCTTCTTTCTGCCCCAGGTTATGACGCTGGTCCCAACACTCCCAATTGCGAAGCTAATGATGAAGCGCTTCGTCGTGTATCTCGCCGGCGACTACGAAGTCACCCTGAACGACCCGGAAGCTGCCGCGGGCAAATGGCCGGGCTGGAAGTTCTTTTTCCGCCACGCCTACGAGGGTGCGATGCGTCAGGCATACGGCGTGATCGCCCGCGGCGGACGACTCGCAAGCCTGGCGCGACGCTGCAACGACCGCGTCATCGAAACCGTGCCCCTGGGCCACATGCAGGCAGGCAAGATAAACGAAGACGTTCCCCTCGAGGACGACGCGCCCCGACGCCTGCTCTATATCGGGCTCCTCGTCGAATCAAAGGGCATGAACGACTTCTCTTCGGCACTCAAGATGGTGCTCGACCGACGCCCCAACGCAAAGATCGACATCGACGTGCTCGGCGACGGCCCGGACCTCCCTGACTTCGAAGCGTACGCGAGCCGCCTCGGCATCGCGGATCATGTTCATTTTCACGGCTGGGTCGAAAGTGGAGAAGAGATGGCGGCCTTTTTCGCCAGAGCCCACGCACTCGTGATGCCGACGTCGACGCACCCCGAAGGTGTGCCGCGGTCGATCGACGAAGCGTTGGTGCGGAAGATCCCCGTTGTCGCGACGCGCATCGCCGGGGTGCCCGACGAGTTCGCAAATGGCGAAGCCCTGCTCGTCGACCCGAGTGCGCCGGACCAGATCGCGGACGGGATCGAAACCTTGCTCTACGACCGCGAAGCCCGCGCCCGCTACATCGAAGGCGCAGACCGACGAAGGCAACAGTGGACAGCCTTCTCGTCCGCCGCGGAACAGCACGCGAAGTACTTGCTAGACGGCACGCTCGATTGATCGCAATGAGGTTGAACCAAGCCATTCGCGCAACAGCCAAGTCGCCGATCTGCGCCAATGACAAGGCGCCCGACTAAGCCTTTGCCTCACTAGCGGGCTGCGGTCAGTAGACGCGATGCAGCGGTAACCAACTCGCGCAAAAATCTTGGAGCCGTCTCGTCGCTACGCCGTGCCGAGGTATCCCGACAGCACGTTGTAGAAGTCGGTCGCCGACACTTTGCCATCGAAGTCACCCGGACGTGAACTCAGGCAGATCCCGTGTTGGCTTTCGTAGCGCGGGTGATAGCCGTGCATCCCGACCGAAGGCTTGGGGCCCCAGAAGCTCGGAACAAACTGGTGGCCTTCATGGGTGTGGTAGATCAGGTCGCCGAACTTCGGATTCGTAATGCCGAACTCTTTGCGGTCTTCGTCGCACAACTGTTCCATGCCAGCAACGCCATCAAGGTAGGTTGCGATCTTTTCGCGCATCGCGTCGCGCTCGCACCACACCCGAAGGATCGTGCCCTCGGTGAAGTAAGCGTAGCCGTTCGCGTTGGGGTTCCCAATTTCGCGCTCGAGGTTGATGTTCACTTGTTCGGTGACGTTCACCATGCCGTGGTCGGAAGCGACAAGGATGGTCCCGTCCGGCACCTTCGCGAGATACGCCTCGCTGAGTTCTTCGATGTATTTGTCTTGAACCAACAACAACTCGTTGTAGGGATCAGACGCCACACCTAACCAATGCGAACAAGCGTCAATGCGGGTGAAGGTTACGAGCACGCTTTCGAGATCGTCGGTTTCGTCGATGTACTTTTTGGTCGCCTTGTAGGCGTCTTCGTCGCGGCGCTCCACGACGGGAAACTTGTTGTGAAGAATCACCTTCATCTTGGGGTGCTGGAGTAGCGACTCTTGCTTGAACCATGAGCTCAAGACCGAGTGCCCCGTCTCTTCGAACTGCCCGAGGTAAGAGAGCGGAATGTTCTTCGTGGCACTCGCGCGACCCATCTTGTCGATGAAGCGGTGCACGACACGCTTGGCGTAGTACGACACCTCGACCAGAGACAACAGCTTGAAGAGCGGTGCAAGCTTCTTGAACGGTGCGGTTTCGGGCGCGTAGGTCCACTCTCCCCAAAAGCCTAGTTCGTCGGGCTTCTTGCCGGTGAAGAGTTGTGTTTGACAATTGACGCTGTAGCCGAGGATCGGAACCAGGCGTCCCTTGCTCACGAAGCGACTTGAATACGGAAGTTTTTCGAGCTGGTCGAAGGGCAAGCCGTCAATAAAAATGGTGAGTGTGCGTGACAAACCTTAGGTCCCTTGTAGTGGTCGACGCAGTCTGCGTTGCGCAAAGGCGCATGCCCGCGAAAACTGGGCAGGTGGACCGAGGCAGTATAGAGGATCCAACCCGTATGGCTCGGGGGCGTATCGGCAGCGAGAGCCTGCTTCCTCATCAATTTACTTGAACACCGCACCGTCATTTACACGCAAGCTCGCGTGTAAGCCCTTGCGCTGGCGCACTTGTGCGTCGCTACTACCGCGACAAGTTTTCTTCTCTCTCGATCGCTCGGATGCGCTGATCAAGCTTCATCGCCTCACCGATCTCCCCTTGCGAGTCGTACAGGGACCGCAGGCCCATCAGGGCGTTGAGATGAAAGGCGTCGATCTCGAGGGCCCGAAGAAAATTTGTTTTCGCTTTTTGGGGTTCACCGAGGTCAACGTAGATACGCGCCAGGTTGTCGCGAGGTTCCGGAGAGGTGTCGGTTGCCGCGATAAGGGCCTCGAGGGCTTTGATGGCCTTGTCGGTTTCGCCGATCTCGGTCAAGTAGAGCGCCAGGTTGTTGAGCATCTGCATCGACACGCCCGTGACCTTCATGTCCGCGAGATAGAACCGCTCGGGGTTGGCCCACTCGTAATTTCGCACTCCCGTCCGGACCATCAAGAGAAGCAAGATTCCAATCGCAACAATGGCGAAGCCGCTTCGGCGCTCTTCGGCGAGCGTGCGATAAAGACCCGCGACCAAGATCACGACGCCCACCATCGGCGTATAGAGCCAGTGTTCCAGGTACATCGACGGCAGCGGGATCACGCCTGAAAAAGGTGCGAGCGCGGCGAAGAACCATCCGCACCCAAGGAATGCGAGCGGGTATTGCTTTGCGCGTACTAACACGAAGCCCGCCGCGCCAACGATCGCAACGCCAAGTGCGCCGTGCAGCGTAAGAATCGAGGCGTAGATGATCTTTGGCTTCGAATAGCTCAACGCCGCGGGCCATACGATCAATTCGAGGTAGCGATGAAGAACGCTTACAAACGTCGTGAGTCGCACCACAAGGCTGTCGGTATAGACGTTGTACCCCTCGACCATCCCCGTCGTGCCGGTAAAGTTGAGCACCGTTAGTTTCAGCGACATGAAGCCCAATGCGAAGACTCCGATCAAAGCAACCGAAAGCGTGAGGTATGGAGTCCACTTCTTTTGCCCCGTCAAAACCAAGTACGCAGCCACCACGATCATGACGGGCAAGATGATGACGACGTTGGACTTGGTGAAGGCGGCGTCAATACAAAGCACAAGCGACAACGCGAGGTATCCAGCGCGCTCGCGGGTATTGTCAACTTCAAGACTCTTGAGCCAACACAAGACCGAACCGAGTAGCGTGAGCAAGAGCAGCGGCCCCGCGAGCCCGGACACATAACTCACCGCCTGGGTCTGCACCGGGTGAAGCAAGAACACGAGCGATGCAACGAGACTTCCGGTTCGGCCCAACGAGAGAGCGACAAGCAACAGAAACACCAACAGCGCGTTCGTGACATGGACCGCGAGCGAAACCAAGTGATAGGGAGCCGGCGAAGTCCCGAAGAACTTGTAGAGCGTGGCGTAGATGATCTGTTGGTTGGGACGGTACGTGTTGGACTGAATGCCGACGCCTTTGGTCACACTCGACGTATAGATCTCGCCAACATCGAAACTCGTGACGTGCTCATTCCAGACGATGAACTGTTTGTCGTCGAAGAAGAGCGGGCCGCCGAGCACAACCGCATAGGCGACGAAGCCGAGAACCGACTGCAGGGCGAAGACACGCAGGGTGCTGCTCGAAATCGCATCAAGTGCGGTTTCGGCTGCTGTCGGGCCAGGCTGCTGTGCTTCGGTCATCGCGGTATCTCGGTCAAAGTGAGCAGAAGTTTCGGTTTGAGGCCACGTCCGACGGAGCGTCAATCAATACGCAGCCGCTGGGCGGGCTCAGTACAGGGACTCGGTTACGCACCTGCAAACGACGTGATGATGACCGTTGGCAGACGAAAGACCAAATCGATTCCAAGCATCGCGAGCGCGGCAATATGAACGTGGTCTAAGCGGAGTTCATGCCGTTCGGATGTCCACAACGGTTCCTCGGCGATGGGTTTGCGACTCAGCAGCCAAAAAATGGAAAACATCGTGGGGATATAGAGTGCAAGGATCAGACGCGGTCCGCGGACAATCGGGGAATAGAACGCATACGCGAGCATATAGCCAAGTACGACACTGGCAACGAACGCCGTCTGAATCCAACGTCCATCTGCAAAACACAACTCGCGAACTCGGGCCCGCGAGCGAACCGCCACCACAATGGCCACGACGAAGTAGAAGATCAGGTACTTGCCGTAGCCGAACGGTTTCTCGACCAAGTGACGAAACTCGCTCGTCCACAACCCATTGGCGACGCGCGACGCAATGTCCGTCGTCGTGTGTTCGGCGAAGTAGCGGGTGGGGCTTGGGAGCATTTCAGGATCGACGTCGGGCCAGTGTTCCCGGTCTCCCGTGCCAGTCATGACACGCTGCACTTCGTCCCAAGAATCGGCCCACATATAGAGGGTCGTGTTCACGTTGTAGAACCAGTGTCCGAAGCGCTCCTTGCTTGTCTGGATGTAGGGAAAGACCGTGACGAGAAACACGACTGCAACGAGGACAACTGCCGCGCCCGAGCGAATAGCAGGCGAGCGTTCTGCGCTTCGGGTTCCTTTGACCCATGCCCCCACGCATCCCCAGAACACAATGGCGGCAAGCAGGGGTAAGACCGACGCCTTCGTGAGGTACGCGACGCCCAACACGACGCCGGTAAGCGCGGCGACACGAAACGTGGGCTTGGCGAGTAGCGAGAGCGCGAGCAAGAACGACAAGAAGAACAAGCCGTAGAAGACGAGTTCCGATTGCACGTAACCCGCGCGATAGACATACACCGTAAAGGCGACGACGAGCGTAAGCGTGGTGGCTTCGAAGGCCGGAACCGTGCGCCGCACCAAAGCAAAAATACCGAACAACACCACGAGGCTAAGCGCGACGTTCAGATACTTTGCGCGCAGGAAGAGTTCGGCAGGGGTTTCGTCTGCGCGCGCAACGAGGCTCACGACGGCAGGGTAGAGGGGCATTTGATTGCGCCCCCCGACGACGTCGTACTGCGTCGCGACCATCTGGCGTGCATACGA
Organism: Myxococcales bacterium; assembly: GCA_012960035.1. Lineage (GTDB taxonomy): Bacteria > Myxococcota_A > UBA9160 > UBA9160 > UBA4427 > DUBZ01. Next base: position 53,801 of record DUBZ01000092.1, on the reverse strand, counting down.
GATGTAGGCACCTTGGTCCGCCTTCACAATTTCCGTGTTCACACGATGAATGTGATAGGACGCGGCGAGCACATAGATGAAGACGAGCACAAATACACCGGCGATCACGACCGATCGAGGAAACGAAGATATGGCGGCCTGTGTCTTCACCGCGCCAAAAGTAGCATCGGCTCCAGCATCTACCTCCGTGCGGAGACGAGCGGGTTTCGGGAGATCGCTTCTATACTGGTTCCTCTAGATCTGCCGCAGCGCCTGCGGCCTGTGAAAACCAAAGGAGATGACCGACATGGCACTGGGTGACATTGGCAAGGTTGCGGTCGTGGTGGGGGTCGGCGCGAGCCAGGGGCTCGGTGCAGCGATTGCGCGACGAACCGCGAGCGAGGGGCTCCACACATTTATTGCCGGTCGGACCCAGAGCCGGCTCGACCTCGTCGCGAAAGAAATCGAATCCGCGGGTGGGAAGGTCACCGCGGTGGCGACCGACACCACCGTCGCGTCGGACGTCGTTCGTTTGCTCGATCGCGCCGTCGACGAAGGGGGCTCGCTTGATTTTGTGGGCTTTAACGCGGGCAACAATCGCATGAAGCCCTTGCTCGAAATGGACGACGCATTTTTCGAAGACACGTGGCGGCTCTGTTGCATGGGCGGGTTCTTGGTTGGACGCGAGTCCGCGCGCCGCATGGTCGGGCAGGGCTCGGGGAGCATTCTATTTACGGGTGCCACCGCATCAATGCGCGCTCGTCCACCGTTCACCGCCTTTGCGTCGGCCAAGGCTGCGCTACGCGGACTGTCACAAGGGATGGCCCGGGAGTTCGGGCCCCAAGGTATCCATGTCGGTCACGTCGTGATCGACGGGGTGATCGATGGCGAAATGATTCAAACCCGTTTTCCCCAAGCAAAAGAAAGCCTCGGCGAAATGGGCATGCTCAACGTCGACGCGATCGCGAGTGCGTTTTGGTCGATGCATACCCAACACCCGACGGCGTGGTCGTGGGAACTAGACGTGCGGCCCTTCAAAGAAAAGTGGTAAGACGCACGATCGACCCGGATCACTGAAGCGACGGCACAATCTCTTCGATCAACGTTCTCATCGATGCTTCTTGCTGCGCTTGCGAGGCACCGCCAATGTGGGGACGTCCGATCAAGAGGTTCATGTTCAGCTCATTGCAGTAACGGGCGAGTCGCTCTCGTACTTCGTCGGGGTTTCCCACAACAACGCGTTCTTCGAACGGCGCGGCTGCAGCCCGAGCGATCGCCTTCGGGAGTTTCATCGACGGAGGGCGTCGCTCCGCTTCGAGCTTCGCGTACACCTTCGCGAGCGTGTCACGGTCTTCGCTCACAAAAATTGTGCGCATGATGGGGACCACGGCTTCGTCGACAGGCGCCCCGTTCCGCTTTTCGCCCCGGTGGAATTCCAGGTTCTCGGCAATGAGGTCAAAGGGTTCCATGGGCGACGCGAGATACGGAAGCCCCCACCGCGCTGCTTGCGCGAGACCTTTGCGACCAAACGCCGCCACAGCCAGCGGTGGATGGGGCTTTTGTAACGGGCGCACGCCGCCCGCAGCCTGTTGGGGTTCGAGTTCGTGGAAGCGCGCTTGTTCGGCACTCCACTCATCGCCGGCCCACAGTGTCATCACCTGTTCGAGGCACTCGTCGAAGCGGTCGCGCTTGCTCGTTGGGTCAATGTTGAACGCGCTGAACAAATGTTGCGGAAAGCCGCGGCCGAGCCCGAGGATAAGGCGGCCCGCACACAAGTGATCGAGGGTCGCGACGTCACGAGCCAAGTCGATGGGGTGCGCGAGCGGCAACAGCAGCGAGGTCGTGGCCAACCGCACCGACTTCGTCCTCGCCGCGATCGCGGCCAGGTTGAGCAGCGGCGTCGAGCAGCCGCCGGGAACAAAGTGCATCTCGGGAACCCAGATCGAATGGAGCCCGTCGCGCTCTGCGAAGTCCGCCCATTCAAGGTTCCGCAGCCACTCGCGGCTGTTGCTCACGCCACCGAGCGCGACGCCAAACGAAAGGCCATCGACGCCCCAGCGCTCTTTTTCGGTCGCCGCAGCGCTGTCTGTCATTGGGGTGAGCAGACCCGCTAACGCAAGCTTCGAAAACAGGTGCGAACTTCACCCACGTAGGCTTCGGGTTGTTCGAACGCCGCGAAGTGTCCGCCCACTTTCATGTCGTTCCAATGGATGATGTTCTTGAAACGCTTTTCCGCCCAGCGCCTAGAACAGCGAAAGATCTCTTTCGGAAAGATGCTGCATCCGACGGGTATCGTGATGTCATCCATCGCGACACTGTTGAAGCTTTCCCAGTACAAACGCCCCGAAGACGCCGCGTTGCCGGACAGCCAATAGAGCATGACGTTGTCGAGCAACTCGTCGCGCCCGAGCACGTTCTCCGGATGGCCGTTGCAGTCCGTCCAAGCGTGAAATTTTTCGAGCACCCACGCCGCTTGGCCCGACGGTGAGTCGGTCAGCCCATAACCCAGCGTTTGCGGACGCGTCGACTGTTGCTTGGAATAACCTGAGCCCTGTTCGGTGTAGTGCGCAATACCCGCCAGTGCACTCTTTTCTTGTTCGGTCATATCGCTCATGGTTTCCGGGTCGGGCGCGACGATCGGCATATTGAGATGAATGCCGAGGCAATGCTCGGTGTCCTGGATTCCAATTGCGCTCGTCACCATTGCGCCCCAATCCCCACCCTGGGCGGCGTACTTGTCGTAGCCGAGACGCGCCATGAGTTGTCCCCACATCGTGCCGATCTTGCCGACACTCGTACCTGTCTTGGTCGGCTTGCCGGAAAAGCCGTAACCCGGGAGCGAGGGACAGACCACGTGAAATGCATCACTCGCGTCGCCTCCGTGCGCCGTCGGGTCAGTGAGCGGACCCATGACCTTCTGAAACTCCACAACGCTGCCGGGCCAGCCGTGCGTAATCACCAGCGGCATCGCGTCTTCATGCTTTGACCTAAGGTGGATGAAGTGAATGTCGATGCCATCGATCTCGGTCTTGAACTGCGGCCATTGGTTGAGCAGTGCTTCGCGGGAACGCCAGTCGTACTTCTCACCCCAGTACGCGCAAACTTCTTGCACGTATGAAAGCGGAATTCCCTGAGACCAATCGTCGACGAGTTCTTTTTCGGGCCAGCGCGTCGAAGCCAGTCGGCGGCGCAAGTCTTCGATTTCTGCGTCGGGGATTTCGATCTTGAACGGGCGAATCTCAGTAGACATGGTGTTCCTTTCACGCGTGTAAAGATTGGAGGGCGCGATGCGAGGCGGGTCAGTCTATCAGTCGTTCTGGTCCTATGACGTCTTCTATTTTTATAGGACGTCCTCTATTTACATAGAAGGACGTTTTACATAGAAGGACGTTCGACGTAAAGGGACATTTGAAACAGAGGAACGTTGAACGCCGCCGAACTAGTTGCCACCGGAAGCTACCGGCCCAAAGTCGATCGGGCACGTCGTCGCGCGATCGAAGATCCCGAGACTTTGAAATTCCATCTGATCCCGCAGCACCTTCGCGCCCACGGGCAAGAAGTCGAGCGCCGCCTCGATCATGCATTTGAGCTCACCCTTGGCGAGGTTCGACCCCAGGCAGAAATGAGAGCCCACGCCGAAGGTCAGAAGTTCCTTGGGTGCCCGGTCGATGTCGAATGTTTCGGGGTCGGGGTAGACCTCCGCGTCATGGCTTGCACCGCCCAGGCTCAAGATGAGCATCTGGCCCTTGCGGATCTGCTTGCCGTGAAATTCGAAGTCTTCGATTGCAAAGCGCTGCATGCCGCCGACGCCTCCGAAGCCGAACCGTAAGATCTCATCAACCGCCTGAGGGATCAGCGACCGATCCGCGCGCAACTTTTCGAGTTCTTCGGGATGTTCGAGAAGCGTGGTGATCGCGATCATTCCGCCCGTCGCGGTTGTCTCGCTCCCAGCGGCGAGCAAGGCTGCGACCTGCGCAACGATGTTGTCGTCGCTCAAGCGATCGTGTCCGTCTCGCGCGTTCACGAGGTCGGAAAGCAAATCGTCTTTGGGTTCGCGACGACGCTCTTCGATCGTGTCACGCACCCAACTGCTGAGTTCCAGAAACGCGCGTTCGGCTCGAGCCTTCACTTCGTCGTCAACAAAACCAAAGAAGCCCTGCACGACTTCTTGTGCCATGAGGCTAAAGCGTCTTTCGTCATTGCCCGGGGCGCCGACTCCGGTGATGGCGCTGATGACCGCGTTCGGGATCGGGCTTGTGAACTCGCTCATGATGTCGACCACGCCAGTGCGCTGTTTCAACGGCTCGGCCCAACGCTTGACCACGTCATTGATCTGGCCCTCCATGCGCGCGACGCCTCGCGGCGTAAAGCCACTCGCGAGCAGTCGTCGCTGGCGATGGTGTTCCTTTGCGGGGATGGCGAACAAACCAGACTCTTCGATCCAGCGGATATACGAACCTTCGGGCGCGGGCGTATAGAACTCGTGCGCCCTTCGATCCGGAACCACACGCGGGTCCGTGAACAGTTTCTTGATGTCCGCGTGCCGGGTCACGAGCCAAAGCTGCATGCTTGGAACCCAGTGGATCGGGTCTTCTTTTCGCAGCCGGTGCAAGATCGGATACGGGTCCGCTTTGACTTCGGGCGAGTCGAGAATGATCTCAATTTCGTTTGCAGCTGTTGCCACGAGGCTTCTCCTGGTAAATACAGCCTTAGATCGTCACCCAGGAAACCGAACGGTGCAATCGTGGACCGCCGTACGCGAGCCGGGCGCAAACGCCGAGAAGATGTCCCCTGTGCGCAATTTCGCAAGCCCGCCTGCGTGCAACGTTCTCTATGTTCTGGACGTTTTTGGCGTCGCGAGTTTCCGCGACACAAGACTCAACATGGAGAAACCCGATGTTCTTGATGCGCTTCGACATGCGAGCCCCGGCCTTCAGCCCGGCCAGCACCCAGGACCTCTACAAGGCCGCACTCGAGATGGCGGCCTGGGGCGAAGAACAAGGCGCCATTCAGATTGTTGTTTCCGAACACCACAGTTCAGACGACGGTTACCTGCCTTCGCCGCTTGTGTTTGCAGGTGCGATCGCGGGTCGAACCAAAACGATTCCAATCCAAGTCGGGGCACTCATCGTGCCCCTACATGACCCACTTCGATTGGCGGAAGACATGGCGGTGCTTGACTTGGTGAGTGGGGGACGCGTTTCATACGTGACTGCCGTCGGCTATGTCGAACGCGAGTACGCGTTGTTTGATCGCTCGTTAAAAGGACGCGGCAAGCGGATGGACGAGAGTCTCACCGCAATGCGGAGCGCGTGGACGGGCGAGCCCTTTGAATATCAGGGCCGCACGGTCCGCATCATGCCGAAGCCCGCAACACCGGGCGGACCCATGCTCTTGATGGGCGGTAATAGCCCGGCGGCGATCCGACGCGCCGCGCGCTTCGACATGGGAATGCTCGCCCAGGGTCTCAACCCCGACCTCGAATCGATGTACAAAGAGGAATGCGAGAAACTCGGCAAGACGCCGGGCATGTGCATCAACCCACCTCAAGGCATGGTGACGTCCGCCTTCGTCTCCGAAGATCCCGACCGCGCGTGGGCGCAGATCGGTGAACACCTGCTTCACGACGCAAAGGCGTACGCGGAATGGATGATCGACTCGACTTCGGTCACGAAGTCGATCGCGAAGACCGTCGACGAACTCAAGACACAGAAGGGCGCGTATCAGATCTTCACCCCCGACGAAGCCAAGGGGTATATTTCCCAGTTCGGCGTGTTGCTCCTGCAGCCCTTATGTGGCGGGCTGCCTCCCGACCTGGCGTGGGAAAGCCTTGAGTTGGTGGCGAGCAAGGTCCTCAAATAGCGCTGCCCCAACTTCTCCCCGAAGTACCGGCGACTCGGCGAGAGCGGCGCAAATTTGAAGTGCGCCTTTTATGCGTTGATGTTCAATGGGTCCAATCTCGACAACGACCCCATTCGCCAACACGCGTTGGCTTCGGCACAGTTCCTGATCGACGCGATGAGTAAGAACCCGCCGACCCATAGAGCCACTCGTCGCTGTACTTTTCAATGCGCAGACATGGAGATTCGGAATGTTCGATCTAACGAATAGGGTTGCACTCGTGACCGGGGCAGGGCGAGGGATCGGCGCCGGGATCGCGATGACACTTGCGCGACAGGGTGCGGCTGTGGGCGTGAACGACATCAACGCGGAAAACGCCGAGGCGACCGCGGCCGCAATCGTAGATTCTGGCGGGCAAGCCGTCGCGTGCCCGTTTGACGTCACATCCTTAGAGGACTGCCAAAACGGTGCCAACGTTGTGGAGAAGGTATTCGGCGGGATCGATATCCTGGTCAACAACGCAGGCGGAACACCGAATCAAACCATGCCCGCACCGTTTCGGGATACGCCTCCCGAATCTTGGAAGAGCTTCATCGATATGAATCTCACTGGGGTTCTCAACTGCACACGTGCTGTGGTTGACGGCATGGTGGAGCGCGGGTTTGGTCGCGTGGTCTCGGTCTCTTCGGACGCCGCGCGGTTTGGCCACTATGGTTCTTCTATCTACGGCGCGGCGAAAGCAGGAGTCGAAGGCTTTACGCGGACCTTGGCAAAAGAAGTCGGTCGCAAGGGTGTTACCGTCAACGCGGTTGCGCTGGGTCTTGTCGACACAGTGCCCGAAGAATTCTTGCAGGGTCGAGACGTGGGACGCAGCTATGCGGTCGGGCGCATCGGTACCGCTGACGACGTTGCCGCTGGAATCGTTTACTTGGTTTCTGACGAATCAGGTTGGGTGACGGGCGAAACCCTAAACATCAACGGCGGCTTTCTCGGCGGCTAGGGGAACCCACGACCAACCCCGGTTGCGAGTTGTACCGCGACTCATCAATCGCTGTGTTCGCTAATTCTTCGTTTCCACCGAGGAGCGCCGACGGAGCTTGTCGAAGCCCGGCGAATCGCTTCGCGGCGGAAGAATTGTGAAGAGCTTGCTCAAGTTTGACCGTGACGAGCCGGTTCGCCTCCTGGAGTTGCCGGCCTATCACAATGAGGAAGTTCTCAGCGCACCACGCGGACAATCTTAGTGGCGCACGCGATACGCGATGTGACGACCGCCGTTGGTTGAGCTACCCGTCGCGACCTCTGCCAACAGGAGTCCCCGATGTCGAATCAACCCCTTGGCGCCGTGATCGTCGGAACCGGCTTTGGTGTGCTTACTCATTTGCGTGCGCTGCGAGGCGCGGGCATCGAGGCGAAGGCTCTCGTGGGTCGCAACCCCGAAAAAACGCGCGACCGCGCGACCAAAGTTGGGATCGAACACGGGCTGACTTCTCTCACCGAAGCACTCGCACTACCGGGTGTCGACCTGGTTACGATCGCAACTCCGCCCCACACCCACTGCAAAATTGCGCTCGAGGCCATCGCAGCAGGCAAGCATGTGTTGTGCGAGAAGCCCTTTGCGCGCAGCGCCGAAGAAGGCAAGCAGATGCTCGATGCCGCTGAAGCTGCGGGCATTGTCCACATGCTGGGGACCGAGTTTCGTTTTTCTACCGGCCAGGCACTCGCAACGCGCAGCGTGCGAGAAGGTTTGATCGGCGAAGCCCGGCTGGTGAACTTCACGATGAACGTCCCGGTCCTCGCAGACCCTTCGGGCGAAGTCCCGGCGTGGTGGTCCATGGGCCAGGAAGGTGGCGGATGGTTGGGCGCTTACGCGTCACACGTCATCGACCAGCTTCGGGCGACGCTGGGGGAATTCGCCGGGGTGAGTGCATCGCTTCCCCTGGTGTCCGACCGCGACTGGACTGCTGAGGATTCGTACATTATTCACTTCCGCATGAAGTCCGGCACCGAGGGTGTGCTGCAGAGCACGGCGGGCGCGTGGGGAATGCCGGTCGTCTGTTCGAAGTTCTACGGCAACAAGGGAACGCTTTCGATCGAAGGCGACAACGTCACCGTGGCAAACGCTCAGGGGATCAAGACGCTCGACGTCCCGGACGATCTCGTCAACGACGCGCCTTCGCCGCCGCCCGCTGAGTTCATGTCAACAACGTATGACCACTTGCACGCCGCCGGTTTCGACTTGGCGCCGTACACAAAGCTCTGTGGAATCATGCGCGACCGAATCCAAGGCAAGCAGGCGTCCAGCGACCCCGCACCCGGAACATTCGCCGACGGGTATGAGGGACAAAAGGTCTTGGACGCGATCCGTTTGTCCGCAGCCGAACGACGCTGGGTCGACATCGACTAGAGCCTTGGTCCGTGCACACAAGCGAGCGGCGGCGCCCCACTATGGGGCGAAGCTTGATCGCCCCTTGATGGCCCAGCGATCATCTTGATAGGTGAGGACGTAGAGCGAGTCGTAGGAAGCGATTTGACCGCCGTCTTCGCGAAGTCGCACGAAGGTCGTCACCACGTGGACCTTCGTGTCGTCAGCCTGCACGATGTCGCGCCGAGTCCAGGCGCTTCGATGCCAGTCTGGCCGCCACAAGGCTCTCAAAGACTTTCGTTGAAGCGTGCGCCCTGCCGCACGGTTGACGCCATGCTCGCGTTCGCTCGCCCCCACGCAAAGCCACAGTACCTTCTTCGCACTTCGCTGAACCGACACACCGCGTAGCCGGCAGCATTCAATTTTCAGGAGAAACCCCATGACTCGATTCGACGGCAAGGTCGCTTTGATTACCGGCGCTGCAAGCGGTATTGGGAGAAGCAGCTGTGTGCGACTCGCGAGCGAGGGGGCATCGATCTTTGGCGTAGACATCAACAGCGAAGGTCTCGCGGAAACCGAGTCGATCATCAAGGAAGCGGGCGGAACGATTCAGGCGCTGACCGCAGACGTGATCGCGCGCGCGAATTGCTTCGAAGTTGTCGACGCCGCCGTCGCGGCATTTGGCAAGCTCGACGTACTGGCCAACGTGGCGGGCATCGTTCGTTTTGCTTCGGCGACCAACGTCACCGAAGAAGACTGGCGCTTGATCCACGCAGTGAACCTCGACGCTCCGTTCTTTCTTTCACAGGCCGCGATCCCGCACTTGATCGAATCCGGGGGCAACATCGTCAACATCGCGTCGAATGCTGGACTGATGGGGCAGGCGTTTACGTCGGCCTACTGCTCGAGCAAGGCCGCCCTGGTGAACTTGACCCGCGCCCTCGCGATCGAGTACGTGAAGCAAGGCATCCGGATCAACGCGATCGCACCCGGCGGCACGACGACTTCGCTCACGCAGAGCATCGAATTTCCCGCCGACATGGACTTCGAGCTGATGCAGCGATACGTGGGACTGCGCGGCATGAGCGATGCCTCTGAAATCGCGGCCGCAGTCGCCTACATCGCGTCCGACGAAGCGAAGAGCGTGCACGGTTCGATCTTCAGCATCGACAACGGGATTATGGCCGGATAAGCGGCGCGCTTCGGGGTGTGCGGGCTAGGGGACGATGGACTTGGGGAAGTCGAGCCCTTGTTCCGCGAGGCCGGCGCGGTAGATCGCTTCCATGCCGGCGGCGTCTTGTCGCATGAAGACGTTGCCTTCGCCGTCGTAGAGATCCATCCCCTTCGCGACCGTAAAGAAGACGATCGTGGGTTCGGTGTTTTTGTCCGGCACTTTCAATGTATGGATCGTGTCAGGCGGTTCGAACACGTAGTCCCCTGGGCCCGAAGTCCAATCGTATTCAAGGTAGTGCCACGTCCCTTGGATCGTGTAGGCGTGCACTTCGCCCAAGTGAAGATGCTTCGGAGCGAGGAAGCCTGGATGAAAGCGGTTTAGGAAGCTGCAAACTCCGTCTTCGGCCCCGCATTTCAGAAGCTTCATTTCGACTTTGCTCTCGGGGCTTCCCATCCACACCCACGGGACGTCGGCGCCGGGAACCACGCGGGTCAAACCTGTTGTCTGTGAACTCATCAATTTCTCCATCACGAGGGCGATGCGGAACACTATCGCGATTAACCCTGGCGCGACTCGCATTCGTGGGCGAACTATGACGTGATGGTGAGTCCAGATCCCGCCCCACAGTCGCTAGCCGAGCGCGAAGCGTTGTATCGCGCCCAGGTCGAGCGGGACCTTCCGCGCAACTTTGCAGCGCACCTCTTCCACGGTCTGTTGGGCCAAACCGGGTTCCGCCTCGTCAACGCCCCTACGTTTCTCCCCGCCTACGTGATGTTGTTGTCGGGCTCAGAATTTGTGGTCGGCTTGTGCCGTTCCATTCAATACCTGGGCATGTTTCTGTCGCCGCTGCTCGGTGCCAACCTCATCGAACATCGCGAGAAGGTTTTGCCGATCGGTTTTGTGGTCGGGCTCGGGATGCGCTTGCAGGTGCTCGGCATCGCGCTCGCTGGCTTCTTTCTCGCGCCGCCAGCAACCGTGGTCGCGATCGCGATCTTCTTGTTCTTCTTTGGCTTCCTGATGGGGATGCAGGGCGTCATCTTCCATTTCTTGATGTCGAAGGTGATCCCTGTAGAACGTCGAGGCTTTCTGGTCGGCGTGCGGACCACATTGGCGGGGCTGAGCGCCGCCGCGGTCGCCTACCTGGGAGGGCGCTACCTCGTCGAGCCAAACGTCGCGGGCAATGGATACGCGGTGACCTTCCTCATCGCATTTGGTCTCACGTGTCTCGGGCTTGCCATGCTGGTGATGATCAAAGAGCCCGTGCCGCCAGAAGTGCGTGCACAAGTCTCGCTCGCAAGTCGGCTGCGCGAACTCCCCGCATTGTTGCGCTCGGACCGCCCCTTTACGTTGTATTTCATGGGGCGGGCGCTCGCCACGATGGGCCGCATGGCGGTGCCCTTCTACATCCTCTACGTCGGTGATGTGATCGGCGTCTCTGGGGACGGAGGCGGTTCGATTCCCAGCGGCGAGGCCATCGGCATTCTCTCGACCGCGTTCATCGTCGCCAACTCGACCGGAAATTTCGGCTGGGGCGTGATGGGCGACCGCACCGGATTCCGCCTCGTCTTCTTAGCGTCCCTCGGCGTGTGGATCCTCGGCGCCGCCGCCATCATGGTCGCGAGCAACCTGCTTGGGTTCACGCTCTGCTTCCTCGCAGTGGGGGCCGGGATGGGGGGCTTCGAGATGGCGTCCCATAACATGGCGCTGGAATTCGGCTCGCGCTCCGACTTGCCGGTCCGAATCGCAGTGGCGAACTCAGCTCAAGAATTTGTCGGTTTCATCGGTCCGCTCCTCGGGGGCGCGATCGCCGTGGCGTTCTCGAAGCCGAGTCTCTTCGGGGTCGCAATCGCGTTTCAGCTGAGCGCGGCATTTTTGGTGATGATGTTCGTCGACGAGCCGCGGCACCGCGCGTAGGCGGGGTCGGCGCGTCGAATCGCCGTCTCACGTTCAAGGCTGCGTCAGTCGACCCGCAACTCGGCACCCATCTCGTAGACGCTGCTTACGTTCGTGATTCCGTCCTTTCGGCCGGGGAGCAGGGCGGTCCCCGGGGGTTTCAAGCTGGTGGCCTCGCGCCCAGGCAAAACAGGCAGGCCAGTCGGGAGTCACTCAAGGTCGCGTCTCCACACCGAAAATCTTCGACACTTCCGGTCCCAAAAGGGGCAGCCACACGGTTTCGACAGGCTAATATCGCGCCTTCCCGATCCAAGCTGGACGGGCGGTTCGGCCTTCTGCACGAACGAAATATTCACGTTGTTCAGCGTTGCCAGCTCTTCTTTTAAACACGCGTTCAACGACATATTGAACCCCTCATTACACCCTCCATTAAGAGCGTTAGGAAAGGCACTCATGCCGCAAGCGATCGACCTCAGCCAGTACGGGATTACGACGAAGGAAATCCACCGCAACCTCTCGCCCGCACAGCTGTATGAACACGGTCTCGCGTATGACGGCAGCTTCATTACCTCCGACGGAGCATTGGTCGCCAACTCGTTTGCAAAGACGGGCCGCAGTCCCAAGGACAAGCGCATCGTCGACAACCCGGATAGCCACGACAACATCTGGTGGGGCAACATCAATATGCCCCTGTCCTCGGATTCGTTTGAAAAAAACCGCACCCTCGCACTCGACTACTTGAAGAGCCGCGAGCGCATTTATGTGGTCGACGGTTGGGCAGGTTGGGACCCGCGTTATCGCCTGTCCATCCGCATCATTTGTTCCCGCCCGTACCACGCACTGTTCATGCACAACATGCTCATGCGCCCCACCGAAAAAGAACTCGAGACCTTCGGCGAACCCGACTACGTGATTTTCAACGCGGGCGCGCAAGCGGCCGACGAATCGGTAGACGGTGTCGACAGCGACGCGAGCGTTGCCATCAACTTCGAAAAGAGCGAGTTCGTCATTCTTGGTACTCAATACGCCGGAGAGATGAAGAAGGGCGTCTTCTCGATCATGCATTACCTGATGCCCGAAAAGGGTGTCCTCTCGATGCACTGCAGCGCCAACCTCGGTTCCAACCAAGACGTTTCGATCTTCTTCGGGCTTTCGGGCACGGGCAAGACGACGCTGTCCGCCGACCCGAAGCGCTTCCTCATCGGAGACGACGAGCACTGCTGGAGTGAGCAGGGCGTGTTCAACATCGAAGGCGGTTGCTACGCAAAGGCGATCAACCTGAGCGAAGAGCAGGAGCCCGACATCTACCGAGCGATTCGCTTCGGCACGGTGCTCGAAAACGTCGTGTACGGCGAAAACGACCGAAAGGTCGACTACACCGACAACTCGCTCACCGAGAACACGCGCGCGTCCTACCCGATCCACTACATCCCCAACACCGTGGAACCGTGCGTGGGTGGCCACCCGACGAACATTATCTTCCTCACCTGCGACGCCTTCGGCGTGTTGCCGCCGGTGAGCCGCCTCTCACCCGAGCAGGCCATGAAGCAGTTCCTCGCGGGCTACACAGCGAAGGTTGCCGGCACCGAGATCGGTGTGACGGAACCGGAAGCGACGTTCTCCGCCTGCTTTGGCGCGGCCTTTTTGGTCCGACACCCCAAGGTCTACGGCGAAATGCTTGCAAAAAAGATGGAAGCCCACGGCACCAATGCTTGGCTCGTGAACACGGGCTGGAGCGGCGGCGGCTACGGGGTGGGTGAGCGCATGAAGCTCGCGTGGACCCGGTCCATCATTGACGCGATTCACGACGGCAGCCTCGCCGAAGCGAAGACTGCGGCCGATCCGTTCTTTGGCCTCAATATCCCCGCGCAGTGCGAAGGCGTTCCGGCCGACATCCTCAACCCGAAGAACACCTGGACGAATGCTTCGGCGTACGACACCGCGGCGAACAAACTCGCGCAGTTGTTTGCCGACAACGAGGCCAAGTTCGACTAACGGGCTTCGCACCGGGCTTGCGCGTTGCAGCGGTTCTCCGCTTGGCGCCCGAGTTCGTGCTTCGCGTACCGCTAGCGAAACCGGGGGCTACGGCTCGGGGTAGCGCGGAATAAGCGAAGAGAAGGGAACGGTTTCGCGCAGCGCAAGCAAGTCGACGAGGTGTAGTGCCACGTCTTCCGGCGCCATCGTGCGTCCGTAGAGAAACCCTTTTGCCACCCACTCGCGCACAATTTCCCCCGTCGCAGCCGGATCCCAATCTTTCGCCATCTCGGTCGCATGAGTGTCGCCGATCGTCACACGCGTGAAACCGACCGCGCGCTCTTCTTCCTGCCACGATTCGATCAACCGATTGAGCGCCGCTTTGGTGGCGGAGTAGAGCGCGAGACCGCGACGTGGCGGCCGGTCTTCACTTGCGACGGTGGAAACATAGAGTGCACGTCCGCGAGACTTTGCAAGATGGGGGAGGGCGGCACTCGTTAGCAGCGATGGGCCAACGACATTGATCTCGAAGGCTTGGTGCCACTGTTCGGGCGTGGCGTCGGCGACGTTCGAAAGCGTCGCGGACCCCGCGGTGTAGACGAAGTCGGTTAGGCCTCCGAGTCCGTCGACGGCCTGCGCCACTGCACGCTTACACGCTTCGGCGTCTCGGACATCGCACGGCACGGCGATGTGCTGCGCTCCAAGCGCAGCAACTTCGGCGTCGAGCTTTTCGACGCGACGCGCACTCAATGCAACACGCGCTCCCTCGCTCGCGAGCGCGCGCGCCGTCGCGAGGCCAATGCCCGACGTTGCCCCAACCACTAGAATCTGCCGCCCGTTCATCCGACTCATGCTTACGCTTTGCCGAACGCGCCCGCGCTTTTGAGCTGCGCGATCTTGTCGGCGTCGTAGCCGAGCACGTCTGCCATTACAGCATCATTGTGCTCGCCAACCGTCGGCGCCATCGTGGGAATCGGGAGCTCTTCGTTCTGGATCTTGAGCGGCAGCGGCATCATGTCGGCACCGTGCTCGCTCGCCGGGTAGTGGGGGAAGCGCACCTTGAACTGCGGATCATCCGCGAGGGTCTTCGGCGTATTGACCGGTGCGATCGGGGTGTTCTGCGAACCGCTGAACTCGATCCATTCGTTTGACGTCTTGGTCTTGAAGATGTCTCGCAAGATTGCCTGCAGTTCGCGATTGCCCCGGGCGTGATCGGCGAACTTCGAACCCGGCCACTTTTCGAACAATTCAATGCGCCCGACGCCTTCGCAGAAGTTCTTCCAGAACGCCTGCTCGCTCGCCATGAAGAGAACGTGGCCGTCCTTCGATTCGTACATCTGGTACCGGACCCCTTCCTTCATGCCCGCAGTTCCGGGGGCACGGCGTTCGTAGTTGTCCGCTTTGTTGCCGGTGACTTCCGATTCGGGCCGCTCGTACGCGCGCCACGATTCGCTTCGGTACCAGTCCATGTACGCCGCCGCGTCCGACTGACCAATTTCCATCATGCATCCAGTGCCGCGATCCCGTGCTCTCAGAACGCCGGCCAGGATTCCGAGCGCGCCGAACAAAGGACCCGCGTGCATGCCCATCGATGCGTGCTCCGGGATGTAACAGAACTCGTCTTCGTCGTAGGTGGGATTGACCAACCCGGCCCAGGTGTCAAACGCAATGCCGTGAGACGGAAGGTTTTCGTAAGGGCCCGTCATCCCATAACCCGAAATGTTGATGAACACGATCTTCGGGTTCAGCGCCTTGAGATCTTCGTAACCGAGCCCTCGACGCGCGAGTGAGCCGGGCCGCATGGCTTCGACCACAACGTCCGCTCCCTTCACGAGTTCACGGTAAATGTCGGCCCCTTCAGTCGTCTTGAGGTCGAGAGTGATGCTCTTCTTGCCACGGTTGATGTGGAGATGAAGCAGCGAAACCCCTTCGATGATGGGCCACGTCATTTCGCGGACATAGTCACCCGAGGGCGGTTCGACCTTGATGACTTCGGCACCTAAGTCTGCGAGATGGGTCGTGATCGCGGCGGGACCCAGCATCGAGCTTTCGATGACGCGGATGCCCGAAAGCGGATGTCTGGGGTCACTCATGGAAACTCCTCGAAGTGTCGAAACGCGCTGGATTGACGGATGGCGCGCGATTGACGCTGGAAATCGGTGCGCGGCGAAGGCCAGCGCGGCAGCAACTTACACCCCTGCGCAGGGCCCTACAACCCGACTCCAGGCCTCTAAAGCTCGCTTTGTCGGGGCGGGACGGCGCACAGAACCAAAGCGCGACCCCCGACGCGTTCGGGACTCGCTCTTTGCGTGTTCGTTCCCAGCACACAGACTTGTACGAACTGCTCAGTTCATTCGCCCGAAGTGACTCCGTGCGCCGAGCCCGTGCTACTGGACCTTGAGAACCACCCCACGCCGGAGTGTTTCCAGTATTCTTGGACATATGCACCCTATGCCGCGCATGTCCCATCACGTTTGAGCAATTCGCACAACGACGAAGCAACTCTCATCGCGTTACAAAGCGAGAATCGCGTGGACGACCCGTCTTCTTTGTCCGGTCAAACTCGGCCCGCTACACCCCACTTCTCACCCCGTGATGTCGTGGGATTGCGTCACCACTTTGCGGCCGTGCTGAATCGAACGTTTGAGGTGTTGAAGTGAGCAAAGCCCCGGCGGCAAGGACGATCGCCATGTTGTTGGCGGGCCTTTCCTTCGCGATCCATCTTGCACTCGCGCTTCACCTCGACGCCACCGGTTCTCTCAACCAATACGACGTGTTCTTCCATGCAGACACGAAGGCGCGTCTCGACTGCATGGTGCGAGAATCTTGCGATCGCCGCGCAAGCATTTCTCATCCCGCCCTCGACCTGCTTGTAAACCCGCCCGTCCGAAGCGCGGCAAAAGTGGCGACTACGTTGGGTGGCTGGAATGGTGACATCAAGGCGGCCCGGACCGCAGTCGCGCTTTGGCTCAGCCCGCTCGCATCCGGGGCGACCGCCGCGTTTGCGTTCCTGCTTTTTCTTGGCCTTGGCCTACCCCAGGTCTACGCCCTACTCGCCACCGCGCTCGTGGTGGTGTCGTTGAGCGGCTTGGTGTTCGGCAGTATTCCCGAAAGTTTCGCCCTGTCCGGAGCCTGTATCGCGGCAGCCTTTGCACTCGCGGCACATACCAAGCCAGGGGCTCGCAACGATCATGCCCTGTGGCTTGGCCTGAGCATTGTCGCCACTGCGATCACGGTGACAAACATCGCAACGATCCTGATCTTGTTCGCCGCTTCCCGCTGGCTTGCGACCGATGAACCTCAAGTCATTGCGCGTCGCACAGCCGTTTTGTTTGCAACAAGTGCAGCCCTTGTTGCCGTACTGGGCTTTGCTTCCTATTCCCTCTACGACAGTCGCCCACTCAACACGGAAGAAGGCGCGCGCTACATCTCGAAATGGACTGAGGGCAACGTCCCCTTCGATCGCGCACTGTGGATGGCCACTGCGGCGAGCAACAGCATCACCGCCAAGCCCCCCGAGCTCGTCAACAACTACCAGGCGGACAAGAACAACTCTCGGTACAAATTTCGCTTTACCTACGACCGCACGGCGAGCGTGTTCTCAACGTCACGCCCGCTGGGGTCGCTGTTGCTCGCGCTCGCCTTGGCGGGAGCGATCGCGATGTGGGCGGGTACGCCGACACAACGCACAATGATGCTGGCTGCACTCGCGATCTTGATCTTCAACAAATGGCTTCACGCCTTTTGGGGCGTGGGCCACTTCTTGTATTCGCAGCACTGGAACCTCGCGTTCAGCGTGCTCGTCGTGGGTCCACTCTTCGCTACCGGCCGAGCACTGCGCGTCGGTCAGGCGATCGTGTTCGCGACCGTCGTGGCAGTCGCGCTTCAGAACGGGGCCGTAGTGCGACTCCTATTGGCCCATTTTACGATTCCGCCGAGCTGAGGCGCCTCCGAGGGCCCCCACAGTACCTGCCGAATATATTCGCCTGCCAATTCGTCCAAACTTCGTTCCTTGAGGGTCCATGCAAAGGACGGAGGCGAGGAGATGACGTTTCGACATTGGTCTTGGCTCGCGGTCGCGGCAATCAGTTTCATGGTGCTGCCGGCGACCAGCTTGGCGAAGTTGTCACCGGGCGTATCGCTCGAAGGTTCACTCAGCGAATCGGAACGCGACGCGCTGGGCACCCTCGCCCTCGCCGACGAGCCCATGCGTGACGCGATCCTCGGAGTGTCACTGCATCCGCAGTCGGTTGAACGCATCGCGAGCATTTCACGAGATTCGAGTGATCAGTTTCGTGAACGGATGAACGCGATCCCCCGGTCGAAGCAAAAAGACATGTGGGAACTCGTTCGGTACCCGGAACTCATCGACGAACTCGTCCAGGGCGGCAGGCCCGCGCGCGGCGCAGTCGCGGGCATCGTGTCTCCTTACCCGGAGAGCATTCGCAAGGTCGCAACTCGGATCGTCGATCGAGACTTCAACCTGCTGAACGACATCGCGCACCTGCACAGTGACGCCGAACGTGAAACGGCAAAGCTCATCGCCTCGCTTCCTCTAAGTGCCCAAGCAAACTTCCAAGCCCTCATCGAAAGGCCCGACCTCATGAGTGCTTTGGCAGATCACCCCGGCCTATTAGATGAACTCGGCACCCAGTATCGCGAAGGTCCTTTGGAAACCCGCGATGCATTCGACCGCTATCACGAAGAAGAAACACTTCGTCACGAACAAGAGATTGCCCAGTGGCGTGAAGCGATTGAAGACGACCCCGAAGCGCAGGCAGAACTCATCCAGTCGGCAGAAGATTTTGCAGAAGAAGAGGGCTACGACTCGCCGCGCGAAGTTGAACGCATCGTCGAGCGCACGGAAGTCCACCACTACAGCCATCCGTATCCCTACTGGTTCGGCCCGCCGCATTGGCGTGCCAGCTACCACTGGTACCCACACCGGTCTCATTGGGGTTTCAACTTTGACACGGGTGGGTCGTTCATTGTGTTTGGTTTGCCGTCTGCCTACTACTCCTCGTGGCATGACCGCCACCCGCAGCGACGCCACCACTACGGCCACATCGATCGCCATTTCAATCGACACGCGCCGCACAAACGCCACTACCGAGGCGCTCGCATCCGGGAACACGCGCGGTCGCATAAGCCGAAGCGTCACAACAACCACTACCGCGGTCAAAAGCGACGCGGACACCAAAAAGACGTTCACGTTTCGAATATTCGCAATCAACGACGGGACCCCCGATCGGTTCGCAACGACGACCGGAAGGGAGGTCGAACCCGAAGTCGAATTAGAACTCGAAAAGGGGATGGCGATGTTCGCACGCGCAAGCACACGTCCAAGTTTCGCGACGCCACCGGGCGCGCGAAGCCACGTGCGAGTGACAGGCGCGCGAGTGACAAAGGTTCGATTCGATCCCGGGTCGGCGAACGACGAGTGGATGCCCCGCGTACGAGCGATCGGAAGAAGAGCCGCGCCCAGCGGCCTAAGGCGAGGTGGAAGTCGAAGTCAAAGAAGAACAGCAACGGGGGTCGCAACTTCGGGCGCCGGTAGACGCCGAAGTCGTTGTTGTCGAAAGTCGTTGTCGTGGAAAGTCGATGTCCTAGAGATTCGGCATCCAGGGCATTGGGGCGATAGGTCGACCGACGAGCTCCATGAGGAGTTCGAGGAAGCGATACGAAATCCCCCAAAGCACTGGATCGTCTTGGTCGAGGACCTGGATCGCGGGAAGCACGAAGTCGGTGCCCTTGTAGTCGAAGGCGCGCTCGACGTTTCGCTCCTTCGATTCGATCTCGCCAAGCGACAGCCAGAACGCATTCTGGACTTCGTGGTTCGGGGCAAGCTGAGGCCGTTGCGCGAGACCGTATACATACCCGGACACCAGGATCGATTCGCTCAGGCCGCGCAAGTCGTCGAGGCGTCCGATCAACTTGCTGTCGTCTAGGGCGAAGCCGACTTCTTCGCGGGTCTCGCGCTCGGCCGCTTGCTGCGATGTCGCGTCCTGGGCGTCGAGCCTGCCGCCCGGAAACGCAATGTGACCCGACCAACGGTCGCTCTTATGGGTCGCTCGCTGAATGAAGAGCAGGCTCAGATCGTCGCCTTCTTCGCAGAGCACGAGCGCAACCGAAGCCTCGATGTTGACGGAGTCTCCGCTCAATTCGGGGGTATGGCTTTGAAAGCAGCGCCTGAGGTCGTCGAGTCGAGTCGTCAATTCGTGTGTTCTTTGTCTTATAGTTGTCGTGTGGCTGTCGTGTGGCGAGAAGGAATCGACGGCGAATTGCCAATCTGACATCGTATGCGGCTCTTCAAGTCCGCGGCGGAAGATACACGAACCTCTCGTCGATAAACTTTTGGCCCACGATTTCGATAAAGCTGATGCCGCCACGCGAAGGTCCCCCCAAAACATATGCCGCAATCGAATCATTTTGAACTTGCAGCGCGTGACCCAGACGGACTCGCGGTCGACGACTTCAGCCGCTCGCGAACCTGGGCCGAACTCCTCGACCGCAGCACCCGAGTCGCCCGCTTTCTGCGCGACGACGTTGGGCTCGCCACTGACGAGCACGTCGCCGTCCTGATGCAAAACCGAGTTGAGGTCGTCGAGCTGATTCTCGGCGGCATCATGGCCGGTATTTGGGTGACGCCCATCAACTGGCACCTGTCGGAAGATGAAATCGCGTACGTGGTAGAGGACTCCGGTTCGAAGGTTTTGTTCGCCGACGATCATTACCGCGAAACCGCCGAGCAGATCGCGCCGAACTCGCGCGTCGTAGTCGCGGGCGAAGAGCTCGACGGACTGCTCGCTGCAGCGTCGAACGAACCCATGGACCCAAGTGGGACCGCGGGCGGCAACATGATCTACACCAGTGGAACGACGGGCCGCCCCAAAGGCGTAAAGCGCGCGCGCAAACCAACGGTCGCAGCGGCGATGGACTTCCTCGGTGAGTATGGGAAGAACGTTGGCCTAGACGGAACGGGGCCACACCTCATCACCGGCCCGATGTATCACGCTGCACCGTTGATGTTTTCAATCTACGACAACGCCAACGGCGCCCCGCTTCTCATCATGCCTCGCTGGGACGAAGAAGGTGCCCTCGCGCTCATCATGGAACGCGAGATCGCCCACCTCCACATGGTCCCCACCATGTTCATTCGTTTGTTGCGCTTGAAAGACGAGATCAAGGAAAAGTTCGCAGCACCCAAGCTCAACTTGGTCCTTCACGGCGCGGCCCCGGTATCAGTGGACACCAAGCGCGCGATGATCGAATGGTTTGGACCGAAACTGGTTGAGTATTGGGGCGCGACCGAGGGTGGGGTCAACACCTTGATCGGGTCCGAAGAATGGCTCGAACATCCCGGCAGTGTGGGGCGAACGCTGCCCGACTTCGAAGTCTTCGCGGTGGATGAAAATTGTAAGCGCCTCTCGGCCGGCAAAACAGGCGACCTTTATTGCCGACACAAACGAATCGATCGGGTGTTCGAGTACCACGGCGACCCCGTGAAGACCGAAGCGGCGTATCTCGACAAGGGCGTGTTCACCATTGGCGACATTGGCTGGGTGGACGACGACGGCCACGTCTTCCTCGCGGATCGCAAGTCGAACATGATCATTTCTGGCGGCGTAAACATCTACCCCCGTGAAGTCGAGCAGGAAATTGCGCTCCACCCCGCGGTGTCCGACGTGGGCGTTTTCGGCATTCCCGACGACGAGTGGGGGGAGAGCGTCAAGGCGGCTGTTGAATTGCGACCCGGCATCGCGGCGACGGCCGAACTCGAAAGTGAGATTCTCGAGTTCGCTCGCGAACGACTCGCCCGATACAAGGTCCCGCGTTCGATCGACTTCGAAGTCCAACTGCCTCGTGAAGAGAGTGGCAAGCTCTATATCCGGCGGCTTCGGGACCGCTACTGGAAGGACCGCGACCGCAACATCTAGCAGCCAGAGTCTTGGGCCAGGCTCCTGGCGTGGTTTCACGTTGCCGGGCGCTGGCGAACTTCTATCGTACCGGTCCCGCAAGAAAGCGCCGCGAACCCCAAGCACACGAATCGAATTCACTTTGCAAGAGTCCTCCGCGAACAACCCCGCAAAAAACGTAAAGCAATCACGCCCGGCGCTGCTGCTCGCCCTTGGCGCAGTTGCGGGTCTCGCCGTCGCGGCATGGGGCCTGGTCGGAGAGTCGGCGACAACCGGCTTTCCCGGCGACGCGATTGCGCGCGTCAACGACACGGTGATTCGCGAGGCAGATTTCGAACGCCTCGTCGCCGCGGTGTTGCAGGACATGCGTACACCTGACGAAGCGGCCGCGCGCAAACGCGTACTCGACCGCATGATCGAAGAAGAACTCTTGATTCAACGCGCGCTTGACCTCGGCCTCGTTCACCTCGACCGCAAAGTGCGGGCAGACCTCACTGCGAGCGTGATCACGTCCGTGGTGAGCGACATCAAGGCCTCCAATCCCGGCGAGCAGGAACTCGAAACGTTCTACAACGAGAACAAGGACTACTTCACGCGACCCGGACGCATGATGGCGAGGCAGATCTTCTTTCGCGTGACACCGAAAGGAAAACCGGTGCCCGAAGCCGGGCCCGGACAGAGCCGCGCCGAAAAGGCCCGTGCACGCCTGGTTGCGGGCGACGCTTTTGCTTCGGTGAAAGACGAACTTGGCGATTTTGAAATTTCGCCGCTCCCCGCTGCGATGTTGCCGGCAGCGAAAACTCGCGAATACCTCGGCCCCACCCTGTTGCGAACGTTGAGCGAGCTCGAAGTTGGCGCGTGGAGTGAGCCGGTGCGTTCGGGAACCGGGATCCATGTTGCACAAGTCGTCGAACGCGAGCCGGCACGAACGCCGCCGCTGGCCGCAATTCGCGAACAAGTCGTCATCGACTGGCGCAGGCGACAGGGCGACATCGCGCTTCGCACCTACCTCGACGAACTAAGGATGCGCGCCAACGTCGAAATCGCCGACAGTTTCGAGTAGCGGAGACACAATGCGTTCGAGATGGGGCCGCTGGCACGGGTACATGGAAGAACTCGAGGAGGCGATGCGCATCGCCGGCCAACACCTCGGTGAAGTTGAAAAGCTCCTAGCCCACGCCTACGAACGCAAGGCTTGGAAGGGCGCCAAGCGCGACAGCGCGGACAAGGAAATCATACGCCGCGCCGTCGACATCCCCTTCTTTCGCGAACTCATCGAAATCGCGAATCAACTCGACTCGGTGGAGGACATCAAAAATGCCGGCTTCATCGGTCGCGAGTGGCGAGGCGGTGAAGAGAAGGACGAGAAGCTTTCAGTCGACCGAGGTGTCAAGATCAAGCCTCAGCCTGACGACGAGAGCCCGCCTAACACCGAGGGCCCCAGCCCCGAGGCCCCACCCGCGCGTATCGTTGCTGCAGAACGCGCACTTCAAGATCGCACGCGCTCGCTCGTCGTTGTCCTCGACAACTTGGTGAACTCGCGAAACGTTTCAGCAGTTGCGCGTTCGATTGAAGCGCTTGGTTTGCAGGAGTTGCACGTCATTCATGCGGCCGGCCCCCCAGCGATGGAGCGCACCCTCACCACACGATCCGAACGTTGGCTCGACATCATCACCCATCGCGACGGGGTCGCGGCCATCGACGCCTTACGAAAACGTGGTTACAAGATCCTCGCGGCAGACTTTGGTGATGGTGCGGCCGAAGTCGAAGCGGTCCCCATTCACAACAAGACGGCAATCGTATTTGGAAGCGAACAGCTCGGGGTCAGTGAAGCGGTGCGGAACGCGGCAGATGGTTTGTTTTTTCTACCCAACAGCGGCTTCACGGCTTACATCAATGTCTCGGTTGCAACCGCCATTTCGGTCTACGCCCTAGATCGCCGAATGCGCGCCGACAACCTCCGCGAAACTCTCAGTGAAGACGAGAAGGCCGTGTTGCGTCCGGCCTGGTACACGATGCTTGCGCGGGGCGACAAGGTGAAGGAGGCCGAATACATCAGCTGGGCGTCGCATCCACCGGCGATCGCAATGGCCGACGAACCGCGCGCAGAAGTCGACGTGGCTTAGAAGACGCGCTGTCCCGACTGCGGCGTGCAGGGGAGTTTCTGCACTCAAGGTCAGCGAAACGTCACAGCCCACCAATGCCGTCGCCCTGCCGTCGCCCTGCTGCCGCCGGGCTACCTAGTCGCGAGAAAGAAGCAGGCATCCACCCAGTGGACCGCCACCCGCGGCCGCAACCGCGACCCTTGGCTGGCCGGGAACCTGACGCGCGCCGCCTTCGCCCCACAGTTGTGTACAGGCTTCGTGCAAGAATCCATAACCATGGAGCCGGCCGCCAGACAACTGTCCACCATGGGTGTTGAGCGGGACCTTGCCGGTCAAAGAGATGTTGTCACCGCCTTCGATGAAGCGACCGCCTTCCCCCTTCTCGCAGAAGCCAAGCGCTTCGAGCCATGCGAGTGCGATAAAGCTGAAACCGTCATAAAGCTCGGCGACGTCGACATCGGCGGGACGCAGATCCGTCCGCGCCCACATCATCTTTGAAGCATCGCGCAACGCCATCGTGGTCAGGTCATCGAACTGGTCCCACGAAGGTCGTCCGTGCAATGCACTTCCCACCGCCTCGACTCGAAGTGGCGGGCGCCTCATGTCTTTCGCGGCGTCGACATGAGAAACGATGATCGCCGTGCTGCCGTCCACAGGAATATCACAGTCATATAGACAGAAGGGTTCGGAGATCATGCGAACGTTCATGTAGTCGTCGAGCGACATCGGGTCCCGGAAGATCGCCTTCGGGTTGTGGGCCGCATTCTTCCGCGCGTTGATGGCGATCTGCGCGAGCTGTTCTCTGGTGGTTCCGTATTCGTGAAAGTGGCGCTGAGCCATCATCGAAATCCAAACCGCGGCTGACGCAGCGCCGTAAGGAAGCGAGTACTGCATGAAGCCTGACGCTTTGAACTTGCCTCCGCCCCCGGTCCCAATGCCCGCGCGCCTTCCTCCACCTTGTGCAGTCGATTCCCAAACTGTGCGAAAGCAGAGCACGTGCTTCGCGAAGCCCGCAGCGACCGCGGCACAGGCAGTGATGACGCTACCGAGTTGTCCAGAAAGCTCCGGACCGCCATTGAACCAGTTGAGGTTCAAGCGAAGTGCGTCTTGCAATTCGGTCACGCCACCCGCGGTGAAACCCGGCGCGCCCGCCATGCCGGCTCCGGGGTAAGTCGACAGACCGTCGATGTCGTCACGCGTCAGGCCCGCGTCTTCGATCGCGGCAAGGCAAGCGTCAATGGTGAGCGCCATCGGGTCCCGATCTAGACGTCGACCCACATCCGATTGCCCGATCCCTGTGACTGCAACGTTGCGTTCGAGAGCAAGCATCGTTTACGCCTCGGTCTTTGCGGGAGCGAACAACGGCAGGTACGCGCCGTCGTCGAGTTCTTCGAAACAGACCTCGACCCGCATGCCGATCGAGACTTTGTCGATTTCGCAATCAACGATGTTGGTCGTCAAGCGAAGGCCCGGTTGTTCATCGAGTTCTACGATCGCAACCACGTAGGGTGGATCGAAGCCCGGCACCCAAGGGTGGTGGTTGACCGTGAAGGTATGAACCACGCCACGCCCCGACACCGCGCGCACTTCGGAGTCACGCCCCAGGCATTGGGGACACACGGGAGCCGGGGGATGAATCAAATATCTGCACGCGCTGCAGGCGAGAAAGCGAAGTTCACCGTCGCGACCCCCTTGCCAGTAGTGGCGATTTTCTTCGGTCACGAGCGGTTGCAGGCGAAAAGGTTTGTCAGCCATCGAGTCCCAGGAAAAACAGCATGGTTTGCATCGTCACAGAAGAGATTCGCCCGTGACGCTGCGAAAGAGAATACGCGCTGAAGTTTCGATCAGCTGTTCTTGCGCGACACCCCCCTGGGCGAGATCGCGATGATAGGCCCCCATGCGCTCGAGGATGGCACCCGTCGCAGCAGCAGCCGCGCGGGGGTCTTCGTCTTGCGAAATTCTTCCAGCAGCTTGCGACGCTTCAATTTGGCGCGCCAACCCGAGCAAGACGGGACTCATCGCACGGCCGCGAACCGCGCGGAAGCGTGCATCTCCTTCGTCCGAAACCAGGTTGCGAACACGCAGGACCGCATGATGGTGGTCCCAATGATCGATAAAGGCCGACACCAGTTTTCGCGCGCAGCCGAGCCCTGCGTTGCCCAACCAGGGTTGCTCAAGCAGTTCTGCGACCACGGGCATTTCGCTCGACGCGGCCTCGGCGAGGGCGAGCACCGCTTCTTCAATGTCCTTGAAGTACTGATAAAAGGCCGCGGGCGACGCATCGACGGCACGCGCCACGTCGATCACGCGAATCTCCCGCAGTCTGTGGGAGTCGAGCCGGTCCCGAGTGGCGTCGAGGAGTTTTTGCCGGGTCCCCAGGGCGCGCGGGCCGAGTACGCGGCCCCCCTGGTCAACGAGCACTCCGTCTGGCGAAGTCGCCGAGCCCAGATTGACCGGCTTTTCGCTCACACCGTCCCGCGCTTCGGTTTCGCGCATCGGGCTCCCCATGCTCTGGCGTGTCGGGGAATACGTGCACCCCAGATGTCGAACTACGGCTCGTCGGTTGCGTCTGCTTCCGGCTCGGGTGGCGCTTCGATCGTGTCTTTAGCCCCACGATATCCCTTAGCGAAGAGATACCGCTCAGTTGAACCCTTGCGGGTAGCTTTGGACTTGACCGTCTTGGCAGCGCGAAACTTCATGCGGATCCGCCGGTCGACGATTTGCGCTTCGGGGCCGTCGAGGATCTTGACCAAAAAGTCTCCACCTTCCTGTAAAAGAAGGGGAATTTGCATCTCGACCGCCTCGAGGAGACGCTCTTCGTTGGCTCGATCCACTGCCCGAACACCCGTCAACTTCGGCGCTGCATCGCAGAGAATAAGCCCCGCGAGACCACCCAGTAAAGGGAGAACCTGTTCGCATAGTTTTGGATCTTCAAGATCACCGACAACGGACTCGCAATTCGGGATCTCGAGCGGCGGGTCGATGGCGGCCTTGTCGACGCCAACAACCTTGCCCTTCGGGCCCACCGTGGCGGAAGCAACCTGAAGCCAACCGCCCGGCCAGCAACCCAGATCCAAGACCTTGCGGCCTCGGCGGATCACTTGGTGGGAGCGATGGATTTCAAGCAGCTTGTAGGCTGCGCGCGAACGGTATCCCTCACGCTTGGCACGCTGGTGAAACTGATCCTTTCGATCGTATTTCGCGACGGGGTCCTACTTTCCCTGGAGCGCGTCGCGCACACAAACGATGCCGTCGTTGTGACCGGGTACACCGCCGCGCACGAAAATCAGGTTCTTTTCGGCGTCGATCTTTTCGATTTTCAGGTTCGTCATGGTGACGCGCGCGTTGCCGAGCTGGCCGGGCATCTTCATGCCCTTGATGACCTTACCCGGGGATGAGCCCGCACCAATCGCACCACCGTGCCGAAAGGCTTCGTGGGTACCGTGCGTCATCTTCTTGACCTTAAACCCGTGACGCTTCACGACGCCGGAATAGCCACGGCCCTTCGAGGTCCCGTGAACATCGACGTTCTGGCCTTCGGTAAAGATCGAGCAATCGATCTTTTGGCCAATTTCAAACTCGCCGGCTTCTTCGGCGGTGATTCGAGATTCCAACAATATCTGCGTGGGCTCGACATTCTTCTTCTTGAAGTGACCGAGTTCGGCTTTGCCGAAGCGGCTTTCTTTGCGCTCACCTGCACCGAGTTGAAGGGCGGTATAGCTGTCACGCTCTTCGGTTTTGATGTCCACCACTGTGTTGGGTGATGCATCGAGGACGGTTACCGGGACGCACTTGCCGTTGTCTAGGAAGAGCTGAGTCATGCCGATTTTTCGGCAGATAAGGTCGATTGCCACGCTTGTTACTCCACTACTCGGATTGGACCGCCGTCATGGCGTTCGTCGCGAGGTGATAGGGGATGCTTGGGCCCGCCGACTTTGGCGGAGTTCAAGGCGTTGTACTGAGCGGCGTTGCCGCACACTCCCCGATTTGATCATTGATTTGAGATGTTGTTCGCTTCTTGTCTTCTCGTGCCTGCG
Source organism: Myxococcales bacterium (assembly GCA_012960035.1). Lineage (GTDB taxonomy): Bacteria > Myxococcota_A > UBA9160 > UBA9160 > UBA4427 > DUBZ01. The sequence continues at coordinate 26,520 of DUBZ01000092.1, read as the reverse complement.
AGCGAGCCGCAGGCACGAAGCGGCGGACTATAGGAGCACGCTCGCTCCGTGTCGAGACCGAGCGCTGCCAAACTGTCGCTTTGAGGTCACGTTCGCAAAGTGGCCAGGTCGCGAATTTCAGCTTCAACGACGCCCTCCTGCGCCAAGCGGTTCCCGGGCCCACAACTCGACCGCCTCAACCGGTGTCGGGTGGTATCGCGGTGAACGAAGCGCTAACACGCAATGCTTCGCGGGAGTTTCGAGGCAGATTCTCGCAGCAGCTTGAGGCCCCGACCGATGACCAGCCCGGAAATTTCCGCGAGCAAAAGCGCAAAAATGTCGCCACTGCTCGTCATCGGGCTCGACGGCGCGACCTTCGACGTGATTCGCCCCATGGTGGAGGCCGGCAAACTCCCGAACCTGGCGCGCTTCATGGACGAGGGCATCGCGGCTCCCCTGCGCTCCACCGCACCCCCGGTGACGTTCCCCGCTTGGTCGTCCTTTATGACTGGGCTCGAACCCGGGCGTCACGGGATGTTCGATTTTACGCAGAAGATTTCGGGCGCGTACCGCATCGCGTTTGCGAACGCGGCCGACCGCAGCGGGCGTTCAATCTTTGCGCGCGTAAGCGAAGCTGGCGGACGTGTTCTCGTGCTCGGTGTTCCCGCCACGTTTCCTCCCGAAGAACTCAACGGCCTCTTGGTCCCGGGCTTCGACGCGCCGGTCTCAACGGGAAGCGACGCCGACGCAACGAACGACCCCTCGCTTTATAAGCGCATTGAAGCGATTGCGGGTCCGTGGATGCGACCTGCCATGAAAGAAGGGTCGGACACATCTCTCGACCGCACCCGCGGCCACTTGCTCGACCGCGTCGATCGCAAACTTGCTTTTTCCGTTGCCGCCATAGAAGCGATGCGGGAGGAGGCCGACCTCGACTTTATGATGGTCGTGTTTTCGGAAAGCGACACCGTGGGCCATCACTTCTGGCGACATCACGACCCGGACTCTCCGCGCCACGACCCAACCGCCGACGCGACCGCGCGCGCAACGATCGAAGATGTTTACAGCCGGCTCGACCATGCGTGCGGCGAGTTGCGCCGAGCCTTTGGCGAGGAGTCCCTGTGCGTCGTGATGTCTGACCACGGCATGGGGGGAGCGAGCCGCCATGTCGTGCATCTGAATCGCTACCTCTCCGAAGCGGGATTACTTACGAGAATATCGGAAGGCGGACCGTCGGTGGACGCACTGGCTCGGGGCCTGCGAGACCTGGCTTTGAAGATTCTCCCCTCCGGCCTGGCCCAGTTCATCTTCCGCCGCGCACGTGCCGCCGCGGCGCGGCTGGAAAGCGGTGCCCGATTCGGGGGTTTCGACTGGAATCAGACCCTGGCCTTCTCCGAAGAGGCGAATACCAACCCAGGCGTGTGGATAAACCTCCGCGGACGCGAGGCCAAAGGCGCGGTCGCGCCCGAAGACTACGAGCGCGTGCGGGACCGGGTCATTGAGGCGCTGCTCGCATGGCGGCTCCCGGACGGCGAACCCGTCGTCGCGCGGGCCATCCGCAGAGAAGACCTCTACCACGGTCCCTTTGTTTCCCGCGCACCAGACATCATGATCGAACTTGCACTCCATCACGGCTACGGGCTGTCTCTCGTCGCAAGCCGCTGGGAAGAGGGCGGGGGAAGTTCTGTCACCCGCTTGGAGGACGACGAACTCGCCGGCGGTCGCGGGCTTGGCATGAATGGGACCCACCGCGCCGATGGCATCTTGGTCGGAACAGGCGCAGGCCTCAGTCTCGATGAACCTCACCCGCGGCTCGTCGATATGGCGCCCACGCTCCTTGGCGCAATGGGGCTCGATTGGGAAACATCCGAGGGTTCGGCAGACGGGATATCACATGGACTCACTGAGCGCCGCTACTCTGCCGAAGAAGAAGCCGCAGTCGCAGACCGACTTCGAGCGCTTGGATACTTGGACTGATTTTTCGATGACCGCGAGCCCTGCACAAACTGACATGCCCTTCGAAGATTCGTCTCGGGAAACTGAAGTGAAGCCAGACCGGCCTCGCCTGTCGCTTGTGTTTCCCATCTTCGATGAAGCGCCGAACATTGAACCGCTGCTCGGCGCAGCGCGTGACATCGCGCAGCGCTTGACCCCCGACTTCGAAATCATCTTGGTTGACGATGGTTCGAGAGATCGCAGCGCCGAGATCATCGAGCGCATCTGTGAAGCAGACCCCCGGGTGCAGCTGCTCCAGCACGAGTGCAACACCGGGTATGGCGCCGCATTGCGTTCCGGCCTGCGCTTCGCAAAAGGAGAGCTGATCTTTTTTAGCGATGCCGACCTGCAGTTCGATCTTTCTGAACTCAACCGATTGGTTGCGCACGCAGACGACTTCGACATCGTCGCGGGATACCGCGCCCAACGTTCGGACCCGTGGCCGCGGCGCCTGCTCGCCAATACCTGGGGCGCGATCGTTCGCGTGATGTTCGGCCTCAGGGTGAAAGACATCGACTGCGCGTTCAAACTCTTTCGCCGCGAAGTCATTGAAGCGATTGAGATCGAATCGATCGGCGCGTTCGTCAATACGGAGATTCTGGTCCGCGCCCGCGCGCTTCATTATCGCGTCTACCAAGTGCCGGTGTCCCACCGCCGTCGAAAGCACGGCAACCAATCAGGCGCGAACCCGAGGGTGATTTTACGCGCCATCATCGAACTCGCGACCCTCCACCGTTCGCTTTCCCGCACGCAACGCAACGGCACTGCCTAACCCCATGCGTGTCGCGGTGCTGGGCGCGTTCCCGTTTCCCTATCCACAGGGTTCGCAGGTCTTCGTCGCTGAACACACCCGCGCGCTCGTGCGCAGCGGCGTCGACGCCGAACTGTTTACGTACGGCAGTGGTGTTGGTGAACACCCAAGTGACTTGAACTGCATTGCGACACCGGGATGGCTTTCGCCGAACACCATGAGGTCCGGCCCTACCCTTGCAAAGTTTCCCGCCGATGCAGGGTTGCTCTCGACCTACATCCGCCGGGCGCGCGTCCAACCTTTCGACGTCGCGTTTGCCCACAACGCCGAAGCCGCGATGATCGCACTCGCAGGGCGCGCGGTTTTGAAGACCCCAGTCGTCTACGTGGCCCACACGATTTTGCGACACGAGCTTTCTGCCTACGGAGCAGACGCGATCGACTTCATGCTTGCAAACTTGGGAGGCATGGTGGATCGCTTCATCGGACGACATGCCGACGGGATCGTGGCGTTATGCAACGACGCCAAGCGGGACCTCGGGTCCATCGCACGTGGGCCGGTTGATGTCATCGCACCCGGACTCGATCCAACGCCCAGCCCAACCGACGAACAGGTTGCGCGCGCGTGCGCGAAGTTTACAATCACTCCCGGAAGCTATGCGCTCTATTGCGGCAACCTCGACGCCTACCAAGACCTCGACCTACTCGCCGAAGCCGCCGCGATAATGAGTGACGACCCGACGCCCAATATTGTCGTGGCGACCCATGACAAAAGCACGCTACCCGCATCCTTCGAAGGCGTGGAAAACATCGCATGCGTTGAAGTCGAAAACTTTGCACAGATGCGGGCGCTGATCTCCGGCTCTCAGAGCGTGGTTCTTTGCCGGCGCAGACGCGGTGGGTTTCCAATCAAGCTGCTGAACTACATGGAGGCCCGAAAGCCCATCGTGGCCTTTGAAAACATTGCGCCGGGCTTCGAGCACATGACAAATGCGTGGCTCCTCGACGAGAAAGCGGACGCCGGAGAACTTGCCGCAGCGTTGCGCACCCTCGCGCTCGAGCCCGCGCTTCGCCAAACCCTTGGCGCCGGAGCGCGCGAGTTGCTCGAAACCCATCACGGGTGGGAACAGATTGTGCGACGAACATGTGCCTTGGCAGAAAGTGTTCTGTCACGACACTCAGATCAATGACGCGGCGTGCCGATCCAACCTGTATCGGGGTCAGAGCGCCCCACCGCAAATCGCAGCGCAGGTTGGGGCTTTGTATACTGCTGCGCGGTCGCGACAGCACTCCTAAAACACGGCCAAGAGGTCACGACGAACGGTGAAGAACTTCCGAAACAAGCGCATCCTGGTCACTGGCGGTGCCGGGTTTCTCGGCTCTCACCTGTGTGAGAAGTTGCTGGCAGCAGACGAAGGTGCGAACGAAGTCATCTGTGTCGACAACTTCTACACGGGCTCCAAAGAAAACATCGCCCATCTAGCCGACAACCCGCGCTTCGAAATCATTCGACACGACGTCACGTTCCCGTTGTACGTCGAAGTCGACGAGATCTTCAACCTCGCTTGTCCGGCTTCGCCCATCCATTACCAGAACAATCCGGTGTCGACGACCAAGACAAGCGTGCACGGCGCGATCAACTTGCTCGGTCTTGCCAAGCGCGTGGGGGCCCGGATCTTTCAAGCCTCAACCAGTGAGGTCTACGGAGACCCGCAGGTCCATCCGCAGAAGGAAGACTACTGGGGACACGTAAACCCGGTGGGCATTCGCTCCTGCTACGACGAAGGCAAGCGCTGTGCGGAGACTCTGTTCTTCGATTATTGGCGCCAGTGCCAGCTCCGTATCAAGGTTGTGCGCATCTTCAACACGTACGGGCCGCGCATGCACCCGAACGACGGCCGCGTGGTTTCCAACTTCATCATGCAGGCGCTCACCGACCAACCGATTACGATTTACGGCGACGGCAGTCAGACCCGCGCATTTTGTTACGTCGACGACTTGATCGAAGGGTTCCTGCGCTTCATGGCGACGCCCGACGAAGTGACGGGCCCCATGAACATGGGAAACCCCGGCGAGTTCACCATCGCGGAACTCGCCACACTCATCCTCGAAATTACAGGCTCAAAATCTGAGCTCGTCTATGAACCTCTTCCCGGCGACGACCCGACCCAGCGCTGCCCCGACATCGGGCTTGCGAAGAAGACCCTCGGCTGGGAACCGAAGGTTCCGCTGCGGAAAGGCCTCACTCGAACAATCGAATACTTTGAACAGATCGTGCGCCAGAAGTAGGCCAGGGTTAGAAACTTCGCCGCAGCCGCGAGCGGCGAAAAGTGTCTCCATTTTTCGCTCTGATGTGTCGAACAGTTTCTGAATCCAGGCCATCCAACCCGTGTCGGACATGGGTTTTGCGCCCAAGTTGCGGATGCGTGAACGAGGTACTCCTCAAGGTGTCGAGATCTAGAAGCGCTTGGGGCGAGAACGGCGAGCGGCTGAATTTGGCACACTCGTCGTGCAAAATGAATTGGGAGCGGTCATGAGCGGCGCAAGCCAGCCGGCAGCAAAGAAGAGAGTTCGCGTGTTGTGCGTCGCTGGCGCACGCCCGAACTTCATGAAGATTGCGCCGCTGCTTCGCGAGTTCAATTCGCGTGACACCTTCGAGAGTTTTCTCGTCCACACGGGCCAACACTACGACGCCCGGATGAGCGAAAACTTTTTTCGCGACCTCGGTATCCCGGCCCCGGACATCAACCTGGGTGTCGGCTCGGGGACACACGCCGAACAGACCGCCCATGTCTTGATGAAGCTCGAAGCGGTCTTGCTAAGCGAACGCCCCGACCTTGTTCTCGTTGTGGGCGATGTCAACTCGACCCTCGCGGCAACGATCGCTGCGGTGAAACTCGACATCCCCGTCGCCCACGTCGAAGCCGGGCTGCGCTCCGGCGATCGCACCATGCCCGAAGAACTAAACCGGCTGATGACCGACGTCGTTGCGAGTTGGCTGTTCACCACCGAAGCCGACGGCGAAGCCAACTTGCTGCGCGAGGGCATCGACCCGGCGCGGATCCACTTTGTTGGCAACGTGATGATCGACACCCTGCTCGCGAACCTCGAGCGCGCAAAGAAGCTCGACACTCTCGAACGCTTGGGCCTCACCGAAGGCAAGTTCTGTCTCCTCACCCTGCACCGTCCAAGTAACGTCGACGACCCGGCACGCCTCGCCGAATTATTTGGCGCGCTCGAAGAAATTCACGACCGGGTTCCGATCGTGTTCCCCGTGCATCCCCGCACCGCGACGAATATCAGCGAAGCCCTCGGCGGCCGTGACTTGAAGTTTCAGATCATTGAACCCCAGGACTACCTCGACTTCTTGCGCTTGATGGCCGACGCCAAGATCGTCCTCACGGACTCGGGCGGCGTCCAAGAAGAAACCACCGCGCTTGGCACGCCTTGCTTCACGCTGCGCGATTCGACTGAACGACCCATTACCGTCACCCACGGAACCAACACCATGGTGGGCGCGGACAGAGAAGTGATCTTGCGTGAAGTCATGGCGACCCTCGACGGCAAACCGAAGGCGGGTAACGTCCCCGACTTGTGGGACGGCAAGGCGTCGGAGCGTATCGCCAACGTACTCGAACGTGACCTTGGAGCCGGGTCGTGAGTCAAGACCCACCAAACATCGAAGCCAGCGTGGCCGCGGCCGCGGCCCTTCGCCAGAAGACGCTCTGGGCCATCGGCGCCACCATCACGCTCGCCACCTACGTGTTCTATCCGGTGCTGGTCCACATGTTCCGCACGTGGCGCGCCAACCCTGACTATTCCCACGGCTTGCTCATCGTTCCTCTTTCTCTCTACTTCGCGTACGGCAAAACGCCGCAGCTGCGTCGCACCGAACTCGACGGGAGTTGGTGGGGCGCCGGGGTTCTTTTTCTGAGCGTCATCGCCGTGTGCATTGGTGAGCTTGGCGGTCTCCTGACGGCACTGCGCAGTGGCTACGTGCTCGCGCTGATGGGCCTCGTGCTGCTCCTCGCCGGCCGTCGCGTCTTCGAGATCTTGTTGTTCCCAATGGCGTTTCTCTTCTTGATGGTCCCGCTCCCGCAGTCTCTCGTGAACATCATCGCGTTCCCGCTGCAATTGATCGCCGCCGGTTGGGCGGTCGGGAGTCTGCAGGCGTTCGGGATCCCGGCGCTGCTCGAGGGCAACATCATTCATCTCGCTCACACCCAGTTGTTCGTCGCCGAAGCGTGCTCGGGCTTGCGTTCGTTGATGGCGCTCCTGACCCTAGGCGTTGTGTTCGCTCAGTTCTTTCGCCCCGGCCATATCATTCAACAGAGCATCTTGGTGGCAGGCACGATCCCGATCGCGATCGTGGTAAACGCTGTGCGGGTGTCACTTACCGGCGTACTTGCACACAACTTCGGCCGCGAGACCGCGACGGGCTTCATCCACGACTTCCAGGGCATGATCACCTTCGGCATGGCCTTCTTCATGCTCTTGCTGCTTGCGCGCTCGCTCAGCTTTGGCGCTAACTTTTTTACGCGCAAAAACGCTCAGGAGAGTTCGCCCGCATGACCCTCGCCAAGCTCATTGTTGCACTGCTGTTCATCGCCGCGAACTCGTACGCGTACAACAACTTCGCGACCGGGGACATCACGCCGCCCCGGGAAAACTTTGCCGATTTCCCAGACGAATTCGACGGCTGGAAATGCGGCGATCGTCAATTGATGGACCAGAAAGTGCTCGATAACCTCGGCGTCACCGACTACATCATTTGTCGCTACGCGACCGACATACCCGGTAAGTATGTTGAATTTTACGCGGGCTATCACGAGAAGCAGGAGCGCAGCGACTCGGGCAAGACCACATTGATTCATCCCCCGGAACACTGCTTGCCGGGGGCGGGTTGGGACATCATCGAATCCGACATCGTGCCGATCAACTTCGGCATCGAGGGTGAAGCCAAACGCGTCGTGATCGCGAAAGGCCAGCGACGCGGGCTCGTCTACTTCTGGTATCAGTCACGTGGCCACGTGATCGGCACCAACATCGATCGCCTGTGGCACATGTTCTTCGACCGCGCCCTGCGAAACCGCACGGATGGTTCGCTGCTCCGCTTCACGATGCAGATCGAACGTGAGAACTTCGAAGAGGCCGACGACGCATTTCGCGAGTTCGCCTCGAAGATCTCCCCTGAGCTTCCGCGCTTCATTCCGAACTAACGGACGCGCCTGGTTTTGGGCGCGACCTGCTCGACAATCGGAAACAAAATGGCTTCACCGAACTTATTCTCGATCGACCTCGAAGACTGGTTTCATCTCCTCGACACCGACGCGGCCCCGGCGCTGTCCACCTGGGCCGACCAGGAAGCCCGGGTCGAAACCAATGCCGGTCGTCTACTCGATGTACTCGAACAAGCGAACGTACGCTGCACGTTCTTTGTCTTGGGCTGGATCGCCGAGCAGTACCCGGCACTTCTGCAACGGATCGCCGAAGCGGGACATGAGATTGCGAGCCATGGTTACGCGCACGGCCTGATCTACCAGCAGACACCGCAAGCGTTTCGCGATGATCTGCGCCGCGCCAACGACGCGATCGAAGGTGCGGTTGGCGTCCGCCCGATTGGATACCGCGCTCCGGGCTTTTCGATTCGCGAAGACAGCGATTGGGCGTTGGACGTGCTCGCCTCCGAAGGCTTCGAATACGACTCGTCCGTATTTCCCGCAAGCCGCGCCCACGGTGGCTTGCCAAACGCAGAACCTTTGCCAACGCGGCTGCCAAACGGCTTGATGGAGTTTCCCGTTTCAACCATAAGCACCCCTCTAAGCCGGGTTGCTTATCTCGGCGGCGGCTACCTGCGCCTCTTCCCAACCTCGTTAATTCTCCATTGGGCACGCGGACAACGCGCGCGAAACGAAAGCCTCGTTCTCTACATCCACCCACGAGACATCGACCTCGACCAGCCGCGCCTCGACCTCGGCGCGTTTCGTAACTTCAAGAGCTACGTCGGGATCGGGGGTTGCCTCGACAAGGTGGCGACCCTGCTCAGCGAATTTGACTGGGTGCCGTTTCGTGACTATCCGCGGGATGCTGCGGCGAGCTAGGTCAACCCGGTTCAGGCCCGGCGCGGCCTTGTTTTAACTCGGCTCTAGATGGCTGGTCCGCATTCATCAGAATGAAGCGATGCCACGCAACGGCGATCACGCTCACGACGCCAAGAGACAAAGCGCGGCTCGCGCATGGACACGTGCCAATGAAGCCAATCGAGTTCGTCGAAAATAAAGTAGCGCGCGATCCCCACGCCGTAACTCATCGGCCAGCCAACAACCGCAGGTAGAAGCACGATTTGAAGCGCGTAGCGATCGTGGCTGAAGATGACGCGCTACGAATTGACCCTTGTCTTGCCGACCGACAATCGTGCAGCGTTCACGTCGCTGCCCCGCCGCCGCTTGAAGAAACGCCCCTAGGAGTCTGCGCGGCAGAAGGCGCACGCGCCCAAACGCGGATCCAATGCCGCTGGCTGCGTTGCGAAAGCTAGCTGTAGCTAGTAGGCGGCCAACTTTGCCGTGAGGTCGACTGCCTGTCCGGTTCGCATCGATTCCAAGATCCCGAAGGTTGTTTCGGAATTGGCGGTCAGTTCTTCGAGGGTAAACGGGGAACCCGCGCCCGTGCGGCACGCGTCGATGACGGCGAGCACGGCTTCGCGTTGTCCCTTGTTCTGGTTGAGGGTCTTGAGCGGCGTGCCACCCATCACGGTGGTACTGCGGAAGTTTTCGCAGATTGCGGTCTTGCGCTCGGACGACACTTCGAAGCGTTCTTTGGGAAGCTCGGCGCTCGCGTTGGCAAGGTACTCGAGGGTTGCGACTGAACCGTCGGTGAAGCTTACGTTGGCGACAAATGAATCATCGCGCTCGGAGTCACGGCTCAACCCGCGCGCGTAGACGCTTGAGGGCAATGTGCCGACGAGATAGATGCATAAATCGATGAAGTGACAGCACTCGCCGATGATGCGGCCGCCACCGGTCTTCGGGTCGGTGACCCAAGTTCCTGCCGGGGTTGCACCTGCCGCGATGGTGTACCGAATCGACATGGGTTCCGATCGTCCGTCGAATGTTTCGCGGACCTTCTCCGCGTGAGGGGAGAAGCGCCGGTTGTAACCGACACTCAAGAAGCCCTGTGTGTCGCGTGCGGCAGCGACCAGCTCCCGGACCGATTCTTGATCAAGCCCAATCGGCTTCTCGAGCCAAACCGCCTTGCCGGCCTTCATCGCGTCGCGCGCAAGCGAGGCGTGTGAGTCGTGCTGGGTTGCAATGAACACCAGATCGACCGCGTCGTTTCCAAACACTTCCTGGGGGTCGGTCCCGCAGCTCGCGTAGTCGTACTTTTCTGAAGTTCGTCGCGCCGAAGCGCCTGTTGCGGTGACGACTTGAACCTTGCGAACCTTTGACGCGCTCGCGATGGCGGGGATTAGCTGCGCCTTTGCGTAGTTGCCCGCACCGACGAACGCGATGCCGACGTCCCCATCGCATCGCGCAGAAGGCTTTGCGAGTTCAAGGGTTCGGGCTTCATCGGGCGCGCCCTTGTACTTGAAGATGATTGCGAGGTTTTTGCGTTCGCCCTTGGCGAGTGCTTCGTAGGAGCCTTCCGCGTCTTCGAAAGCGACGACTTCCGCGTCGAGTTTCGCTGGATCAATGTCCCCAGCCGCGGCGAGGTTCACGAACGACTGCAAGTTGCGATTCTCTGTCCAGCGGACGTGAGAAATCGGGTAGTCGAGACCGAGTTCTTCGTAGCGCCTGTCATAACGACCGGGGCCGTACGACATGCTCATGCGGAGTTCGAGTTCTTTGGGGTAAAAGCTGCGGCGGTCGAGGTCCATCGCGGTCGCGCCGACGGCAACCACGCATCCCTTCGCGCGACAAAGGTCTGCGGCAAGCGTGATCGGGGCAGAACTCTCAGACGCGGCCGTGACGATCGCGATGTCGGCGCCATAGCCATGGGTCGCGGCGTTCTTCCACGGCTCATGATCGTCGCCCGGCACCGCACTCCAGGTCGCACCCTGATCCATCGCTTCGGCAATACGGTCTTCATTGAGATCAATCGCGAGCACCTGGCAACCTGCTGCGCGAAGAAGCTGCACGGTCAGTTGGCCAATGAGGCCCAAGCCGATCACGGCCACGACTTCGCCAAGCCGCGGATCCGCGACGCGAACACCCTGCATCGCGATTGCGCCCAAGGTCGCGAAAGCGGCCTTGTCGAGTTCGAGTTCAGCGGGAACGTGAACCACCAAATTGTCGGGGACCGTTATCAATTCGGCGTGATTCGCGTAGCCCGCGCCCGCGCATGCGACACGATCACCCGGGGCAAAACCCTCGACGCCTTCTCCCACCGCGACGACAACACCCGCGGTCGCATAGCCGAGCGGTTGCGGGGCTTCGAGGCGAGTTGTGACCGCGCGATAGGTCGGCATCGGGCCTTCGTGCTGGAGTTTTTTAAGCACCTGCTTCACGAGGTCCGGGCGACTGCGCGCTTTGGAAACAAGAGACTTCCGCGCAAAGTCGAGCGCCATCTTTTCCGTACCGGGAGAAACGACCGAGTAGTGGTTGGCAACAAGCACCTGGCCCGGAGCGGGAGTTGGCGAGGGAACTTCGACGAGTTCGAGTTCACCGCTGCGCGCACTCTGCAAAATTTGTTTCATGGTGATTTGGGCCCGTCGCTTTCGATATGACCGCGCCAGCCTGCGTGCGCGATAAAGGTTCGCTCGCAGGTGATTTCATCGAGACGTCTGCTCGTCGGCCCGTTCGAATCGACGCGGGCTTCGAAGACTTCGACATCTGCGGGGTCGCGCACCTGCGTGATTCGCGCCCCGGTGTCCCTCATCGGCTCGCGCAGCTTGGGAATCAACTGTTCGTTGAAGCCCATCATGCGAACGGCGACCAAGTCTACGGCGATGGGGTCCGTTCCCGCCACAATGGCGCCCAGCGGTACGTCGTTGGGGGCGAGGGGGCCTTCACCTTCGCCGGCCACGATGCCGTCGAGCACCGTGAGGACAATTCGAACCGGGGCTTCCGCGCCCAGCGCCAACGCCTTCGTGTCGCTGTAATAGAGGCTGCGATTCAAGTCGCAGCACATGCGCCAGGTCGTCTGATTGCCGTACCAATTGCCCGCGCGAATGAACGCGTCACCGCGGGTCGAGGATTCGACACGTCGCACTGCCCGAAAGAATTGCGTGCCCCTGCCACGCGCGAGAAGCGGGCGGGCGATCTCAATTGCACGGCTACGCAGGCGGTCGATCAAGCGTGCGGCAGGAAATTCGTCGCCGCCTTCAGACACGCCGCCCAGGCTGTGATGGGGCAGCCAGTTCTTGTCGCCGTTGATGCCGACCAGATTTTTGAGCGCGAGTGTGACACCCGTCTTCTTATGGGTCTTAAGTTTGGGAAGGTTCACGATCAAGTCGGCAGACAGAACCGTTTCGGAGAGCAGGTATTCGTTGCGCCCGTCGCGATGATGTTCCGACGTCGGGCCCGGGTCGTAGTCGGCGCCACGAAAACGATTGGGGTCGAGGCCCGAGCCCTCGAAGAAGCTCGACGTGCCGAGGTCGACCGCGCGGTAGCCGAGCGGATCTCCCGAAAGCGGTTTGCGTTCGACGATGATCCCGTCGTCGAAGATCACCGTTTCGCGGCGCAAATCGATCACCGTAAACTTGTGTCCGACACGTTCGGCGTGGGCCGCCAGTTCATCGAGCCCGGCGTAAATGCGAATTTTTTCGAAGTCGCAGTCTTGCTGGGGCGCTTCGGCGACGATGACGTCACCGCTTTGCCCGGCCGCGAGAAACGCGTAGTCCGCCATCGCGCGCAGTACGGCGCCGTGGGTCACGACGCTTTCCAGGGACGCGTTCTCGTCCCCGCCTTCGAGCGGGTTCCAGTGCCGAATAAAGTTTGGTTTCAAGACGACCTTTGATCCGGCGTCCACAAATTGGCCGAGCGGGTTCCAGTCTGCTTGCCCGAAGCGCGCCTCGTCGAGACCCAGCGCGTGCAGGGCCTCGCGAACCGCCGAATAGACATGATTGTCCGAAGAAGCCCCCGCATCTGTGTCACCCCAATGCGCAAACTCCGGATATGCGACGCCGGGCCCAAAGGGTGGGGCGAGTCCTTCGTAGGACGGCTTCGTGTGGACGAGACCAACGCGAATCAATGCTGTCTCCTAACAACGACGTGGCGCCTTGTCTGTGTATCTATCTAGGTAACTGGCGGTGCATCGCGGGTGAAATTTGCCGCGCGAAGCACCTCATGGCGCGAATTGCTTGCGCGGCGCCGAAAGTATCGCACTGCGGGCTGCCGGGCTTGCCCTTTGACTGCGCTTTGGGCGCAGGGGCTCAGCTCGCTATATTGCCGGCCCCACCACCCTGCGCTGCCATGTCCTGGGTGCGAGACTTATGAGGACAACGTGCCCAGCCCCGTCGATGAGCTTTGTTCTCGCTACCACTACCCCGACGCCCTTCGCGACGTACTGAACCAACTTGTCGACGCGGCGGCCGAGGCGTACCCCGAAACCAAGAGTTTCATTTTGAGCGGCAGTGGTTCGACGGGCGACTACGTCTACCGGGAAGATCCGCACGGTGAGATCGAATTAATCTCTGATCTCGACATGACGCTCTTTACCGGCAGCGGCGACCAGCGCCCCGAAGTACTGGAAGAAGCCATCGACGACATCAAACTTCGCCACCGGTCGTCACTCTTCCAAGTGGATGTCGAAGTAAACCCACTGCGAATGCTCGAATCGATCGCACCGAGTTTTCAGATGGTCGAAACCCGACATGCCGGTGTCGTGTTGGCCGGAGAGGATGTGCTCGAGCACTACCCAGAGAGTTTCGACAATCGCGCCTCTCGCCGCTCCTTCCTGGGGAACTTATGGAAGCCGGTGCTCTACTGGACGCCGAGCGGGAGCGGACACGACGTCGTCTACACCCAGGTCGCCGCGCGCCTCTTTCTCGACGTGCCGCTGCTTGCCGGCGCAAACAATGGCGAGTGCATCCCCGGGCATCGCGCACGGGCCGAGCACTATCTCTCGTCTCCGAGCACCAAGGGTCTTTACAGCGAAGCCCTGCGCGAGCGAGTTCGCTGGGCGATCGAAACCAGAACAAACCCAACGGAAGAACGCGCGGGACTCGAACGTTCCATCGCCGAGTTTGCTTTAGAAGTCACCCAGGCGATCGACGGGATGGGACCCGTGCCCGAAGACCCCGACCACGCATTGGTAAAGCGCCTTGCGGATTGGCTCCCGCAGCGAACACCCCGAAGACTCGCAGCTGAAACGCGTTCCGTGCTTCGCGATCCGCACTCGCCACCTGAAGATCTACGTTGGATCGCGCGTAACAAAGAAGCCATGGGGGGCGCCGCGATGTTAGGCGTCTTGGCGTACTTGGCGAGCGGGGAGGGCGATGCACCGGAGGCTCCGCTGCCTTCGGGGGTCGCGGATCGCCTTTGTGAATATGCGCGGCTTGATTCTCTTGCGCGGGAAGACGATGAGACGGCACTCGACTTTGTCGCACGAATCAAGGCGGCATATTGGAGCGGGCTTTCAACTTTGTACCCGAGTCTCGGTAAGAAAGAAGCGGGGCTCGAAGTGTTCTTCCGGCCGAGTGCAGAGCAGGCTTGAATGCGGGTTGCGTTTCAAATGCGGCATGGGTGTAAAGGCGACAACCAGTGAGCGCAAGTCATGACGAATCAGAACAAGACAAGACGCGCAAGCGCGTCTGGATCTTGACGCGCCACTACCCGCCAGACGTGGGTGCGCTCTCCTATCGCCTCAAACACCTCGCCGAAACATTGGCCGAAGACTATGAGGTTACCGTCCTCACCGCGCAGCCGAACCGTTACGAGGGTGCCACCAAGGCGCCCGCGATCGAACGGCAAGAGAATCTCACGATCCGCAGAATTTCGAGCGTTCAACTTCTGCAGTCCCGCGGCAAAGTCGGGCGCTTGCTCACTGAATTACTCGGTGCGTTGTGGATGTCGCTTGTCGCTCTGCGGCACCGGGGCAAGATGGACATCGTCTTCGCTTCGACGCCGCCATTTTTTTACGGCTTGCCGGGTCTCGTTGTGAAGCGCTTCGGAAGACGGCCCCTGGTACTCGACTTGCGTGACCTTTGGCTCGACTGGGCGGAAGAAACGGGGCTGCTTCGAAACCCCTTGCTCGCCGGGTCGATGCGGTTCCTTGAACGTTCGATCATTCGCTCGGCCGATCACCTCACGCTCGCCACCGAAGGCTTTCGTGATCTTTTGCTCGAGCGACACGGCACTGATCCCGCCTGCGCGACCGTGGTCTTTAATGGACTCGACAAGGTGCTGATCCCGGAACACGTTGAACCCGCGGCCCCGCGTGACGAAGGCGCGCCCCTTCAGGTTCTCTACGCCGGCAACCTCGGCCCGTCGCAAAGTCTGGTCGGCATTCTTGGCGGCATGCTGGCGAGCTTGGAAAAATGGCCCGCGCTTCGCATCACCATCATTGGCGACGGCGCGCAGAGGGACGAACTCAGCGGCGCCAGCCATCCGCGCTTCAAAGTCCTGCCCCACACGAGCCGCGAAGAACTCGCGCGCATGTGTCGTGAGACGGACGCCTTTTTACTCCACCTTGCGGCGCTCGACGTCTACCGCCACACGGTCCCATCGAAGCTCTTTGAGTACGCGGCCTATGAACGGCCGATCCTATGTGGCGTGTCGGGCGAAGCGCGAAAGATCTGCGAGCGTCATGCAGCCTGCTTCACGTTTGACTCCGATGACGCTGCGTCGTTTGCGAGCGCGATGGATCGCTTGTGCGGTGGCGAGCCCGCCGACAACGCGAGGATGGAGCGCGCAGACCAGACTGAAATTTTGCGCGCGAGTCGGGCCCCGATTTGGCGCAAAGTTTTTGCGAGCCTCTCATGAGCGCCGGCCGAACCTCTACTACGACATCTTGTCTTTGAGCGAGCCCGCCCCAACCCTTGGCATTGTGGTCGAGTCGATTCGGCTCGAGCTCGAGCAGTCGTCCTAGACCCAACGATCGGCGTCACTTATCAGAGATCGCCGCCACCCGATTCAATGAGCCGTTCGAGCCGCTCGTGTTGGGGTGCGTCGTCTGCCAAGATGCGAGCGAGCCATTCGCGCACGTAGCCGTAATCGAGCGGGTCGTTGGCGGCGAAGATCATCTCGGCAATGTCACGCCAGTCTTTTTCGCGGTTGAACACCGCCTTGTAGACCAGCAGATCTTCAGCGCTTAGGATATGGAGCCGGTCGGCTCCGAAGTTGACGCGACGTCGTCGTTCCATCGAACTTTGGTGAAGCGGGTCGTAGGAAAAGAAGAGGTCGATGGGGGTGCGGCCCCAGAAGACGCGCGCCTGGCCATCGCGTTCAATCGCCTGCATCAGCTCCGGCGCGTCGACCGTCGCACCCAACGTGCCCAGGCATGCGAGGACTTCGCCCGCCCGGGAAGCAGGGGCAAAGATATTGACGTCGATGTCGACCGTTGCTCGCGGCGTGGCGTAGTACGCAAGCGCATTTGCGCCGCCGAACGCGTGTGCGATGTCGGCTGTTTCGAAGGCGCGTTCAATGGCGACCATTTTTTCGTCGAGGTACACCCGCTACCGCGCTTCGAGTTCGCGCGATTGAATGCGCGGGAACCTTGTCCGGGCGCGTTCGCGCAATGGCGCGCGCGACTGCACGACGCGGTCGGCACTACGCACGAGGTCGCGGAGTGCCTTGCCGCGCTCACTCTCGGGTTGGCCAAGCCAGAGTGCTGCATCTTCGAGATGTTCGGGGACCGGTTCTTCGGCGAACGGCTCAAGTGCGCGCTTGAGCAAGCCCACCAGGCGAGGCGACGGTCGGCCTCCGCGTTGAAGTGTTGCGAGCAGCGCGCGCGCTTCGGGGAAACGGCGGCGTTCGTTCACGGTCACGCCGAGTGCCTGGGCGCGGGCGATGAGTTGATCGCGATCAAATGGGAGACGAGCCTTTTCGTCGGCGCGGTCGAGGGTCTCGGGGGTGAGGGCGCCTTTGAAACTCGCCAGCGTGAACTGGCGTGGTCCCTTCGCTGTGTTGATGCATTCGCGGATCTCATACCGGTTGCGTTGCTTTCGGATCGACGCCATGTGGAGTCTCCAAGTGATGAAGCGTTCGCCAATGCTGTATAGTGTTTTCGTCCACTATCTTAGTGGAATTGAGCACTAAAGCCCACTCCAGAGTGCTGCCTTCAGTGCATTTCTGTTCCATAAGTATCTGTTTTTTCATACCGTATTTGATTCACAGGCGAGCCCAGCCTATTGCATCCAGCAAGCACCCCGGGAGGAGCGCGAGATGGCGAAACAAGATCGGAAGTTCACGAAAGGGCTCCACGAAGTCGGAAACGGCTGCTTCGCCTACCTCCAACCCGACGGCTCCTGGGGGTGGAGCAACGCCGGCCTGGTGACATGCGGCGAGGCGTCGCTGTTGGTCGACACGCTTTTCGACTTGAAGCTGACTGCTGAGATGCTGGACGAGATGCGGGCCGCGTGTCCCGCCGCCGCGGAGATCGACACCCTCGTGAACACCCATGCGAATGGCGACCACTGTTACGGAAACCAGCTCGTCGGCGACGCAGAGATCATCACCTCGAAAGCGACCGCGGAAGAGATGGCAGAAGTCACACCGGGCATGATGGCGATGTTGATCGAAAACGCAGACTCACTCGGCGAAGCAGGTGCCTTCTTCAAGCAAGTGTTCGGCATGTTCGAATTTGCGGGGATCGAGCTGCCCCCGGTTTCGCGCACCTTTGAAGGACATCTCGACCTTCAGGTCGGTGACAAACATTTGGAACTCATCGAAGTCGGCCCCGCGCATACCCGTGGCGACGTGCTCATTCATTGCGTTGAAGATCGCACTGTGTTTACGGGCGACATCCTCTTCATCGAGGGCACGCCCATCATGTGGGCCGGGCCGGTCGAAAATTGGATACGCGCCTGCGAACGCATCGAAGCCCTCGATGTTGAAACGGTCGTCCCCGGCCACGGACCCATCACGGACAAGTCGGGCCCGCGTGCGGTTCGCGAATACCTCAGCTACATCCGCGACGAAGCGAAGCTGCGTTTCGACGCAGGGCTGTCGGTCAACGACACGATCCACGACATCGCGCTCGCAGACTATGCGAGTTGGGGCGATGCGGAGCGCATCGCCGTCAACGTCGACACCTTGTTCCGCGAGTTCCGCGGCGGGGCCGGCGATCCGCCGAATCCGGTCGAGTTATTTGGTTTGATGGGGAAGATCGCGCGGTAGCGCGGCTCGCCCTCAACTCAGCGCAGGCATCTCATCCGCGATTTCGCGGAGCTTGTTCTTTGCAACTTTGTCAAGCGTTGCGGTTGGGAACTCGTCTCGGAAGTAGACCGCGCGTGGCACCTTGAAGTCTGCAAGGTTTTCTTTGCAATGCACGATGATGGCGGCGGCGTGTTCGTCTTCGGACTCGGGCGCCCCCATGCCGCGGATCACAAATGCAACCGGAACCATGTCGAGCATGTCGTGCTGCTGGCCCACGACCGCGATGTCGCCGATGCCACCGACTTCGCGAACGCAATCTTCGACTTCGCGCGCGGACACGTTTTCGCCACCGACCTTGAGGGCGTCTTTGTCGCGGTCCTTGTAGAAGAAGTTGCCTTCTTCGCCGAGCATCACCATGTCGCCGGTCTTGAACCAGCCGTCTTCGGTAAACGCCTTCTCCATGGCTTCTTCGTTGTCGTAGTACTCGAGGAAGAGTTGGACGCCGCGGCGACCTCGAATCCAAAGTTCCCCGATCTCACCTTCCATGCAGGGCTTGCCCGTATCGCTGTCCACGATCGCGAACTCATAGCCCGGCGTGGGCTTCCCCATCGAACCGTTGGGGTAAGTCTGGATGTAGTCGTTGCGGGTCGCATGAATGACGGTTTCCGTCATTCCCCACGAAGCGAGGATGCGGAGCTTCAACCAGTTTTCGAGGTCGGGCATGACGAGGCCGAAGACGCCGACCTTGAGTTTGTGCTCCGGGATCGGCTGCGCGGCGATCGCCTTGAAGACGAAGGGGATGAGTGAGATGTGGGTGACGTCGTGCTTCAACACGACTTCCCAAAAGCGGCTCGCCGAAAACTTCGGTTGCAAGACCACGGTTCCGCCCACGCCAAGGGTCGTGTAGATCGACCAACTCTGGGCGTTCACGTGGAAGAAGGGGAGATAGACGAGGTACGTGTCTTCACTCGCCATGTCGATGTTGATCGGTCCCATGCGGCTTGCCCACAGTGCGTTCGCATGCGTGTGAACAACCGCCTTGGGTCGCGATGTCGTGCCCGACGTAAACATGATGCCAGCCGGAGCCATCGGTTCGGCCGGGCGTTCGGGAAGAGACGCTCCGTCGCCGCGCAACACATCAAACGATTCGAAACCGTGCGCCCGTTCTTCGTCCGTCGCGGCCTCGCCGGAGTTGTCGTCCATCACGACGATCCAACCCAGCGACTTCGCATTCTCCGAAACGGCGCGCGCGAACTTCGGTTGCGTGATCGCGCCGACGCAGCCCGTGTGTTCGGCGAAGTATGTGATCTCGGCCCCCACACTTCGGGTGTTGGTCGTCACCGCGATCGCACCGAGCTTCACGCACCCGTACCACGCGAGCACCATCTCGGGGCTGTTTTCGGCGTGGATCAAGACCTTGTCGCCCATGACGACGCCCTTGGCGGCGAGACCCGCAGCAATATCGGCCACCTGCGCGTTGAAGTCCGCGTAGGTCCAGCGCTTCTCTTCACCGCTCTTGGGTTCCCAGATCAGAAATGGGTGGTCGGGCTTGTGCTTCGCCCAGTGGCCGAGCAGCCACGGGATGTCCTGACCGGCGAATTGGAAGGCGTCTACGTAGTTTGAGTCAAGCATGGGGGAAACTCCTGGGTCTGGGGTATCGCGAAACCCAGTGGGTATAGCGTCTTCCCCGCGAAAGTTGACTCCTGTTCGCCGCGACGCAATAAATCTCCACGCAAGGCCCCTTCGAGACCGCTACCGATGAGGTTTATCTCAGAGCGTTTCTCGAACCGAGAGCAATGGTGGGTACGCCCCCCCCCACCACCCACGTCTTCTCCAACTTGGCGTCCGTCAACGTTGGCGGTCACGACTCGGTCCACGCACCCGAACCCGGCACCGCGGTTTTGATGGCCGCGGGTCTAGCTGGGCTTGCCGCGTTGGGGCGCCGCCGCGAGCGATCGCATCGCTACTTCTCTTGGGCGCTCGGCCTTCCCGACACTTCTTCGTACCAACGCGACAGGTAAACCTGTTCTTTCGAATGGGGTAGGCCGTTCAACGTCGCGGCGAAGTCCATGGTGCAGAGCGCGGTGATGTCTGCCATGGAGAAGTGATCCCCCGCGAGATACGCGCTCTTCGCGAGCCTCCGGTCTATAAACCCGAAGTAGTTCTTTACCATCTCGCGGTTGAGTTCCGCCATCTCGGGGATCTGCTGTTTCACCACCGCCTTGGTGAGCGGTGAGCCGTGCACCCACACCATCCCGACCGGCATCATCAAGTACAACTCGATGCGGCGGATCCACATCTCGACGAGACCCACTTCTTGCGCACTTGCACCGAACAGCGATGGCGTTGGATGCAGGGTTTCGAGGTAGCGACAAATCGCGATCGACTCTGCGATGTGGCTTCCGTCGTCGAGTTCTAGAACCGGCACACCCCCCATCGCGTTGATGTCGGCCATGAATTCGGGCGATCGATTTTCGCGCTTCATAATGTCGACTCGCTCGAAGGGAATCTCAATTCCCTTTTCAGCGAGGTACATATGCACGCGTCTTGGGTTCGGTGCTCCGGGGTAGGTGAAGAGCTTCATCGCGGGGACCCTAGTGGTTCAAAACTGGAAGTAGATAAACGGCTGGTCGGTGAGCGGCCAGAGCATGACAGAAATGAAGCCCAGCACGAAACAAATAAGACCCGCCCACTTGAGATCCAATTCCCCGAGGCGGTGCTCGATGTGCCCGACACTCCGCGAATACCAGTGGACGCACGCGAAGGCTGCGAGCAGAAAGAGGGTGCTGAAGAACACCATGCCGCCGAGCCCAATGTTTGCGAGGCCAAAGTCAAAGTCGAAAAAGACGTACTTCTGCAGCGCGATCAACATCTTATCGAAGTCCGTCACCCTGAACGCGATCCACGCGGCGAAGACGCAGTACTGCATCGCGACGATCGAAGCCAAAGTGGCGAACCGACTTGATGCCGGCTGGTAGCCCGGGTCGCGGGCGAGCCGAAAGTTGCCGTAGAGGCGATGCACAACCAAATAGAAACCGTGGAGAAAGCCCCAAAGAACAAAATTCCAACTCGCCCCGTGCCACAACCCGCCAAGCAGCATCGTGAGCATGAGGTTCCGGTAGGTGTTAAAGCTGCCGCCGCGGTTTCCGCCGAGTGAGACATAGAGATAGTCCCGGAGCCAGGAAGAAAGGCTGATGTGCCAACGACGCCAAAAGTCAGAGGGGTTTCGCGCCGCGTAGGGGTGGTCGAAGTTGACGGGAATACGGAAACCCAACACCCGTGCGATCCCGATCGCGATGTCGGAATAGCCCGAGAAGTCGCAGTAGATCTGCACCCCGAAGCACGCGCTCGCGAGCCAGATCACGATGCTCGGGAAGGCTTCGGGGGTTCCGAAGACGGCATCGGGCAAAAGCGCCAAGTTGTCGGCGACGAGGACCTTCTTTGCGAGGCCGCGCGCAATCAGGAAGAACGTCGTCTGGTCGCACGAAATGCGGATGCGCTCGCGCAGCTGGGGAAGGAAGTGCGCAGCGCGCACGATGGGTCCGGCGACGAGTTGCGGGAAGAACGCGATGTAGAGCGCAAAGTCTATGGGGGAAGCGGTGGCTCGAAGGTCTCGCCGATAAACGTCGATCGTGTAGCTGAGCGCTTGGAAGGTATAGAAGGAGATCCCAACCGGGAGCGTGATCTCGATTGAACTCCAGTGCACCGCAAAGCCGAGTTCGCGCATCAAGACAAGCGTGGTGTCCGCGAGAAAGCCCGTGTACTTGAAGTATGCAAGTAGGCCGAGGCTCGAAACAAGCGAGGTTGCGAGTAACACCCCGCGACGGCGGTCGTCGTCGCTTTCGTCTATCGCTTTACCGAGCATGTAGTTGACCGCCGTCGCGAAGGCGATCAGAACGATAAACAGCGGGTTCCACCACATGTAGAAGCCGTAACTTGCCACGAGGAGCACGACCTTCCGCGGCTCGTCGCGCGTCACCAATGCGAGGGTGGCGAGCAGCAGCATCGAAAAGACCAAGAATTCCGGCGTGTAAAAAAGCATCAGAACCCTTCGCGAAGTTGCGCTGCAACGAAGGAGGTCAATTTGCGCGCGCCGTCGTTGCTGGGATGCAAGACGTCGAAGAAGAGCGACGCATCGAGCAGCGTGGAGGCGTCGATAACGAGTGTCTCGGGTGCGCCTCTCTGCGAATTTCGGGCTTCCGTCACCGCGTCACGAAACGCTTGTGCGTGAGGGACGTAGACAGCCGGGTGCACGGGCAAGATCAAGACTGCGATGCGGCGGCCCGACGCTTCCCCTTGCTTCCCGATCGAGAGCAGCATCTCGCGATCACGGGGCGGAATATGGGGAGGCCCCGTCTGTAGAGAGTCGACCCTCAATTTGATGGCACGATCGAGCAGGTCACTCTC
Organism: Myxococcales bacterium; assembly: GCA_012960035.1. Classification (GTDB taxonomy): domain Bacteria; phylum Myxococcota_A; class UBA9160; order UBA9160; family UBA4427; genus DUBZ01. Next base: position 4,135 of record DUBZ01000092.1, on the reverse strand, counting down.
GACGGGAGCGGTATAGCGCTGCGCGTGAAAGAGAGTCGACTCCGCCTCGGCGAGGCTCAGATCTTTGCGCAACAAGATCCGCAACTGAGTATCGAGCAGTTGGCGTAGCGCCCAACGTCCGTCGAACAGTTGCGAAAGATGCGAGCGCCGGATCAGGGACCCTACACCGTGCCCGTAGACGCGTACGAGTTCCTTCTTCGTGTCGTCGGTCGGCCGCCAGCCATAAAGATAGAACGCGTTGCTCTTGACGGGAATCAGCGGCACTTCATGAACGCTCGGTCGCAGGGACGCCCCGTAGACTGCGACTTCGACGCTCGCAGGCAATTCCTGGCTGAGCATGAAGGATTCGGTGAGAGCCTGTCCTGTCGACGACAAGCTCCATGCCAGGGGATTGCCGGGTAACTCCGCCGAAAGCTGCTGCGCATCAATCCCGCTCATCACCGTGCTGTTGCCAAAGACCACGACCTTTGGGTTTGCACCCTCGCCGTGCATCGCGTCAAGCAGCACACCAATGCGCGAAATGTCCGACGGAATGTGACGGAACATCATCGGCATGACGAAGAGCGCCGACCCGATACCGGCGAGCAAGCAGCCGAGAAGGATCAGTAGCTGACTCGCGCGCAGAGGCTTCGCCTGACTGATCTGCGTCACAGTCTGCTACGCGTCGTCAGTCCGGTCTTTCTTCTCGGGGCTTTCCACGCGACGCAAGCGATACGAAACCTCTTCCAAGATTCCGCGACTGCTGCTGATCAAGTCCGCGACGATGCCGGTGAGCACCATTTGAAAACCCGCGAGCATCAAGATCGCGGCCAGAATCAAAGACTGAACATGAAGGTCGCTCGAGTCTGTGAACAAGAAGTAGTAAATGAAGCGCACTCCCAGCGTGACGCCGGCCATGATGGTCGCGGCGCCGAGCGCCGAAAAGATCGCCATGGCTCCGTAGGTCGAATAGACCCGTACGGCAATGTGGAGCGAGCGAAGAATGAACTGCGAGACATTGGAAAAGAGTCGTGACTCGCGAAGCTTGTCGTTGGTACGAATTGGAACGCTCACCGTGGGGATACGCTTGCGACCCGCTTGGATCACGTGATCGACGGTGTGATCGAAGTCCGTCGACATTGCGAGCCGCATCGCGGCTTCACGTGAGTACGCTTTGAAACCACTCGCGACGTCGGGCACATCTAATCCCGCCAAGCGGCTGATCACGCGACTCCCCACCACCTGCAAGGTCTTCTTCACGAACGAAAAATGCTTGACCTTGGCGGGTTCGCGATCACCGATCACGAGGTCCGCATTGCCGGCAAGAATCGGTGCGACGAGCTTGGGGATGTCGCCACCAAAGTATTGGTTGTCGCCGTCGGTGTTCACGATGATATCTGCACCCGCGTGCAGGCAGTAGTCGATCCCCGCCGCAAACGCGTGGCCAAGACCCCGGTTCGCCGCGAAACTCAACACGTGTTCAACCCCGTGCTCGCGCGCGACTTCGACGGTGCGGTCGGTGCAACCGTCGTCGATGATGACGATCTCAACGGAATCGATCCCATCGATCTGCTTCGGGATGTCGCTCAAGGTGGCGGGAAGCGTCTCCTCCTCATTCAAACAAGGAATCTGGATCATGAGCTTCACAGCCGGTGGCCCCCGAATATATACCCGAACAAAATCATGATGTTCAAAAACGGCATCACGCGGCTCTCACTATAGGGAAAACTGCCCGGAGCAGTCGGCCCGTTGCACTAGTGGGGCGATTGGGCTTCGGTCTCGGGGTTGGGGTCAGAGTCGATCACCACGCGCCCGTCCTCGAATCGAGAAGGACCGACGTAGTAGAGCGCTGTACGTGCGCGCTTTACGCCCGGGCGCCAAATCAAGGTCACGACACCCTCGGAAACACGCCCGACCTCAACTTTCTTTGCCAAGTCCCAAATCGTTCCATCCACCCCTGGCGGAAGCACGAGACGCACCTGTCGTTGACGAGTTGGTGTTTCGTAGTCACTGACGAGCAACACGTGATGCGCACCATGGCTCAAGCCAGTCGCGCCAACCCCGCCGGCTTCGACTTTGATCGCGGCCATCGGCGCGCTCCCCACGATCACCTCTTCGACTGGGATCACAGCGTCTAGAGCCCGCACCCATGCGTAAAAGTCCGAGCCCTCGAAGTTCGTATAGGCGAACCAAGCAAGACCGCGCCCCCCGGAGCCAAAGACTTCAAGCACGCGGTCATAAATCCAAACGCTCGGGTATTCCGTGATGGTTCCCGGGTCCATCCACGGGATGATATCACCGCGCGGCATCGCGGCGCGGACCTTTCGCACGCGCTTCCCCATCGCGTCTGGACTCTGGCGATAGAGGGTCGGCTGCACGAAGTCGACGGCGCCCTCGTCATAAAGCTTGTTGAAGTCAAAGAGCTGGTGGTAGACGACTGCGGGCTCGGTGCCGTTCATGCCCATGCGAGCGCGTGAGCCGACCGCAACATCTTCGTCGATCGCTGCGCGAATGTAGGCAATGAGTTCCGTTCCGAGATCGGTGAGAGCATGGGTGGTGTCGGTCCCCGAAGCTTTTGAGATCGCAGCGAGACGTTGACTGCAGTGTGGAGACGTTCCGATTAGACATGCGTAAGCGCCGTCGGCGAAACACTCGATGTCCATCATGAACCACTCGGGTTCGAGTGCCAACGTATGACTCGCAATGCGGTCGAGTTCAACTTTGAATTCGGGCCCGCGGTAGGCGGGGTCAATGTAGGGTTGGATGGTTCCGTCGATTGTTTCGGTGTGGGCTTCAGGAAAGACGATCATGTGATGGTAGGGTGATTCGAGGACCAACAACTCGAACCCCTTGTCGCGCGCACGTTTCATGAACTTACTGCGCGTGCGTTCTTTGATGAGTCCGTCGTAAGAGGCAAGAGTCGGGACGACGTTAAACCCCAACGCACGGTAGTTGTCGAAGAACTCGGGCCAACTCATCGAGCTGCGGAGCTGCATCCAAGCGAGACTCAGGTGAAGATTCTGTGAGTGGAGAAGCTCGGGGAAGGTTTTGACTCGAAGCTTCACACTTCCAAGGTCCGTTGAAGCGTCGGTACCGCTTTCGCGGAAATACATCTGTTTGTTCGTTGTTGCGTTTAACAATTTGAAGTCATCGACGCGAATGAACAGCGGTCCAAACCCTGACTGTCCGCCGGCAACGGAGTGGTAGCTGAGCTTGACCCGGTAGCGTTGGTACGTCTCGCCGTCTCGTTCGATTTTCCCGAGCTTCTTGACTTTGTTGCGCACGAGTTTTCCGTATTGGACATAGTTCGTCCCACTCCCCACTAGCTCGAACGCCTTCGGAAGATCGATCTCGTATTTGAACCGCGCGTCCCCGCGAATCTGCCGCTTGCACGTCGCCCCCAACCAGTTGGGGACCAGCACATTGCTTCCTACAACCATCGAGGGACGTAGCGGACGTGCGAGACAGGGCTCTTCTTTTCTCTCTTGCCCCGCAACCTTGATCGGAGCATGGGGATCATAGGTTTCGTCTTCCGCGATGGTCTCGTCGCGCATATACAGCGCAACGTTTCGAAGGCTTCCCTTCACGCCTTTGCTCGGCGGATAATAGTAAGCCCCAATCAACATGGGATCGGCTGCGCGCGCGAGCACGAAGCCCGGCAATTCAAATTCTCCGACCTGCACGCCCGCCACAGTCACGCTGAGTTCTTCGTGGGCAAAGCGAACTCGCACCGGGTGCCAGATGTCTGCAGGGAGCTTGAAGGGGATCTTCGCTTCGACCTCCACTTTGCGCGCGCCGTCGGCGAGCTTGATGACAAGCTGCGACCTGCCGCCCATGTAGTCGATGATGAACCCACCCTTCACCGATGAGCCCGTCTTGCTCACGAGCAACGAGCCCCAATCCTTGTCGGGGTCATCGAGCATGACGTCGAAGTCAATGATGAAGTCGTCGCCATAGAGGGGCCCAGCATTGCGGACCACCACACCGCCGGCTTCGGGCCTGCCTCCGAACTGAAGTCTGTTCCCGCGCCACTTGGCCGTCGCGCGACTCACCTGTGCTTCGACAACACCGTGGTGCTCGCCCTTGGTGTCATGCACCACGATTCCATCGCCTTCGTTCACCGGCCACCGGCCCCGCGCGGTAAAGCCCAACGGCG
>DUBZ01000091.1 GCA_012960035.1 Myxococcales bacterium | reverse complement strand
CAGGTTCGCGGGGAATCCATCGAGCAGCCTGTGAACGTGAATGGGGAAGAAAAATGGATTCTCGTACGTCGGGAAGGCCTCGCTGAGGTTCAAGGCGACTTGTACACGGCCATCGACGTGACCTTGCGTAAAGAAGAAGAGCAGCAACGCATTCGCGCCGAAGCAGACTTCTTGCGAACCAAGCACTTGGAGAAACTGGGCTTGTTGGCGGGCTCGCTTGCGCACGATCTAAACAATCTTTTAATGGTGATGACATCCAATGCAGACCTCCTTCTTATTGGCGAAGAGGATCGCGATAAGGCGGAGATGTCGACAGACATCCTTTCTGCAGGCACACAAGCAGCCGACATCATACGGCAGCTTCTCGCGTATACGGGTCAGAACCATTTGACAAAAAAAACGCTCGATCTCGCTGCTGTTCTCGACAGTACGGCACGAATACTCCGAGTCGAGGCGATTGCGAAAGGGGTCAGGCTTGAATGTGTAAGCGATCCGAGTGAGCCGGTAACGATAGAGTCGGATGAAACGGGACTGCGCGAAATCATTGGCGACCTGATATCGAACGCGATTCGCGCAACCTCAAAAGAAGGCTTCGTCCGCGTAGGGATTCGACTGCACGAATTCGATCGCGAAACCATTTCCGGCGCAGTCGTCGGGTCAGATGCCAAAACAGGGCCTTATGTTGTTGTCGATGTTAAAGACACTGGCCACGGAATAGAGCCAAAAGACGTCGGACGCATCTTCGACCCTTTTTACACCACGCATGATGAAGGTCATGGACTCGGACTGGCAGCGCTCCAAGGCATCGTGACTCGGATCGGGGGCCTGCTTTTCCTGGAGACACAAGTTGGCAAAGGCACGACCTTTAGTCTTTGCCTGCCAGCGCACCTTCAGGAACCTCAGCCGGAAGGCATTCAGTCACTGCCTACGAAGGACAAAGTCGTTAAAACGTTGCCAAGAGATTCGGCTCCTGTGCCGGCGACGTTACGCGTCCTTGTCCTCGACGACGAACCCCGTATACGCACCCAGGTTGCACGCCTGCTTGTTCGCGATGGCTATGAACCCGTTTTAGCGGGAGATTTAAGCGAGGCCATTTCAGCGCTGCAGGATGCGCCCGTTGGGGGTGCAATTATCGACTTCATGATGCCCGAGCAAACGGGTGATGTCGCGTTGCAGATCCTTCAAACCTATCAAGAAAATCTTCCTGCGGTACTGATCAGTGGGTATATCGGGCCGCGGGATGAAAGCGTCACTCGCGATTTTTCTGCCGTCATTCTTAAACCATTTTCACAAGATGACTTTCAAACTACGATTCAACGAGTGATGCCTAAGCCGTCTGCAGCTTGATCGCGACTCCTCACGACTCTCTCAGAAGCGGTCACAAGTGCCAGCGCGATCAACGCGAACAGCGGCACCTGAAACCAAAAAACGAGTCTGACCGCTTTTAACTTTGCAGCACCGCCGCCGGGCTCGCCTCTCCCCGGACCGTGGTTTGAGACCTTGTTCCGATCAGCACGTTGAGCGAAAAGGGGGCGCGTTGATCCTACGCGCTGGCCGAATGCGAGTAGCTCATGCAAAATGTCTGCTTCCCAAGTCTCTAGGTGGTGTCTGGCAATGGAACGACTCAGGGTATTTACCGCTGCCAAGATCCGGACCATGGATCCGGGGCGTCCCGAAGCCAAGGCCGTTGCGGTAAGCGATGGTCGAATTGTTTCGGTTGGGACCCTCGAGTCGATGGAGCCTTGGCTCCGGAGAGTTCCGCACGATTTGGACGACTCTTTTGCAAATCGGGTATTGCTCCCTGGGTTCATCGATCCGCATACGCATCTTCGCCAGTCGGGAATCTACATGGGGCTCAACTACGTTGGGCCTATCGACTCAACTGACCCGAATGGCAGGCCCGTTGCGCCACTGCCCGATCGTGAGGCGGTACTCGATCGACTGTCGGCGCTGCTCGCCGCGCACACGGGCAAGCGCGACGAAGCCCTTGTGGCATGGGGCTACGACCCCGGCATGCAAAAAGGACACCTTGATCGCGATATGCTGGATCGCATCTCGAGCGACGTTCCGATTTGGGTCCTCGCCTACGCGCCGCACATCGTTTACGCCAACACAGCCATGATCGAGAGAATCGGCGTGGACGAAAGCAGTCGTGTGCACGGGATCGGACGCTTCTCCGACGGCAGACTCAACGGCTGGTTTGTCGAGACCGAGGCCGTGGCACTTGCCGCTCGACCGGTACGAACCGAAGTCTTTGGACAAGGCTTTGGCCTTGAGTCCCTGCGCTTGCAAGGCCAGGTCGCAGTGCGAAGTGGCGTGACAACGACCGCCGACATGATCTTCGGCATTGAATCTTTTGACCGCGAGTGGGACGACCATCAGACTGCGATCGAGCAAGGCATGCTTCCCTTGCGGATTTTGCTCGTCCCCTTCGAGGGCCGACTGCGAAAGCAATACGGGGACAACTTTCTTGAGTTCTACAAGACCATGGAAGAGAAGTCGAGCGAACGTCTCGCGGTCCACGGCGTGAAGTTCGTGAACGACGGCTCGTACCCTTCGATGACTTTGCGCCTGAACTATCCCGGTTACCTCGACGGCGAAGTGGGGCTGCGGGGTGAAGTGCCGTGGGAAGAGATGTTTGATCGTATGTTGCCGTTCTGGAAGAATGGAATACAGATTCACTCTCATGCCAACGGCGATGAGACCGTGGACATGACCCTCAATACGTTAAGCGCCTTGCAGAACGCGGCGCCCCGGTTTGATCACCGTTTTACCATCGAGCACTACTGCATCAGCACCCCCGCGCAGTCCAGGCGACTCGCTGCGTTGGGTGGGCTAGCCAGTGTGAACGCGTACTTCGTACACACCCGTTCGGGGATTCATGCCGACCACGGATTCGGGCCGGACCGAGCGGAAGCCACCGCGCGTTTGGGCTCGCTGGTGCGAGCAGGTGCCACCTTTGCACTTCACTCGGACTACAACTTGGTCGTTGCTCCCATGCATCCGTTGACGGCGGCGTGGACCGCGGTCAATCGTTTGCGGGCCGAAGACAACACTGTGGTCGCACCGGGAGAACGCATTTCGGTGGAGCGAGCGCTGCGAGCGATTACCGTCGATGCGGCGTTTGTACTGAACATGGACGATCGCCTGGGCAGCATCGAAGTGGGAAAGCACGCCGACTTTGCCGTGCTCGACGATGATCCCTTCGAGGTCGACCCGAAGAATTTGAAAGACATTGCGATCCATGGCACGGTGCTCGGCGGCGAATTTCATGCCGCGAGTTCGTCGTAGCCATGCAGCCTGGAACGGAACGATTGGCTGCGGCGTGGGACTCGCTCCTGTTCACACTCGGGGGACCACCTGCCGAATCCACGCATCATCGTCCGCGGCCGAGCGAGAAGATTCCGGTTACGGTACTCGGCGGTTTTCTAGGAGCAGGCAAGACGACGCTCCTCTGTCAAATATTAGAAGAATCATCGGTGGAGATCGTCGCGATCGTCAACGACATCGCATCGGTCAACGTCGACGCAGTCCGGGTCCGTTCGCGTAACGCGGAAACGATTGAGCTGGACAACGGCTGCGTGTGTTGCGTCCTCGGCGACAACCTGCGCGAAACACTTGAAGAGATCGGCGAACGCTCGCGTCGCCCGGAAGCCCTTGTGATCGAGACCAGCGGGTTGTCGGATCCCGTTGGTGTTGCGCAAACCGTGGCGAACGTGGAGTCGGTGTCTCTCGATGGGATCGTCACGGTTGTGGACGCACTCACGTTTCGCGAGCGAGCGCGAGACCCGATGACCGCGCACCTGTTCGCACGTCAGCTTACGGCGGCACACCTTGTCGTATTGACGAAGACCGCCAGCGCAGGCGACGCATTCGATCTGCGAGAAGAGGTCGGGCAGCACGTGCCCGGTCGCCCGGTGCTGCTGTCGGATCATGGCGAAACCGGCGCCGAAGTCTTACTGGGTGCTGCGTTACGAGGGGCGCGTCCTGCAACGAACGCCGCGACTCATGTGTCTGGCGGTTTTGCCGTCGAGACTTTGGAATGGACGCAACCCGTCGTTGCAAAGCGATTCTTCGAAATCTTGGATGAGCTTCCCGAGACCGTCTATCGGGCCAAGGGTTGGGTCTGGCTAGACGAGGCGAGCAAAATCGCCGAACCGGCTGAGTGCTTCGACGTGCAGGCGGCAGGTCCCCATTGGCGCGTTGCTCGTCGAGATGGGCCGGATAGGACATCCCAATTGGTCGTCATCGGCAAAGCGGGAAACCGAGGCTTCGACGCTTTCGTACGCAAGCTCCGGGGCCTTCGCATGACGTCCACAAATGACGCTGCACGATGACATTCGATCACATCGTCATCGGGGTCGGGGGGATGGGTTCGGCCGCGGTTTGTGAACTTGCCCGGCGCGGGCAGCGTGTGCTTGGGCTGGAACAGTTTGAGATCGCGCACGCCAACGGTTCGAGCCATGGGCTAACACGCATCATTCGCCTCGCCTACAACGAGCATCCGAACTACGTGCCGTTGTTGCGTCGCTCTTATGAAATGTGGCGTCGTCTCGAGGCCGATGCTGGAGAAGAGCTCCTGGTCATCACCGGTGGTCTCGATCTAGGCGCGAGTGATAGCCGTGTGCTGACCGGAGCGCTTGAAGCGTGCCGACAGCACGATCTTGCACACGAACATTTGAGCACCGGTGAGATCAAGTCTCGCTACCCGGCATTCAACGTGCCGGACGGATTTGAGGCGGTGTATCAGCCGGATGCCGGCTACCTCAGACCAGAGCGTTGCGTTACAGCGCATGTCGCGGAGGCCAGGAAGATGGGGGCCGAAATCCACGAGCGAGAAACCGTATTGGGTTGGGAACATCGAAACGAGACGTTCATCGTCAAAACGGATCGAGCCACATATGAAGCCCCTTCACTCGTTGTCACCGCGGGCCCCTGGGCCTCGAAACTTGTCAGCGAGTTGGGTGCTGTCGCGAAGCCGAAGCGGCAGGTGGTGGGATGGTTCCAATCGAGCGAGCCCGCATTGTTCGAGGTCGATCGCTGCCCGGTATTCATCCTGGATGTGGAAGAGGGGGAGTACTACGGCTTCCCTATCGACTCACGGACACCGGGCTTTAAACTCGGTCGCTTCCATCACCTGCACGAAGATCTCGATCCAGATGCTCCCCGTCGTGAGCCCGACGCGGTCGACGAGGAAGTCATCCGTCGCGCCTTGCGTCGATACTTTCCCGCTGCAGACGGCCCAACGAGCTTGATCCAGGCATGCATGTTCGCCATGACACCCGACCGACACTTTATCCTGGATCACCACCCCGAGATGCCGGGTTTGACGATCGGCGCGGGTTTTGCGGGACACGGCTTCAAGTTCGCGAGTGTCATCGGTGAAATCATGGCCGACCTCGCCGCGGGCGGTGTCACCGATCACAATATTGAAATGTTTTCGCTGAAGCGATTCGCCTCTTGATGATCTCGTGAAAGCGGGAAGCTCCTGTTGCAGGACCTTGGCTGCCTCGACGGAACGACTCATGTCGTGATGGAGCGGCATGAACCCCTCGACCACGCATTGAACCCCGTGTGTCCGGGGTAGATTCAGATTTCATGGGCGCCCCAACCGACCGACATCACGCTCCGGGTTCCGTCCCACTTCATCCAGAAGGGGACCGTTGTTTTCGAATCGAGGCGCGTCGAAACCGGGAGATGCGAAATTTCAAATGCTTCGGACCTCTGCTCAGCGAAGCTGCAGGTCGTGGGGGTGCCCTGATATTGCCGCGGGCGCCGCGGTCGGAACACTGCTGGCGATCAGTCGGCCATGTCGGTCATTAGCGCTGCTGTCACGGACTTCGCCCGGATGCCTCGTCAACTTGATCATCCAGGGGATCGTCTCGGGGACAGAGGCGAGCACATCTCAGGGATTGGGCCGAGCGATGCGTTTTGGCACAGGGCTGCAGCGGGAGTATCCGATCTGGACTTCGCTTGTCCGTGGGCGCTCCGCATGTCAGGGGTTCGCGTATTGAAGGTCTCGCCGATTGTGTCTACGATAAGATCGGTTCAGTTGGAATTGGGACGGTAACGAGACGGTTTGCGAAGCGCGCGGTGAGAAGCTCCGAGTCGGCTACGACGAGGAGAACATGTCCATCGAGAATTTGCTCCCGTTGATGTTGAGGCCCCTTCGGGCAAGGCTCGAAAGCAAGATCGAACAATATTACGGGAGCTATTCGAGCGTGACGAGCACCGAAGGTACGGGCGCTTCTTGACCGAGCTTGGCATGACACAGCCGCGTCCGACTTGGAGCGCCGGCATCGTGAATCACGGGAGCTGCGCCGATCTTGAGGCGTGTCTCAGTTCTATCGCATTGCAGACTTGGGCACCTGAGCGTGTTGCAGTTTGGGACACGGGGATTGACGCGGGCCGTCTTGCCGAGGTCGCCTCCCGTTTTCCCGAGGTCTCATTCCTGGGCGGCGAAAACCGGGGATACGCGGGTGGGGCGAATCGAGTTGTACAGGCCCTTAATGAATCGGCGCCTCCTGAGTTCGTCCTTGTTCTGAATCCTGACGTCGTGCTCGACACCAGTTTTGCTCAGCGATTGGTAGGGGCGACGGCAGCTCAACCGAATTTCGCGATCGCGACGGGCAAGCTTCTGCGTTCAGATCGGAAAACGATCGATAGCGCGGGGACCTTCTTTCCGCGCCATCGCCGTCCGAGAGATCGAGGCAGCGAAGAAGAGGATCGAGGTCAATATGACCGCGCTGAGTGTGTGGACGGCGCGAGCGGTGCGGCGATGTTGGTTCGGTCAAGTGCGATCGAGGTCCTCTCGATCGAAGGCGAACTCTTCGATGAGTCTTTCTTCGCCTATCACGAAGATACGGACCTGTGTTGGCGGGCGCGGAGGCTCAGGTTCGAGATTCTCTATGCGCCCTCCGCGGTCGCTGTTCATACGCGTGGCTGGCAGAAGGCGGACCGAATGCGCGTCCCCGAAGCGATCCGTCGGCATTCGTTCAAGAACCACTACCTGCAGTTGGTGAAGAATGAGACGGGGTGGGGCCTCCTACTGAATTTGCCTTGGCTGATTGTCTGGGAGATTCTGAGACTGGGATTCGTGCTGCTTCGGGACCGTGCGCTGCTTTCGGCATACCGGGAGGCGTGGCAACTCCTTGGGACGGCACGAAGGCGCCGCACGCTAATTCAGGCGACCGTTCAGGAACGGATGCAAGAAAGTTAGGCCTGCGTGACAAGCGTGTCTCCAGCCGGGTTCGTGAGTGCGCCGAGCCGATCGATCAAAAGAGCGTTTATGACGATTCCTAAACTCGAAGGGGGCTGCTTCCGTGGAGCCTGCCGGGGGGAAGCCCCGTAAGCGCCTTGGACAAACAGGTGTTGAGCATCATCGAGTCTTGAAGGAAGGCTCTCCCCAAAGAAGAGCGCCTTGGCCCAAAACTAAACCGTTGCCCGTCGGTAGACACTGCAAGAAATCGGCTGCAACGCAGGAGACAAGACTCGGTAGACTCTGGGCCGCCAATTACGAGGGGGCGAAGTCGGATGAAACGTGCAGCATTGATTCTTGGGATCGTCCTGATTGTCGCCGCCAGCTCGCTTGTGCTCACCTTCAAAGGTATCGAACCCACAGCGAAGCCTTGGAACCCGCCGCCGGCTGCTGCGGTGAAGGCAAGCCTCCTTCCGCGCGCGGCTTGTCGTGAGCGTGTTCCCGAGCGTCAGGCTCTGTTCGGAGATCTTCACATTCATACTGGCGTTTCGATGGACGCGAATGCAATGGGCACGCGCACGACTCCTGAAGACGCGTACCGATATGCGAAGGGAAGCGAGATCGAAGTGTTCAGTGGTGACCCCGCAGTCGGGATGCGCCTCGCTCAGATCGATCGCCCTCTTGACTTCGCGGCGGTCACCGATCACGCCGAATGGATGGGCGAAGTGTCACTGTGCATGACGCCGGGCTCGCCGTCCTACGACACCGACGGCTGCAAAATCTATCGCGGAGAGGAGCAGGCAACCCTGGCGAAGATCCTTCGGCTCAAGGGCTTCCGCGCCCGCATCGGCGGCTTGATCGATCTCGGCGGCCGACGCACCGACGTGTGCGGTGACGAGGGTGAATTGTGCCGTGCGGAACTTGCGAACGTCTGGCGCGCGAATCAGGTTGCAGCGGAGTCACACTACGATCGTTCGCCTTCGTGTTCTTTTACGACGTTCCACGCTTGGGAATACAGCCATTCGCCGTATTCGACCAAAATTCATCGCAACGTCATTTTGCGCAACGAGATCGCGCCGGAACTTCCAATCTCATCTCTCGAAACCCCGCGCGAAATTGACCTTCGACATCAACTCGTGGACTTGTGCAACGACAACGATTCGGGCTGCGAGGCCATCGCGATCCCCCATAACCCGAACCTTTCGAACGGACAGATGTTCAAGATCGAATACGCAGACCTGCCCCTCGAAGAGCAACGCGAAGAGGCGCGGCTTCGCGCACGCCTTGAGCCGATCGTCGAGATGATGCAGATCAAGGGTGAGAGTGAATGCCGCAACGGGATGTACGACGTCCTCGGGGCTGAAGACGAACTTTGCAACTTCGAAAAAAACCGGGACATGGGACGGCAGGATCCCGAAGACTGTGAAGAAGGAAGCGGTTGGGGTGCGCAAGCCGGAAAGGGATGCATATCCCGCACCGACTACGTTCGCTACGCGCTGTTGTCGGGCCTGCGCGAAAAGACGCGAATCGACGTGAACCCTTACGAGTTTGGGTTCATCGGCAGCACGGACAATCACATGTCTACGCCGGGTTCAGTGACGGAATACGACGTGCCTTACAAGTTTGGAATGCTCCCCGAGAAGCAAGTCACCATCGGTGAAGGCAAGCGCGGCCCCGCGTTCTGGAACCCGGGTGGGTTGGCGGGAGTGTGGGCGGAAGAAAACTCGCGCGACTCGATCTTCGACGCGTTGAAGCGGCGAGAAAGCTTCGCGACCAGCGGCCCCCGTATCAGGCCGCGTTTCTTCGGAGGGTGGGACTTGCCCGAAGCGTTGTGTGACGAAGCGCAGTTCGCCCAAGCCGGTTACGCGAATGGAGTCGCGATGGGGAGCAAGCTACCGACGCAACCGCAGGGGAGTTCCTCACCGTCATTCGCCGTGTCAGCCTTTGCCGACCCGGGGACCGAAGCCCAGCCGGGTGGCCTTCTTCAGCGTGCACAGATCGTCAAAGGTTGGGTCGATGGCGAAGGTAAATTTCATCAAGAGGTCCACGACATTGCGGGCACACCCGACAATGCCGCTGACGTCGACTTGCAAACTTGCGAACCCCGTGGCGCTGGCGCGTCAACGCTTTGTGGGGTGTGGCAGGACCCGGATTTCGACGCAGACCAGGACGCGGTGTATTACGCGCGCATCGTAGAAAACCCGAGTTGTCGGTGGTCCGCGCGGCTTTGTCTCTTGCTGCCGGAAGGCGAGCGTCCCGACGGCTGCACCACCGATCAACTTCCGAAGACGATTCAGGAACGCGCGTGGACTTCGCCGATCTGGTACGTCGGCAGTTGAACTGGCGCGCGTCGTACTCACGCGCTGCCTAGGTCATGACGTCGGCGGCACGTGTAACGCAAGGAAGTGTGGCTCTCCCGCATACTCAATGAACTTGAACTCGTAGTTCATGCGCTCGAAAAACGCGAGGACGTCGTCGACAAGCTTCTTGCCGTTGGGTGGCATCCGATCGTATTGATAGAAGCCTGTGATCTCGATGATGATCACGGGATGCCAGGTCGCGATTGTTTCGACAGCGCCCTTTAAGACTTCGAACTCGAATCCCTCGACATCGATCTTCATGATAGAAACGTTCGAAAACCCAAAGCTGTCGATGGTGCGAAGTTCGACGCCGTCGCCGCCCTTGCCGACGAACATGCGTCCGTCGAAATCGGATGTCGGAGTCATTTCGACGAGTTTGTTTTCCGCGCCAATCGCAAAGCGCAGTGGGATCACGTTTTCAAGCTTGTTCAATTGGAGGTTCATGACGAGTTCGCGATAAATTTTTCGTTGAGGTTCAAAGGAGTAAACCGCGCCCGCGGGTCCGACTAGATGTGAAAGGGTGACCGAGTGACTTCCGATGTGGGCCCCAATATCCAACGCGGTCGTTCCGGGTCGGGTGTGGGTGGTCATGACGACCTGGGTACCCGGCTCCCACGGTCGTCCCTCCTTGAGTTCGCGCTTCACCCATGCAGGGTTGTCATCAATATAGAAGCGTCCAAGTTCGGGAACTTCTGCGATCTCGTAGTCCTGAGCAGAGAACGCCGCGACGAAGGCCGCAGTTTGCTCGAGGTCTTGAAGCAGCCTTGGGGCAAGCGCCTCGTCGGAAACGAGATTCGAATTTGATGCGGCCTCGTTTGTTTCCGAAGTCTCGACGCATGCAGACACTGTGGTGAGAAACGTGAGAGCAAGGGCCGCGAGGGCGCGAGGGCGACGGAGCATCTGTAACAACGGTGTTTTCTCCATAGAAGGTGGCCGAAGTCTAGCCTTCAAGTCGCGTGCGCGTCGCAATGGGCTCGGGGTGGGCGACAACGCCAAGCGACATCGCTGACGGACGATGAAATGGCATCGTAACTGTCAATATGACAGACTCCGCGTCCAACACTTTCGCACTTGTACATTCAGGAGATCGACACAGATGGGCATCATCCTCTACGGCGCACCGCTTTCACCCTTTGTCCGCAAGGCGGACGTACTGCTGCGCGAGAAGGGCGTCGAGTTCGAACTCGAAAGTGTCAACATTATGCCCATGCCCGATTGGTTCGTGGAGATCAGCCCGGCGCGGCGCATCCCCGTTCTTCGTGATACCGACATTGGGAAAGAGGGCCCCGTCGGAACGATCCCGGATTCATCCGCGATCTGTGCGTACATCGAAAAGAAGTTTCCGGAGCCGAACCTATACCCGGCCGATCCCTACGAGCACGGTCGCGCGGTGTGGTTTGAGGAATACTGCGACTCGGAACTCGCCGGAGCCATCGGAATGGGGATCTTTCGGCCGATTCAATTCAATCGCTTCCAAGGCAAGGAACCGGACGTCGCGGCCGCAAAGAAGGGATACGCGGAGAAGCTGCCGAAGCCCCTCGACTATTTGGAAGGGGAGATCGGAGACAGCGGTTTCTTGGTTGGGGACATGCTTTCGATCGCGGACGTTTCGCTGGTTTGTCAGTTGGCGCAACTGGCGCTCGTTGCCGGTCCTCTCGACACCTCGCGCTGGCCGAAAATTGCGGACTTGGTCGAGCGCCTGTCCGCGACGGATAGCTTCACACCCTGTCTCGTGATCTGTAAAAAAATCGTAAAGCAGGACACGATCGATCTGACGGCTTAGCGACTGCTCCGCCCGTGCTCAACTTTGACGACTTCGTTTGCACCGACCGCTATCCCGAGAGGGTCGCCTCGCGCTCACGTCGCGACGCACTCGCAAGTCCAAAGAGTGACACCGCAGCGAGTACCGCGGCACCAACCGCGATGCCGGTGCGCGGTCCAACGCTTCCGTAAATCATCGGAGCCACCATCAACCCAACACCACCGGCAGCGCGACTCAGCGTAAATCGAAAGCTGTAGACCTTGCCGATCTGGTCCGTGGGAAAACGAGTTTGGATCAGACGCAACAGCATCAGGTCCGTCATAGGGCCACCCAACGCAGAGATGCCGATCACGAAGAGCCACGTCGGAACATGGGTCACGAACGAGACCAAGCCCCAGCCGATGGCCGCGACAAGCGCGCCCAGATGAAGCATGCGCGTTGTGTTTTGAACGTCGCTGCGTGCGAGGATGACATTCGACAGCACGTTGCCCACGCCGTAGGCCCCAGTCGCGTATCCCAACAGCGCCGGGCCCCCGTCGAGTTCGCTGCCCACGATCATCGCAATCCCGAGAGTGAGCGCCGCGCCGAGCGCAAAGTTCCAGATGGCGTGCTGCCACAAGGCCCAGACAAGGCGCCGTTCGCCCGACACCAGCCGGGCGGCTCCGCGAATCTCAACGATCAGACTGGCGCGTTCGGTTTTGCTAGTTGCTGTTTCAGAACGCCACGCGTAGTTGCGTCCGAGCGAAGCGATTAAGACCGCGGACAACACAAACGTCATCGCGTCGACGGCGAAAAAGTGTTGCAGCGGGATCCAGGCGAGAAGAAGTCCGGTGGTACTCGGGCCTAACGCGACGGCGAGTCTTCGGGTGACGTCTAGCCAAGCATTGGCGGCCTGAAGTCGAGCTGTGTCCGGAGCGATCGCAGGCAAACTGGCCTAAAGCGCCGTATCTCGGGTGTCGGGGGCTCTTCGGACGCGCGGCTCACGACGCCATCCTTTCGTTGAACAATTCGTGTTGGTGACACGTGACGCGGGCGCGTTTTTACAGTTTAGTTTTTGGATCGGAAATGCCGCCAGCGCGGTGCTCCGCGGCCCGCGGGTTCTTTCAAGCGGCTTCCATGATCTCTCCCTTGGAAAGCACGCGATTCGGGTTGCGTGCGGGCCTTCATGTCGAGTTTGAACTCCGAACCGCTGCGCCACAACTTGCCGCGGTCCAGGTCGAGTCGGTAGGGCGGGAAGCCGACGACGTTCCCGTTGTTGATGTCGAATTTCGACAATTCGATCAGACTGTTGGGCGCAATGGCTTCGTTGGCGTTGCTCTTCTTGCGATCGCTGGGCAAATACGGGTTGTTCCTGGGGAGGACCACGCTTTGAGAACCGTCTTAGATTTCGGCATACTGCGTGCCGAAATACGCGCATTCGATTTCCCCTCCAACAATTGGAAGCACGAAGGAACGAAACTCAATGGGACTGATTCTGTCCGAAGACCAACTCATCTTGCGCGACATGGCGAAGAGCTTTTGTGATGAAAAATCGCCTGTCGAACGCATGCGCACCCTGCGCGACACCAAAAGTGCCGACGGTTTTACCCGCGATCTCTGGAAAGAGATGGGAGAGCTTGGATGGCTCGGGATCTTGTTTCCCGAAGCAGTCGGTGGCGCCGAAATGGGCTACGGCGAACTTGGTGTCGTGCTTTCGGAGTGCGGTCGGGTGCTCGCGCCCGAGCCCTTCCTCTCAACCGTTTTGCTCGGTGGCAATGCGATCTTGCTCGGCGGCAACGAGCCGCTGCAAAAAGATTTGCTTCCCGACGTCTGCACCGGTGACCGAATTTTGTCGTTGGCGTTTCAGGAGCACGGCCGGTTTTCTCCGTACGGAGTGAGCACGACCGCAACCCGCGACGGGGACAGCTTCAAGGTTCGCGGCGAAAAGTTATTCGTACTAGACGGCCATGTCGCGGATCAGATCGTGACCGTTGCACGCACCTCGGGGAGTGCCGGCGAGCGAAACGGACTCTCGCTTCTGGCACTCGACGCCAACGCACCGGGCATTAAGATTCAGCGCACCGAAATGATCGACGGCCGAAACGCTGCGCGGATTACCTTCGAAGACGCAGAGGTCGATGCGGCCCGCGTTCTTGGGGACGTCGACAACGGTGCCGAAGTCCTCGACGCGGTGTTCGACCGAGCGACGATCGGGCTCTGCGCCGAAATGTTGGGCACGTTCGAAGAAGCCTTCGAGCGCACGCTCACGTACCTAAAGACCCGGGAACAGTTCGGAGTCAAGATCGGAACGTTCCAGGGCCTGCGACACCGGGCCGCTCAAATGTTCGGCGAGCTCGAGTTTGCTCGATCGGTGGTGCTCGATGCACTCACCGCGATCGACGACGGTCGCGACGACGTCTCACAATGCGCGAGCGCGGCCAAGTCTCGTTGCTCGGATGTCGCGAACTTGGTCGGCGGCGAGGCCGTACAGATGTTCGGCGGCATCGGGATGACCGACGAAGAGGAAATTGGCCTCTTCTTTAAGCGCCTCAAGGCGGCCGAGCTTTTCCTCGGCGACGCCATTTATCACCGCAACCGATACGCCGGCCTGCGCGGCTACTAAGGGAGCACGAACCCATGTCAACCGAATCGATCGAAGAGTTCAAAATAGAAGTCCGCAGTTTTATCGAAGCGAACCTCGCTCCGGAGCTGCGCGTTGGAAACAGAAAAGACCTTCCGAAGAAGCAGCTCGGCAAATGGATCCAGGCGCTCGGCGCGCGTGGCTGGATCACGCCCGAATGGCCCAAAGAGTACGGAGGGGGCGGGCTCGACCGCAAGCACGCCGCCGCGATGAAGGGCGAGTTCAAGGCCGTGCGTGCTCCGATGGTGTCGTCGTTCGGCACGAGCATGCTTGGGCCGACGCTGCTGCAGTTCGGCACCGATGAACAGAAGCTCGAATTCTTGCCTGCGATTTCAAAGCATGAAGTGAAGTGGTGCCAGGGCTATAGCGAGCCCGGCGCGGGTTCAGACCTCGCAAGCTTGCAGACCCGTGCGGTTCTTGAAGGTGATGAATACGTCGTCACTGGCCAGAAGATCTGGACCACCGGCGCAGACAAGGCCGATTGGATCTTCTGCCTCGTGCGTACCGACCCCGAGGCATCGAAGCACGATGGCATTAGCTTCATTCTGTTTCCGATGCATCAAGACGGCGTCGAAGTGTCGCCTCTCAACCTGATCGACGGCACCGCGGAGTTTTCGCAGGTGTTCTTCGATGGGGCGCGCGCACAGGCCAAGCACGTCGTTGGCCCGGTTAATGGCGGGTGGACGGTGGCGAAGCGTTTGCTTCAGCACGAACGAAGCACCGACGGCGGAAGCGAGGGTGGCTTGAGCGGCGCTCAGAAGGAAAGCTACGTCGACGTCGTCAAGCGTGAAGTTGGCCTCGAAAACGGCGTCCTCGCTGACCCGGTGCTCCGACAGCGATTGGCCGCCCAGGAACAGGAAGCCAAAGCATTGAGCCTGACGATGCGCCGCGCCGGCGAGGAAGCGCGCGCGGGACAGACGGCGCGCGACATCGGATCGCTTGGCAAGTTCAAGTGGGCAAACATGGTGAAGAGCGAACAAGACATCGTGATGCTCGCCCACGGGACCCAAGGTCTTGGCTGGGAGGGGCCGGGCTTCGAACAAACTGAGCTCGAGCGCACCCGCGCCTGGCTCACGACGCGAGCCGACTCGATCTGGGGCGGCACGAACGAAATTCAGATGAACGTGATCGCAAAGCGCGTTCTGCAGATCCCCGAATAGGGCGAGTGGAACGAAAATTCAGCCCCGCGGTTTAGGACGGAAACGTCCCGAATCGCGGGGCTTTTTCTGCGCCACCCGGCGAGTATGTGGGGGCCCTATGCGTGATTGGCGCGTGGCTCCGTTACATGGCACAACATCCAGATGCCCAAGCGACTTCCTGACCTGCATGGTGATCGCCTCAACGCCTGGCAAGAGCCCACCAACGAACCCGCGATCGATCCACAGCAGCCGATCGTCGACCCACATCATCATCTGTGGGATCGGCGCAGCGCAGGTTCGTATCCGGAAGCGACGCCTACCCACGACCGCTATATGGGGGATGACCTGATCGACGACATTGTGCGCTCGGGGCACAACGTCGTCGAGACTGTCTTTGTAGAATGCCTCGCCATGTACGACGCAGGCCTCCAAGTAATTCTTGGAGACATGTACGTATAGTCTTGTACTCGCCTGCGATGATTGAAGTTTCCAGAAACCCAATGCGGCTTCGATCCTCTTTCCGCCCAAATTACCGGGCGTACGTAAAACGGTGTTCTGGTCAAATCGGCACACTTTGCCGAAAGTCACTCGCCCGCTGCCGGCACAAACTCGCGCAAGTGCATTCCCCTACACAAGTTTGTTGACGGTGTCTCGCTCGCATGTCATCGTGAACGAAACGTCACTTTTCTATTGCTGGAGGGAAATACAATGAGCTCATTGAAGTTCAAGCGAGTTGCGGTCTTAATGCTCACGGGTGCGGCATTCGCGATGATGGGATCGGATGGAGACGGAGATCGGCGAGAGGGATCGAGTCACGAGGGAGAGCGAGGGCGGCGAAAGGGATTGAGTCACGAGGCAGAGCGAGAGTTGCGCGACGCTGGTGTAGACAAGTATCTCGGCGAATTCACACCGGCGCAGAGCATCGAAATCGAAGGCGGCTGGGTAAAGCACACTTACGATATCAATGATGGCGATGGTCCGATCTGCATTGCGGGCACACCGTATTCCGTATTTACGCGCCGGGGCCGTTCGTCCAAGAAGCTCTTGATCTTCGAACAGGGGGGCGGCGCTTGTTGGCAGGACTTCTACAACTGCAACATCCTGTCTGAAGACCAGGAGCCTCCGGGGCCAGAGCAGGGCATCTTCGATCGCTCGAATCGGGACAACCCATTTCGACGCTACTCGATCGTCTATATGCCGTACTGCGACGGCTCGGTTTTCACCGGCGACAATGACGTCGTTGATCCGAACTTTCCCTTCGGCCCGGTTCGGTACCATCGTGGCTTGCGAAATCAGTCAGCAGCGATGGACCTCGCAAAGGCGACCTTTCCGAAGGCACGACGCATCACGGTTGCGGGTTCAAGCGCCGGTGGTGTTGGCGCTGCAGGCTTTGCGCCGTTCCTGACGCGTATGAACTTCGGAAACCGCGTGAAGCTCACGGTGTTTAACGACGCCGGCCCTGTCACGGTGAACCCGGACGCATTGGGTGCCATTGATGCTCGCGCAGCGGACTGGGATTTTGGCAAGTTCTATCCCGCAAGCTGCACCGAATGCTCCGACGTTGGTGACGCCACTGAGGTCATCAAGTGGCGCCTCGACAACGACTCGAGGATTCGCGAGGCGATTTACGAAACGGATTCAGATTTTACCAACCGTTTCTTCCTCGGTCTCTTGGGCAATCAGCCGCGGTTCCGAGAGCTCGTCGTGGACGGACACGGCGTGATCAATGACGAGTTTCCGGATCGATACAAGCGCTTCATTGTTGCGGGCGATGGGTCTCATACGGCGTTGCAGGTGCCCCTGTTCTACACGCAGGATGCGGACGGTGTGTTGCTCAGCGACTGGACCTACTCCTTCTTGAAGAACAAGGATTCCTGGATCGACATCGTGGAGCCGCCGCTGCTTCCCTGAATCTCAACATTCAAAGCAGCATGCACGTCTGAATCCGGCGGTTTCGTGGAGCGAGTATCCAGGGAACCGCCGGTTTTGTTTGGCGAGCGCAAGAGTCTAAGGCTGTGGGGCTCGATAGATTTTCCCGCTCATACGCGAACGCGTCGTATTGCAGACCACTAAGCGCCGGGGCTGCAAGTTGACCGGCGCTTAGGCGCGTCTCATCCGAACAGAGACTCACCGTAAAGATGACCGTGTGATCGCCAGCTTGATGAACGGTGGGTGTCCGAGCGAACTCTCCGACCCGATCAAGACGGACGTCGCGAGCTGCCCGAAACACTTCGTTACGGACGCGTCCCCTGTTTGTCTCGACGTTCGAGGATCGTGATCCCGAAGCGAGTGGCTTCGTTGAA
>DUBZ01000090.1 GCA_012960035.1 Myxococcales bacterium | reverse complement strand
GCACGGCGAAAACTCGCGCTTCTCGAGCGTTGATGAAGCACGGCTGGCCTTCGATGCGGGCGTTATTCATATCCACGCCGCGATCAATGTTCGCATCGACGGTGAGATGGTCGAGACGACCATGGGTCGTGTGCTCATGGGCGAGGTCATCCCCGATGGCGTCGACTTCGAACACTTCAACAAGGTGATGGACAAGAAGGCGCTCGGCGAATTAATTGACGTTGTCTTCCGTACGCTCGGCACTAAAGCCACGGTGCTCCTCGCCGACTCGCTGCGTTCGCTCGGGTACACCCACGCAACGCGCGCCGGTATTTCGATCTGCATCGACGACATGAAGGTGCCGGACGAGAAACAGGCGTTCATTGACGCCGCAACCGCGGAAGTCAGCGAGATCAGTGAGCAGTATCAGGATGGTCTGATCACGGATGGCGAGCGCTACAACAAGGTGATCGACATTTGGGCGCAAGCGACCGAACGCATCACCGGCATGTTGCTCGACGGCATTAACCACGAAAAGCGCATTGACGAAAACGGTGACGAAGTCGAAGCGCCGAGTTTTAACGCCATCTTCATGATGGCCGACTCGGGTGCTCGTGGTTCGGCTCAGCAGATGCGACAGCTCGCGGGCATGCGTGGTCTGATGGCAAAGCCGTCGGGTGCAATCATCGAGACGCCGATTACGTCGAACTTCCGCGAAGGGCTGAGTGTGCTTCAGTACTTCATCTCGACGCATGGTGCGCGTAAGGGCCTCGCCGATACGGCACTGAAGACTGCAAACTCGGGTTACCTCACGCGACGTCTCGTTGACGTTTCGCAGGACGTGATCATTCGTGACCTCGATTGTGGAACGACCGACGGCCTTGAGATCAGCGCTTTGATCGAAGCCGGCGATATCGTCGAGCCGCTGAGCGAGCGTATCTTGGGTCGCGTACCTGTCGACGACATCATCGACCCGGTCGACGGCAAAGTGCTCCACCCCGGTGGCCAGGACATCAACGAAGAGCAGGTCATGGTGATCGAGCGCGCGGGTGTTGAATCCGTGCTGATCCGGTCGGTGTTGACTTGTGAAACCCGACACGGTGTCTGCGCCAAGTGCTACGGGCGTGATCTCTCCCGGGGTGCCATGGTGCACATGGGTGAAGCGGTCGGTGTCATTGCAGCGCAGTCCATCGGCGAACCCGGAACCCAGCTCACGATGCGGACATTCCATATCGGTGGTACCGCGACGCGGCGCGCCGAGCAGTCCCACGCCGAATCAACGGCTTCGGGCAATGTCGTGATCCATAACGTTCGCACAGTGCGCGATGGCCAGGGCAACGACGTTGCCATGACCCGGCGCGGCGAAATTGGCATTATCGACAGCAGCGGTCGCGAGCGCGAGCGACATCCGGTTGTTTACGGTGCGCGCCTCAAGGTCGAAGAAGGACAGGCGGTCAAGGCCGGCGAAATCCTCCTCGAATGGGATCCCTTTGCGAGTCCGATTCTCTCCGAGCAAGCCGGTACGGTGAAGTTCGGAGACATCGTCGAAGGCGCGACCATGCAGGAACAGGTCGACGACTTCACGGGCATTTCGTCCAAGGTGATCACGGAGTCCCGGGACCCGGACTTGCGTCCGCGCATTTCGGTGAAGAGCGTCGAGGATGGCGAAACCGTTTCACGCGCCCTTTTGCCGGTGGGTGCGTACCTCTCGGTGAGCGAAGGCGACGTGATCGGCGCAGGCGATGCTGTGGCAAAGATTCCGCGCGAGGCGAGTAAGACGAAGGACATCACCGGCGGTTTGCCCCGTGTGGCGGAGTTGTTCGAAGCTCGTAAGCCGAAGGAATGCGCCGTGGTTTCCGAGATCGATGGCATCGTGACCTTCGGTCCCGACTCCCGCGGTCGACGACGCGTGTTGGTCACGCCCGACGAGGGCGGTGAGCCCGAGGAGTACCTGATCCCGAAGGGCAAGCACGTGAGTTTGCACGAAGGTGATCACGTCCGAGCCGGTGACGCGTTGATGGACGGTTCATCGAACCCCCATGACATTCTCAAGATTAAGGGCGAAAAGGCTCTGGCGAAGTATCTCGTCGACGAGGTCCAGGAGGTCTACCGACTCCAGGGCGTGCGGATCAATGACAAGCACATTGAGGTCATCGTGCGCCAGATGACCCGTAAGGTGCGCGTGACCGACGTCGGAGACAGCGACTTCCTGCTCGGCGAACAGGTCGAAAAGGCGCGCTTCGTTGCGGTCAATGAGGATCTCGAAGCCGAAGGTCTGGCCTGCGCGGTGGGTGAACCCCAGCTGCTGGGCATTACCAAGGCGTCGCTCTCCACCGAGTCCTTCATTTCGGCAGCCTCGTTCCAGGAAACGACCAAGGTTCTCACCGAGGCGTCAATCTGGGGCAAGGTCGATTCGCTCCGCGGTCTGAAGGAAAACGTCATTATGGGTCGCCTGATCCCCGCAGGAACAGGGCTGATCGACTACCAGAAGACGGGCATCACGATCGACCCGCCGGAAGGCATGGAAGTAGAAGGGATCGACGACACAATCGAGGCGGAAGGCGAGGGCGACTTGTTCTCGGAAAACCTGCCGATGGCTTCGGACGGCTTGGGGGTTGACGCTTTACTCGCACCCCTGACCGACCCGACAGGTGGCGTCGACGCATAGAGTGACAGGATCTGCCATCTGCCGATGAACAATACGTGGCCGAATTTTGTTCGGCCACGTGTTCGTTGGCGGTGCAAGACGCAAAACCAAATACGCTAAGAAAACGCAAGACCCGGGATTTTGTTGACAGTTCCCGGAGGGGCGCTAGTATGCGGCCCCATTTTCAAGGTACAGGGACCGCCTCCTCGCGGTTCGCTTTTGGATGGACGGTGAATTCATCCTGAAGGTCAACTCGAACACTTGTTCGAGGCAATCAACACCCACGGTT
Organism: Myxococcales bacterium; assembly: GCA_012960035.1. Taxonomy (GTDB): domain Bacteria; phylum Myxococcota_A; class UBA9160; order UBA9160; family UBA4427; genus DUBZ01. The sequence goes on along the minus strand of DUBZ01000090.1, from coordinate 14,835 downwards.
CATGCACAAGTCGAACCGTTGCGGGTTGAGTTTGCAGAAGAAGACCTTCCGGCCTCACCGTCGCCAAGAAGCGGCAAAAGGGGAGATGTGTCTCTGGATCTGTTTCTACGAGTTAGCCCTTTCATACGCGCACTGAAAGCGTGCTTTCCCTGGAGATGCTCAGGGAGCGGTGCCTTGGTTGGTGCGGCGAATACATACATAGATAGAAGGAAGAACGCAGAGAGATCTGCACAGGAGCAATTGAGTTTTTATGCCCACCGTTCAGCAGCTCATTCGCAAGGGACGCACGACCAAGCGGAAGGTGTCGAAGGCACCTGACCTCGAGAAGGCCCCGCAGCGCCGGGGTGTTTGCTTGCGCGTCTACACCACGACCCCGAAGAAACCCAACTCGGCATTGCGCAAAGTCGCCCGTGTTCGGCTCACAAACGGTCGCGAAGTGAATGCTTACATCGGTGGCGAAGGTCACACGCTCCAGGAGCATTCGGTTGTTCTGGTTCGCGGTGGTCGCGTCAAGGATCTTCCCGGTGTGCGTTACCACATCGTTCGCGGAACCCTTGACGCCACCGGCGTTGACGGAAGACACCGTGGCCGCTCGAAGTACGGCGCAAAGAAGCCGAAATAGAAACGTCCTTACTCCGGTCTAGATGCATATCCTGCCGGATCAGAGCACCTGAATTCTTCCTCGTCTCATCCAAGCCGAAGAGACGGAAACTAGGAAAAGCGAAATGCCCAGACGTCGAGACGTACCGAAGCGCCCTGTAACCCCCGATCCCAAGCATGGCGATCTAGTGATTGGTCGCTTCATCAATGTGGTCATGAGGGACGGTAAAAAGAGCACGGCCGAGGGGATCATCTACGGGGCATTCGAGATGATCGAATCGAAGATGCGCAGCGATCCGTTGGCGATGTTCCGCCGGGCACTTGAAAACATCCGACCCCGCGTTGAAGTGAAGTCACGCCGCGTCGGTGGCACCACCTACCAGGTGCCGATCGAAATTCGTCCCGAACGAGCGTCTTCGTTGGCGATGCGCTGGCTCAAAGAGAATTCTCGAAAGCGCCCCGGCAAGAACATGGCCGAGAAGCTTGCGAATGAAATTATCGACGCGGCGAACGAGCGCGGCGAGAGCGTCAAGAAGCGCGAAGACACCCACCGCATGGCAGAAGCCAATAAGGCTTTCGCCCATTATCGATGGTAGTGCGCGATGGTAGTGCGCGATGGTAGTGCGAGATGGTAGGGAAGTGAGCGCGGCCTTCGGGCGGCGCGAAGAAAAAGAAGATAAGCGCGTGCGCTCGGACAGATCGTCTGGCAAGAGCGCGGCGAGAACGGCAAGTCGCCTGAGGTTGAAAGAAAGTACCAATGCCTCGGGCAACACCAATCGAGCGGGTTAGGAACATCGGCATCATGGCGCATATCGATGCCGGCAAGACAACCACAACAGAACGAATCCTCTTTTACACCGGTGTGAACTACAAGATCGGTGAGGTCCACGACGGCGCAGCAACGATGGATTGGATGCAACAAGAACAAGAGCGCGGCATCACGATTACGTCGGCGGCTACTGCCTGTACGTGGGCGGACCACTCTGTCAATATTATTGACACGCCTGGCCACGTCGATTTTACGATTGAAGTTGAACGGTCCCTTCGAGTACTTGATGGGGCCGTTGCTGTTTTTTGTGGAGTCGGTGGTGTTGAGCCTCAGTCCGAAACGGTTTGGCGCCAGGCTGACCGCTACGGCGTTCCGCGCTTTGCCTTCGTGAATAAAATGGACCGCATTGGTGCAGACTTCGGCCGCGTCGTAGAAATGCTGCGCGACCGCCTGGGCGCAAACCCGGTTCCTGTTCAGCTCCCGATCGGTTCGTCGGAAGACTTTGCAGGCGTGATCGACCTCATTGATCAAAGGGCCATTTACTGGGACGACGAATCGCTCGGGGTCGACTTTCGGAGCGAGGAAATCCCGGCCGACTATGCCGGCGCCGTAAGTGAAGCACGAGAGACATTGATCGAAGCCGTCGCGGATTTCGACGAGAACATCATGGCCAAGTACCTCGAAGGTGAAGATGTGGATGCCGACCAGATCCGTGCAGCACTGCGCGAGGGCGTCCTTCAACTCAAGCTGATTCCGGTTCTCTGTGGCAGCGCGTTCAAGAACAAGGGTGTGCAGCCTCTGCTCGATGCAGTCGTCGCCTACTTGCCGTCGCCGGCAGACATTCCCGCCGCTCGGGGCATCCGTCCGAAGGACGAAAAAGAAGTCAGCCGTGAAGCTTCTGACGAAGAGCCGTTTTCGGCGCTCGCATTCAAGATCATGACAGACAAGCACGCCGGTCATTTGACGTACCTGCGCGTTTACTCGGGCCACGCGAAGGCCGGAGACACGGTTCTCAACGCGAACCGCGGTGAGAAAGAACGCGTCGGGCGTTTTTTGCAGATGCACGCAAACAAGCGACAAGAGATCAACGAGATCTACGCCGGCGACATCGTTGCCGCGGTGGGTCTCAAAAAGGTGGCAACTGGCGAAACCATCTCCGCCATTCACGCCCCTCTCGTTTACGAAACCCTCGAGTTTCCGACGCCGGTCATCAGCGTCGCCATTGAGCCCCGCACGGCGAGCGACATGGACAAGCTTTCCCAGGCGCTCGAGCGCTTGGCCCAGGAAGATCCGTCCTTTACCGCAGGCGTCGATTCTGAAACTGGCCAGACCATTATCTCCGGCATGGGCGAACTCCACCTCGAGATCCTCGCCGACCGCGTCCGCCGCGAATTCAACGTCGACGCGAATATCGGTAACCCTCAAGTTTCTTACCGCGAAACCATTTCCGCAAAGGCCGTCGTCGAAACCCGCCACGTTCGACAGACCGGTGGCTCGGGCGAGTTTGCGGTCGTCAAGCTAGAAGTGATGCCCGGCGAACCCGGCGCAGGCTTCACCTTTGAAAACACGGTCAGCGCGGGCACGATGCCGAAGGCCTTTGTCCGGGCAGTTGAGGACGGTTGCCGCGAGGCTTCGGAGAGCGGCGTCATCGCCGGCTTTCCGGTGGTCGACGTGAAGGCACGCTTGATTGGCGGCGAAACCCACGACGCCGACTCGTCGGACCGCGCGTTCAAGATCGCCGGTTCCTTGGCGATGCGCGACGGACTTTCCGAAGCGAAGCCGATTATGCTCGAGCCGGTAATGGCCGTCGAGATCGTTACGCCGGAGCAGTTTGTCGGGGCAGTGCAGGGCGACATCAATTCGCGACACGGACAGATTCAGGGCGTCGACTTGCGGGCAGACACTCAAGTGCTCAAGGTCGAAGTGCCACTCAGTAAGATGTTTGGCTACGTGAGCGACCTGCGATCAATCACCCAGGGACGCGCGAGTTACACCATGCAGTTTTCGCGCTACGCCCAAGTTTCAAAGGAAATCGCGGCAAGTTACGGCGCTGTTTAGCGGGGCGAGTTAGGGGCAGCGCAAGCTCGAAAAGAACTCTGACGGAAAGAACTCTGACAGGAAGAGATAGGCAAGACGAACGTAAGCATTTGAGCGAAACAGCAATTAGGGCAAAGCAAAAGAACCGGATCTGTTTGGCGCCACAAGCTGCGCACAGATCGATTCCCAACCGGGATTAAGGGGAAAGTCATGGCGAAAGAGAAGTTCGATCGATCGAAGCCGCACGTAAACGTGGGAACGATTGGGCACGTAGATCATGGTAAGACGACGCTGACGGCAGCGATCACGTCACGTCAGGCGCACAAGAACCTCGCGGACAAGGTCGACTTCGCCAACATCGACAAGGCTCCTGAAGAGCGCGAGCGCGGCATTACGATCGCAACCGCTCACGTGGAGTACCAGACGGAAGCTCGCCACTACGCGCACGTTGACTGTCCCGGCCACGCGGATTACGTGAAGAACATGATCACGGGTGCCGCGCAGATGGATGGCGCGATTTTGGTTGTCTCGGCCGCAGATGGCCCGATGCCCCAGACCCGGGAGCACGTGCTTCTCGCACGGCAGGTAAACGTTCCCCACTTGGTCGTGTTCATGAACAAGGTCGACCAGGTAGACGACGAAGAGTTGCTTGAACTGGTGGAGATGGAAGTTCGCGAACTTCTATCGAGCTACGAGTTCGATGGTGACAACATTCCGATCGTGATGGGCTCTGCTCTTACGGCGGGTGAAGATTCGGGCAACGACGAAAACAACAAGTGCATCGACGAACTGATGGACGCGCTCGACGCGCACATTCCGCAGCCAGAGCGCGCTTTGGACCGAGACTTTTTGATGCCGATCGAGGACGTGTTTTCGATCACGGGTCGTGGGACGGTTGTGACGGGTCGCGTTGAGCAGGGGATCGTGCACACGGGTGACGAAGTCGAGATCATCGGGATCAAGGACACGACGAAGACGACGGTGACTGGCGTTGAGATGTTCCGGAAGCTTTTGGACGAAGGTCAGGCTGGCGACAACGTGGGCTGCTTGCTTCGCGGTACTGCGAAGGACGAAGTGGAACGGGGTCAGGTCTTGGCGAAGCCGGGCTCGATCACGCCGCACACAGAGTTCAAGGCCCAGGCCTACATTTTGACGAAGGACGAAGGGGGTCGACACACTCCGTTCTTCAACGGATATCGTCCTCAGTTCTACTTTCGTACGACGGATGTGACGGGAGTCGCGAACTTGCCGGAAGGCACCGAGATGGTGATGCCCGGCGACAACGTCGAGATGGTCGTGAAGTTGATCACGCCGATCGCGATGGACAAAGAATTGCGCTTCGCAATCCGCGAAGGTGGCCGAACGGTCGGCTCCGGCGTGGTGACGGAAGTGATTGCTTGATCTTTTTTGGGTCGCTGCATGGCAGCACTCTTGAAGCCGAAGGCGCTTGGTAGATGGGCGTGGACATGTAGGGGCGCTGAAGCGGTGAGCAAGATGGAGTTCGATTAGGCGCGTAGCACAATTGGTAGTGCACCGGACTCCAAATCCGGGGGTTGGGGGTTCGATTCCCTCCGCGCCTGCCAGGCTCGATGTTGCGAAGAACGTGGTCAGAAAAAAAGCTGAATCGATGCCGTGTCAGGGTCGAACCCAGGGTGGAGCGAATAGGCGATGAATCCAGCGGAATGGTTCCATAGCGCGAAGCAGTACCTCGAGGAAGTGGTAGTTGAGTATCAAAAAATCTCGTGGCCGCCGCAGAAAGAAGCGGCAGCGGGCACGGTGGGAGTCGTAGTTGTGGTCAGCGTCATCACCGTCGCACTTGGCGTGGTGGATTTCGGGCTGGCTGAGATCATGAAGAAAGTGCTCGAGTGAGCCTTTCCCCGTTGTGTCTCCAGTGAAGCGGCGACGCGGCAACTAACACAGGTGGTGCGTGCAGGTCATGCGAGTGGGTGATGCGCGGTAAGTTCACCTGAGTGCGAAAACGAAATCCAAACGGATGGTGGTTCAATGAGCGACTCAAATAGCGTCCCGCCCACCGGCGATTCCCCGGGCGAAGCAGTTTCGACGAATCCCGCTTCCGAAGCGACGACATCGACGACCGCCGCCTCGGAAACCGTTGCGGCAGCACCTGCACCGAGTAGGGCAAGTGGCAAGCCAAAGAAGTGGTACATCGTGCACACCTATTCCGGACAGGAAGCGCGTGCAAAGCAAGGTCTCCTCGAGCGTGCAGCAGCACTCGGCTTTGAAGATCGCTTCGACGAGGTGCTGATCCCGGAAGAAAGCGTTGTGGAAATGGTGAAGGGGCAGAAGCGCAACATGAAGCGCAAGTTCTTCCCCGGCTACATCATGGTGCGGATGGATCTCGACGACGAGACCTGGCACATCGTGAAGGGTACGCCGAAGATCACGGGCTTCGTTGGCGGCGCCACGAATCCTCCGTCGATTTCGGACGAAGAAGTTGCACGCATGACCCAGCGCATGAAGGACGGTGCGGAAAAGCCCAAGCCGCTCATCACGTTCGAACAAGGCGAGAACGTACGCGTGATCGATGGTCCGTTCGCAAACTTCTCAGGTTTCGTAGACGAAGTCATGCCGGAAAAAGAAAAGCTCCGGGTGATGGTCCAGGTATTCGGTCGAGCCACTCCAGTGGTGCTCGACTACACGAACGTCGAACTCGCATAGGAAGATCTCTCCTTGCCGCGCTCAGCGTCAGGGCTTTTTGGAACGATTTTTACGAACGGCGTAAACAGACACTCCGCCCCAAGCAGGAACACACGGGTGGCCAAGCAAAGTTGACTGAGCTCAACGAGTTGAAGGAAAGAACATCGTGGCAAAGAAAGTCATGGCAATCGTCAAGCTTCACTGCCCTGCGGGTAAGGCGAATCCCTCGCCGCCGGTAGGTCCCGCGCTCGGTCAGCACGGCGTCAACATCATGGAGTTCTGCAAAGCGTTCAATGCGCGAACGCAGGATAAGGCGGGTCTGACCATCCCCTCGATCATTACGATCTACCAAGACCGGTCGTTCACGTTTGAGTTGAAGTCCCCGCCCGCATCCGTCTTGCTCAAGAAGGCGGCGAAGATCGCGAAGGGCTCAGGTGAACCCAATCGTAACAAGGTCGGCAAGGTGACTCAGGCGCAGTTGGCCGAGATCGCCGAAATGAAGATGGCCGATCTGAACGCGCACGACATCGAAAACGCGAAACAGATTATTGCAGGCACCGCACGCTCGATGGGCCTGGAAGTGGAGGGCTAATCATGGGCCGAGGAAAACGATATCGCGAGTCAGCAAAGCTTCTCGAAGATGGCAAGCAGTACAGCCTCGACGAAGGCGTCGACCTCTTGAAGCAGATGGCAGTGGGCAAGTTCGACGAAACCGTCGACATTGCGGTTCGCTTGGGCGTAGATCCGAAGCATGCTGACCAGATGGTGCGTGGTGCGATTGTGTTACCCCACGGAACCGGTAGCACTGTGCGCATCTTGGTCTTCGCGAAGGGCGACAAGGAAGCGGAAGCTGTGGCAGCCGGCGCCGACTACGTGGGCGGGGAAGAGCTGGCCAAGAAGATCACCGAAGAAGGTTGGATGGACTTCGACCGTGTCATCGCGTCGCCAGACATGATGGGCGTCGTGGGCCGCCTCGGTAAGGTGCTTGGCCCGCGTGGCCTGATGCCCAACCCGAAGCTCGGGACAGTGACGCCGAACGTTGGCCAGGCTGTGGAAGAGCAGAAGGCAGGCAAGGTGGAGTACCGGGTCGACAAGAACGGCAACATCCACTGCGCCATCGGCAAGCATTCGTTTACAGCCGAGCAGCTGCGCGATAACGCAAGTGCGCTGGTGACCGCGCTGGTGAAGGCAAAGCCCGCAGCATCAAAGGGCGTCTACATGAGGACGCTCGCGCTTTCGACGACGATGGGCCCGTCGGTGGTCATCGAGCCCGGCTCGGCATCGGCATCGGCACCGGCATAAGTCGCCGGTTGTGTCAGAACTTATATTAAGAACGTATATATAGAAGCACGTCGGCGAAATGTATCTCGGCTCGCCGACAAGAACGATTGGCAAAGACATCCGGATCCCATAATGGATCCGAAAACGGAATAGGGGCAAACCGTGCTCACCCGTGCTCAGAAAGAAGAACAAGTCAGCGTGCTGAAAGAGAAATTCAGCCGCGCAACCGGCGTTTTTGTCGCGGACTTCCGCGGCCTGACTGTGGACGAAACGAACAAGCTTCGCACAGACCTGCGTGGCGACGAACCGGACGACTCCGAATACAGCGTGGCCAAGAACTCAGTTCTTCGTCTTGCAGTTGAGGGCTCTGGATTGGAGGCGATCTCCGATCGCTTCAAGGGACCGACCGCCATCGCGATTTCGTATGGCGACCCTGTCCGTGTCGCGAAGGTACTCGTCGAGAGTGGCAAGGAACTCGACAACTTCGAAGTGAAGGGCGGCTACCTCGACGGCCAGGTGCTCGACGTAAAGGAAGTTGGCAAGCTCGCAACACTGCCTTCGCTGCTCGAACTGCGAGGGAAGATCGTGGGCTTGATTCAGGCGCCGGCCACCAAACTGGTGCGCCTGCTCAAAGAACCCGGTGGTCAGGTCGCGCGTCTTGTCGACGCACGGGCGAAGTCGCTGGGAGAGTAAAGCGCGCGGCTGGCCTCGTTTTTTAGATAGTGCGTAGGCCAGCGCGTGAACGTGTGGCAGTTGCCGCAAAGATTGCCGGATAGCAGGGTGCGATCCGGAAGGAACCTTCGAGCAGCGAGCGAACGATCGAGAACCATTCGATCCCAAATGGCTCCAAGCACAAAAGTTTCCGAAGTGTTTTGAACTGAGAACCAAGGGTGGGAGGAAGCGGCGCATTGCCGGTTCCGCATTAACGCACACCACTCTCAATACCAAGAAAGGGTTGAACGCAATGGCCGACCTCAATGAAATCGCAGAATCGCTCTCAAGCTTGACCGTCATGGAAGCAGCAGAGCTCGCAACCATGCTCGAAGAGAAGTGGGGCGTTAGCGCCGCCGCTGCAGTTGCAGTTGCTGGTGGTGGTGGTGGCGGAGCCGCTGCCGGTGGCGAAGCCGCAGTAGACAAGACCGAGTTCGACGCGGTCCTGATCTCGTTCGGTGACAAGAAGATCCAGGTGATCAAGGAAGTTCGAGCCATCACCGGCTTGGGCCTCAAGGAAGCCAAGGAACTCGTGGAAGGTGCCCCGAAGGCACTGAAAGAAGGAATCGAGAAGGACGAGGCTGAAGAAATCAAGAAGAAGATCGAGGAAGCCGGCGGCCAGTGCGACGTTAAGTAGAGACGCCTTTACTGGTGAATGCCCGCCGCAAGTTCGGCGGGCGCTTCACCCCGATGTCTTCACCTGGTCGCACCTCTATGGAGAGGTGTGGAGTGGGCGTGGGCAAGATTCAATTTTACCGCCGCACACGCGCAAGCGTGTTGCCGTGGTGAGTGGGAGGGCAGATCTAAGCCGTGGATGAATATAATCTCTGCGAGTTCGCACCTCGAGTCCGAAAAAATTTCGCGCGCAACCCGGCGATGGTCCGGATTCCGAATCTCCTCGAGATTCAGAAAAAGTCGTTCGAGCGTTTCCTGCAGCTCGACGTCGAGATGGAGAAGCGCGAGAACTTAGGCCTGCAGGATGTCTTTAATTCGGTATTCCCGATTAGGGACTTCAACGACACGGCTTCACTTGAGTTCGTTGGATACACGCTTGAGCAACCCAAGTATGACGTTCAGGAATGTCTGCAACGCGGCATGACCTACGCGGCCCCCTTCAAGGTGACCATTCGCTTGATCGCGTGGGAAGACGGCGGGGGCTCGCAGACGATCCGCGACGTGAAGGAGCAGGAGGTCTACTTCGGAGAGATTCCGATCATGACCGACAACGGCACCTTCGTGATCAACGGAACCGAGCGCGTCATCGTGTCTCAGCTGCATCGCTCGCCCGGTATTTTCTACGATTCATCCCTGTCGACCACGGTCAGTGCTGCGGGCAAGAAGATCTATTCTTGCCGCATCATTCCGTACCGCGGTTCCTGGCTCGACCTTGAATTCGATCACAAGGATCTGCTCTTCGCGCGCATCGATCGCCGTCGCAAGATTCACGTGACGGTTCTCCTGAAGGCGCTTGGCTACACGCCGGAAGAGATCCTGGACTTATTTTATATCGCCGAAGAGATCAAGATCGACGGTCGCAAGGTATTCAAGAAGTCCGCGCCTGAACTCCTCGTCGGCCAGCGCTGCACGAAGGAAGTCAAGGCTCCCGGCGGCAAGGTCCTCGTCAAGAAGGACAAGAAATTCACCGCAGCCGCTGTTCGCCGGATGGGTGAGGCCGGGATGGATTGGATTCAGGTCGCCCCGGAAGACGTCATTCGAGAAGACGCGGTCAAGCGCGTTGTCCCGATAGATATCGTTGACGAAAACACAGGCGAAGTGATCCTCGAATGCAACGAGGAAATGACCCAGGCCCACTTTGATGACCTAAAGGCGCGTGGGATCAACGAGTTCCCGCTTCTGTATCTGGATCCGATTACCACGGGTACGGCGATCCGCGACACCCTGCTCGTGGACTCGACCGAAAACCAGGACGAAGCGACGATCGAGATTTACCGCCGCCTGCGACCCGGCGATCCGCCGACGTCGGAAACCGCTACGAACTTGTTCAACAACTTGTTCTTCAACCCCGAGCGCTACGACCTTTCTCAGGTTGGACGCCTCAAGGTGAACCACAAGCTTGAGTTTGACGGCAACGAGAGCGTTCCGTTCTTCCCCACCGGCCGCACCGGCGTTGAAGACTCCATCGCGTTGGGCGAGCTGCCCACCTTGCGACGGGAAGACATTCTCTCGGCAGTCAAATATCTAGTTGACCTGAAGAACGGCATCGACGTTTCCAAGAAGGTCGACGATATCGATCACCTTGGTAATCGCCGTGTTCGCGTGGTGGGTGAGCTGCTTCAGAACCAGTATCGCATCGGCCTGGTTCGCATGGAGCGCGCGATCAAGGAGCGCATGTCGCTTCAGGAAATCGAAACCCTCATGCCCCACGACTTGATTAACAGCAAGCCCGTATCTGCTGTCATCAAGGAGTTCTTCGGCTCGAGCCAGTTGTCGCAGTTCATGGATCAGACGAATCCGCTTTCGTCGGTGACCCATAAGCGACGTCTTTCGGCGCTTGGCCCAGGGGGTCTAACCCGCGAACGCGCGGGCTTTGAAGTGCGCGATGTGCACCCGAGTCACTATGGGCGCATTTGTCCGATTGAAACGCCGGAAGGCCCGAACATTGGTCTGATCGCATCGCTTTCGACCTTTGCTCGCGTCAACGACATGGGCTTCATTGAAACGCCTTATCGCAAGGTGTCCGAGGGCAAGCTCACGGACAAAGTCGATTTCTTTACGGCGCTCGACGAAGAACGTTCCGCAATCGCACAGACCAATGCGGAAGTTGCTGAGGATGGCTCATTCGTAAACGAGAGCATTTCGGCGCGGAAAGAGGGTGAGTTCCAGATCATCCACCGCGACGATGTCGACCTCATGGATGTGTCGCCCAATCAGATGGTGTCGGTGGCAGCGTCCTTGATTCCGTTCCTCGAAAACGATGACGCCAACCGCGCACTCATGGGATCAAATATGATGCGTCAGGCGGTTCCGTTGCTCCGAACCCAGGCGCCGCTCGTCGGTACTGGGATGGAAGCCGTTGTGGCCCGCGACTCGGGCGTGACGGTTGTTGCCAAGCGCAGCGCCACGGTCGAATCGGTCGATGCGGGACGGATCGTCCTCAAACCCGACGAAGACGACGGCACCGGCTCGAACGTCGACATCATTAGCTTGATCAAGTACCAGCGCTCGAACCAGAACACCTGCATCAATCAGCGCCCGATCGTGCGCGCCGGTGATCGTGTGCAGGCGGGTCAGGTGATCGCAGACGGCCCGGCAACGGACCGTGGTGAGATGGCGCTTGGCGTGAACGTGCGCGTCGCCTTCATGCCGTGGGGTGGTTATAACTTCGAGGACTCGATCCTGATTTCGGAACGCGTCGTGAAGGATGATTACTTCACCTCGATTCACATCGAAGAGTTCGAGTGCATCGCCCGTGATACGAAGCTCGGTAAAGAAGACATCACGCGAGATATCCCGAACGTCGGTGAGGAAGCACTTGGCGACCTCGACGAAGCGGGCATCGTTCGCATTGGTGCCGAAGTCAAGCAAGACGACATCATGGTCGGCAAGATCACGCCGAAGGGCGAAACCCAGCTGTCCCCGGAAGAGCGCCTGTTGCGCGCGATCTTCGGTGAAAAGGCTGGCGACGTTCGCGATACCTCGCTGCGCGTGCCGCCGGGCGTCACGGGTACGGTGATCGGCGCTCAGGTGTTCCAGCGACGTGGCGTTGAAAAGGACGAACGCGCTCGTGTGCTCGAAGAGCAGGACATCGACGCGCTGCGTAAGGATCAGGAAGACGAGATCCGCATCATCCGCACCAGTGCCTTCGCGAAGATTCGTGAGCTCATGGGTGGCAAGCGAAGTGCGACCCGTGTCTCAGACGAACGTCGAGGCGTGGATTGGCTTGGCAGTGGCGACGAAGTCACAGATCAGATCCTGAACGAGATCCCGGAACGTCGCTGGCGAGAAATCCAGGTGGACGACTCGAGAGCACAGGAACAGATCGAACGGGTCTTCGAGAACGTCGAAGGGCAGGCCTCGGTCATCCGTGCCGTGTTCGATGAGAAGATCGCGCGAATCAAGAAGGGCGACGAACTGCCTCCGGGCGTGTTTAAGATGGTGAAGATCTACGTCGCCATTAAGCGTAAGCTCAGCGTCGGTGACAAGATGGCCGGCCGTCACGGAAATAAGGGTGTCATCTCGCGGATTCTCCCCGAGCAGGACATGCCGTATCTCTCCGACGGTACGCCGGTCGACATCGTGCTGAACCCGCTCGGCGTGCCTTCTCGCATGAACATTGGTCAGGTCTTCGAGACCCATCTCGGTTGGGCAGCGCAGGGCCTTGGCCATGCCGTCCGCAAGATGGTAGAAGACAAAATGGACCCGGAAAACCTCCGCACGGAGCTCAAACGAATCTACAGCGATGACAAGTTGGGAGTGTTGCTCGACGACGCTTCTCACGAAACGCTGCAGTCGTTGGCGAAGAACGTGGGCACCGGCATTCATACGGCCACCGCAGTGTTCGATGGCGCGAACGAAGAGCAGGTGAAGGATGAACTCGAACGTGCAGGCTTGCCGCGCAGCGGCCAGACAGTGCTGTTCGATGGTCGTACAGGTGAACCCTTCGACGAAGACGTGACCGTCGGGATCATCTACATGCTCAAGCTCCATCACTTGGCGGATGACAAGATCCACGCTCGGAGCATCGGGCCATACAGTCTTGTGACCCAGCAGCCTCTCGGCGGCAAAGCGCAGTTCGGTGGACAGCGCCTCGGCGAGATGGAAGTTTGGGCCATGGAGGCTTACGGCGCGGCGTGCACGCTGCAGGAATTCTTGACGGTGAAGTCCGACGACGTCCTCGGACGTACGCGGATCTACGAATCCATCGTCAAGGGCGAAAACGTGCTCGAGCCGGGCTTGCCCGAGAGCTTCAACGTTTTGGTGAAGGAGCTGCAGGCTCTGACCTTGAACATCGAACTCATCGAAGAGCAAAACTAGGAAGCGCGTATCGCGCTGCAATTCAGTGCAGCGAAGCGCGCCGTAAATACAGGCTCCGGGCGAAAGCCCGGAGCCGACGAACTTAAGTGAAGCCGTACGTCACCTGTAGAAGGGAGAACGACATTGCGCGATCTCTATAATCTTTTCGAAAAGCCCAAAGATCCTCTCGCATTCAACGCGCTGCGTATTTCGCTTGCAGCCCCGGAGAAGATCCAGGAATGGTCCTTCGGCGAAGTGAAGAAGCCTGAGACCATCAACTACAGAACATTCAAGCCCGAACGTGACGGCTTGTTCTGCGCAAAGATCTTTGGTCCGGTCAAGGATTATGAATGCAACTGCGGCAAGTACAAGCGCATGAAGCATCGTGGCGTTGTCTGCGAAAAGTGCGGCGTCGAAGTGATTCAGTCGAAGGTTCGCCGCGAGCGCATGGGGCACATCACCCTGGCGTCGCCGGTTGCGCACATTTGGTTCTTGAAGTCGTTGCCCTCGCGTATCGGCAACATCCTCGAGATCACGCTGCGCGACATCGAAAAGGTTCTTTACTTCGAAGCCCACGTTGTCCTCGATCCCGGAGACACCGAACTGCTTCAGGGGGAGCTTCTTACCGACGAGCGCCTCGCCGAGTGCAAAGAGCAGTATGGCCGTAACGCGTTCGAGTTCGGCATCGGCGCCGAAGCCGTGCGAACGCTGCTCGGTCGGCTCGACATCCAGAAGCTCTGCCAGGAGCTCCGCGTTGAATTGCGCGAAGCGACGAGTGAAGCCAAGCGCAAGAAGTTGGCGAAGCGCCTGAAGGTGCTGGAAGCCTTCCGCGAATCGATCAACAAGCCCGAGTACATGGTGCTTGAGATCGTCCCGGTGATTCCGCCTGATCTGCGCCCGCTGGTTCCGTTGGACGGTGGTCGCTTCGCGACGAGTGACCTGAACGACTTGTACCGCCGGGTCATCAACCGCAACAACCGCCTGAAGCGCTTGCAGGAACTCAATGCTCCCGACGTCATTATCCGTAACGAAAAGCGCATGCTGCAGGAAGCTGTAGACGCACTCTTCGACAACGGTCGACGTGGGCGTGTGATTACGGGGCCGAGCAAGCGACCGCTCAAGAGCTTGTCCGACATGCTCAAGGGCAAGACCGGCCGCTTCCGCCAGAACTTGCTCGGTAAGCGCGTCGATTACTCGGGGCGTAGTGTGATCGTTGTGGGACCCGAGCTTCGCTTGCATCAGTGCGGGCTGCCGAACCGGATGGCGCTCGAGCTCTTCAAGCCTTTCATCTACTCCAAGCTTGAGCAGCAGGGTTTTGTCACGACGATCAAGGCAGCGCGCAAGATGGTCGAGCAGGAGCGCGAAGAGGTCTGGGACATCCTGGCCGATGTGATTCGTGAGCACCCCATTCTGCTCAACCGCGCACCTACCTTGCATCGCCTCGGCATGCAGGCATTCGAGCCACTGTTGATTGACGGCAAGGCGATCCAGCTTCACCCGCTGGTTTGTGCCGCGTTCAACGCTGACTTCGACGGCGATCAGATGGCAGTTCACGTGCCGCTGAGTGTCGAAGCGCAGATCGAATCACGCGTGCTCATGATGTCGACGAACAACATCCTGAGTCCTGCGACGGGTCGCCCGATCATTGGCCCAACGCAGGATATCGTGCTCGGCTGTTACTACATGACTCGGCTACGTCCGGGTGTACACGGCGAAAACTCGCGCTTCTCGAGCGTTGATGAAGCACGGCTGGCCTTCGATGCGGGCGTTATTCATATCCACGCCGCGATCAATGTTCGCATCGA
>DUBZ01000089.1 GCA_012960035.1 Myxococcales bacterium | reverse complement strand
AAGGCGCCGGGTACTCACGGAACGCGCTGGCGAGCGACGGCCCGAAGGCCAACTTCAGTTCGATGTGTTCGGCCGCCCGCTCACGATTGGTGGCGAGATCGGAATCCGTGGTCGCTATCGGGACAATCCGCGAATCGATCCAACGAGAGACTCCGACTCATTCCGCCTGCGGCCTGGGGCCGAGCTGGAACTCTTCTACGCCTTGACTCCGAATGTCTCTGCCTTCGCGGAGCTGAAATTCTTGTACGACGCGGAGCACTATCAGCAAGACGGGCCGAAGGATCAAGAGACGACGCTGCGACGAGGAGAGACCTGGCTTCACTTCGCCGACATTCTCGAATCGGGGCTCTCGATCCAAATCGGGCGCCAGGATTTCAATGAGAAGCGCGAGTGGTGGTGGGATGAAGATCTCGATGGCATTCGCTTCTTCTACGAGTTCGATGACTTCGAAACGCAGTTCGCCATCACGCATGAGTTCGGTCCCACCGACTTGCTCTCCAACCGGATTGACCCAGAGATCGAGAAGGTCCTATTCCTGTTGGGACAAGGAACCTGGCATTGGCGCGACCGAAATCAGATCGACGTATTCTTTGTCCATCGAAACGATCGTTCCCGTACCGAGCAACCGGGGGACATCGTCAAGATTGATCGGGAGGACAAACGCGACGCCGTTTTGACTTGGCTCGGAATCCGCGCACGCGGGCGATACAAACATCGCCCGGTAGGCGTTTTCAAATATTGGGCTGACCTCGCCTTCGTTGCGGGCAAGGAGACGGTCCTCTCTTTCGATGACATCACAGCGCGGCCCGGCTTCAGCCAAGTCGATGGGCGAACGCGATTTGATGACATCCTCGGTGTAGGCCTTGACCTAGGCGTCACGTGGGATCCGCGAGATATACCTTTTCCGCGCGTCACACTCGGATACGCATACGGGTCTGGCGATGACTCGCCCACGAGCGGAAGCGACGGCACGTTCCGCCAGACCGGGCTCCAGGACAATAATGCCCGGTGGGGGGGCGTCGACCGCTTCAGATATTACGGTGAGCTCTTTCGGCCGGAGCTGTCGAACCTTCACGTACTGACCGCCGCGCTTGGAGTGGATCTGTTCGAGTCGAGCTCCATCGAATTGGTCTACCACTACTACAGCCAAGACGAAGCGGCGGCCACCCTTGGCGAGAGCCGCCTGAAGGCGAGCGTCGACGGATCCAATCCCGATCTCGGGCATGAAATCGACTTGATCGTCGGCCTCGAAGAATGGGAACACATCGAGATCGAGTTGGTCGGGTCGGTTTTGCGAGCCGGAAGCGCCTTTGGTCCGCGCGAGGGCGAATTTGCTGGGCTCGGAATATTCAAAGTGAATTTCAACTTCTGAGGAGCCGCCAATGGTTCGGAATCTTTTAACAGCCTGGATCTTGACCGCGATCGCGGGAACAGCGCTCGGCGAGGATCTGACCGATCTCGAAGTTGGAACTCGGATCAAGGCCAAGGGCGTCTTCGCTCCCAAAGAGACGACGATGCACGTCGAGAAGCTTCGAATTAGAGAATCGGATGATGACGATTTCGAGTTCAGCGGTCGAATTACTGGACTTCACAGCGAAACGCTTGCGTTCCGACTCGAATCGATCTGGATCGTGCCGACCGGCGACGATATTAGTCGACGAGATCTTCGTCGAATCGAACGTCTCCAACTGGGGGACTACGTCAAAGTCGAGGGAGAATGGAACGCACAAAAACACTTGGTCGCTGACAGTGTAGAACGCCAGCCGGCGGCCAAAAGAGAGACCAGTATTGAAGGAGTCATCGAAGAGATCCGGCCTGGTACCGAGAGCGGTGCGCACGCCGTTCTCGGCGGCGTCGATCTTCTCATCTCAGTCAATACGCCGATCAAAGGGACGAAGTCGAAAGCCAAGGAGTAGTCAAGATGTCAACCGGCTAAGCGGACCACACGGAGTGGCAAGAGCGGCATTTCGCTGGCGCCGGACCTGCAACTTCGCGGCAATCGTGGCTCCGCGCCCGGGCAAAGGACGAAGTTGCCGGCGACTCGCAATAGCATTCACGAGGAATTGTGGGATAATAATCCCAATAGTGTTCATGAACCAATATTTCGATACGAACTAATCGGAGCCCGGAAGTGCGCAAAAAGACTGAAAGTGTCCTGGAGGCGGCCATCATCACGCTCCTGCGCCCGCTCGTACGGCTGATGCTGAACCACGGAATCGCTTTTGGTCAATTTTCCGAGCTTGCGAAGCGCGCCTACGTCGAATCCGCCGAGAGCGAATTCAGGGTCCCGGGCAGAAAGCTCACGATTTCGCGAGTCGCCGTCCTCACCGGACTGACGCGAAAGGAAGCCAGTCGGCTGATGCAGGGCGACGACCCATCGGCAAGGGACGAGCCTCGCCGCAAAGTCAATCGAGCCGCCCGTGTCGTCTCTGCATGGGTCGGCGATCGGAAGTATCAAGATGGCCGCGGGCGACCCGCCTCACTCCCATTCGAAAACGCATCCGCCGGGAAAGCACAACCGAGCTTTTCCTCGCTCGTCACAGACCACAGCGGCGACATGACGCCTCGAGCTGTGCTCGACGAACTCATTCGCGTCGGAGCGGTCAGCAAAATGAAGAATGGTCGTTTCAGACTCGTGCAACGATCTTATATCCCACAGGCAGACGAGATGGCCAAGCTCGACATTCTCGGCACGGACGTCGCGGACCTCATCGCCGCCGTAGAACACAACCTCGACGCGAAGAACGAGGCACCCTACTTCCAGCGCAAAGTCGCCTACGACAATCTACCCGCCGACTACCTGCCCAGGCTTCAAGCGCTGCTTGCCCGCAAGGGTCAGCGCCTCCTCGAAGAACTCGACACCGATATGTCCCGCCACGATCGAGACGTTCGGGGTGAAGCGGATGACGGCGATCGCCACCGCGCCATGATTGGAATCTACTATTACGAGGTCGATTCGAATGACTTTTGAATTCCCTGCGAGCGTTGCGAAGCCTTGTCCGTCAACAACATTCG
>DUBZ01000088.1:1314-3069 GCA_012960035.1 Myxococcales bacterium | reverse complement strand
ATGAACACGCGACCCGCTCGGCCGAGCGCAGTGCCCTGCGCTGCCACATAGGGAGCGCAGCGTGCCGTCGGCCTTGGATGGTTGCGAACAGACCCTGATTCGCCGTCGTGGATAGGCAAAACAAGCTGCGTTTTCTGCACCGCCGATACTAGGTGTTCTGACAAGTAGACCCCAAGGGCCCTGTTCCGGGTACGAGAAAGAAGAGTTGCTCCCTTCTCGATCGCAATTCACCCTCAGTTTCATAGCCCCTCGCAAACCTGTTGAGAAACGATGAGATGCCAATGACGCGGAACCTAGGGGCAGCGTGCTGCGTCTCGGACGGACTCAAGGGCGCTATACGACCCTCGCAACCATCCCGAAAAACCCGTCCTATAATCTCTGCATCAGCCATGACCCGCCAATTCGAAAATCGTGGGAAAGGAATTCTTGCACGGCTACGCCCGATCGATCGGGTGCTGCTCGTGGTCGGAGGCCCGCTTTGGATCGTCTTGTTCTCGCTAGTTGTCCAGTCCTATCTGGACAACACCGGGTATCCGCCGCTCGGCATCGCGGTCAGCTCTCCTGAAGGCGTCTACCCGACTCTCGAGATCATCGCGCCCTTTGCTGATTTTGACGACTCGCAATTGCAGGTCGGCGACCGACTCATTCGACTCGGACCCTGGGATCTGGCGGGCGTGGACTCGCTGACCTTCTTCGTACGTTTCGTGGAAGCCGCGGGCGGTGCTGGTCTCGTCGCCATCGAATACGAGCGTGCCGGAACCCGCGCGAACACAACCAGTCCGGTAGTACGGTTGCGGCGCCTCGCCCCCGTGGTTCTATTGCTTGCGCCGTCCTTTCTGGTTGTTGGCGTTTTGCTGATCTTGAGTTCGCCAAGTAGCGTCGCGACCCGCGCCTTCTTTCACGCGTCGCTGGCACTTGCATTCGCCCTAGTCTCGCTCTTCGGGGGATCACCTTGGAAAACCTGGCTGTCCCTCGGGTCGCACGCTTTTCTTTACTCGCTCGCCCCTCCTCTGATCTTCCGGTTTTTGTGCGTGTTTCCGAATGGGCGACCGATTAACAAGCGCTGGATGCATGCGGCGGTTTGGGCTTCGGGATTCTTGGGGCTCACGTCCTTTTCGATGATCGTTGGGTTCCCAGTCTCGATGCGGGTGGGTGTGCAGATCTTCCCGCTCGTGTACGTCTGTTTCTTGCTCTTTATCGTCTTGCAGTTCGCCTCGACATACCGGAATGCACAACCTCTCGAGCGCCGGCAAATGAAGTGGGTTGTCTACGGAGCGTACGCGTCCATTATTCCGCCGGCGCTGACCTTTGGTTGGGTTGCACTGGCTGGTGGGGACATGGGCTACGCGGTGCTCTCGCAGGTGTCGTTCGTGATGATTCCAATCGCTTTCTACATGGCGATTGCCCGCGCAAATCTTTTCGACATCGACCGGGTTATCAGCGCAACAATTTCTTTCAATCTGCTGGCCATTGGTGTGATTGCGGGGGCACTCATCCTTGCTCCTCGGGTCGCATTGGCAACGGCGGGCACACTCGGGCTCGATTCAACGACCGGACAGGTCGCAGTTTCCGCGCTGATTGCGGTTCTCGCGATCCCCCTACAGAATGTTTTGCGCTCACCGATCGAGCGCGTCTTCTTTCATGAACGATATGAATTCGACCGTGGCATTGGAACGTTGCTGGGGGAGTTGTCGAGTTGCTCCAGTCCAGCTGAACTATCGCGACTCACCGGCGAGGGACTCATGACGCTCGTGA
>DUBZ01000088.1:0-1244 GCA_012960035.1 Myxococcales bacterium | reverse complement strand
GTTTGCTGGCGGAAGCGCCGTTCCGCCCGGGTTTGATTCACACACGCCGCTGGTCGCAACGCTGCGCGCCCGAAGTCAGCCTATGTGTCTGGACGAGCGGACGGATCCCAATTCCCACAGTCATCTAGACCCGTTCGACCGTGCCGTACTGGAGACACTTGGCGCGCGCGTGATCGTTCCGATCGCCCTCGAGTCAGAATTGGCGCTGATACTCTGTCTCGGGGCGAAAGGCTCTGGGGACGTATACACACCTACAGACGTTGCACTCCTTTCCTCTCTCGCACACACAATCTCGCAGACGCTTGCGCGGTTCGACGAAGCGACTCTCGGCAAAAAGATGCGCAAGCTCAACGAATCACTTCGCCGCTACGTCCCCGACGCGATTGCTGAGGTCATCGACGGTGGCAACGAACTCCAAGCGACGACGCGTGAAGTATCAGTGCTCTTTGTTGATCTACGCGGCTACACCTCGCTTTCTGAGTCACGTGAGGCGGAGCAGATATTTGGTGCAATCAATCGCTATACGGGGGCCGTTTCGAGGAGCGTTCGAAATCACGGTGGAACGGTCGTCGAATTTAACGGTGACGGAATGATGGCGGTATTCGGAGCGCCCGACTCTCTCGCGAACAAGGAAGCTGCAGCCTTGGCGGCAGCTCGCGAGATGGCCGCCAAGGTTCCGCTTCTCGCCGGCCCGGGTGGAGAGAGCGGCGACATGCGAGTCGGGGTCGGCATTGCGACCGGCGACGCATTCGTTGGAAACATCCGCGCTGCAGACCGGTTTATTTGGAGCGCGATTGGAAATACGACGAATCTCGCCGCGCGCCTGGAGGCCTCGACCCGAGAACTGAACGTCGACGTTGTGATCGACGAGCTGACCTGGGAACGAGCGGCGCACCACGCGACCGATTTTGTGGAGCATCCCAGTATGGTTGTCCGTGGACGCGCCAATCCTCTCACCGTCTATGCGCTTGGGATGGCTTGATAGCCGCTCCACAATTATTGGCGCCGGTCTGTGATCGCGATCGGTGGACCAGAAAGCGCAGCTTCTTTTCCTATCCTCGACCCTCTTCATATTTCGAGGCGGCTGCGCGGTAGCCGACCGCACGCAATCCGAAGGACGCCCACCACGGGGCTCCCTCTAGGGATTTAACATAACGCCCATGCCCGGACGTTGTGCCGGAAGACAGCTTGAATGGCCTATCCCCTAGTCAGCCTCGGACTAACAGGCCTTGCGGGCAAGAGGC
>DUBZ01000087.1 GCA_012960035.1 Myxococcales bacterium | reverse complement strand
CTCTGCGAACCCTGCCGATTTGCGTGGAGCCGCCTTTATCCGCACCACCATCGGCGGAACCGGCTTTTCATTCGAAGGCGCCCAAGTCGACGGGATCAACTTCAGCAACGTCGACTTTAGCGATAAGTCTCTGGTCAAGGTCTTCCAGGATGTCGACACCGTCAAAGACGAAGCTGGCAATACCTACGAAAATCTTCGGAACTTGAACCTTTCATACGCCAACTTTTCGAACGTCACCACGCCCATCGACTTGTCCCACGTCGACCTGACTGGCGCCCATCTAGCCGGCACGGACTTTGACTATGTAAACCTGACTGATGCGATCTTGGACAATCTCAAAGGGATTTGTGATGCGCAGCCGGAGAACACTTCCGATCTGGACCCGTGTCAACCCGAAGATAACCCGATCAAAACGTGCATGAGACTCAACAACGCGATGCTCACAGAAGCAAGCCTCAAAAACATCGAATTCACCAATATGCTCTTCAATGAATCCGTGGACGGTTATCCCGCTGCCGAGTTCTTTCAGGGGGTCGCGGGCAAAGACTTGAGTGGCGTCGACTTCACCGGCAGCGCAATCGCGGGCTTCAATTTCAGCGAGATGGACTTGACTGACGCCATCATTTCAACCGCTCTGCGCATTTGCGACAGCAGCATCATCCCGGGCGAAGATGGCTGCGCGAACTTCCAAAATGCCATGTTCGGGTCGAGCGACGCCAATGCGCCGTTGAGCTTCTTGACCTTGAACCCGGGTTCTAATCGCTTCAACTTCCGTGGTTCAAACCTCGTTGGAGCAACCTTCACTAACGTCAATCTGGTCAACGTCGACTTCGATGACATCGGGAACATCTGCGAAACCGTCGACCCGGCACCGGAAAACTGCCTCACTATTAGGGGCCAGAATTCGAGCCTCTTCGGATCGAACTTCGAAGGACTCGACGTCAAGTTGATCGACTTCGGCGACCCGGAGCAGGAGGGCAGTGCCGGGGCCATGATCGACTTCCAGCTGGTCAATTTCACACTGGCCGACTTTTCAACCACATCGCTTACCAAGCGAAACATGCGGCGTGCCAACTTTACGGGCGCCAACCTCCACATGGTTGACTTCAGTGAGTCAATCCTGGCCGAGATCAACAGCGGATGCACCAACGACGCCAATGGCAATGCAGTCTGCACAAACTTCGACGACACGACGCTCCGCGGCGTGAATGCCGAGAGCGCAATCATCGAAGGCACCTTCAACAACGTCGACGCTTCGTCGACCGAGTGTGGAACAACTTCAGTCTTCGACAACGCGGTGTTCATCGGCGTCGACCTTTCGACCGCAAACTTCAGCCAGGCATCGATGGAAGGCGCGACGTTCGATGCGTCAACTTCAACGGTGCGAGCCTCATCGCAGGCAACATGCGCGGCCTCAATTTCGACCACGCCCTGTCCAGCCTCTTTGCCGATATCAACAACCACGACCTCAGCCAGGCTGACTTCACCGGCAGCGACATCTCGGGCAAGGAATTCATGGACACGAAGCTCGACTTCGCCGATCTAAGTCAAACCGACCTACGCGGCGCAGACTTCCGCAACGCATCCTTCATCGAGACCGAGTTTGCATTGGGGGGCGTGACCGATGGCGATGTCTGCACCCTTCCATTGGGCGGGAGCCGGGTCGACCTCCGAGGCGCAGACCTTCGCGGCGCAGACTTCTCTCGAGCACGAAACTTCCAGGCCGGATGTATCCTCGTCGATGCCACAACGCACTACAACCCCGACACGAAGTTTCCGGCCGGTTTCGCCTTGCTCGACACGATCACAATCCCCGAGCCGGACCGCGGCACGATCACGATCACGATCCCCGAGCCGAGCCGCGGCCTGCTGCAAGTCACCGCGCTCTTGAGCCTTGCCGCCCTGCTTCGACGTCGGCGGTCACGCGGCATTCAATAGGCTGGCGTAGCCCCCCACCGTGGCCCTGTCATAGGTGGCGTTCCTGCAGTCTCCCCTGGCGTGCCGATGTCGCATCGGCCCGGCTCCGCGCTGCGACGCGGACCAAGTTGCGTCAGAAGCAAACCCTCTTCGGGAGCGCCACGATCAAGCCCCTGGGCATCGTGCTAAAGCACCGGCTCCCGTGGGATCGGGGACAAGGGCGAGAGCGGACGGCTGCTTCCGGTCGACGTCTAAAGGTCGTGCTGCAGTCGGGAGGAGTCCGGTTCAGGAACTAGCGTTTCGAAACTACACAGCGACTTCGCAGCCCGGATCCGTGGCCGAACATTTCAACCCACCCCACTTATACCTCCGCGGCATACGGTGGCGCCGGGTCATATTCCATCATGCGCTGGGTATTGCGTGCGTGGTCGGGGCTGAACATCTGGCCCACCAGCCAGAGTGACATGTCGATTCCCGCTGAGACACCGGCGGCGGTCACGAGTCGCCCGTCTCGCACATAACGTGTCTTTTCAAGCACCACGCAGTCGCCAGCGAGCTCGCGAAGTTGATCGATGTATCCCCAGTGGGTTGTCACCTTGCAGCCCTTCGCGAGCCCAGCTTTCACCAATATCGCAGCCCCCGTGCACACGCTGGTCACCCACGTGCAGCTCGGCGCGACGCCTTGCAGCCATTCGAGCATGGCGGTGTTTTCCATTTCAACGCGACTGCCCTGCCCACCCGGCACGAGTACGACGTCAAGCGCCGGTGCGTCTTCGAAGGAATGGTCGGGCATGACGCGAAGCCCTTTGGCGCCGCGGACCAGTTCTTTCTTTTCGGCAATCGTCACGACTTCGATGTCTTGGCCCAACGCGGCCATGGTGAACACTTCGTAAGGCCCTGCCCAGTCAAGCTCTTCGGCGTCGGTAAACAATACGATCCCTACGGTGATCTTGCTCATGCGGTGTTCTCCTTCTGTTTATTTCTGCTCTTGGGGAAAGCCTTGCGTCTGGCTTTGTGAGGAAGCGACTTCGATGAATTTGATGAACCCACCGTACCGCGAAACCGGATGCAATATTGAGCCGGGCCCATCTGCGGCGTGGTTCGCGAGCGCACGAGAAACCCGCTCTGGAAAACGTTCAGCGCCATCCCAATGTGGCGGCCGCTCTCGTCCTGAAACTCGCAGGGGATGCGCTTCTTGAATCGCACATGGTTTTGAATCTGCACAGTTGGGTCTCCGTTTGCCGGTCACAAGGCGCGAGGGGGTGGTGACGTGGGCCCTGCGAACCCAGGCCGTCATGGACCACGCGCCTTGGTCGCTTCATGGTCGCTTAAATCGCGAGCTTCTCCCACGCGCCCCAAGGCGCTAGCTTCAACGACCCAAGGAGGACCACCCAACATGCCTTTCCACCACATCGCCGTTGCCACAAAAGACATGCCCGCAATCGACGCTTTTTACGGTGAAGCCACTGGCTTCGAGCTGGTCAAAGTCGAAATTGCCCCCACGCCCGAGGGCGGCTGGGCCAAGCACTTTTTCTACGACACGGGCAACGGCGAGATGATGGCTTTCTGGGAACTCCACGACGACACGATCGGAAAGGACTACAAGACCGCGCTCTCGTTGGATATGGGAATGCCGCCTTGGGTAAACCACATTGCATTTTTCACGCCCGACAAAGAAGACCTTGTGGTGCGTAGAGACCGCTGGCTCAACGCGGGCTACAACGTGCTCGAAATCGATCACGGCTGGTGCATTTCGCTTTACACGATGGACCCAAACGGAACACTGACTGAGTTTTGTTTGACCACACGGGAGTTCACCGAGGAAGACAAGCGCATCGCCAAGGCTGCAGTCTTTAGTGACAACGTCGAAAACTCGCCGCCCCCCAAGATCACCAATCACAAAGCCAAGGTCGCCCCGCTTCACACGCGACTCGAACGCACGAAGGCCTCGTAAGCCCGGTGACCCTCGTTTCGAAGACGTACTGGTTGGGCGCCCCGTTCTTCTTCAAGCAAGAGCCCGAAAACGCGCAGGTCAGATCCCTGAGTTTTCATTCGGCGGATCTACGACAACTTGGGGGTCTCTACTGGACTCCGGAGGGCAACCCACGCCCCCGCGTCGCCGCGGTGTTGATGCATCCACGCGTCGACTTCAGCCGGCACTACACGATCCCAAGACTCCTCGAAGCCGGCATCGGATGCCTCGCCGCCAATAGCCGCAACCCAAACAACGACACCACCACAGTCCACGAGGACATCATCCTCGACGTCGGCGCGTGCGTTCGCGTTTTGAAAGAAGAACACGGCGCCGAGTACGTTGTGCTGATTGGCAACTCGGGTGGAGGTTCGCTCGACGCGTTTTACCAATGCCAGGCAAGCCTCGCAAAAGAGAGCCGCATCCAAGTTACGCCCGGCGGCGCGCCCACGGCACTTGGCCGGGTCGACATGATCCCCGCAGACGCGCTCGTCCTCATTTCTGCCCACAAAGGCCAGGGCATGGTGATGAATGAATGCATCGACCCTGCGGTCGTCGACGAAAACGATCCGGACAGAACCGATCCCGGCCTCGACATGTACCGCGAAGCCAACGGCTTCAAGCCCGCCCCCGAATGGAGCACGTTCGCGCCCGACTTTGTCACGCGCTACCGCACCGCTCAATTGGAACGCGTCCGCCGACTCGACGAAACGGCACACGGGCTCATCGCTCAAAACAACCGGGCAACCGAACTCAAGAGCGACCCAGACTTTCAAGCACTAGATGCCGATCGCCAGCACGACATCCTGCGCCGCGAAGCACGCCAACCCGTGATGACGATCTACCGCACCATGGCGAACCTAAACTATGTCGACAATCACCTCGACCCATCGACTCGGGAATACGGTTCGCTCTTAAGCGATCGCCCCGACCTCATGAACCAACAAATCATGGGCTTCGGTCGCCTCTGTTCCCCCGAAGCCTGGTTGTCCACGTGGTCCGGGCTCTCGTCAAATGCCAACTTGCTCTCGACACTTCCCGGCGTGCACTGCCCCACCCTCGTCATCAATGCGGGCCGCGACCGAGAGATCTACCCCAACACCGACGCCACACCGATCTTCGAAGCCGTCGGCGCCAAAGACCGCAGCTTCTTAAACTTCCCCGAAGCCCGCCACTACTTCGAACCCGAATTCGGCGCCAAAGAAGCCCCCGACGTCAAAGAGGTGATGGACCACATCATCCCCTGGCTCCAGGAACGCGTCGGCCCCTGAGCCAGCACCGAGGGCCCACGAACCAGGCAAGGAGCGTTTGGGCAAGAGTGGACCGCGGAAGTCAAGGTGCGGGCTTCTTTTCAAGTGAGCCCAATTTGCCAACACAGTTGCGCACCCCGCACCGGTGCGTCACATTGACCCGCGATCAAAAGCAAGAGGGTGACCCCAAGAGGCGAGAGTCTTGAGGGGCGGTTCCAGGGCAGGCGTCGAACTCAATCAACATGCTCACACATGTTGGCGGAGACGAGACGGTGTCAGGGGGCT
Source organism: Myxococcales bacterium (assembly GCA_012960035.1). Classification (GTDB taxonomy): domain Bacteria; phylum Myxococcota_A; class UBA9160; order UBA9160; family UBA4427; genus DUBZ01. The sequence continues at coordinate 13,069 of DUBZ01000087.1, read as the reverse complement.
GCGGGAAGCCGGTGCAATTCCGGCGCGAGCCCGTCGCTGTAACTGGGGACGAAGCGCAGATCTGTGCCACTGGCCGCAATGCTGGGAAGGCCTGCGTCGTCGGATGATCCGGAAGCCAGAAGACCGGCCCTTTTGTGAAGCAACGCACGGGAAACCGTGCGAACAGGCTTTACGACTCTTCGGAGCAGGAGTGTAGGGCGGGCCGTCGGGCCAATGCGCAATCGCGCAACACGATGCATTCGATCAATGTGCAGCGTGACACTCGACGTTTCGACTCTTCCCCTTCATCTCCTCAAGTTCCCAAGAGACGTCGAGCTTGCAATGTCTTCGCAACGCTGGCGATCAAACGGCGGCGTCGCTTCGACGCGGCTCTTGAACGCAACCCAGCGTCCGGGACGACGCGAGATGGGAAGGAAACCGAGACATGACCGAAACGAAATGCACCCGCCTGGGTGTCGGCGCACTCTTGTGCCTAAGCACCGCACTGCAATTCGGCACCCCAAGCACAGCCGCAGCCAACTGCACTGCCCCCGGCTGTACGATCGCTGAAATCAATCTGTGGTCGGACGAAGTCACCGAACTGGTGCGTGGACTCGTCAATATCGACATGCCCGTTCTGGGCAACGTCAACCACGGCAGTTCGCTCGACATCCCCGGGGTCGCATCGGGCGTGGCGACCGACGCTGTTTCTCTAGGCGACGGGGGTTCGGTCACCGTCAAGTTCACAGACACGATCTACGATGGGCCCGACTTTGACTTTGCGGTCTTCGAAAACGGAATATCTTCAGGCTCCCCCTCCTTGCTCTTCATGGAACTCGGCTTTGTCGAAGTTTCGAGTGATGGCATTTTCTTCGCGCGCTTCCCCACGCTGACAACACGCACGACGACCGTCGCAAGCTTCGAAGAAGCCGACCCCGACGACTACGCGAACCTCGCGGGCAACCGCGAACACGGGATCGGGACCGAGTTTGATCTCTTCGATCTCACCCATCACCCCCTTGTGATCAGCGGTGACGTCGACTTGGACGCCATTCTTTATGTGCGCGTGATCGACGTCGTTGGCAATGGATCGACTTTCGACGCCATGTCGAACCCGATCTACGACCCCTTCACGACTCCGTTCCTGACCGGTGGGTTCGACATCGACGCCGTCGGAGCGATCAATGTTCCCGAACCCGGAGCGGCGATTGGCATGCTTGCGGGTAGCGCGATGCTCGCGGTGCTGACGCGCCGGCGCGAGCGAAATCGCAGGCCCAATCACTCTGGCCACCAGTAGTGACCCGGTGATGCGCATCGAGCGCATGCTTTTTCGTAACGCCCTGCCCGGTGTCTTTTCATTCGGCCTGATGCTGCCCCTCGCTTCGGTCACGTGGGCGAATGAAGACATTGATGTCGCCGTGGATATCGACGAGCAAAACATCGAAGTCATTCGCGTCACAGACACGACGCCTCCAATCCCAAAGACCGACGCAAGTGCGTTCTCGACTGAGATCGACCTTGAGCGCTATGCCGGTGAGCAGAAGCGTCTCGAAGATCTCTTGGGCCAAGCGCTGGGGGTGCAGATACGCAGATTCGGCGGAGCGGGAAGTCTCGCCGAAGTTTCAATTCGCGGCTCGACTTCGACACAGGTGGTCGTCCTGCTCGACGGCGTCAAGATGAACAGCGGGCGCGGAGGTTCGGTTGATCTCTCTAGCATTCCGCTCTCTCAACTCGAAGCCGTGGAGGTTTCACGAGGCGGGGGGGCGTGGGGAGCGGGGAGTGGTGCGATGGGGGGGGTGGCTGAATTGTACGTAAATTGATCCTAAAGCTATGTTTTTCGATTCCATTTATGTTGACGTTGTTGAACGCGTCGGCCCGACTATCCCTCCACCGTTTTGAGCGCACAGGCAGCGTCATTCGGGACCGTCGAAACCTCGATCGCACGAACCCAACCGGGCGAGATCATCGACATCGGCTTCGGATACCACGGCTTTATCACGGACGGCGACTTTGAATTCACGCGGGTCGAAACAGAGTTTCCGGGCGGCGTGATCTTGCGTCCCTCTACGAAGAGCGCGACACGCATCAACAACGAACTCGAACGCCACAATGGCCACATCAACATTGGGATGGATTTAGACCACGCGGGATATGTATTCGCCCAGCAAAGCATTATGCATTCGTTGCACGGTGAGTCGGGACTCGACCGCGAAGTCGTCAGTCCCACGGCGGGCCAGCAACGCTTTGCCGAACAACGCGTTCTCACGAGCGTCTCTCAAGTGCGCTGGGAGGACATCGCGTTTCTAGACGGCGAGGTCACCGCAACCGCGTCGCTGTCTCATCGTCTCGAGCGGTCAAAGTTCGAAGACCCGAAGCCCACCCTCGGTGCAACCGCAATTCGCGACAAATTCGACGACACGTCGACCGCACTCGCACTACGACCCGAAACGATTCAGACTCTGGGCGACACGATTCATCGCATCACCGGCGAGGTCCGCCTTGAGCGCGATCGTTTAGATCCAAGCGGAGCGTCCTCACACGATCGCTTGGGCGCAAGCGTTTCGTTGCGCGACCAAGTTCTTCTCTTCGGCGATCTACTCACCATCGCGCCGGGAGTTCGTTTCGATTGGACTGACGATACAGGAAGCCGCCTTCTCCCGAATATTGGACTCGTACTCGAACCCGCGTCCTGGATCGCCATTAAGGGCAATGTCGATCAATCGTTTCGAAATCCAACCTTCTACGATCTCTTTCTACCGGACCGAGGCTTCGCGAGTGGCAACCCGGACCTCGATCCTGAACGCGCACTCAATTATGACATTGGCGTCGAACTCAAACTGCCTTCGCGTTTCGCCATCACCAACGCCCTGATTGGCGCGTCGGTATTTCGATCCGACGTTGAGAACTCGATCATCTGGGTCTTGGTGAGCCCTCTGAAGATTCGTCCAATCAACACGGACGACGCCAAGATCGAAGGCGTTGAACTCCGCGCGAGCTTTGACGTGGGTTCGTTTGCAACTCTGATCGCGAACCACACCGAGCTTCGCGCCGTTTCCGAACCGGACTCGGTGAGGCTCCCGGGAAGACCGAATCGGGAAACACACGTTCGCCTCGAAGTGGGGCCACCCCATCTCGTAAAAGGCGTCGTTGAGTTTCAGCGCATCGGGTCATTTACCGTTTCAAATGGAGGGAGTTACACCGTACCCTCTCGAACTTCCTGGAACACCTCAGTCGCGCTCGAACTGTGCCAAGTTGCCGGCAAACTCGGCGCCGATCTTCACTTGCGACGACTGTGGCTAAACGTCGCGATCGACAACGTCGGCAATGTCGCGATCCGCGACAGCCTGTCGTTTCCACAGCCAGGCCGCAGCCTGCGCTTCGGATTGGAGGCCCAATGGTAAAGCGGACTCTTACAACGGTTCTACTCATCTCTTGCGTCGCGATGCTGGGAAACAAATGCGGTGGCGGCGATGGGTCCGGCGGCAAGGCACCCACGCGCCGAGTCGCGAAAGTTGACGAGAAAAACTGCGCACCCATCGTCGGACTTTTCCCCCCTGGCTTCGACTGGCTTCCCGGTAACGAAGGACATGTCGTTGCGGTTCAAGACTCTCCGCCCGGCGTGTTGTTCTTCGACGTTGATCGAAACCGTCCGCAACTGCTTGCCCGGGACGAAATCCAGTCGATCCCAGTCGATAGCGACGGCGACGGAGAGACCGACGAAGATCAACGTCTGTGCGATGACGACGAAGAAGAAGAGATCGTTTCGATGGGCGCGCCCATCGGAGTGGGCGAGTCGCTGGCATTCGTCGCGAGTAGCGGCTTCGAACAGGTCATGTTCTTTGCGTCTCCTGATGGCGAGCTCGTTGCGTTTTCGGTGACGAACCCACCTGACACCCCAAGCGGTTCGTATCACGGCAATGACTATCCGTACTTGCCAGAAGACGAAGACGAACGCACGGCGATCACCACCAAAGCCTGCATCTACATCACGGACGAGACGAACGTTGCCGACGAAACGTCGGTCGGCGGAAGCATCGGCCAACACCCCTGCTGCGACCGCATCGAAGACGCGCCGAGTTTCATGACGGCGTTCACCGCCGGGATGGCACTCGGTGCGGGACACTTGTTCGTCGCAACCTCGAACCTCGATTTGCCCAACAACTTCATCGGCAGCTACTACCCGGGCACCGTCTTGGTCTACGACTACGATGACGACACGGCGCCAAACCAGATCCAACCCAACACCGAGACACCGGTGATCTACACGACCGGTTTCAATCCCACTGGAGTCACGGCGTATCGCACCCTTGCCGGGCGCGACCTCATTCTGGTTACGAACAGTGGCGCGTTGGTTCCCCTCGTCGGAAGAGAGAACATCATCACGGACTCGTTCATCGACGTGATCGATGCGCAATCGCGCACGCTGGTTGCAACGATTCCGATGGGGCGCGCCGGCCTGAGCTTCGATGGTGTGTCGGTCGACCCCGACAAACGCGTCGGCCTGATTGGTTCCTGGACCTTTCCGCTGCTGTACGCGATCGACCTTCGGGTATTCGAAAACGAAGACCTATACAACGAAACCGAGGTCGTGCGTCTCGACGGTACCCAACCGGGCCATCCCGACGCGCGGATCTTCGAAGCGGACACCCCCTTCGAGATCCCCAACCGCGAAAATGGCCCCCACCCTTTCCTATGTGATGGGTGGACGTTTTCGGCAATCAACGAAGCCGGCGACTCCGCCTATGTACTCGAACGCTGCGACGGCACGCTTACGACCGTGAGCCTGCTCGACCCCGTGACAGGCTGTGAAGCCATGGGGAACGACCGCACTTGCTGCGACCGCATCCCGCTCCCCGAAAGCTGCTTCGCGCTCGCGTCATTCCAGAGCGTCACTGAACCGTTCAACACGGTCACCGGCTTGCACGGACCGTCTCAGATTGGCGTGCGCCCCGGCGAACCCGGCATCGATTTCACTGGGCCCGACGTGTTGTTTACCGTCGATCTACCCGAAGGCCAACTCTGCAGTCTGCGCGTCGATTCTTTGTAGTTCGCTGCCATCGGGCATTCGTCACAGATGGACGAGACGCTCAACAGCAGTCGACGCCTCCTTGGATGCGTGGATCGTGCCAGTGTCCGCGCCCCGAAAGCAAGCCGCGTTGCGCCGCCAACGTCATGGCTTTGCCAGGTTCGATGACCCGGGGCCCATCTCGGCGCACGCTGACATCGATGGTTTCGTCGGCTTCCAGCGTGAATTCGCGATCGCCATCAAACGCCAATACGCCCGGGCCCTTGATCGTAAGTTTTTCGCCGAGGGCAATTTTTCGTACTTCACCAATGTGCACGGTTTGAAATAAACCAGGGGAAATTGGAACGCGTAGGGTTTGGCCGCCTTCGGAGTGCGGGACACAGCGGACCAAGACGCCGAAGTCATCGTCGGCGCCACACGGTTCGAGCAAGCCGCCAATCGGCGACATCCCAACAGACGCAGCTTCGGCTCGGGCCAAGACCACTTCGCGAATCAATTCCGGATCCACCGGCATCATGTTGCCGACTTTGTCGCCTTCGAGTCGAACTGCGTCGATTACCGCAAGGGTCTGCTCACCACTCGGCCGTTCGAGGTGAACGACCTTCGCGGGTTGCGACACTTCTTCGAGGGTCAGGCCACCGGTCGCAACGAGCCCCGCTGCGGCACCGGCCAAGGTGGCTTCGACCATCATCGGAAAAACGTTGTTGGTCCCGGTCGAAATCGGCATGAGGGGCGCGTCGGGCCAAACTTGAGCGATGGCGCGACTCGTCCCGTCGCCGCCGAGAACAATGACCGCGCCGCAGCCTTGCTCACGCATCATCAATGCCGCGCGCTGGGTATCACTCGCGTCAAGCTTTGCCCCGATATCTAGAAATTCAATCGATGCCTCGATCCGCATGCCTTCGACTGCAGACTGCGCGATGCGCATCGGTTCGCGCACAAGCAAGATCCGGTCGACTCCAGTCGCGGCGCAGCCAATGACGGCTCTCGAAACAAGGTCGCGCTTGTTCTCGGACGTGACCCGACTCGCACGCGCTGCCAGGCGGCGTACATCTTTGCCCGACATCGGGTTCGCAATGATTCCTACCGGGCGAACCCGCCCTTCCGGTTCAGACATAACCTGTTCTATTGCTCCGCCACTTCCGTCAACTGGTCCACAAAGATGGGCGACGACCACGCGTTCTCTTGCACGGGTGCGGGGCAGCCGTCCTGCCCAAAATCGCCACGGCACAACGTAACATTTACGGCGTTTCCCGCTTCGTCGAACTCGGTAAACAGCGGGGTCCCGTTCAATGCCATCGAAGCTTCTTCGATCGCTCTCGCGTAGTACAAGACGTCGCGGCCAGCTTCAATAAATTCGGCGTCTTCGAATTCGTAAACACAACCGTTGGGGTTGGGTTCGCACTCGTGTCGCATCCACGGGTCTTCGATCAACAAGTCGACACTTTCGTCCACCGTTTGTTGCGGGCGAATCCGCACCACTTCAATGGCGCTGATCGCGCGGCGATCGTCCGACGGGTTGTAACATTCATCGCGGCACAACCGTGTGAGTCGATCCGCGGGAAGTCCTTCTCGCGCCCAGTCGGGACAGCCCGGTTTTTGTTTGAACGAACCGGCGGCGCGGACTTGGAAGCGTGGATTTTCCTTCATCTGAAGTTCGCTGCCCATGGGCAGGGGTTCGGGCCCGCCGTTCAAGAGATCAAACCAGAGCAACATGCGAGGCCCCGTCGTGCCGTAGACCTCGCGACGCTTCATCGCCTGCCATATCGATTCGCGGCTTCGGTCCTTTGAATGCACCGCTGCCAGCCCCCCTGGGTACAAGAAGCTCTGCACACGATTGTCGGTGCCCTGCACTCCGATGGCTCCGCGCGCGGGCTGGAATGGCATTTGTGGATCGTCCATCCGGTTCGCGAGTTCGCCGAGATCTTCCAAACGCGCGTCCGGACGCCCGACGGCGTCGGTCATCATGCCCCGCTCGAGTTGTTTGTACCCGGTACCCGGGCGGCCCGTGTGACCATCGCTCGAACCAATAAAGCCGTAGCGAAAGCGAAGTTTTGCGTCAGGGTCTGCGGTCGGCTTGGCGAGCGCCATGGCGTATTGCGCGGTCTCTCGAGGTCGATAGCCGAACGAAGGCTTTAGACAGTCGCGACACTGCCCGCAGTCGAGCCATTCTTCCGGCGCGGCGTCGGGGAAGACTCGGTTCGGCCGGACATCCGTATCGACGGCGTATTGCCTGGCCTTCGTGATGCGGTCTTCGCATTCTTCGGAAGACAAGTCCCCGCAACGTGTGCCCATGATCTCGCCCGCCTGCCAACAACATGCGAGATATCCCTCGGTGGGCGCGGGGCATATGCGGCTGCCGTCTTCGGCGAGCTCGAATTCGCGAAATGATCGATATTGTTCTGAATTGCCGTGGCCCGACATCACTTCGATAAGGGTCTGCTTATCGGGATCGAATTGCGCCGGGTCGAGGTGCTTCGAAATATCGCTGCCCGCAGGCGTGTACGTCCCCCAAGCCATCCCGTGTGGAATCTCGAGAACGTCAAAGCCCCACTGGTCGAGTTTTTCGTGAAGCGTCATGGGGTCGGCGGCAAATTCTTGACAAGTCACGGGCAGCTCGCGGGAGTCGACCCCTGCTTCGCAGGGTTCCCAGCCAATCACTTCGCCAAGAAAATCGGAGTAAGCGCTATAGCGCCCCCAACCGCTGGGTTGAATCAAACGCGCCGAGTGGATCGCATCCCGCAACCCCGAAAACAATTCGGGCTTGGGGCCCGCGCCAATGGGACGTGCGGGGAGCTGGTCGTCACCCGTTGAGGGGAAGATCACGTTGCGGTGTCCCCAATGCGTTTGGGGTGTGAGCCCAGCCTGACTCCATTCGAAGCCCATGTACGCGACAAGGTCTGGGTTGTCGAGATCGCCCGCCCGCGCGTTGCACTCCCGCACACTTTCTTTGGACGCGGCCCAATTTTCTGGAAGCAACGTTTCGGCGTGGTCGGTCAGCGCATAGAAGTCGAGGTTTGAGCAGTAACGTGCAAAGTCGCATACGTCCGCGGGAGGATGCGCGCCTTCGCCCCCCACCATGGGCAGCGTGAACAAGAAACCGTCCCATGAATACGAACTGTGGACGTGCAAGTCGCCGAACAAGATCTGTTTGGTATCGACGTCGGAAGAGAACAGCGCATCAACCACGGCGCGCTGCCGTTCCGACTTGTCTTCACGAACAGCCGCGGGCTGAGTTTGCCCCGAGATCTGGCTGTCGAAGAACTTGTCCTCGTCACATGCCAGTGGAAGGATGAGAAGAGACGCCAGCACAAGCAGGCTTTGACTCGAGCGAGCGAAATTCATGGTCCCTCCGTTGCGGCCCGTTGTATGCGACGACCCCGCGCAACGATATAGAAGCAGTCCACGCGTTCGGGGTCTAGCTCGCGTACGGCAATGTGTAGGACATGCTGAAGATTGACGTTCCAACCTACGCGACGTAGGGTGCCGCGCGATCCCGAGGGAGCCCCCATTTGACCGAATCCAATGCCAACCGAAGCGACGTGCTCTTCCTGTGCGTCGCGAATTCTGCCCGCAGCCAGCTCGCCGAAGGGATCGCGCGGACCCTCGTGCCCAGCGGCGTCAGCGTCCATAGCGCCGGCTCCGAGCCCGGCAAACTGAACCCCCTCGCGGTTGTCGCAATGGCGGAGATCGGAATCGACATCTCCAGGCACGATTCGAAAAGCACTGACGAGATTCCAAGCGATCGCATCGGCAAGGTCATCACCTTATGTGCGGAAGAGGTTTGCCCGGTCTTCCCCGAGCACGTCGAAAAGTTTCATTGGCCGATCCCGGACCCCGCCGGCTTTGACGGTCCCGAAGACGAAGCCCTCATCCGCTTTCGCGTCGCACGGGACGACATTGCTGCGCACCTCCGAGACTTCTTCGAGGTCTAGACGCGGGGTCGAGCTCGCGTCGCGGTAATGCTGCGCGCACCCATCCACTTGCAGCACAATCGGGCCCGCTACACTGCCAATCGAACAACCCCATGCCCTTCAAGCGCCGGAGTGATTGTGAGCGATTCAAGCAACAGCACCAACAACGACACCGAATCCAACGAACTTCATCTCGACGACATTGAGATCGAGGATCTGAGGAAGCGCGTCAGCGAGAAGTGGAACACCTACCCCGCCGATGTCTTGCCGGCGTGGGTTGCGGAAATGGACTTCCCACTCGCGAGCCCGATTCGCAAGATCCTTTCGACCGCCCTCGACGGCGACGACCTTGGCTACCCGATCGGCTTGCGCGCGACCGGACTCCCGGACGTGTTCTCTGAACGCATGGAAAACCGCTACGGATGGAAGACCGATTCGCGCATGGCCGACGTCATCACCGACGTCGTCCAGGGCCTCTACGTTTCGATCGAAGTGCTGACCGAGCCGGGTGACGGAATCATCGTCCAGACTCCGATCTACCCGCCATTTCTAAACGCCGTCAAAGACACCAAGCGACGCTTGGTTGAGAACCGCTTACTCAATACGGACGAAGGTTGGCGGATCGATTTCGACGCCCTGCGCGCATCGATCGACGATCGCACTCGGATGATCTTGCTCTGCAATCCCCACAACCCTACCGCACGAGTTTTCACCGAAGCAGAACTCACCGAACTCGGTGCCATCGCGTGCGAACATGATCTCGTTATCGTTTCCGACGAAGTTCACGCAGACCTGACTTTCGACGGTCGTAAGCACATCCCGATCGCAACGCTCTCACCCGAGATCGCCGAACGGACCCTCACCATCACGTCGGCGACTAAAGCATTCAACATCCCGGGGCTCCGCTGCGCGATCGCGCACTTTGGAAGCAAGCGCCTACAGCAGGCCTATCACAGCATCCCCCGACACATCCGCGGCGGCGTGGGCCTGCTCGGCATCTATGCGACCCAAGCTGCGTGGCAACAGTCGCAACCCTGGCTCGACGAAGTGCGCGCGTACCTCGAAACCAACCGCAACATCGTCGCAGACTTCGTGGCAGAACGACTCCCAAACATCAAACACCACAAATGCGAAGCCACCTACCTGGCCTGGCTCGACTGCACCGAAGCCAATCTCTCAGGCAGCCCAGCATCCCACATCCTCGAAACCCAGCGCCTCGCCCTCAACGAGGGCCGCACCTTCGGCGCAGACTTCAACCAATTCACCCGCCTAAACTTCGCCACCTCCAAACGAATCCTGGCCGAAGCTCTAGAAAGAATCGAAAAAGCCACCCAGTCCACCTAACCATTCTTCGTCCGTCGCGACGCTCCATGAGCCAAAGCGCCCCACGAATCACCACGCCGTTCAAGCAGCCGTGTTCCAGTATGCGCGTGGCCCAATAAACGGCGGCTTCCCGCAAACCACAATTCATTCACCACCCCCTCATAAACAAGTCGTTCCCCAGCAACCTCCCCCCGGTATGCCCCCGTTTCCTAAAGCACCTTCCAACTCCTGCCGATCCCGCAATCATAAATCCATTGCAACCGACGTGGGACACGGCGACTTCGCTCTTGCATCCACGCGTGAAGACCGCGATCAGCCAGTCCGATCGATCCAACCTCTCAGAACCCACGGCAGCCGCCGTCGATGTGCCGGCTGGCTTCTCCGCACTTGCGGATCCCGGGGCGATCACAGGCCTAAGCTGGGAATTACGTAAGGAAGAGCCGACGCCGACGCGCTGCGCAGCACCCCTGTCGCAACACAGAAGCAAACCCGAGCACGCGGCTGCGAAATCAACGAACTCAAGACTGCGCTTTCGATCGCGGGCGGAACCCTGGCTTCGAAACGTGCCGGTTTCAACGCGATCCGCGCCGACCCTACGCGCGTCGTCGAAGAACTCGAACAAGCCACCTCGAAGCTACAGTGGTTTAAACTCGTCGAACACGCAGCCTGCCATCAACCTAGTGGCTCGCTCGCTCGCGTAAATGCGTTCGCCGCCGAGCCGGTCCCCCTCCGCAAACAAGATGCCGAGCACGCGATGGGTCTCCAGCTCACCGTCAACTCGAAGCGTGATGTCGTATTCCTGGGCAACAGAATCATGGCTCACCCACTCGTTCAAAAGCTTGTGGCCGCGAACCTTCGACATGAAGTCGGTGAAGAACTGCTCGTAGTAGCGTTTACACAAGTCGCCCCCGTGCATGCGAAGCTTCGCAGGATAGAAGCCGTACTCAGGTTCCGGGACGAGGGTCTCCATCAAGGGGCCGATCTTCTGTTCCGCTTCGTACTGTGCGTGGCGTGTGGCGAGGTCGAGCATCTGTTTTTCGTCCAATTTGTGATCTCCTCGGTGCAGCTCTGCCTAACGGTGTCCCAACACGCCGAGCGTAACGCCAGCGCCGGCCTCTGACACGCCCCAACACTTGCGCGTGGCCGGGACGGCGTTGCTAACGTTGCGAGTCGGGCCCCCAATTGCGCCCTACAGAACATGCCCCGAATGAAATCCCCAGGAGCCCGCCGTGCCCGAAGCCCCCAGCGCCGCCACACAAAGCGTCCTCGATCAGATTGATCACCCCGTCATCGATTCGGACGGACACGTTCTCGAGTTTCTGCCGTTGGTGCGAGACCACCTGCGGACGCTTGCAGGACAAAGCACAGTCGACGACTTCGACGGCATCCTCAAATCCCAAGCAGCGGCCAGGAGCCTCACTCCAGAGCAGCGCCGTAATTTTGGTTTGTTTCGCCTGACCTGGTGGGGCTTTCCCGCCCGCAACAGCCGCGACCGCGCAACCGCCATGCTGCCGAAGCTGCAACACGAACGTCTACCCGAGCAAGGCATCGACTATTCGGTCGTCTATCCCACCGCGGGCTTAACCGCGCCGATGATCGAGGACGCCTCTCTGCGCCAGGCACTTTCCCGTGCGTTCAACGAATTTTACGCCGCCAGTTATGCGGACTACAGCGATCGACTCTGTCCTGTTGCGATCATCCCGATGCATACCCCCGCAGAAGCCGTGGCAGAACTCGAACACGCGGTGCGGACCTTAAAGTTGAAGGCGGTCCTGCTCGCAGGGTTCGTGTATCGACCCCTCGACGGCGAAAATATTCCCCGGGCGGCGCGTTGGGTAGACACTTTCGGTGGAGACAGTCCGTACGACTACGACCCCGTCTGGGCCAAGTGCGCTGAACTTGGGGTCAACCCGACGTTTCATTCGAGTGCGATGGGTTGGCATCGAGGCGCGTCGCAGACCAACTATGTCTTCAACCACATCGGAAATTTCGCGGCGGCTGGAGAAACCACATGCCGCAGTTTATTCATGGACGGGGTCCCGCACAGGTTCCCCGAACTCAACTTCGCTTTCCTCGAGGGCGGTGTCGGTTGGGGGTGCACGCTTTATTCCGACGCCCTGGGCCACTACGAAAAACGAAACCGCGAAGCGGTCGAAAACTACAACCCGAAGTACCTCGACCAAAAATTGATCGGCGAGCTGTTCGACACGTACGGGAGCAAGAGTGCCATCGCGCACAAAGGCGGCCTCGATGAAAGCTTGCGCTATATGGCCGACCCCGATGAACCCGAAGAGAGTCGAGACGAGTTCGCGCGCAGTGGCGTCAAGAGTGCAGAGGACATCCGCGACATCTTCACCCGGCAATTCTACTTTGGCTGCGAAGCCGACGACCCCATGAATTCCCTCGCGTTCAACACAAGGCTCAACCCACAAGCCGCACGTTTGAGTGCGATATTTGGTTCCGACATGGGGCATTGGGACGTGCCCGACACGCGAGAGGTCTTGGCCGAAGCGTGGGAACTCGTTGAGAAGGATCTGTTCACACCCGACGACTTCCGAGCGTTTGTCTACGACAACCCACGCAAGCTTTGGGAAAACGGATGTCCGGATTTCTTCAAGGGCACCGCCATAGACTAAAAGGCACTGCCGTCGAGTAAGCGACGCGTTGTCTCGCGTCAGTAGAAGAGAACGAGCTGCGCACCGAAGCCGTCATTCACCGACATTGGGACAACGTTTACGTCTCGGCCAAACGGTTTCGCGATGACCATCGACATTCCCACCCCGATCGCGACGCCCGCGATCACGTCGATGGCGCGGTGCGCGCCGGC
>DUBZ01000086.1:82876-91022 GCA_012960035.1 Myxococcales bacterium | reverse complement strand
GCTCCAAGTACCAGACAATGCGTATCGGGCCCATGTGGTAGGTCCGGCGAAGGTGCAAGATCTTCTCGACGACTTCGTCGGGGGTCTTGTTCGGATGCTTGTGTGGACCCCCGCGTCGGCTCTTTAGACCTTGGTCGCCGTCCTTGCGGTAGCGCTCTCTCCATAGATAGAACGTGGATCTAGCAACCCCAAAGCGCCGGCATGCCCGATTCACATTCCCGTTGGACTCCGCGTACTCGATTACCCGCTTCTTGCGCCTGATCTCTCGTTGCTCTTCGTTCATTCAGATCCCCTCCGTCAATTTCTGCCACGATCATGTCAGAAACTATCCGGCTCGATCTGTAATTTCACAAGAACGCATCGATGACCCGCGAGTACATCGTCGAAGATGATCAGAAGCGAGCACGCGCAGCAACTGGGCTGCAACAACTCATCGACGATGAACGGGGCCGATGAATTTACCGTGTACCCCCTGCTCGTAAACGAGTCGTAAACGAGGTTCAAATCTTCAAGTGACCGACTTCAAAGTGAAAAATGGTGGGCGTACACGGACTCGAACCGCGGACCCTCTCGGTGTAAACGAGATGCTCTAGCCAACTGAGCTATACGCCCACGGCGCACCTTGGTTGGGTGCGCGGCTTTCGCCTTGCGCCCGGTGCGGGTGGAATCGATCACTTCGGCGCGCGCCGCCCTTCCGAGCCGCCGCTCCGCGCTGGACCCTAATTGACTCCGGCCGGATGCGCGACCTCGGTGCTCTTTGGAGCTCTCGGCACAATGTAGATGTCGTCGATTTCGTGCACTTCGTCGCTCAAGAAGTTTTCCGGATCTGGGACCGCGAGAGCCCGAGCGAGAACTTCGTCGACGTGCTCCACAGGGACGATCGTGATCGCCTTCTTGATGATGGCGGGCAAGTCCTTGATGTCTTTTTCGTTGTCTTTCGGAATGATGACAGTGTCAACACCACCGCGGTGGGCTGCGATCATCTTTTCTTTGAGGCCGCCGATCGGCAGCACCCTGCCCCGCAGCGTAATCTCGCCCGTCATCGCAACGTTGGACCGTACCGGTACTTTGGTGAGCGCCGAGGCGATGCTGGTCGCGAGCGTAATGCCAGCGGACGGTCCGTCCTTGGGCGTCCCCCCTTCGGGCACATGAATGTGGAGATCGACCTTCGAATAGAAGTCGGCCACTAGACCAAGCTGCTTGGCGCGACTTCGCACGTAGGACATCGCGGCGCTCGCGCTTTCCTGCATCACATCGCCGAGATGACCCGTGATCTGCAACTTGCCGCTGCCAGCGGTCACAGACACTTCGGTCTGCAGCAGTTCGCCGCCTGTTTCCGTGTAGGCCAGGCCGGTGGTCACGCCAACGCGGTCTTCGCTTTCGACCATCCCGAAGCGGAAACGTTCGACGCCGAGCAACTTTTTGACGAGCTTCGGTGTGACCTTGGTGTGCTTCGCATCGGCACCGGCGGTCACCACTTCGCGAGCCACCTTGCGTGCCACTGCAGCGAGTTCCCGCTCCAGGTTACGCACGCCCGACTCGCGGGTGTAGTGCCGGATGATTTCCAGAATGGCCTGATCGCCAAACTCGATATGTTTGTCGGTCAGGCCGTTGGCCAGGAGCACCTTTTCCACGAGATGCTTCTTCGCGATCTCGAGTTTTTCGCTTTCGATGTAGCCGGGGATATGAATGATCTCCATGCGGTCTAGCAACGGCCGCGGGATCTCACTCAGCACGTTCGCGGTGCACACGAACATGATCTTCGACAAGTCGTAGTCGAGGTCCATGTAGTGGTCGTTGAACGTGTGGTTCTGTTCCGGGTCGAGCACTTCGAGGAGCGCCGACGACGGATCGCCGCGGAAGTCCATCGCCATTTTGTCGATCTCGTCGAGCAGGAAGACGGGGTTGCTTGAACCGGCCTTCTTGAGGCTCTGGAGAATCTTGCCCGGAAGTGCGCCGATGTAGGTCCGGCGGTGTCCGCGGATCTCCGCTTCGTCGCGCACGCCACCCAGACTCACGCGCACAAAGTCGCGGCCCGTGGCCCGAGCGATCGACTTGCCAAGGGACGTCTTGCCAACACCGGGCGGACCCGCGAGGCAAAGGATCGGTCCCTTCATGACGTCGACCAGAGTCTGCACCGCGAGGAATTCGAGGATGCGGTCCTTCGGCTTGTCGAGGCCGTAGTGGTCGGCGTTCAAGATCGCTTCAGACTCGATGAGGTCTTGGGTTTCTTCTTTGTATTCGTTCCAGGGCAGCGCCAACATCCAGTCGAGGTAGTTGCGAACGACGGTCGCCTCGGCACTCATCGACGGCATCATCTTGAGCTTCTTCAGCTCCTTGTCGGACCGTTCCCGTGCCTCGCCCGGCATGTCCTTCGCCGTGAGTTGGTCTTCGAGTTCCTGGAGTTCGCTCTTCAACTCGTCGCGGTCGCCTAATTCGTTCTGGATCGCCCGCATCTGCTCGTTGAGGTAGTACTCCTTTTGGGAGCGCTCCATCTGCTTCTTCACGCGGGAGCGAATCTTCTTTTCCACCTCGAGCACTTCAATTTCGGCCTGCATGCGCGAATAGACGTCTTCGAGACGATCACTCGGGCTCACGATTTCGAGCAGCTGCTGCCGTTCTTCGAGGGTCAGGTTCAGGTGCGCAACAACAGTGTCGGCGAGCTTGCCCGGCGCGTTGATCGCGGCCACGGTGCTGAGCAACTCACGTGGGACCTTCTTATTCAGCTTGACGTAGTCTTCGAAGGTACTGTGCACACCCCGCACGAGGGCTTCCGACTCGGCGAGATCGTCCGTCGGTTCTTCGAGCACGGTGATCTTGACTCGTAGGTACGGTTCACTGCTCACGCATTCGTCGATGCGCGCTCGACTCTTGCCTTCGACCAGAACCTTCACAGTGCCATCTGGAAGACGGAGCAATTGAATGATCTTGCCGAGGGTCCCGACGTCGTAGATTTCGTCTTCGGTCGGGTCTTCGTCACCGGCCTGCCGCTGAGCGGCGAGCATCAGCTCTCGGCCACCTTCCACAGCGTCTTCGAGAGCCTGGATCGATTTCGCGCGACCCACAAAGAGCGGAACCACCATATGCGGAAATACGACAATGTCTCGCAGTGGCAGTAACGGGATAGACCCGTTGCTCGAGGCAGTGCTGCCTTCGGCTTCAGAACTGATTTCGCCGTCATTCTCGTCTTCGTCCCGAAAGAACACCATGATAGAACCCCACGCCCCCTAGTCTGCTTCTTTCCTTTTTTCGCACTCTACTTCTACTGTCGCTGGTGCCTCGATTTCGCGTGCGAGGTTTCCGCACCCTTCACCTTGATCAGGCCGATTCAGCTTCCTGCTTGAACACCAACAATGGCTCTGTACCGCGTTCGATCACTTCCTCGTTAACGATGCATTCTGCGATGTCATCTCGAGAAGGCGTTTCGTACATAATGTTCAACATGGAGCGTTCCAGAATGGCCCGCAAACCACGTGCTCCCGACTTCCTGCTGAGTGCCTCGTGCGCGATCGCAGTGAGCGCACCCTCTGTAAAACGAAGCTGAACGTCTGAAAAATCGAAGAGCCGCTGGTACTGCTTCACCAACGCGTTCTTTGGCTGCGTGAGGATCTGGATCAAGGCTTCCTCGTCGAGCATTCCCAGAGTCGCGACCACCGGCAGGCGACCGACGAATTCTGGAATCAATCCAAATCGCAGCAAATCTTCAGCTTGGGCTTCGAGCAACATCTCCCCAGGATCTCGGTCGTCCTTTAGTTTTATATCGGCGCCAAACCCCAAACCCTTCACACCAATTCTTCGTTCGATGATGCTCTCGAGGCCAACAAAGGCGCCGCCGCAGATAAAAAGAATGTTGGAAGTGTCGATTTGCAAGAATTCCTGCTGAGGGTGCTTTCGCCCCCCCTTCGGCGGAACACTCGCCATCGTCCCTTCGATGATCTTGAGCAGCGCCTGCTGCACGCCCTCACCCGAAACGTCCCGGGTAATAGAAGGGTTCTCACTCTTGCGAGCAACCTTGTCGATTTCGTCAATATAGATGATGCCGCGCTGGGCAAGTTCGACGTCGTAGTTCGCAGCCTGCAACAAGTTCAAGATAATGTTTTCGACGTCTTCACCGACATAGCCGGCTTCGGTGAGTGTGGTCGCGTCCGCGATCGTAAACGGCACGTCGAGAATGCGCGCAAGCGTTTGCGCCAAGAGCGTCTTGCCCGAACCGGTGGGGCCGAGCAAAAGCACGTTGGCCTTTTGCAGCTCAACTTCACCCACGCCGGTTTCGGCATCGATGCGTCGGTAGTGATTGTGCACGGCAACCGCGAGGATCTTCTTCGCGGCGTCCTGGCCGATCACGTACTCGTCCAGCGCTTCTTTAATCTCTCGTGGTTTCGGGAGATGGGTGGCTTGTGCGGGCGCTTCCTCTTGCCCGTATTCCTCGGCGATGATGTCATTGCAAAGCTCAATGCATTCGTCGCAGATGTACACCGTGGGGCCGGCGATCAGCTTTTTGACTTCCTTCTGGCTTTTACCGCAGAAGGAACACGAGAGGTTTCCCTTGTCGTCCCGCTTCTTCATGATCGCTCCCTTGCCGAACCTGGTTCCGGCGACGTGTGTGATACACGCCCCGTAGATTGAATGACGTCTGGCTGCCCTAGCTACTCGTCTTTCTATTTCGCTCTCTATCGTGCTCTACCAACTCGCCTTGCCTCTAGGACTCGTTTTTCGGGGTACCGCTCTTCTTGCGGGATTTGCTCGCGCCCTTTCCGGGAGATGCGCCGCCACCCCCGCTTCCGTTACTTCCGTTCTTCCCACCGTTATCGCCCGAACCGCCAGCTGCCTGGACTGCCGACGGCCGTTCGTTCACGACTTTGTCCACAATGCCATATTTGCGGGCTTCTTCCGCCGAGAGATAGAAGTCTCGTTCCGTATCCTTCGAAATTTGGTCAACGGTCTTGCCCGAATGGTGCGCGAGAATCTCGTTCATACGCGCGCGCAGCTTCAAGATTTCGGTCGCCTGAATATCGATGTCAGTCGCCTGGCCTCGGGTCCCGCCCATCGGCTGGTGGATCATCACGCGCGCGTTGCTCAGCGCCGTCCGTTTGCCCGCGGCCCCGGCTGCCAAGAGCCAGGCTCCCATCGACGCGGCTTGCCCGATGCACGTGGTGTTCACGTCGGGTCGAACGAACCGCATCGTGTCGTAGATTGCGAGTCCAGCCGTGACCGAGCCACCGGGTGAATTGACATATAGATGAATGTCCTTCTCCGGATCGTCCGCCTCAAGGAACAGCAGTTGAGCCACGATCACATTCGCGACGTCGTCGTTCACCTCGGTGCCCAAGAAAATGATCCGGTCTCGCAAGAGCCGGGAATAGATGTCGAAGGACCGCTCGCCGCGCGGGCTTTGCTCGATCACCATGGGGATCAATGGCATAAGTCTGGTTGTCTCTTTCGTTGGCTTCTTGGTTTGTCGTTTGTGTTCATTGATTGGCTTCGTAAGTTGACGCCGCGAACACGCTCGCGGACCCAACGCCCTATGAAGCGATCGCTTGCCAAAGTATAGGCGGCTCAGACAGTCATACGCACGTCATCAAACTGTGATGCTGAGCACACGAACTTCGGCGCACACTTCGCGCTTCAGCCCACATTAGGAGCTTCAGCCCACACTGAAAGTAAGTCTTGCAATTTGGGGGGGAGTTACTGGGGTTTTGGAGGAACCGACCTTGCATCGAGCGTTCGTTCAGTATCGATTAAAAATTGCACAGGCCTTCGCCGCGCTGCCGTCGCACTGCCATAATGACCGGCAATTCACGCGGAGGTGTGAACTTCCGTTCCTTCGATCTTGCCGACGTTCAAACGGGCCAATCGTCCTTTAGTTGGAGCTCAATTGGAGTTCGTTATTCGGCCGGATCAGCTGCAACCTCCTCTTCGACCGTAGCCTTGGACACTAGGAAATCAAGCGCCTTCTGGTCCAGCACCTCGGCCTCGATCGCCGCGCCCCAGCCTTGGCTCGCAGCCATTTCCTTCACTTGCTTAACGTCCATTCCCTGGGCTTCTGCCATTTCGTTGAAACGCGCTTCGATTTCTTCTTCGCCTGCTTCAAGCGCCTGCGCCTTGATCACAGCTTCGAGTACGAGAGATTCGCGCACGCGGCGCTCAGCGCTTTCGCGCCCCTCTTCTCGCATGCGACCGAGCTGCTGCTGAAGAACATCCGGCGGGAGCTGCCCTTGGAACTGCTGCGCCATCTGCTGCAGTTGGTTGTTGAGCTGTCGTTCAACGATCCCGGGCGGCACATCAAAATCCGTTCGCTCAAGCAGTGAGTCCATCACCGTCTTTTGTTTGGCGGTCGTTGCCGTTCGCTCTTTGCGCTGGATCTGGTCGTCGCCAAGCTTGCTTCGCAATTGATCTAGGGTGTCGAAATCGTCCCCCAGATCTTTGGCGAACTCATCGTCGAGCTCCGGCACAACCTTGGCCTTAATGGTGTGCACGGTGCACGCGAATTCGGCGTCCTTACCCGCGAGATTTTCTGCGCCATAGTCGGCGGGGAACTGCACTTTGAGGGTCACGTCTTCGCCGGCGGCGGCGCCCACGAGGCCTTCTTCGAAACCGGGGATCATGCGTCCCGCACCGATCTCGAGATCGACCCCTTCAGCAGTGCCTCCTTCAAAGAATTCGCCGTCGACGCTGCCCTTATAGTCGAAAGTTACGGTATGGCCGTTTTCGACTTTGACATCTTCTGCAACTTCAACCCACGGCGCATTGCTCTCGCGCATGCGTTCGAGTTCGGCATCGACTTCTGCCGCATCGAGTTCGACCTTGGGTGCAGTCGCAGGCAAGCCGTCGAGTTCGGGCAGTTCGATTTCGGGCTTCACTTCGATGCGAAGGGTGTATTCAAAAGCGGCGTCGGGCGCGGGGCTACCGGCTTCGACTTCGGGCTGCACCACTGGCTCCAACCCCGACTTGCCAATCGCCTCTTCAAGGGTTTCCTGGACCAGGATCCGTTCAATTTCTTCGGGAATCGAAGCGCCGTAGAGCTTTTCCAAAACACCGCGCGGCACCTTGCCCTTGCGGAATCCCTTCACGTTCGCGGTGCGGCTCAGCTGTCGATACGTCGAGTCAAACGCTTTGCGTACGCGAGACTGCGACACGGTCACGCGCGTGCTGCGCACCACTCCGGTGGCGTCGTCGTTGGCAACCTGAACTTCTTCGTGGGTCGCTGCCGCTGCGTCGTTGTTGCTCGAACTCATGACTTCCCTTTCTTGGCGATTCGCTGCGGATCTGTTTTTCGTTCGCGTGCTGTCGCGCGTTGGGTTGTTCAACGCAGACCAGCCGCAAAGTCAGATCCAGAAAAATTTCATTTGTGCGCCAAAGCCGTCCGTTCTTTTGACGCGAAGTTCACGCCTAAACAGAGGGTCTGGCAATTCATCCATTCGATCGTTCGGTTTGAGTAATGAGATCGAGCCCCGTTGTCGGCTCACTCGACTCAGTTTGATGCACGGCGCTGTGACCCCGCTCGTGCGCGGCTCGCAGGGTAGCCCCACGTTGGGCGCGGCGCCCGCCCCGAAACGTCCTTCAGTTGCGCCTCGCACCGGTTCTCAAACCCGGCCGCACGCCCACGGCGACTCGCGTTCATTCGCTGTAGCCCCGGGCGCGCAGACGCTGTTCGAATCCGCGGCTTTATTGGTTCTTTCGGCGTCTCCGACGTCTCCGGCCACAAAGTCGAACTCGACCCTCCAGGCCGCCAACGCCTGATGGAGGCGCTTCGCGACTTCGGGCTGAGTGGCCAAGTCCACTACCCGATGCACCACGATCATTCGGTCGGCACCCAGGAAGCGTAGGACGCGTACATCGGGTCTACGTGGTTGCAGTACGACTTTGCCGCGGTGGCTTCGCATGGGCTGGAGACCGTGACGACTTGTACGAGAAGACCAGAAGGATGCGGCTGCCCTTCGCGCTCGCCGACTGCGCAGGTCTCATGATCTTGATGTTGACCGACCTTTCGGCTTTGCACGGAATAAAACAGCAGCTCTTGTTCGCAGCGCTCTATCTCGGCGCCCTTTCCTATTCCGTGCTGCTCGTGCTCCATCGATGAGAGGTTCGTTACTACGCCCTTACCGTATTGCTCGTGGCATGCGCAGTTTCGATCACGGCGTACCGC